>NZ_JAXMOH010000007.1:0-190806 GCF_034670005.1 Thalassovita sp.
TCTCGACCGCACCAGTTTTTCAACGCAAATCGTTGAAATTATTGAAGGTTGTAGGGTGGGGTAATGATGTAGCCCCCATTCAGCCCTTAATTTTCAATCACTAAACTAAGTAAGCTTCGCGATAATGAACACACCAATAGCGTGACCGATTGCCTTGCCAAAGATCATGTCGATGATCGAAAGGATCGTGCTGATCGTCCAGGCAACCCAAACCTGCCCCATCCGTACCTACTGAAAATCCACGCGACAAGAGGCAACCCCAAAACCGTCACGCGCCGCCAAAGGATACATCCGTCGAATGCGCCGTATACAGGATGTAAAGATGGCGGGTGATGACAGAACCGAATTTCGAACAGCTTCAGAGAAGGACTGCAGAAGTTTGGCATCCGTCGCCAACAAATTACGCAGCAGTCGTGTGAGCTCGAGCTGTACACCCTAATCGGAGCGCGTCCGGTTGCAAATGTTTACCTAGTCCAAACCTGACAGTCTTTCGTTGAGCTCAGCCTCAAAGCCGGCATCGCGCAGGTGGGTGGCGTGACCACTTAACCACACCATGTCAGTCCCGTCGTTCCGCCTTAAATGGATTGAAACTGCGGTCCAAGATCTGCCGACAAGTCCGACGGCCGTAGGTTCGTCGAAACGATGTGAAGTTATGTGAAAATCGCCGTGAGTTCCAATCCTTATAGCCTCGAAGGTGTAAAACGAGAGATCGGTTCTAGCGATTGCATAGGCTGTCTCAGATGTCTTGGGCTCGATCCATCCGCCGTGCGGCACCAAGATTACTGCCTCTGAACCACGATCCAAGGCTCGAATGCGATAGTCGATGTCGAGCCGCTCGTTGGCGGCAGGTTCGTTGAAGGATTTGTAGCGGTCGACCATTAAGCATCTTTCAGGCATTTGAAAGAACGCGTCATCCAATCACAAACTCCCAGATGATGTCGGCCCATGCCGGCCTTTCGTCTGTCTCGTACCGAATGACTGCTCCCAGCCCATTCTGTTGAAAAAGTCCCTGTGCAGCTCCGTGCCCTCCAAAATGTAGAACAATGTTCCTGCCTGGCGGTCTATTTTCCGGATTTCGAGGTCCTTTGCGAAGATGTCGGAACAGCTTCCCTCAGCTTTGCTCCTTCGAACGTGGTTGCCGAGTTTTTCAACAGAGTTAGCCCGAAGCAGACATCTAGTCGAAGGCTGGGCACATAGGTCGTACATGCATTTCGGGCGGAAAGCCGAGGAACGCTACGCCTCTCATTACCGCGAACCTATGGGACTAAACCGCCGCAAATTGGATTCGGTAACTTGCAATGGCAGCGCCCAAGTCAACATTCCTCCGGTCGCCGCCAAAACGACAAAACGCTGTCAGCCGTCCGGCGTCGGGCTGGCTTGAGATCTCCTTCGAAAGTGCCGATGGTTATGAAACCAACAAGATGTGCCCCTTCCCCGAGGCCAAAGGCTGATCGCAGCGCCATACTCCCAACGCGCCGACCACTGACCACCTTTCCCCTGCACCCTAATGCCGCGAGCGCCAGCAGGACGTTTTGCAGGCCCGCGCCGACCGAGATCCATTGTTCACTGACAGGCACCAATGGGTGGCCATCATCAATATTCGCAACGACGGCAATCAGGGTCGGAGCGGCGAGCGAGCAGCCGCGCGACCGGTCGAGGTCTTCGTCCGTGGCAGCGGGATCCGCTTCGAGCGCGGCTGCGGCAAAGACCTCGGCCAGGGCGGCACGGTCTCCGTGGGCCACGGCGACCAGATGCAAGGGCCCGAGTCTGCCGTGGTCGGGGGCGGCCGCCGCGGCCTCAGCGAGCAAGGTAAGTTCTTCGTCAGACAGGGCACGACCCGCCAAGCGGCGGGGGCTGACCGATCTGCGTGCATGGATCGTGGCCAGGATCGGACTCATTCGAGAAGCGGCTCCACCTTCAGCGGTTGGCCCACACTGACACGCGGCATCTCCTTGTCGATGACGGCGATGCCGCGCGCCATCGCGATCGGACCAAGGCTAGCGGATGCCCCCCGGCCAAGACGCTGAAGGATTGGCCTGCCCATTGCATCGCGCTGATCCCAGGTCACTGGGACATATTCACGCCGGCCTGTCCTGCGGGAATAGTCGAATCCGGACACGGCCGGAAGCCAGATGTCCGACACCTCGGTCATCCCGGCGGCCTTGCGCAGCGCGGGCCGCGCGATCTGGCTGAAGGTCACCGCCGCAGCATAGGGATTGCCCGGCAGGCCCACATAGAGCGCGTCCGCGACCCGGCCCACGGTCAAAGGCTTGCCCGGCCTGATCGCCACTTTCAGCACGTCAAGCGTGGCGTCCTCACGGCGCAGGGCGTCGAGGATATGATCCTCTTCGCCCGCCGACACCCCGCCCGAAGAAATGACGACATCATTCTCTTCTGCGGCGCGGCGGATGGTGGCGCGGATCGTGTCGGCGTCATCGCGAAGGATGCCGTAATCGGTCAACTCGATCCAGGGCTGCGCCAGCAGGGCGCGCAGCATGACGCGGTTGGAATTGTAGATCTGGCCGTGCTGCAACAGCGATCCCGGCTCTCGCAACTCGCTGCCCGTCGAGAATAGGCCGACGCGCAATTTCCGGAAAGCAGAGATCTCGGGAATGCCGGTTCCCGCGAGAAGGGCCAGGCGCGGCGCGGTCAGCAGGTGTCCGGCAGGCAGGGGCCATTCTCCCGCGCGGCAATCCTCTCCCCGGCGCCGGATGTTTAGCGATGTACGCGGGGCCTCGGCAACGATCAGCGTGTTGCCGTCGCGGCGCACGCGTTCCTGCAAAATAACGGCATCCGCACCTTCGGGGATCGGGGCGCCGGTGAAAATCCGTGCCGCCGTTCCGGGCCGAAGGATGACTGATCTTGTGTCGCCCGCCACGATCCTGTCCGAGACGGGAAGCCGCCAAGGGCCATGCCCGGAAAAATCACCGGTCGAAACCGCATAGCCGTCCATCGCGGCGTTGTCGAAAGGGGGCAGGTTGACCTGCGCGGAGGGGGGATCAGCCAGAACGCGGCCAAGGGCAAAGTCGAGTGGCAGCGTCTCCGCCTCGCGCATAGGAGCTACGGCGGCGACGGTTCTCAGACGCGCCGCATCGACCGACAGCGTTGCCCCCGTATTCCCGGTGGAACAAAAATCTGGCTGGGCCATCGCGCTCTCCCCTTCGCGCATGGAAAAAACGCCCGCCCCGGTTTCGGGGCGGGCGCGGTTTGCGATGCTCAGAGCACCACTTCCTTGGACTTGAAGGATATCGCCTGCGTCTCGGGCGTCGCGTTCGCGATCTTGCGAATGTCGCCCCAGCAGTGCTTGTAGTCGGGCAGCACCAGTTCGTTCACACCGGGATTGACCACGTTGCCCTGGCTGCCCGCAGGCGAGCCGAACACCATCGCCACCTGGCCGCGCTTGGCCGTCGGCGTCGGATAGGCCATGCCCTGGGTCACGCCGTTGTCGTTGACGATCTCCAGCAGGTCGCCCGGGTTCAGGCCCAGGTCGACCATGTCGTCGGGATTCATCTCGACGAAGGGATGCGGGAACCGGTCCTGGATGAAGTCGTTTTCCTGATCCAGGAACTGGTTCTGCCAGAAGATGTTGGCCCGGACGTTGTTGATCCAGAACTTGTGGGCGGCCTTTTCGCGCGCCTTGCCCGGCGCCTGCCAGCCCCGCCAACCGGCGGCACAGAACAGCGCCTTCTTGTCATCGCGCCCGTGCCGGTCGAAGGTGCCCTCGGCATAAAGCCGTTCGGTCCCGACCAGTTCGCCGTTCTCGAAGCCCACGACCGGTTCCTGAACCCCATTGTTCCCCATCGCGCGCAGGCGGTCATAGGTCACTTCCGGGTTGCCCTGGTTGTAGCCGTCCATGAAGGCGTCTTCCTCGGTCTGCCAGTCATAGCCCTTGAACTGATCGGCATAGGCATCGTTGCCCATCTCGCGCAGCACACGTTCCATGTTCTGCGCGACGCCGGCCGCGATCAGGCAATCCGGCTTGGAATTGCCGAACGGGTCCATGTAGCGTTCCGACAGGCGCATCCGCCGCTCGCCGTTCATCGAGGTGAGGTTCATCTCGTTGGCTTCGCAGGCGGGCAGGATGACATGGGCGTTCTGGCCGATCTGGCTGTGGATGATGTCCACGTCCACCACGAACAGCCCGCCCGCGTTGATCGCCGACACGATCGCGTCGACAACCTGTTCACGGGTGCCGCCCGCGGCGGCGTCGATGGCGTCCTTCACCATGTCCGAACGCCGCTTGTGAACGCGCTTGAACTCGGATGCGTTCAGCGTGGTCTTGTAGTGGTCGCAGGCCCAGATGTGGTGCACGCCGCCCAGACCCCGGATCAGGAACTGGTCGATATATTCGGCGGGACGGCCGACATGCGCATCCGACGGACGGTAATACCCTTCCTGATGCCCACCCAAGCGGCAGACCCCACCGCCTTCGCGGCCGATATTGCCGGTGGCCAGGGCGATGTTCACCAAGGCACCGATGGTGCGATAGTTGTCGTTGCCCCAGATGATGCCCTTTTCATAGGCGGTGACGCATTTGCGGCGGCTGCCATCGTCATGCGGTTTGGCGATCCATTCGGCTGCCTTGACGATATCGGCCGCCGGAACGCCGCAGATATCCGCCGCTTCCTCGACCGAGGTGCGGCAGCTTTCCATCGCGAAGTCGAGGCTGCCAAGCCCCGCCGGATGGGCTTCGTCCTGCGCCACCGCTTCGCCGCTCTGGAAGGTCGAATTGGCGATGAACTCGGCATCCACCCAGCCGTTGTCGACGATATGGGTCAGGATGGCGTTGAACAGCGCCATGTCGGTGCCTTCGTTGATCGCAAGATGCAGGACGTTCTCCTTACCCGCATATCGCTCGGAGGCGCTGATCGTCAGTGTGCGACGCGGGTCCACCGCGATGAACTTCGCCCCGTTCTGAAGACCGGGCACCATGTGGTTCAAATAGAGGTTAGTCTGGGTCTCCATCGAGTTCGCGCCGACCATGAAGATGGTGTCGGTCAGCCCGTAATCCTTGTAGGCGTAGTTCAGTTCACCCACGCCCATGTCCCGGGTCGAATGCACCTCGGAATTGTAGGCCGGGCGGTTGTGGATCCGGCAGTTCTTGACCTTCATGCTGTCGAAATAGAGTTTTCCGGTGCCCCAGGTGTTTTCGTACCCGCCGGCCGAACCGCCGTGGTCGAACATCGACACGACAAGATCGTCCTCGGAGCCTTCGGTCACCACCCGCGCCGTCACCCGCGCCACGAGGTCGAGAGCGTCCTCCCATGTCGTGGGCTGCCAGACGCCGTTGCGCCAGACCATCGGATCCGACAGGCGCTGCTGCTGCGTGCCCGTAACCTTGGAGGGACGGTTTTCAGCCATCCGTGCCCCGCGGATCGAACCAAGCCCGGAATTGACTTCGCAGTTCACGTCCGGCTTGACGACCAGCTGCACATCTTGGCCGTTCTGCTTGACGATGTTGTACATCGACGGCGCGTACCAAGCTTCGGTATCCTGATACTGCTGTTCGCTCAGGTCGACGCCGAACTTGTTCTCGCCGGGGGCCGTGCCGCCCTGCTTGTTCATCGGCCATGTGTAGGCCTTGTAGCCGCAGCCGACGATGCAGTAGTGGCAGGTTACGTTGTGTTCCTTCGCATCCGCCGGGATGATCGGAAGCCGGTCTATCTGTCTTTTGTAAGCCATGATCTTTTCCCCCTCACAACACGTTGGACAGACGGCCGTAAATCAGCTCGTCCACCCCTTCGGCATGAATGTCGCCCTTGTCGTCCACGCGCAGGACGAATTGCGGCAGGTTGTTGGTGGCATGGCCCCATATCTGCTGGCCGCCCGCTTCCGTATCGAACCGTGAGTGGTGACCGGGGCAGTTCAGCGTCCGATCCTCAGCGCTATAGCTGAGTATCCATCCCTTGTGCGGGCAGAGCACAGAATAGGCGACAATATCGCCATCTGGTCCGACACCGCCCTCGACCGCTTGTCCGAGTTTGAGCAGCACGCCCGGGCTGTCTGCGTCGGGATATTCGATGTCCATCGGCTCGTTGACCACGAGGTCCGAGACATTGGCGATCCTGTTGGGCGGATAATCCACCCGTGCGAGGCTTCGCGCCTGCGCCTGTTGCGCAGGCAGCACCGTGGACGCCGCAGCCCCCGCAGCGCTTATTAAGCTGCCGCGAAGGAACTGACGACGGCCCGCATCGACCAGCCGATTGCATTTCATGAAAAAAATCCTCCCTTGTTTTTCTGTATACCATGGTAGGCGCTGACACGGCCCCTGCCGACGCCCAAGAGAGGAATGCCGCAGTGCGGCTGTTGACTGATTTTTAAAGGTTTTTTTAAGCGTTCGGAAATCCGAACATTTTCAGCAGCAGATCAGAGGCCGAATTTCTGCATCTTTTCCCACAGAGTCGTGCGTGAGATTTTCAGCAGCTTGGCCGCTTCGAGGACATGACCATCCGTCCGCGCCAGCGCCGCGATGATCTGCTGCCGTTCGGCGGCGTCGCGCGCCTCGGATAGCGTCGAGAAGCGGTCGTTCTCCGCTCCGAGTTCGGGGAAGATATCGGAGGGGAACACCCATTCTCCCTGAGCCGCTTCGACCGCTCGAAGCAGCCGCGCCCGAAGCTCCCGGCCGTTGCCGGGCCAGTCGTGGACGCGGATGGCGCTTTCTGCATGCGATGACAGCCCTTTCAGGGGCAAATTGCGCCGCTGGTTGAGCGCCTCGAAGAACTGTCTGGCCAACCATATGGCATCGTCCTGTCTTTCGGTGAGCGGAGGAATGAAAACCTCATGCGCCTTGAACAGATAGAGAAGGTCCGCTCTCAGTTCCCCTGCGATGATATGCTCGTCGACGGTGGGCCAGACCGACGCCACGGCGCGAAACGGTGTGTCGGCCGCCAGAGTTTCAATGAGATGGTCCTGCGTTTCCGCTGCAAGGCTTTCCAATCCATTGAGATACAAAGTTCCTTCGCCCACCTCGGCGACGGCCGCTGTCAGCGCCTGATCGTCAATATCATTTCGATGCGCACGAACCTCTATGAAGGAGGCGGCACGCCGGTCCGACAGGTCGTGAATCCTGCGCGCAAGACGTGCCTTGCCCAATCCCTTGTCGCCCCGGATCAGGATCGGATGGTCACCTTCGGCGTATTCGGCGGCCAGTGCATCGACCTGACGCGCGGCTACCGAAATCCCGGTTTGATGTGGCAGGTCGACATTTTCTTCGGGGCGCAGGATCCGCGCCAGCCGGTTGAGGAAACCGCCCATATCGAACGGCTTGGTGATATAGTCTGCAGCTCCCGCCCGCAACAGCCGCACAGCCTGGTCGATCCCCCCTTGGCCCGTGATGAACAGAAAGGGTGGCGGGGTTGTCGTGCGGCACAGCGTTTCGTACAGTTCTTCCCCGGTCCCGTCCGGCAGGCGGATATCGCAGACCACGCCGTCGACCGGCTGTCGCGGTGTCCTGATCGCGGATAGCCCGCGCCCCATTTGCTTGATCCAGGTAACGGAGGCACCTTCCAGCTCCAACCGCTGATGAATCGATCCGCCCATGATCTCGTCATCTTCGACGAGCACGATATGCCGGCCTTTCAGTGTCATGCAGTCTTACCCTTGGGAAGGATGACCGCCAGCGAGGTCCGACCTGCCCCCGTGGTATGCAGGATGTGCCCACCGAGCCCGCCAACAAGATCATGAACAAGCCGCAAGCCGACGCCGCCGCCCGGCGCGACCGGGGCCGAAGACATCAGGCGGTCGAGATCCTGCGTGCTCAGCCCCATACCATCGTCGGTGATGGTCAGTTCCACGCTATCATTATCGGAAGACTGTACGCTCAGGCTGATGTTGCCGCCTTCAGGCGCCGCAGCCGATGCATTCAGAAGCAGATTGAGAATAATCTGCCGCACCGGCGCTGCTGGCAGGTACGACAGATTGTCAGTGTCCGCCCGCACATCCCATTCAAGGCGCTGACCCTTCTGCGCCGCCTCGGGCTCGAACAGCAATTTCAGATCATCGAAATCCATTGGCTGCAAAGGAAGGCCAGCCCGGTCGAGGCGGTTCTCCTCCAGAATCGCCTGGCTCACGTCCTTCAGATGCACAAGGCCGCGTTCCAGAAGATCGACGGATTTCTGCACCACTTCGGGCCGGCTCGCATAGGTGCGGATCGTGTCCACGGTATTCAGAAGCCCGCCCAGCGGATTGTTGATCTCATGCGCCAGGGACGAGGACAACCGCCCGAGACTGACGAAGCGTTCACGTTCCGCGAGGCGCCTTTCGGCCTCGGTCCGTGCGTCGATCGCCCCCATCATCGTGTTGAATGTCCGAAGCAGTCGGGCCAGTTCGGTGTCCGACTTCGGTATCTCGGATTCCGGTATCCGGCTGGGCGCGCCGCCTGCGTTATCCATGTGCTGGGCCAGCAGCGTCACCGGCTTGAGCATCCGCGCAACAAGGAAATACCCCGCAAAGACAAGCAAAGAGGTAGCCCCCGCATTGGCGAGAAGAAGATAAAGCGTAATCCTTTGCCGTTCGGCCACGAGGTCGCCGACATCTATTTCGCTGACGATCTGACCAACAATGCGTCCGGCCACCAGAAGTGGCGCGCGAACCCGGACCTGTGGCGCGTTTCCCGATGCGGTCAGTCCCGACAGGTCCGACGCATTTTCGGAAAACGGCGTGGCATCGCTGTCGACTGGTGCGCGCAACGGATCGGTCGCGGCCAGAACCCTGTTTCGGTCATCCGCCACGACCGTGAACAGCATCCGCTGCCCATCAGATGCCACCCGCGCCCGGTCCAGCGTGTCGTAGACCTCCCACACATCCTTGTGCAGGACGAGAGGCCCAAGCGCGACCGACAGCCCTTCGACATGCAGCCGGGCAATTTCCCGCAACCTGTCGTCGTGCAGGCGGCTGAGTGAACGGAGCACCTGCTGTGATGCGACCATTCCCAACACGATCATCAGAATGCCCACAGCAAGGGCGACCCGAAGCGTGATCGGGATTCGGTTGATCGTTCCGTGCCTCATCCCGCCTGTTCCAGTACCGACATGCGCGAGGCAATGCCGTCGAATAGACGGATGTCAGGTTCCGCGATCTCATCAAGGAAAAGCAGATCGAGCGCCGCGCGCCCGGCGTCGGTTTGATCCATCGAAAGCAGCGCGTTCTGGAGCGACGAGACATCTGCATCCGCCATCCGGTCGGTCCGCGCTGCGAAGGGTGGGAATCCCAGCCATTCGGACTTTGCCACGATCCGCGTTCGCGCCACGAGGTCGGGTTCGACCTCAGCGAGGGTTTCCCAGACATAACCATCAACGCTGCCCGACCGGACCAGACCACCAGCGACCGCCCGCACCACGTTCCTGTGTCCCCAGGTGAAGATGGTACGCGCGAAATACGTGTCAGGCGTTTCACCCATCCGGGCGAGATCCGAGGCCGTGACAAGGAAGCCGGAATTGCTGTCGGGGTCAGAGAAGGCGTGCATGCCGCCGCGTAGGTCTTCGAGACTGGCAGCCATATCTGCGACCGAGGCGATAAGATAGGACTGGTACCGTGGCTGGCCGCGCCAGACCGGCACGCCGAGCAGGTTCAATTGGGCGCGGTGCTGCAGGAAGGGATAGCCACAGACCCATGCGGCATCGACGGAGCCATCCAGAAGCGCACCGGTGATTTCCTGGTAGGTCCTGCGCTGCACAAGGTCGATATCACGCCCCATTCCTTCCGAGAGCGCGTCGCGAAGCCGTGCGATCACCACCGCGTCGTTATCAAGGAACACCGGCGTCAGGGCGAGCCGGAAAAGTTGCTCGGCCCGCAGCACAGAGGGGGACGACAGAACGGTCGATGCGGCGATCGCCGCGATCAACTCCCTTCGCTTCATGAATATTTCCTCCCGCTTGACAGCCTACGCCTCATGCGCGCGACAGGGCAATCCCCCCTTCTTGCCGGGCTTCCCGGTTTGACACCGGGAGTTTCAATGGGCATTCGTCTTGCCCGGGTTCTGTTCGCAAAGGCGGCAAGAGAAAGCATCACCGTGACCTTCACCAGTACGTTCACAACAGTGGCCAAAGCGGCGCCGGAATTCAGGCTGAAAAGGCTGATCGCTACGGCGACAGCAAGTTCGAAGAAGTTTGATGTTTCGATCAAAGCGCAGGGCGCTGCGATCCGGTGCGGCACTTTCAGAAGCCAGGCCGAGGCTTAAGCCAGAAAGAAAATACCGTAGGATTGAAACAGGATCGGGACCGCGATCAGCGCAATTACCAGCGGCCGACCGAGGATGTCGTTGGCGCGTACCGCAGCGAAGGTCTGGAATGAGCCCGGAGCTGAACTTCGTTGGCTCGATGACCGCTGTCCCGGAGCATGTCCGAGACCTGCGCCAATGATCCGCTCTGGAGTGATTTCACAAGCGAGTAATTTCGGCTCCACTGCAATGTGGATAGCGCGAGCATCCGAAATGCGCCGACAAGTTTGCCGATTGCCTGAGGAACAGGTTCCGAACCTTGGTTCGGGCAATTTTTCCGGCTGTCACCGGCGGCGCTACATTGAGTAGCGCCGCTGATATTTATTGCTGCAAATCGACAAAGATTTGCGAGTCGACACCTGCTTCAAGCAATGCATCCTTGATCTGATCGACCGCATTGACGTCGGCCGAACTGACGATGACCACATCATTGACCACCAGTGAATACAGCGGCGCGTCAGGCTCGAGGTTTGCCAGGTATTTCTCGGCGGCCAGCTTGGACTTTGGCCCCCATTTTCCGTCATGGCCGACGCCGATCGTATACTGCACGTCCATGATCATTTCCTTGCTGACCGACTTGCCGCCGTTCAGATCCAGCAAGGCCTGTCGAAGCCTTTCCTCATCCGTGACGCGCTCGGGAATGAAAACGTTCGTGCAGGTTTCGACGTCTTTGTATTTGGTGACGGTCCTCTTGCTCGTCTCATTGGCGACGGCGCCGCCGATGATGGCGCCGGCGGCAGCACCGGCATTTTCCTTTGTCACGACTTTCCCGAGCACCCCGCCGATAATCGCCCCGCCGATTACTTTCTCGGGAGTTCCGCCTTTGACGGTTTCCTGATACGGCACTTTCGTTGTCTCGCATCTTACCTCGTACGAGCCGGCAAATGCCTGAGATGCAACCAGAACAGCCGTCGCTGTTGCTATCAAGAGTTTCATGTTCTTGCTCCTTCTTACCGCAGGTCGCGGTGGTAGTATGGCGCTTGTGCTTCAGGATTGTCGCCAGTTCGCCGTGTTGCCAGACAAACGCGTTAACCGGTCGTTTGTCGTAATCTTGTGGCCAACAAGATATGACCTCACGTGTTAGTCAATAACCCTCAAGTGTTATTCAATAACATGGGTGGGATTCCGCCAGTTCCGCAGGGCTGGGTAGGCATTCGTAGCGCTCCGACAGGGGGCAAATGCCTTTCCTCTGAAACAAGTTGCCGAGGGGGGGCGAAGCGTCCAGGCCGCAGTGTCAGCAAGCTCCGCGTAGCCTATGTTCTCATTGGGCGTGGCGAACGACCGCTTCACACCCGAACCGGTCATGCGTGCGATTTGACGCGAATGGCCGGTTCCCGCCCTTCGCTCCGAAATTTCTGCAAGCTGGGGGGCATGAAGTGCAACGGTCTGGCGTTGGACCTGTCGCGGGATTGTGCCGCTCCTTTGACCACGTATCGTGTCGCAAAGGAGAACAGATATGGCATCACGACCGAGAGAGGAATTTCGCGCCAAAGCAGTGCGCGTAGCGTTGAGCAGCCCATTCCTTATATTCAGCGATCCTTAGAATTACTGCGCCTTGATCAAACGGCTTTTCCTCATTCATCTGCTCCTTTGCGGTTGGTTCTATTAAATCAAACTGAGGGACCTCTGGGGTAGGCAAGCTGCGATACTTAGCTGCCGAGGTAATCCCCCATTAAAAATGGGGGGATTACCAGATCATTTCGAATTGGTCTGCCCGCTCTGTCAAAAGCGATAATTTAGCGCAACCGTGAAGACGTCTGACGATGTATCGAATTGATCAACACCCGTGCCATAATTGACCTGATGTGTTCCGTGATCGAAGTGCGAATAGTCGAGCTGAAGATGGGTTTTTGGGCTGACAGCGATTTCAAGCCCGGCACCAATGCGAGTACCATTCAAATTAACGGTCCCGGCAGTTACGATTCCAGATTCAAGATAACTGCTGTCAAAACTGGAACGGACCAATCCTGCCCGAATATAGGTTAGGACACTATTGTTGATCACATAGCCCGCGCGCAGCGATGCCCCGATGGAGTTCTTCTTCTTCAGCGAGTACACCCTTCCAACCGGGCTTCGCTCGATATTCCAGTTGGCGGTCGAGGCCTCAACGTCAACTTCGCCACCAAGGTAAAACGCACCAAATTGCTTTCCATATCCGCCTTGAATACCCAGTGAAAACCCTTGTCCCGAGCGCGTTGCGTCAAGTGTGAAAGCTGGTGCGGATCCGCTTGGTCTTGGGCCAGTGTTATTGCTTTGCAATGTACCATGACTAAGAAAGCCGCCTGCATAGAGGCCCGAGAAATCGACGGGTTCGGCCTTGATCTCGTTTTGGGCGTTGAGGCGATACAACAAGCCAAATCGGGCGACTGCCTGGACATTGGCAAAATTATCGTCGTTCCCGCCACCAAGAGGCGCACCGATCAAGTAATCGTCGTAGGCCCGGATTAGGTACTCGACACGACCGGATAAACCGCCGCCCAGTGGAATTTCCGCCCCCACGCCCACATCGAAACCAAGCTTTCTGTCATTCAACACAGAACTGCTTCCGTGCTGTTGATAGTGACTGGTGAACTCCGTGCTGTTCAGGCCAAAGCGACCGTAGACGAAATTGCCGTGTTTGGTCCGAAACCCGGTGATTGCCGACAGCCCAACCGCGTTCCCGGCCTCAACCGAGAAGCTTCGGTTCGCATTGTGGCTCCAAGTCGTCTTCCCAAGCTCCGCATCAAGCTCAACCCCAAGCACGAATTGATCAAAACCCACACGATAACCGGCAAACACACCACCAATGGTGTTGCTGCCGCCAAAATCTGCAATCAGGTTCCCGCCCGAGCCGCGCGGACTATCCACTCTGGTTTGGAGAGCGCTGATCCCGGTCATGGCGCCCGCATAAAACTCGCTCGAACCGAATGAAGCGACGTCACCGGCGCGTTTCTCGTAGCGGGGTTTCAAGTCGGTGCCCAATCCAAAGAACAACCGGTGCTCGTCAAAGTCAAAACCCGCTGAGTCCGACGATCTTTGTCTGTAACCATATGAAAAATCAATATAATTACGTGGATTCAGGTTATACCTCAGGTCAATCCCGGCTTCTCCGAGGATGTCTTTTCGGTTGATTCCCTGATAGTCATTCTGGGTCAGGAAAAAATAGCTGCCCAGAGAAAAATCCTGCGCGATGGAATGGCTAATTCTTACCCCTGCCGTTGTCGCGATGTAGCCAGACGCGCCGAAAGCCGTCGTTTCTTCGAGGGTCCGTTTTACTTTCCCAGTTATCCGGGTTTTCGGTCCCGTACGCCAGGCAACATCAGCACCGATCGTTGGCGTGGTCACAGTGCCAAACCGCGGGTCGTCATAGTTGCGGCTAAGTACCCCCACCTGTGCCTCGCCTGTCAGAGATCCGATTTTACCGGAGTAACCCAGGATGGCATGAAATCCTTTGGACGATCTTTGGAACCCGAAATCGTCGATCGCAGTGTCATAGTCGCGCTGTTCGTAGATGCCTTGCAGGAAAATTTCGCCTGTCGCGGTTTTCTGAAGGCCGAAGCGTCCACCAATCTCGACGTCTCGACGATCTCGGTCGTCATTGTTGACCGTTAAGCCGCCGGCTGCCGGAGTGTCGTCGAAATCCAGGTTGCGTACATTCACGCCCAACCTGAAAGACCTGCCGTTTTGATTGCCGCCAACGCCGAAATACCCGGTGGCTTCGCGTAATTGCGTTGGCCCAAGCCCATTCACGTCATCCGGAGAGGTGCGATCCTCATGTTCCCAAGCGTGGTCAATACCTCCAAAAACGAAAATACCATTCTCCATCCGGTACCGCGCATCCATACCGATCTGGTAGTCTTCGGTGTTTTCAGAAGCGAAGCTCGAATAGCGACTGATTTCCGCGTTGGCGTTCAGATCGAGTTTGAAGTCTTGGGTTCCGTACGACCAGGTCAGCCATGGTGAAACAGTCGTGACAAAATCGCTGCGCTTGAAATTGGATGTCAGAAAGACGTTGTCAGTGAAGGTCTCGGCAACCTCAACACCCATATTGAATTCGATGTTTGGGTCATCTGCTTCGGAAGCGGCAGGTGAAACGGTTGCGAAAGCGGTGCTTGCCGACAACACGAAGATCACCTTGGTCTTGTTTGCCATTTTCCCCAAGTCTCCGGCTTCGCCTCTGCGTTAGGTTCTTTCCCGATATTCAACTTCCGTGAACCAGCATGAAGTTGCTCAAATGGCGACGTGAAAAGTGTAATATAGCATTTTCTAACAGTACAACCCCTTCGTCTTTGTTCCAAATCAAAACTTGAATGTGTGTTTTTTTGTTATCATTTGCTGGCAGGGCGGCTGTTAGAGTGCCCTTCGTTTTTTTTAATCTGGATGGCTTGGGAGGAAAATCGATGCGTGCTCAGAGGAACATTTTGAAAACTGTCAGAACGGGGCTTTTTACAGGTTGTGCGTTGTTAGCGCTGGAGACTTCGCCCTTAGTTACTAACGCCGCTTATGCAGAAAACGACAACGGTGCCCGTAATCAGGGTCAGAACGCTGGCGGCATGGGCAACGAAAACGCAGGCCGCAACGCGCGTGACTCTGGTGGGGGCGGCTTGAATGATATCTTCCGAAATATCACCGGAATGGGCAACGGTTCGCAAGCCGCCGACCCGGTGGCGCCCTCGGCGGGGGGCGCAGGGAATTCCAACCGCCCGGCAGCTTCGGAAAGCGATGAGGACTCCGATCGCCCCGATTGGGCCGGTCAGCCCGGTGGAAAGGACGGTGCCGGTGGCGGACGACCCGCTTCGGCAGGTTCGAATAAGGGGGATCTTTTCGGCGATCTCTGGATCATTCTTCGTGATGAAAATGGGGTTCCGATCCTGACACCGGAAGGTTTTGTCCAGCCTTTGGATTCAGAGGGCAACCTGATACCGCTGGACGAAGAGGGCCATCCTGTGGATGAAACCCTGACGATGGAAGTCGAACTGGGCCGGTTGAATGTCGGACGTTCACCTTCTCAGGTGCTTGACACGCGCGCAGACGAAGTTATCGCCCTTCTGAACGCAGCCACGGCCATTACTTTGGATCCGGCTGGGCGAATTGTTCTTACCGTCGATGGTGTCGATAAAACAATCGATTCTCCGCTTGAAAACTTGGCGATTTATGTCGCCTTGCTTACAACCGGTACTATCCCGGGTGTTGCCGATCTTCCTGGAACAGAGTTTGACTTTTTGGTTGATGGTGTCTTCACCGCCGAAGATCTTGCCGCATCGACTGCTTTCCTCGCGGCGGCTACGGACAAGACCGGCGTGTTCACGGCAGACGAGATCGCCTACATCAATGCGTTTCTGGGTATCAACACCGCGACGATTGGCAGTGTGACCTACTCGGAGATCGATTACTCGACCTTCACCTATAGCCGGTTGGACACCTATGGCGACGTCACGGCCGTGGTGCTGATCGAGCAACCGGACGGCAGCTTTGTCCCGACCGAGGTCAACATCTACGACGCTGTTTTCGGAACGCTCGATGCAAGCGCTGCAGGTAGTTTGGAAGCCTACACCCTCGCGGCAGACGATGCTCGCATGGTCGTGGAGTATATTCACGAATATGCGGTGCCTGAAGATCTGTGACCTGCTCGAAAAAAGCCGTTGGGCTGCAGGAATTTCCTGTGGCCCTTCCCGGTCTGGAAAAGGAGCCCAATATGACTCGTTTTGAAATACGCCGCTCTTTTCTTTTGGCTGGTGCCGCATTTCTAACTAGCGGCGCCTTCATGACATCAGGTGTTAGTGCGCAAATTCGCCCTGCCGAGACGGATCAGCAAAGCCCTGAAGAGCGAAGCGGGGCAGGTGGCAATCACGAAGACGGCGGTCACGAAGATGGCGGTCACGAAGATGGCGGTCACGAAGATGGCGGTCACGAAGACGGCGGTCACGAAGACGGCGGTCACGAAGATGGCGATCATGAAGATGGTGACCATGAAGACGGTGGGCAAGGCAGCCGTGGAAATGGTCCACGTTACTATGGCGGGCGCAACTTTCAGGGGTCTGGCGGCAATCGCGGGCACACTTTGGAAGAGCGGATTTTGAAAGTGCCGTTGCCAGACTAGCAACTGTTCTGTCAGCCTTGCTGAGCTGATGGGATGAACTGCCTTCCCGCCAGATCGCCGCTAGTGTTGCGGGGATAGTGCGTGGAAAACGTCATATACTTAAGTCGATAATTTACCTAAGTCGATAAATGCTGTTTTGCTTCTGGCGACCGGCATCGTCTACGCATTTGGAACTTTCGGTATTGAACCGATGTCACTGATAGGAGGATTTGCCATCGGGAAAGAGCATAGTTAGCTGATTGAAAAATTTAGTCTTGGATGCTGCGCTAGGTTCCAGACTCATTGCCTCTCACAGCCGGCCACCCTGCTCTTAGCGGGCCGCCGAGAAGTGCTGCTGCGCTGGTGTCATCGCTCACATGGTCGGCGGTCATGAAGAGCCGGATCGGGCGCCCTTTGGTGGTGGTAACTGCGTGGAGCTTGGTGTTCAAGCCTCCTTTGGTTCGCCCGACCAGTCGTCCACGCCCCCCTTTTTTGCCGCGCAGACTGGAGGCCCTGAGATCGGCTTTCAAATAGGTTGCGTCCACTGGCCGGTAACGGCCACCGGATCGAGCAGGCTAAAGAACACCAAACTTATCGTAACTTTGTGGCCCTTTCTTCCGGCTTGTGGCGTTTGATTCCCCTGTTTTTGGCTCCGTTATCTGACTATGCGGGCTGACCACTTCTGCGGGGAACGATTAGGTGATTTTTCGTGGCATAACCACATCTCGTTCCAGATCAGACTGGATATTTGGCTCAGACCCATTTGAAACGTCCTGCTGATGCCGCTGGCACGGTGTCAAAAATCCAATTTAGTTCAATTCTTTAGCGGTTTCCGCTTTGAAAATCTGCGACTGATCTCGCTCGTTCCTGACATACTGGGGAACGGGCCGTTGCGTTTCCACGATACGGAAAATATTTCCATAATTGGCGAATATACTTTACCAATTCTTGCCCGGTTGTAACACTCAATCACTGACGCGTGCCCGGATCGCTGAGATTTCGGACGAACGTCAGAAAATGGGAGGAGAACCATATGACCAGCAAACCAATTTCCCGCCGCGCCGCGCTGAGCGGTTTGGCGACTGCGGGTGCGGCCAGCTTGGCAGCACCGTCGCTTGCAACCGCTGCGGGCCAAACGACGACCTGGAAAGTTCAGACGTCCTGGCCGGGCGGTATCGGGCTGCAGATATTCAAGGACTGGGCGGCTTCGATCGAAGAGAAAACTGGTGGCGAACTGGCCTTCAAGCCTTTCGGTGCCAATGATGTCGTCGGCGATTTTCAGCTTTTCGATGCCGTGAAAAACGGCGTTCTGGACGCGGTGAACCCGTTCACCATCTACGCTCAGGGCATCATTCCCGCGGCCATGTTCCTGACCAGCTACCCGCTGGGCCTGCGCAACCCGCATGAATTCGACGTCTATTACTACGGTCTGGGCGGTCTGGAACATGCGCGTGAACTTTACGCCAGACAGAACATGTATTTTGTCGGCCCGATCCATCACGGCCCGAACATCATCCACTCCAAGGTGCCGATCCGGTCGGTCGACGATTTCGCCGGCCGCAAGATGCGCGCGCCCGGCGGTATGGTGGCCGAACTGTTCTCGGCGCTCGGCGCCAAGACGACGCTGCTGCCCGGTTCGGACATCTTCCCGGCACTGGAAAAGGGCACCATTGACGTGGCCGATTATGTCGGTCCGGCGGTGAACTATGCTCTCGGCTTCAGCCAGGTGACCAAATACATCTCGATGGGCCCTCCGGGCTTCATGTCGGTGTATCAGCCGGTCGATATCATGGACCTGACCGTGGGCATGGACAGCTGGAACGCGCTGAGCCCGCAGATGAAGCAATTCGTCGAAATGGAAACTCACAGCTATTCCGACGCGCATCACGCGGCGATCCAGAAAGCCGACCAGGAAGCCTGGAAAAAGTTCGAGGCCGACGGCACCGAAGTCACCCGTCTCAGCCAGACCGACGTCGAAATCATGACCGAAGTGGCCGTGCCGATCTGGTTCAAATACGCAAACCGCGACAAGGATGCCGCGCGGGTCTTCAAGACTCAGCTCGACTACATGATGTCCGGTTCGCTGGGATACGTGACGCCCGAAATGGTCGCAGGGCAGACCCTGGACCTGTAATCCGGATCGCAACCTGAAAACCCGTCGCGCCCCCGGACCAATCTCGGGGGCGCACTTCATCCGACAGACCGAACGGAACCACCCATGCCAAGCATTAGCTTCATCCTGCCCCATTGGGTCTATTGGGGCACGCTGATCGTTTTCCCGATCGTCGCCATGATCATGGCACGGCGGACAAAGACCAGCGGCTATTCAAGCCCAATCGCCTACATGATCTTGATTTCCGGGGGAATTCTTGGACTTCATCGCCTATACCTTCGCAACCTGTGGGGGCTCCTTTACTTACCGATCTTCTTCGCCATCCTGTTTGCGAACGCGCAGGGGAAAGTCGCGCGCGAAGCCGAATCTCAGGCGGCCAACGAAGTAAATAGCGCTCAACGTGTGATCGAGCGCCTGGAACCGAAACTCGCCGCAGCCGATGGCAAGATCGCGACGCTGCGCGCCAACTTGGCCGACGCCGAACAAGGCAGTTTCGCCGAGAAACGCGCGAAACTGACGTTGGAAAAGGCCGAACAGTCCGTGATCGACGACACCGCGCGGATTGAAAAGGCGCGTACCGGCAAGAAAGCCGCTGAACCGGCTTTGGCAGAGGCCAAAGCCGCGCGCGCCAACTGGGCGAACAGGGCCTTCTATGCCTTCATGATTATTTGCGCCTTCATGCTGGTCGATGTGGCCCTGCTGCCGGGCCTGGTCAATCGGGCCAACCTGCGCAGCGCCGAAGAGGGCGAAGACCCCTCGGGGGGCAGTCTGGATGCGATCGAACACGAGGCGGTGGAACGGCTTGAACAAGTCGAAGCCGAAGAAACCAAGAAGGACGAGGATCATATCGGCACCGGCTGGACTGGCGCGATCGACCGGCTGTCCTTCTATACCGGGGAATTTGTCAGCTACTGGATGGTGATTGCAGTGATCGCCTATTACTACGAAGTGGTGGCGCGCTATGTCTTCAACTCGCCCACCATCTGGGTGCATGAAGGCATGTACCTGATGTTCGGCATGCAATATCTGATCGCGGGCTCTTATGCCGCGCTGACCGATGCGCATGTCAAGGTCGATGTGTTCTATGCGGATTGGTCCCCTTTGCGCAAAGCGGTGGTGGATCTTTTCACCTCGATCTTCTTCTTCATCTTCGCAGGCACGTTGCTGGTGACCGGTTGGATCTTCGCGATGGATGCAACGGTCGTGGACGAGGTTTCGTTCTCGGAATGGCAAATCGCCTACTGGCCGTTCAAATGGGCCATCGTCGTGGGGGCTGTTCTTCTGATCCTTCAGGGGATTTCCAAGCTTGCCTCCGATCTCAACTCAGTCCGCAACAGCCTTCAGGGAGCGTAATCCATGGGAATTGAAATGGAAATTGGCTGGCTGACGGCCCTTATGTTCGGCAGCCTCATGGCCCTATTGATGGCGGGCCTGCCCTTGGCCTTCGTCACCGGTGGTCTGGCTTGTGTGTTCCTGTTCATTCTGGGCGACGCGCAGACCCTGAACATCGTGCCGTCGCGGATCTTCCCGTTGATGACGAACTATCAGCTCTCGGCGATCCCGCTCTTCATCTTCCTTGCAGCGATGCTGGAAAGGGCGGGGATCATCAACGAGATGTTCGATGTGATCTACAAGCTGATGGGCGGCGTCAAAGGCGGCCTTGCGGCGGCGACGATCATCGCTTCGACCATCCTCGCCGCCATGGTCGGGGTGATCGGCGCGGCTGTGGTGACGATGGGCATCATCGCCCTGCCGGCGATGCTGGAACGTCACTACGATCCGAAGATCGCGATGGGATCAATCATGGCAGGCGGTACGCTGGGCATCCTGATCCCGCCCTCGATTCTGGCGATCATCTATGCCGTGGTGGCCGAACAATCGGTGGGCGAACTGTTCATCGGCGCGGTCCTGCCCGGTCTGCTGTTGTCGGGCATGTACATCTTCTACGTTACCGCGATGTGCTATCTCGATCCCAAGAAAGGCCCGCCGATCCCGGTCGAGGAACGGATCGACACCCGTGAAAAGCTGCGCCTTCTGGGTAATATGGCGGCACCGATTACGCTGATCTTCGTTGTTCTGGGCGTGATCTTTGCCGGCGTGGCGACCCCGGTGGAAGCGGCTGGTATCGGCACATTCGGGGCGTTCATCGTCGCGGCGATCCATCGCAAGCTGAGCTGGCAAACCATCCGCGAAGCCTGCATGACCACGCTGAAAGCCAGCGCGATGGTGATCTGGATCATGTTCGGCGCGACCATCTTTGTCGGGCTCTACGTTCTCGAAGGCGGCCAGCAATTCGTCGAACAGACGATGACCGGTCTGGGCCTTGGCCCTTGGGGCATCCTGATCCTGATGCAGGTCGTGCTGATCATCCTCGGCATGTTCCTCGACTGGGTTGGCATCTTGCTGCTCGCGGTTCCGATCTTCGTGCCGATCATCCGGGCGCTTGGCGCACAGGCCTTCGGTCTGGGATCGGAAGGTGATCTGGTGCTGTGGTTCGGGGTTCTCTACCTTGTGAACATGCAGATGAGCTTCTTGTCGCCGCCCTTCGGCTATGCGCTGTTCTACCTGCGCGGTGTGGCGCCGGCGGAAATCCCGATGAGCGACATCTTCAAATCGGCCCTGCCTTTCCTCGCGCTGCAAATCGTCGGGCTGGTGCTCTGCATGGTATTCCCACAGATCATCACCTGGCTACCGCGGCTCGTCTATGGCGGGTGATCGCGAACAGCGGTGATCGTATCGTGAAACCGAAAGGAGCCCGGGTTTATCCCGGGCTCCTTTTGCATTGCTGACACTGCATCCCGACCGGGGCAGATGCCCCGTTACGGAGCCGCTTTCAAGCATATCATGTTTTGGAACCGGTCCCGGGATGCTTGATGGGCCGCATCGTTTGCTTTTGCGCTGGCCGGGTCCCGCAGTCGGTCCAATGGCAGTTGCGGCGGTCGAAAATCTCATCGCCAGATTGATCGGGGGCTTTTAATAAGCCACGATCCGGCGTTCAATGCGCCGGGCCCAAAACGGCAGAACGGCCGAACCGGCGGCAGCGCCGCCTCGCGCCGGGGCCAGACGTGAATGTCCATAGATCCGGATCGGTAAAGATGACGCAAGCCTCAGCCACCGCAGACGCTCTCGCCAAAGCGATCCGATCCATTGGAACAGCGGACTTCGTTCCTTCGGTTCTGGACTATATGCGGACGGTAACGCCGTTTCGCGGCGCATTTGTCAGCCGACTCAGCCCGGGCGCATTGCCCGAACACATTTTTGATAATGTCAGGCAGGAACGGCGCTCTGTCGTCGTTGACAGATGGTTGGACCGGGCCTGGCTGCTGGACCCGTTCGTCGTCAGCTTCATAAGCGACCGTTTCGACCCCATCATGGTGCTGGACGATGTGGCGCCGGACCGGTTTTCGCAGACCGACTATTTCCACATTTACTACAAATCCGTCCGCCTGAAGGATGAGTTGGCCGTTTTTGTCACCCTGTCGGACAGCACACTTTTCTTCTCTTTGGGGCGACTGGTCGGAGAAATGCGGTTCTCGCGCCGGGATGTGAACCGATTGTTGCAGGCCCATCAGGTCATTTCGGCCCTGTGTGAGCAGCATTTCCATCGCAGCCCACGCACAGCCCCGGATCAATTGAGCGGCGCCATGCACCTGGACACAATGATTGAACAGGTTTGCAAGGGTCTGACCAGCCGCGAAATCGAAATCGTTCAGCATCTGTTGCGCGGCCATTCCAGCCAGTCGATCGCCCTGTTGCTGGACCTGTCGCCAGCGACCGTCAAAGTGCACCGCAAAAACATCTACCGCAAACTGGGAATCTCATCTCAGTCGGCGCTGTTTTCGATCTTTCTGCAATCGGTCATCTGACCCGCGCTTACCCCTTTGGGGGTAGGCCGGATACCCTTCTCTAGGGGTATTTCCAAGACCGTGTGCCCGGTCTTAGGGTGAGTCCCAACAGCGCCAAAAGGGAAGTGCCGGGACAAACCATGATTGACGTGAGACATGTGACCAAAAGATTTGGCGAAGGCGCTACGGCGGTGACGGCGCTGGAAAATGTTTCGCTGGCCGTTCCGGAGGGTAGCTTTTTCACCCTGCTTGGGCCGTCGGGCTGCGGCAAGACCACTCTGCTCAGACTGATCGCCGGTTTCGAACTGCCCAGCGAGGGTGAAATCCGGCTGGACGGGGAATCGATCGGTCATTTGCCGCCGCATAAACGGCCGGTGAACACGGTGTTTCAAAACTATGCCCTGTTTCCGCATATGAGCGTTGCCCGCAACATTGGCTTCGGGTTGGAAATGCTGAAACGGCCAAAGGCCGAAATCGCCGCGACGATCGAAGAAATGCTTGATCTGGTCCAACTGGGGGCCTTTGCCGCGCGCCGGGTGGATCAGCTTTCGGGCGGGCAACAGCAACGCGTGGCACTGGCCCGCGCCCTGGCCCCAAGACCAAAGGTGTTGCTGCTGGATGAACCGCTGTCTGCGCTGGACCTGAAGCTGCGTAAGGGGATGCAGAGCGAATTGAAGCGGTTGCAGAATGAAACCGGCATCACCTTCGTTTTCGTGACCCATGACCAAAGCGAAGCTTTGGCCATGTCCGACCAGATCGCGGTGATGTCGGCAGGGGCGGTGCAGCAGGTCGGCACGCCCGAAGACATCTATACCGCCCCGCAAAGCCGCTTCGTCGCTGATTTCATCGGCGATACCAATATCGTGACCGGTGAATTGCTGGGATACGAAGGCCCGATGGCCCGGATCAGGTTCGCAGATGGCCCGCCGCTGACCGTCAAGACGGCCAGCGCCACGCTGGTGCCGGGCCCCGTCCATATCGCGCTGCGCCCTGAAACCATCACGGTTTGCGATGCGGCGTCCGAGGCCGCGTTGCTGAGAGGAACCGTGCGCGACGCCACCTATTTCGGAGCCGGGTCGCAGATGCTTGTCTGCCTCGACGACGGCACCGAAATTCAGGCTCAGGTCGACCGGCCAAGTCCGGTTGGCACCGTGGTCGGTCTGAGCTGCGATACCTCCATGTTGCAGGTTCTGGCAGACTGATGGCAGAGCTTGTGCAACAGATCCCGAAAGCATCGGAAAACCTGCAACAGGCGTTGCACGCGCGTGCCAAAGGCAAGCGTCGCGTCAGGCTGTTTCTTCTGCTTCCCGCGCTGATGATCATCGGGATATTCGGGTTGGCCCCGTTGTCGATCGCGCTGATCTATTCCTTTCTGGAACCGGGCACATATGGCGGCGTTGAATGGGTTTTTTCGACCGACGCCTATGTCCAGTTCCTGTTCGAGCGGGACATCTTCGACGACACGCTGAGTTTCAACAGCGCTTACCTGCAGATTTTCGGGCGGTCCTTCGGGCTGGCGATATTCACGATGTTCGGCACCTTGATGCTGGGGTTTCCGGTGGCCTATTTCATCGCTGCCCGCCCGCCTGAACAGCGCAACGCCTGGCTTTTTGCAATCACCCTGCCGTTCTGGACAAACCTTCTGATCCGAACCTATTCGATGCTGCTGATCGTGCGCGACGAAGGTTTTATCAACCTCGCCCTGATGAAGCTGGGCGTGATCAGCACGCCGATGCAGATGCTCTATACGGATGGTGCCGTTCTGGCCGGTCTGGTCTACAGCTATCTGCCCTTCATGATCCTGCCGATCTATGCGTCGCTGGAAAAATTCGACTTCTCCCTGCTGGAGGCGGGCCACGATCTCTATGCCTCGCGGATGCAGGTTTTCCGTCAAATCGTCATTCCGATCAGCCGCCCGGGCATCGTGGCGGGGTGTGCTTTGGTGCTGATCCCTGCGCTTGGCGCCTATATCACGCCCGAGCTTCTGGGCGGGGGCAAGAAACTGATGATCGGAAATCTGATTGCGATGCAGTTCGGGTCGGGGCGCAACTGGCCGTTTGGCTCTGCCGCGGCTCTGATCCTGATGGGGGTGGTGCTGATTGCTTTGCTGCTCTCCTTGCGTGCGGGTGCAGAAAAGGAAAACCGTCATGGCTGAACCTCTCCGCAGAAAACCAAACTTCCTGACCCGTGCGACCGGCACCCGTGAATTACGGCGCCAACCCTTGTTTACCGGCCTGTCTTGGTTTGTTCTGCTGCTGCTTTATGCGCCTATCGCCATCCTGATCGTGTTTTCGTTCAACGACAACCGATCGGTGGTGCGCTGGACCGAATTCAGCCTGCGCTGGTACGCGGCGGCGATGGATAACGGGGATATCCGGCACGCGGCGGGCATCTCGATCCAGGTGGCGCTGACCGCCACTGTGGTTTCGACGATGATCGCAACCATGGCGGCCCTGGCGACAACACGGGGCGGCGGTTTTCTTGGCCGGTCGGCGGCCATTGCCCTGATCAATCAACCATTGATGATCCCTGAAATCGTGACTGCGATTGCCACGCTGGCGTTCTTTTCAATGCTGCGTCAACTGACCGGACTGACCGGGCTGGGCTGGCTTATCCTTGCGCATACGGTGTTCTGTATCCCGTTTGCCTTCATGCCCGTCCGTGCCCGTCTTGCGGATATGTCCGAGACCTTCGAATCCGCCGCGGCCGACCTCTATGCCACGCCTTGGCAGGCTTTCCGCCATGTGACGCTGCCCTTGCTGATGCCGGGCATTCTGGCCGGGGCGATGCTGGCTTTCGTGGTGTCGCTGGACGACGTGATCATCACCTTGCTGGTCGCAGGGCCGGGCGAGACGACTTTGCCAATTTATATCCTTGGCCAGATCCGCCGCGGCGTCACACCAGAGGTCAACGCGGTATCGACCGTCCTGATCGTGCTGACGGTCGCAATGGTGGCGATGACCTTCCTGCTTCAACGCAACCGCAAATAACCAGAAGCCCGTGCGACACGGGCCAATCCCAACCAACGAGAGGACCTGAAATGAACTCGAAACTATTCAAGGCGGCGGTCACATCCGTCATCGCCCTAACCGCTGTGCAGGCACAGGCCGAAGGCAAGCTGAACATCTATAACTGGGGCAACTACACCAACCCCGAGATGATCAAGAAATTCGAAGCGCAATACGACATAGACGTCACGCTGGATGGCTATGACAGCAATGAAACCATGCTGGCCAAGGTCAAGGAAGGCGGCACCGGCTATGACATCGTGGTGCCGGGCGATTACATGGTCGCCATCATGGTGGAAGAGGGGCTTCTGGCCGAAATCGATGCCTCGGAAATGGAAAACTTCAAGAATCTCGATCCGAACTGGGTCGATGTTTACTGGGATCCGGGCCGCAAATATTCGGTGCCCTATCAGTGGGGAACCACCAGCTTCACCGTGGATGCGGACGTTTACGGCGGCGACATCAACACGCTTGAAATCGTGTTCAACCCGCCGGCCGAACTTAAGGGCCGCATCAACATGCTCAACGACATGAACGATGTGATCAACGCCGGTCTGCGCTATCTGAATTATCCGCGCTGCAACTCGAACCCGGAACAGATGAAAGAGCTTCTGAACCTGTTGGTGAAGGCCAAGGAAGACTGGCGCACGATGGACTATGCGGTGATCGAAAAACTGACGTCGAAAGATGTCGATCTGTCGCAAAGCTGGAACGGTGCTGCGATGCGTGCGCGCAACGATCGTCCGACCCTGAAATACGCCTATCCCAAGGAAGGTTTCACCGGCTGGATGGACAATGTGGCGGTGCTGGCTGACGCGCCCAACATGGAAAACGCGAAACTGTTCGTGAATTTCATGATGGAACCGGAAAACGCGGCCCTGACCTCGAATTTCGCGCGCTATGCCAACGGTGTTCTGGGGTCGGACAAATTCATGGATGCCGAAATGCTGGACGCCCCGGAAATCGTGATGCCTGCGGATGCACCGGCCCCGGACTTTGTCAAACCCTGCGATCAGGACGTGGTTGAGCTGTACAACAAGGTTTGGACACGCCTGAAGCAATAATCCAACCCGGCAACAACGTGGTGGCCGCCCCTTGGCCACCACACAAATATTGACTGTGGTCCACCCCCTGTGGGCCGCCCAGCGGGAGCGTGCCGAATGCAGCGGACATCAAACAGCCTGAAACCCAAGACAGCGCGGGAAATCGGCATCATGCAGGGCTTTCCGCCGCCGCCGGAAAAGCGGCCGACGCTGGAAAATTGGGATCTGGCACCGTTCAACCGCTGGTCCTTCCAGAACATGCGCACCCTGTTTCCCACCGTGGATGTGCGGGCCGGTGGTGGCCCTGTTCGGGGATTTGACCACGCCGCGCAGGACTTGTCGTCGATACGGTTCGACAGCTTCGACGGGCGGTCCCTGCCGATCAGCGATTGGATTTGGGAAAGCTATACCGACGGTCTTCTCATTCTTAAGGGCGGGACGGTCGTCACAGAATTTTATGCCAATGATTTCAACTCCGAAGCCGCGCATCTGGGGCAATCGGTTTCAAAATCTGTTATCGGGGCCTTGGCTGGTATCCTGCATGGCGAAGGTCTGTTGGATCTGGCCGCCCCGTTGCAGGACATCATTCCCGAACTGAAAGGCACAGGTTACGCGGGATGCACGGTGGATCAGGCGCTCGACATGTTGTCGGGGGCGCGGTTCAGCGAAGATTACGGGCTGGCAGGCAGCGACATGACCCGGGTCGACGTCGCCTCTGGCTGGCGCCCGGTTCGCGACGGTGAAATCAAACCCACGATCCGCGATGTGATCCTGACCTTGCCGCAGGAACGTGCGCACGGGCTCAGTTTTTCCTACCGGTCGATCGAAACGGATGTGATCGCCTGGGCTTTGGAACGCGTCGGCAGTGCCGATCTTGCCTCCTTGCTGTCCGACAGGATTTGGCGGCATTTGGGGTGCGAACATGATGGGTTTTTCACGGTTGATGACGCGGGCACCGCGCTGGCCGATGGCGGTTTCAACGCGACGCTGCGCGACTATGCCCGGTTTGGCAAGATGATGCTGGACGGTGGCCGGGTGGGCGATCGGCAGGTCGTGCCCGGGGGCTGGATCGACGCCATTTGCGGCGGTGCCGACGCGTCGAAATTCGGCGCACCTTACGACCAGTTGTCACCGGACGGGGCCTATCGGCGGTTCTGGTGGGTTCATAATCCCGAACGGGGTGTTTTCATGGCGCGCGGCGTCTTCGGGCAGATGATCTTTATCGACCGCAGCGCGGATGTCGTGATCGTCAAACTGTCCAGCTGGCCGGATTACCTGATCCCCTCATTCGGTCAGGATGCCGTCCGCGCCTGCGAAGCCATCGTCGACGGCCTGTAAAATTCATCCCCGGGCGGGACTGTTCAAGCGGCGCATATGGGCCTTGCATCGCAAATTTGCTACCTTCATGGTTTATGCCACCCATGACCGGATCGAGGCGATGACATTGGCCACCAGAATTGTCGTGAAGAAGGGCGGCGTGATGCAGCTGATCCCGGTCACGGCGCTTAACCGTAATGGTCAGGCCTGGCCCGGCACGCCGCATCCGTTGTCTTTTGACCGGAACAAGCTGTCCTGTCTCGCGCCGGATACCGGCAAGTGGCTGAACTGACCCGATGCGCTTGGTAGCCGATATCGGCGGGACCAATTCCCGCCTTGCGCTGGCACAGCAGGGTATGGTTCTGCCCGGTACGGCCCACAGCTACTGCAATGATGATTTTACCGGCTTCGACGCGGTGGCGGACCGGTTTCTGGACGATACCGGCGAGGCGCGGATCGACGAAATCGTGGTGGCGGTGGCGGGGCCGGTGAACGGTACGCGCGCGCGGTTGACCAACCGTGACTGGCTGTTCGATGCTGACCTGATCACAGCGCGTCTGGCCGGCGCGCAGGTGCGCCTGATCAACGATTTGACCGCTTTGGGCCATGCCGTCCCGGTGCTGGACGATCAGCAATTGCTCCGGGTTGCACCGGGCATCGTGCCGGACGGACCGATCCGGCAGTCTCTGGTCGTCGGCATCGGCACCGGCTTTAATGTCAGCCCGGTGATCCAGTCGGGCGGCGCGGTGCTTTGCCCGAGTGTGGAAATGGGCCACGTGACCCTGCCGGCGGGGATCGGCGCGGCGCTGGAGGCACGGCAACCGGGGCTGTCCCCGGCGTTTCCGACGGTCGAGGATTGCTTTTCCGGACGCGGCCTGTCCCATCTTTGTGCGGCGCTGACCGGACAGGGCGATCTGACGCCTGCACAGATCATCGACGGCTATGGTACTTCTGACGAATTGACCGGGCTGGCCGATTTCTACGGCGATCTGATCGGCTGGCTGCTGCGAGATCTGCTGTTGGCCTATATGCCGATGGCAGGTATCTATTTCGCTGGCAGCGTGGCCCGCGCGGTGCTGTCGCTGCCTGCCGCCACCCGGACGATCGCGACTTTCCGGCAACCGTTGCCTATCGACACCCGGGCGCAATGCCCGCTCTGGATCATCCAGGACGACCGCGCCGGATTGCTGGGATGCAGCAGGATCGCGTTCTAAACGCTTGGTTCCACAGGGATTTCAATGAAAACTATCGGTGCGGGCGTACTGAATGGATACCTCTTGCTTTGGTGGTGCGGGCTGTACTTTTGAGATTGAAACGCTCCAAATCTAAGCTTGTTTTGCGCCTCCGGCTGGTCTTAGCTCAATTGAGCAGAGAATTTATCAGGTTATCCGATGGTATCCTTGGCGGAAGCTGCATTTGAATACGCGCCCTATCCGATGGCTGTGCTGGACCGGACCGGTTCTGTGGTACGGCACAATTCGGCGATGTCCCAGTTTCTGAATATCGAAAACGCAGCGCCGACCGGAAACATGCTCACCGCCCTGTGGACTGGACCCGATCCCGAGGGATTGGCAGATTTTCTTCAAAACCTGACGGTTCAGAACGACGACAGCCTTCTGACATGGGCGGCCCGGACAAACAGCGGTCCCGGCACCGCAATCAGTTTGACCGGGCGTGTAATTGACGACGGCGCAGGCCGAAACCTGTATCTCATTTCCGTCGATCCGACGGCTCCCCCCGGCAATCAAAACCGGGCGCAATCAGCCGGGCAAACAGATGCAGCCATTCCCCTGAGAACAGCAACAGATATCGGTTTCTGGTATATCGACTTGAAAACCGGCGAAGGGGGCTGGTCGCAACGCGAGATGCAGTTGCTGGGCTACACAGAAGAGGATTACGAAGATTTCAGCGAACACCGGCTGGACGTTGTGCATCCGGATGATCGGGACAGAATGTTCAAGGCTATCGAAACGGCCGCCGAAACCGGTGAAACTGGTGAAATCGTCCTGCGTATCCGCGATGCCCGAGGCAAATACCGTTCGATACATCACAGCTTCAAGATGGTTTTCGACGATGCGGGCGAACCGTTGCGCCTGGTCGGAACCGAACATGATCTAACCGAACTCCTTGATGTGCAGGACCGCCTGATCAGGGCCGAAAGCGTCGCCGGAATTGGCACTTGGGAAGTCTCCCTGAAGACCGGTGAAATCTATTGGTCGCCCGGTGTCTACAGGCTTCACAACTTCGATCCCGAAACGTTTCAGCCCACACAGGAAAACATTACCAGCGTCTTTCATGAAGACGACCGCCAACTTTTCCTGAATGCGCGTCAACGCATGATGGTCGACGGCCGCTTGAACAAAGGCGATCACGACGTTGTCCGGCTGCGCATTCTGCAAGCTGACGGCAGTTTCAGGCATGCAGAATTGAACAGCGCCCATATCCTCGATGATCAAGGTGAAGCCATCGGTCTGATGGGCACGATGCATGACATTGACGATCTGGTCAAAACCCAAGCGCAGTTGTTGCAGGCGCAGAAAATGGAAATCGTTGGCAAATTCTCTGGCGGCGTGGCGCATGATTTCAACAATCTTCTGGCAGTCATCGTCGGCAATCTGGAACTGATACAGGACAGCGAGGACCGGCAGGAAATCGAAGAATGCATCGAGTCCGCTCTGGCCGCTTCGAAACAGGCCAGCGACCTGACCCGCAAACTGCTCAGCTTCGCGCGCAAGGCGACGCTGGACCCGCAATCGACCGATCTGAACGGGCTGATCGGCGATATGAAGTCGATGCTAGAACGGGTTCTGCCTGATCGCATCGATCTGTCGACCTCTCTCGATGACGCGCTCTGGCCGGTTCATATCGACCGCAGTTCGTTCGAAAGCGCCCTGCTCAATCTGGTGATCAACGCCCGCGACGCGATCGGGGACCGCGGGGCGATCACTATCGAGACCGGCAACAAGGTGCTGACCGAGGTCGATATCGACGGCGGGCTCGATCATCTGCATCCGGGTCCATATGTCGTGGTTTCGGTGTCCGACAGCGGCGAGGGAATTCCCCCGGAAGTTATGTCGGAAATTTTCACCCCGTTCTTTTCAACCAAACCAATGCATCAGGGCAGCGGCTTGGGATTGTCGATGGTGCAGGGGTTTGCCGAACAGTCTCAAGGCGGGGTGCGGGTCTATTCCGAACCGGGGAACGGCACTTCGATCAAGCTGTTCTTCCCCGCCTCGGTGAAGGACACGTCAATCATGAAAATGGCTCAGGCCGGCCTGAACGGGTTCCAGATTGAGGGGAGGGTTCTGCTGGCTGAAGACAATCCGTCTTTGAACCAGCTATTGCAGCAGAATCTGCATGGTTTCGGGCTTGACTGCATCGCCGCCTCTTCGGGCGATGAGGCGTTGCAACTCTACAATCTCCATGGTCCGTTCGATCTTCTTTTGACCGATATCGTCATGCCCGGCACGCTCCGGGGGGCGGCTTTGGCGCAGCGGCTGCGCCAATTTCAACCCGATCTGAAAGTGATCTTCATATCCGGCTTTCCGAACGAAGCAGCGCTTCATGGCAACGTGATTTTGCCGGACGACATCCGGCTGATGAAGCCGATCAATAAATCCGATCTGTACCGGGCGCTGCAGCGCGTCTTTGCCATCAACCGCGACGACTGATCCTGTCAGCTTTCGCTGAGCGGCTCGCCCCCGGATTCTTTCACCGTCTCCATCGCCACATAGGTCGAACTGGATGCGACATGGGGCAGGGTCGAGATATTTTCGCTCAGAACCCGGCGGTAATCACCAATATCGCGCGCCCGCACCTTGATCAGGTAATCGAACCCACCCGCGATCATGTGGCATTCTTCCACTTCGGGGATTTTGCGGATCGCGGCGTTGAACGCAGACAGCGCCGCTTCGCGGGTGTCGCTGAGTTTGAGTTCGATAAAGGCGACATGATCCAGCCCCAGCTTCTTGGTCGACAACTGCGCCCGGTAGCCGGTGATATACCCGTCTTTTTCCAACCGCCGGACCCGCGCCAGAACCGGGGTTTTTGACAATCCCACCCGCTGTGCCAGATCGGTCATCGAAACCCGCGCCTCGACCGACAGAATCTGTAAAATCCGACGGTCGAACCTGTCCAGCCCGGGCAGGGTTTCGGTCTTCTGCGCCATTGGTCCAAGTTCCCTGACTAGTATGGTCTTATTGACTGGGAATTTAATTCCTATGGACGAAAAGAACAATATTTTTGCGATATCATTATCGAAACGTTACCCTAGCTTCCCGAGGCCAGCATGATCGACCTTGACCCCCGTTGGGACCGCAATAAACGCCAGAATGAAACCGAAACCGTTTCCGCGCTGATCGCGCAGGCGGATCTGGATGCCGCCGCGCGAAAAGCGATTTCCACCCGCGCGGCCAAGCTGGTCACCCGTATTCGCAACGACGCGGCACCGGGGCTGATGGAGGTGTTTCTGGCCGAATACGGCTTGTCCACCGATGAAGGCATCGCGCTGATGTGTCTGGCCGAAGCGCTGCTCAGGGTGCCCGATTCCGTCACCATCGACGCGTTGATCGAAGACAAGATCGTGCCGTCAGACTGGGGCAAGCATCTGGGCCATTCGGCTTCACCGCTGGTCAATGCCTCGACCTGGGGTCTGATGCTGACCGGGCGGGTGCTCAAGGCTGATGCGCCGGGACTGGCAGGCAATCTGCGCCACGCGGTCAAGCGGTTGGGCGAACCGGTGATCCGTACCGCCGTGGGGCGCGCAATGCGTGAAATGGGCCGTCAATTCGTGCTGGGTCAGGACATCAAATCCGCCATGGATCGCGCCAGAGGGCAGGAAGCCAAGGGCTATACCTATTCCTACGACATGCTTGGCGAAGCGGCGATGACGATGGAAGATGCCGAACGCTATACGGTGTCTTATGCCACCGCGATCGAAGTGATCGCCAAGGGCTGCACGCATTCCGATATCCGCTCCAATCCCGGGATTTCGGTCAAACTCTCGGCGCTGCATCCGCGCTATGAGGTCGCCAAAACAGACCGTGTGATGGATGAACTGGTGCCGGTGCTGCGCGATCTGGCCCGGAGGGCGGCAAAGGCTGGCATGGGGTTCAATATCGACGCCGAAGAAGCCGACCGTCTTGGCCTGTCGCTGAAAGTGATCGAAGCCGTGCTTGCCGATCCCGAACTGGCGGGCTGGGACGGGTTCGGCGTGGTGGTGCAGGCCTATGGCCGCCGCGCCTCGGACGTTCTGGACGGGCTTTACGAACTGGTCAGCCGACTGGACCGCCGGATCATGGTACGACTGGTCAAGGGCGCGTACTGGGATACCGAAATCAAACATGCGCAGGTCGAAGGGTTGACAGATTTCCCGGTATTCACCCGGAAATCTGCCACCGATGTCAGCTATATCGCCAATGCGCGTAAACTGTTGCGGATGACCGACCGGATTTATCCGCAATTCGCCACCCATAACGCCCATACCGTGGCTGCCGTGCTGGAAATGGCTCAGGGCCTGCCACGCGATACCTTTGAATTCCAGCGCCTGCACGGCATGGGGGAAGCGCTGCACGATCTGGTGCTGCGGGACGAAGCCACCAAGTGCCGGATCTACGCGCCGGTCGGTGCACATCGTGATTTGCTGGCCTATCTGGTGCGGCGGCTGCTGGAAAACGGCGCCAATTCTTCCTTCGTAAATCAGATCGTCGACGAAGACATCCCCGCCGACACCGTCGCCGCCTGTCCCTTTGCCCAGCACGAGCGGGAAATGGCAGCACACGGACCTACAATCGCCACCGGCCCAGAACTGTTCGGGACGCGGCGCAATTCCGCGGGCTTTGACCTGTTCGACGTGACCGAACTGGCCCGCATCGACGAAGCCCGCAGCAACGATTTTCCGACCAGTGCCGAACCGCTGATCGCCGGTCCGTTGCAGGGATCTGCCCCGGTGAAGGCCACAAACCCCGCCACCGGCGACGTGATCGGCAAGGTCGTCACCGCCAACGCCAAGGATGTCGAAACCGCGCTGGCGGCGGCGCGGCCCTGGGCCGCCCCGGCGGTCAAACGCGCCGCCACCCTGCATCGGGTGGCCGATCTTTATGAACAGAATTTCGGTGAAATTTTCGCCCTGCTGGCGCGAGAAGCGGGCAAGACGCTGATGGATGCGGTTGGCGAATTGCGCGAAGCGGTCGATTTCCTGCGCTATTATGCGGTGCAGGCGGAAAAGCTGGAACATCCGGCGCGTGGTGTGTTCACCTGTATCAGCCCGTGGAATTTCCCGCTGGCCATCTTCACCGGTCAAATCGCGGCGGCGCTGGCGGCTGGAAACGGTGTGCTGGCCAAACCCGCCGAAACCACGCCGCTGATCGCCTCCTTCGCGGTCCGCCTGATGCACAAGGCCGGTGTCCCTGCCTCGGCGCTGCAATTGTTGCCGGGCGAAGGCCGGGTGGTTGGCCGGGCGCTGACCTCGGACCCTCGGATTTCTGGCGTGGCCTTTACCGGCTCAACCGCGACGGCGCGAATGATCCAGGCCGCAATGGTTGAAAACATGGCTCCCGGCGCGCCTTTGATCGCCGAAACCGGGGGGCTGAACGCGATGATCGTGGACAGCACCGCCTTGCCCGAACAGGCGGTGCGCGACATCGTCGCCTCGGCGTTCCAGTCAGCCGGTCAGCGCTGTTCGGCCCTGCGCTGCCTTTATGTGCAGGAAGATGTCGAACCGGCTTTCCGCAAAATGCTGATTGGCGCGATGAACGAACTGGAACTGGGCGATCCGTGGGCGCTGGAAACCGATATCGGGCCGGTGATCACCGAAACAGCCCGCGCCGATATCGACGGCTATATCGCCGAGGCACAAAGAACCGGGCGCCTGCTGCACGCTCTGACGACGCCGAACCGGGGCAACTTCGTCGCGCCGACACTGATCCGGGTCAACGGCATTGCCGATCTGGAAAAGGAAGTGTTCGGCCCGGTGCTGCACCTTGCGACCTTCAAGGCTAGCAAGGTCGACAAGGTCATCGCAGACGTCAACGCCACCGGCTATGGGCTGACCTTCGGGCTGCACACCCGGATCGACACACGGGTGCAGGACATTGCCGACAGCGTGAATGCCGGCAATATCTACGTAAATCGCAATCAGATCGGTGCCATCGTCGGCAGTCAGCCCTTTGGTGGCGAGGGCCTGTCGGGCACCGGCCCGAAAGCAGGCGGGCCGAATTACCTGCCGCGCTTCACGTCTGACAAGGTGGAACAGATCGGTGCCGAAACTGGTGAACCGATCGACCCGGCGCAGCTTGAAGCCGCCATCGCGGCGGCGCAGGCGGACTGCGCCAAGCTTGCCAAACGGCAGATCGACATGCCGGGGCCGACCGGTGAACTGAACCGCCTGACGCTGGTCGCACGCGGTCCCGTCCTCTGCCTCGGCCCGGGACAGGTCGCGGCGGCGGAACAGGCGGCGCAGATCGCCGCGCTGGGCGGTGCCGCAGTCGATCTCGGTGCCTACGCGGTGCCTGCCGGTCTGTTGCGCGATATCTCCGGGATCGCCGGGGTGGTGTGGTGGGGGGGTGGCGAAACTGCCGCCTCCTATGGCCGTGCGCTGGCGGACCGTCGCGGCCCGCTGACCGCGCTGATCACCGATATGCCCGATACCGGTCACGCGGTGCACGAACGCCATCTGTGCGTTGACACCACCGCAGCGGGCGGCAATGCCAGCTTGCTGGCTGGGTTGGAAACGGCCTGACCCAATGCCGCTTTAGCTGGGGCGGCGCCGTATCGCCGCTCCAGCCCCAAATCTTCCGGTTCTTCTTGGTCGCAATACTCCGGGGGGACGCGGCAAGCCGGCTCCAGCCTGCGCTTCGGTCGTCCGCTTACGGGCCGATCATGGTCACGCCGGGAATGCGTGAAATCTGGAACACGTCCTCATCGTACAAATCGGTCAGCTCGTCGACCAAAGCATCCGACCAGCCGGGCAGATCGACCTCTTCCTCGACCTCGTCATCGATCACGTATTTGTCCAGAAAGGCCGCGATCACCCGGCGTTTCTGGATTTCGTTCATGTCGGGATGTTGTTTCAGATAGGCGCGGAACCGCTTCATGCCTTCCTTGGACATGATATCTGACAACAGATCGAAGCCACCGATGATCTTGGCGTTATGTTCCAGCCCGGCCAGATCGCGGATCAGCTGGGCCCAGATCATCGGCGTGTCCTCGTTGCACCAGATCGTCATCGGCACGTCGGGGGCCTGCGTCCTGAGCCGGGCGATCAGTTCGCTCCAGCGGATCTGCCGGGGATCGGCACCGGACATAAAATCCAGGAAATCCGCCCCCGGTGACTGGGCAAACACGGCGGGCAGAAACGTCGCAGGATTGCGGATTGCCAGAAACAGTTCGACCTGATCGCCGCTGAACAATTCGCACAGCCGCGCCAGCTTGCTTTCCGCGCCGGGATAGATCACGCCCTTGTTGATCGCCGCCTTGGGGACCGAAAAGAAATTTTCATTCGACAACAACAACCGGTCCGGCGTTTCGCCGTCGACGATCGCATCGACCAGCAAATCGCGCGAATCGGACGAGGTATGACCGGTTTCCAACGCGTTGACCGTATCGCGGATCAACCTGCGATATCTTGATGGTCCCGGCACCGCCACGCCGATCTTGGAAAGATCGCCCGCGTTTTTCAGCAGGCACTTGATCAGCCTGTCGTCATCGGTGTTATGGGCGCCTGCGTGTAGTACGACCTGCATGAATGTTCCGTGACGTGGTTCTTGTTTATTTCCTGCACTATAAGGTGTTTTCTGGACAGTTAAACCGGTTTCCGGCAAGAGACGGGTATGAGTGCCGCTACCAAATCCAATTTTTTCCGCAATCGGTCCCGGTTCCGGGTGAACCCGTGGTCCGCCGGGGCCGCGGTGATCGCGGCGCTGGTGCTGCTGCCGATCGCGGCGGTGATCTGGATCGCCTTCAATCCCAGTGACAATATCTGGCCGCATCTGCTGTCGACCACCTTGCCGCGCTATATGCGTGACACCGTGGTGCTGATGCTGTCGGTCGGGGTGCTGGCTGGCGGGGCGGGCACCGGCGCGGCCTGGCTGATCGCGCGCTACCGGTTTCCGCTGTCGCGCTGGCTGGAATGGCTGCTGTTGCTGCCATTGGCGATCCCGGCCTATGTCGGGGCCTATGCGCTGGTTGATCTGCTGGAATATGCCGGACCGGTGCAGACCGGGCTCAGGACGGTGATGGGCTGGCAATCGGCACGCGATTACTGGTTTCCCGAAATCCGGTCGCTGGGCGCCGCGGCGGTGGTGCTCTCGGCGGCGCTTTACCCTTATGTCTACCTGCTGGCACGCACCGCGTTCCGTGAACAATCCGGCGCGACCGAAGAGGTTGCGATGTCGCTCGGGGCAGGGGCCTTTGGCCGCTTTTTCCGGGTCGGGCTGCCGCTGGCGCGCCCCGCCATCGCCGCCGGAATGGCGATTGCGATGATGGAAACGGTGAACGATTTCGGCACCGTCGATTATTTCGCGGTACAGACCCTGACCACGGGCATTTTCACCGTCTGGCTGGAAAGCAACAACGCCGGTGGCGCGGCGCAGTTGGCCAGCGTGGTGCTGATGCTGGTGATCGTGCTGGTGTCGCTGGAAAAGGTCAGCCGCCGCAAAACCCGGTTTTTTGCGATGTCAAACCGTCACCGGGTGATCGAACGGACACAGCTGGCACCGGGGGCGGGGTTGATTGCGACGCTGCTCTGCCTGATCCCGTTCGTGATGGGGTTCTTGCTGCCCGCCGGGGTGATCCTGCGCCACGCGCTGGCCAATGCCGAACTGTGGGCCGATCCCGACCTGATTTCGGCGCTGTGGAACACCGTCGTGGTGGGCGGCATCGCGGCGGTGATGACGGTGCTGGCGGGGGTGTTCATGGTCTATGGCGTCAGGCTGTCGGGGCGGGCGCTGCCCCGGCTGTTATTGCCGCTGACCACCATCGGCTATGCCGCGCCGGGCGCGGTTCTGGGGGTTGGTATCCTGATCCCGCTGGCAACGCTGGACAATGCGCTGGCCGACGGGATCGAGGCGTTGACAGGCTATGATATCGGTCTGGTGCTGACCGGGTCAGCGGTGGCGCTGGTGCTGGCCTATAGCGTGCGGTTCTTCGCCATCGCCCAGGGGGCCGCCGATGCGGCGATGGGGCGGATATCGCCCAGCCTGCCAATGGCGGCGCGCTCGCTTGGCCGCAGTCAGGGGCAGGTGCTGGGGCAGATCTATGCGCCGCTGATCCGCGGTTCGGTCGGGTCGGCGCTGCTGCTGGTCTTTGTCGATTGCGTCAAGGAATTGCCTGCCACGCTGTTGCTGCGACCGTTTAATTTCGACACGCTGGCAACCCGGGTGCATGAACAGGCGTCGCTGGAAAACCTCGGCGATGCGTCGCCCGCAGCGGTTCTGGTGATCGCGGTCGGGCTGGCGGCGGTGGCCATGCTGGCCCGCGCCAACCGTTAGGCCCGGCAGTCCCGAAAATTTGTGATCCCATCCAACCGCTAAGGGTTTCGGATTATTTGCGCACGCGCTAGGCTTTGGCGGCCGGGGCAGGATAATTGCGGGGGGGAATCGCGCCATGCCACAACAGCCGCAGCGTCTGCCGTACCAGCTTGGCACGGTTATTGCGCACTGGGTGAAGGTGGGGTCCGTCAACTGCGCCGGGCATCCCTGAACAAGTAAGGAAGGACGCAGGCGATGGAACGCTATTCAGTCTTTGGATTGGTAATTCTGCTGGCCGTGTTGTCATTGGTCGGATTGATTTTCAGCGGGTGGTTCCTGATCCCCTATATCCTGTTTTCGCTGCTGATGATCCTTGGCATCCGGGACGTGGTGCAACCGCGCCACGCGATCCTGCGCAATTATCCGATCATCGGGCATATGCGCTTCATGTTCGAAGGCATCCGGCCCGAAATCCGCCAGTACCTGATCGAAAGCGATCAGGACGAAGAACCGTTTTCCCGCGATGAACGTTCGCTGATTTATCAGCGCGCAAAGGGGATCGAGGACAAGCGCCCCTTCGGCACCAAACAACGGGTTTACGATTCGGGGTTTCAGTGGCTGACCCATTCGGTCATGCCGCATCATATCGAGGACCACGATTTCCGCATCCATGTCGGCGGCCGCGACTGCAAACAGCCCTATGACCTGTCGATCTACAACATCTCTGCAATGAGCTTCGGTGCGCTGTCGGCCAACGCGATCCTGGCGTTGAATACCGGCGCCAGGAAGGGCGGCTTTGCCCATGACACCGGCGAGGGTGGCATCAGCCGCCATCACCGCGAGGGTGGCGGCGATCTGGTCTATCAGGTCGGTTCGGGTTATTTCGGCTGCCGCACCCCCGAAGGCCGCTTCGACCCGGAAAAGTTCAAACAGCAGGCCCGCGACCCGCAGGTCAAGATGATCGAACTGAAGCTGAGCCAGGGCGCAAAGCCGGGCCATGGCGGGGTGCTGCCAGCCAAGAAGATCACCGAAGAAATCTCCGAAGCGCGCGGCGTGCCGATGGGGGTCGATTGCGTATCCCCGCCCAGCCATCCGGAATTTTCCACCCCGATCGAAATGTGTGAATTCATCGGTCGGCTGCGCGACTTGTCGGATGGCAAACCGGTGGGTATCAAGCTGTGCATCGGCCATCGGCGCGAATTCATGTGCATGGTCAAGGCGATGCTGGAAACCGATATCGTGCCCGATTTCATCGTCATCGACGGCAAGGAAGGCGGCACCGGCGCCGCCCCGGTGGAATTCGCCGACCGTCTGGGGATGCCATTGGTCGAGGGGCTGACCTTTGCCCATAACACCCTGCGTGGGGTGGGGCTGCGTGACCGGATGAAAATCGGCGCTTCGGCCAAGATGGTGTCGGCCTTCGATATCGCACGTATCCTGGCGCTTGGGGCCGATTGGGCCAATTCGGCGCGCGGCTTCATGTTCTCGATCGGCTGCATTCAGGCGCAGGCCTGCCATACCAACAATTGCCCGGTTGGCGTCGCCACCCAGGACAAGCTGCGGCAAAAGGCGCTGAACGTGACCAATAAATCCGAACGGGTCTACCGGTTCCATCAAAACACGCTCAAGGCGCTGGCGGAAATGACCGGCGCGGCGGGGCTGGACCATCCCGGACAGTTTCAGCCGCATCACCTCTTGATGCGGGAAAAGTCCCGCGACATGGTCACCGGCGACGAAGTTTACCCCTACCTGCCCGAAGGCTTCCTGCTGCGCGGCGAAGATGTGGGGTTCGGCTATCTCAAACGCTGGACCCGCGCCCGCGCCGAAAGCTTCGCGCCGGTCGATTACATGCCCTGAGCGGGCCGCCGGGCTTTACTGTCGTTCACGCCGCCGGAAGAACGGTATGTCCTTTCGGCGGCGCAAGACCTTACGGCCAGACTGGCGCTCCCTCCAGTCCGGCGGTTTCGGGCAGGCCGCAGATCAGGTTCGCATTCTGCACCGCCTGACCGGCCGCGCCCTTACCAAGATTGTCGACCACGCCCATCGCGATCACCAGGTTGCGCTCGGGATCGGCCGCGTAGTTGACGAAGGACAGGTTCGAACCGGTCGCCCATTTGGTCTGCGGCGGCTTGTCGGTCACCCGAACGAACGCCCGGTCCGCATAGAAACGCCGGGCCGCATCCTGGCACTGCTCCGTTGTGGCGTGGCCACGGCAGTAGATGGTGGTGAGCAGGCCACGGGTCATCGGCACCAGGTGCGGTGTGAACACCAGCCCGGCCGCGCTGCCGCCGCTCAGCCGCTCGACCGTCGTGGCCATCTCGGGCATGTGGACGTGTTCAAGCAATCCGTAGGGTTGCAGGTTCTCGTTGTTCTCGGCATAGCCGAACTTGCTGTCGCCGCCGCGTCCCGCACCGGAGATGCCGGTCTTGGCGTCGATCACGATATTGCCCGGTTCGATCAGCTTGTCGGCCAGCAGCGGCGCCAGCGCGTTCAGCGTCGCGGCGGGAAAACAGCCGGGATTGGCAACGCGGGTCTGCCCCTTGATCCGGTCCGGCCAAACGTCGGCCAGACCATAGGCCCAGCCCTCGGCGTAGCGATGATCGCCGCCGATATCGACGATCTTCACGCCCATGGGGACGCGCGCCAGCGCCGCGGCCGAGGCCCCCGTGGGCAGCGATGCGAACAGCACATCCAGTGCGGGCATGGCCGCGGGGTCCCATTTTTCAATCACCTGCCCGGCAAGCCTGACGGGCACGCCGGGGAAACGATCCACCAGCCGGCTGCCGGCGCTGCTGTCGCCCGCGGCGTAGACCAGTTCGAAAGACGGGTGGTTCGCGATCAGGCGCAGCGCTTCGCCGCCGCCAAAACCGCTGATGCCGACAATGCCGACGCGAATGCTCATGGTGGTATCCTTTCAGGTTCAGATTTCGGACAAAAGAAAACCCCCGAAGCCAGGGGCTGCGGGGGTCAGGAACGCGGGTCGGAATTGCTCCGGCGGGGGACCTACAGTGAGGTCGTCATCATGCCGAAGGACGCTGATCGACGCGCAGCCCAAAGAGCCACCGCTTGGGTAGAGCGGCGTCGGCGTCGATCAAAGAGGGTCTGGTTCCTGAGCATGGCCTGCAGCATTGTCGTTCTTCCCATTCATGGTCAAGCCGAATGTGTACGCATGCCGGCACCGTCACCAACGTGTGCGGCCGCTTCGCCGCCCGCACGTTGATCGTTTCTAAAACCGAGGAAGATAGGCTTCGATACTGCACACGATCGCCATCGTGGCGGGCTTTCGCGGTTGACCGAATGGCGGGCTTCGCGGCATGCCGCGCGGGTTCAGACCAGTGCGACGACGCGCTTTGATACAAGTCAAATCATGTCGAGCCCCTTGGTGTAGTCTCTGGTCAGCAGTTTTTTCGCCGGACACAACCAACGGACATAGCGAGCCATCATGCGTTTCAGCCTTCCAAAAGCATTGGGCTATTTTATCGGCGGGCGCTGGACAGCATGGGGCGGACGCAAGCGCATCGAAGCCAAGCAGCTTCGCAACCTGCGGCGTCTGGTGGAAAAAGCGCGGCGCGACTCCCCCTTGTTTCACAGGCTTTACGCGGATGTGCCGCCATCGCGCGATGTCGACCTGCACGACTTGCCGGTGACCCGAAAACCCGATCTCATGCGGGACTTCGACGACTGGCTGACAATTCGTTCCCTGCCCCTCGACAGGGCGCGCGAACATCTCCGGGATATCGGGAAGGCCGGTGTGCCGATCGACGACGTCGCCGTTTTCCAGACCTCGGGGACATCGGGAGAACCTGCTGTCATCGTCTTGTCCTCATCCTTCGTGGAATATGCCTATGGAATTATGATGGCGCGCTTCGAACGTTATCATTGGAAGCTTATCCGGGATGTCCGCAAGCTCGGGGTGCGGGTGACGATCACTGGCGGAAACGGTCACTTCGCCGGAAACGGGTTCAACAAATTGGTACAGCGGCTGTATCCGGCACTGGCAAAGGGATTGGGTTTGACGGTCATCGAGGCCGAGCAGCCGATTGATCGGATCGTTGACAGGCTCAATGCGATCTCGAACGTTGCCTGGATCGTGACCTACCCCAGCATGCTGAGCATCCTCACCAAGGAAAAGGAAGCCGGGCGGCTGCAGATTGCGCCTGCGCTCTTCACCACAGGGGGAGAAACGCTCACGGACGACCTTCGCGCGCGGGTCGGGCGGGCTTTCCCCTCGCTGAAATACGGCATTGCCGACCCTTATGGGAGCACAGAGTGCCTGGCGCTTTCGTTCGAGTGCAGCCACGGGCGCAAGCATGTGAACGAAGACTGGGTCATCTTGGAGGCGGTCGACGAGGCGATGCAGCCCGTTCCCGATGGCACGTTGTCGGAAACCGTGCTGCTGACGGTGCTGGCCAACGAGGTTCAACCGTTCATCCGATACGATCTCGGCGACTGTGTTCGATACTACGAAGACAATTGCCCCTGTGGATCGCCGTTTCGCAGTTTCCAGGTGGAAGGACGCCAAGCGACGCTCGTGCGTATAGGCGAGGTGACGCTGTCGCCGCTCGTCTTCGATCTGGAACACGAGCGCGCCCGGCGCATCCAACTGGTTCAGATCGATGAGAGAGAATTCGAACTGCGCATCCAATTGACCGATGGGGCGGCCGCAGGGCTTGTCTTTCAAGAGGTCATCGAGTCGGTGAAACGCGTGTTTCGCGATAACGGTCTGGACGATGTGGCGGTTCGGCAAAGCGAGACGCCCCCCGAATTCACCGCAAGCGGCAAATTCCACGAAGTCGTGCCGCTACGAAGCGCCGACGCACGAAACATGACATCCTCGGGCAGTTGCCAGCCTGCGACCGAGTGAGGGTATCGGTGCCCCCTCGGCCACGAAATCGTCGCTTGATAGAGGTCAAAAAGCCTGCGCAGCGATAATGGTACAGTTTCCATAATATTATAAGGCAACGATTTTTAAGGGTGGAGGAAATTGCAATGAAAACGACTGTCTTCGCATCGGCTGTTCTTGCCAGCTTGTTGGGGTGCACTCCGTTGCGGCGGATAGCGCGGGCGAAAAGGAATACATGATCGCCTGCGCGGGGTGTCATGGTGAGTCAGCGAAAGGCGATGGGCCGGTCGCGGCGGTTCTGAACGTCGAAACGCCGGATTTGACCGGGCTTGCCGCCCGCAACGGCGGGACATTTCCTTTCGAATACACGCTTTTCATGGTCGACCGGCGGAACGTGATCCCCGTTCATGGCGACGCTATGCCGATCTGGGGCGACCGCTTCCAGGCTTCGGCAATCAGCCAGCGCGGCGAAACCGCCGAGATGGTCGCGCGCGGCCGCATCCTGTCTCTGGTCTACTACCTCGAGTCGGTCCAGCAGTAACGGGGAAGGGGCGATTTCGGTTTCGGCCGAATGGCCGCTTCGCGGAGAGAGCGATTTGTCGCTGCAATTGCACCAATGTCGGTTTTGGGGATCGGCAAGGGGCCGTAAGTTGCGCCGAACTTCATGGTGGCATTATAACGTTGCAGCACTCTCGCTAGATTACCAAACGTCTGGAAAGAAACACGAAGCATGATTGCCTACGTCACAGTCGGTGCGGATGACATCGCGCGCGCGAAACGGTTTTATTCCGCCTTCCTGCCGGCCCTGGGGTACCAACTGGAGGAGGGGCCCGAGGGGCTAAGTTACGCGCTGCCCTTAGAGGCGGGCCAATCCCCGGTTCCGCCCGATTTCTACGTTAAGCCAACCTTCGATGGACGCCCGGCCTCGGCTGGCAACGGGTCCATGGTCGCATTCGAGGCGCGCAATCAGGCCCAGGTTCGCGACCTTCACGCCGCCGCGCTTCTCGCGGGCGGTTCCGACGAAGGCCATCCGGGCTTTCGCGCCTCTTATGGGCCTCACTTCTATGTCGGCTACCTTCGCGATCCTCAAGGCAACAAGATCGCGCTTTTCTCCAGCGATCCGAACGAACCGGGACGAGACGGATAGTGCGGGTCGCACGGGCGCCCAGCGGCCACTCTATTCCCCGCCCTTGATCTCGATTTCCTGCACCATTTTCCCGGTCTCGCGGCTGAACACCAGGATGCGGTTGTCGCCGGTCACCACCGCATACCACCGCTTGGTCTGGGTAAAGGCCTGCGCCTGAGACCCGTCGGGCAGGGTGATCGCGTCGGGAAAATCGGTGCTTTTATCGCGGAAGCGGATGACAATCAGCGTGAGGATCACTAGAAGGCCCACAATCATCGTTCCGGTCAGCACCGTCACCAGCAGACGCAGGAATTTCAGGTTCGCCGGCAATTCCGGTTCAGGGGTTTCATCCATGTCCACCACGCGCCTCACTGTCACGATACAGGCCGATCCGCCCGCCCGTCTTGATAAGGCGCTTTCGCGCGATGTGCCAGAAGAAGCGTCGCTGTCGCGCACAAGGCTGGCCCGGTTGATCGCGGCGGGGCAGGTGACCCGCGACGGCACACCCCTGACCGACCCCAAGGCCAAGGTGGCCGAAGGCGACGTGATCGACATCACCGTGCCGGTGGCCGAGGACAGCCATATCGGCCCCGAGGACATCGCGCTCGACGTGATCTACGAAGACGACGACCTGATCGTGGTCAACAAACCGGTGGGCATGGTGGTGCACCCGGCACCGGGCACGCCCGGCGGCACGCTGGTTAATGCGTTGCTGCACCATTGCGGCGATACGCTGTCTGGGGTGGGCGGTTCCAAACGCCCCGGCATCGTGCACCGGATCGACAAGGATACCAGCGGTTTGCTGGTGGTGGCGAAATCGGACCGCGCCCATCACGGGCTGGCCGAACAATTTGAAAAGCACACGGTCGAGCGTTATTACATGGCCGTCTGCTATGGCGTGCCAGATGCCTATGACCCCCGGTTGCGCGGTGTGCGCGGCGTCAATTTCGAAGCCGGGAACATCATGAAAATCACCACCCATCTGGCCCGTCACAAACATGACCGTCAACGTCAGGCGGTGCTGTTCCAAGGAGGCCGCCACGCGGTGACGCGGGTGCGGATCGTCGAACCGTTCGGCAGCCCGGCGGTGGCCGCTCTGGTCGAATGCTGGCTGGAAACCGGCCGCACGCACCAGATCCGCGTTCACATGGCCCATGCCGGTCATTCCCTGATCGGCGATCAGACCTATGGCGGGCGGCGCAAACTGTCGGAAAAAGCGGTCGGCGTGGCAGGGGCCACGGCCGCACGCGCCTTCCCGCGTCAGGCGCTGCATGCGGCGGTACTGGGCTTCATCCACCCGGTCAGCGGCGAAGCGCTGCGGTTCGAAGCCCCGATACCCGATGATATGCAGGCCCTGATCGATGCCCTGTCGTCTAAGCCTGCCCCGGAACCTTTACCCCAATCCTAGGCCGGTTGTGGCTGCGCCCTTCCGGCCCGCGCCGCGAAAAGAAGCCACAGGCAGAACCCGGTTTCAGCAATCAGCGGCAGTAAATAGGCCAGTTGCATCGCAGCATTGAAATCGGGCGCAACGAAGCGGCTCAGGCTGCCCACCAGGTACACCACACCAGCGGCCCCAAGCGCAGCACTCAGCCAGACCGGCGCGCGGTCCGACCGGCACAGTAAAACAGCGGTGATCAGCGTATTGGCCCCGAAAAACAAAAGCCCCAGATCATAGCCCGCCGCATGAAGGCTTAGCGGGATCAAAACATTGCTCCCCGACGCCAGAACCTGTTCGGCCTGCACCAGATACAGCGCGCTACCCATGACGATGGCCATTTGCACCAATCGCAACACCATCGCCAAAAGCGCCAGAACCTCGTCCACCGGGCGCAATATGCGATAGAGCAACACCGCCAGAACCACATCGCACAGCGCCATGATCATATCCGCGCCGATCGACAGCCGGAACAGGCCGCTATGATCGCGCAATGCCTGCGCCGTCGCTTCGGCGCTGGTCCAGTCGATCAGCGGGCCGCGCAGCGCCATTTCGGCGCCGATCCCAAAGAGTATGATGATCAGGTAACTCAGCCCCGCCGGACGGGCATAAGACCGGAAACTGTCGTCGAACTGTGTGCTCATGGTCGCGCCCCTTGATTGAAAATCGGATTGGCTGGGTCTAAGCGACCAAGAAATCATATGGAATTGTCGAAAAATGATCCATGCTTGTGCAAATATGCATGAAAACCCGGCTTGTGCGCTGCAAACCGGCCTGTCACAAACTGCACATCGGCGTGAAATGACTGACACATAGCTTCAACCGCGACGGATGCGCCCCGATATGGCGTATCATCAAATGAGCACCCCTTGAAAGAGCGTCAGCGCCTTCCTATGTGGATGTTAAGGTTGTAAACATTGAGAGTTGGAACAGGGATAATGGGTAATTACGCAAATCTGCCGGCCCCGACGCCAGAAGGTGGCCTGAACCGGTACATGCAGGAAATTCGCAAATTTCCGATGCTGGAACCGGAAGAAGAATACATGCTGGCGAAACGCTGGGTCGAGGAACAGGATACCGAATCCGCCCACAAGATGGTGACCTCGCATCTGCGACTGGCCGCCAAGATCGCCATGGGATACCGGGGCTACGGTCTGCCGCAGGCCGAAGTGATTTCCGAAGCCAATGTCGGTCTGATGCAGGCGGTCAAACGCTTTGATCCTGAAAAGGGCTTCCGGCTGGCCACCTATGCGATGTGGTGGATTCGCGCCTCGATTCAGGAATATATCCTGCGCTCGTGGAGTCTGGTGAAACTTGGCACCACCTCGGCGCAGAAAAAATTGTTTTTCAACCTGCGCAAAGCCAAGGCTCGCATCGGCGCGCTGGAAGATGGCGATATGCGGCCCGAAAACGTCGCCCGCATCGCCCATGATCTCGGCGTGACCGAAACCGAGGTGATCAGCATGAACCGCCGTTTGTCGGGTGGGGATGCGTCGCTGAACGCCACCGTGGGCAGCGAAGGCGAAGGCACGATGCAATGGCAGGACTGGCTGGAAGATGAAGGTGCTGACCAGGCCGGGGACTATGCCGAACGCGATGAATTGGAAGCCCGCCGCGAATTGCTGGCCGAAGCGATGGATGTGCTGAATGACCGCGAACGCGACATTCTGGTGCAGCGCCGCCTGTCGGACGAAACCGTGACATTGGAAGACCTCAGCGGGCAATACGATGTCAGCCGTGAACGCATTCGCCAGATCGAAGTGCGCGCCTTTGAAAAGCTGCAAAAGCGGATGCGCGATCTGGCCGCGGAAAAGGGCATGATGAGCGTGGCGTAACCGCCATCACACCTTGATTTGTCAAAGATCAAATGACAGTTCCCCGAACCGTGTTAGGTTCGGGGGCAGGAAAGTTATGTTTCATTCAACAAAGAGATTGCCATGACAGACGATTCAAACCTTCCAGAAGATGACGATCCGGTGACGCTGGACGAACCCGGAACCGGCACGGATGAAAACACAGGCGACAAGAACGCAATCTGGATGCGGCTGCTTTACATGATCATTTTCGCGGTGCTGTTCGGTGTCAGCGAAACGATCTTGGCCTTGGGCGCAATTTTGCAATTCGGATTTTTGCTGTTCACCCGTAAACGCAATGAAAAAATTGCCGAATTCGGTGTGACCCTGTCCGACTGGATGCGCGATGTGGCGCGGTTCCAGACCGCAGTGACCGAAAAAAAGCCCTTCCCCTGGTCGGAAACCTGACCGCGAAGCAGGGCGCAGATTGGCGGCGTTTTCCGGCCCGGAAAACGCCGCACGTCATTTCAGCCGTGCGCGCAGCACCCGCAGCATGTTTTCTCCCATGACCTTGCGGATCTGAGCCTCGCTCAGCCCCGCTTTGATCAGTTCGTCGGTCAGCGCCGGCAATTCCGAACTGTCAAAGGCGGTTTCCACCGATCCATCGAAATCCGATCCCAGCGACACGTGATCTTCGCCGACAACCGCGATGGCGGCCTTGATCATCTTGGCGATACCCGCGGGGTCGATCTGATCGCAGGCCACCTCGGCCCAGTATCCCATGCCGATCACCCCGCCAGAGGCGGCAATCGCCTGCATCAGGTCATCGGGGAAATTGCGTTTGACCGGACAATGGGAATGAATGCCGGAATGGCTCAGCACGATCGGAATATCGGTCATTTCCAATACGTCCCGCGCCACTTGCGGGCTGGAATGGGCGACATCGACGATCATATTGCGCCGCACCGCTTCGTCCACCACCTGACGCCCGAAATCGGTCAGCCCCTGATTGCCGACCCCGTGCAGCGATCCGCCCAGCTCATTATCAAAGAAATGCTGCAACCCGATCAACCGGTAGCCCGCCGCTTCCAGTTTATCGAGGTTTTCCAGCTTGCCTTCCAGCGGGTGACCGCCCTCGATGCCAAGGATTCCGGCGGTGATTTTGTCGCCCCGTGCCCGCGCTGCCAGTACCGCGTCCAGATCGGCCTCGCTGGTGATGATTTTCAGATGATCGGGCGCTTTGGCCTCGAACCGATGCAGCTTGCCGGCCTGATACAGCGCGCGTTCCAGCAGACTGTTCCAAGTGCGCATCGGCCAAAGCTGTCCAAAGGCCAGCAGGGTAATATTGTCGAATGCCTCGGCGCTGTTGCTGTCATAATTCTGTCCCGCCGGGCTTTTGGTGACGGCGGTGAAAACCTGTATCGCCACATTGCCGTCCCGCAGCCGGGGCAGGTCGACCTGGCCGTAATCGCTGCGTTCAGTCAGATCGCGGTTCCACAACAACGGATCGGCGTGCCAGTCGCCAATCGTCAGGCTGTCATGCAGCGTCTGCGCCTCGTTTGAGACCGGATAGGGATCATGCACAATCACATTGTTGCGCATCTTTTCCACGATCGCCGGGGCAAAGCCCCAGAACCCCGCCAGCCCGATCAGCGCCAGAACCAGCACTGCCAGGACCAGCCGTCCCAGCCATTTCCCGAATGTCCGCATGAAAAATCCTCCCGCTTGGCAGCAGGCTAAGCGGAACCGGACGATTCACCCAAGGGTGACGTCGGGGGATTGCGCTTTGTCGCGGCGGCGCTAGATTCACAGGATCAAAGGAGGCACATCATGGCCGGAGGATGGGCGCGCGACGGCGCGGTTAGCGAACAGATCGAAGCCTCGATCAGCGATGAATTGAAACGGATGCAGGCGCGGCAAAAACCAGTCGGTGACAGCCTGACCCATTGCGCCGATTGCGAAGAGGAAATTCCCGAAAAACGCAGGCGCGCCATTCCCGGGGTGAAACTCTGCATCGATTGTCAGCAGGACCGGGATGCGGCCTTCAAACCGCGCGCCGGGGTCAATCGCCGGGGATCGAAAGACAGCCAATTGAAATAGAACCGGCCGATTGAAAAACTCAGGGGCCAAAACGCAAAACGCGGCCCCCGGAGGGACCGCGTTTCAAATCGCGAATTGCGAAAGCCTTAGGCCAGCGCGATATTCACTGCCGATTCACGACCGTCACGGCCTGCTTCGACGTCGAAAGTCACTTTCTGGTCATCGGCCAGGCCGGTCAGACCCGAGCGTTCAACGGCCGAGATGTGCACGAACACATCTTTGCTGCCGCCATCGGGTGCAATGAAACCAAAACCTTTAGTAGTGTTGAACCATTTTACGGTGCCAGTAGCCATATCCGTAGTCTCCTAATAAATGCGATCCGCGTAGGTGCGATCGCCCGGCGTAGTTGTCTGGATCGAAAAGACTGAACGCCGTTGGACGGGAGACAGTTGGTCGACAAGAAAAACGTATGCAGGACCCATATGGGCACATGCGCCGAATATTACAAGTAAATAATGCGCAAACGATAAAACTTGATCGGAAATTTTCGGGGCCGGGGGAAAAAGTCCCGAAGTCGGCAAACAGCCTTATGCCGGGGGGGATTTCTCAATGGCGAAGGGCGGCCCGAAGCCGGACCGCCCCAAGGTTTGAAAGGTTCACCCCTCCATCGCCTCCAATTCGTCGATCATGCCGGAAATCATGCTCAGCCCCTTGTCCCAGAACTTGGGATCGCTCGCATCCAATCCGAACGGTGCCAGCAATTCCTTGTGGTGCTTCGATCCGCCGGCCTTGAGCATGTCGAAATACTTCTCCTGGAACCCGTCGGGGTTTTCTTCGTAAACGGCATAAAGCGCGTTCACCAACCCGTCACCGAAAGCATAGGCATAGACGTAGAAGGGCGAATGCACGAAATGCGGGATATAGGCCCAGAAACATTCATACCCGTCCATGAAATCGAACGCTTCGCCCAGCGATTCCGCCTGCACCGACATCCACAGCGCGTTGATATCGTCGGGGGTCAGTTCGCCCTCGCGTCGCGCTGCGTGCAGTTTGCATTCGAAATCGTAAAACGCGATCTGGCGCACCACGGTGTTGATCATGTCCTCGACCTTGCCCGCCAGCAGCACCTTGCGTTCTTCCTGTGTGGTGGCCTTTTCCAGCATCTTGCGGAAGGTCAGCATTTCACCGAACACCGATGCGGTTTCGGCCAGCGTCAGCGGGGTTGAGGACAGCATTTCACCCTGATCAGCGGCCAGAACCTGATGCACGCCGTGGCCCAGCTCATGCGCCAGGGTCATCACGTCGCGCGGCTTGCCCAGATAATTCAGCATCACATAAGGATGCACCTCGGTCACGGTGGGATGGGCAAAGGCACCCGGTGCCTTGCCGGGCTTCACCCCCGCGTCGATCCAGCCCTTGTCGAAAAACGGTTGCGCGATCTCGCCCATGCGCGGGTCAAATGCGCTATAGGCTTCCATCACGATATCGCGGGCGGCATTCCAATCGACCGTCTTGGTGACTTCCATCGGCAGCGGCGCGTTGCGGTCCCAGACCTGCATCCGGTCCAGCCCCAGCCATTTGCGTTTCAGTTCGTAATAGCGGTGCGACAGCTTCGGATAGGCCTCGACCACCGCATTGCGCAGCGCCTCGACCACCTCGGGTTCGACATCGTTCGAAAGGTGCCGCGCGGTTTGCGCCGTGGGCATGTTGCGCCAGCGGTCGACGACTTCCTTTTCCTTGGCCTGCGTGTTGTGGACGCGGGCGAAGGTCTTGATATTGTCACCGAACACCCGCGCCAGTTCGCGGGACGCCGCTTCGCGCTTGCTGCGGTCCTGCTCGGTCAGCAGGTTCAGCGTGCCCTCGATGGTCAGCTCTTCGCCATCAACCTCGAATTCCAGCCCGGCGATGGTTTCATCGAACAGCTTTTCCCAGGCGTCGCCCACCACGCCCAGATCGTGCAGGAATTTTTCCAGCTCGTCGGACAGCTGATAAGGCTTCATTGCGCGGATACGGTCGAACACCGCCCGGTAGCGCGCCAGATCGGCGTTTTCCGCCAGCATCGTGATCAGCTTGTCATCTTCGATCCGGTTCAGTTCCAGCGTGAAGAACACCAAAGGCGTGGTGAAATTGGTGATCTTTTCCTGACAATCGGACATGAACTTGGCGCGGTCCGCATCCACGGTCAGTTGATAGTAGCGCAGCCCCGCATAGGACATGATGCGGCCCGCCTTGGTGGAAATCGCCTCGTTGCGCTTGACGCAGGTCAGTAACCCTTCGGCATCCAGACCGGCCAGCTTGCCTTCGTAATCAGCGGCAAAGGCGGCGCATTCCTGTTCCAGCCAATCGAGGTCAGAGGCCAGCTCGGGCGCGTCGTCCGAGGTATAAAGGTCGCTCAAATCCCATTCGGGCAGATCGCCCAGATCCTTGGTGCCGGACCCGGCATTGATATCACGAAGGGGGAAGGGAAGCTTGAACATATCGGGGCACCTCTTGATCATGTTGCCCCAACACATATGCCGCGCAGCCCCGCGCCTCAAGGGGCGCTTGCCCCTGCGCCGCAGCGCGCTAAAGTGGCGCCGATAAATCAGGAGGAATATCAATGCGTTTTGTCCGCTATGGCGAAGTTGGGGCGGAAAAGCCCGGAGTGCTGGATCGTCAGGGGCGCATCCGCGACCTGTCCGGCGTGGTGGATGACCTGTCGGGGGCAACCCTTGGCGATCTGCCGCAGGTCGATCCCGACACCCTGCCGCTGGTTGCGGGCGATCCGCGTCTGGGTGTGCCAGTGGCCGGGATCGGCAAATTCCTGTGCATCGGGCTGAACTATTCCGATCACGCCGCCGAAGCGGGGATGGACGAACCGGCGATGCCGATTCTGTTCCTGAAGGCCACCAGCGCACTGAGCGGTCCCAACGACCCGGTATCGCTGCCGCGCGGATCGGTCAAATCGGATTGGGAAGTCGAATTGGGCGTGGTGATCGGCAAACCCGCCAAATACGTCTCAGAGGCCGAGGCGCTGGATTACGTGGCTGGCTATTGCGTGGTCAACGACGTGTCCGAACGCGAATATCAGATCGAACGCGTCGGTCAGTGGACCAAGGGCAAAAGCTGCGACACCTTCGGCCCGGTGGGGCCGTGGCTGGTCACCCCCGACGAAGCGGGCGATCCGCAGAACATGGCATTGACGCTGGATCTGAATGGCGAGCGCAAACAGGTCGGCAACACTGGGGCGATGATTTTTACCGTGGCGCAGATCATTTCGCATCTCAGCGAAATGATGACGCTGCATCCCGGTGACATCATCGCCACCGGCACCCCGCCCGGCGTGGGTATGGGGCAGAAGCCGCCGGTTTTCCTCAAAGAGGGCGACGTGATGGAACTGGAAATCGCAGGGCTGGGACGGCAGCGCCAAGAGGTGCGGCGCGATCCCTGAACGCGCCAAACCTTACCTTCGGGACCCGGTGAAATAACGTAAAACACCGGTACGGGGTGCGGCGGTGGTCCGGTCCGCCGCCCTCACGCTGATCAGGCCGACAACCGCAATCCGTCGCCATCAGTGCCGAAAGGCGATTTTCCCGCAGCAACGGCGGCGCAGAACGCTACGATTTCCTGCGTCACCTGCGCCCGGATCGCCGCACTCTCCATCAGCACCTCGTGCTCGGCGCCCGGAACCTCCTGCAACTGGCCGCCGGGCCAGCTTGCCATCCGGTTGCGGATACGCTGCGCATCGACGATGCGCTCATTGCTGCCCAGATAGGTCAGACAGGGCAGCGTCGGGGCGGGCAGCCGCGACAGCGCGCGGGTTTCGCGTAGCGCCGAATAAAGCCAGTTCAGGCTGGGGCCACCCAACGACAATTCCGGATGCGCCGCCAGTTGATCCTGCATCAATTTGTACATGCCCGGATCGGTGGTAAGGGTGTTGTCCGCGAACGGTTCGGCACTGACATAGGCCTCGTTGCGGGTGCCCGGCGAAAGTTTACCGGACAGGCCCAGCCGCCGGCTGGTCCAGCTCAGCGCCCAGGCCGCGGGCCGGGCGCTGGCCTCCATCTTGATACCCCACATCGGGCCGGTAAACACCGCTCCGCGCACCGGCATGTCCTGCATCAGCGACCGCAACCCGATACATCCGCCCATCGAATGAGCCAGCAGGAACCACGGTTTCGGCAGGTTCAATTTTTCGGCCGCCGCGACCGCCGCCTGCACATCCATCTGATAATCGGCAAAATTGCCGACATGGCCGATCATCGGATCGTCGATCAGCCGGTCGGCCAATCCCTGACCACGCCAGTCGATGGCCAGGGTGGCATAGCCGGCCTCGGCCATGTCCTGTGCAGTATGGGCATACTTTTCAATATATTCGGTCCGGCCCGGGAACAGCAGAACCGTGCCTTTCTCGGCGCCCTCAGCCCAGACACCAATGCGAATACGCACCGCGTCCGCAGTGGTCAGCCAATAGGCCCGACCAGGCACAGACGACCCGATACAGTCGGAAAAGAAAGGCGCAGTTTGCATTGCGTGGCCTCAGCTTATGACAGACCCAAGTTTCATGGCCATTCCCATGTCCCCGTCCAGCGCCAGCTTGCCGCTCATGAAGGCAGAGGTCGGGTTCAGGTCGCCGCTCATCATTGCTTCGAAGGTGTCGGCATCGGCGGTCAGGGTGACTTCGGTTTCCTCGTCGCTCGCGCGCGCGCCATTGGCATCGACCACGATCGCGCCTTCGCCTTCGATCACGAATTTTGCCGAACCATCGAAATCCGCACCGTCCAGCTTTGCGTTCAAAGCGTCGACGGCTGCTGCAATCTTGTCGCTCATGATAGACCTTTCCTAAGTTGTGATCAGTGGGGGTCTGTTATTTCCCCGATGATGGACTAAACTAAGTCCTATTATGAGCGCTGTTTCAACAAATCCGAAGCTTATCGTCGCGGCAATCGCGGCCATAGTCACGTTTTCCTTACCTTTGCAGGCGCAGGACAACCCGGCCGAAGGAATATCCGACCTGCTGCAACAGCTGGAACAGGCCGATCCAGCCGACGCCAAGCGGATCGACCGGCAGATCAAACTGGAATGGGGCAATTCCGGCTCGCCGGCGATGGACCTGTTGCTCAAACGGGGCCGCGAAGCGATGGAACGGGGGGATTTGCAAACCGCCGCCGATCATTTGACCGCGCTCACCGACCATGCGCCCGACTTTGCCGAAGGCTGGCACCAGCGCGCCAGCGCCTGGTTCCGGCTGGGCCGTTACGGGCTGGCCCTGTCGGATCTGGAACGCGCCCTGACGCTCAATCCGAATCACTACGAGGCGCTGTTCGGCATGGCGGTGATATTGGAACAGCTGGACCGGCCCGAATTGGCCTATCGGGCCTATGCGCTTGTGCAGCAGATATACCCGCATTACGACGAAGCAGAGAAAGCGTTGAAACGTCTCGAAACCCGTGCGCAGGGGCAGAAACTCTAAGTCAGGAAATACGGCCTATGGCCCAGTACGCCCGGATCGCGGCGGTTCTCGGACCGACCAATACCGGAAAAACCACCTACGCGATTGAACGTATGCTGGCTCACCGTACCGGGGTGATCGGCCTGCCGTTGCGGCTTTTGGCGCGCGAAGTCTATGACAAGATCGTGGAATTGCGCGGCCCGTCTGTGGTCGCATTGGTCACCGGCGAAGAACGCATCGTGCCCAAACGGACCCAGTATTGGGTCTGCACGGTCGAAGCGATGCCCGACGGCATGGGCTGCGATTTTCTGGCCGTTGACGAAATTCAGCTCTGCGCCGACCCTGATCGCGGTCATGTCTTCACCGACCGGCTGCTGCGGGCGCGGGGCTTGCATGAAACCCTGTTCCTTGGCTCGGACACGATGCGCAGCACCATCGCACAACTGGTGCCGGGGGTCGAATTTGTCCGCCGTGAACGGATGTCGCAACTGACCTATACCGGCTCAAAGAAAATCAGCCGGATGAAACCGCGCAGCGCCATCGTCGGGTTTTCCGTCGAAGACGTCTATGCCATCGCCGAACTGTTGCGGCGGCAAAAGGGCGGCGCGGCGGTTGTCATGGGCGCGTTGAGCCCACGCACCCGCAACGCCCAGGTGGAACTTTATCAAAACGGCGATGTCGATTTCTTGGTGGCGACCGACGCCATCGGCATGGGGCTGAACCTTGATATCAGCCATGTCGCCTTTTCTTCGCTGGCCAAATTCGACGGGCGGCGGATGCGGTTCCTGATGCCGAACGAATTGGCCCAGATCGCGGGGCGGGCCGGGCGCGGTATGCAGGACGGCACCTTTGGCGTTACCGGCGAAGCCGGCCCCCTGGACGAAGAGGTCGCCCGCGCGATCATGGATCACCAGTTTACCCCGGTGCGCAAACTCAACTGGCGCAACGCGGCGCTGCAATTCGGCTCCACCGATGCGCTGATCCGGTCGTTGGAACGCGCTCCCGACGATCCATTGTTGCTGAAATCACGCGATGCCGACGACCTCTTGGCGCTCAAGGCGTTGGCTCAGGTACCCGAAATCCGTGCCCGCGCCAGCGACGGCCCGTCGGTCAAATTGCTTTGGGATGTCTGCCGCATTCCCGATTTCCGTGGCATCAGCCATGCCGAACATGCCACCTTGCTGGACGATATTTATGCATTCCTGCACCAAAACGGGCGCGTTCCGAACGATTGGCTGGCACAAAGGATACAGCGGATCGACAGAACCGATGGTGACATTGACACATTGTCGAAACGTCTCGCATTTATTCGAACGTGGACATATGTCGCGCAAAGATCGGGCTGGGTGGATGACGAAAGCCATTGGCGCGGCGAAACGCGCGCTGTAGAAGACAGATTGTCGGATGCTCTTCATGAACGTCTGACTCAAAGATTTGTGGACCGGCGCACATCCGTGTTGCTGCGCCGGCTCAAACAGAAGGAGGCCCTTTTGGCCGAAGTGAATGATCAAGGTGAAGTGACCGTCGAAGGCGAATTCGTCGGTCGTCTGGAAGGGTTCCGTTTCCGTCAGGACAAGGACGCGTCAGGGCAAGAGGCCAAGACATTGCGTCAGGCCAGTGTGCAAGCGCTGGTGCCGCATTTCAATCTGCGCGCGGATCGGTTCTATAACGCCCCCGATACCGAGATTGATTTTACCGAACAGGGCGGGCTGATGTGGGGCACCGAAGCGGTGGGCAAGCTGACCGCCGGGGCCGATCCGCTGAAACCGCAGATCGAAGCTTTCGTCGATGACGAGGCTGGCACCGAGGTGATCCAGAAGGTGCAGCGCCGTTTGCAGCACTTCATCGACCGCAAGATCGCCGCATTGTTCGAACCTTTGCTGGCGCTGGGCCGGGATGAAACCCTGACCGGTCTGGCCCGCGGGTTCGCCTTCCAGATGGTTGAAAACCTTGGCATCATTCCGCGCGCGCAGGTCGCGGACGACGTCAAGGCACTGGATCAGGAGGCCCGGTCCGCCTTGCGCAAACACGGGATTCGTTTCGGTCAGTTTACCATTTTCATGCCGCTGCTGCTGAAACCCGCACCGACCCGGTTGCGTCTGGCGCTGTGGTCGCTGGCCAAAGGGCTGGATGTGTTCCCCGAAGCGCCGCCGCCGGGGCTGGTCACCGTGCCCACCGATCCGCAGTCCCCCGAAGGCTACGATTCGATGGCGGGTTACCGCGCCGCGGGCACCCGTTCGATCCGCATCGACATGCTGGAACGTCTGGCCGATATGCTGCGCGCCGAAGACAGCCGCGCCGGATTCGAAGCCAAACCCGACATGCTGTCGATCACCGGCATGACGCTGGAACAATTCGCCGACCTGATGCAGGGGCTGGGCTATCATGCTGAACAGGGCGAACGGCCCAAGGTTAAGCCCGTTGCGTCCGCAGCCCCGGCAGTGACTGAAACGGCTGAAACGCCAGAAGAATCCACGGCAACTGCTGAAACCCCGACCGCCGATGCGGTGGAACCGGGTCTGCAAGCGGACCCTGCCGCCGAGGCCGATGCGCCAGCGCCGGACGACGCCGCGCCGGACGCCGACGTTCAGCCACAGGCCGGCGACAGCGCTACCGACGGCGTTGCCAATACAGACGTGGTCGCCGACGAGGCCGAATCGCACTCCGATGCCGCGCCCGAGACCGAGGTTTTCTATACCTTCACCTGGGGCCGACGGTCGCAGGGCAATCGCGCGCGCGGTGGCCGGGGGCGGCCGCAACAGGACCGCGAGCAGGCCAAGGGCGGCGGTAAGCCGCGTGGCAAGGGCAAGCCCCGCGACGGCAAACCTCGTGGCGGTCCCAAGGGGGCTAAATCCTATCAGGCCCGGCCACCGAAAAAGGAAAAGCCGATCGACCCGGACAACCCCTTCGCCGCTGCGCTGATGGGGCTGAAAACCAAAGACTGAACCGCTGGCAAGGGGACTGGGTGAGCGCGCCAAAGCCAAAGCTGAGACTGGATAAGTGGTTGTGGCACGCGCGTTTTTTCAAAACGCGCGGGCTGGCGGCCAAAACGGTTTCGGCCGGTCACGTCCGGGTCAACAGCTCCAAGGCGTCGAAACCGGCACAGGCTGTCGGGGCAGGGGATGTGCTGACCTTTCCGCAAGGCCGCCAGATTCGCGTGGTGCGGGTCGAACTGCTCGGCGAACGGCGTGGTCCCGCACCCGAAGCGCAAACGCTCTACACCGATCTCACCCCGCCAGAGGACAGCATTCCACCAGCACCGCGCTTTGAAGGCAAAGGGCGTCCCAGCAAGCGCGATAGACGAATGATCGACCTGGATCGCGCACGAGAGCTTGAATGATCCCGGGCGCTGATTTAGCTAATGCGCCAAGTTATTAAGATGAGAGACTGATATGACTTATGTCGTGATCGATAATTGCATTGCCTGCAAATACACCGACTGCGTCGAGGTATGTCCGGTGGACTGCTTCTATGAAGGCGAAAACATGCTGGTGATCCATCCGGATGAATGTATCGATTGCGGCGTGTGCGAACCCGAATGTCCCGCCGACGCCATCCGTCCCGATACCGAGCCGGAAATGGAAAAATGGGTCGAGTTCAATCGCAAATATTCCGAGCTCTGGCCGGTCATCATCGAAAAGAAAGATCCGCTGCCGGGCTACGAAGATCGCGACGGCGAAACCGACAAGGTAACCAAGTATTTTTCGGAAAAGCCGGGCGAGGGCAGCTGATCAGGGTGATTCGCCCGATTCGCCGCAAATTTGCGGCCATTTGGTAAAAAACAGAGAATCTGGGCCGAATCCCGCCCATATTCCCCGTAGGTGCGGCGCGAGACGCTTCCGAAATGCCCATTTTTGTGCTATATGACAATCACATGACGAAGACTGCCTGATCTCCATCGCACTGCGCTGTCGCCAGCGGGTGGATCACTTTGCGCCAAAATTCCATATGACGAGCGTATGCAAATACCTCGCCGGTTTTTTTGTCGCTCTGGTTCAGGGGTCCTTGCGAGGAAGGATTGCATGAGCAAAACGAAGAAATCTGAATTCAGCCCGAACGAATACGTGGTTTACCCGGCGCATGGCGTCGGTCAGATCGTATCGATCGAGGAACAGGAAATCGCCGGCATTTCGATGGAGCTCTTCGTGATCTCTTTCGAAAAGGACAAGATGACCCTGCGGGTGCCGACCAACAAAGCCACAGAAATCGGCATGCGTTCGCTGTCGACCCCGGACGTGGTCAGCCAGGCGATGAAAACGCTCAGAGGCAAAGCCAAGGTGAAACGCGCCATGTGGTCGCGCCGGGCACAGGAATACGAACAGAAGATCAACTCCGGTGACCTGATCGCCATCGCCGAAGTGGTGCGCGACCTGCACCGCACCGACGATCAGCGTGAGCAAAGCTATTCCGAACGCCAGCTCTATGAAGCGGCGCTGGAACGGCTGACCCGCGAAGTCGCCGCCGTCGGTGGCGGGGATGAAATCGCCGCCGCCAAGAAAGTCGACGAAGTTCTGGTGTCGCGCGCGGCCTAAGCGCCGGCTCTTTGGAAATGAAAGGCCGCGTTCCTTCGGGAGCGCGGCTTTTTCTTTGGCTTTGCGCGATGTGTCAGGGAAACGGTGTCTGCCCCTGTTGCCACGCTATGTTGCGCTTGATCTCGCCGGTCAAGGCAGGCTCAGCGCCAGCAGCAGCGCGATCTCGCAAACCTGCTGGCTGGCCCCCAGCACATCCCCGGTCTGACCGCCGATCTTGGCCTTTGCCAACAGACCAACCCCGGCCACCGCCAGCGCCGCCAACAGCGCCAGCCCGATCGCCGCCCACCCGGTGCAAAACACCGCCACGGCCCAAGCCACGCCACAGCCGATCAGCGCCACCCGGCGCGAAGGCCGCCCCTGCGCCTTCGACAGCCCGCCGTCGCGCGCATTGGGCAGCCAAGCCATCAGCACAGGCATCCCCGCCCGCGACAGCGCGGCAACGCCCACCAGCGCCCACAACCCGTCCTGCTGCCCCAGCAGCACCGACAGCCCCCACCAGCGCGCTGCCAGCGCCAAGATCAGGGCGATCACCCCATAGGACCCGATATGACTGTCCTTCATGATCTCCAGTCGCCGCTCGCGGGTCCAGCCGCCCCAGAATCCGTCGGCCATGTCGGCCAGCCCGTCCTCGTGCATTGCGCCGGTCATCATCACCATCGCCAGCAGCACCAGCAAAGCCACCGCTTGCGGTTCCAGCCCGACGGCTTGCGCCAGCGCCGCCACCCATGCCGCCAATACCGCCACAACGGCCCCCGCCAGAGGATAGGCCCAACTGGCCCGCGCGCCGCGGGCATAAGCGTCGTCCGGCAGCGACAGCGGCAACCGGGTCAACAACCCGACCGCCACCGCCACATCGCGCCATTGCCATCCGAATGTGTCGTTTTCGCGCATCGACCCGGTCCATTCTATTCCTTGCCCCCCGATAGCATTGGGATAAACAGGCGACAAAGCAAAAAGGACCCCGATCATGTCGCAAACCTTCCAGAGCCTGGATGACTTCCGTTCCCTGCTGGCGCAGGCCCCGAATCCCGACAGCGCCGCCCGCGATCTGGCCGAGGCCCGTAACGGCCAGCTGACCAAGCCGCCGGGCGCTCTGGGCCGGTTGGAAGATCTGGCGATCTGGTATGCCGGTTGGCGCGGCGATGCCCGCCCCGCCGTCACCGCGCCGCAAGTGGTGATCTTTGCCGGCAATCACGGGGTCACCGCGCAGGGCGTGTCGGCCTTCCCGGCCGAAGTCACCGAACAGATGGTGCTGAATTTCCAACAGGGCGGTGCCGCCATCAACCAGTTGTCGAAAACCTTCGGCGCCAGGATGACCGTCCATGCGCTGTCGCTGGATCGGCCCACCGCCGATTTCACCAAAAGCCCCGCAATGACCGAAGCCGAACTGCTGGAGGCGCTGCAAACCGGGTGGAATGCGGTTGATACGGATACCGACCTGTTGGTCACCGGCGAAATGGGCATCGGCAACACCACTTCTGCCGCCGCAATTGCGCAGGCGCTTTTTGGTGGCGATGCGGCCGACTGGACCGGGCGCGGCACCGGTGTCGACGATGCCGGGCTTGCCAATAAAACCCGGGTGGTGGCCGAAGCGGTCGCGCTGCATGGCGGGCAGGGCGACGGGATCGAGGCGCTGCGCCGTCTGGGCGGGCGCGAATTGGCCGCTATGGCCGGGGCCACAGCGCGTGCGCGCGCCCTGCGCATCCCGGTGATCCTTGACGGGTTCATCTGTTGTGCAGCTGCGGCTTGTCTCGAAGCCACCGCGCCCGGCGCGCTGGATCACTGCGTCGCTGGTCATGTCAGCGCCGAAGCCGGTCATGGCGCAGTGCTGGCAAAGCTGAACAAAGACCCTTTGCTATCGCTCGGTCTGCGCCTTGGCGAAGGCTCGGGCGCGGCTTTGGCGATCAGTATATTGCAAGCTGCCATCGCCTGTCATTCCGGCATGTCCACCTTCGCCGAAGCCGGGGTTTCGGACGCCTGACCGGGTTTCATCTTGGTTGAAATACTCCGGGGGAGTCGTTGAAAATCTGCAAGGATTTTCAACGACGGGGGCAGCGCCCCCTTAAGCCGCGCCCCTGACATCCTTAAGCGGCGTTGCCACGCAACCCCGCCTCAGTCTTCCTCCGCCTGACGCTTTTCCAGCTGTGCCAGCAGCGCGGTTTCCAGATCTTTTTCCAGTTCGCGCGCCCGTTTCACATAGGCCGGGTTCTGCGCCGAGGGCACATTCGGGTCCCAGACCTGCGCCAGTTCCCGGATCGCTTCCCGGTCATGGTGATAAAACACCTTCTCGGCCTCGGCTGCCTCGAACTCGGTCAGCCCGATGTTTTCCAGCACGTAGCGCCCGGCGCGCAACGAACTGTCGAAGGTTTCGCGGACGATATCGTTGGCCCCGGCAGCGTAAAGCTGGAACACGTGATTGCGGTCGCGGGCGCGGGCGATGATATGCAGATCGGGCCTCTCGCGCCGGGCAAACGCCACCAGCCGCGCCGCCGCGCCGGGATCGTCCAGCGCCACCACCAGAACCCGCGCCTCCTTCAGCCCTGCCGCATGCAACAGTTCGGGCCGGGTCGGATCACCGAAGAACCCCTTGAACCCGAATTGCCGCATCAGCCGGATGGTTTCCATATCGTGATCCAGCACCACGGTCTTGAAACCGCTCGACTGCACCAGCCGGTTGACGATCTGACCGAACCGGCCGATCCCGGCAATGATCACCGGGCCCTGTTCGTCGATCTGGTCAGGTTCCTGGGTATCGCTTTCCCCCATGGTGCGTGACAGCAGGTCGTAAAGGATGAACAGCAGCGGCGTCGCCAGCATTGACAGTGCCACCACCAGTGACAGCCGGTCGGCCAGCCCGCTGGGCAAAACGTTCTGCTGACGCGAAAAGGCCAGCAACACGAAGCCGAATTCCCCCGCCTGCGCCAGCGACAGGGTAAACAGCCACTTGCCGCGCCCCTTCAACCCGAACAGCAGCCCCAGCAGGTACAGGACCGTCCCCTTGATCAGCAGCACGGTCAGTGTCAGCCCGATCAGGTCCAGCGGTTCGCTGAGGAACATATCGAAATCGATACCGGCCCCCACGGTGATGAAAAACAACCCCAGCAACAGCCCCTTGAACGGCTCGATATCGCTTTCCAGCTCGTGGCGAAACTCGCTGTTGGCCAGAACCACACCGGCCAGAAAGGTACCAAGCGCGGGCGACAACCCGACCAGCGTCATCAACAGCGCGATGCCCAGCACGATCAGCAGCGCCAGCGCGGTATACATCTCGCGCAGCCTTGCGTGATGGATGAAAGCAAACAGCGGCCGGGTCAGGAAAACCCCCGCCAGCACGATCACCGCGACGGCCGCCAGCGTGACCAGCGTCACGCCCCATCCGGGCAATCCCTCGACCAGCGACATCGTGCTACTATGCGCAGCGTCGCCATGATCGCCCGCCCGCGCGATCGACCCGTCCTCGTTAAAGCTCGCGGTTGGTGCCAGAGCCAGCAACGGCAACAGCGCCAGCATCGGGATCACCGCGATATCCTGGGTCAGCAGCACCGAAAAGGCGGATCGCCCGCCGCCGGTTTGCATCAGCCCTTTTTCCGACAGGGTCTGCAACACGATCGCAGTCGATGACAGCGCGAATATCAACCCCACGGCCAGCGCTGGGCGCCAATCCAGCCCCAATGCCATCGAAAACGCCATCATCGCCGCCGTGGTCAGCCCGACTTGCAAGCCCCCCAGCCCGATCAGCTTGTGCCGCATGTCCCACAATGTGCGCGGGGTCAGTTCCAGCCCGATCAGGAACAGCATCATCACCACGCCAAATTCGGCAAAATGCTGCAAATCGCGGGTTTCCGAACCGACTAGCCCCAAAACAGGCCCGATCACGATCCCGGCGGTCAGATAGCCAAGTACCGATCCCAGCCCCAGCCGCGCGGCCAGGGGCACCGCGATCACCGCGGCCAGAAGGTAAATTGTGGCGGCATACAGGAACTCGTGCATGATCTTGGAACGGCCTTTCAGGTTGGCAGCGGGGCGTCTTGTTTGAACTGGTCCATCACGATCTGGCTCTGAACCCGGGACACGGCGGGATGGGGCAACAACACTTCGTGGATCAGGGCGTTAAGCGCGGTCAGGTCGGTGCAATACACCCGGAGCAGGTAATCGGCATCGCCGGTCAGCGTCCAGGCGCTGATGATCTCAGGGCGCAAACCCACCAGCCGGGCAAAGCCCTTGGCCTGGTCGGGGCCGTGGGTGCCCAATTGCACCTGCACGAAGGCCTGCACGCTCAGCCCCAGCCGTTTCGGATCCAGCCGGGCGGCATAATTCACGATATAGCCCTCGGCTTCCAGCCGCTGCCGCCGCCGCCCGGCCTGGCTGGCCGACAGGTTCAGCAGCTCAGACAGCTCCTGCGCCGTCAGATGGGCATTTTTCTGCAACACGGCCAGAAGCCGTTTATCAATCTCATCCAGCATATGCGTATTTTCGTCGTTTTCTTTAATTATAATGCGACAATCCCGCACGGCAATCAATGAATGCTACGAAAAATGCGCAAATTTCCGGCCCGATTGCCTGTATCCATAGCACAACACCGCAGCGAACAGGAGGATACGCGCATGGGACCTTTCCCGCATGACGCCCCACAGGCCAAGATCAGCCCCGAAAACCCCGCCGGCACCGACGGATTCGAATTTGTCGAATTCGCCCATCCCGACCCCGAAGAACTGCGCGCGCTGTTCACCCGCATGGGCTACACCCGCGTCGCCAGGCACAAGACCAAGAATATCGAACTGTGGCAGCAGGGCGATATCACCTACATCCTGAACGACGAACCGAACAGCTTTGCCAGCAACTTCGTCGCCGAACACGGCCCCTGCGCCCCGTCGATGGGCTGGCGCGTGGTCGATGCGCAGCACGCCTATGACCATGCCGTGGCGCAGGGCGCGGAACCCTATGATGGCGACGACAAAACGCTGGACTGGCCCGCGATCAAGGGCATCGGCGGGTCGCTGATCTATTTCACCGACCAGTATCACGACACCTCGCCCTATAACGCAGAATTCGACTGGCTATGCGCATCGAAACCCGAAGGCGTCGGCTTCTACTACCTCGATCACCTGACCCATAACGTGTTCAAGGGCAACATGGACAAGTGGTTCCAGTTCTATGGCAAGCTGTTCAATTTCCGCGAAATCCGCTTCTTCGATATCGAGGGCAAATTCACCGGGCTGTTTTCCCGCGCGCTGACCTCGCCTTGTGGCCGTATCCGCATCCCGATCAACGAAGATCGCGGCGAAACCGGTCAGATCGTCAGCTACCTGAAGAAATACAATGGCGAAGGCATTCAGCATATCGCGGTCGGGTCCGACGACATCTATGGATCGACCGACGCGATTGCCGAAAACGGCGTCAAATTCATGCCCGGCCCGAATGAAGCCTATTACGAATTGTCGAAAACCCGGGTCGCGGGGCATGACGAACCGATCGACCGGATGATGAAACACGGCATCCTGATCGACGGCGAAGGCGTGGTCGATGGCGGCGAAACCCGCATCCTGTTGCAGATATTCTCGAAAACCGTGATCGGGCCGATCTTCTTCGAATTCATTCAGCGCAAGGGCGATGACGGTTTCGGCGAAGGCAACTTCAAGGCGCTGTTCGAATCCATCGAACGCGAACAGATCGAAAACGGCGAAATCGAAGCCGCCGAATAATCGGTCCCCGGATCGTGCAAAGCCCCGCTTCGGCGGGGCTTTTTTGTTTGGGGCAGGGGGAATGGATCAAGCCGCAACCGCCCGCCTGCCCGGACCAAGGCGCGCTCTATTGGCGGAGAGCTGCCGTTCGCTGCGGATGCAACGATCACTCTGTCCTGGTCCGGAAGCGGACATACAACAGGCGCCCTGGCAAAGTACTTTCATGATGATGTATGCGCCGACTGCAACAATCCATAAAAACCAGATCGATGGCGTCACGTCGCATTCGCAATTTCTATTGAACAGGCTAAGGTAGGTCTCAACAGGGAGACGAGACTGGTGGCAACCGCAAAGCAACTCATTGGACTCTTGAAGAGTCACGTTGAGGGGAACGAAGAGCGATTCTTCGATCTCGCGCTTCAGCTTGCGTCGGCGGAGGAGCAAAAGGGCCATACTCGTCTGGCCGAACAGCTTCGTCAGTGGGTTGAAGCGGGGCAGACGCCAAAGTCGCAAACTCCAACCCCAACATTGATCGCCAAGCCACGGGGCGAGTTGGCTTCGATCATTGGGACTGCGTATCCAGAGACCAGGCTGAATGATCTCATCCTTCCAGAATCTGTGTCGTCTGAGCTTGAGCAACTCGTTGTCGAGTTCCGCAAACGCGACATCCTGGAGAAACATGGGCTGACACCCAGGCAACGTGTCCTTCTGGCAGGTCCCCCAGGTACCGGAAAGACGATGAGCGCATCGGCATTGGCTGGTGAGCTAAAGCTTCCTCTTTATTCTGTGCTGTTGCACGGGTTGATATCGAAGTTCATGGGGGAGACGGCCTCCAAACTGAATGCGATATTCGAGGCAGTAAGGACTCAACGAGGGGTCTACCTGTTCGATGAGATCGATGCCCTTGCCGCCACCAGAGACGGTGACAATGACGTTGGCGAAGCCCGGCGAACCCTGAACTCGTTTCTCCAATTCATGGAGGAAGACACGGGGCCTTCGTTGATCATCGCAACAACCAACCTGCCACGGATTTTGGATAAGGCGATCCTTCGCCGCTTCGACCTTGTATTGATGTATGATCTACCCACCGCCGAGGCCATGCAAAAAGCCATGTCGCGCCGTCTGATTGGATTTGATTTATCTGAGGTTATCTGGGACGATGTGGTTGAGCAGGCCCATGGTCTTTCATCCTCTGATGTAATTCAGGCCGCGATGGACGCCGCACGTCGGGCAGTATTGGATTCGAAAAAGACAATAACGTCGGCTGATTTGTTGCATTCAATTGGGCGCCGACGAGACTTGCAGGCGTTGGGTATAAGCAGTGGCAGAACGGAATCTTCCTCACATAGTTCTTAACGGGATTTCGAAGTCTGAAGATTTCAAGGGAAGGCGGGTCGTTACCGATACGCCGACAGACGTACCAAATAGGCAAGCACATGCCGCCCGACTGATCGCAGCATTGGACACCATAGAGGTACTGCCCGAAGCAAGCGCCACCTATATCGAAGTTGTAGGCCGCCCGGGTGAAGCGTTTCTTCCAGGCAAATTTGATGTAAGCGGCTTAGCACTTCTGAATGTGCGGGACGCTGAGCCCGATAGTCAGGTTCCAGGTCGCGCTATTGTAAAAGCGAGTAAGTCGGCTGGTGGGTTGACCAAGCTACGCGAGAAGCTTGATCAATTCGCAACAGAAGACGGCAAACCGAACAACCAAGGGCAAACACGCCCAAAGAATGCTGACCTTGCGAACAGTATCGACACAATAGCCCAAGCAGGGCTTCGGGACCTATGGCGACATCCAAACAAACCATTCCCGCTTGCGGCGGGCCCGATCCCTTGGGAGGTTTGGTTGGAACCAGCAGAAGTGGACCAATTCGTTGCCAGGGCAGTGCAGGAAGGGCTAACGGTCTACCCTGATCGCTTGGAGTTCCCAGAGGATACCGTCGTTCTCGTTGAAGGTGACATCGGCCAGATGGCTAGGACTGCCATTGGCACAGGTTCGGTCCGCTCGGTTTCTCCGCCTGGTATACCCATCGACTTCGTGGATGGCCTCGAAGCGGAGGAACAGGTCGATTGGATGCAAGATGTGCTTGGCCGAACACAGTATGGCCCTCAAGCTCAGCAGGCGGCGTCCTATGTCACACTCTTGGATACGGGCATCACGTTGGCGCACCCGCTAATCCAGCCCGCGTTTGATGCAGCAGATCGCCATTCGGCTGTGCCTGGATGGGATCTCGCAGACCTGCATGGTCATGGATCGAGGATGGCAGGGGCGGCACTCTTTGGTGATCTGCGAACTCTACTGAACAGTACCGCAGCTATCTATGTCCCTCATAGACTGGAGTCGGCAAAGGTGATCCCAGATGCAGGTCATAACCCCTATCATCTGTTGGGGGACAGGACGCAGAAAGCCATCAACGCGGTAGAAGTTGAGCCTGATAGGTTGCGGACCTTCGCTTTGGCCACGACCACACACCTTGACACTCCTCACAGCGGTGCACCTACGTCCTGGTCCACTGAACTCGACCAGCTTGCCGCTGGTCGGTCCGGCGAAGTGAAGCAGCGGCGACTTATCGTGACTTCGATTGGTAATATTGATGCCCAACATGATGGAAATGCAGACTACCTAAGCAAATGCGATGACCTTGATGAGGGAGAGGTTCAGTCTCCTTCCCAAGCATGGAACTCAATCGCAGTGGGTGCGATGACCGAAATGAACGGTGTTGGTGGGCCAACACATGGTGCGACTTTGGCTGAAGTTGGGGACCTCGCTCCGATGTCCCGCACGGCGAGTTGGACCAAGACCTGGCCAATCAAACCTGATGTCGTACTCGAAGGCGGCAATTGGTACGACGACGGTTTTTCAACAACGCCCAATCAACATTCTGATCTGATGTTGGTTACGACGAGCAGGAACTACCCTGCACGGTCTTTCACTCACATCTCGGACACCAGTGCCGCGACGGCATTGGCGGCACGTGAAATTGCATTGCTTCGCGCCTCTTACCCCGACCTCTGGCCAGAGACGATCCGTGCCCTCTATGTTGCCTCGGCACGGTGGACCGACCGGATGTGGTCGCATATTGCGCCAGCGGATCGAAATCGGAAGGGTGCCTACGATGTCATGTTCACCCGATACGGTTATGGTCAGCCGAACCTTGAACGTGCCCTTAACAGTGCAAGCAGCGCAATCACGCTGATCGTAGAGGATTCCATTCGTCCCTATGAGAACAAGGGATCAGGTCGGAAATTGAACGAAATGCAGTTGTTTGAACTGCCATGGCCGACGAACGTTCTCCGTAGCTTGGTCGGACAGGACGTTACCCTGCGTGTTGCCCTGAGCACCTTCATCGAACCAAACCCTTCAGAGGTCGCTCGTGGCCGAAAGAACAGATACGCATCTCATGGCCTTCGTTTTGCGCTGAAGGGCGCGGATGAAGAGATTGATGCCTTCACGCAACGTGTTGGCCGCACGGCGGTTGAAGACCAACCAGACGATAACGGCCCTGATAGTGGCGAATGGGATTTCGGCTACAATCGCCGGAGTGTCGGGTCCCTGCACATCGATACACTCACTGTCGCTGCCAGCGATCTTGCCCGTCGCGGGGTCCTTGCGGTCTATCCGGTTGGTGGCTGGTGGAAAGAAAACCGCAATGTGGACCCTGAGCGGTGCGTGGCCCGATTCTCATTGGTCGTCGAAATCGATGCGACTGAGGCAGAAGTGGATCTTTATGCGGAAGTCCAACAGAAAGTGGCGCCTCAAGCGGAAATTCAGGTCTGAACAAATTCCTTGGTCTTTACCACTTCATCTATCCTCGCGGCTGTCGTCCGGCTTTCCGGTTTGACGCACAGCGCAGCGAATGACCACAAAGCGGGCTGCTACCGCAGCATCTTGTGGGCAGGTCGAAGGTCCGGAATGGGCCGGTTGCGCCTGCCCGGGCCTTGCCCGAGGACCCGGTTGTGCCGCACCGCCGCATGACCGCTCCGAGCCCAAAGTGTCGAATGCTGCATGTCGCTTGAATGTCTGTTTTCCGCAATCAGCCTGCACGTTCCTTCGTCAAGTAGCGGCGGAATTGAACGCGCGCGGGGCAAAACCGCGCGGGGCGGGAATTGGCATGCGACCACTGTGCGGAATATTCTAAGGGCAAATAATAGGGCTGAGGCCCGTGCGGCGTAGGCTACCTAATCGCGTCTTCGAAGCACTCGGTCTGGATACCTGAACGTCTTTGTTCAAGTGACGCATCATCGCCCATAGCCAGTACGCGAAGCTCAAGCCGCGTGAACTCAGCAAAGTACCTTTGCCCGGTACAAGAGCAGAAATAGGTGATTTCGACTTCGCTAAGACCTAACTGCCGCGCCTCATTGTCCGCGCGAACTGCAGGCAAGCAAGCCGCGATGTGGTTGCGCCGACCTTCGGCCAATTCCTCTGGCGTGAATGGTTCGGGGGACGCCGATGTCACCTCGATACTGGTGAGGAAATGTTCAACATCAGTCGATTGACCGCCGCCAGGTACACCCGTTGCGACCATTGCGAAGCTGTTCGCAAACCGGAACAGTCGATAGGTGTAGGTTACTTCAATTCCCTGGATTTCTTTTGTGCCTTCGATCACAAAGTTGTCGCCGTCTCGATAGGCCGGACCGGTCGGCTCAATCGACCAGAAACGGATGTAGTTTGCGAGAATGGTATCGTCGTTCTGGCCCGGAAAAACCTGATCCGGGGATACTCCCGTGCACTCAATCTGAACCATTGCGCCATCGACAAAGGCGCGCATTGTCGTGTTTTTCACGGCAATGGGTCCAACTTGTTCTGTCGTCTCGCGCGTTTCAGGCTCTGTAACAAAGTCAGCGGAGATTGGGCATAATCCGACTTCAGCAAGAGCGGGCGCGCCCATCACGGCAGCAAACAAAAATGGAGAAAGAATTGATCTCAAAAAAATTCCCTTAGTTTAAACTGGCGGCTACGTAGAAAGTTGGTGCTGCGAATAGTACGGTGGCTATAGCAAAGATTACTAACCACCCGCTGAGGAAGCCGCTAGATCGTGATACGAGCTTCCCAATCCCGGCTATCACAGTTGCAACGGCAAGCGGCACAAAGGCACCGCCTATGCCAAAGAAAAACAGCGCCCAAGGGTCTTGCCCGTTGTAGGTGGCAGCGTCCCATCCATACCGATAGACGTGAGCCGCCGCGAAAACAGCAGTGCCAGCCAAGATTGCCACAACAACATAAAGCAACTTCCGCAAGAAAGTCATTCGATCACCTCAGGCGGCAACATTTCTTCTACGGTCCCGGTAATCCGCGCTTGTGGCCGACGCGGGGCGTTGCAGGCCAGAATAGTCAGGTTTCGGCCAAAAGGATAGTGTTCCGAACTTAACGAAAGCTGACATTGCTTCTCTAGACACGAACTCACACTTCGTCCCGCTGAGCGTGAGTTCAACCACCTTTGGATTTCGCGCTCGCAGCGAAAGTCCGGTTCGGTGAAGCTGCATTGCGGCGCGGCCTGACCCAATGAATGGCTGGTAAGGGCCGTCCTTATCGAACAGGAGGGGCTGTTCACCTACTGTTTGAACGGGACGACGTTTGAACCACCGTTGGCAAAAGCTACTGCGCCTTCGCTACGAATGGTGCTGATCGCTTCCTCAAATGCGGCTCGGTCGTCTTCAAAGAGGTCGTCCCAAACAATGGATGTCCCATCCGCGGTCACAACTTCCAGCGACCAGCCGTCCCCGCCTTCGAGTTTGTAGATATCCACCTTGAATGGCACCCCATCCTCAACGATGCGCTGTGAGGCGCTGGAAATGACAAGGTTGGGTTCGCGTTCCATCTGATTTCCTCGTTGGTCTGCGGTAGATGATAGAAGCACTGATCACGGAAGCCAATGTCCGCAAAGCGGGATGCGGTCGCAGCATTTTGAGCAATCGATGAGAGGCAGCAATGGGCCGTGAATGACATCCCCGGTCACCTCGACACGAGGGGCGGGTTTTCGCTGCATCGGCGCGGTGGTAGCTGCCTCAGTTTGACGAAAGCAGCCGTTCCTGGCTGGAGACCAGAACGCCGATGTTATGTTAGTCATACGGATCATTTAGCCGCATAATGCCGGAAGTCTCGTCGGCAGATGCTGTTGGGCCCGGTGAACATAGGAACCTCCTTGCAAGCAAAGCGTTAATCACCACATATGCATAGTGCATATGCTCGCAGCCAACGCTGATCACAAGTTGCGGCTCGCTATAGAGAAAAGCTGGAAACTAGCAACGGAATCTGATAAATATTCAATTATGCAAATCCATGCGAACGCATATCCTCAGTTACGCACTTTGTGCTGGAACCGCCCTGACAATGCTGTCTTGGACGGCCCCGAGGCGCTTGGCCTTTACGAAAACAACTGGCGCCTAGTAGAGGCCGAGAACTTCGATGTAGAAGAGAAGCAGTTGCTTGATACTCTTGTTGCCCGTTTCGGCAACGGCGTATTTATGCCTGCTTGAAATGACGTTCGAAGAAGTCTCGTTCCGTCGCGACCATCATAACGCCATCCTGAACGTTTTGAGGTCCTTAGATGGAGATTTTCTTGCGAAAACAGGCTGTTACTTTGGCGGCGGCACCGCTATTGTACTCGCGCTAGACGAATACCGTGAGAGTGTCGATATTGATTTTCTATGTGCGACCCAAGACGGTTATCGAACCCTGCGAAATGCAATTGCAGGGCAACCCAATCTCAACAACATCCTTCGACCCAAGACGCAACTTGAGTGCGTTCGAGAGGTGCGGGCGAACCAATATGGCCTCCGGACCGTGGTCCAAAGTCAGGGAGCTAACATCAAGTTCGAGATTGTTCGTGAAGTACGAATCGACCTTCAGGGTGAACTTGACGCACGCTACGGACTGCCAATCTTGAGTCGCCCTTGCATGTATGCAGAGAAGCTGTTGGCTAACTCTGATCGCTGGTACGCACCAGAGGTGGCGAGCCGAGACATCTTGGATTTATCCGTAATGATCTCGAGATGGGGCCCTATCCCTAAAGAGGCTTGGGGTATTGCCGAGGCGGCCTACGGAAATAAGGTTCGTGAGGATTTCGGGAAGGCTATTGATAAAATCCGGCATCCTGAACACATTGAAAGCTGCGCAAAAAAAATGCAAATTGAAAGCGCTGTGGTCGAAGAGGTGCTCCGGATTCATGGAGGGGCATATGAGCGCGAACCATCGCCATATGATTAGACTTCGAAAGTCGATGGCAAAACTCTCCGCCGCGCTTGATTTTTGCAAGCCTCAATTCCGGCGTGGTTAGGACACGAGGTCAAACTTTCTAAGTTCCAATGGACAGCACTGCAGAAAACTCCTCAACACAGCCCTCTGAATAGCCAATGCGACAACTAAGCCACAATGACTGGTTTGGGGAAACTGCACCGCTGCACCGGATGATATGGCCAACGTCCGCTAATGGGAGGTTGCGACGCGGCATGTGGAGCCGCCGACGACGGCAGCTTTGGGCCGTCCTCGCCAGATGACCACCTCGCCTGGGTGAGGTGGTCGCCGTGCTGCAGCAAGTCGGCTTCGAGCCCATCAGCGACATTCATGCATCCCGCAGCGAGGCGAATCTGTTTGCAGGCGCAGCAACGTGCTCGGCCCCAAGGAGAGGCATCCATGCCGCTTCCGACATGCCAATGTTGCGGGACGCTTTGCAGCCATTGGTGCATTAGTTCTTGCTAGAGCGTATACCACAATGATGGTAGCTGATGCAGCTTGCAGACACATCTCGGAGAAGAACATTGCCCAAAAGATCAGTTTCTCAGAGGACTGGTGATCTAGCTGAACATCTTGCTCAAGGAGCGTTCCTGGACGCTCCGAACTGGATTTGTCGAACTCAGTCGCATGACTTTGGGATCGATCTGGAAGCAGAGCTTATCGACATCACAGATGGTGTCGAAGAACTATCTGGCGCGCTCGTGAAAATTCAAGTCAAGGGAACGCTCAAGCCTATTTATAGGAATCGCGGCTATTATGTTCGACTTAAAACCGATTATCTGAAGTACGCAAACCAGTTCAGGGTCCCGGTTCTCCTACTCTTGGTGAATGTGCGGAGCAACGAAATTCACTACTTGTGGCTGCAAGAATACCTTATTGGCAGAGAGGAAATTTTATACGGGGCGAGAAGTGTTCTGGTTAAGGTGCCCGAAGAAAACAAGCTAAGCCTGTCGTTCCAGCACCACCTACCGGAGATCGCGCTTGGTGTAACCAAAGGCTCTCAGTTAATGGCCGTTCAGAAGCTGTTCGAGGTGTTTTCTTCAAAGTATGATCCAAAGGCACTGGCGCTGGCTTCAGACTTACTCAAGCACCTTGGCGAGGGCGGCCACATCGCGATTTTTAATGGAGCTATCGACAAATTGAACAAGAGAGGCCCCCACCTTTCGCGAGTTGACTCGCAGGAATTTGGGAAAGTTCTGGCCGACCTAACCCGTCGATTTGGCGAGAAGTTGGGTGCTGACCAAATTCTGAAGATGGTTGTGAGGGGGGGCACCTATTCCTTGGCCGGCCTCGACGGTTTGCTCGGCCTGTACGACGGTTTTCCCGACCACGCAAAATCACTTGGTTTAGCGCGTCGTTTCGACGAGCTGGAACTCTATGAGTTGAGTTGGTATTGTCAGTTTCGTGAAGCACATGCTGAACTGGATTCAATGAGTATTTGGTTGCAGATATCAAAACTGGAAACGGCGTTCAAAACCGAGGCTGGCATTCTTCATATTCCCGAGGAGGATCGGGATTATTGTTCCATGAAGTGGCCAAACCGGGCGGATGCTGTTTATCTGCAATCTCTCAAGTTAAAGGTGCCTTAGATCGCCGAGTTGGTCGCCACGCAGTCAAGACAACGTTTGGGTGTCGCATGGGGCAATGTTGTACGCGCCCAAGCGCACCGACCTGCAAAATAGATTCCTGCGCAGATGCAGCGAACGGCCGAAAGGTCCCGCTCTGCCGTCCTTCATGTTCCCGATATGCTGCGCGATGCACGAACGGCTGGTTTGGTGAAGCCGCAATGCAGCATGGCGAGTGGCGACCAAGGTCGGCTGTGGGCCGAAAATCCCCGTCCCCAATGCGCACCCCCCGCCGTTCAAAGCCCTCTCTGCCCTCACAAACCGCACAGACCCAAAGCACCACCGACCCCCTGTCGGTCCGTCCCGGCTATCCCGCCTAATCGGCCTCTGCCGCCGCGACGTGTTTTTTCACCTGAACGAAACTGTCCGGCACCACGGATATGGAATCGATCCCGGCTTCGACCAGAACGCGGGCGAAATCGGGGTAATTCGATGGGGCCTGACCGCACAGCCCGATTTTCGCGCCCGCCTCATGCGCCTTTTCGATCACCGTGCGGATCATCCATTGCACCGCCTCGTGGCGTTCGTCGAACAGCGGCGCCAGCTTGTCGCTGTCGCGGTCGATGCCCAGTGTCAGCTGGGTCAGGTCGTTCGACCCGATGGAAAACCCGTCGAACCGCTTGGCGAATTCCCCCGCCAGCACCACGTTGGAGGGGATTTCGCACATCACATAGGTCTGCAACCCGTTGACGCCGCGTTCCAGCCCTTGGCCCTGCATCACCGCGATCACCCGGTCGGCTTCTTCGGGGGTGCGGCAGAACGGGATCATCACCATCACGTTGTCGAACCCGATCTGTTCGCGCAGCCGCCGCACCGCCCGGCATTCCAGTTCGAACCCCTGCTGATAGGCCGGATCGTAATAGCGCGACGCGCCGCGCCAGCCGATCATCGGGTTGGCTTCTGTCGGTTCGAACTGCGCCCCGCCCAGCAGGTCGGCATATTCGTTGGTCTTGAAATCGCTCATCCTGAGGATCATCGGGTTGGGATAGGCCACGGCGGCAATCCGGGCCAGCCCCAGCGCCAGCCGGTCGACGAAATACTCGGTCTTGTCGGCATACCCTGCGGTCAGTTTTTCGATCTCCTCGCGCACAGCCGTATCGCGCAGAGCGTCGAAATGGATCAACGCCTCGGGATGGACCCGGATCGTGTTGGCGATGACGAATTCCATCCGCGCCAATCCGACCCCATCCGCCGGCAACCGCCACCAGCGCGCCGCGGTGGCCGGGTTGGCCATGTTCAGCATCACCTTGGTCCGGGTATCCGCCACCTCGGTCAGGTCGATCTCTTCGACCGTCACCTCCGCCGGGCCGTCATAGACATGACCGATATCGCCCTCGGCGCAGCTCACGGTGATTTCCTGCTGGTCATGCAGCAGGTAGGTCGCATCGCCGCAACCGACCAGTGCCGGCACCCCCAGTTCGCGGCTGACAATCGCCGCGTGGCTGGTGCGGCCGCCATGATCTGTCACGATGGCCGAGGCCCGTTTCATGATCGGCACCCAATCGGGATCGGTATTCGAGGTCACCAGAACCGCGCCATCGACGAAGCGGTCGATATCCTCGGCCGTCTCGATCAGGCACACCCGCCCGCTGGCGACCTGTTCACCCACCGACAACCCGGTGACCAGAGTCGGCCCGTGATCCCCGACCGAATACTGCTTCAACGCCGCCGCCCCGCTGCGCGATTGCACCGTTTCGGGCCGCGCCTGCACCACGAACAGTTCGCCAGTATTGCCGTCCTTGGCCCATTCGATATCCATCGGCACGCCGTAATGATCCTCGATGATCACCGCCTTGCGCGCCAGCTCCAGCACCTCGTCATCGCTCAGCACGAACCGCGCCCGTTCGGCCCGCGACGTCGGCACATTGCGCACCGGCCCGGCGTCCCCGTCCGCCGCATAGATCATCTTCTTTTCCTTGGCACCCAGCGTCTTGTCGATGATCGGGCGCACACCGTCGCGGTCCAGAAACGGCTTGTAGACCTGGTATTCGTCCGGCGTCACCGTGCCCTGCACCACGTTTTCGCCCAATCCCCAGGCCGCGTCGATCAGCACCACCTTGTCGAAGCCGGTTTCGGTGTCGATCGAAAACATCACCCCGGACCCGCCAATGTCCGACCGCACCATCTGCTGCACCCCGACCGACAGCGCCACCTGCATGTGATCGAACCCCTTGGCGTCGCGGTAGCTGATCGCCCGGTCGGTGAACAAGGAGGCATAGCATTTGCGGCAGGCAATCAGCAGAGCGTCTTCGCCGCGCACGTTCAGATAGGTTTCCTGCTGCCCGGCGAAACTGGCATCGGGCAGGTCCTCTGCCGTGGCGCTCGACCGCACCGCGACCGCGATATCGTCTTGCCCGGCGCGCTCCGACAATACCCGGTACGCCGCGCGCAGCGCCGCCTCGGTCGCTTCCGGCCAATGCCCCGCCACGATTGCCGCCCGGATCGTTTCCCCGGCCTGGCGCAGCGTCATCCGGCCGTCGCGATAGCCCGCCATCGTGCTGCGGATCAGCCCGTCAATGCCGTTCGCCGTCAGGTAGCGGCGAAACGCGTTGGCCGTACTGGCAAATCCCGGCGGCACCCGGATCCCCGCCGCGCCCAGCTTTTGCACCATCTCGCCCAGAGAGGCATTCTTGCCCCCCACGACAGGCACGTCATCGCGGCGCAGGGTTTCAAAGAAAACGACCTCGTCATCTGTCGGCATGGCATCGCTCCAGGGATCAGTGGCACTGGGGTCATCCTAGCGGGACGCGCCCGGCGGGCCTTGATGGAGATCAAGGTTGGTTTGGGGAGGGGCAGCAATGCGCAGGAAGCGGAGTTTTCAAAGTCTGGGCGATTTTCCGACAGCGGACCTTAAAGCTGAGTGCGGCGAATTCGGACTCTGAGCCCTTCTCGACAGAAAAGGGACAACTGCGGAATGGGCGGCGCAGGCAAGTCAAAAGAGCTTCTTACGCCTCTTGCAAGATGTCTGGCTTGAAGAGACTTAGATCCAAATTGGATTGAGAGGAAAGTGCCGCGCCCACTGGATTAAGATCCAGTTCGTGGCGCAATAGATCAAGAAATAAAAACTGAAGGTATCGTTCAGCATCCTTGTAAAGTTCGATTTTCACCCCGGCGTGAAAGAAACTGTTTCGCAGATCTACAATTCCCTTCCAAAGAAGGTCGGCTTCAACTTGTTCTTTCGAGAACCCATAGATGCTTTGGAGTTGGCGGTTGGTCTGCATCGTCCCACCTCCCTCACAGAGGATTTGGATCGCCGTCCAATAGAAAAAGAACTTCTCGCTGAGAGCCGTGTCGTGGGATGCTTTCCCACTTTGATAGAACTCCAGTGAGCGCCTTATCCTAGCCTTCTTTTCGGTGTCTTCAACACCGTCAATCCGAGAGCTGGTCTCTTCAAAGAGCCGCCAATTCTCTGGAGACATGTTAGGACCGTTGGACGACTGAATAACCGCCATTACATCACCGTCCAAGCTGTATTGGCCGTTTGGCTGTGCCTCAAAGATCGCTTGAAATACTTGCCGATAAACAGCATTGCTTCCAAAATAGATTGACAGCAAGGCTTCCACGCGGTCAAGGCGTGAGCGAGTTACTGGCTCCTTGAATTCGACACCGTCAATCGCGTGAGGGGTCGCTAGCAGCATGTAGGCGCTTCGGGGTAGGTTTAAATTTCTAACATTATTAGGAAGGATAACGGTGCCAGTCTCTGGGTCGCTGTGAACCTGCCCGGTTTCTACGCTGAGAAGCTGGTCCGCATGCAAGTCACATAACCCTAGCCAAATTGGCACGCCGTCATCTTGTGGAAATGAAGTCTGGCCCGATGAAAACTCGGTAAGTTGTGCAATCGAGCACGGAACAATTGAGTAGAGCCGGAAAAGAAATTTGGACTTATCCGGATCTTTGCACCACCCATCTGGGATCATCTCGTGGAAGCTACTTTTCTTTTCCATATAAATGCCTGCTGAAATGGACGGACGCGGATGATACCACGATTGGCACATATAAGCGATAACGGAACGGCAACAAAGTCCCGCATCCTAGCGGTTCGCGACCCGCGCGGCGAAGGTCAGTTACCGCAGTTTCGCGCCAAGGTTTGTGGGGCCGCTTTGGGCTGTCAGAAGTCATTCGCAGCTTGCCTTATAGCAACGGCTCTAAGCCCCCAGCCTCACACACTAACCAAGGGACAAATCTGTCACATCTCCGCCCCTGGGGCATATGCAGTCTTTCCCACTGCAAATTGTACAAATGCCCTCAAAAAACACTACAGAGCCTATCTGTCCGGCAGGCCGCAGTCGGGCCGGTTCCGGGCAGCGGCGGCTTAGCCGCGGGGCATTTTCAGGGTGATGGTGCGGCCCGATTTCACATAGCTCAGTTCGGCCTCTCCGATCGCCGCGACCTTGCCGCCGTCGATCCGGTCGCCGACCTGCACCTTCTTGTAGCGGCCATTCGACAGCCGCACCAATGCGCGCCGGTCGCGGGTTTGGCCGTAGACGCCTATCAGGTTGATTTTACGCAGGTTTATCTGGTTTTTCACCGTTGCCTGACGGGCGACCGACGCCTTGCTCGGCAGGCTGGGCTGCACGGTTTGCGGTTTGAAAATCGACCCGGTGGCCAGTTGCGTATCCGCCGGTTTGCTGCGCTCGGCCCGCTCCACGAGGGCGGCGAAATTCGCTGGCCGGTCCTTCGGTTTCAACGACGCCAGCACCGCCTGTTCGGTCGCCGTCTCCGCCACCCCCGCCGCCGCAATCGCCTGCGCACTCTCCGGTCTCTCCCGCGGCCGCAACCCCGCCAGCTCGCTCCGCGTCCGCCCCCCCAGGTTGCTGCGTTCGGTTTGTTCGATCAGGTCTTCGGGGCGGGGTTTCGGCCGGACCGCAGCCAGCCGGGTGGTTTCGGGCAGGCTCAGTGCGCCCTGATCTTCCTGACGTTCGGGCCATTTCGGCGGCACAGCAGGGGGCGTACCGGAATAGATCAGGATCCCTTCGGGCGACATTGCCCCGTCCTTGCTTGGCTTGACCAATCCGCGCTCGTCGAAATCGAAACGGGTTCCGGCCGCGACCGGATTGGCGCGTTCGGTCGGCACCGTATCGGACAGCGCCTGTGCCGGATCGGGTAGAGCAACCGCATCGAAAGCCAGAACCGGATGGTCGATGGACGCGACATAAAGATCATCAAGCGCCGTTTCCGGCGGAGCCGAGGGCTGATCCGGAGCCATCTGCCATATGCCGCTGGTGGCATAGCGTTCTTCGGTTTGCTGCTGCGTCGGCGGGCGCTGTGCAGCCGGATCAATCTGCGCTTCTTCGCCGGTTTGCAGCACCGGATCGGTATCGGGCGCGGGCAGGGCGATCGCGTCGCCGTCCTGCGGGTCGGTCGAGGCCGTGGCCGGTGTGCCAGCTTCGGCCAGCTCCTCTTCGGTCGCGCCGTCAGGAGCCAGAACTTCGGCGATGGTTTCGGGGGCGTCGCGGCCCAGTAAGGAGGTCAGTCCGCCGCTGAACGATACCCAACCGGCCACGATCACCAACCCGATCAGCATAAGCGCGATCATCAGCAGGCCCAGATGACGCGGCTTTGTGGCGCGGCGACCGCCTTCGCGGGCCCCGAACAGAGTCATCCGCTCTGCCTCGTTGGCTGGTTCCGTTGCCAGCGGTGGCGCGGCAGGCAGGCCATTGGGCGCGGCTATTTGCGCGGCATCGTCCGTGGGGTCATCGGACGGCTTGCCGCTATTGAAAAATGGCAATCCGGTACCGCGCGCGGGGAGGGACTGATCGGTCGGCCGCAGGCTTTCTCCCAGATGAAGCATCGCTGCTTCGGGGTCGTCCTGACGGATATCCGCCGTCAGGGTCGGCTTGGGCGAGGGTGGTTGTTCCGGGACCGAAGCGTGTGCGTCATGCGGCCGACGTTTGTAACCGCGCAGCGGCGATGGCGTGCTGTCGTCCTCTTCCCGTTGTGTCCGAACAGTAGAAAAGGACACGGTAGGTTGTTCCGGTTCAGAAGTGTCGGGTGCCGGCGGCTCTGTCTCCGAAGCGGGCTCGGCATCGGGCACAGGGTCGTTCTGAGTTTCGGATTTTGCGGTGAGTTCCGCCCCATCCAGCGGCATTGTTCGTGCCAGTTCTTCTTCTTCCGGCGTCAGTGGTATCGCTGGTCCCATTTCGGCTTCAGCCAACCTGGCGGCGGCTTCGTAATCTTCGGGTTCGCTTGGGGGTTCGGCTATCTTGGGCGCCTTGACGACAGACGGGGGTTTTGCGCTTTTCGGGGCATCAAGAACATCGAACCTTGGCACGCCGATTTCTTCAATCATCGGGGCAGGTTCGGTTGGTTTTGGTTCCGGTGCGGGCTTTGTCGCGGGGGTCGGTTCGGGAAAACGGGCCAATCCAATTAATTCAATCGCGTCTTTGTCCGGTGTCACCGGTCCGCCGAAAAGTTCGGTTGCGATATGGGTGCCGCCAAAAAAGGGCTCGCCGACAAAGGTGCCCTTGGGCGGCTGAGCGACGAAACTTACCGGGTTGAATTGATGTTCATGGGCGAATGCTTCGGCTTCGGTCAAGGTTTCCCGGGCCACCGCGGCAACATAGAGCTGACCGTCTTGTTCCGTCCAATCTATAGCCAATTCATTCAGCGCATAAGGCGTGGCCCCGTCGATTGCCTTGTGTGCCAACGCTTCGTGTTCGTCCTGATCGGCGCCCTGTGTCGGTACGGTCAGATATTTGATCTGATCCGCTGGCAGCACCAGCTTGACTGTTATCCCGTCAGGGTCGAGTTGAGCCGCAGATTCCCGCAACGCGGTCAGCGCCCGGGGCATGTCTTTGGCGTCGAAAGGGACATTCCCAACAAGGTGCCAGCCCGTCGGTGCGCGATGCAACAGGCCAAGTCCTTCAGACGAAAGCGTTAAAGCAAAGTTAGGCTTCATGGCTTCGCTTTACCATCCTCTCCCCGCTTGCGGGAGTCCTGTTACAACCGTGGAAGATATTAAAGCAGCTTCCCGCTCAGGGAAAGAGAAAGCCGAAATATCCACTTGTTACAATGGCAAACTGCCTCAAACTGTTATCGGGATTGAGTTCGAGGAGACCCTGACATGAAACTATTAACGACCTTTTGCAGCATCGTTTTGGCCGTGGCGTTGCTACCGCTTCCGGTGCTGGCCGAAAACGCAGTTCGCAAGATCACCGTGACCGGCGAAGCCCGGATTGCCGTCGTTCCCGATATGGCGATGGTTTCGCTGGGGGCGAAACAGCGTGCAAAAACGGCCGCGGCGGCGATGGAGCAAACATCGCAGATCATAACGCAGATGATCGAGCGTCTGAAGGCGCAGGGCGTCGCCGAGCGTGACATGCAGACAAGTGATCTGTCTCTCTACCAAGTTGACAGGCGCTCCAGCAATGGCGAACGCGAACCGGACGGGTTCGAAGCCAGTAATATTTTGCAGGTGCGGGTGCGCGATCTCGATAAACTTGGGGGCTTGCTGAACACGCTGCTGGAAGACGGGGTGAATCAGTTCAACGGGTTGTCTTTCGGGTTGAAAACGCCCGGTCCGGTTCACGACCAAGCGCGTCGCGATGCGGTGGCCGAAGCTCTGCGCAAGGCGGCGATTTTCGCCGATGCCGCCGGGGTGGAACTGGGGCCGGTGCTGAACATTTCCGAATCCGGAGGATATGGCGGCGTAATGCCCAGTTTGATGAATATGGAACGCGCCGCTCCGGTGCCGGTCGCAGAAGGTGAAATAGATATCCGTGAAAGCGTGACGCTGGTGATTTTATTGAAAGATCGCGATTGACGTTTCCCGTGTTGCGCCCGATCCGGCAAGCCGGGCGCAACATGGATGGTTTTGCGGCGGCAGTGGAACACACTACCGCTCGGTTCAGGCCGAGGCTTTGTCCAATGCCTGGCCCAAATCGCGGATCAGATCGTCGGCATCCTCGATCCCGATGGAAATGCGCACCACGTTGGGGCCTGCCCCCGCCGCGATCTGTTGTTGCTCGGACAACTGGCGGTGGGTAGTGCTGGCGGGGTGAATGACCAGGGACCGGGTGTCGCCCAGATTGGCGACATGGCTGAACAGGTCTAGGCTTTCAACGAACTTCACGCATGCGTCATAGCCGCCCTTCAGCGCCACGGTGAACAATCCGCCGGTCCCTTTGGGGAACAACGCCTTGGCCCGAACGTGGTAGGGTGAGCTTTCCAGCCCGGCATAGGTCACCGCTTCGACATGCGGGTTGGATTCCAGCCATTCGGCCACGGTCTGAGCGTTCTGGCAGTGCCGTTCCATCCGCAACGACAGGGTTTCGATCCCCATCAAGGTGTAATGCGCCGCCTGTGGGTTCAGCGTCATGCCCAGATCGCGCAATCCGATGGCGATGCCGTGGAAGGTGAAGGCCAGAGGCCCAAAGGTTTCGTGGAATTTCAGCCCGTGATAGGCCGGTTCCGGTTCGGAAAGCGACGGGAATTTTCCGCTGGCGGACCAGTCGAAATTACCAGAATCCACCACCACGCCGCCGGTGACAGTTCCATTTCCGGTCAGATACTTGGTCATCGAATGCACCACCAAAGTGGCACCCTGTTCGATCGGACGGCACAGATAGGGCGTGGCCGAGGTGTTATCGACGATCAGTGGCAGGCCGGCCGTTTCGGCAATCTTTGCAACCGTCGGAATATCGGTGACATAGCCGCCGGGATTGGCGATCGATTCGCAGAAAATCGCACGGGTATCGTCGTCAATCGCCGCTTCGATGGCGGCGGTATCTTCGAAATCGACGAATTTCGCTGACCAGCCGAAGCGCTTGATCGTCTGGCTGAACTGGGTAATTGAACCGCCGTAAAGCCGGGTCGAAACCACGACATTCAGGCCCGGCCCCATCAGTGGGAACAGCGCCATCAACTGCGCGGCGTGGCCCGAGGAACAGCAGACCGCACCGACTCCGCCTTCCATTGTCGCCACCCGTTCCTGCAGAACCGCGACGGTGGGGTTGGTCAGGCGCGAATAGATGTAGCCGACCTCCTGCAGGTTGAACAGCGCCGCGGCATGTTCGGCGTCGCGGAACACATAGGCCGTGGTCTGATAGATCGGCGTCTGGCGTGCGCCGGTGGCCGGGTCGGGCCTGCTGCCGGCGTGTATCTGCAAGGTGTCAAAGCCATAGCTGGGGGCGTCGGTCATGGGGTCTTCTCCTCCTGAAAAATCCGTTTTGGGCTGTGTTTCGTCATTGGATAGGGCATAGAGATGTGGCTCACAACTGTTCTGATGACGAAAGGTCAAACGATGCGCTCAGTCTTCCACCTTGCTTACAACGTGTCCGATCTGGATCAGGCCCGTGCCTTCTACGGCGAGCTGCTCGGTGCGAAAGAGGGACGTAGTACGGAAACCTGGGTGGATTTCGATTTCTTTGGCCATCAGATCAGTCTGCATTTGGGAACACCGTTTGAAACCGCAGATACCGGCAAGGTGGGCGATCACATGGTGCCAATGCCGCATCTGGGCGTGGTTTTGGAATTGCCGCAATGGCGGCAATTGGCAGATCGTCTGCAAATGGCGGATGTTGCGTTCGTGATACCGCCCTCGGTTCGTTTCCAAGGCGAGCCGGGCGAACAATGGACAATGTTTTTCCGCGATCCGTCCGGCAACCCGATCGAGGTCAAGGGATTTGCCGATTTCGACCGGATTTTCGCCAGCTGAAGCAAAGCAAAAAGTGATCCGTTTTGCGCCAGGTTCGGTGTCGAAAGACGTGTTTCGTCAACTTCGATCGGGACATTCAGGACGCAGACTTGAGGCCGATAATGCGTGGCGCAAGACGCCGCCTATTGGCTTGCAGTATGTCTGCGCCCGGTCCATTCTTGCGTCATGGCCGAGCAGAAAAAACCTACGTATCCAGGCGGATTTGATGCGATCGTTGCGCAGATGGAAACCCGAATGCACCCGTTCACTTATGGGCCGGGCGAAGCATTGCCGCCCTTGGATGTCGATTTCCAGCCGCTGAAGCAAAAACTGATGGATCCGGCGGCGCCCGAGGTCGCGGGGTCAACATCAACTTATGCCCGTAAGTATCGTGATTTAGCACAGGAATTTGAAAACGAACCGGCACTATTACATCTTCACGGATTGCTGGTCGCCAACCTGCGACGCCACGATCAGCCCGCCGATACCGTGCCACTTTTCATCCGGTTGTGGCGGGAAGAAGCGGCATTTTTGATGGATCATCTCGATGCCCGCTGGCTGGTCTCGGCTGCTACCACATTTGGCGATCACGGGATCAGCGAGGTACAGCGCAGCCTTGGGCAGTCGCTGACCGTTCTGTTCGGGATGATGAAGCTGTATGAAACCGAACGGCTGTTTTCCGGGGCTCCTCCGGATCAGGCGTTTGTCTGGAAACGAAAATCGGCCAAGCAGTTGGCGATGCAGATGGATGCCTACGCGATCATGGGCGGCGGGCTGGACGTGAACATGCTGGGCCGGTTGTGGCAGGAGGCGGATCGCGATGCGGTCATTTGCCCGCTGGTGCGCCGGTTGCTGAGCCTGCTGATCGAGGATGACAAAACGGTTTTCCGCCGCCTGCGCACCATGCGCCGCCGCAAGGAAAAACAAAAAGCCGCCGAAACTCCGCCGGAACGACCGAAGAAACAGCGCAACCCGGTGCCGGTTCCGGAAATAAGCCAGATCACCGATCCGGCCCGGATCAAATGGGGCACCGTGTCATTGATCAAGGCGCCGTTGGACAAGATTCTGCGCTTTGCCGCCCATCATCTGACGCTGGGCGCGCATCGGGTCCATATCTACCTTGACGATCCCGATCTGGTTACGGTCGAGGCGTTGTCGTTGCATCCGCAGATAGAGGTGACAGCCTGCGATGCTGATTATTGGGCGACGCAGAAACGGGGTCGGATGGACACCCACAGGATGCGGCAGGTCTGGGTCGCGACCCAAGCTTATAATACCACCGATTGTCATTGGCTGGCTCATATCGATGTCGATGAATTCCTGCTGCCCAGTCTGACCATGGCGCAGCATCTGGCGCAGACGAGCCCCGACAAGATCGCGCTGCACATGCCGCCCGCGGAACAATTGTCGACCGGGGAGGGATCCGAAGCGTTCAAGCTGGCCCCGCGCGCGGTCGGCGCGCCCGCGACGGTGCTGGAAGAGATTTATCCGACCTTCGGGATGCATCTGCGTGGCGGGTTTATCAGTCATATCGAAGGCAAGCTGTTCGTGCGCACCGGCGTAGAGGGACTGCGTTTTGGTATTCATGCCATTCATTGGCAGGGCGCACCGGCCACCAATATTCAGGTTCAGCCGGGCCTGTATCTGGGGCACGCCCATGCCCCAAGCTGGGGCGATTTCATGGCCGATATGGAATTTCGCATGGCGCATGGGTCCTATCGTAAAACCGATGAGGACGAAAAATTCCGTTTCAGCGACGTGGTCGATTTCCTGATCGACGCCGAAGGCGAATCCGGGTTGCGGGCCTTTTATCAGGAGGTCTGCACCCTGACCCCGCCGTTGTCGCAAAAACTGTCTGAAAACGGTATGTTGCTAGAGTATCCGCTGCATCTGGATGACAAGATGGCGCAGATTTTTGGACTTTATATTAAAGGATGACCCGATGAGTGCGCCGAAATGGGGAGTGGTCGCAACGATCAAGGCGCCAGTGCGCGATATTCTGGATTTCTGCGCCCATCACATCGATATCGGAGCGCATCGGCTGTTCATTTACCTTGATGACAACAATGAAGAAGCCTATCGCATCCTGTCAGACCATCCCAAGGTTCGACCGACACTGACCGATGACGCTTATTGGAAGCGGTTGGGGATGAAGAGGCGGGCAAAACATCAGTCGCGTCAGTTCGAAAATGCCCGTCATGCGTATGGACGGGCACATGATGTCGATTGGCTGACCCATATTGATGTGGATGAATTTCTTTGGCCGTTGGGCCGGCCCCTGAATGCGCAGTTGGCCGATCTTCCGTCTGAGTGCCTCTGCACCCGCATTCGACCGGTCGAGGCGCTGGCTGGGGCCGATCCAGACAGGACCCATTTCAAAGGCTATAGCCTGCGGCAACCGAAACGCCGCGCTGAAACCGCGCGAATATACCCGACCTTTGGGTCGCATCTGAATGGCGGCTTTCTCAGCCATGTGGCAGGCAAGATGATCTATCGCACAGCGGTCGAGGGGCTAAAGGTTCAGATTCATAATGTTTTCGTCGGCGACCAGATGAATCCCGGCCAGCAGGAACTGGAGGGAACCCAACTGCTGCATCTGCATGCCAAAAGCTGGGATGATTTCATCGCGGCTTTCCGGTTCCGGCTGAAAAAAGGATCCTATCGCAGCGAGCTGAAGCCGAACATGCCGCGCGACGAGGGCGGATTGACCCTGCACGAGCTGTTCACAACGATTCATGACGAAGACGGCGAAGCCGGGTTGCGCACCTTCTATGAAGAGGTTTGTACTGCCAGCCCGATCCTGATGGACCGGTTGCGCGCGCAAGGTCATCTTTACAGCTATGAATTGCGGCTTGCGGACAAGCGCAACCGGCATTTTCCCGATAAACCATGATGATCTGAGGGCAGGACGGCATAAACAGGTGCAAACCCCTGAAAAATCTACGTTGCATTGACCCGAAGCGAGGTTTCGGGTAAACCCCGCGCTCATAGGGTTGCGCTAATTGGCGCCCATCGGGCCAACCAGGCCGATCCGAACTAGATGCTACGGGCCTGACGTGTCCGTAAAACACGGATACACATGACAAAATTTGCTGATCTGAAGCTCGCCCCGAAGGTACTCAAAGCCATTGAAGAGGCCGGGTACGAAACTCCCACCCCCATTCAGGCCGGCGCGATTCCGCCCGCTTTGGAAGGTCGCGACGTTCTGGGTATCGCCCAGACCGGCACCGGCAAAACCGCCAGCTTCACGCTGCCGATGATTACCATGCTGTCAAAGGGCAGGGCGCGGGCACGGATGCCGCGGTCCTTGGTGTTGTGCCCGACCCGGGAACTGGCCGCGCAGGTAGCGGAAAACTTCGATGTTTATGCCAAGCATGTGAAGCTGACCAAGGCGTTGCTGATCGGTGGCGTTTCGTTCAATGAACAGGACAAACTGATCGACAAGGGCGTCGACGTGCTCATCGCCACGCCGGGCCGTCTGCTGGATCATTTCGAACGTGGTAAGCTGTTGCTGACCGGTGTTCAGATCATGGTGGTCGACGAAGCCGACCGGATGCTCGACATGGGCTTCATCCCCGATATCGAACGTATCTTCAGCCTGACACCGTTCACGCGCCAGACGCTTTTCTTCTCTGCGACGATGGCCCCCGAGATCGAGCGGATCACCAATACCTTCCTGTCCAACCCGGAACGGATCGAAATCGCCCGTCAGGCGACCGCGTCGGAAACCATTACGCAGGGCGTGGTCAAGTTCAAAGGGTCGCGCAAGGATCGCGAAGCCAGCGAAAAGCGCAAGCTGCTGCGGGCATTGATCGAAGGCGAAGGCGATAAACTGAAGAACGCGATCATCTTCTGCAACCGCAAAACGGATGTAGATATTGTCGCGAAATCGCTGAAAAAATACGGATATGACGCATCTCCGATCCATGGTGACCTGGAACAGTCTCAGCGTACCAAGACGCTGGATCAGTTCCGCGATGGATCGCTGCGCTTTCTAATCGCTTCTGATGTCGCGGCGCGCGGTCTGGATGTTCCCAGCGTAAGCCATGTGATCAATTTCGATGTGCCGGGCCATGCCGAAGACTATGTGCACCGGATCGGTCGTACGGGCCGGGCCGGACGTGAGGGGACAGCGATTACCATTTGCGCTCCGCGTGATGAAAAGGCGTTCGACGCCGTCGAAGCGCTGGTTCAAAGAGAAGTCCCACGCCTGGAAAATCCGCTGAAGGATCAGGCACCGGCAGCGCCCCGCAGCAGGGCAAAGAAAGAAACCGAGACCCAGCACGAAGCCGCGGCACCGGTTCAGGAACAATCTTCGGCTCCCGCGCAGGAGAAACCTGCAGCCCCAGCCAAGGAACAACCGCGTCAGGATAGCCGAAAAGACGTGCGTAATAACAAAGATGACGATGGCGGCCGATCGCGCCGGTCATCGTCGCGCCGCCGCGACGATAACATCGTCGGAATGGGCGATCACATGCCGTCATTCATCGCGCTGAGCTTTGACGAACGTCGCACACATTGATCTCTTTGAAATAGCTATAAAAAAGCCGCCTCTTGGGCGGCTTTTTCTTTGGGTTCGTCAACTGTCCACAGATCTGCCGACCGGTTGAGGGATCAGTTCAGATAGGGCATCGGATCGACACTGTCGAAGCCTTTACGGACTTCGAAATGCACATAATTCGATTTACCACTGCGGATCTTGGCGATGGGCTGACCGCGTTTCACACTGTCACCTTTTTCGACTTTGATCCCGTCAAGATTGGCATAGACCGTCAGCAGTCCGCCGGTATGCTTGATCACAACGATCGGCACCTTGTCGGCATCCGAGGTGATCGCGGCAACTGTGCCTTCTTTCGCTGCTGTGACCGGCGTGCCGGAGGCGGCGGAAATGTCGATCCCGTCGGTTTTGCCCTTCTTGTATTCGCGAATGATGCTGCCATTGACTGGCATGTCCATCTTTGCGGATGTGCTGGCCTTGGTTTGGGACCTGCCCAGATCGGGTGTTTTCGGTTTGGCGACGGGTTGTGCCGCAGGAATGGTTTTTTCCTGCGGTAGTGGTTTCTTTGCGCTTGGCGGGGTGGGGGTCGGGCTGCCTTCGCCGGGGATAGTGGTCTTTTGGGACTGCGCTGCTGCTGCCGATTTTTGCGCGGTTTCGGCGTCGGGCACCGGAATCAGCAGGAATTGGCCTTCGCGGATGGTGAAATCCGGGCCCAGCCCATTCCATTCGGCCAAGGCTCGCACGCTGACATTGTACAGCCGTGAAATCGTATAGGCGGTTTCGCCGCGCACGACCTTGTGGCGGATCGGTTCAATGCCGATCTGCGGTTTGGCATTGGGTATGGGGTCGGAAGCTGTGACAGGTTGGGCTGCGGGTTTCAGCGCTGCGGTCTGTACCTGCGCCGGTTTCGCCCGGTCGATGGCTCCGCCTGCCAGAGAGGCGATGTCGACATTGCTGGGGGGCTGGATTGGTCCGGTACTGCGTGCGCCGGTGGCGGGCGACGGTTCTTCGACTCGCGCCGGTAGGGCCAGAACCTCGTTTTTGCGCAGCGGGTCATCCGGTGATAACCCATTATACCGCGCCAGTTCCGCGGGGTTGATACCGACCCGTTGGGCCACTTCCGTTACGCTGTCGCCGTTCTTGGCGACCGCCACCTGATAAGAGGGATAGGAAATGACGCCCCGATTGTCGGGGTCGGGGCGATGGCCGCTTGCCATTCGGGCCGCGTCGGTGGTGCTGAACGCGTTTCCGAAATTGCCGCGCAGGTCAAAATCCAATGGCTGGTCGCAGCCAGCCAGAAGCGCCAGGGCCGAAACGGCCCAAATCAGGCGTGATTTTTGGGAATAATACATCTCGATTTCCTCAGTTTCTGCCTGCCCCTTGTTGGCCGGGGCTTGGTCACCTGTAAGTCTTCGTTTCCGAGCGTTTGCCGGTTTTAGCTTTCACGCCCCACCCCTTCCAGCAACGGGACAAAACGTACCGGGCGCAATTCTTCATATTCAAATCCGTCGTCGTTTCGGGTGACGCGGATCAGGCTTTGCACATGGTCCGACTGCCCTACCGGCAGCACCATGATACCCCCGATCTTCAATTGCGCCAAGAGCGGCGGCGGCGGGTCTTCGGCGGCGGCGGTGACGATGATGCGGTCGAACGGAGCCTGATCGGGCAAACCGAAGCTGCCATCGGCGGTAAAGGCTGTGATATTGCTGAGATCCAGTGCCTCGAAAATATCGCGCGCTTCGCGCACCAGTCGGGAATGCCGGTCGACGGTATAGACCCGGCGGGCCAGTTGGCTGAGGATCGCGGCCTGATAGCCGGACCCAGTGCCAACCTCCAGCACCTTGTCGCGTGGCTGCACGTCCAGCGCCTGGGTCATCAGGGCAACCACGGAAGGTTGACTTATGGTCTGACCACAGGCGATCGGCAATGGCATGTCTTCATAGGCGCGTTCAGAGAAAAGCCCCTTGATGAAACCGCCGCGGTCGATTTTTTCCATCGCTTCCAGCACGCGCGGATCAGTCACGCCCTTTGACCGGAGCGCGAACAGAAACTGCATCTTGCGGGTGGCGATGTCGTCGTCGTTCATTCGATGGCTTTCAACTGATCCAGCACGTCATGGGCGGTCAGATCGGCGCGCATTGGGGTGACCGAAATATAGCCATCCAGATTGACCGCAGCGTCGCTGCCGGCTGCCGTCGGGATATGCTGATCGCCGCCCTTAATCCAAAGAAATTGACGTCCCGAGGGCGACCGGTGCGGTTCGATCCCGAAATGGGTGTGACGACGGAAACCTTGCGGCGCGATCCGTGCGCCTTTCACGTCCCCGGCCGGGATCGGCGGGAAGTTGACGTTGAAGAACAGCTGGTAATCTTCTTCATCTTCGGGCAGGGCAGCCAGCAATTTGCGGATCAACGTGGCACCATGCTGTTCGGCGGCTTCGAACGGATTTTCAGCCTGAAAATTATACGGACCCAGATATTGCGATAATGCGATCGACCGGATGCCCTGAAGCGCGCCTTCCATCGCTCCGCCCAGAGTGCCGGAATAAAGCGCGTTTTCAGCGGAATTATTGCCGCGATTGACACCGGACAGGATCAGGTCAGGGCGGTCGTCGCCCATGACGTGATGGATGCCGGCCAGAACGCAATCGGCGGGGCTTCCTTCGGCGGCATAGCGGCGCGGACCCATCTTGGCGACCATCATCGGATGGGTGTAGCTGATGCAATGCCCAACGCCGGATTGTTCAAAAGCGGGTGCGACGACCCAGACTTCGCCTTCAGGGCCAGCAAGATCTTCGGCGATGATTTCCAGAACCTTCAGTCCCGGTGCGTTGATGCCGTCGTCATTGGTGATGAGAATGCGCAAATGCCTGCCCCCGATATGCTTGGGAACTTAGTAGAGAATGGGCGCGGGCGGGGCAAGCGCTGTGCGGCTCTGGGGGGGCACGTGCGGGGGCTTTCAGCAAACAACTCCGACAGCGCCTCAGTTCGGGGCAATGTTGGCGCTCAGAGCGTTTCCAGCAGACGTTTTGCCTCTTCGCGCGGATCAATCAGGTCGCTGCGATCTTCGCCGGGGAAAAACCGGGCACGATTGGCCGTTGCCAGCGGTCGGGGGGCCAGAAGGCGGACTCGGGGACCGGTGGTTTCGGTTTCTGCTGCCCAACTTTGAGCCAGCGCGACCTGCGCCGCCTTGGTCGCGCCATAAGCCCCAAAAAATTTCTGTCCCGCGCGCTGGTCATCGAAGAACAAGGCGGTGCCTGTTTCGCCCAGCAATGGCGCGACATAGGTGATCAACCGGCCTGTTGCGGTGACATTGCAATTGACCGATTTTTCCCAGTCCTTGGCGTCAATGAATTGAGCCGGGGACAGCGGGGCGGCATGAATTGCGGTATGGGCCCAGATATCCAGCGCGCCCCAGCGGTCATAAATGCTGCGGCAGAGCTGCGCCATCGCATCTGCATTGGTGATATCCATCGGGGCGAGTGTTGCCTGACCGCCAAGCGCCTGAATGCGGTCGTCGAGGTCTTCCAGGGCGCCGGTTGTACGGGCCACGGCGACGATATGATGGGTCTGGCAAAGCGCTTCGGCCAATCCCGCGCCAAGTCCGCGCGACGCGCCGGTGATGAGTGCGATTTTCTGTGTCATACCGGGGATGTGCGATCTACGGCGGGCCACGTCAAGAGCAAAGCAGATCTTGGCACGATTGCAATCTGCCGCATGGCATATTCCCCGGTATTTTGCGTCTGGATTTATTCAGTCATGCAACAGATGCGGCCGTATGTCCTGACCGAAGGCGGCATAGATGTCGAGCAGCTGATCGAAGCTTATCCCGTCGATTTGTGCCTGCGCCAACGGACCGGACAGCGCTTTTGCTACCGGACGCACATCGGCGTCGGGGAAATGCAGCATGACAGGCAGGGGCGTTGTGGTGACCTCTTCGAAGCCGGGCAGGATATTGGCCAGATCGGCCGGGCATTCGTCAATCGAGGGGGCATCGTTCCCATCGAACGTATCGAGATAGGCATAGAAAGCGTCCTGAGCCAAACGCACCCAAGGGGTCATGTGAAAGACCTCGTCGCTGCCCTCTATTGGCAGCGACAGCACGACGCGGATGAACCGATCGTCGCCGTGGCGGCACAGGTCCGGGGCCAGTTGATCCTCTCCCACTTTGACGAAGGGGGCATCGTTGCGCGCCTCGTGCGGCCAACTGGACGGATGATCAAAGCCCAGATCAAATACGCCAGAGAAACTTTGTCCGCAACAGGGGCATTGACGGTCGGGATTGTTGAAACGTCGCCACCGCGCGTCGAGATCAAGCAGAGCCATCCGGGGGTCTTTCCTTGCCGCAATTGGCCCGCACACTAGGCCGGGCGGGGCAGCGCGGCAAGGGGCGCGGATCAGTGCCCGGGAATGCGCAGCGCCCGCGTGTCACTGCCGCGCCTCAGCGTCAGAGCACCGTCTTCTATCGCCGTAATCCGGGCGCCGTCGATCATGTCGCCGGTCCGGACCCGACGCACCCGTCCTTGCGAGAGTTTCAGATAGGCGGCGGTGCCCTGCGGTGTCAGCAAGGTGCCGATCAGGCTGGTATGCCCCATCGGAATTGCTTCGGTCTGGGTTGCCCCGGCCCGTGTCTTGGGATTGGGTTGGGTGGTGATCTTGGCGTTTGGATTGACAATACGGGTGACTGGCATGGGATCATTACTCTTGGAACGGTCCCTGTTCCGGTGGCAATAATCATGCCGGTTTCGGTCCGCGGGGAATAATGCCGCGGCGGTCCGGATAGAGTCGTGCCGACGCGGCATTGTTTCCGCGCCGGCACCAATTCGGAATTGACCCTGCAGAAAGCGCGTTATTCCGCGGCCTTCAACTGGAAACCCTTCGCAATCATGTCGCTGGGGGCGACGGGGTATTCGCCGCTGAAACAGGCGTCACAATATTGCGGGCAGGAATTATTCCGACCCGAGGCTTCTCCGGCTGCGCGGTAGAGACCATCGAGTGAGATGAATTTCAGGCTGTCGACCGCCAGATGTTCGCGCATTTCCTCTTCGCTCATCGTCGCAGCCAGCAGTTTTTCGCGCTGCGGCGTGTCGACGCCATAGAAACAGGGCCAGGCGGTCGGCGGGCTGGCGATGCGGAAATGAACTTCGGCCGCGCCGGCATCGAGGATCATCTGCTTGATCTTACGACTGGTGGTGCCGCGCACCACGGAATCGTCGACCAGCACCACGCGTTTGCCGCGGATCAGCGCCCGGTTCACGTTCAGTTTCAGCCGAACCCCCATATTGCGGATCTGTTCAGTCGGTTCGATGAATGTCCGGCCCATATATTGGTTGCGGATGATCCCCATCCCATAGGGAATGCCGCTTTCATGGGCGAAGCCGATCGCCGCAGGGGTGCCGCTGTCGGGCACCGGGCAGACCAGATCGGCCTCAACCGGTGCTTCGCGCGCCAGTTCGACCCCGATCTGACGACGGGTTTCATAGACCGACCGGCCGCCGATTATCGAATCGGGACGCGAAAAATAGACATGTTCGAAGATACAGAACTTCGGCGACTGCTTGCGGAAGGGGAAATGGCTTTGCACCCCGTCATCGGCGGTGATCACCACCATTTCGCCCGGTTCGATTTCGCGTACCAGCTCCGCGCCAATGATATCGAGCGCGCAGGTTTCCGAACTCAAGGCCCAGCCATCGCCGATCTTTCCCAGAACCAGCGGCCGTACGCCGAGCGGGTCGCGCACGCCGATCAGTTTGGTCCGGGTCATCGCCACAATCGAAAACGCGCCTTCGACCCGGCGCAATGCGTCTTCCATCCGTTCGGGGATGTTGCGTTGTAGCGATCGGGCCATCAGATGGATGATGCACTCGCTGTCCGAAGAGCTTTGGAAGATCGAGCCGCGCTCGATCAACTCGCGGCGCAATGCGATGGCGTTGGTGATATTGCCGTTATGGGCAATCGCAGCTCCGCCCATGGCGAATTCGCCGAAGAACGGCTGCACATCGCGGATGGCGGCGCCTTTCGATCCGGCAGTGGAGTAACGCACATGACCGATGGCCAGCGGACCCGGCAGGGTTTCCATCAGCGATTGGCGGGTGAAATTATCGCGCACATATCCGAAGCGGCGGACGCTATTGAACCCTTCCGTAGGGTGGTGGCTGACGATGCCGCCAGCTTCTTGGCCGCGATGCTGCAGGGCGTGCAGACCAAGGGCGACGAAATTAGCGGCATCGGCGACGCCGACAACGCCGAAAACGCCGCATTCCTCCTTCAGTTTGTCATCGTCGAAGGGGTGGGCGGGAGGCATATGTTTGGACAAGGGGGGGCTCCGAATCCTCGTGGCAGCTTGAGGCCCGTCTTAAGGGGTTGCGCCAAGTATGTCACGAAAGGATCACAATTCGAAGTGTCGCACGCTTTCGCGAACGGTTTGTGATCTTTGGCAGCAGGTTTTCACCCCGGTTTTTTAACATAAAGGGGAGCTTGCTGATATCCGAACTACCTTTCCGAGATATATCTTATCAGTTGCGGACTTGACGTCGTCCCGATGAACGCTGTTTGCTGGCCTGCACCCGGCTGCATGATCGCAATCGGTTTAAGCACTTGGTATCAAGCTGAATGAATATTGAAACACTACAGGCCCTGGGCGGGTTGGGATTGTTCCTTGTTGGCATGAATATGCTGACCGAAGGTCTGCGCGGGCTGGCTGGTGACCGGTTGCGGCTGATTTTGCGTAAATCGACCGAAACGCCGCTGAAAGGGGTCGTCGCCGGGGCGGCGACCACTGCGATGGTGCAGTCTTCCAGCGCAACGACGGTGGCGACGGTTGGATTCGTTGCGGCCGGGCTGATGACGTTTCAACAGGCGCTCGGGGTCATTTTCGGGGCCAATATCGGCACCACCATTACCGGATGGCTGGTCGCCATTGTCGGGTTCAAGCTGGATCTGGGACTGGTCCTGACGCCTGTTGTGCTGGGCGGTGCGCTGTTGAATCTTTTTTCCCCTAACCCTTGGAAACAATTGGGCTGGGCGTTGGCGGGATTCGGGGTGCTGTTCATCGGGATCGACGCGCTTAAAGATGGCATGGTTGCCTTTCGCGGTATCGTCACCCCAGACAGTTTTCCAGCCGATACGTTGTCTGGTCGGCTCAAGCTGGTGGTTCTGGGCACCGTGTTGACCGTGATCACTCAATCGTCGAGCGCCGGGGTTGCCAGCGCGTTGGCGGCGCTCGCGGTGGGCGCGATCACCTTGCCGCAGGCCGCTGCCTTGGTGATCGGGATGAATGTCGGCACGACCTTCACTGCGATGGTCGCCACGCTGGGCGGGGGGACGGCCAGCCGTCGCACCGGGGTCAGCCATGTGATCTTCAACCTGTTGACCGGCTGCATGGCCTTTGGGATGCTCTATCCGATCAGCTGGGCGTTGCAGCACCCATGGGGGGCCGCGATGGCCTCTGATCCGCAGATGGCACTGGTCGCATTCCATACCTTTTTCAATTTTTTCGGCGTCGCGGTGGTTCTTGGCGTCACCTCGCAATTCGCCCAAATGATCATCTGGATCGTGCCGGATCGCGGTACTCCGATGACACGGAACTTGGGGCAGCAGCTGCTGACCGATCCGGCGGCGGCTTTGGACGCGGCCAATGCCGCGACGCACAAGATCGCGGCCGAGTTGCTGACCCATCTGGGTCGTAACCTGAAACAGCCTGCCGAAAAGGTCAGTCCCGGGTTTTTGGATGAAATCAACAACGCCACCCGGCAGGCGCAAAGTTTTGTCGAAGCGATCTCAACCGAAAACGAAACGGTGGAGCAGAATAACCAGCAGGCTTTGATCCATATTTTCGACCATCTCGACCGATTGCGCCACCGGGCGCTGCAGCACGAAAGGATCGCGGCGGCGGTACAGGAGGTATCGCTGAAGGACAGGGGGCTGAAGCTTGGCGCGCTGATGCGCAGCTTCGCGCAGGAGGAGGATATCAGGTATTTTGCGTCAGAGGCTAATGCGCTGCGGCGCGATTTCCGCGACTTCCGCGAACGCTACAGGGCTGAACAGATCCGGCTCGTCGCCAGCCATAGCCGGGAACTTCAGAACCTGTCATTGTTGCTGGATTCGGCGCGCTGGTTGCAGCGGTCGGCCTATCATCTGTGGCGCATCGCCGATCTGTTGCGAGCGATAGAGGCGGAGCAGCCGCCGCGTTCGGTCGAAGATCTGTTAGCAGAGGAAACGGATTGATGCGACTGTTGTCCCATCGACGGGATTGATCATCCGGAAGAACCATGAAGAAAGCTTCCTGGCGTTTGATCTGCTTCAAGATGAACAGATCAAAGAAGACTGCCCTACATGAATTACGCCGCCGCTTACATTCCTATCCCCTAGGTTAAACCTGAGGAACTCCGCGTGGGCTTCTTCCAAACATCGTTGTCGACAAAGACGGATCACGCCAAATGCAACGAATTTGCTGCGGCAAAGCCGGCAACGGAAAAGGGCGAAATGGGCCGCCCTGATTTCCAATTGTTACGCCGCTTACTTTTCGCAGATGCCAACCAGTTCTTCATATTGCCGGGTGATCCAGCCAAGCGCCTGTTCGGGGTCGCGGTCTTCGATCTTGCCGGTCATCCGGCCGAATACCTTGGCCGAGCGGCTGTTTTCGACCATCGCGATGTCCTGACTGGTGATGACGGTTTCATAGACGAAAAAGGCGATGGCGACCAACAGGATGCCGCGCAAAACCCCGAAGAGGAAACCAAGCCCCTGATCCAGCCCGCCCAGTATCGATCGTTTTACCAGCGAGGAAAACAGTGGCGTGAACAGCGACGCGACGACCAGCGCCAACGCGAAAACGGCAGCGAAGGCGGCGACGATGCTGAGTTCGCAACTGTCGGCGATAATATCGCCCAGCACCGGTATTTCCTTGACCAGAGGCTGTACCTGCGGCGCGAAGACAAAGGCCAGCACGGCCGCGACCACCCACCCCGCGATTGCCAGCGCTTCGCGGACAAGACCGCGCGAATAGGCCAATAGCGCCGATAAGATGATGATCAGCGCCACGACGCCGTCGATGAGGGTAAAGCCTTCCATTACGCGTATCGTCCCTGTTCTGTGCGCGCCTTATCCAGCGCCGAATATGTCGCCTACGAATTCGGTCAGATCGCCGAATTGCCTCAGGCTCAGATTATTACCACCTACCGCTTTTCCTCCGGCCGGGGCTATTGCTGTCGAAAAACCAAGTTTTTGCGCTTCTTTCAACCTGTTTTCGGTCTGACCGACGGGTCTGAGCGCCCCGGAGAGCGAGATTTCCCCGAAAACAACACATTCGGCGGGCAGTGCCGCGTCTTCGCGTGCAGAGAGAAGCGCCGCAGCCACCGCCAGATCGGCGGCGGGTTCCTGTACTTTCATGCCGCCCGCCACGTTGAGATAGACATCAAGCCCGGCAAACGGGATGCCGCAGCGCGCCTCCAGCACGGCAAGGATCATCGCCAGCCGTCCACCGTCCCAGCCCACCACGCTGCGGCGGGCCTGTGCGTGCGGCGATGGCGCGACCAGCGCCTGAAATTCCACCAGTACCGGCCGTGTGCCTTCGATGCCGGAAAACACCACCGAGCCGGGGCTGGGTTCGCCGCGTTCGGACAGGAATAAGGCTGAAGGGTTGGTCACCTCGGCCAGACCACTGCCGGTCATTTCGAAAACACCGATTTCATCGGCCGGGCCAAACCGGTTCTTGACCGCGCGCAGGATGCGGAATTGGTGGCCGCGCTCGCCTTCGAAATAGAGCACGGTATCGACCATGTGTTCGACCACGCGCGGCCCGGCGATCTGGCCGTCCTTGGTGACATGCCCGACAAGAACCACCGAAACGCCCTTGCGCTTGGCGAAACTGGTCAGCTCATGCGCGGCGGCGCGGACCTGGGATACCGATCCCGGCGCGCTTTCGACATTGTCGGCCCACATGGTCTGTATCGAATCGATGACCACCAATTGCGGCTGTTCGGTTTCCAGCGTGGTCAGGATGTCGCGCAGGTTGGTCGCCGCGGCCAGCTGCACCGGCGCATCGCCAAGGCCAAGCCGTTGCGCCCGCATCCGGACCTGGGCGCTGGCTTCTTCGCCGCTGACATACAGGGTTTTCAACCCCGACTGTGCAAACCGCGCCGCCGCTTGCAACAGCAGGGTGGATTTGCCAATGCCAGGATCGCCGCCGACCAGAATGGCGCTGGCGGGGACCAGCCCGCCGCCCAGCACCCGGTCCAATTCGCCCAGCCCGCTATGGGTGCGTGGTGGCGGCGCCTCTTCGGTGGACAGGTCGGTCAGGTGGATACCGCTGCCACGCTTGTTGCCCAGCGATTTGGAGGCAGGCCCGGTTGAAAGCGGCGTGTCTTCGACAATCGTGTTCCATGCGCCGCAGCCGTCGCAGCGCCCGGACCATTTGTTGAAGGACGCGCCACAGGCGGTGCAGGAAAATGATTTTGTCGCTTTGGCCATGGCGCGTTGATGCATCAGCGACGGCGGCGGGTCAAACACCGATTGCGGGGAGACCGGGCTTTAGGGTCCTGTGCCGGCAATCTGTAATAAGTTCTTTGACGCGAACAGCTTCTGACCCAGCTTGCGTTTGACCTTGCACGTCGCCGTTGCGGGACGGGCGCTGTCGGCATTACTCGGGTTTCGCTGTCTTGCCATATGACAACAGGCCGATCCCGAGCGAGGCCAGAATGCAGGCCGTGAACAGATAAAGCCCCCATGCCACCTCGATCCTGCCGACGCCGATCCCTTTGGCGATGGTGATGTAAAGTGCGATCAGGAAAATATCGGCCATTGCCAGCTTACCCAGCATCGTCAATGCCGGCATGGCCCGGCGGTCGAGCCAGCCAAATTGCACCAAAGCCAGCCCCAGCGTTTTCAGGAATGGCGCAAACAGCGCGAAGAACGTGACCAAGAGGGCCAGGAACACGTCCGTATCCCACAGGCTTTGAAGTCCCGAAATCACGCTGATTTCGCTCATTCCAAACAGTGGCAGCAGCCCGGCGCGCAGCAGCGGCGCGAACCAGGCCACTGGGAACAGGATCAGAAGTGCGAGATTGGCATAACGAAGCATCAATGGTCCTCAGTTGGCCTGTGTTGGCCTGTGTTGGCCTGTGCATCAGCTAAAGGCCAGAATAGCCGAAACAAGCCATCAGGAGAAATAGGCAGCGACCGTCATGCCCAGCATCCCGCAAACCGCGCCGATCACCGGCAGGTCGATCCAGTGGAAACCGTCATCGCGCACGGAACTGTACCAGTCGTAAAGAATCCAGGCATACAGTCCGAGGATGATAATCAGACGCAGCTGTTGCGCCTCGGGGGCGGGCCACCAGTTGAGCGGGGTGAGCCAGATCAGGAATAAAACCACCGCCGCCCCGGTGCACAGCCAAACCGACCGTGACGGTTTCGGTTCGCGTAGCCGGATCAGTTCGGCCACGGCGATCAGCACCGGCAGGGCCAGCACCGACAGGTTGATCAGGAGGGATAGCAGGGGCGGTGCGTCATTCAGGAAAGTGGAAAATCCGTTGGTTTCGATCATTGCTGCATCCTTGGGAGGTAGAGCCAGACTGGACTTGACCGTGACAAGAAACAAGCCCTGCGGGAATGGAAAAGCAGGTCCGGCTGACCGAAAATCCGCGGCACTAAATCCTAGCGCACCGCTTCGATCGGGCCCTCGGCGCGGCCATGGATGAATTGATCGAGATAGGGATCGCCCGAATTGTCCAGCTCGGATACCGGGCCGGACCACTTGATCACACCGTCATGCAGCATCGCCACGTTGTCGGCAATCGCCCGCACGCTGGACATGTCATGGGTGATGGTCATCGCGGTCGCGCCCATTTCCACCACGATTTCGCGGATCAGGTCGTTGATGACGCCCGACATGATCGGGTCCAGCCCGGTGGTGGGTTCGTCAAAGAAGATGATCTCGGGCTCGGCGGCGATGGCGCGGGCCAGCCCGACGCGTTTCTGCATCCCGCCCGACAGTTCCGATGGGTACAGATCGGCCACATCCGGTTTCAATCCCACCCGGCGCAGCTTTTCCACGGCGATCTCGCGCGCTTCGGCCTTGGGCCGTTTCAGCGATCCACGCAGCAGGCGAAAGGCTACGTTCTGCCAGACTGGCAGCGAATCGAACAACGCGCCCCCCTGAAACAGCATGCCGAACCGCGACAGGAAGGCATCGCGGTCGCCGACACGGGTGTCCTTGCCGTCCAGCAGGATTTGCCCACTATCAGGTTCGATCAGCCCCAGCACGCATTTCAGCGCCACCGACTTGCCTGTGCCTGATCCGCCGATGATGACCATCGACGTGCCTGTGGGGATCGACAGGGTCACCCCCTGCAGAACCTTCTTGGGCCCGAACCCCTTGTGGACGTCGATAAGGTCGATCATGCCGAGAAAAACAGCTCCGTCAGGATATAGTTGGCCGCGAAGATCAGGACCGAGGCCGCGACAACCGCGGATTTCGTCGCCCGCCCGACGCCCTGCGCGCCGCGGCCCGAATTCATTCCGTAATAGCATCCGATCAGCGCCACGATGAACCCGAATGCGGCGCCCTTGATCAGGCCGGACACCACATCGAAGACTTCCAGGAAATCCATCGTGTTTTTCAAATAGGCGGCGGCGTTGAAATCAAGCCGCGTGATCCCGACCAGGAAACCGCCCATGATGCCGACCACATCGCCAACGCCGACCAGAAGCGGAACCGCCAGGGTCGCGGCAAGAACCCGCGGCAGGGTAAGATATTTCATCGGGTTGGTCGACAGGGTCACCAACGCATCAATCTGCTCGGTCACTTTCATGGTGCCGATCTCGGCGGCAACCGAACTGGCTACCCGCGCCGCCACCATCAGCCCGCCCAGCACCGGACCCAATTCACGCACCATGCCGATGGCGACGATCGAGGGCACCACAGCCTCGGCGCTGAACCGTGCGCCGCCGGCGTAGATCTGCAGCGCCAGCGCGCCACCGGTAAAAAGTGTCGTCATCCCCACCACCGGCAGCGACAACCAGCCGATATGCAACAGTGCCTGCAGGAACTCGCGGCCGTAAAACGGTGGCCGGAATAGATGGCTGACGGTGTCTGCGGCAAACAGCGCGATCCGCCCGATCATCGCTAAGGCAGCCAGCACATTCGCACCAAGCGCGGCCAGAGGTGCGGTCAGGTTCATGAACTTACATAGCGGCGGCGATAGCGCCCGCCCAAAGCTGTCAGGATTTCATATCCGATGGTGCCGGCGGCATCGGCCAAATCATCCACCGTCTGTTGCGCGTTAAGCAATTCGATCTCCAGTGGGTCTTCGTCCAAATCCGTGACATCAAAAGTGATCAGGTCCATCGAAATGCGCCCCACCACCGGACAGGGCACACCGTTTGCGTAACCCTGCGTTCTGGGGGCCATGATTCGGTGGATGCCATCGGCATAGCCGGCTGACACCGTGGCGATGCGACTGGGCCGGGCAGCGGTCCAGCTGTTGCCGTATCCGACGGTTTCGCCCGGTTCAACATCGCGGATCTGAATCACCGGCAAGTTGAGATGGGCCACAGGCTGCGCCTGCTCAAAGGGTTGGCCGCCATACAGTCCGATACCCGGTCGGGTGACGTCGAAATGATAATCCGGACCCAGCAGGATACCGCCGGTCGCGGATAACGACCGGGGCACATCACAGCCTTGGGTGATCTCGTTGAACACCTGTAATTGCTGGCTATTCATCGGGTGGTCTGGGTCGTCGGCGCAGGCCAGATGGGACATGATCAGCTGGATATTCTGGCCGAGGGCGATTTCGCGCAGCGCCGCCCACTCCGCGGGTTCCATTCCCAGCCGGTTCATCCCGGTATCAAGCTGTACTCCGAAATCATGGCCAGGCAGGGCTTCGACATGGCGCAGCATCTGGTCGATTGAATTCAGCATCGGGACCAGATGCAGGTCATGGATCATATCGGTGTCGCCGGGGCCATGGCCGGAAAAAACGCAAATTTCCGGTCCGGGGCCAAGCGCCTGACGTATCGCCGCAGCCTCCTCGGCCACCGCGACAAAGAATTTCCGCGCCCCGGCCCGGGCCAGCGTCCGGGCCACCCGGCCCGAATCCAGCCCATAGCCGTTGGCCTTGATCACCGCCGCGGTTTCGACCCCGGGATCCGAAGCCGCATCAAGCGCCCGCCAGTTCGCGGCCAGCGCATCAAGATCAATCGTCAGTGTCGCAGTTGTCATGGCCACGCTTTTTGACAGACGCGCGCAAATGGTCAAGCGCAAACGCCCTGTCATTCATCTTGGCGAAAATACTCTGGGGGTGAATGGGGGCGAAATGCCTGCATTTTGAACGCAGAGGGGGGCAAAGCCCCCCTATTGCCTTTATGCTAGGCGAAACTTCGCTTGCAGGGTCAGAACCCGTCACCGGCCGATCCCTGCTGCCAGGATTTGACCAGGTTTCCGAACCGGGTGAACTGCGCCTCAAAGGACAGCTCGACCGTGCCGATGGGGCCGTGGCGCTGCTTGCCGACGATGACTTCGGCCTTGGCGTGAAGCCGTTCCATCGCGGTTTTCCATTCTTCCATCTTTTCCAATTCGTGATCGCCGGGTTTCTCGCGTTCCTTGTAATATTCCTCCCGGAACACGAACATGACCACGTCGGCATCCTGTTCGATTGAACCCGATTCCCGCAGGTCCGAAAGCTGCGGTCGCTTGTCGTCACGCTGTTCGACCTGACGGCTCAGCTGGGACAACGCAATGACGGGAATGTTCAGCTCTTTCGCAATTGCTTTCATCCCCATCGAAATCTCGCCGATTTCGTTCACCCGGTTGTCCGACATGCCGCGACAAAGCTGCAGATAGTCGATGATCAGCAAATCCAGACCGTGGGTCCGCTTCAGGCGTCGCGCACGCGCCGCCAGTTGCGAAATTGGCAGGGCGGGGGTGTCGTCGATGAACAGGGGGCAGGCTTCCAGATCCTTCGCCGCCTGTACGAAGCGGCGGAATTCGTCCTCGGTCATGTCGCCCTGACGGATCTTGTGGGACGAGATTTCCGACGCTTCCGCCAAAACCCGACCGGCCAGCTGTTCGGCGCTCATTTCCAGCGAAAAGAACCCTACCACGCCACCGTCGACCGCGCCTTCTGTGCCATCATGACGCTGCCCGCGGCGATAGGCTTTGGCGACGTTGAAGGCGATGTTGGTCGCAAGCGAGGTTTTCCCCATCGACGGGCGACCGGCAAGGATCAACAGATCCGAGGGATGCAGCCCGCCCAATTGCTTGTCGAGATCGGCCAGACCGGTCGAAATCCCTGCCATGCCTCCGCCACGCTGATAGGCTTCGTTGGTGACGTTTACCGCTTCTGTGACGGCCTTGAGGAAGGATTTGAACCCCGACTCGGTCTGACCCTGCTCGGACAGCTGATAGAGTTGTTGCTCGGCCTCGACGATCTGTTCTTTCGGTTCGCTGGCTACGTCGACGCGGCTTGCCTTGTCCGAAATGTCCCGGCCCAGCCGCATCAATTCGCGCCGGATCGCGAAATCGTAAATCATCTGAGCGTAGTCGCGCACCGCGAAGGCGGAAATCGAGGCCCCGGCGAGACGCGCCAGATAGGCCGGCCCGCCCAGTTCCTTCAGCCCCTCGTCGTCTTCCAGGAACGCCTTCAGCGTCACCGGCGTGGCGAGGTTGTTCTTGGCGATCCGCGCCGCGGCCACTTCGTAGATCCGCTTGTGCACCGGTTCGTAGAAATGTTCCGACGTGATGATCGAGGCGATTCGGTCATAGACGTCATTATTGGTCAGGATTGCGCCCAGAAGCTGCTGTTCAGCTTCGATGGAATGCGGCATCGGATCGGCGCTGTCAGGCGCGTCCTGCTCGGTTTTGATCTTTGCGATTTCGTTCATGTTTTTTTTACCGTCCCCCGGTGGAACGAGGTTCTAACCCATGCCTTGCACGGCAGGCAAATTGTATAAGCTGTGGAAGCCTGTGGATATGTTTTGCAATATCTTGCGCCACCTCATCTTGCCTGCGTCATGGCTGTGGGGTCAATATTTAGTAGTAAGGTCTGCCGGATCAGGCAGACCTTTGCCACAAAGGTTTTTGAAAAAGCGTTAGGATCAGCCGTTTTTTCGCGCTTCCTGCCACGCGCGCGGGTCGTTCAGGAACGACTCGACCTCCGTCAGGGTTTCGGAATCGAACGCCTCTTGCACCTTGGCCTCGGCCAACACGTCCCACCAGGTGCACAGGTGGTGCAGCTGCACCCCGTGATCGCCCAGCGTCTTGGTGGTTTCAGGGAAGATGTCATAGTAGAAAATCACCGCCGTATGTCCGCAGGTGGCGCCGGTTTCGCGGATCGCGTCGACGAAGCTCAGCTTGGAACCGCCATCGGTGGTCAGGTCCTCGACCAGCAGAACCCGCTCGCCTTCGCTCATCGCGCCCTCGATCCGGGCGTTGCGGCCATAGCCTTTGGGTTTCTTGCGCACATAGGTCATCGGCAGCGCCATGCGTTCAGCCACCAGCGCGGCAAATGGAATGCCCGCAGTTTCGCCACCTGCGATATTGTCGAAGGCCTCGAACCCGGCGTCGCGCATCACCGTGATCACCAGGAAATCCATCAGCGCCGAGCGGATGCGAGGGAAGGAAATCAGCTTTCGGCAATCGATATAGCTGGGCGAGGGAAGGCCCGAGGCCAGCGTATACGGTTCGCGGGTGTTGAAATTCACCGCGCCGATTTCCAGCAGCATCCGGGCGGTCAGGCGGGCGATTTCTTGTTTCGGCGGGAAGGCGGTTGGGATCATCGGTTTTTCCTCGGACGTTGCGGCGGCGGTTTCGGGACGCCTCCGGCGGGAGTATTTTGGGAATAGTGAAAGCTCAGGCGACCTTCCAATAGACCGGGAAGCCGGGGTCGAAAACGGTGACGGGGCCATCTGCGGTGTCGATCTTGGCGGGGAACACGACCGGGCTGTCCTGTTTGACCAGGCTGATCGTGTCACTGTTTTCTGGCAGGCGGTAGAAGGCGGGACCGTGTTTGGAAGCAAAGCCTTCCAACTTATTCAGCGCGCCGTCGTCTTCGAATACATGCGCCAGCAGGGGCATCGTGTTGGTGGCGGTGAAACAACCGGCGCAACCGCAGGCGGTTTCCTTATTGGCGTCCGTGTGCGGGGCACTGTCTGTGCCGAGGAAGAACCGTTCATCGCCGCTGGTCGCCGCGTCGCGCAGGGCCAGTCGATGGCTTTCGCGCTTGGCAACCGGCAGGCAGTAGTAATGCGGCTTGATGCCGCCGACCAGGATATGGTTGCGGTTGATGATCAGGTGGTGGGTGGTGATGGTGGCGCCCAGATCACGATCATTGGCGCGCACATAGTCGACGCCGTCCTTGGTGGTGATATGTTCCATCACCACGCGCAGCCCCGGTGTGGCCCGGCGTACCGGGTCGAGCACCCGGTCGATGAACACGGCTTCGCGGTCGAAAATGTCGATCTCGGCCTCGGTGACTTCGCCATGCACACACAGCGTCAGGCCGATTTCGGCCATCTTTTCCAGAACGCCGCGCACTTTGTCGAAATCGCGCACGCCGCTGGCTGAATTGGTGGTGGCGCCAGCGGGGTATAGCTTTACCGCCTTGATCAGGCCGCTGGCATGGGCGGCCGCGACGTCTTTGGGATCGGTGTCCTCGGTCAGGTAAAGCGTCATCAACGGCTCGAACGCCATGCCCTTGGGCAGTGCAGCCATGATCCGGTCGCGATAGCCTGTGGCATCGGCCCCGGTGACCACCGGCGGGACCAGGTTCGGCATGATAATCGCACGGGCGAAATCACGGGCGGTTTCGGGCAGCACGGCTTTCAGCATCGCGCCATCGCGCAGATGCAGGTGCCAGTCATCGGGGCGGGTCAGGGTGATCGAGCTGTTCATACCCCCGCGATTACACAATCGCGGGGCTGCATTCCAGTACTGAACGAAAATCAGTCGCGTTTTGGCGGAATTACGATCTTGCCTTCTTCGGCGGCCTTTTCCAGCGAATCCAAACGGCGCTTGATCCGTGGCGCATTCATCCGCGCCACCACGTTGCGGCAGACCATCGTCGCCAGCCAGGGACGATCGGCCACGTCCATCTTGGCGATCAACCCGCGCAGATAGGCCGGGTGGTCGCGCCGGGCGCGGTAAAGCGCGGCGAAAAGAGCCTCGTCCAGCCGGTCCTCACCCGCGGCCTGCAGGATCGGGAACAGGATTTCCATCGCGATCAGTTCCGATTGCAGCGCATCGCCCATATTTGGCATCCGCAGTTTGGTCACGTTCTGCCGGGTAAACAGTGCTGCATGCATCGCATCGAGGTCTTCGCTCGGATCATAGATGACAAACCCCCGCGCAGCGGCATCCAGCATATCGGGGGCATAGCCGAACCGGTCGGTGAAACAGGTGCGGCGCATCTCGATGAACCGGTCGTCCCATTCCGTCACCCGAGGGTCCAGCGTAGCTTGCGGCTGTACCGCCACGACGGTGGCCCCGGGGGCGGCAACGGAAAAGGCAGACGCAGCATAACCGCAAGGACCTGCGCCATAGAAGATCACCTGTTCGAAGTCTTCGAAAAATCCGTCATCAATCAATCGGTCGAAAAATCCGTAGATATTACCGTCGCGGAACCAGGTATCGCCATCTGATATCACTCCCAGATGCGACCAGCCAAGCGCGCGGGCGAAATCCCACCCCATCGGCTGAGCAGTATCCGACAGCGCCTGAATGCCCTGTATCGATTCGAAGGTGACCAGCAAAATCGGTTTTTCATCCACGAACCCGGCGATATGGCGGTCACCAAGGAGTTGACAAAAACCGGTTTCATCGGTGATTTCGTCGAATTTTTCCAGCCATGCCGCCTTTTTCAGGCCATTGAGCGGTGTGTCCAACGGGTTCGGCGCATCCAGCATCTACTCATTCCTCGATTTTTTTCCGCAGCGGAGACCCCGGCACGGCTTATTTCCAATCGAATCTAAAGTGGATTTGGGGCAAAAATGCGGAGAAACCGGGGGGGATTCTTGGCACCCGCAGCGGTTTCTTCTTGGATCAAATACTCCTGCCGGAGGCAATTGCGCGGCAGAGGCCGAAGGCCGGAGCCGAGAAAGGACTGCGCGCCGCAAGGCGCACAATCGGATCAGTCCCGCTTGGTTTTGCGGCCCAGATTGGCATAATGGGTCAGAAACCGAGCGGCCTCTTTCGGTACTGGACGCGAAGGCGGCACGGTCAGCAATCGGCCGAACAGGGCCCGATACGGTTCCAGAAGCATCAGGTCTTCGAAACGTGACTTGCGCCATGTGACAGCGGCATCGTGCAGCCGGGCCAGTTCGGGGTCGGATTTCAATGCGGCCAATTCCGCTTGCATCCGCTCGGACAGGGCGAGGATCGAGCGATCCTCGGCAATGTTGAAATTCCGTTCCACCCAGTAATCTATATCCAGCATATGGTCGGAATGCACCGCGCGACCGCGATCGGATTTGAGCACATAGCTTTCCATCGCGCCCAGGGGGTAATGGTTCAGTTGGGCCAGCGCATAATTCGACCGGCCGTAATTGGAAAAAATCCGCGTGGTGGTAAATTTGGGGTCCAGTTCGCGACCTTCGCCATCGAACCAGCGCGCCTGTGCGACCTTGTCGGCGTCGGGGCGGCGCGGCCGGTGAACACCCAGTTTGCCGTAGGTGCCATCATTGCGGTACAGCGTTTTAAACATCGCCACGCGCCACGGCCAGTGCATCACAACAGGGGCTGCGCGGGTAAAGGTTTCGGTCACCGGATGATCCTCGAACCGGACCTGCCCGGCATTGCCGAACAGCCGCCAAGTCAGTGGGATCGCCGTCGCTTCGGGCAAGGCGTCCAGCAGGTCAGGGATGGTATGGGCGCCAACATGGATATTGACGAATTCGTCCACATCCAGCGTCATCAGCCAATCGGCATCGGCCAGCGCGGGATGTTGTTCGGCCAGCTTGTAAGCGGTGAACTGGACGCCACCCTTGCCGTAAGGGCCATCATTGCGGACATGGGTCAGCGCGCCCATCGCCTCTAACCGATCCAGCATCGCATCGCTGCCGTCCTGGCAATCATTTGAAAATACAAGAAAGTCTGTAAATCCCACCGCCCGGTGATGGGCTAGCCATTCGAGCAGGAAAGCGCCTTCATTGCGCTGGGTCAGGATGGCGAGGATCTTCAAAGCACTAGCTTTCCATATCCAGCGCCAGCGCATATGCGACACGTTCGGTTGCATCCAGATCGATGGTCAACGCCTGTTGATAGAGCTCTTCGAATTCCGGCATTTCGTGTAATTCGGCGGCCTTGGCCCGGTGCCATTCCACCCCCGTGAGATGCCAGCCGCGTAACACCTCGTCAGCCATGAGACGGTCATATTCTGCCTGCATCCGCGGCAGGTTGCGTTTGATGGTGACATCCTTGCAATCGGACCAGTCCATCCGGATCCAGTAATTCAGACCGATCGAGCGATCCACGTGCAGCGCCCGGCCGCGCTGGCGTTTGACCAGATAGCTTTCGGCGCTGCGCAGCGCGTAATGATTGAGCTGGATCAGGTCGTAACCGATGGTTTTCTTGGAATTACGCCAGCCTTTTTCGGCGGCGTCCTTGGTCATATCCTGACCCGATCCATTGACCCATTTGACTTGCGCCTTGAAATCCTCCCGCAGCTTATTCGGGCGGTGACAACTGATCTTTTCATAGGCCCCGATGTTCCGGAACATCGTTTTAAACCCCCAGACCGTATGCGGCTTTGGGCAGAATTTGGGGGCGCAGATGTCGAATTGGTCGATGACGAAGCTGTCCTCCAGACGGGTCACGCCGTTATAGCCGAACAGTCGCCAGGTCATCGCCACATTGGTCGCGTCCCCGATCCGTTCGAAGAAATCCGGCAGCGTGCCGTTGCCGCAGCGGATATTCATGAACTCGTCCACGTCAATATGGGCGATCCAGTCTGAATTCTGCAGCACCGGTTCCTTAAGCGCCTGATTAAGCGCGTGTTGTTGCGGTGAATTTCCTTTCCATTTGTCATTGTTGCGGTGTTGCAAAACGCCCATGTCCTGCAAACGGTCCAGAATTTCACTGGTGCCGTCTGAACAGTCATTGGTGTAGATCAGGAAATTATCCACCCCAATGGCGCGATGATAGGCGACCCATTCTATGATATAGGGCGCTTCATTCTTCATACAGCCGACGATCAGGGTGCCGGTGTTACCATCTGGCAATTGGCGCGGCTGCATCGGGGAATAGGGGGCTGCCAGCTGTTCTTCTTCCACCATACCGATCATATTGTGCGGTTTGAACGAGGACGCTTTCAGCTTCTCGTAATTCTTCACTGCCAGTGGCGGCATGATCCTGCGTGCGGCCTTGGACAATCCATCTTTATCGCCGTCCCGTTGTTGCGCCGCCTGCGGACGGAGGGCGCCATTCAGCGCGGCGATATCCTCGGCTTTGCTTTTCTGAGCGTCCCGTGTCTCCTTGTCGATCCGCCACAGGAATGCCCGTAGATACTGGGTCGCGCGGAATCCTTTTTCCGGCTCGGCTTCGGTCCAGTCAGGTAGGGCGGGGTCGGGTGTCAGGCTGGTTTCAGTCAGGGCAGGGTGGGCGGATAAAAGCGCGTTGTTCGCTGCGCTAAACCCTTGCGACACCGGCGCCAGACTGCCCGCCGCAATCGGATCGCCCTCAACTTGCACTTCGTCCATAAACTTGCCCCAAAGCGGGCGCCCGATAATCCGGTCCGAGTTGTTCAGCAATTGCAATAACAGATCATTCATCTGGCGCGCACGTGTCACCCAGGCTGCCGAAGGTTGCGCCGGTGGACGCTCAGCCAGTGCCCGCCCGATGCTGCCTTCGATTTCGAACATCGCGCGGATCTCGTCAGTTGCCGCGTCGGAATAAAACAGGGCTTCGTCATAGGGACGGAAAGTTACCGAACCCGATCCGAACACGGTTTCCCATTCCTGTTGCAATCGCGGAAAATCAAGCCAGAAGGCCGGGCATTGGGTTTCCTGAAACTGCCCGTTTTGCGGCACGATTTCATGCCCATCCAGCAAGGCATCGTCCCACCAATCGGGCGTTCCCGCCATTTCCATTTCCAGGGCCAAAGAGGTTTTGCGCCCCTCAAGCACCTGCGCCGCATAGTGGCGCGCCAGCAGCCGGCCTTGTTCATCGATATGGGCAATGATCCTGATATCGTCGGAAAGCGGTGCCAGTAGAGATTTCAACCGCTCGATTTCGGACCGCCGAGCCAGAGAGGGGCCCAATTGCGCGGCAGACAGGATCAGTGCCTGCGGTTGTTTTTCCGCTACTTCGCGGATCAACGCCTGCTGCAGATCTTCAAACAGTTGCGCCTGTTTGTCGGGTGCAATGAAACCCCGGTTGAACCGTAGCGGATCGATATGGTCGGGATCGGTGACGGCCATAAAGAGCCGGGTGTGGTTCTTCGGCCCCGGCGATCGGGGGAACAGGTATCCCTTATCCAATAGCTGATCACGCTTGTCCGACAGGATTTGCTGCAACCGCGCCGCGCCGGTCTGTTCCAGACCGATATGCAGGTAAATCCGCATCAGGCGGCCTCCGTTCCGCTTTTCTTAGGCTTGCGGCCCTTGTTGGCCCGGCCCCACCATTTCAGATCTATGCCGAGAAAGTCCGCGATCTTGTCCTTGGCGGATTTATCCGCCAGATCATATTCCAGAAATCCATCATCCCCGGCAAAGAGTTTACGGATATGGGCGTGATGCGCCTCGATCCACTGGACCCGCTCATGTCCGGTTTCACCATAACCCAGCGGCAAGCCCGGAATGGCGTTTTTCGGCAATCGCTCCACCCCCAGATTGGACCAGCGCAGCATGCTGTCGGAAATTGCCTTGGGATCACGATAAGACAGCAGGAATTTCGCCCCCGGATGATGCTGTCGGATGGCGTCGATTATCCCCCAATCGGTCTGCGGCCACAGGCTCAGCCCCTCGCGCAGCGCGTTCACCTCGGTAAAGGCATCGAATTCTTGCATCAGTGACAGCGGGTCGCCGGAATGGAAATAGCCGTCATACATCAGCTTGCCGACAAAAGCGCCGTGCAGGTCGATGTTTTGGGTCTGCCGTCGTCGGATACGGTAATCAGCGGTCTTCAGGCCGGCGATTTTCATCGCCCGCGCCAAAGTGGTGGTGCCCGATTTCGGCAGGCCCAGATTGATCACGCGCAACCGGGTCACAGCGTCAGCCCCAAGGCAGCGATCATCTTTTCTTCCTCGGGCGGCAGCTTGCTGGCCGACTTGAGCTGATCGCGCATTGCCTGATAGGCGGGATCTTGCAACAGCTCGTCCCGCTTGGCCCGGTGCAGATTGCAGGCCTCGTCATGTAGGGCGCGGATCTCCGGGTCCGATTTCAGACCTTCCAGCGCGGCTTTCAGATCGGGCAGGTAGCGTCGGATCGACAGGTCAGCCCAGGCCGGATCGTTACGTTCGCGCCAGTAGGTATCGTCGAAATCCCGGTTTTCACGGTTCACGTCGCCCCGGTCATTCTTGACCAGATAACTATCGAGCGACCGCAAAGCGTAGTGGTTCAGCGTGGCAAACTCGCGCGCGCCTTGGGCTGGGAATTTCCGGATCCGGCGCGGATTGGCCGCGATCAGGAACCGGTGCGGCACGTTGCGTCCCGATCCGTCGGTCCAGATGGGGCGGCGTTTCTTCGGCAGTTTGGTTTTGAAAAATGGCCTGTGTGCGCCATAATAATGCAGCGGGAAATCGTGCCGGATCAGGGTCTTGACCTCTTGCGCCATTTCTCCACACCACACGTCGGGATTATGCGAGCGGGTGAATTGTTCGATCACCGGCCGGTCTTGGAAATCCTCGATATCGTCATTGGCAAAAAACTGAAATTGCAGCGATATTGCCTGTGGATTGCCGCAGGCTTCGATCAGCGCCGGGATGGTGTGATCACCGATATGGATGTTGAGGAATTCATCGACATCCGCAATCCAGACCCAATCGGCATCGCGGACAAGGTCCTGACGGGCGGCGTCTTTCAGCGCTTCCATCTGGTAATTTCTTCCTTGGGCCGGGTTGGGTAGATGGGTGACGATGCCGCGTTCTGCCAACGCATCCAGCAACCGGTCGGTCGCGTCGGAACAATCGTTGGAATAAAACAGAAAATCGGTGACCCCGATCAGCCGGTTAAAGGCGATCCATTCCAGCAAGAAGGGGCCTTCGTTTTTCACACAGGTTACGGCGGTCACACGCATTGGCCTGCCCCCTGGCGCATCAGACATGTCTCTTGGCTACTCTCTGCTCGTCAACGGCGCGGCCGGGTTTTGTCTTAGCCGCTTGATTATTGATGAAATCTTTACAGTTCAGGGCGGAATCCGTCAATCTTGTGCTGGTGGCCCTTTGCGCAGACAGTCGGAATTTTTTTACAAACGCGACAATGGTCGTGCTTGACGCTGCCCTCTGTGCCTGACTGACTGGCGCGCAGGGAGGATGACGATGACCGAAGTAACTTCGATTGACGACGCTCAGGCGCGGCTGGCCGAACAGGATTACGTCTGCGGTCGGGCATTGGCTACGGTGCTGTTTCTGTCGCTGAAACTGGGCAGGCCATTGTTTCTGGAAGGCGAGGCCGGTACCGGAAAGACCGAGATTGCCAAGGCGGTCGCTGCTGCGCTGGGACGACGGTTGATCCGGCTGCAATGTTACGAAGGACTGGATGCCGCCAGTGCCGTTTATGAATGGAATTTCGCCGAACAAATGATCGCCATCCGCACCGCCGAAGCCGCTGGCGGGGCTGATCGCGATGCGCTGAAGGCCGAACTTTTTACCGAAGACTACCTGATCGAACGGCCCTTGCTACAGGCGATGCGGCCGCAGGTGGGTGGCGCTCCGGTGCTGCTGATAGACGAAATTGACCGTACCGACGAACCGTTCGAGGCTTTCCTGTTGGAAGCACTGTCGGATTTTCAGGTCACCATTCCGGAATTCGGCACCGTCAAGGCACCCGAACCCCCCATTGTGATTCTTACCTCGAACCGAACCCGCGAAGTGCATGACGCGCTGAAACGCCGCTGCCTCTATCATTGGGTCGATTACCCCAGCTTTGATCGAGAGATCGAAATCCTGAACGCCCGCGCGCCCGAAGCGGCGCAGGCGCTATCGCGCGAAGTGGTGGCCTTCGTGCAGCGCTTGCGCACCGAAGACCTGTTCAAGAAACCGGGCGTGGCCGAAACCATCGACTGGGCCAAATGCCTGCTGGCGCTCGACGTGCTCTCGCTCAGTCCCGAAGTCATCGCCGACACGATCGGCGCGGTGCTGAAATATCAGGACGACATTCAGCGGCTGCAAGGTTCCGAAGCCAAACGCCTGCTCGACGAAGCAAAAGCCTCCCTTGAACCGGCATGATGCTTCTTCTTTTTGAAAATATCCTCGGGGGCGGCGGGGGGCAGACAGGCCCCCGCGTCGGGTGACAGGATGGCAAACCTTCCCGATCTCGACCTCCCCGAGTCTCCCAAACTCACTCATAACATTACCTATTTCGCCCGCGCCTTGCGCAAGGCCGGGCTGCCGATCGGTCCGGGCCGGGTGATCGACGCGATACGCGCGGTCGAGGCGGCGGGCTTTACCGACAAGTTCGATTTCTACTGGACCCTGCACGCCTGTTTCGTGAACCGTCCCGAACACCGCGTCGTATTTGCCCAGATCTTCCGCCTTTACTGGCGCGATCCGCGCTACATGGAACACATGATGGCGATGATGCTGCCGGCCATTCGCGGCGTACAGGAGGAACGTAAAGCGCAGTCGGCGGAAAAACGCGCCGCCGAGGCGCTCTTGGAAGGGATCGAACCCGACCTGCCGGAACTGGACGAGAACGAAGAGGAGTTTCTGATCGAGGTCGACGCCTCGCAGACCATGTCAAACGAAGAACGGCTTCGTTCGCTCGATTTCGAACAGATGAGCACTGCGGAGATCGCTCAGGCCAAGCGGATGCTGGCACGGTTGCGGCTACCTGTGAAGCCGATCCCGTCACGCCGTACGCGCGCGGCTCTGCGCGGGCACGAAATAGATTGGCGCCGGACGCTGCGTGGTTCGATGCGGCGGGGGGGCGAATTGCACGATATCGCGCTGAAGAAACGCCGTCATCGCTGGCCCAACCTGATCGTGCTTTGCGACATTTCCGGATCTATGAGTCAATACAGCCGGATGGTTTTGCATTTTCTCCATGCTGTCGCCAATGAAAAGGGCGCTGGATGGGCCAAGGTGCATGCCTTCACCTTCGGCACGCGACTGACCAATATCACCCGCCACATGCAGACTCGCGACGTCGATCAGGCGCTCAGCGCCGCCGGGGCGCAGGCTCAGGACTGGGAAGGCGGTACGCGGATCGGCGATTGCCTGCACAGTTTCAACCGCGACTGGTCGCGCCGGGTGATGGGGCAGGGGGCGGTCGTGTTGTTGATCACCGATGGGCTGGATCGTGGCGATCCGGAGGCTTTGGCAAAGGAAATGAATCGTCTGCATTTGTCCGCGCGTCGTCTGATCTGGCTGAACCCGCTGCTGCGCTGGGATGGCTTTGCGCCCAAAGCTCAGGGCATCAAGGCGATGTTGCCGCATGTTGACGCTTTTCGCGCGGGGCATTCGGTGCAGACGCTGGAAGATCTGGCCGAGGCGATTTCGCGCACCAATGACAGTGGTGACAAGGACCGGTTGATGGCGATGCTCGACTAGGGCGATCCCACCGGCCGGTTCTGAACCAGCGCGTAGAAAAACCGCTGTTCGGTCCCGCCCGGCGTCACATGAGTATGGCGGCGGCTGTCGATGAGCCGGAATTCCGGCCCCAGCAGCGCCATCAGCTTGTCAGTATCGTATTTTTCGATGACCTGCCCGCTGCATTTGTCCGGCCCGTCAGGGGCGAAGGTGCCGATGACGGCATAGCCGCCCTCCACCAGCGCCTCAATCAACTTGTCGCGATAGGCCGCCTGATCCGCCGGATCGGTCAGGAAATGAAACGCCGCCCGGTCATGCCACAGCGCATAGCGCTTTTCGGGCGTCCAGCGTAGTACATCGCCAGCAATCCAGGTCACCGGCGCGTCCTCGGGCAGGCGATCGCGCGTTGCGGTCAAGGCGGCCTGAGACAGATCGAGCGCGGTCAGGTCGCGGAACCCCTGTTCCAGCAGGCAATCGGTCAGTCGCGATGCCCCGGCGCCGATATCGATCAGCGCCACATCTGGGGCGATCCCGCTTTGCGCGATCAAGTCGAGCGAAATCTCAGGGCGTTTCTCGAACCAGCTGACTTCGGCTTCGTCCTTGCTGCGATAGACATCTTCCCATTGTGTACCGCAATCGGTCATTCGGGGCTCTCCAGCTGTTTGCAGTCGGTTGATCTAAGCTATTCATAATTTGGAATGTATAAGTATGTGTTTTTTTGAATGGGAGCAAGGGAAGGATAAATTCATGCTACTTGACTGGAAACAGGCGCGTACTTCTCGGGGTCGTCTTCGTGCTGGCGATGATGATGGGCGACTGTCCGGGCCCTGACCAAAACCGTTCACTATGAAGCGGAGCGGGCGGGCGCGGCTCAGGTTTGCTGGTTGACTGACAAAGCGAATACGACAGCCGGAAGCAATTTTATCGCGGGTCAGGGAAACGCCGTTCATTCAGTATCGTATGTGGTTACTCTGGCCCTCAAAGGTTCCGGCGTTTTTTTACTGTCCACAGGTCGTTTGCGGTGGGCGGGTGAAGGAATTTACGCCCAGTCTTAACCGGCACCAATGGACAACACGAAATCTCGCGCTAACCTGCTATGACGGGCAGGGGAGGAACGTCATGGACCGGTTTGATAATATTCCCGAAATTGCGTTGGAATGGCATCGCGCAGGCAAGGGCGCGGTTCTGGCCACCGTGGTGCAGACCTGGGGCAGTGCGCCGCGCCGGGTTGGCAGCCAGTTGGTGATTTCCGGGCAGGGTGAAATCGAAGGGTCGGTTTCGGGCGGCTGCGTCGAGGGCGCGGTAGTGGTTGAAGCGATGGAAGCGCTGGAAGACGGCGCATTCCGGATGCTGGAATTCGGGGTTAGCGATGGTGATGCTTTCGCTGTTGGATTGGCCTGCGGCGGCACCATCCGGGTGCTGGTCGAACCGGTCGGCAAGGTGATACCCGAGGCGCTGCTGGCCGATCTGGTCGCTGCGCGGCAGGCCCGGCAGCCCATCGCGTATGTGGTCAATCCGGCCACCGGAGCCCGCGCTTTGGCTCGCGACGGATATTCGGATCGGTTTCGGATGGACCGTTCGGGTTTCGAAGAAGACGGTCAGACATTCGTGGCGATTCATAATCCGCCTTTGCGGATGCTGGTGGTGGGGGCGGTACATATCGCCCAGGCCTTGGTGCCGATGGCACGGCTTTTGGGTTATGATCCGGTGCTGATCGACCCGCGTGAAAGCTTTGGGTCACAGGCGCGGTTTCCCGGCGAAACCATCCTGAATGATTGGCCCGATGATGGCGTCAGGGCGCTGGGTCTCGATAGCCGCACCGCGCTGGTGCTGCTGACCCACGACCCCAAGCTGGACGATCCCGCGCTGGAACAGGCGATGGTGTCGGAGGTGTTTTATATCGGTGCCTTGGGATCGACCCGGACACATGCGAAACGCGTCGAGCGGCTGAAAAACAAGGGGTTTACCGATGCCCAGATCGGGAAAATCCATGGCCCGGTGGGATTGGATATCGGTTCGGCCAGTCCGGCCGAGATCGCGCTGTCGATCCTGGCAGAATGTACCGCCGTTTTGAGGCAGGGATGAAGTTCGGTCCGGTTCCCATTGCGCAGGCGGAAGGGGCGATCCTGGCCCATTCGATTTCGCTGGATGGCAAGCGGATGCGCAAGGGCGTCGTTCTCAGCGCGGCCGATATCGCGGCGCTGCGCGGGGCGGGTGTTGGTGACGTCACCGTTGCCCGGTTGGAGCCTGGTGATATCCATGAAGATGCCGCCGCGGCGGCGCTGGCCCGGGCGCTGGTGCCCGATCCCGATGCAGCTGGCCTGCGCCTGTCCAAGCCGTTTACAGGGCGGGTCAATATCACCGCCGATGGACCCGGCGTGGTGGTGATGGATCAGGATCGGCTGGTGGCGCTGAACGCGATTGATCCGATGATAACGTTGGCAACGGTGCCGCCATTTCAGCAGATGACCACCGGCGGCATGGTCGGAACGGTCAAGATCATTTCCTACGGTGTGGCGCGTGCCGATGTCGACCGGGCCTGTGAACTGGGCGCAGGGGCGATGCGTCTGGCCCGACCCGTCTGTCGTTCGGCGTCGCTTATTATTACCGATATTCCCGGCGGCCCGGGCGATAAAGGCCGTAAGGCGATTGAGGCGCGAATTGACATGTTGGGCATGTCGCTTTGTGAATGCGCGCTGGTGCCGCACCGCGAAGCAGATTTGGCCGCAGCGATTGCTGCCGCGACCGGCGATTTGGTTATGGTTCTGACCGGATCGGCCACCTCTGACGCTTATGATGTCGCACCGCAGGCGCTGCGCCTTGCGGGCGGCCAGGTGGAACGGTTCGGTATGCCGGTCGATCCGGGCAACCTGCTGTTTCTGGGTGGCTTGGGCGAACGCCCCTTCATCGGTCTGCCGGGCTGTGCCCGTTCGCCGGCTTTGAACGGTGCCGATTGGGTACTAAGCCGGGTAGCCTGCGGGGTATCCGTCAGTGCTGCGGATATCGCCGCGATGGGCGTGGGCGGACTGTTGAAGGAAATCGCGACCCGGCCGATGCCGCGGGCCGGGCGCAAAGCCTGAGCCGGGTGGCTTTCAAAGCGTGTCATTCTAACCGCAAAATGGGCTGTTCAACCTGTTAGCTGATCCGCGAAGGCCTTGATCTTGGCATCGAAATCGCCGGCTCTAATTTCGTCATCAGTCAGGATTAGGGTCGCAGTCGGAGCCTGTCCTGTTTCGTCTTCTAGTTGTTTTAAGACCTTTTCGCCGCCGCTGCCCCCCTGGGTGACAAAAGCGGCATATTTTTCCAGCTCGGTGCCCTCCTGATCGAGCCAGCCGAGTATCGGAGCGCAGATATGCCCGGCCCAGTTCGGCCCGCAGATGATCACAAGCGGATAAAGCCGCGCTCGTCGCTGCGGAGTGTCTATTTCGGCCGGTTTCCGAGTCAGGGCTGCCCATCCCGACGAAAGATATGCGCGTAATCCATGTTTTTGATTTTTTACGGAAATTTCTTCAATATCCGCATCGATATATTGCGTCAGCGCTTCGGCGGCAGTGCGGGTGAAGCCTGTGCGGGAATGGTAAACGATCAGGTATGGCTTCATTACGTTGAGTGTTCCAGAGCGGTGCAGATTAAAAAATGCTGGACTGATAAGGTGCAAATGAAATGGAAAAATTATCAAATATTACATGTCGAATTTTTGACAGTTTTGCGGTGAAGTCAATCCACAAATTTAGAAAAATTCCCGTTAAAGGATAATGCAGAAGATATGTTCTGGCAACGATTTCCTCAACGATCTGCGCTACCGCAGTTCACGGATCCAAGCCTTGGGCTTGGCATGCTCTTTCTCGTAGGCTAGCGTCTTGGCGAGCGATCATGGAGAAGATGTCGCCAAAAGGGAGAGAACTATGAAATCTATATTTGCCAAGGCCGTAGTCGCGGCGCTTGCTTTGGGCTTTGCAACCGAAGCCATGGCCGAAGAATGGAATGTTTCGGTTTGGGGCAAACGCCGCGCCTTTACCGAACATGTCGAAAAACTGGCTGAACTGGTCAGTGAAAAGACCAATGGCGAATTCACTATGAATATCAGCTATGGCGGCCTGTCGAAGAACAAGGAAAACCTCGACGGGATTTCCATCGGCGCTTTTGAAATGGCGCAATTCTGCGCCGGCTATCACGCTGACAAGAACCCGACCATAACTGTGCTGGAGTTGCCCTTCCTCGGCGTGAACACGCTGGAAGAGGAAGTGGCGGTATCCAACGCCGTTTACGCAACCGAAGCCGCGAAGAAGGATCTGGCGCGCTGGAATGCCATGCTGCTGATGCCGTCGCCGATGCCGCAATATAATATCGTCGGCACCGGTGAACCGCGAGATACGCTGGACAAAATGAACGGCATGCGGGTGCGCGCGACGGGCGGCATCGGTCAGGCGTTCAAGGCGATCGGCGCTGTGCCCACCTCGGTGACTGCGACAGAAGCCTATAACGCGTTGGAAAGCGGTGTCGTGGATACCGTGGCCTTCGCACAGCACGCACATTTCGCCTATCGTACCATTGATCAGGCCACCTGGTGGAGCGCGAACCTGAACCCGGGCACGGTGAATTGCCCGGTGGTCGTTAATATCGACGCCTATGAAGGGCTGAGCGATGCGAATCGTGAAGCGCTGGACAGTTCGATCGGCGAAGCGATGGATTACTATATCCAAAATTACGGCAAGACGCTGACCAAATGGGATCAGGTTCTGGCCGAAAAGAACGTGACCAAAGTCATGTTGTCGGAGGATGAGATCGCCAAATTCAAGGCCGCTGCCGCCGACCCGATCCGCGAAGCATGGATCGCCAAGATGGAAGCACAGGGCATTCCGGGTCAGGAACTCTATGATCTTGTCATTGAAACGCTGAAAAAACAGCGGATGTGATCCTTGACTATTGCGGACCGCCCCGGAAACCGGGGCGGTCCGTCTCTTTTATAAATACAAGAATGTATGGGGGATGACGGTATGGCAGGGTCTTCGGCTGTGCTGGAAGACGGATCAAACCTGAGCCGCCTTGACGCCGGTTTGCACCGGATCGAGACGGTACTGGCATTGATCAGCGGTCTAGCAGTGTTTTCTTTGATGGTTCTGGCGGTGATATCTGTCAACGGGCGCAATCTGTTCAATGCACCTTTGCCTGGCTATGTCGACTGGATCGAACAGGTGATGCCACTTATCGCGTTCATGGCGGTCGCCTATACGCAACGCGATGGCGGTCATATTCGGATGGATATTCTGGTTGGCCGGTTGAATGGTCGGGCGTTGTGGTTGGCCGAGATGGTCACCGCTCTGGTGTCGCTGATCCTGATCGCGTTGCTGGTCTGGGGCAGTTGGGAACATTTCACGCGCAGTTTCGATTTTTCTGCCCCGTTGTGGAGCCGTGACAGTTCGATTGATATCGGCCTGCCGATCTGGCCCGCCAAGCTGTTGGCACCAGTGGCATTCAGCGTGTTGGCCTTGCGGCTGGCATTGCAGGTCTGGGGCTATGGCCGGGCCTTTGTGCTGGGACTGTCGGAACCGGTGGCTGTGCCTCTGGTGATGTCGGCTGCGGCCCAGGCAGCGGAAGAAGCCGAGCATGTCAGTGCTCTGGATCAAGAGGGGGCGCGCTGATGGAACCGATTGAAATCGGCCTTTGGGTTTCGGCCTTAATGTTGCTGCTGGTGTTGTTGGGAATGCGGGTGGCTTTTGCCGCCGGTCTGGCCGGTCTGGTCGGGCTGGTGTGGATTTTCTGGAACAAATTCGATTACGATCCGGCACGGTTTGGCAAGGCGATGACCATTGCGGTGAAAACCGCCGGTCAGGTGCCGCATTCGAAAGTGTCCAGCCAGGCGCTTTCGCTGATCCCCACCTTCATTCTTATTGGCTATCTGGCCTATTACGCCGGGCTGACCAAGGCTTTGTTCGAAGCTGCCAAACGCTGGGTCGGCTGGTTGCCAGGCGGTCTGGCAGTATCGACCATATTTGCCACTGCCGGTTTCGCCGCTGTTTCCGGCGCTTCGGTGGCGACTGCGGCGGTGTTTGCCCGCATTGCGATCCCCGAGATGCTGCAAGCCGGATATGACAAACGCTTTGCCGCCGGGGTGGTTGCGGCCGGGGGCACGCTGGCCTCGCTGATTCCGCCTTCGGCTATTCTGGTGATCTATGCGATCATCGTCGAACAGGATGTCGGCAAGCTATTGCTGGCGGGTTTTATTCCCGGTGCGTTTTCGGCGTTGATCTATGGCGGGCTGATCATTGGGCTGGCTCTGATCATTCCGAATTTCGGTCCTCCGGTAAAGGGTTTTACATGGGGTCAGCGGCTGGCGTCGCTGCCGCCGGCCTTTCCGATCTTCTTTGTTGTGCTGATCATCGTATTCTTCATCTATAACCCGTTTGGCGGCGATGCCTGGGGCACGCCGACCGAAGGCGGTGCATTGGGGGCTTTTGTGGTATTCCTGATGGCCCTGTACCGGGGCATGCGCTGGAGCCAGCTAAAGGATGCTCTACTGGAAACCGCAAAACTGAGCGCGATGATCTTTACCATCATCTGGGGCGTGCTGATCTATGTCCGGTTCCTGGGGTTTGCCGATTTGCCGCGTGCGTTTTCCGGTTGGATTTCCGGGCTGGATCAAAGCCCGATGCTGACGCTGATCATGATCCTGATGGCCTATGCGGTGTTGGGCATGTTCATGGATGCGATCGGTATGCTGCTGTTGACCCTGCCGGTGGTTTACCCGGCGGTAATGGCGCTTAATGGCGGTGAAATGGTCAGTGCAGCCGACAGCGCCTTTGGCATGTCCGGTCCGATGTGCGCGATCTGGTTCGGGATTTTGGTGGTGAAAATGGCCGAATTCTGTCTGATCACACCCCCCATCGGTCTGAACTGCTTTGTCGTGGCCGGGGTGCGGGACGATCTGAGCGTTCAGGACGTGTTCCGCGGAGTGACGCCGTTTTTCGTGGCGGATGCAGTGACGATCGGTTTGCTGATCGCCTTCCCGTGGATTGTGTTGTGGCTGCCATCTCTGGCCTGAGGCGGCTGATATTTCAGAAGGGCGGGAAATGAGACATTTCCCGCCCTCAGTTTTACACAATCAACGCCACCAGGTGATTGTCCCATGCAACGGGGTGGTCCACTGCGGTTACGCCGCCGGCCGTGTTATAGCGCAGGACACGACCGCTTCCGGCAGTGGCGATATAGCCCGATACGCTGGCGTTCAGTCCACAAACGTCGGTTTCGTCCCAATGTCCGGCAAAGCGGGTTTTGGCGACGTCGAAGGCCTGTATCATGCCGCCGCGCGGTGACGATATGGCGATTTGGCCACCATCGGCGCTGAACGCGATGGACCCGGCATAATTCCTCATGTTCCGATGCAGGTCATCGGGTGCCTGCATCAGCTGGGGCGCAGTCGCAGATCCGGGGTGAAATAACCCTATCAGGGGCGGTACGTCGCTGCTGTTGCCCTGCCACTGCATCGCAAAACCGACCATTCCGTCGGACCGCAGCGACAAATGGCGGATTGAATTGAGCCGCAGCGCGATGTCCAGTTCGGTTACGTCGGTCACGCCGTGATCAAGGTCGAATGCGGCCAGATTGGCCCGCATGGTGGCCAGGTTGAGCGGCGTGCGGCCCGATTCAGGATGGGTGTCGATGCCGCCATTGGCGATGATAAAACGATCCGAACCGGGCAGTCGCAGGATGTCATGTGGTCCCACCCCGCCCGAGGCAAATTCGCCCACCCGGGCATAGCCCCTGGCCCTGTCCCAGAGGCCGATCCGCCCGGTGCCCCGTTCGAAATCGTTTTCCGTGGTCAGCAACAGCCTGCCATCGGCGCTAAAGGCACCGTGGCCCATGAAATGCCGTCCCTTTGGTGTCTGCATTTTGGCCAGCACCTGACCGGAAGAACAGTCGATCACTTGGGCAAAGGTGCCGGGGCGGCGGGCAAAGGCCACCGCTTCGGCTTTGGTCGGATGCGCCGCAGCAGCGTGGCCGCGCCCCTCAAGTGGCACAGAGAACAGGGCGGCCCCTTCTTCGGTCAGTCCGAACAAACGAAAACTGCCATCTGCAAGCTTGGCCGCAGACAGAAACGCTGGGCTGCCGATATCGGCCCAACTAACCTGTGGGGCAATGCCTGCAGCTAGAAAACCGGCCAGAAAGCTGCGTCTTGTCGTCATATCTCAATCTCCGTCCAGAGCATTAAAACCGGAAGCGACCCCCAATGCAGCACCCAGATTGGCGCTTTGCTGGTCGCGTATCAGGTCGATGGATTGCCGCAGCACATCCGCGTGCAGCCAGGCAGATGGATCGGTCAGATCCGCGAAAACCGGATCCTTGATCCGGTTCAGCGCCTCGTCGGCGGCGTCGAAACCGGCCTGCAACTGGTCCGCCATTTCGGGATGACCCGTGGACAGCAACACGGCGTGTTCCCGCAGGGTGCCAAGCGACAGCTTTATATGGCGCAATGACCGGCCCGAACGCCAGGCTTCGGCGCGTTTCGGGCGCGGGCGGTCGAAACTGCCCAGAGGTCGGCCCAGCCTGGTTTCCAAAGTGAATTTCAACCCGGTGGTGAAGGCTTTGTAAAGTTCCTGCACGACTTCTTCGCGGGTCCTGTAGGGGCTGTCCGCGCTGCCGGGATTGCGCATCGCAACCGCATAGTCGTCGTGCCAGTCCCGGGCGATTGCGGTCGTCGTCAACGCGATATCATGGGCGCTGGCGCGGATCAGGGCACAGGCGTAATCGGCTGGGGCGCGAAAACGGGTGTCATAAAGCAGGAATTCCATCCCGTAAAATCCGCGCCCGGCAATCGACAAATGGGCGAAGCTGTCCGGATCGTGGATTGCCGGGTCCTGTGCTGCCAACAATTGCGACAGCACTTTGGGGGTAAACCCCTTGCGATCGGGCCAATAGGCAAGACTGAAAGCGCGATTGTCGGCCTCGGTCGGACCGAAGCGCAGGTGACTGACCCGCACCCAGGCATCGAAGGCCGCGTTATAGGCTGTCCGAAGCGCTGGAGCTTCGGGGTTGCAATTTGCCTGTGCCGCAGCGTCCAGATCGGCGCTACGTGCCTCCAGCCGGTCGAAACCGGGCAGGATCAGCTCTGCAATCACCGCCTCGACCGGGTCGGTGGTTTCCGCGGTGGCGGCAATGGGCAAGCATAGGATCAGGGCGGCGATAAGGGATCGGATCATTCAGAGACTTTCCAGAAATAGTATTAAGGAGTGCCGGTCTTCGGCAGACAGGGTGAGGATTTGAGACTGGGCCGTTTGCGCTTCTCCGCCATGCCACAAGATCGCCTCCAGCAAGGACCGCGCGCGGCCATCGTGCAGGAAACCGGCGCGATCCGAAACCCGCTGAGCCAATCCGACCCCCCAAAGCGGTGCGGTGCGCCATTCCCGCCCCGTTGCCCGGGCTTCGGGGCGTGAATCAGCCAACCCGTCGCCCATGTCATGCAGCAGGAAGTCGGAATAGGGCCAGATCAATTGGAACGAACGCTCTGGCTGATCCGGTAAACGGTGAGTGACGAATTTCGGCCGGTGGCAGGCCGGGCACCCGGCCTGATAGAAAAGTTCCTTGCCGCGCAATACCTGCGGATCATCCACGTCGCGCCGCGCCGGGACGCCCAGATTGGCGCTGTAGAGCGTTAGCAGATCCAGTGCAGTGGTGTCGGCCTCATATCCCCGAATATCTGCATCGCCATGGGGGGCCATACGGCAGTCTGTCTGCGCCGGGCTGCAATCGCCCCAAGGGTCGGGAAAGACCGGGGTAGATATGCCCAGATCGGTCTGAAAGGCTGCTGCTGCCTGCTGGCGCACCGTAGGTTCTGCGGCCTTGTAACCGAACCGGCCCAGCATCGGTTGGGCATATTCAACCGACCAGACGATATTAGCGCGGCCCGAAATGCCGTCGCCGTCGCGGTCCTCGGGATCGGCCAAGGCCAGAATATCCTCGGCTGGGATCGCTTCGATCAGGCCCAGACCCAGAAGCGGCGGGGCGACGCGGGGGCTGATCAGGACGGTGTCGGCCAGCGAACCGTAAGCCAGATCGTCCAGCGTCAGTTGTGGCATACGCAGGTCTGCTGTTCCGTCGATCAGGTCGACCCGGCGCGGTTCATAACGCACTCTGATGCGTGCTTCGGGGGCATGACCGGGGGTGGCGAAATCCTGAATCTGGCTGCCGTAGGCAGGGTCAGGGGCAGTGGCCAGATATTCCGTGATCGCAGACATTCGAGCATCCGGCGCCGCAGGAACAGCCAGTTTCACCACAAAGGATACGTCGGTGTCATCCGGGCCGTCCGGGGCGTGACCACGACCATCGCCGATATGGCAGCCGCTACAGGATCGGGTGTTGTAAAGTGGACCCAACCCGTCTGAGGCCTGGGTCGAAGATGGCGAAGCAATCCAGAGTTTTTCGAACAATGCCCGTCCCAGTTCGAAATCCAGCCGGTTTTCCAGGTTTTTCGCGGCGTGGGAAAACGCCTTGCCGCCGCCGCGATAGGGTACGGTGGCGGCCCCGGCGGGCTGGTCTTCGAATGGTTCGGGGGCAGAAAAATCGGTGGGCGGGGAAAGCACGGTGGCAATTCTGGCCGTCTCATCGACGCTACGGGGCAGCGCGGACAGGTCGGGCGGGTTGAGCGACGGTTCTGCACCAACTGTGGTGCCAAGGCATAGCAGGACAAACAGACCGGGCCAAAGCGGCGGTCGTCCGGGGTTGCTATGCGGCGCAAATCTGGTCATGCGGCTGCCTGGCTGGAAAAGAAAGGGCGAATGGCGGGCGCAGTTGCGCCCACCAGTTGGCTCGGGTTTACTGGAACACCGTAGACGGATTGTCGAGGCTGTCAGAGCCTTCGACCGGCGTTTGTTCCAGCCCCAGAACCTTGACCACGCGTTCGATTGATTTGGTCTGATCGACCAATCCATTGACACCCCCCATGATCAGCGCTTCGCCCTCGGTGTTGCCGCGTTCCAGCATCTGGTCATAGGCAAAACCATTATCGGCAGCGTCTTTCAGGGCGGTGAGCGCGCCCATGGTTGCGTCGAACTTGGCCTTCATTTCCGCATCCAGAGCGGCGTCTTTGGTGACGACCAGATCGGTCAGGGCCGGGCCTTCGACAATGCTGCCGTCAACGCGGGTGTAGTGACCGAGATAGATGTTCTGGATACCCTTGCCGTCGTAATAATGGCTGTTGTGGCTGTTGTCGGAAAAACAATCCTGTTCTTCTTCCGGATCATTCAGCATCAGACCCAGACGCATTCGTTCCCCGGCCAGTTCGCCATAGGACAGGCTGCCCATGCCGGTCAGTATTGCGCTCAGCCCAGCGGTTTCATCGGCCAGAACATTGGCGCGGGCCTCACCACCTTCGGCCCATTGCGCCGCCATGTAATCCATATCTGAAACCAGCAGATCGGTCGCGGCTTTCAAATAGGCGGCGCGGCGGTCGCAATTTCCGTTGGTACAGGCATCGCCCTTGGCGTAATCAGTCCAGGGTCGGTTTCCGGCGCCGGGCTTGTGGCCGTTCAGATCCTGACCCCAAAGCAGGAATTCGATGGCGTGGTATCCAGTGGCGACATTGGAATCTATTCCGTCGGCTTCATGCAGGGTGTTTTCCAGCAGGTCCGGCGTGATGTCTGTGGCGTCCACTTCGGTTCCCGATAGGGTGAAAACGGGTGTCGCCACCACATTCAGAGCGGCATAATCGTTTTCATCCGACAGACCGTAAGAACTATCGACATAGTCGATCAGCCCTTCATCCAGCGGCCATGCGTTCACCTTGCCCTCCCAATCATCGACGATCGGGTTACCGAAGCGGAATACTTCGGTTTGCTGATAGGGGGGACGCGCCGCCAGCCAGGCATTTTTCGCAGCCTGCAGGGCATCCGCCGAAGGCGACGCGATCAGCGTCGCAACCGCATCCTGAAGCTTCTGGGCGGTGATCAGGCTATCCTGAAAGCTGGCTGCGCCGATCGTGACATAGGTTTCCAGAACCGCTTGGCGAGTTGGGGGTTCTGCTAAGGCGGAAGTGCCCAGCGTCAGTGCCAGAGCCGTGGTGCGCAAGAAAGAGGGTTTCATCAAATCGTCCTCGTTTGGGGGCGTTTTCACATTTACCAGAAGCAAGGCTTCGGATTGACTATTTTGTCAGGATCAGCTTGCCGGCGCGGGTGATGCGCAGGCTGTAAACTTGATCTTGCAGCACGATCAGCGCCTGATTGCCGCCCTGGGTCAGGGCTTCGGCTGTATGCGTTGGAAGAGCGGGGGTATCGACTTGCGCGGCACCGTCCTTGTTTAGTCTCATGTTGCTCATTCCGGGGTCCTCAGGTGTTCGAGGCGATCAAGAAACCGTTCGAGGGAAAAGCAATCGCTTATCCCGGTTTCGGTCAGGATCGACAGGACCACCCATTGATCGGAGAGCGCGGGCAGATTGGCCCACTGTCGGTCAGCCATGCTGTTTTGCACGTTTCTCATTGCGAACTTTCCTTGTTGCATCAGAATCGGGCTACCGCGGGAAGGTGCGGATGGCTTGATATGGAATGAATATCTGAGTGAATTAATCGGATATGTCAACACGAGTTATTTTGTCGGGTATAATTTTTCACAAGTCTCAACCTGCAGACACGAAAACAGGCACTATGGCGGATGGCGGCGAGATGCAGTAGGACGGGGCATCGCGGTGAATGGCACAAACGACGCTGGACTATGGCAAAGAAAGAAAAACTGACCTGTCTGCGCGATCTTTCGTCGCTGCCCTATGACGAAATCATAGATGTGCGGGCGCCGTCGGAATTTGCCGAAGATCACGTCCCCGCGGCGATCAGCCTGCCGGTGCTCAGCGATGCGGAACGGGCCAAAGTCGGCACGATCTATGTGCAACAAGATCCGTTTTTAGCCCGCAAACTGGGCGCCGCCTTGGTGGCGCAGAACGCCGCGAAGCATTTGCAGGGGCCATTGTCGGACCGGACTGGTGGCTGGCGACCTTTGGTCTATTGCTGGCGCGGGGGCCAACGGTCGGGGTCTTTCGCCTCGATTCTGGATCAGATCGGCTGGCGGGTTGGGCTGATCGAAGGCGGTTATAAATCTTACCGCCGGTTGGTGATGAAAGCGCTTTATGAAGAAGCGGTGCCGCATCGGCTGATATTGATCGATGGCGGCACCGGCACCGGCAAGACGCGGCTGCTGGAGCAATTGCAACAGAACGGGGCGCAGGTGCTGGATCTCGAAGCGATGGCGGAGCATCGCGGATCTCTGCTGGGCGGATATGCCGGGGGGCAGCCGGCGCAGAAGGGGTTCGAAACACGGATCGCTATGGCGCTGTCGCGGCTTGATCCGGCCCGGCCAGTCTTTGTCGAGGCGGAAAGCAATAAAATTGGCCGCCTGATCATTCCCCCGATGTTATGGAAGGCCATGTCGGGGTCCGATCATCTGTTGATCACCGCGCCGATAGAGGCGCGGGCACGGTTTCTGACAGACGCCTATCATGACGTGATCGACGATCCCGAGGCGCTGCGTGAGAGGCTGGGCCACCTGACGCGTTTTCATGGGGCCGAGGCGGTGGAACATTGGCAGCAGCTGGCGCAGGCGGGCAGTCATCGGCAATTGGCGCGGGAACTGGTCGAACTGCATTATGATCCAAGCTATCGCAGATCATCGCGCCGCGCACGCGCACCCTTGGCCGAAATCGCCCTGACCGGGTTGAACACAGCCGATTTGCAGGCGGCAGCGGCCCAGATTCATGAGGTTGTGGAACAGGCAGGTTAACGGCAGATGATGTCTGGCGCGCCGCCGGTCAGATGCCCGATCCGCGCCGCCGGAACGCTGGCCTCATGCAGCTTGCCCAGAATCCTGTCGGCCTGATCCGCCGCCACTGCAGCCAGCAACCCGCCCGCCGTTTGCGGATCGTGCAGCAGAGCGCCTCTGGCCCCTTGCGCGCCGATCAACGGGGCATGGGAGAAATTGGCGTCGAAAAGGCTCGATCTTATGCCAGCCTCGGCCAGGTCCAGCGCCCCATCGTAAAACGGCAGATCGTCGAGCACGATTTCCGCCCCGGTGCCCGAAGCCTTGCAAATTGCCATCAGATGCCCGGCCAGACCGAACCCTGTGACATCGGTCATCGCATGGGCCCCGCGCAGGATGTTGGCCGCTGCGGCCTGAGACCGTCCCATGATATCGAGCATGTTCATTACCTGCCGCCCATCGGCACGGCCCTGCATTTCCGCCGCCAGAACGGTGCCGGTGCCCAGCGGCCGGGTCAGGATCAACACGTCTCCGGGACGACCACCCGACTGCAATATCGGGGCTTCGGTCAGGCCCGTGAGAGTGAAGCCGATGGTCAATTCGCTGCCCAGCGTCGAATGCCCGCCGACAATTTCGGCACCCGCATCGTGGAACACGTCGCCCGCCGCATGCAAGATTTCCTGCAATGTACGCCGTTGCAGCGTCGCGTTCATTCGCGGCAGGATCACGTTGGTCAGCACCGCCTGCGGCGCCGCCCCCATCGCCCAGATATCGCCCAAGGCATGGATCGCAGTGATCCGCGCCATCAACGCGGGATCTTCGGTAAAGGCGCGCAAATGGTCGGTGGTCAGAACCTGTTGCGCACCGCCGATCCGCAGCGTCGCGGCATCGTCGCCCGCTGCTGTCAGAACATCATCACGCTGGGTCTGCGGCAGCGCGGCAATTGCGTCTGACAACGCGCCAGGCCCCACTTTCGATCCGCAGCCGGCACAGATCGGTTGCCCGCTGCCCAGTTCTTCGGCAACGCCAAGGGCCGCGACAGGCGGCAGGGCAGGAGGTTCCATCGCCGGAAGGTCTTGGAATTTCAACATGAATTTCCGGTCGATCCGGTTCTTCCAGCGCCACAACCATGGCCCCGACCAGGGGCGGTGGTATTTTTCCGCCAGCGCTGATTTGCGACCAAGGGAAATCAGTTTCAGATAATCTTTCTGCGGATGGTAACGCCGCAGAGATTGCCCCGTCAGCACAGCGCGCAGATTGTCATGCAGCACCGGTGCGGCGCGGACCGCATAAACACCGGCCTTGGGTCGGGGTGCATGGGCCATATGGGCGCAATCGCCGACTGCAAACAGATCGTTGTGGCCTGCGACCAGAAGGGTTGGGTCGACGGTGACAAACCCGTCGGTGAGCGGTAGCCCGGTCTGTTGCAGCCAAGGCTGAGGCAAGGCGCCAGCCGCGCCAACAGTCAGGGCCGACGGGATCACCTCGCCTGATTGCAATCGCGGCCCGTCCTTGGTGATCTCGGAGATCTCGGCCCCGGTCCAGAGTGTGACGCCGTTTTCCTTCAGCGCAGCCATCAGCCGTTGTCTGGTAGCCTCGCCGATACCGGTCAGCTGATCGCGCGCCTCGATCACGGTGACTTCGGCTTTGCCGATGGCCTGATGCAGGGCGTGGGCCATTGCCATCGCCAGTTCGACCCCGGCCACGCCGCCGCCAATGACGGTGACCGGGCCTGCTTCACGCTTGGCCCTGGCGGTGCTCAGAAAATCGCGCCAGCGCGCGGCGTAAACATCCAGAGGTTTCGCCCCGATCGCATGATCTGAAAAGCCACGCAGTTGTGGCAATTCGGACGTGATCCCGATATCGAGAGAGGCGACATCGTATTCGATGACACCATGGTTTTGAACCGTCACGGTCTTGGCAATCGGGTCCAGCGCCACCGCGCGCCCGTCGATGATCCGCGCACCTGCGAAACGGGCCAGTTTCACCAGATCGATTTCAAGATCGCTTTGTAGATAATGTCCGGCAATATGGCCGGGTAACATGCCCGAATAAGGTGCGGTCGGGCCGGGATTGATCACCGTCAGCCGCACGCCCGGAAGCGGCCGCATTCCCCATTTACGCAGTACCAGCGCATGCGCATGTCCGCCACCGATCAGAACGAGGTCACGGGTCAGGGGGATCTGCATCTGCATCGGCGGTGCCTTTCACGGGAGACGACACTGTTCTGGTAATCGCTTCGACACGGTTGCGCCAGTGGGGAGCGCCGATTGCGGTTGCGCGACAGACAGGGCTTGTTGTCGTTTTTTCTCAACAGGGCGGCAACTAAATCGACCTATCGCACTGCACGCGCCGGCGCTGCCATATCGCTGGGGCAGCGGATCATCAGAACCGCCGGGTTGCTGAGACCGCTTTGTGAAATGGAGTCGGCCAGATGATCGAGCCGCGACCTGACCGACTGTTCCTTCGCATGGCTTACCCAGGCCACCACATCGACATTGATATCCCCGGGCAACCCTGCCTGCAGCAGGGCCGACTGCAGCTCGGCGACCTTGTTCATTGCCATGTAGAGCACCAGAAGCGTACCCGGTAGCGCCATCTGCGCCCAGTCTGGTCCGGCACCGTCCGGTCCCAGAGTGCCAGTGGCCAATATTACCCGGTTCGTCACGCCGCGTTCGGTCATCGGCTGCAACAGGCTGGCGGCGGCGGCGCTCGCGGCGGTGATGCCAGGAACGATTTCCACCGGAATCCCCGCCGCGCGGGCTGCGTTCAATTCCTCGACCGCGCGGCCAAAGATCGATGGGTCGCCGGATTTCAGCCGCACCACTTTGCGGCCTTGTCGTGCGGCACTGAGGATCAGATCGTTGATCCGCTCCTGTGGCCAATGGCTTGCCCCGGGCAGTTTGCCGACAAACACCCGTTCGGCATCGCGCCGCGCCAGTTCCAGCAGATTGGGGTCGATCAGCCGGTCATAGAAAATCACGTCGGCTTCCTGCAATCGTTCGACTGCGCGCAGGGTCAGCAGATCACGCGCGCCGGGGCCGGCACCGACCAGACTGATCATCCCCAGATCGCTGCTGTCAGGAGCGCCGCCCGCAGCGATTGCGGTTTTCAACAGATCCGCGGCTTCACGTTCAGCGCCGCGTTTGAAGGCCATCCAAGGCGCGCTGTTGAAGCTCCAGCGCCAGAAATCGCGGCGTTTATGATGCGGCACCTTTTGCGCCACCGACCCGCGCAGGCGGCGGGCCAAAGCGGCAAAACTGCCCAGACGTGGGTCGAGCAATTGTTCAAATTCGGTTTTCAACCGGCGTGCCAGCACAGGTGCGGCGCCTTCGGTACCGATCGCCACCACTACCGGATCGCGGTCGACGATGGATGGCGTGGTGACGTCGCAAAGATCGGGGCGGTCAACCACGTTCACCGTGGCTCCGGCCTGTTTGGCGAACCCGTGCAGTAGCTCGTCGCGGTCGGCATCGCCGCTGGCAATGAAAACAAGCGCTGTATCGGCAAAGCTATCGGGCGTGGCAGGGTGGGGGTCGTGGCTGGCGCGACCTTCGGCTACGATCGCGCGCAATTCATCGTCCAGTTCCGGGGCCAGGAATACGAGCGTGGCTTCGGTTTTCAGCATCAGCCGCGCTTTTTGCGCGGCTTGTTCGCCACCACCGGCAATCACCACCCGGCGACCGGACATTTTCAAGAACATCGGAAAGGATTTCATGTGCGCTCTCCCTGCTGCGACCACATAGCGGGTCGTCCCTGTCATGCAAGCCTTATTCTGCGGCCTGTTGTACCTGAACCGTGGCCAAAAGATCAGCCAGTTCCGGCCGGCACGAACCGCAATTGGTCCCCGCGTTCAGCGCTTTTCCGATCGCTTCGACGCTCATCAATTGCTGATCAGCAATGGCGCGCAGGATGGTGTTCACCCCGACATCAAAACAGGCACAGATCGTGGTGCCAGGATCGGGTCGGTCAGCGGCGGGCCGTCCGGCCAGCGCATCGGAGGGTGCATCGCCCAGCAGGCTGGCCAGATGATTGCGCGACACCGGTACCGGGGTGCGAGCGACAAACAATGCGCCGGTCAGAACGCCATCTTCTACCAAGGCAATACGGGCGCCGCTGCGGGCCGGGTCCAGCACGCTGAGCACTTCTGCGTCCGGGTGCCCCAGTAAGGCGGTGGCGTAGCTTCCCCAGTTGTCCGGTGTTTCGGTGTCGGCCAATTCAATCCGCCACCCCTTGGCAGACCGGGCGCTGGCCCAATAGCCGCTTTGTGCGTCGGGCCGGTTTACAGTGACGGCAAAGCCGAACCAATTGGCCTGATACTTTTCGATCCGAACCGCTGAAGCCTTGGATTCCGGTTGCCCGGAAACCGGGTCCACATTGGCGCTGACCACGGCGTCGATCCGGCCCGAGGAGGCATATTGAGATGTCCAGTGCATCGGGGCAAAGACCTGACCCCTGCCGATCCGGTCAGAGATCAATACCCGCAGAATAGCACTGCCATGCAGGCTACTGATCCGCGCCAGATCGGCTGCACCCAGCTTCAAGCCAGCGGCGTCATCGGGGTGAATTTCCAAAAACGGTTCGGCCAGATGCTGCGACAACCGGGCCGATTTCGCGGTGCGGGTCATGGTGTGCCAGTGATCGCGGACACGCCCGGTATTCAGCACGAACGGATAGTCCGCGCTTGGCTCGGATTGTGGCGCGCGGAAATGGATCGGCATCATGCGGCCGCGTCCAGACGGTGTGAAGAACTGGCCATCACCAAAGAACCGCCCCCCGGCGCGATGGGCGTTTTGCGGCCAGTATAACGGGGTCAGATCGTCATATTCTGCGTCCGACACGTCGCGCATTGCCGAAATGTCGAAATCGCGGCCCAGCTGTCCCGCGATGCCGGACAGGGCGGCATGTTCGCGGAAAATCTCGGCCGGGTTCTGATAATCGAAATCCGTCGGCCACCCCATCCTGCGGCCGACATCAGCGATGATATCCCAATCGTGCCGGGCTTCACCGGGTAGGGGCAGGATGGCACGTTGGCGCGACATACAGCGTTCGGAATTGGTCACGGTGCCATCCTTTTCGCCCCAGCCGGTGGCGGGCAGGATGACGTCGGCCAGTTTAGCGGTATCGGTATCGCCAAACATATCCGACACCACCACGAAATCGCAGCCTTCAAGCGCTGCGCGTACTGCATCCGCTTCGGGCATCGACACCACCGGATTGGTGCAGATGATCCAGATTGCCCTGATCCGGCCATCGCCCACAGCCTTGAACATGTCGACCGCTTTTAGTCCGGCCTCGACCGGCATTGCCGGGGCGTTCCAGAACGTTTTGACTGCGCTGCGATGTTCGGCGTTTTCGATATCCAGATGGCAGGCCAGCATATTGGCCAACCCGCCGACTTCGCGCCCGCCCATTGCATTGGGTTGGCCGGTCACGCTGAACGGACCGCAGCCCGGCTTGCCGATCCTGCCTGTCGCCAGATGGCAATTGAGGATCGCGTTGACCTTGTCGCTGCCAGCGCTGGATTGGTTCACGCCCTGACTGAATACGGTGACAACTTTTTCGGATTTGATCCACAGATCGCAAAACGTCCGCAACTCGGTCTCGCTCAATCCAGTGACCGAGGTGTCACATCTGCTGGCGGCGTCCAGTGCAGCGTCGAAACCTTCGACATGATCACGGATGTACGCGGTATCCATCGCGTCCTGTTCGTGGATGTCCAGCAGCAGGCGGTTGAACAGGGCGACATCACCGCCGGGGCGGATCGGCAGGTGCAGATCGGCAAGGTCCGATGTCGCTGTGCGGCGGGGGTCGATATTGACCACTTTCATATGCGGCCGCGCCTTTTTCGCCGCAGTGATGCGTTGATAAAGAACCGGGTGGCACCACGCGAGATTCGATCCGGTCAGCACGATCAGATCGGCCTGTTCCAGATCGGTATATTGCCCCGGAACGGTATCGGTACCGAAGGCGCGTCTGTGCCCGGCGACGGTCGAGGCCATGCAAAGCCGCGAATTTGTGTCGATATTGGCGGACCCGATGAAGCCTTTCATCAGTTTATTAGCAACATAATAGTCTTCGGTCAGCAACTGGCCCGAGACATAGAAAGCAACACTATCGGGCCCATGTTTCGCGATTGTATCCCGGAATTTCTGCGCGACCAGGTTTAGCGCGTCATCCCAGCTGGCCCGCCCACCCGCGACTACCGGATACAGCAACCGGTCTTCGGTTGTGATGGTTTCAGCGAGTGCCGAGCCTTTGGAACACAGTCGTCCTTGATTGGCGGGGTGGTCAGGGTCACCCTTGATTGTCATTCCGCCGGTCCCGTCCGGGGTCGCCAACACGCCGCAGCCGACACCGCAATAAGGGCATGTGGTGCGCAGGGTGCAGGGCTGGGCAAGTGTGGGTTTGGTCATGGGAAACCTCAGGTCGTCGTGAAAAGCGCCCGCGCCGATTGGCGCGGGCGAGTTGGGGGAATTACGCGGCCTGTCGTTTCAGGCGGGACACATCCAGAAAGATGCGCCCGTTCTCGATCCGAGTGGCATAGGTTTCGATAGTGCCGTCATCGGCGCCCTGCGCCTGACCGGTTTCCAGGCTGAATACCCAGTTGTGCAGTGGGCAGGTGACGGAGCGGCCATGAACGATACCTTCGCTTAGTGGTCCGCCTTTGTGCGGACAGCGGTCGGCCGTGGCGAAAACTTCGTTGTCTGTTGGTCGGAAAATAGCGACGCAGCCCTGTTGGGTTTTCACCACACGCGCACCGTGCAGGGGAATTTGTTCGATCGGACCTATATCCAGCCAGTTCATTCCGCAGCCTCCAGTGTCAGATCGGCCAGCGGGCGGAATCGCTCCGCTTCGCCGGGTTGCGCCTGTTCCGCCCACGGGTCCTTGCGATAGACAGATTGGGAAATCTCGAACCGCTCGCACAGCGCTTTGCGGTTTTCCAGATTGTCGACGACCTGTTGCTTGACCCAGTCGAGCCCGACCTTGGCGACGAATTTGTAACCACGATCCAGATATTTGCCGTTTTCACGGTAAAGCTGAACATAGGCGGTGGTGACTTCTATGGCCTCTTGTTCGGTGCTGACTTTGGCCAGCAGCTCGGTTTCCTTCACATCCATGCCCGCCGCTCCGGCAACGCTGACTTCGTAGCCGCTGTCGACGCAGATGATACCGACATCCTTACAGGTCGCCTCGGCGCAGTTGCGTGGGCATCCCGACACGCCCAGTTTGACCTTATGCGGCGTCCACGATCCCCAAAGCAGCTTTTCCAGCTTGATACCAAGCCCGGTGCTGTCCTGTGTGCCAAAACGGCAATGGTCTGATCCGACACAGGTTTTCACCGTGCGCAATCCCTTGGAATAGGCATGGCCAGATACCAGCCCGGCTTGGTTGAGGTCGTACCACATCGAGGGCAGGTCTTCGCGCTTGACCCCCAGCAGGTCGATCCGCTGCCCGCCGGTCACTTTTACCGTCGGCACATTGTATTTTTCCGCTGCGTCGGCAATTGCACGCAATTCCTGTGGCGTAGTGATGCCACCCCACATGCGCGGTACGACGGAATAGGTGCCGTCCTTTTGAATATTGGCGTGACGGCGTTCGTTGACGAAACGCGACTGCGGATCGTCGGCATAGTCCAGCGGCCAGTCGGCCAGCAGGTAATAATTGATCGCCGGACGGCAGACATGGCAACCGTTACGGGTTTTCCAGCCCAGTTCCTGCCAGACTGCATCTTGGCTTTTCAGCTCTTGTGATTTGATCAGGCGCCGGACGTCCTCATGGGTCAGGTCGGTGCAGCCACAGACCGATTTTTCGGTCGGTATGACGAAATCATCGCCCAAGGTGACGGACAGAACCTGTTCAACCAAGCCCGAGCAGGTCCCGCAGGATCCGCTGGCCTTGGTGACGGCGCGCACGTCCTCCAGCGTATTGGCGCCGTTATTGATTGCAGTGACGATCTGCCCTTTGCAAACGCCGTTACAGCCACAGATTTCCGCATCATCCGGTAAGGCTGCAACGGCTGCCAAAGGGTCCGCTGCGGCCCCCCCCTGATAGGCAGGCCCAAAGATCAGGGTGTCACGCATGTCCGACACATCGGTGCCGTCCTTGATCAAGTTGTAGAACCAGCTGCCATCGGCGGTATCGCCATACATCACGGCACCGATGATCCTGTCATCCTTGAGCACCAGTCGCTTGTAGACTCCGCGTGTCGGGTCACGGTAAACGATGTCTTCGCGGTCCTCGCCTTCGGCGAAATCGCCGGCCGAAAACAGATCGCAGCCAGTGACCTTCAGCTTGGTCGACACTTCCTTAGGGGTGAAAGTGGCGGCCTGACCGGCCAGTGTCTGGGCGATAACCTTTGCCTGATCGTAAAGCGGAGCCACGAGACCGAAAAGCTGGCCTCGGTGTTCCACGCATTCGCCCAGCGCCAGAATGTCGGGATCGGATGTCAGCATGGCGTCGTCCACAGTGATCCCGCGCTCCACTTCAAGATGCGCGTCGACGGCGAGCCGCGTTTCAGGACGAATCCCGACCGCCATCACCACCATATCGGCTTCAAGGCCGGTATTGTCTTCAAGCATCACACCTTCGACCCGCTCTTCGCCCAGAATGGCAGCGGTGGAGGCGCGGCAGATCACCTTGATCCCGCGGTCCTCAAGCGCACGGCGCAACAAATAGCCGGCGGCTTCGTCGAGTTGGCGTTCCATCAGGTGCCCCATCAGGTGCAACACAGTCACATCCATGCCGCGCATTTTCAGCCCGGCCGCCGCTTCCAGACCCAGAAGACCGCCACCGATCACCACCGCCTTGGCCCCAGGACGCTGAGCGGCGTCGATCATCGCATTGGTGTCGTCGAGATCCCGATAAGAGACCACACCGGGCAAATCCTTGCCAGCGACCGGAATGATGAAGGGAGCCGAACCGGTTGCGATCAGTAGTTTATCGTAAGGCACTTCACCGTTTTGCCCGACCACGATCTTGCGCGCCCGGTCAATCTTGACAACATGTTCACCAAAGCGGCAGGTGACGCCATTGGCGACATACCAATCATCGTCATGGGTGACGATTTCCTTGTAGGTTTTTTCACCCGAAAGAACAGGCGACAGCATCAGGCGGTTGTAGTTGCCGCGTGGTTCCGCGTTGAAAAGGGTGACTTCATAAGCGTCGGGAGCTTGTTCGAACAAATGTTCAAGCGCCCGGCCCGAGGCCATGCCGGCCCCAATGACGACGAGTTTCTGTTTCATGCCCAAAACTTCCAGAATGGTTTGGTGGGGGCCGTCGCCGCGATCACTTCGGGTGACGGGGCGGCGGGATAGGCGGCCTCTTTCATGACGCCGCTTAGCGTGGTGTAGGCGGATATCCAGGCGTCTTTCACCTCGGCGGTGAACCCATCGCCCAATCCCTTTTCCAGTGTGAACAACAGCGATGCACCGACCGCGTCGTAATCTTCGGCCTGAACGCCATAATCGACATGTTTGATCGCCAGCTGTTGGGCCACGGGCACGATTTTATCCAGATCGCGCAATCCGTTTACCACAACGCCCAGAGTGGCCATCAATTTCGATCCCTGATCCTTCATGTCGGAATGGGCGAAGTAGGGTTTTACCTGCGGGGCGGTTTCGAACAGGTTGGCATAGAATATTTCCGCCGCCGCGTCCTTGATTGGTACGACCAGTGCAAAGCTGTCCTGTACAAGGGTGATCGCTTTTTCGTCCATTATGGCTTACTCCGCTGCTATGGGTTTGGGAGGGGCTTCTTTCTTGGGCTTTGCGCCGTGTTCGTATTCTTCCAGAAAATCGAGAACTTCCTGGCGGAAGTTGTAATAATCAGGATGCCCCAGAAGCGCCTTGCGGCTACGTGGACGCGGCAGGTCGACATCGACGATCTTGCCGATGGTGGCCTGCGGCCCGTTGGTCATCATCACCACCCGGTCGGCCAGAAGGATTGCTTCGTCCACATCGTGGGTGACGCAGATCGCAGTGACCTTGGTGCGATCCCAGACTTCCATTAGCACTTCTTGCAATTCCCAGCGGGTCAGGCTGTCCAGCATACCGAACGGTTCATCCAGAAGCAGAAGTTTCGGGCTAAGGGCGAAGGCGCGGGCGATGCCGACGCGTTGCTTCATGCCGTTTGACAGCGAATGCGCCGGGCGGTCCATCGCTTCGGCCATGCCGACCCGTTCGAGGTAATATTCGATCACGTCCTGACGTTCGGCGCGCGACGCTTTGGGATACACCTTGTCCACCCCTATGGCGACGTTTTCCTTGGCGGTCAGCCAAGGGAACAGGTTGGGCGACTGGAACACCACAGCGCGTTCGGGATCGGCGCCTTCCACATGACGACCGTCAAGGCGGATAGCACCCTTGGAAATCTCGTTCAGGCCGGCGGCCATGGTCAGCACTGTAGACTTCTCGCAGCCTGAATGACCGATCAGGGAAATGAATTCGCCGCGATTGAGCTTGAGATTGAAATCCTCGACCACGGTCAGCGGTCCCTTGGGGGTCGCATAGATTTTGTGGAGTTGCGAGAAGTCCAGAAAGTTATGTTCAATCATGCCCTTGGTGGCGTCTTTTACCGCCGCAGGCATGCCGTGGATTGGTTCCACATCTGGCAGTGTGCGAGTACCTTCGGTCTTGGATTCGATACCGACATCCATCAGGTACTTGGTGATTCCGGCGCGCAACGCCTTGAAACCGTCATGGTGGTTCATTTCCATCCGGTCGCGGGGGCGAGGAATGTCGACTTTGAACGGCTCGGCCAGTGTGCCATCGGGATTGAGCGGAATAATCCGGTCGCCCATGATGATGGCTTCGTCGACATCGTTGGTGATCAGAATGCAGGTCTTTTTATCCGCGTTCCAGATATCAAGGATTTCGTCGGCCAAATTGGCTCGGGTCAGCGCATCGAGTGCCGAAAGCGGTTCGTCAAGCAACAAAACCTCTGGATTCATTGCCAGCGCCCGGGCCACGTTGACCCGTTGGCGCATCCCGCCAGACAATTCCGCCGGGCGCCGGCTGCCTGCGTGGCTCAACCCAACCATCTTTACAAATTGATCTACCTTTTCAGCGCGTTCGGCCTTGTTCAGATTGGGGAAAATCGTGTCCACCGCCAATCCGACATTGCCGTTCACCGTCAGCCACGGCATTAGCGAATAGTTCTGAAAAATTACGCCACGTTCGGGCCCAGGGCCGGTGATCGGTTTGTCCTTGAAGTTCACTGTGCCAGTGGTCGGGGCTTCCAGCCCCGCCATCAGGTTTATCAGTGTGGTCTTGCCGGATCCGGAAAAGCCCAGCAGCACCAGGAATTCGCCTTCTTCGACCTGAAGGTCGATGTTTTTCAAGACGTCCTGACGGGCGGTGCTGGCCCCGAAGCTTTTGCAAACATTGTTGAATGAGATCACTGACATGGCGCTCACCGATTGTTCGAGAAGGTAAAGAGCGACTGCAGGGCGAACATCACGCGATCCAGCAGGAAGCCGATGATGCCGATGGTGAAGACGGCAACCATTATCTTGGCAAGGCTCTGCGAGCTGCCGTTCTGAAATTCATCCCAGACGAATTTGCCTAAGCCTGGGTTCTGCGCCAGCATTTCTGCGGCGATCAGAACCATCCAGCCAACCCCGAGCGACAGGCGCAGACCGGTAAAGATCAGCGGCAGGGCCGAGGGCAGCACCAGTTTGGTAATCTTGGTCCACGTGTTCATCTTCAGCACCTTGGAAACAGACACCAAGTCCTTGTCGATCGTGGCCACGCCGAGCGCAGTGTTGATCAATGTGGGCCAGAGCGAACACAGGGTCACGGTGATCGCAGAGATCAGGAAGGATTTAGAAAACAGCCCGTCATTGCTGGAAACCGTGGCCGAAACGATCATGGTGACAATCGGCAACCAGGCCAACGGCGAGACCGGTTTGAATATCTGGATCAACGGATTGACTGCGGCATTGGCGGTTTTCGACAATCCGGCGGCGATGCCGACCGGAACGGCGACCAGCGTGGCGACCAGAAAGCCGAAGAAGACGGTTTTGATCGAAGTCCAGATCTGCTGATAGTAGGTCGGTTTGCCAGTGTAGTCGCGGAATTTGACCTTGTCGTCCTTGCCCGCCGCGATCAGCTTGGCATTGCGCGCGGCCTGACGGTCATAGAATGCGGCGGCCTTGTCCATTTCGCGCAGATGGTCGGTATGCAGGTTTTCCACCTGTTCCCAAACCTGCGCTGGCCCTGGGATCGCGCCCAGAGAGGTTTGCACTTTGGGCGCCAGATTCGCCCACAGGCCAATGAAAATCAGGATTGCCAGCAGCGGCACGCCCAACAACTGCCAGACCTCTTTGGCCTGCGCTTTGGGATTGTCGCCAGCAGCGGCTTTGAGCATCGGGGTGATCCAGGCCAGCCCCAGCACCTTGAACCAGGCATCCAGTTTGTTGATGCGGGTGAACATCCGGGCGCGGCGGGCTTCCTTTTGGGAAGCCTTGTCCGCGGCGGACAAACTATGCGGGTCGATAGCGGTCATTGATCTGATCCTGCGGGAAAAAATTGCGAGAGACACAGCCGGGCGGCAGGGAGAGGAAACCGCCCGGCCATCGGCATCAGCCTTTGACCTGATTGCCGTCGACGACCTGATCGCCCTTCAGGCCGATCGGCAGGCTATCAAGATAGGTATTGGGCTGTTTGCCGTCGTAAGCGATACCGTCAATTACGTCCTCGGCAGGGGTCGCAGCTTTGTATCCATCGCTGTTCCAGGGGAAGTCGGCTTCGTTTGCCAGACCTTCGTCGACCAGCATACGGGCCGCTTCGAGATAGATTTCCGGCTTGTAGACCGACTTGGCCACTTCGTCATACCAGCTATCTGGTTTGGCTTCACCGATTTGGCCCCAGCGACGCATTTGCGTCAGGTACCAGACCGCATCGGAGTAGAACGGGTATGTGGCGTTGTAACGGAAGAATACGTTGAAATCGGGCACGTCGCGCTTGTCGCCCTTTTCGTATTCGAATGTGCCGGTCATCGAATTGGCGATGACTTCGTAATCGGCGCCGACATATTCCGAACGGCTGAGGATTTCGACCGCTTCGGGGCGGTTGGCGTTGTCGTTCTCATCCAGCCACATCGCCGCGCGGATTAGGGCCTTGGTGATGGCGATGGTCGTGTTGGGATTTTCATGTTGGAACTCAGCGCTCAGTCCGAAGACTTTTTCGGGATTGTTCTTCCAAAGCTCGTAATCGGTGATGACCGGAACGCCGATGCCTTTGAACACCGCCTGCTGGTTCCACGGTTCACCGACGCAATAGCCATAGATGGTGCCGGCCTCCATCGTCGCGGGCATCTGCGGCGGTGGGGTCACTGACAGCAGCACGTCGGCGCCGATCTGACCGGTCACGTTGTCGGCGCTGTAATAACCCGGTTCCAGACCGCCCGCGGCCAGCCAGTAGCGCAATTCGTAGTTATGGGTCGACACAGGGAACACCATGCCCATGTTGAACGGCTTGCCTTCTTCCTTGTAAGCGTCGACCACCGGTTTCAGTGCGGACGCACTGATCGGATGGACCGGCTTGCCGTCAGCATCGGTGGGAACGTGTTCTTTCATCTGCGCCCAGATTTCGTTCGATACGGTGATGCCGTTGCCGTTCAGGTCCATCGAGAACGGGGTGATGATATGGGCTTCGGTGCCGAAGCCGATGGTCGCGGCCAGCGGCTGACCGGCCAGCATATGCGCGCCGTCGAGAGTGCCCGATATCACGCCATCAAGCAGAACCTTCCAGTTCGCCTGCGCTTCCAGCGTAACGAACAACCCTTCATCTTCGAAATAGCCCTTTTCATAGGCAACGGCCAAAGGTGCCATGTCTGTCAGCTTGATGAAGCCGAATTTCAGTTCATCCTTTTCGACGTCCAGCAGTTCTGCTGCCGCCGGTGTAACCAGCATGGTCGTGGCCGCGAGGATGGATGCGATGCGTTTCATGATCTGTGGTTCCTCAGTTGGGTCCGAATTTCCAAAAACAAAAAAGCCGCTGACGCACACCGTATTGAAACGGCGGGTCGAGCGGCTTTGCTCCGGGTGTCCCGATCATCGGGGAATTCTGTGAAAAGACGAAACGCCCTTGCTTCGTCTTGTCTCTTTGTTGCGATCCGCGGCGTAGATCGCAACAGTTTAAGGCTGAAACGGGGAAAAAATGCTGCACTGCCGCAAGGGCTGGGCTGGTTTGCCTATTTAGTAATCAAACAGTTTCAGTTGGATCAAAAATTCGTCCATCGAAAAACTGATCTGGCAGCAAAAACAGCTTGCCCGATTCTGACGCGACCGCAGTTTCCCGGCTCAGAGACCCTTCGATTTTTTCGGAGGCACCGGGCAGATCGCTGGTGGTTCGCGACAAATGCTGACGGTGCAGATCGCTGCGAAACACCTCACGCGCTTTGCGCATGGCGTCGTCCCGGTCCAGCCCCATCCGCGCTGCGATCTGACCACCGATCCATGCGGCTTGTGATTTCCACGGGAAGGTGGCGGCACCATCAAAAAATTCTACGAAGTGCGGTGTTTTGCGTTCACCGCCACGGGCGGAAATGACCAGACGACCGGACAAAGCCCGGTCGATGATTTCCGCAGATACGCCCAGGTAATCGCCGCGCGACAGGATTTCAGCGGCGGTGGTGGTATTGCTGGACTGTCCCAGCCAACGGCCCGCCCGCCAGACCGCGCGCATCAGGCGCCCGGTCAGGTCGGGATCGGTATCGGCCCAGCCCTTGCGGGTCGCCAGCACTTTTTCAGGGGCGAAGTTCCAGATTGCTTTGCCGGGCAACAGCAATTCACCGACCCCGTTTTCGACCGCGATAGATCCCCAAGGTTCACCGACGCAGAAGGCATCGATTTCGCCATTCGCCAACGCCTGCGCCATCAACGGCGGCGGCACAGTGCGAATATCAAGCGCCTGCGGCGCAGGTAGTCCCAGCGAACTCAGCCAATAGAACAGCAGCTCGGCATGCATCGAAAACGGAAACGGCACCCCGATGCGCAACCTTTGGCCGGTGGTGATCAGGGCCTGACCTGCGGCGGTGGCATCCTTGAAATCGAACTTGTAGCCCTGTTCGCGCAGCCGCAGGGCGAGCTGAGGCGAAACACCGGTGACGTTGCCGTTGACCGACAGCACCGATAGCGCCTCCAGTTGCACTGGCATACCGCCAAGGCCAAGCGCAGTGGCAACCGGAACCGGGGCCAGCATATGCGCCGCTTCAATCTGGCCCATCGCCAGCAGATCGCGCAAGGTCGACCAGCTGGGGGCCTTGTGCAGTTTAAGTGCCAGTCCTTCTTCGTCGGCAAAGCCCAATTCACGCGCGATGATCAGCGGGGCTGCGTCGACCAGCGGAATATATCCGGCGTTTAAAGTGATGCTCATGACAGCAGCCCTGCCGTGGTCACCAGCGCCTGCGCCACTTCGATCACCTTTTTGCCCTGATCCATCGCGGCCTTGCGCAGCAGGGCATAGGCTTCGTCCTCGGACAAACCGCGCGCCTTCATCAGGATGCCCTTGGCACGATCAAGCGTTTTGCGTTCTTCGAGTGCCTGCTTGGTTGCTTCCAGTTCGGTGCGCATCCGATGGAACATGTGAAACCGGGTAATGGCGGCGTCGAGGATCGGTTTAAGCCGGTCTGCGCGCATCCCGTCCACCACATAGGCTGACACGCCCGCCTCGATCGCAGCCTTGGTCAGGGTGTCGTCGGACTGATCGACGAACATCGCCACCGGACGTTCCATCGGACCAGAGGCGATTGCCAGTTCTTCTAACGTATCGCGTGACGGGTTGGTCATATCGATCAGTACAATATCAGGACTCAGGCTGGCGACGCGCCGGGCCAGACCGGATTCCTCGGCAATGACCGAGATTTCGTAATCGCCCGAAAGAGACAACGAATCCACGATCTGCATGGCGCGTTCGCGGTCCTTTTCGACGATGATGATGGAAAGCTTCTTTGACACGGGCGCGCTGTTTCCTGTTCCGTCTGGTGTTGTGCCGCTGAGACAGGGGTCGGTACAATGCCAACAATAAGGAAATGCGCCGATATGAGGCGAAATATCCCGTTTCGGTCAAAAAATAGGCATTTAGGGTTGGCTTGAAGCGTTTCCCGCGCCGGCAAACGCCGGGGCCAGATCAGAAATCCAGCCCAAGATCCAAGGTTTGTGCCGAATGGGTCAGCGCGCCGGAAGAAATGTAATCGACCCCGGTCGCGGCGACCTCGGCAATCCGGTCGAGCGTCATGTTCCCTGAGGCTTCCAGCACCAGACGGCCGTCGGTGATCGCAACCGCCTGTCGCAGCGTGGCCGTGTCCATATTGTCGAGCAGGACCACATCAGCGCCACCAGTTTCCAGCACCTCTTGCAACTGGTCCAGCCGGTCGACTTCGATTTCCACCCGAACCATATGGCTTGCATGGGCCTTGGTCGCCTCCAGCACCGCGCGCACACCGCCTGCGGCTGCGATATGATTGTCCTTGATCAGGATCGCGTCGGACAGGCTGAAACGATGGTTAAAACCACCGCCATGCAGTACCGCCTGCTTTTCCACGATACGAAGTCCGGGGGTGGTTTTCCGGGTGCAGGTAATGCGGGCCTTGTGCCCCTTGGTCTGCTGTACGAAGCCCTGCGTTTTGGTGGCGATGCCGCTCAGCCGTCCGGCAAAATTCAACGCCACCCGTTCCGCCGACAGGATCGATGCGGCCGCGCCGTCGATTTCCATCAGCGTGTCGCCTTTGGCAATGGCATCGCCATCCCGCTTCAGCGTGGTGATCTGCAATGACGGGTCGACCAGCCGAAACGCGATCTCTGCGATCTGCATCCCAGAGACGACGCCATTTTCGCGCGCGTTCAATCGCGCTTTGTAGGTCACATCGGCCGGGATGACCGCCCGGGTCGTGATGTCGCCGTAGGTTCCCAGATCCTCCATCAGCGCATGTTTGACCAGCGGTTCAAGGATCAGGTCGGGGAGAGAGGCATAAGAATTCATGCGGTTTCCTTTGCGATCTTGTCGCGCAGCGCCAGTGCTTCACTGAGAGTCAGCATGCTACGGTGGCCTGTGTCGCCCTTGGGGGCAGGGAAATCACTGCGGTAATGCGCCCCGCGGGATTCTTCGCGCAGGAGCGCGGCTGCGGCGATCAATGTGGCGGTGGCGGTCATGTTCACAAAACCCGGGCAATCGATATTGTCAGCCTCCAGCTTGGCAATGGTCGTCAGGGCCAGTTTCAACCCATCTGCATCACGCACCACACCGACATTATTCGTCATGCAGCGACGCAGCCGGTCAACAGCATTGGCATCTGGCGAAATGCCCCCGGGTTGGAAATCCGGGGCGATTTCGGGCGCGGTCAACGGGCGGGTATCCAGTGCGGACTCAATCCCGACGGCGCAGATCCGGGCATAGACCAGAGCCTCCAACAGCCCGTTCGAAGCCAGGCGGTTGGCGCCGTGCAATCCGGTCGAAGACGCTTCGCCGCATACCCAGAGGTTCCCCAAGCTGGCCTTGCCATTCTGATCCGTGGCGATGCCACCCATGTGATAATGCGCGGCGGCAGCCACGGGGATCGGATCACGTACCGGGTCGATTCCTGCGCGGGCGCAGGCTTCGGCGACGGATGGGAACTGGGTCAGCACCTTTTCGCCCAGAACCGCGCGGGTATCCAGCATCGGGCGCTTGCCGGCCTGAGTCTGCGCATAAATAGCACGGGCAACGATATCGCGCGGGGCCAGTTCTGCATCGGGATGGATCGCGGTCATGAACCGTTCGCCATCGGAATTGATCAACGTGGCACCTTCGCCGCGCAACGCTTCGGTGGCCAGCGGCGCGGGGTCTTCGCCCATATCGATGGCGGTGGGGTGGAATTGCACAAATTCGGCATCTGCAATAACTGCACCGACACGCGCAGCCATGCCGATCACCTGACCACGGATACGGGCCGGGTTGGTGGTCAGCTTGTATAGACCGCCAGAGCCGCCGCCGGCCATCAGATAGGCGGCACCTCGCAGCACGATCGGTTGCGATCGGTTTTCGGAAGACGTTTCGATCCTGACCCCAGTCACGGTGCCATTTTCGACCTCGAGCCCCGAGGCCATTACGCCTTCCAATACCTGGATCGAGGGCGTTCGTAGCACCTGAGCGATCAGCGCCTTCATGATCTCGGCCCCGGCCTGATCGCCCTTGACCCGGACCACACGGGCGAAACTGTGCGCCGCTTCGCGCGACAACACGTAACCGCCCTTGTCGTCGCGGTCGAACGGTGTGCCCAAATCGGTCAGGTTGAGGATATGTTCGTGCGCTTCGCGGGTGACTTGGGCTGCGACCTGCGGATCAACGGTTCCCGCTCCAGCGCGCATCGTGTCAGAGGAATGGCTTTTGGGGCTGTCGGCGGGATTCATCGCGGCTGCGACACCGCCCTGGGCCCAGGCCGAACTGGCCCCTTCGCCCAGCGTTTCGGGCGAAATCATCACCACCGGCCGCGGTGCCAGTTTCAGAGCCGCATAGAGCGCACCCATGCCTGCGCCGACGATGACGACGCGATCGGTGGTGATTTCCTGCATCTAACGCGGTTCCTAAATGCCCAGCTGTTTCGACAGATCGATCATCCGCTGTACTGCCAGCCGTGCCTTTTCCGCGACCGCCTTATCGACCTCGACCGGCGTGGTCATGGTGTGCAGTGAATAGAGCACCTTTTCCAGCGTGATTTTCTTCATGAAGGGGCACATGTTGCAGGGGCCAACGAAATCGACTTCCGGAAGCGCGTCGGAAATGTTGGAGGCCATCGAACATTCGGTCACCAGCATCGCCTTTTGCGGTTTTTCGCGCTCGACAAAGGAAATGATGCCGCTGGTCGATCCGGAATAATCTGCCTCGGCCACCACGTCGGGCGGGCATTCGGGATGCGCGATGATGCGGGTGCCCGGATTCCATTCGCGGAATTCTATCAGGTCCTGCGCGGTGTATTGTTCGTGCACGATGCACGACCCTTCCCACCAGACGATACGCTTGCCCGGCACCTGTTTCGCTACGTTCTGCGCCAGATACTGGTCGGGGGTCATGATCACGGTGTCGCTGTCCTGCGCCGCCACGATCTGGGCTGCGTTGGAAGAGGTGCAGCAGATATCCGAGGCCGCTTTCACGTCGGCGGTGGTGTTCACATAGGTGACGACCGGCGCGCCGGGATATTTCGCGCGCATCTGTGCGATGCCCGCAGGGGTGATGGATTCAGCCAGCGAACAGCCTGCTTCCATATCCGGCATCAGCACGGTTTTCGCCGGGTTCAGGATTTTCGAAGTCTCGGCCATGAAATGCACACCGCATTGCACGATCACATCTTCTTCGACCTCGGTCGCTTTGATTGCAAGTTGCAGGCTGTCTCCGACGAAATCCGCCACCCCGTGATAGATGTCGGGGGTCATGTAATTATGCGCCAGAATGACAGCCCCGCGCTTTTTCTTCAGCGCGTTGATCGCCACTACATACGGGGCATAGATGGCCCAGTCAGCCGGTGTGACGACGCGGTTCATTCGGGCGTAAATATCTTTGGTGGCCTCAGCCAAATCCACCGACGGGGCGAGATCATAGTGTTCCGCCAGTCCGGCACGAACGGTCATGAGATCGAGCAACCAACTATCCTCCAGCAATAGCTTGGAGCGTTGATATATGTGGAAACTACGGTATTTGCTAGCGCTATTCGCGTTTGCGGCAATTGATCTTGCGCTCCCCGATGCCGTGGAAAACTCTGGCAATGCCTGTTGTGTGTCGCGCAAATGAGGTGGCGGGGCCTTAGTCACCTTTCGGGCGCATCAATGGGGCCCGGCTCAACAGATTGCCGGCATCGACCGTTTTCTGCATCAGTCGCAGCATTTCACTACGTTCATCGGCGCTCAATCCCGCCAGAATATCCGTTTGCAGCGACCAGACGAGCGGCGTGACATCTTGCAGCAGATCGTGACCCTTGTCTGTTAGGTTAAGAACCTTGGCGCGGCGGTCACTCGGGCTTGTTCTGCGTTCGATCAGCCCCTTGTTCTGCAATCGGTCCAGAACTGCCCCCATTGTCACCCGGTCATGCCCGATCAACCCGGCCAGCGTGGCTTGATCGACCTGTGGATTGGTTGCGAGTGCAGACAATGCGCTGAACTGCACCGGGGTCACATCGAAGCCGGCCTCGCGCATGCGTTCGCTGAAAACCGATACGGAAATCTGGTTTAGTCGTCGGATCAGGTGACCCGCCATGCCGTAGAGTTCCAGCACTGCTTTTGTCCTTTGAGTTTCGTAGTCCTGAGACGTGTTGTGACAGCATATAATCGATAATCTGACGAGTTTGCTAATAATTAGAATGCTTATATTGAAGTGATCTCGTCCAATGCGCGCATGTTAGGGTCGCTTCGGCACCCCGTTCATGTTTAGCTGCCTTCCATGTCGTGACGGGACGTGATGTAACGATAGGGAATGGAGCGCGGATTGAATATGGCCTCGAAGCCGTTTTAGAGAGCACCCCCATGACCGTAAGCTTTTACAATAAAGAGGAAAGCGCAAGATGAGTGGCTATCTTTTCGCTCCCCCCAAGGTTCATTCCGTCCCGGTAAAGGGTGAGACGGAGGAATACCCGATCAACCGCATTTTTTGTGTCGGCCGAAATTACGCCGCCCATGCCGCTGAAATGGGCGGGGAGGTTGACCGCGATGCGCCGTGGTATTTCACCAAATCCCCGACCGCGCATGTCGCCAGCGATACGACCGTGCCCTATCCGCCGGGCACCGAGAATTTTCACTATGAAATGGAATTGGCATTGGTGCTGGGCGCGCCGGTGTTCCGCGCGGATGAGACCGAGGCGAAGGCGGCGATCTACGGCTATGGATGCGCTTTGGACATGACACGCCGGGACCGGCAACAGGATGGCAAGGACCATCGCCGCCCTTGGGATCTGGGCAAGGATGTCGAAAACAGCGCGGTGATGGCACCGCTGACGCGGGCGTCCGACTGGCACCCGGAGGGGCAACGCATCCATCTGGAGGTCAACGGTGAAACGAAACAGGACGCAACACTGAAAGACATGGTATGGACCGTGGCCGAGATCGTGTCGCATCTATCAAGATTTTATCACCTGTCGCCCGGCGATGTGATCATGACCGGCACCCCGGCGGGGGTTGGCCCTGTGGTGGCGGGTGACAAGATCACCGGCGGGATTGACGGGCTGGATCCGATCGCACTGACATTGGGTGATCCAGAGTAACGTCTGGGAACAGAACCTAGAGTGTCGCCGGACTGGCTTGTGCGACTGCGTCGGACGGACAAGTAACCATTCAATTCCTACGAAAAAGGACCCTTTCGGCCCTTTTTTTCTGTGCGGTTACGGGACTTCCGTTTCCAATGATGGGGCGCTACCCTGCTCGACGAGGGGCGCTATGTATCCGGGTCAGATTGGTATGCCGGGGGTGAAGGATCAGGGCCCGGTCGGCAAAGGACATTGACCGGGTCGGGCAGGGGGCGCTGCCCCCCGCGTTGAACCCCTTTGGAGTTTCAACGCTTCCCCCCGGAGTATTTTGACCAAGATGAAACAGGAGAGATCACTGTTGCAAGGGCGGCGTATCCGGGTTCGCGGACAGGTGCAGGGGGTCGGGTTCCGACCCTTCATTTGGCAACTGGCGCGCAGAATGAGGTTGCGTGGCGACGTGTTGAATGATCCCGAAGGGGTATTGATCCGGGTTTCCGGGACCAATCTTGATGGTTTCGAGGCGGCGATCCGGGCCGAGCCGCCGGTGCTGGCGCGGGTCGACGCGATCGAAAGCGCTGGGCTGGATTTCGATCCACCAGAAGGTTTCGATATTCTGCCGTCGCAGGGACAGGGTGGGAAAACACGGGTGACGCCTGATGCGGCGACCTGTCCGGATTGCGTGGCTGAAATCCGCGATTCCGGGGATCGCCGTTTCGGCTATGCCTTTACCAATTGCACCCGGTGCGGCCCGCGGTTCACGATCCTGAAGGCGCTGCCTTATGACCGGGCACGAACCACGATGGCCGCCTTTCCGATGTGCCCGGACTGTGCCGCCGAATATGGCGATCCGGGGGACCGGAGGTTTCACGCTCAACCGGTGGCCTGCGCCGCCTGCGGGCCGCGTCTGTGGCTGGAGGCTGGTGGAGTGGAGATCACCGGCGATCCAATTGCAGCGGCAGCCAATAAGCTGCTGCGGGGCGAGGTGGTGGCGATTAAGGGATTGGGCGGGTTTCACCTGTGCGTCGATGCCGCCCAGCCGCAGGCCATAGCATTGCTGCGGCAGCGCAAGCAGCGGCCCGACAAGCCGCTGGCGCTGATGGCGGATGAGGCGACGATTGCGCGTCATGCTACGGTGTCCACCGAGGAATGGGCGCTGCTACGCGATCCGGCGGCACCGATTGTTCTGTTGCGCAAACGCGGTGCCGCTCTGCCCGGGGTGCTGGCACCGGGGTTGGACGTTTTGGGCTGGATGCTGCCCTATACGCCATTGCATCACCTGTTGATCGACGCGGTGAACGGACCGTTGGTGATGACCAGCGGCAATCTGTCGGGCGAACCGCAGGTTATTGGCAATCAGGAGGCGCGGGACAAGCTGGGCAGCTTTGCCGACGCCTTTGTGATGCATGACCGTGATATCGCGCGACGTCTGGATGACAGCGTCGAACGGGTTACTGAGCACGGGCCGATGGTGCTGCGACGGGCGCGGGGCCGGGTGCCGGGAACCTTGCCTGTGCCCATCGGATTCGATGATGCGCCGCAAGGGGTGGCTTATGGCGGTCAGATGAAAGCCGCAATGTGCCTGCTGAAGAAGGGACAGGCCCTTCTGGGGCATCATCTGGGCGACTTGAGCGACGCCTTGACCTGGGACGCGTTTCAGCAGGCGGATCGTGATTATACCGCTCTTTTCGATCACCGGCCCGAATGGGTGGCCTGTGATCTGCACCCCGATTTTCGCGCGTCGCGTCACGCGGAGGAAACCGGTTTGCCACTGATGCGGGTGCAGCACCATCATGCTCATCTGGCGGCCTGTCTGGGGGAAAATGGCTGGCCATTGCGAGGCGGCCAGGTGGCTGGGATCATCCTGGACGGGTTGGGGATGGGACCAGATGGCACCGTATGGGGTGGCGAGGTTTTGCTGGGCGATTATTTCGGGTTTGAGCGTCGCCACTGGTTGACGCCCGCGCCACTGATCGGCGGGGACCGGGCGCAAATGGAGCCATGGCGGAATGCGCTGGCGCGGCTGGATCAGGCCGGACTATCGGATTGGGCCGACGCATTGTTCCCACAAGCGCCGCGTGAGTTGGTGCGGCAGGCGGCCCGGGGCGGGATCAACGCGCCGATTTCGTCCAGCGCCGGGCGGGTGTTTGATGCCATCGCCGCGTGCTTGGGGATTTGCCCAATGGGACAGAGCTTCGAGGGACAGGCGGCGATGCTGCTGGAGACGCTGGCCCGGCAGGCGTCGGATACCCAAGCGGGGTTTGGCTTTGACATCCGTGGCGACGAGATCGACCCGGCCCCGATGTGGCAAGAAATGCGTCGTTTGCAAGGTTCAGGGGCACCAGCCGGGCAGATTGCATGGCAGTTTCATGCCGGGCTTGCTGGCGCTTTTGCCCGCGTGGCGCGCGCTTTGGTCGAGGCCGGAGAGGCGCAGGCCGTGGCGTTGTCGGGGGGGTGTTTTCAGAACGAATTATTATTGAAACTGACCATTGCGGCACTTGGAGATGTCCCCGTCCTGATCCATCGCACGACCCCTGCCAACGATGGCGGGCTGGCGTTCGGGCAGGCGCTGGTCGCGGCGGCACGGGGTCTGAAGGAATAATAAGGATGTTTCTGATCAATGGATCAGGCCGGGGTGGCACCGAAGGACATGACCGGTCGCGTGCGGGGGCCGGGCGTTGTCCGGCGGCGCTGACGAAGGTTGTTTCTGGGCGCCCCAATCTGTGTCGCCAACCGATCGCATGCTTGCCCCCAGTTGCAGAGTGGCGCAATCCTTGGTGGGGTGTGATGCGCTGGGCAGGTCTGCCGGCGTTTTGGATTGTGACGCTATTTGGTCCCAGCAGTGCGGTCATGCTGAAGGAGACACGGGAAGATGCATGAAATGTCGCTCTGTGAAGGGATCCGCGAGGTGATCGAGGAACAGGCCCGCATTCATGCGATTAGGGCTGTGAAGCGAGTGCGACTGGAAATCGGCCGGTTTTCCGGGGTGGAGAAATCGGCTCTCGAATTTGCCTTTGACGCGGTGATGCGCGGTTCGGTGGCCGAAGGCGCGCAGTTGGAAATGCTCGATCTGCCGGGCCGGGCGATGTGTTATGATTGCATGAAAGAGGTCGAAATCGACGACCGGCTGGCACCCTGTCCACAGTGTGGCGGGGGCAAGCTGATGCCTGTTGCGGGCAACGAGATGAGAATCAAAGATTTGGAGGTGATCTGATGTGTACAGTATGCGGATGCGGAACGGATCAGGTGGAAGGTCATCGGCACAGTCACGCGCAGGGCCCTTCCCATCACCACGGCGATATCCATTTCGGTCAGGGCCCGGCGGGCATCGAAATGGCCGGGATGACGCAGGAGCGGTTGATCGAGATTGAAACCGATATTCTTTCGAAAAACGACCGTTATGCCGCGACGAACCGGCAGGCGTTGCGGAAAATAGGAGCGTTTGCCGTTAATCTGGTGTCGTCGCCGGGATCGGGTAAGACAACCCTGTTGTGCAAAACCATCGAAGCCCTTGGAGATCAACCGCTGGCAGTGATCGAAGGCGATCAGCAGACTGCGAATGACGCCGACCGTATCCGCGCCACCGGAGCGCAGGCGGTTCAGGTCAATACCGGCAAGGGCTGCCATCTGGATGGACATATGGTGGGCCACGCGATGGACCATCTCGATATTGCGGCAGGGTCGCTGCTGTTTATCGAAAATGTCGGTAATCTGGTTTGCCCTGCTGGTTTCGATCTGGGCGAGGATTGCAAGATCGCGATCCTCAGCGTGACCGAGGGCGAAGACAAGCCACTGAAATATCCCGATATGTTCACGGCATCGAAATTGGCGCTGCTGAACAAAATTGATCTGGCACCGCATTGCGATGTCGATATGGAGCTTTATGAAGAAAATTTGCGTCGGGTGAATCCACAGATCGAGATCATCCGTCTTAGCGCCCGAACCGGCGAAGGGATGCAGAAATGGGTGACTTGGCTGACCGCCAATCTGGTCGCCAAATCCGTCACAGCGGCGGAATAGGCGATGTTGGACTGCCTGCCCGCGGGGGGCTGGTTGATGATGCCGAACAGTCCGGGCCGCCATGCGGATTGATCTCGAAGACAGCTTTGACTGTATCTTCGCGGCGATGGATCTGGATCTTAACGAGGTCGGGGTTCGTGTCAGGTTCGAGTTCTAAAATATTGTGAAAACAGAATAGTCCGAGATTTGCGTAGAAGAGGATAACTGACATGTGCTTAGGCATTCCCGGCCAGATCATTGCCGTGACGCAGCCGGAAAAAATGATGGCGCTGGCCGAGGTGTCGGGGGTTCGTCGAGAAGTCAACGTCGCCCCTGTTGCCACCGGTCCGTTGGATGACCTGATCGGCAAATGGATCCTGATTCATGTCGGCTTCGCCATGGCGCTGATCGACGAAGACGAGGCAGCGGCGACGCTGGAAGCATTGCGCGGTCTGGGCGAGGCGCAGGAAGCGCTGGATGCGATGGCGGCGGGTGATGCGGCCTTGGAGGGGGGATCATGAAATATGCAGAGGAATTCCGCGATCCCAAGGCGGCCAAGGCGTTGCTGACGTTGATTTCCGAGGTGGTGGATGACATCGGCGCAACCCGGGAAAAGCCCATTCACATCATGGAAATCTGTGGTGGGCATACCCATGCGATTTTCCGCTATGGGCTCGACAAGCTGGTGCATGATGGGATCGAATTCATTCACGGGCCCGGCTGCCCGGTCTGCGTTCTGCCGATGAGCCGTGTCGATGAATGCATTGAAATTGCAGGCAAAGAGGGGGTGATCTTTACCACTTTTGGCGACGCGATGCGGGTGCCGGGGACACAGAAATCGCTGTTGCAAGCCAAGGCGGAGGGGGCCGATATCCGCATGGTCTATTCGCCGCTCGACGCGCTGGAGCTGGCGCGGCGCAACCCGGATCGCGAAGTAGTGTTCTTTGGGTTGGGATTCGAGACCACCACGCCTTCGACAGCCTTCTCGATCCAGGCCGCGGCGCGCGAGGAGCTGACGAATTTCAGTATTTTTTGCAATCACATCACCGTGCCAGCGCCGATCAAGGTTTTGCTGGACGATCCGCATATGGTGCTGGATGGATTTGTCGGACCGGGTCATGTCAGCATGGTGATTGGAACCCATCCCTATGATTTCATAGCGCAGGATTATGGCAAACCGATCGTGGTGGCGGGGTTCGAACCTCTGGACCTGCTGCAATCGGTATTGATGGTGTTGCAGCAGATTCGTGACGGGCGTGCAGAGGTGGAAAACCAATATGCCCGGGTGGTGCCGGAACATGGCAACCCGGTGAGTCTTGCCGCCATTTCTGATGTTTATGAACCACGCCCAAGCTTCGAATGGCGCGGGTTGGGCGAGATCGAGGAAAGCGGGCTGCGGATCAGGACCCGCTATGCGGCGTTCGATGCGGAGGTCAAGTTTGGCATCGGCTATGCTGCGGAGACGAGGGGAGTGGAAGAACCCGAAGGGTGTTCTTGCGGCGCGGTGATGACCGGGCGGATGAAGCCGGTGCACTGCATGCAATTCGGTCGCGGCTGCACACCTGAAACGCCGTTGGGGGCGTTGATGGTCAGTTCCGAAGGTGCCTGTGCGGCCTATTACCAATATGGCGGTGCGCGGGCGGCCGCGGAATGAGGGGGGCGCTGCCCCCACCGTTGAAAATCATGGATTATCAACGACTCCCCCGGGATATTTGTAAAAAGAAGAAAACGGTATGGCATTGAGAGATGAACGGGTGACGCTGGCCCATGGGGGGGGCGGCAAGGCGATGCGGGATTTGATCGAGGAGGTGTTCACATCCGTTTTTCATCCCGACGGGATGGAGGATCAGGCGCGGTTGCAGGCCGACGCGCTGTCCGAGCCGGGCGCGCGGCTGGCGTTTACCACCGACAGTTTCGTGGTCGACCCGGTCGAATTTCCTGGTGGCGATATTGGCAAGCTTGCCGTCTGCGGCACGGTGAACGATCTGGCGGTGGGGGGCGCGCGGCCGCTTTGGTTGTCGGCTGCTTTTATCATCGAGGAAGGCGTGGAAGTGGCGCTTCTGCGCCGTATCGTGGCCTCGATGGCTGCGGAAGCGGACAAAGCCGGTGTGCGGATCGTGACCGGGGACACCAAGGTGGTCGGGCGCGGCATGGCCGACAAGGTTTTTGTCACTACCGCCGGGGTTGGGGTGATCCCGGCGGGGTGCGATTTACGGGCGGAACATGTCCGGGCGGGCGACGTGGTGATTGTCAACGGCGTTCTGGGCGATCACGGCGCAGCAATTCTGGCGGCGCGGGGAGAAATGGCGCTGAGTGCGGAAATCGTTTCGGATTGTCAGGGGCTGGGTCATCTGATGGCAGCGGTGAGTGCCGCGGTTCCGGACTTGAAGACGGCACGGGATGCGACGCGAGGGGGAGTGGCATCGGTTCTGAACGAGATCGCCGACGCTGCTGGCGTTGGTATCGAGATCGATGAAACAGCGCTGCCGCTGCGGGCCGAGGTCAGGGGGATGTGCGAAATCCTTGGTCTCGACCCGTTGTATCTGGCCAATGAAGGGACGCTGGTCCTGTTCGTGCCGGAAGAGCAGATCGAGGCGGCGCTGAGCGCGATGCGGGCGACTGAGGCCGGGCGCGATGCCGTTGTCATCGGGCGGGCCTATGACGGTCCACCGGGGCGGGTAACAATGCGGACCGCCTTTGGTGGTCAGCGTATCGTGGACATGCTGGTTGGCGAACAACTGCCGCGCATTTGCTGAATTCATGGCGGTTTCCCGCCCGGGCAGATCAGACTACGGGAATTCCCGCATTGGTAGATCGCCGCGATGAGGGCATACATACTTTTAGTTAAAACTACAGCAATATGAGCAGGACGATTGTCCCTATGCGACGTGGAAACCGAATGAGAACAAATGCAAGGATGGTGCCAGGCGATCAAAAACCGCCGCAGAGCAAACGCTTCGTATCAAGGACTACTGAAAGGGAGGCCACCATGTCGTTCCAGTTCCAACCCTCCGATTTGGCTGACAGCACTCTTGTCCCTCTTTCTGCCCCCCAGAAGAAGGAATTCACGCTGAATTCGGGATGGTGGATGCTTCCTTTCTTGTCCAGCGGCGCGTTGTTCTGGTTCTGGTTCGTCCCCACGGTTGCCCAGAACCTGTCCTGAGCTACGGGGGCGAGGATTCATCCCCAGAATACCTCGTCCCTGTACAAACTTTCGTCTTTTCTCATATGAGCAGGGCGTGCCGATGGCACGTCCTGTTTCGTTTTCAGTCCTGTACGGCAGGAATGAGGGGAGGCGGGGAAGGATGAGCCGGACCAGATGGCGGGGTCAGCGAAACCAGCCAGCCAATGTGGCGATCTGAAAGCGCAAGGCGCCTGACAGGCTGAGAATCGCGCAGCTGATCAGAATGAAAACCCGGAACGGGTCGTTTTCGGTCATCACCGCTTCGGCGATCAGCCACAGGCCGACCCCCAGAAAGCAGAGTGTGGAAATCATCTGTCCGACAGAGCCTTTGCGCGAATTTTTCATCTGTTAAGTCTCCTTTCGGCCAATCATGCAGCATTCATGCCATTTTCATCGAAGCGGAAGTCACTGGGCAGATCGATTTCGGGCATATTGTCATCGCCGCCCTGATCAAGCTGATAGATATAGGCCAGGATCGTGGCGACGGCGGCATAGAGCCCGGGATGGATTTCGCCGCCGATCTGGCTGGAAAAGTAGATGGCGCGTGCCAGCGGCGGGGCCTGAAGGATGCGAATGTCATGTTCGGCGGCGCGTTCGCGAATCTGAAAGGCCATCGAACCTTCGCCAAGCGCCAGCACGATCGGAGCCACGGATTCGCCGGGAACATAGCGCAGGGCGACCGAGAAATGTTTCGGGTTGGTAATGATGGCGGTGGCATTGGGCACATCTTCAAGCGCCTTGCGCTGGGTCGCGCCCTGCTGGGCTGCTTCCATCTGGCGGCGGCGGATCGCACCTTTGACTTCCGGCGAACCTTCGGTCTGTTTCGATTCGTCCTTGATTTCCTGCTTGGTCATTTTCAGGTTCTTGTTCATGCTGAATGCCTGCCAGAACAGGTCGACCGCCCCGATCATCGCCAGCCCCAGCACAAGCGCGCTGAGCACCCGATAGGTGACCTGTGACAGCGTCGACATCGCGCCGCCCACGGTCATGAAGGCGGTAGTGTCCAGCGTCGGCAGCCATTGCCACAGGACCCATCCTGCCAACCCGCCCAGCAAAAATACCTTCATCAGCGCCTTGCCCAGTTCGACCAGGGCCTTGGTCGACACCATTTTGGCGACGCCTTTGAGAATGTTGAATTTTTCGAATTTGGGTTCCATGTTCTTGCTGGAAAAGATCAACCCGCCCATTGCGGCCTGCATACCCAGCGTCACCGCCAGCAAAGGCAGACCAATGGCAAGCGAGATCAAGCCGACATATTTTGTCCCCAGTAACAGGCGCGAGGCCAGCAGCGTGTCCAGCGTTTCAGCAGAGCCAAAGCGGAAAAAGCTGCTCCAGGCATGTGCGATGGTAGACCCGAACAGGCCGGCCGCCATCAGGATCGCGATGGCCCCGCCCATCGAGGCAAAGACGAACATTTCCTTTGAGGTGATAACCTTGCCGTCGTCGCGCGCATCCTGTTTCTTTTTCGGCGTCGGTTCTTCTGTTTTTTCCTGCCCGTCGTCGCTCTCAGCCATTGGCGGCCTCCATCATCATCTGCATCAGCGCGTCGATTGATGCCTCGATCAGTTTGTCCATTGCCATGCCCAGGATCGGCGCACCGAGATAAAGTAGAACGATCGTGACCGTCATGGTCAGCGGGAAGCCGAAAGAAAAAATGTTAAGTTGCGGGGCAGAGCGGGTGATCACCCCGATCCCCATATTGACCAAAAGCAGAACCGACACGACCGGCATCATCAGTCGCACCGCAAAACCGAACATTTCGCCCGCCGCTGCGATACCGGACTGGATCAGGATACCGGTATCGAACAGGGTTCCGGGCGGGATGACTTTGTAGCTGTCCAGCATGATACGCAGGGCGATCAGATGGCTGTCGGAAGCGACAAAAAACACCATCAAGGCCAGGCTGAACAATTGTCCCACCACCGGGGCCTGCGTCCCCGAGGCCGGGTCAATCTGTGCGGCAAAGCCGAGCCCAGCAGTCGAGGCGATCCGGTCCCCCGCCATCACCGCGGCAGAGAAGAAAATCATCAGCAGAAGCCCGGCAGAAACCCCGATGGCCAATTCACCAAGGACTAACCCGACTGCGCGCGCTGTCATGAGCACTTCGGGATCGGGCAATTCTGCGAAACTCATCACCGGGATGGTCAGGATGACCGAGGTCACAATGCGGACCTGCAGCGGAATGAAGCGCGCACCGAAAACCGGCGCGGCGATGATGAAACCGCCGATCCGCAGCATGGCGAACAAAAACAACAGCGCCATATCCAAAGCTTCGCCCAGTTGCAGGGCGGGTATCCCGGATTCGTATGACACCAGATTTTCCATTGATCACCGCAGGCTGGCGACCATGTCGAAGACATGAGTGAAATAATCGGTCAGATTGGTCATCATGAAACCCGATGCCAATCCCATCGTGACCAGCACGATGGCCAGTTTCGGCACAAAGCTGAGCGTCGCTTCGTTGATTGAGGTCGCGGCCTGGATGATGCCGACGAATAGACCCACCGCCAGCGCCACGCCCAGCACCGGGCCGGCGGTCATCAGAATGTTCCAATAAGCCATTTGCAGCTGTTCGATATTGGCGTCGAAATCCATCTGTTATCCTCCTACGCCGCTGGAAAAGCTGTTGACCAGTGACCCCATTGTCAGGGCCCAGCCATCGACCAGAACGAATAGCAACAGCTTGAACGGCAACGACACCAGCATCGGTGACAGCATCATCATGCCCAAAGCCATCAGGATCGAAGCGATCACCATGTCGATCACCAGAAACGGCAAGAACAGCAGGAACCCAATCTGAAATGCGGTTTTTAGTTCAGAGGTGATGAATGCCGGCAGCATCACCGAGACCGGCACATCGGCTTCACTGTCATACGGGCCGTCACCAGCCAGATCGGCAAACATCATCAGGTCGTTTTTGCGGGTGTTTTCGATCAGGAAGCCGCCGATCAGGTCGCGCCCCCGTTCCAGCGCGGCAGGCGCGGCCATCTGTCCGTCCAGATAGGGCGCGACGGCTGTATCATAAACTTGGGTCAGCATCGGCTGCATGACGAAGAAACTCAGGAACAAGGCAATGGCCACCAGCACCTGATTAGGCGGGGTCTGCTGAGTGCCAAGCGCCTGACGCAGGATCGACAACACGATGATGATACGGGTAAAGGCGCTCATCCCGAGCACGATCGAAGGTAGCAGAGTCAGCGCTGTCATCAGCACCAGAATTTGCAGAGACAGGGAATATTGCGTTTCGCCGTCGCCGCCGGGGCTGGTGATTTCCAGCGCTGGCAAACCCTGTGCGAGGGCAGGGCCTGAGGCCAGGATCAGGGTGAATACAATCGCAAGCAGCCGTATCATGCCGCCACCGTCGCGAGCGCCGGCTTCGACGGTTCCGGTGTCAGTGCTGTGATGACTGGAGGCTGACGTTTGGTGGTGACAACCAGAAATTCAGATCCATCCACGCTGAGCAGCATCGCGCGGGCGTCGGGGCCGAGCGCGGTGACCTCGGCCAGTTGCATCCGGCGGCCTTTGGCGATCCGACCGGATAATTTCGAACGATTGGCCTGAACCAGCATCAGCACAGCAACCAATGCAGCCAGAAACCCGCCGACCGTCAATAGCTGGTCGATTTGCAGGATATCGGTACTCATAACACGTCTCTCCTAAACGGTTAACTAACCGATTAGGGGCATGTTTCATGCCAAACTGCGACGTCTGGCAAATTTGGCTGGATTCTGATTTGGAGCGATCAGATATGCATCCGGTCTTTCGGGTCGACGATGTCACCAAAACGAATGCCGAAACGTTCACCAACCACCACAACTTCGCCCTTGGCGATCGTGGTGCCGTTGATCTGAATATCCAGAGGATCACCTGCCAGCCGGTCCAGCTCGACCACCGATCCTTCGTTCAGTTTCAAAAGATCCTGAATGGTAATCTCGGTTCGGCCCACTTCAACGGTCAGGCGTACCTTGACCGTTTCCAGAACGCCCAGACCGCTGAGCAGCTGGCTGGCTTCCGATTCTTGGGGTTGCGGGGTGGTGGCGGGAAGGGCGGGATCTTGCACGGTGGTTTCGTCACTCATCGCGGTGGTCCTTTCAAAAATGAGGGCCAGATCAGTCTGGAATTCTGCGGGTCAGGTTCAGGGCGGATTTGCCGGCGGATTCGCCGAGGTCTGCATCGAATATCGGTCGGCCTTCGACCAGCAAACGTGGGGCAGGGGTCATCTGCACCGGCACGACTTCTCCCGGAGAGACATTTCCTATCCGGCCCAGCGAAACCGATGGTTCGGCCAGAATGGCGGTCAGGCTCAGCGGTACGTTCAGCACGGCGCGTTCCATCTTTTCGCGCCAGGTCATATCTTCTTCCAACAGATCCGAATGCATCCGCGACCGCAGCTGCCCGGCAATCGGTTTCAGTGTCTGCAAGGGATAAATGATATCGAAATTCGCCGGATCGGTGTCGGGCAGTTGCACCATGAAGGAACAGTTCACCACCAGATCGTCGGCATCTGCAAAGCTGGCAAAGCTAAGGTTTTCTTCACGGTTTTGCAGTTCAAAGCTGATCGGCATCAGATCGCGCCAGGCCAGCGCCATAGATTCGTTCAAACCGTTTGAAATCAGTTCGATCACCCGCTGTTCGGTCGGGGTGAATTCAGTCCTTGAATTCTGGGTTTTACGGATAGTGCCGCCATAATAGGAATCGGTCAACATCGAGATAAAGCTGGGTGGGATGACCATCATCTGGTTGCCGCGCAGGGCCTCGATCCGGCTGGTGGTCAGGCTGACAAAATTTTCCACCTCGTCGCTGTAATCGGCAAAGGTCTTTACCTCGGGCGGGAATGCCGAAATCCGTGGTTGCAGTCGCAGCATCGGCAGGAACACCGACCGCGCCAGTCGGCAGAACCGTTCGTTGATCATCCTAAGCCCGTAATAGTCGCCCATCAGAGACAGGTTGTTGTCCCCGAATTGATACGGTTTGTAAGATATGTCGCCGTCCTTGAGTTCGTCCTCTTCGGTCGAATCAAGTTCCATCAAACCGCCGACGAGGGCGGCGAGTTCATTGCTGGAAAGTTTATGCGTGCCAGACATATCGTTCCTCATTGCATCACGAAAACAGGAAAAAACACACCCTCGATACCACCGAACCCTTCTAGCTGTTCCAGCCGGTGGTTGATGGCGTCGCCCAATGCGGCTGACAGCGCATCGCGGCCTGCGGTTCCTTCGACATCTTCTTCGGTAAAACTGCTGATCACGGCCAACATGTCAGAGCGTAGCGCCATCCGGTGGGTTTGAACATTGCGCAACACCGTTTTGTCATATTGGGTCGACAGGCCAATGCCCAATTGCAGGAAACGGGTCGATCCCTTCAGATTTGTAGTCAGAGGTTCGGGGAATTCGTAATATTGCGTCTCGAAAACCGGGGCGTCAGGCAAATCGCGCGGTACTTTTTGCGGATTGTCGCCGGCGGAGTGGTGAACACCATCCGAGCCGGTTTCCTCAATCAGGCGCAGCACTTCATCTGCCGGACTCATCGTGGATTGGGCAAAATACTGACCAGCGACAAATCCACCCGAAGCCAGCCCGCTCGCCAAAATCAGCTGAAACAGGGTCTTCAGGATGCCGCCCTTCTTCTTGGCTGATCCATCAATTGTAACGTTTGCCATAACCATTTACCTCAGGCGATAATATCAATGCCGTTATCGGGATTTGTTTGCGTGGATTGGATCGAAGCCTCTGCGGCGGATTGAGCCTGCTGTTGCGACGGTCCAGATTGGGAATTCCGATCCGAGTGTCCCTCTTGGCCGTTCTGGTTCTGGAACCCCTGGCCGCTGTTGGCCTGATGCTGGGTCAGATCGAGACCGGCCTTTTGCATCATATCGGCCAGACGGGACTGCGTGTCGTTGAGCATCCTCGCGGCTGCGTCGGATTCAGTGACGATATTGACCGCCACGGTGTTGCCGTCGCGCATGTCCAGCTTGATCGTCATCCGGCCCAACTTTTCCGGCTGCAGCGCGATTTCGATTTCGTGCTGCCCCATTTCGTGCGCTTCGCGGACCATTGCAGTCAGTTTGCCGGGCCATTCAGCATCAACCAGTTGCAGGTTGCGCGGCGCTGCGAAAGCAGCATTTGACGCGGCAGTATTGACGCTGTTTTCAGGGCCACGGAACTCTCCGTTCTGGACCGAATTGTGGGTCGGGAGCGGTGCTGGAGCTTCGGCTTTGTGTTGCGGATGCGGCAAGGTTTCGGAAGCCGTTTCCTGCACAGGTCCTGCCGCTGTTTGCAGCTCAAGCTGCTGAGGGGCCGGGGACGTCGAGGATTTCATATCCGTGGGTGCCTGAGCTGCTGGGGCTGTCGTGATCGCGAGCTCGGGACGCTGGGTCGCAGTTTCCGGGCGCAGTGCCTTAGCATGACCAATCTCTCCCGGAGAGCCCGGCGCAGTACCTTCTATACTGAAACGGATTTCGTTTTTAGGGGTCTCCGCGGCGGACTTAACGTCGGCCATTTCCGCGACATTACCACCTTGCGGTTGCGCGCCCTGGCCCTGACCGCCTGTCTGAGGCTGGCGCGCCTCTGCTGCTATTGCTTGTGCTGCCGCGTTCATAGCGGGGCTGCTTATATCGGTGGACTTGCCTGGCTCTGCCGGGATCTTGTCGTTTCCGGCCCGTACGAATTCGGCCCGGTTGACCTGACCGGCTGCCGCTGCCAGCGCCTGATCCGACGCGGAGCCGGGCAGAGCAGCCATCGGGGTTGCAGGTTTGGTGGCGTCTGGTATGTCCGCCGCTTCTGGGTCGACTGTCGTCTCGGAGGCAGTCTCGTCTTGGTTCAGGGCGAGGGTTTCGGGGGCAATTGTCTTTGGCCGCAGTGCCGACACATCCGGGCGCGGGGCGTCGGGTTGCGAGGTTTCCGTAGCCTCCGGATTGGTCTGAGTCGCGGTCGGGTCGGCCTGTGCCGCCCACGGGATGCCGACCATGCCCGCCTGTTTGGCGTCGGTCGCGATCGTGGCTTCGCTACCGGTCTGCACCGGATCGGGAACGGGGTCGGTTCGGGACAGTATCTTTGCTATTTCTTCTGTTTGATCCTGAGTGATTTCGATCTTCAGGTCTTTACCTTCCTCGCCGGTTTCAGGAGGCAGTTCTGGCGCGATAGCCTGTGATGGCTCGGAAAGCGATTTGGGTGCCATGGCTTCGAGGGTAGCAATCTGTTCTATCGCCGGTTCTCTTTCCGCCAAAGCAAGATCACTGCCTGCGGACGTGGAAAGCGTCGCGGCTTCGGATGCCATCAACGTATCTGGGGCGGTGGCGATTGGGGTGCCCAAAGCAGGATTGACCTGTTCCGGTATCGAAGCTGTATCTGATTTGGCGACAGCCAAGGTCGCTAGAGGCGGAAGCTGGTCCAGGGTTGCGGGATGCTGATTTGTTCCCGCTGTGGTTTTTGCCGGTCTCCCGGACAGAACATCAAGTGGCAGCAACGCCGGGTCCGCAGTTACACCTTCGGCTGTCATCGTCAGGTCGAGTTGGTCCGGCTGGATGTTTTCGTTGTCGGGCTGGAAAACCAATTCCGTTGCCGGGAGAGTGGTTTTTCCCTGCAATGCCGTTGGGTCAGTTGCTTGGGCGATGCCACCGGGAACGCTATTGATGTTTTGCGACCCTTGCAGAAGCTCTGCAAAGTCCTGTCCTTCTTCGATACCGGACGGCTGAATCCCGGAAACATTGCCCAGAAAAATCGTGGGCGTTCCGGGAGCAGGTGCAGGGGTAACGGTTTGCGGCATTGGTATTCCGTGGCTATTTGGTCTTCTTCTGCAAATGTGGTGCAGGTTTCGTGCCAGCCCGTGACGATTATTCGTTTTCCGTCTGCTGTTTGGCGATCCTGGCTTTTTCGCTCAGAATGTCGAGCTTATGACCCGAATGCGCCAAGGCCGTGCGTGCCCGGTTCAATCGGTGTTCAGATTGCTTCATCTGACTGGTCAGTGTTTTGCGGTGGCTTTCCAACTGATGCCCGACCCGCATGACATTGGCCAGTTGCGCGGTGGTCTGGGAACCAGGCGCGGCTAGCCGATGCTCGTCGAGCAATCGTTCCAGCGATCCGGCCTGTTCCGCGATACGGTTGGTTTCGTCCTGCACCTGACGCAGCTTGCGGGCCAGATCGGCTTGTTTGATCGTTTCGGCCTTGGCCATCATGCGCAACAGGTCGCCCTTATGCTTGCTCATTCAACCCTCCTACCAGCTTGAACAGTTGTTCGGCACTTTCTTCAAAGGTCACTTTTTCGCTTTTCAGCTGGCAGATGAACGCCTCGATTTTCGGCCATAGCGCGATGGCCTGATCCAGATCCTTGTCCTGACCGGCGCTATAGCCGCCCATCAACATCAGATCGCGGTTGTCCATATAAAGCGAAATCATCCGCCGCAGTCTTTGGCTGGCCACCACATGATCCGGGCTAACGATGTCGTTCATCACCCGACTGATTGACGCAGGCAGATCGATGGCGGGATAAATTCCACGCTGCGCCTGGGATCGCGATAACACCATATGGCCGTCCAGAATGGCGCGGGCGCTGTCGACCACCGGATCGTTGGTGGTGTCGTCGCCATCGGCCAGAACGGTATAAAGCGCGGTGATAGTGCCCTGACCGGGCAGGCCGGGGCCGCAACGTTCGATCAGCGCCGGGATCAGCGAAATGACCGATGGAGTGTAACCTTTGGCGGTGGGTTGTTCCCCCAGGGCCAGGCCTGCTTCGCGTTTGGCATGGGCAACCCGGGTCAGGCTGTCCATGATCATCAGCACATCCTTACCCTGATCACGGAAATATTCGGCAATGGCGGTTGTGCGGTTGGCGGCGCGCAGCCGGAGCAGCGGCGACCGATCAGCAGGCACCGCGACAACGCAGATACGCTGTGCAGCTTCGCCGGTCATTACCCGGGACACGAAATCCCCCACTTCGCGGGCGCGTTCACCGATCAGCCCGACCACGATCACATCGGCAGTGGTATTGTGGGTCATCATTTCGATCAGAACCGATTTGCCGACCCCCGATCCGGCCATGATACCGACGCGTTGCCCCCGCCCAATGGTCATGGCGGAATTGAGAATGCGTACACCGACATCCAGAACCTCTCGGACCGGAGTGCGGGCCAGCGGGTTCAGCGGTTTTCCAGCCAGTGGCCAGCGGTCCGACGGGCGCGGCGCAGGACGACCGTCCAACGGTGCACCACTGGCATCAATAACCCGGCCCAGAAGTTCCGGGCCGACATCACACATCCGTCCCGCGCGACGCAGAATGATAGGGTCGCCCAAGGTGATCTGCGCCCCGGCCGTGTCTAAAAACAAAAGGTTTTTGCCGTTGGAAAAACCGATCACTTCGGCTTCGATCGCGGCAGTGCCGGGGGCTGCATGGCGTGGGATGATCTGACACAGGTCGCCGGGGCTGGCCGGAAAACCGGAACTTTCCACCACCAGTCCATCATAGCGCAGAACCTGGCCGCTGATCTGAGGCGCGCAACGATCGGTCAGCGTCGCGAGATCGTGTTCCAGCCGTTCCAGCAGTGCAGTCATTCAGCATCTCCCGGCAGCGGGGAGTCTGTTTCCGCCAGGATCGTTTGCACGCGATTGGGGCCGGATTTGATATCCACCGCGCCACGCATCAGCCGGTTATCGGCCTGCAAGGTGCATTTGGGCAAAATATCGGTCTCGGGCAGGCAGGGGGTAATAGCGTTCAGGTCGTCCGGGTTAATTGAAATGACCGTGCTTTCCACCTCTTTGCCAATGCGTTCCACCAGATCTTCGATCTTGCCGGCAAAGGTCTGGGGCAGGGCGTCGATGCGGCTGCCGGCCAATTCGCTGGCCAACGCGATCAGGGTGGATTCCATCGCCCGGCGCAGAGAGGTATGATGCGCCTCGGTATGATCGACCAGAGCACGCGACAATTCGACAAAGACCGCGCGGGCCTCTTCCAGTTGTTCGATGCTTTCAAGCTGATCGGGGTCGGGTTGTGGTTCCGGCTGCGGGTCCGGTGCCGGGGCTTCGACCAGGCCCTGCTGATAGCCTTGGGCAAACCCTTCGGTGAAGCCGGTCTTATGAGCCTTGGCGCGGACGTCTTCCAGATCAGGAGGCGGCGGGGCCGGGGCGGTGTCCGTTTCGTGGACGAATGGATTGTCGCTGTTGCCTGACTCTTCGGGGACCGATGCATATTCGCGCGGCCGGAATTCGGTGTTGCGGTTGTTGCGCAGCAGTGATGACAAGCTTTCAAGATTCAGCTTTCGAACCGGAATGTCGGAATGATACCCCATTAGGCTGCTTTCCCCTTTACACCATGATTTCGCCGCCGCGCCCGGCCAGCATGATTTGGCCGCTATCCGACAGGCGTCGGGCGACTGCGATGACTTCTTTCTGGGCGGTCTGAACTTCGGTCAGACGGACCGGGCCTAGCGATTCCATTTCTTCGCGGATATTGGCTGCGGCCCGTGACGACATGCAGTTGAGCAACTTGTCCTGCAATGCTTCATCCGCACCGCGCAGAGCGATCACGAGACTCCGTTCGTTGACCTCGCGCAGCAGAGTCTGGATTGCGCGGTCGCCCGACTTGATCAGGTTATCGAAGACGAACATGTTGTCCTGAAGCGCAATCGCCAGATCCTTATCGTCTTTGTTGATGACCTTCAGGATCCGCTGTTCCATATCCTGTTTGGTGAAGTTCATGATCCGCGCGGCCGCTTTCACCCCGCCCATCTGCGAGGCGCGCAATGTGGTGTTGGCCTGGAATTTACGCTGGATCACTTCTTCCAGATTTCGCAGCGCATCTGGCTGTACAGTGCTGAGCTCGGAAATCCGCTGCACGATGTCAGGTTGCAGTTCCTCGGGCAGCATTCTGAGCACTTCGGCCCCGACCGAATGATCCAGCGCGGCAACGATCAACGCGATGATCTGCGGATGTTCATCCGCGATCAGTTCGGCCACCGCTGGCGCGTCCATCCATTCCAGAATCTGGATTGGGTGTTCGTTGCTGCTCGGCGGGATGCGACTAAGCACCGACTGGGCCTTATCCTGTCCAAGAGCTTTGGTCAGCACATCCTTAATATAGTCATTGGCCCCGACGCCCAGCCCTGTCTGTTCGCGCAGTTCATGAAGAAATTCATTCAGCACTTCGTTGACGGTCGTGTGATCAACGTTGCGCACCCCGTACATTGCCGTTCCCAGCTGTTGTACCTCGTGCGGGTTGAGCAATTTAAGGACGGCCGAAGCTGCTTCTTCACCGAAGAGCATCATCAGGACTGCGGCTTTTTTGGTGCCGCCAAGTTCGGAAATGGAGGGGGTACGGGGCATGTGCTTACTTCAACTGGCTGTTGTCATCTTCGATCATCGCCTTGAATGCAGTGGCGATGCGGTCGCTGTCGGTCTTGGTCAATTCGCGGACCAGCGAAAGCTTTTCTTCATAGGATACCTGGGCCCAAGGGTTGCCGACCGGGTCGAACCCATCCAGACGGGCGCGGACTTCGGCCAGAGTTTCACCTGGGCCAACTTCGATGGCATCGCTGGGCAGACTGCCGCCGTTCTGCATCGGGATCGGAGCACCCATCAGGGTGGACCCGGCGACCGGTGCAGCCGGTGAAAACAACATCCGGTCGAGGATCGGGCGCACCAAGCCAAGCACGATAATGGCGAGAACCAGAATTTGAGCGACATAGCGAGCGGCAGTGGCGACCCAGCTTTCCTTGTACCATGGCGTGGCGGCATCTTCGAATGGGTTGACGAAAGGCTGGGCAGACAAAGTCACGCTATCGCCGCGTTCCACCTGAAAGCCGATCGCGCTGCGCACAAGAGCGTTGGCATCTTTCAGAACCGAAGCGGGCAATTCACCGGGTACCAGAGACCCGTCTTCGGCCATCGTGCCAGATGGGGCGCGCAGCAATACGGCAGCATGGATCCGGGTGATCTGGGCCATCGACGGGGTGGTGGTTTCCACAACGCGGCTGACTTCGTAATTGCGGGTCGAATTGCTGGTCAGGTTTTGCTGCGTGCCGGCCTTCTTTGCGGCGTCAGACGGACCATCGGCTACCATATCCGTTTCCGGCGGCGGCGAGTTCGACACTGCGCCGGGGATACCTTTAGCCAGCATTCCGTTCGATTGTTGGGTCATTTTCTGTTCCGACCGGATCACAGAACCGTTCGGCTGATATTGCTCAGAGGTAATTTCGGAACGGGTGAAATCCATGTCGACGGTCACTTCGGCGGCGACATTGCCGGGGCCGACGATGGGGCTGAGCAGAGCCTCGATCCGTTCGCGATACAACGCTTCCATCCGCTTGCGATGGGCCAGTTGCTGATCGGTCAGTTCGCTGAGCGGGTCACTGGCTTCACGCGACAGCAAGCGGCCGTTCTGATCTACAACCGACACATTGCTGCGGGCCATGCCGGGGACCGAGGTCGAGACCAGGCTGACGATGGCGGAAACCTGACCTTCGTCCATCGCGCGGCCCGGGGCCACCTGAACAAAAATCGAAGCCCGTGGCGGTTTGGTGTCGCGGATAAAAGCGGTCTGTTCCGGCAGCGCCAGATGAACGCGGGCGGCGGTCACATTCTGGAATTCTGCGATCGACTGACCAAGGTCGAGTTCCTGCATCCGGCGCAAACGGGCGGCTTCGACCGAACGGCTGGCCCCCATCGGCATATCGGTCAGCGCCGACATACCGTCAGGCGTCCCTGCAGGCAGGCCTTCAGTGGCCAGGATCATCCGGGCGCGGTGATAGTCAACTTCGGTGACGCTCAGCGCGCCGGAGGATTTATCGAGAGACGCGTCGATGCCGCTGGAATTCAGCACTTCAACGGCGCGGGCCTTGTCGGCTTCGGGCAGATCGGAATAGAGCGTCAGACGGGAGGGCTGGCTCAGCATCGCATAAAGTGCCAGCCCCATAACGGCCACCGTGACCATAACGATCGCGGGCAATGCCCGGCGTACCGCCGGTTGCCGCGTGATGGCCTGAAACTGCATCAGATAGGCCTTGCCGCGGTTGGCGACAGCGGTGCTTCCGGTCTGGGCAAGGGGGTTCGTCGTGCTATCCATGCAAATTCCCTAGTCTCGCGCCTTGAATTGAGCCTGGTGGGTTAGACCGGCATGTTCATGATGTCGCGATAGGCGGAAAGCGCCTTGTTGCGGACGTTGAGGGTCATCTGAAATCCCAGAGACGCGACTTGCTGATCGACCATGACGCCTGCCAGGTTCTCGGTTTGGCCGGTTTCGTAGGCCGTGGCCGAGGTGGAGGCTTTGTTCTGAGCCTGAGCAACCTGTTCCAGCGCGCCGCCCAGTCGTTCGGAAAACGACGTCGTCTGTTTGGCGGTATTGGCGGAATTGGTGTCCTGGACCGGCGTCGTGCTGCGCGACGTAAGCGCCGCGAGCGTGGATTGTCCTGACAGGCTTGAAATCGTCATGGCTTAACTCCGATCAGGCGGCGCGTGCGGCCATTGCGGCGGTGGGGATCATACCCGGAAGGATCGCCGTTTGGGTCGTCAGCATGATGTCGCTGGCGCAGACCTTGTTGCCGGTCCGCAGCACCAATGCCCGCTGCACCACGTTTTCCAGTTCGCGCACATTGCCGGGCCAGTGATAGTCGCGCAGCGCGGCCATTGCGTCATCGCTCAGCAGCGGCAGCGGGGCGGTTTCCCCGACATGGCGGCGGATCATGGCAACGGCCAGAGCAGGAATATCATCGGGACGGGTGGCCAGCGCTTCGGTGGCCAGCGGGAAGACGTTCAGGCGGTAGTACAGGTCTTCGCGGAAATTGCCCGCCTGCATTTCGGTCAGCATGTCGCGGTTCGACGTCGCGATCACGCGGATGTCGACGCTTTCTTCTTTTTGCGATCCCAGCGGGGTGACTTTCTTTTCCTGCAGCACCCGCAGAAGCTTGGCCTGTAGACCAAGCGGCATTTCGGAAATTTCGTCCAGCAGCAGGGTGCCGCCATCGGCGGCACGGAAGATACCGCGATTGGCTGTCGAGGCACCGGTGAAGGCACCCTTTTCATGGCCGAACAGCATCGCTTCGAGCATGTTTTCCGGGATCGCGGCGCAATTGACGGCAATGAAGGGTTTGCCGGCGCGGGGGGAACGATCATGGATCAAGCGCGACAGAACTTCCTTGCCGCTGCCGGTGGGGCCGTTGATGAACACGGTGACATCGGATTGGGCGACACGGGCAGCAAGGTCGATCAGGGCGCTGGTGCTGGCGGCGGCGGCCACCATGCCGCCATGCGGGGTGGCGATCAGATCGGACAACGCCAACAGCGAGGGCGTATAGAGCGGAGGCTGAGCTTCGCCGCGCAAGGGCAGGGTGACGCGCTGCATACGACCGCCGAGTTCGGCTTCGACGGAAAAGTCTTCGCCGGGGGCGACGATCACCAACTGGGTGATGCCCAGTTGCCGTGCGCCAGTCACAAGACCCGACTGACCACCCGCAGCCTGTTCGGCCGCAGCGGTGCAGACCAGAGTGTTTCCCTTGCCGGGGTTGGTGTCCGGAGCGCCCAGGCCATCGATGACAATGCTGTCGATGCGACGACGGGTAAGGAGGTCGGCGAGTGCGCCAGCGTCGTCAAAATCTTGTCCGATGATAAAAACCTTAGCCATGGTACGCTCCTGCAATTTGCTGTCGGTTTCTAAGAAGCAGGGACCGTACCAAGTGGTAAATTATTTGCTAAAATGATTTTAAGTATCTGAAATATAATAAAAGAAAAAACTAAAATATCTAAAGTATGTACCCCTGAAATACCCTTCGGATATGTCGGTTTGACGGCATTCCGCATGGTGTCGAAGTTCTGACGTTATCCCGACATCCCCGTATGCGCAGCCTCCCATACTTAGGGATGTATCGGGTTCCGAATGATAGGCCATATCTTTTGCGGGTGGTCTTAACTTTTCTGGGCGGCGGACGTTCCCCTAAGCAGACGTAAAACCAAACTGCAGGCGTGTTCTATGTTGTCAAAAACGTACCATCTTAAATTTCCCAGCCTCGATGCAGCTCAGATCGCCGCACCTTTCGTTACAGAAACGCTTGGTAACGCAATTCCTGAATGCCGCCTCTCGGGGCTTACCGTTCTGATCAGTAAAGAAGGGGATATTTCAGTCAATCTGTTCTTCCCTTCAGTTCCTGACCTCAAGAACTTCGAGAAAAAACACGGAGGCTTCGTCGACATGATGAAGAAGACCTTCCTGTTCAAATCAACCGGTTTCGATGGAGTCTGTATCTTCAGCTTCGACGGAAACGAAAACGCGGCCTAGTGCGGTCCGAGTAAGTCCCTTGAGACGCCGTAAATGGTGAAGAGTTGAGTAATATAAAGGATCAAGGTCAGAATGTCGGCTGAGATTGAAACCGTTGCAGACAAGCAAGCTACCGCTGGTGCCCTTCTGCGGGTCTCGTCGCAGAAAATCAGTCGGCTGATGGATCTTGTCGGCGAATTATCATTAAGCGTTACGGAGACTGTGAATTCTCCGGATTTGGATCACACTGGGGACCGCACCCTATTTGAAGCTGCGGCGCATCGACTAAATATGATTGTTCGTGAAGTTCAGGATGCCGCGACCGAATTACGTCTGGTCCCGGTTGATGAAGTTTTCAAACGACTCAAACGGATGATCCGAGAGATGGAACGCCAGACCGGCAAACGCATCACGCTCGAAGTGATCGGTGCCGATACTGCGATCGACAAAATGGTGGCTGACCGACTCTATGATCCGTTGCTGCATGTTTTGCGGAACTCGGCTGATCACGGTCTGGAACAGACCGATGAACGGATCGCTGCCGGTAAGTCTGAGAAGGGTGTGATTACCCTGTCGGCCGCGCAGGTCGGCAGCGAAGTTCAGATCGTCGTTGGCGATGACGGCCGCGGGCTGAACCGCGAAAAAATCCTCAGCATTGCGCGCAAGCGCGGCCTTTATGGTGCTGACGAAGAACCGGAACCCAGCAAGCTCTGGAAAGTGATTTTTGAACCCGGATTCTCGACTGCCGAGAAAGTATCGAATTTGTCAGGCCGTGGTGTCGGCATGGATGTGTTGAACACCACCATGCGGGATCTGCGCGGTCGGATCGCGGTGGACAGCACAGAAGGTGAAGGCACTCAGGTTTCTTTGCATATTCCTGTATCGCTGGCTTTCCTTGATTGCATTCTCCTGCGCCAGGGGACCCATCTGTTCGCGGTCCCCGTGGAAGATATATTCGAAATCGTCAAACCCGGTGTTGAATCCTGCATGTCGATTTCAGCAGGCAGTCGGGCAGAAATGTTGCGCTTGCGCGAACGGCATGTGCCGGTTTGCCGGTTGGAACAGTTTTATGGCGATGCCTTGCCCGATTTGACCCCGTTGTCGGATACGGTGGCGATCGTCCTGAAGGCAGGAACCCGTTTGATCGCGGTTCCCGTCGATGAAGTTCTGGACCGTCAACAGGTGGTGATGAAGCCGCTGTCAGGGGTTCTTGCAAAGGTACGCGCCAGCTGGGGCTGTGCGCTGTTGGGGACCGGAGAAGTTGCGCTTGTCCTCGATTCCGAGCGTCTTGCGGCAGGAGAAAACGCATGAGTGTGATGGATCATGGATCCTACCAGGACCATGCCGGATATGAACGTATCCGGTCTTGGCTCGGGGATCGTTGCGGGATTTCTTATCCCGATCACAAGGCTGACCTGTTGCGTCAGCGCCTGTCCCGGGTGACACGCAGCTTCAGCTTGATGGATCTGGACGAACTGGCGGGTGCGATCACCAACGGCAAACGGCACGATGTCGAACTGGCGGTGATGCACGCGGCGTCTACAAATCACACGTTTTTCTTCCGTGAACCCGAAGTTCTGGAAACTTTCGCCACGAACATCCTGCCGCAGCTCAATCAGCGCGAACAGATTCGGATCTGGTCCGCAGCAGCATCAACTGGCGACGAAGCCTATACGATCGCGATGCTCGTGGCGGAACATCTGGGCACAAGCGCTTTGAGCAAACTCATGATTTTAGGTAGTGATATCAGTGCGCCGGTGCTGGAGCGGGCCGAACTGGGCGTATTCAGCCGCCGTCAGATCGCGCAGATGGACCCGAGCATCCGGGGAAAATACATGTCCCCGACCGGGATCGAACAATATCGGGTGAACGAAAATCTGCGCAACACCTGCACATTCCGCCGACTGAACCTGAAGGCAACGCCCTATCCCTTTGCCAAGCAGTTCCAGGTCGTCTTCTGCCGGAATATTCTGTATTATTTTGAGCACGAAGATCAGATCGCTACGCTGAATGCGCTTTACGATGCGACAGAACCCGGAGGCTGGCTGATTACCAGCGTGACCGAGGCGGTGCGTGATCTGTGCCCGGGCTGGATTCCGGTGACCACCGGCATTTACCGGAGGAACGGGTGATGCAGGAACGACGCAGAATCCGTACTCTGATCGTCGACGATTCCGCCATGGTTCGGAAAATCCTGTCGATCGGGCTGGGTAACGATCCCGAAATCGAAGTGATCGGCACCGCCGCCGACGCAAATATGGCGATGCAATATTTGGCGCGCAACAAACCCGACGTGATCACGCTGGACCTGGAAATGCCCAATATGGACGGGCTGACCTTCCTGCGCAGTATCATGAAGACCGATCCGATTCCGACGGTGGTGATTTCATCGCAAACCCAACGCAGTGCGCAGGCCACGGTTGACGCATTGTCGGCAGGTGCAGTCGATGTGATTGCCAAGCCGAGGATGGAATTGGGCGGCGGGCTGAGCGATCTGATGGCCAGCATCGTGCAGCGGGTGAAAGTGGCCGCTGGGGCGCATGTGCGCCGCACTGTCGCCAGACAACACCCAGTGCCGCAATCCCAGATGACAAGCCCCGCCAACCGGTCGGCCCAGACGGATTTACCCACATGGATGATCGCACTGGGAGCTTCGACCGGTGGGGTGCAGGCATTGACGCGCGTGTTGGAAGGGTTGCCGTCCGATTGCCCCCCGGTGGTGATCGTACAGCACATGCCCGAAGGCTTTACAGCGTCTTTCGCCAAGCGCCTGAACCAACAATGCGCGTTACGGGTCAAAGAAGCCGAAGACGGCGATCTGCTGGAAAACGGATTGGTGCTGCTGGCGCCCGGTGGCCAGAAACACATGACGGTCGTGAAGCAAATGGGCCGACACAAGGTGCGGCTGATAGATGGCCCTGAGGTATGTTTCTCACGGCCTTCGGTGGATGTTCTGTTCCATTCCGTGGCTCAGGTGGCAGGCGGGAAAGTGTCCTCGGCCATTTTGACCGGGATGGGCAAAGACGGGGCAGATGGTCAGTCGGCCATTCGCAGATCCGGCGGCCGGACCGTCGCCCAGGACGAGGCGAGCTGTGTCGTGTTTGGTATGCCCTGTGCAGCATACGAGCTCGGGGCACCCGAGACGCTCGTTCCCCTAGAAAACGTGTCTTCGTGGTTGATGAATTCCTGTCCAAGCGCCTCTGTGCGAAGCGGACTTGAAAGTTACAGAGTGTGAAAGGATCCTGAGGATGAACGATATGACCAAGGACCAAGCCGTTCCTGCAGATGCAGAAAATCTGCTGCATGACGATGATAACATCGACAATATGTACCTGACCTTTGCCATTGGCGAGGAAACCTATGGGGTTCCGATCGCGGTGGTGACAGAAATCGTGGGTATGCAGCGGATCATGACCGTTCCGGACGTGCCGCGTTATATCAAGGGCGTGATCAACCTGCGTGGTAAAGTGATCCCGCTGATGGATGTGCGTCTGCGTTTCAGTTTGGAAGAGCGCGCCTATGACGACCGTACCGTGATCATCGTGCTGGAACTGGGCGGATCGCCGGTCGGCCTGATTGTGGATCGCGTCAGTGAAGTTCTCGAAATCGCTGAAGACCATATCGACAGTGCTCGCAGCATGGGCGGCGGCGAAAGCCAGGGACTGGTCGAAGGTCTGGGCCGCGTCGGTGAAAACGTCGCCATCATCCTGAACAGTGGGATGTTGGTATCGGACGCGGAACTGAGCATGCCGGAAGCGGTTTCCGCCTGAAGCAGCGATGCCCACCGCGACCGGCCTCTGAGAAGACGGTCCGCCGGAATGGTGTAGCGGCGCGGATCAAAGCGAATAGAAGCTTCCCCATCGGGTGAGCTTCGGTTTTTAACGATTTGAAGATTAAGGTGAAACCATGACCGTACAAAGGTCGCCAGCCAACAGTCTGGGTCGCTATCGGGCCATGGGTGGATTGCCCTGGTCGCATTCGGAACGATCAAAGATCGAGATTGCAGAAGCATCGGACACGCAGGCGAAGAGACTAAAGAAAATCTGAAACCTGCCGCTAATACAAGTATAGCCCGCCCCCCCCGAAGACCCCAGAAAAGGAGAATACTCCGATGACGAATGCCAAGACTGAAGAAACCGCCGCCCAGACGAAGCAGCTTGACGCGCTTACCGGTCGTCAGATGCTCGACGTGCTGGCGGTTCCGGTCGTCGTCACAGACACCGATCTCGTGATCACCGAAGCCAACGCCGCCGCCATTGCCATGTTTGAAAAGGCCGAACCCGTGCTGGCGGATAAGATGCCGGGTTTCAAGGCCAAAAACCTGATCGGATCGTGCATCGACGATTTCCATAGCAATCCCTCGCGTCAGCGAGGAATGCTTAATAACCTCGACAAGCCTATGCGCGCGTCGATCCGCCTGCCCAATTTTGCCTGGGATCTGGCGGTGACACCGCTGAAAGACGCAAATGGAAAAACCGTTCGATTGATTGCGGAGTTCGAAGATCGCTCTGGGATTCAGGTGATGGAAAATGAATTCGACATGCTGGTTCATCGCATGACCGAAATGGCCAACGCGCATGAAGCTGGCGATATCGACGCCTATATGACATGCGAAGGTTTCAGCGACCCGAAGTTCTGCGAAGCTGCAGAGAATGTCAACGCGATGGTCAAGTCTCATATCGACACGAAAAAGGACGTGATTGCCGTATATGAAAAATTCGCCGATGGCGATTACAGCGCGGACCTGGCCCCACTGCCGGGCAAGAAGGTGTTCCTGAACAACGCAGTCAACAAGGCCCGTGACAGCTTCACCGAGGTGACCACCGAGATTAAACGCCTGTCGAATGCCATCATGGAAGGCAATCTGGACGTCAAGGCAGATACCGCCAAATTCAGCGGTGCCTATCGGGAGGTTGTCGAAGCTTTCGATGCGACGTTCTCCAGCCTGAACAATTCGTTCCATGCGCTGAAATCTCAGGTCGATCAGGTTGCCATGACCGTCGGCCAGATGTCTAGCGCCAGCCAGGAACTGGCGACCAATTCGCAAATCGCGTCGTCCTCGGTGGACGAAGTTTCGGCCTCTACCGAAGAAACCGATGTGCAGGTCAAGGCCAATGCCGAAGCCGCGAAGAATGCCGCGCACCTGGTGAATGTGAATGCTGAAGTGGCCGAAGAAGGCCAGGGCAAGATCAACGAAATGGTCGAAGCGATGGAAGGCATCGACGCCTCGTCGCAGGATATCGCCAAGATCATCAAGGTAATCGACGAAATTGCGTTCCAGACCAACCTGCTGGCGTTGAACGCTGCTGTCGAAGCGGCCCGTGCCGGTCAGCATGGTCGCGGATTTGCGGTGGTGGCGCAGGAAGTGCGCAACCTTGCTGGTCGGTCGGCCAAGGCGGCGCGCGAAACCTCTGACCTGATCGAGGCGTCTAACAGCCGCGTGTCTTCTGGTGTGCGCCTGGCCGCCGAAACCAGCGAAAGCTTCGAAAAGATCGCCGTCAACATCGCCGAAGTGAAGGACCTGGTCGAAACCATCAACCGCGCCTCGGAAGAACAGTCGCGCGGCGTGGCCCAGATCAACACCGCCATCGGTGAAGTCGCAAGGACCGCGTTGGCCACCAGCCAGCAGGCGGACGAACTGGCCGCAACTTCGGCTGAAATGACCGCTGCGACCGAACATATGACAAAGGAACTCGGTCGTTATCGACTGAGCAGCAACGCTGGCGTCAGCGGCGACTGGAGCACCATCGAAGGGATGGACAACCTGCCGCCGGAAATGATGGCCAAGCTTCAGGAAATGATGGGATCGGGCCATGCCATTCCCTCAGTTCCAGCCGCTGTTCTGAACGGTAAGGGAAAATCCAACGGCTTTTCCAACGGTCACGGTGACCATGACGAACGTGGGTTTAGCAACTTCTGATACCTGCCGCCCCCTGCCCGGGTGCAGGGGGCTAACCTTCTCTCAAGGAGTGAACTAAGATGTCGTATAAAGTAATGATCGTGGATGATGCTGCGATGATGCGGCTTTACATCTCCAGCTTCCTGAAATCGCTTCCTGAATTCAACATGGTGGCGCAGGCCGCCAACGGTCAGGAAGCGCTGGATAAGCTGTCGGACTATCCCGATCTGGACCTGATCCTGCTGGATATCGAAATGCCGGTGATGGACGGCCTGGAATTCCTGCGCCATGCCAAGCTGAAGACACGCGCAAAGATTTGTATGCTGTCATCTGTCACCGTGCAGGGGTCGCCGCACGCCGCGAAAGCACGCGAGCTGGGTGCCGATGGGGTTGTGGCTAAACCCTCTGGGACCGTGTCGCACGATCTGGAAGAAAAGACCGGCGACGAACTTCGCGACACCATGCGCAGGCTGGTCGCAGCCTGATCTGCGCGAAACCGGTAGTTAGTATTATTTTGTAAGAACAGGTGAGCCATGTCGGACGAAATGGATGAAATCTGGGAACTCTTTGCCGATGACGGCTCTCAGTCCCTGGACGCGATGGAAGCCGCGCTTGACGCTTTGACCGATGATGGCACGGATGATCAGGTGCCGCATATTTCAGCCCTGTTCCGCGCGGTTCACACCTTCAAGGGAAATTCCCGGGTTCTGGGCCTGTCGGTGGTCGAAAGCCGGGCTCATCTCGCCGAAGACCTGATCGGGTTGGTCCGGGATTCCGGCGTTCCGCTGACGCCAGAAATTATCGACCTGTTGTTTTTGACCGGCGACACGCTGCGCATAATGTTGGATGACGTCGCCGCAACACGTGCCGATGTCGACCCGGAGCCATCCGAAGACCTGCTGCGTCAGCTGAAGGAAATGATCGCTAAATGCGATCCCGAAGCCGAACCAGCCCCGCAAGCCGATCCGCCTGAAAGCGAAGAACAAGCCGCCGATACAGGGGGCGAGGCAGAGATGCCGGCGGCGGATGCAGCAGAAACCCCTGTGGCCACCGCCCCGGCAATAGGTGGTATGGACATGTCCGCGCTGTTCGATGAAATGTCGGATGATGACGAGGGCGGGGCCGCCAGTGGCGGCGATGATGAAGAAGACGATTTCTGGCAATTCGACGAAGACCTCGACCCGGACGCGCTGGCTGCCAAAAAGGCCGCCGCCGAGGCGGACATGGAAGAGGCCGAATCCGAACGTCCCGTTATGCATGGCGCGGCGGCTGAGACCCCAGTCGAATCGTCGGTGAAAATTGATGATGGCCCGCCGCTGGAAACGCTGGCGGACGACCCGACCTATCGCAAGATTTACGCTGAAATGACCGAAGACATGGTCGAAAAGCTGAATGCGATCCTGCGGTCTGATGATGCTTTCGAAGACAGACGCAAGGACGCCGAGAAACAGGCTGATGGTCTGTTGCACGCAGCTCAGCAGATGGGTTTTGCCGACTGGGTCGCGGTACTGGAAGATTTCGCATTCGATTGCCCTGCGCTGCAAGACGAAGCTCAACTGGCTGCCGGATTAACTGAGTTTCTTGGCAAGATCGAGGCGTTGCAGAATGGCGGCGTTGCGCCGGTCGCGGCGGCGCCCTCACAGGCTCAGAGCGGCGAATCCGCCGCCGATCAAGTCGCCGAGGTACCTGCCCAGGCTGAGGAAGTGCTCGACAGTCCGAAATCGCTGGCGGATGATCCGACCTATCAGAAAATCTATGCCGATATGACCGATGATCTGGTTTCGCGGCTGACCTCTATCCGTGACGCCGACGACGCGGTTGAAGACCGCCGCGACGAAGTAGTCAAACATGTCGGCGGCTTGCTGCATGCGGCACGTCAGATGGGGTTTGACGACTGGGTCAACGTGCTGGAGACGTTTGAGACCGATGCTGGAAAGCTGGCAGACGCTGCTGGCTTGGTCGACGGGATAAACGGCCTTCTGGCCAATATCGATGCGTTGCGCAACGGCGAGACACCGACGATGGCAGCTTCGGAAGCTGAACCTGCTGCCCCGGCACCGGAACCCGTCCCGGTCGCGGTCGCCGATCCCGCGCCTGAACCAATCGCGGCGCCGACCCCCGAACCGATTGCCCAGGCCGAAGCGGCCCAGCCCGCTGCGGAAGAGTCCGGGGCAGGGGATCAGCCGAAAACATTGGCCGATGATCCGACCTATCGGAAAATTTATGCCGACATGACCGAGGAATTGGTCAAGAAGCTGAAGGCGATCCGTAAATCGAGCGACAGCGTCGAACAACGCCGCAGCGAAGTTGCCAAACAGGTTGGCGGATTGCTTCACGCAGCCCAGCAGATGGGGTTTGTCGACTGGATTACCTTGCTACAGGTGTTCGAAGCCAATGCTGGCAAATTGTCCGATGATGCGGCTCTGAAGGAAGGCATCGATGGCTTCCTCGCCAATGTTGATGCGCTGCAGAAGGGCGGCGCGATCGCGCAGCCCAAGTCGGGCAGCGACGAAGCCGATGATTTGTTCCGTCAGTTGGAACCCTACTACAGCAGGATCGCCGAAGCGGTTCTGGGGTTGGATGACGATGTCGTGGCAGCGCAGGCCAAACTGAGCGAACTCGCCGAGGAGGTCGTTACCAAGGTCGAAGCCTTCGGTCTGGTCCGTGCCGAGGATGCGGCGCGCCGCATCGCCAAGGCCGAAACCGTCAAGGCCGCCCGGATTGCCCAACTGTCATTCTATGAGGAACTGATCGGCTACGAACAGGTGATGCCGATCGAAAGCAGCGTTTCGGGCGATCTCATGGTCCGGCCCTCTCATCTTGTGCAGCTTTGGGCCACCGATCAGATTTTCGACACGCTGGGCGCATTGCGCAATATGATGGAACGGGTGTCGCTGGATGGCGAAGGCGATGATTGGTTCGCCTCTTTTAATCATCACATGCGGTTGGTTTTTCATGCCTGTAATCATTACCGGATGGAAACCGCGGCCAGCCTGACCATGGCGCTGGTCGATCTGTTCGCCCGGGTGAATGAAACCAATTCGGTTGCCGATGCGCTGATGCTGCATATGGCGCGCGGGTTTCTGGAAACCATCGAATTGGTCTATGATGCCCTGGATCAGGGCGATGATCCCGATCTGTCGAAAATCGACGACTTGTTCGAAGAAGCTACCAATATTTCTTTCCAACAGGGTGGCGTCGTTTCGGCCCGGACCATCGAACGCAAACTGGGCCTGCCCGAGGAATTCCATCGGGTTTTGTCGCCGGACAGCGTGCGGTCGGCTCATGCCGCATTGGTCGATCACAAGAAATTTTACGTCGTCCGCACCGATCTGAACGAAGACGAATCGCTGGCCGAAAAGTTCCTTGAATGGATCGGTGAAGGCAACGCCCAGATGATCACCAATGTGACGGTGTTCGAGGGGGACAAGACGCTGTTTGATTTCCTGCTTGCGACGGAGCTGGAGCATGACGCCATTGTTGGTGCAATGACCGCGATGGACCCGACGGCCGGAAATCTTTACGTCGAAATCGTGCTGGCGCCCGATTACGAGACAGATGAAGACGACGATCAGGACGAAGATGACTCCAGTTCGGAAAGCAGCGCATCAGGCCCATCGATCAGCTTGCCGCTGATGGAGGCGATCGGCGAAATCTCTGCTGGTCAGGCGATGGTGCATCACATTCTGGAAGATCTGTCCTCGACCGATCTGGTGCAAAGCCTGGATCATGTCTTGCGCCGCGTGGAACCGGATCAGGGCCCGGCGCTGGAACCAGAAACCTATAACGCACTGCGTGACATAATCGAAACCTATACGCATAAAGTCGCGCGTGCCGCCGAAGCAGAAACCCAGTTGAACGCCCAGATGGGACGCCTGCAGGAAGAAACCGCCAAGCTTCGGGAACGTCCTGCCGGTATCTTGCTGCGCACTCTGGCCGCCTATGTCGAAACCCGATCGCGGCAGGCAGGTAAAGAAGCCCGCATGTCGCATAATGGCGAGAATGTCGTCCTTGATCAGGCCATGCTGGATGCGTTGGGCAAGTTGTTGAAAAAAGTGATCCGCAGCCGACTGGGCGGAGAAGACGGCCCGGCACAGTTCCACCTTTCGTTGTCGCGTGCCGATAACCGGGTGTCTGTGTTGCTGGAAGATGATGGTAAAACCGATCTCGATCATGACGTGTTGCAGGAACTGCATCAGGTTGCGGTGCGGGAGGGCGGCGAATTCCGCCCGGTACAGATGCCGTCCGGTGGTATGCGGTTCCATCTTTCGCTACCGGTTCACATGGCGCTGCTGGAAGGTATGGTCGTTCGCGTCGGTGAGGTCTGCTATGTGGTGCCGGTAAATTCGATCGAACGCATTCAACTGGGTGCAGCGGATGCATTGTTGCCGATTGCCGCTTCGAAAAACAGTGCCATGTTGCGCACCGACACTGGTGAGCTGGCCCCGATCCGGCCGCTGAGCGGTCCCGTCGACAACCTGTCCAAACTTACCGCAGCCAATGTGGGCGACGGTACATCCTCGAAACTTTATGTCGTTCTGCGCAGCGACAATCATCGTATCGCGGTGCCTGTCGATGAGATGCTGGGACAACAATTGGTGCTGCTGCGCCCGCTGCAAGGTCCGTTGGTCGGTATTCGGAACATGATGGGGCTTGCGCTGTTGTCGGGTGGCGAAGTCGGCATGGTCGTCGCCGTGGATCGCCTGGCTGACGCTGCATGATCCGCTTTGTTAAACAGCATTTTGGATTTGGTCTCTGGTTCGGGGCGGCAGTTTTGCAGCGCGTCCTGCTAGCCGGGGCGCGAAAACTGCAAAAATCGTTACGGCGACTTTTGCAACGCCCCGCCCAGACGTCGCCAAATTGCCGTTCAGCGGGGCGCACCCATCCGATGACCGGACGGGAGCGCGGCCCAAACCATGATGCTGTACCGGGATTGCAGGCCAATGTTGGCCTCGCTCCGCGCTACCTGCACGGCGGTTCGCAGGCTGAGGCGCAGAAACATGCTCCTTTCTGGGCGAAATCGGGTATTTGATACCGAAAAAAACTAAAGCGAGTGGGGGTCTGTGCCGTTCTAATTAGTAACAAACGGTATAATGTTTCCAGAGGAACCCGCCCGATGACATTTGCTCTTGCACGCTCTAAGTATCGCCAAACCGGCAATTCGGGCATGAACGTTCCTGACGATCCATATCAGATCATTCGCGTGGTTTTGCGCGAACTGGAACAGTCGCTCAATGTCCTGAAAGCGGCGGAGGAAACCGGCACTGGTTATCCTCAGGACCACGTCAACAAATCGCTGCGCGCGATCTATCTGCTGCAATCAAGCCTGGATTTCGAACAGGGCGGCGATATCGCAGTCAGCTTGTTCGAACTTTACGAATACTGCCGCCAAACAGTTTTGTCGGCGTTTCGCCGGGAAGAAGGCGCGAAGGTCGATCAGGCGGCCGATGCGATTTCGGGCATTCTGGATGCATGGACTGAAATCGGCCCTGAGATTGGAAGGCAAGTTGGATGAGCATCGAGCCGATAGATGAAGATTTCAACGGTTTCTGTTTGCAGGAATTTGAAGAGTTGATGCAGGAATTCGAACAGGCGGCCCGTGAGGGCGATCTGACGGAATTCCGGCGGCTCGATCACATTTTGCGTAGCAAGGCGCTGGCAGTGATCGGCGGTATGCCGGACATGAAGCCATCCGATGAACGTTATGTTGGCGCATTAAAAGAAGCCGTCGCTCGGCTTGGATCTGCTGCCGGTGAAATCCAGCAGGAACGCCAACAGCTCAAGGCACGGCGAGAATCCGACCGGCGCATCCGTCTGGCCTATTCGCACAGAAAAGGAGTGATCAAATGAAATCGACCGCTACCTGCCAACGATGCCTATGGCTCCGGGCTTTTCTGGCCGTGGGATTTGCGCTGATCGTTTTGATCGGAATGCAACCCGAAGCAGCGCAGATCGTTGCCGCCATGATGCCGACGCCGCTGTCGCTTGCCGTCGGCGGTATGTTTTTGGGCTCTTTGGCCTTTTTCTTTCGTCTGTGGGTCTGGGTCCGGATCGCGAAAGAGGGCTGATTCCTCAGCTCTGCAAGCCCTTGCCGCCTCTTTGTGACGGTTGCAACGGCGCCAACAGATAGTCCATTGACAGAAAATGCCGTTTGACCGGGCGATCATCGACGTCGAATTGTACAACTTCGACGACCAGATCACCGGATTGGGCATTCGTATTGGGAAATAGGCGATTGAAGCGATGTTCCAGCATGTCAGTTCCTTTTTTCGGATCTGATGCTATCGCTGCAAGTTTCCTGCCAATTTGCGATAACAGATATTAATTCGTCGCAATCAGTTTCTGAATCAGCACTTCGAGGATCGGTTCGGGTATTTCGTCAGTTGCCAGAGCACGGTTCATTGCATCTCGAACATAGACCGGAAATTCCTTTCTGAACGCCTCAAGGGAGTCGATTTCAGGGTCTTCCAGCAGCAAGCGGGTGGCTTCGGTCAGTGATGGCATGATCAAGGCCTGGTCGACGCGCATCAGGCTTTCGATATCCAGGGGCAGATCGTCGGGCACGGCTAGTCCGATTTCAATATGCAGCGTCAGACCAAGCCGCGGCGCATTAATATTCAGGTCGACCGGGAAGGTCACGTAGTGCCGATGCCGATCAATCGACTCTTCCCAAGCTTCATATTTAATATCGGCCAGAGATACCCGGATCGGGTTCGCAAAAATGAAAAAACCGCCGGCAAAAGACAGAGACACAGCAAGACAGCCACCTGCAACATATAGCCTGGTGTCGTCCAAAAGAGCGGGAAAATCCATACTCGTTATCCTTCTAAATACTCATAACAAGGCTAGCGCCAGCCGGGTTTTTTCGAGAAGCTTTTCGGTATCATTCAGCAACGCAGGCATATCTCCCAGGCGGCCTGTTTGGGCCCGCTCTTCGATTTCAAGGAAACTTTGGTTCAGACCCGACGCCCCGACCGTGGTGACGTTGTTGCTGGCTTTACGCGCCATGGCAATCAGATCATCCGTTGCGGATGCCTCGAGCGCATTGCGCAAATGGTCTAACGTGGTCAGGCATTCCTTGTGCAATTGGTGGACGAAGACTGACCAGTTCTCTCCGGCGATCTTGGCGATTTGCCGAGAAACGGATTTATCCAGAACATCGGGCAGGGGGGGCTGGCTGGCGCTGTTATCAGCCTCAGGATCGGTGGTGCCATTCACCTGGTGTATCACCTCATAAATCTGGTGACGGCGCAGCGGTTTTACGTAGACTTTTTTCATCCCGGCGATTTCCGCGCGTTCACGGATGTCCGGATCGCTGAACCCGGTCAGGCCGAAGACCGGCAATTTGTCCAGTCCTTGCAGCGCCAGCAGCCGGCGGGTTGCTTCCAACCCGTCGATACCAGGCAAGCCGATATCCATTAATACCGCATCCACATTGTTTGACTGGATCGCTTGCAGCGCGGCTTCGCCACTTTCGGCGCATACCGGTACGCAGCCTTCGCTTTTCAACAGCTTCGTCATCAATTCGCGATTCAGCGGGTTGTCGTCAACCACAAGGAACCGGACACCACGTGCATCGGGCGGTCGTATTTCGGTAAGAGCTGAGTTGGATTTTGGATCAGTATCAGAAAGCGCAAAGCACAGCGAGACCATGAATTCAGTGCCGACCCCGGGCGTGGAACTGACCCTGACCGATCCGTTCATCGCGTCTACCGCGCGTTTGACGATGCTCAATCCCAGACCGGCACTTTGAGCCAGTTTACTATAATTGGATGACCCAGTTTCGAACGGTGCAAATAATCTGTCGATTTCACCCGTGGCGATCCCTTTTCCGGTGTCCGAAACGCTGAACTCGATGGACATCATTTTTTGGGTGCCCTGTCGCACGAATTTACATTGCGCCGACAGAGTGATGCTGCCTGTATCGGTGTATTTTACCGCATTGCTCATCAGGTTCTGCACCACCCGATGGAACAAGTGGTGATACCCTGAAACCTGCTGGTTGTGGTCGCAGTCCAGCGCGAGTTTGACTTCCAACCCCTTGGAGGCGGCCGCGATACGGCTTTGTTCGGCCAGTTTCTTCAGCATCTGATACGGGTTAAAGGCGGAAACCGGATGATCCTTGATTGGGCGCATATCCATGCGTACATGTTCCAGGGTATTGTTGATCTGGTCCAAAGCAGTGTCGGCAGAGCCGCGGATCAGTTCCATCAGTTGCCGTTGTTCGGGTTTCAGATCCTTGTCCTGCAATAACAGGTCAACCGCAGTGGCAATCGCGCCCATAGGGGTGCGCATTTCATGGCTGACGGTGGCAAGAAATTGCGTTTTCGATTGTTCGTTGGCGCGTGCGATGTCGCGGGCGGCTTCAAGATATTGCGACCGGTCCAGCGCTTCCTTGTATTCGGTGCGGGCGACGATGTCGCGCATGACCACCACGAATTGCCGAGAACCGGGTTCTTCTTCGATCATGGTGATGGTGACTTCGACCGGATAGCGATCCTTCTGCACGCTTTCGACATACACTTCGATTGGGATGCCGGACATTTTTTGCAGAAAGGCGCCGGGATCGGCGGGTTCTTCAAAGCTCTTCAGGGTAGCGCCCATATCTACATTGTAGAATAGCGATTTTCCGATCAAATTCGGGGCGCCCAGCATTTTCGAAAGTGCCGAATTGGCCATGGTAAAATGGCCGTTCGCGTCGACCGCGCCGATTCCGTCTACCGCACTGTTCAAAAATTGGCGAAACCGCTTGTCGCTGCGCTTACGTGCGCGGATAGCACGTTGCAGTTGCGAGCTTTCCGAACGCAGTTTCTGGAATTGATCCTCGACGTCTCCGGGGTCCAGCCGCGCCAGCACCAGCGGAATAGCGGTGCGCGCGGGCAGCCGGGACATCCGGCTTCGGATTTCGAACGGGGTGCCGCTCGCATCGTTCAAAACCATCCGGCCGATCTTGGGGGATGTGGATTTGGCGCAGAGCTTGAGAAACCCGATATTGCTTTCATAGGCATTAAGCGCCTTTTGGAAGTTTTCAGTCGGGCACAGCCGTTCGGCGGCACTATTGGAAAAGACAACTTTGCCGTCTGCCGTCAGCAGGTAGCACGGCGAAACATCCAGAGCGATGATATCTGCATAGCGCACCAGGCTGTCATCTTGATGCAGAGTGTCAACCTTAGTCATCTGCAAAATACTCAAGCCCCGGAGTGATATCGTCGTTAAAAGAGACACTGACGCGGCACATCCCGTCGCCACGTGCGATCGTTTTTTCCAGAATGACCTTGGCGTAGCCTTTGCAGTTCGATGCGAGATGCCCCACAATATTCGATGTCACCATGCAGGCCGAGCGTGTGCCGTTGACCTTGGCGCCGAACGGGCAGGTGGTATTTTCCAGCACGATCCGGTTTTCATCCATTTCAATCAACCTGAAATCACCGCCTGCGCGGTTCTCCAGTTCGATCAAAACTTTTGGCAGTATTTCGCCGTTCGAGCACTCTTTCTCTAGTTGTGAAGCATACTCATCATAAATGATGTGCCCGACATTAGAACCGACAGTGCTGAAAAAGGCTTCGGCTTCTTCTACACCTGCAACGGTCTCTAGGACTTTCGTCAGATGGTGCAGTGTGTCGGCCAAAAAACTTTCCCTATCCATGCCTTAGCGCCTTCTTCGTTTGCGTGTCCGGTTTATTGTTTCCACAGCGGAACTAACCTGTTCACCTTCTCAAAACGAAACATGTCGCCATTTGCACCCAGCTTGGGCAATACCCGCATTGCGTGTCAAGTGTTGTCTTTCATAAGCAAGATGCATGCCACAATTTTCAATCAGCGAACTGATTTCATCCGTTCTGATCATCGCAGCTAAGATGAACGGCCAGTGCGACGTTTTAGTTACTGAACCTTAAGGGCGAGCTTCCGAAAGGATAAAGTAATGTCATCGAAAAAGGTGCGAGCTTTGACGCGCAACCTTGGTCAGTATCGCATGGTGAATGCGCGCAATGATGAAGAAAGTCAGGGCTTCCAGCTTGTAAGGCAGGAAACCCATCTGTCCAACGTGTCCCAGGTCGAGCGTTTTCTGCCCGACATTCTGGGCCGTGCTTTGGCGCGGTGCTGGATCGATAAGATTTTCCGTCAAAGCTTCTATATGGCGCCCAAAGAAACGCTTTTCGACTATCATGTACACCTGCCTGACGACATCACGGTTTCGGTCGAAACAGACCCCGGAGAGCGTTCGAAAGTGGTTGTATACGAACATCGCCCCGGAGAATTACCCAAACGTGTGATGTATTTGCAACTGGTGATGATGGCAGGAAGATGAGCTGGAAACGGGCGCATATCCTGGTCCTGGGCGTGGCCCTGACCGCTGCTGCGCAACCGGCTCAGCCAAATGCCTTTGCCGAGGCGGTTCAGGCCGCCCGCGACGGGCAGGCGGCGCAGGCGGTCAGGATGTTCCGTACTCTGGCGCAGGATCGCAATGGCGAAGCCCAGTTCAACCTGTCGGTTCTTTATGCCCGTGGCGATGGCGTGCCGCAAAGTGATGAAATGGCGTTGTACTGGGCGTGGCGTGCCCGGTTTTCCGGCATCAAACGTGCCAAGGTCTTGACGCAATACCTGACCCGTTCTGCAACACCCGCTTTGCTGGAAAAGGTGCAAATGCGTCTGCGCGACGATCTGGGCCAACGTATCAATGAGGGCCATAAAGAGGCGATGCTGTCGCTGGGCCGCGTCTATCTGGAACTGACTGATCCGGCGGACCCGGAATTGGCGCTGGTCTGGTTTACCATCGCCGCGGCGTTGCAACAGCCGCATGCCAATACCTGGCGCGACGTGGTTGGGCGTAAGCTGGACGCCAAAACGCGCATTGCCGCTCAAGAACGGGCCGCCAGCCTGTACAAGCAATGGTGCGACGGTCATGGCACCGAAAACACCGAACTGTGCGGATACCAAAGCTGATCCTGCAACAGTTCCCAAGGCGTTCTTACTTTGGAAAAAACTGGTAGAGGTCATCCAGCGTGGCTTTCTTCTTTCGTTCGGAACGGGTTCCGGCCGGTTCTGTTGTGGGTGGGGGCACCGGTGCCGATACTGGTTCCGCAACGATTTCAGGGGACATTTCAGGTTCGGAAGAAGGTGTCAGTGGCGGTTCTTCGGCGGGTGGCTGTGGTGGATCGGTGACCACTTCCGCGTCGTCGCTGTCCTGGATGCCTGGCTCAGGCAGATACGTTTCTGCCATGCTTTCCGCGCCGGAAACGTCATCGACAGCGGTTGCAGCCATGAGCGCTTCGAACTCGGAATAGTCGGGCGCGGCATCGGTGGTTGAGGCATGCGCGGGCTGCGCAGTTTGCTCCGGTATCATTTCTGGCGCTGCCTCAGCTGTCTGGACCGGCAAACTATCCGCGTCGACCACAACCTTGGGGCCGTCGTCTGTTGCGGGGGGACTGATCGGTTCCGCCACATGGTCCGTTTCATGGCCGGACGCGGCCAGGGGCATTTCCGTTTCCTGAGGCTGGCCTGCCATCAGAGCTTCAAATTCGGAATAATCCGGCTCTTCAGCAACTGTTTCGGATGTTTCCTCTGGATCGATCGAGGGGACGTCGGGGGCGTCCAGCGCACTTTGCGCCGGGTCTGGCGATGCAGCTACTTCATTGCCAAACTCTTCAATGGGCTGATCGTTTTCTGTTACCTCATCGGTCCCGATTTTGGTCTCATTCTGATCCGTCGCGCTTTCCACGCTGGAAGGTATATCTTCTGGCTTTGTAAAATCGGATGTTTCCTCCAGCGCTTTTTGATCCGGCAAGGCATCATGCAAAGCTATCAGTCCGCCTAATCCGTCATCGTCGGCATCCTGTTTTTCATCGCTGCCGGTTACGAATTCGGCGGAGTCCTCAGCGGAATCCCCAGTGGACGGGTCCATCTGGGAAAACATGTCAGATAGACTTTCCAAATTGCCGCCGTTCGCGGTCTCAGACGGTTGTGCTGAAGCGGGGTCATGATCCTCTTCCGGTCCTACAACGTCTGTCGATTGTTCCGCTTGTGAGAGGGTCTGGTCGTCCGTCTGTTCGGCCACATGGTCCTTGGAAGGGGACGTTTCGACTTCAGGCGTTTCCCCGACCGATAGGGGGCTGTTTCCTTGGTCCGAAAAGGATGAGAGCAAGGCCGCGAGGTCGTCCGAACCATCATCGTCGGTATCGTGTTGCCCAGACTGTGCGTCGAGATCATCAATAGATGCGATTTGATCCGCGGGTGCTTCCGTTTCGGGAGCTGCCCTATGGGATAATGTCTTAGTCTGGCCAGCGGGATCGCTGCTTGCTTCAACCTCAGATGCCGGATCCAGCGCAGGCTCCGCGTCCGCCACGACAGCTTCGGATTCAAATCCTGTGATCGGGGTGCTGGGTGTTTCGAAAGTCTCGGTCGGATTTTCCAGCGTTTCGTCCTGAGGATTGGCATGGTCGGGGTTTTCTTCTTCGATCACACCATCGGTCGCTTCAGAAAGAACCGCACCCGCGTCGATTGTCGTTTCCGCTTCGATTTTTTGTTGGTCTGACCCTGTTTCGATAAGGTCGGCCATATTGTCCGGGGTGTTTTCCTCCGTCGGATTATCTGAATCTGCGACGGCTGTCTCTGCTTCCAACACTGTATGATAGGCGGGCGCGTCATCGACGCCCTGCGTGGCGCCCATCAAAGCGGAGAGGTCGTCGTCAGAGGCGTCCGCGCTGGTGTCTTCGTCCTGCGGCTCTGGCTCCGCAGTCTGACCGGACATCGTGCTCATCAGTGCCGACAGGTCATCGTCGCTTGGGTCTTCGCCGGTATCGTCCAAATCGTTCAGGGCCGACAAGTCGGGCAACTCAGCGCTCCCGGATGCCGGAGTGGAGGGGGCGGCGCTGTCGCTCGTTTCGGACTGATCTGGGTCGGCTTGGGTAACCTCAGGGGTGGCTTCGTCGATGCC
>NZ_JAXMOH010000008.1:0-184264 GCF_034670005.1 Thalassovita sp.
GGAAATGGCACGATGCCAGGATGGGTTGGAGGTGCGACAAAACAGTTCGAGACCTTACTGCGAACGTCCGGGTTTCTCGGTCCGATTCACGATTTTGGCTGCCGCAGCGAAAGACTGCTTTCCGCCATGTCGAGCCGTCAGGTTCTGGACCGGATCTCCGGGTGAATGTCAGCTTCCGCGGCCAGCCGGGGATGCCCTCGCGACTGCGGCTTAGATTCTACTGATACGCCCCTCTAAAAATGGGGGGAATACCTCTCTGCGTCGATCATTTGGGCAATCAAGCGCGCCAAATAACTTCGTAATTGCCGAGCCATTTGATCCGCCCCACCTGAGTGGTCCGGCTTAAGTGTTAGTGCATGGCTGGTCTCGCGTCCATTGGGACGATGGTTTCGGGGGCGGAGGGCAGTAGCCCAGCACAATATGTGGTCGTTTGGCGTTGTCGTGCGACGTTCCTGCAGGTGATCTTTTTCGATGTTTTTCCGACGTTTTTTCACTGTTTTTCTGGCCTTGTCAGTGCCACGCTGGTGCTGGGAATATTGCAAGGAGATGGTCTGATGTCGGAACTACCGTCCTCGGCACGTGTGGTGATCATTGGTGGCGGCGTGGTTGGCGCTTCGGCTCTTTATCATCTGGCAATGGCTGGCTGGCGCGATTGCGTACTTCTGGAGAAGAATGAATTGACCGCGGGGTCGACCTGGCATGCGGCGGGCAACGTGCCCACCTTTTCCTCCAGCTGGTCGATTATGAACATGCAGCGCTATTCGGCGGAACTCTACCGGCAGCTGGGGGACGCGGTAGACTATCCAATGAATTACCATGTCACCGGGTCCGTGCGGATCGGTCACAGCTCCGAGCGGCTGCAGGAATTCCAGCGCGTCAAGGCGATGGGGCGTCACCAGGGCATGGATCTGGAAGTGATGACGCCGGAAGAGTTGCGCGCGGTCTATCCCTTCCTGGAAACCCACGATCTCAGCGGCGGGCTTTACGATCCCTATGACGGCGATATCGACCCGGCGCAGCTGACCCAGGCGCTGGCCAAGGGCTCGCGGATGGAAGGGGCGCATGTCGAACGGTTCTGCCCGGTTACCGGCGCGCGGCGCGAGGGCGGTGAATGGGTCCTCGAAACACCCAAGGGTGAAATTCGCTGCGAATATGTCGTGAATGCCGCCGGGTATTATGCGCAGCAGGTCGGGCGGCTGTTCGGCCGCGAGGTGCCGATGATGGTGATGAGTCATCAATACCTGCTTTTCGATACGATCCCGGAACTGGAAACATGGTCGCGGGATGCCGGTCACAAGCTACCGCTGCTGCGCGATGTGGACAGTTCTTATTACCTGCGGCAGGAAAAATACGGGCTCAACCTCGGCCCGTACGAAGGTAACTGCAAAGCGCATTGGGTGACGTCCGACGATCCTTTCCCCGAGGATTTCAGCTTCCAGCTCTACCCCGACGACCTGGACCGGCTGGAATGGCATATCGGCGATGCGATGGCCCGAGTGCCGCTTCTGGAACAGGCCAACCTGACCCGTGTGATCAACGGCCCGATCCCCTACACACCCGACGGCAACCCGCTGATCGGGCCGATGCCGGGGGTGCCGAACGCGTTCGAGGCCTGCGTCTTCACCTTCGGTATCTGCCAGGGCGGCGGTGCCGGCAAGGTGCTGGCCGAATGGATCACCGAAGGGGCGACCGAATGGGACATGTGGTCATGCGACCCGCGCCGTTTCACCGGCTTCGAGGACCAGGAATATTGCATCGCAAAGGGGATGGAGGTCTATGGCCACGAATATGCCATGCATTTCCCGCATCACTTCTGGCCGGACGGGCGCGACAAGAAACACGGGCCCCTGCATGACCGGATGGCGAACGCCGGTGCGGTCTTCGGCGCTTGGAACGGCTGGGAAAGGGCGGCCTGGTTCGCGCGTCCCGGTGACGACACCAGCGAAGAAGGCACCCAGACCTGGCGGCGCGACGGACCGTGGGCAGAGGCGGTGGCCGAAGAATGCGCGGTTGTGCGCGACGCGGCGGGCGTTCTCGACTTGCCGGGATTTTCGCGCTTCCGACTGCGCGGCGCGGAGGCGGCAGACTGGCTTGAACGGCAGATCACCGGACGGGTGCCGAAAGTCGGACGCGTCGGCCTTGGCTATTTCGCGGACGACAAGGGACGGATCGTGACAGAAATGTCCTTGGCCCGGATGGGCGAGGATGAATTCTGGCTGATCACCGCCGCGACGGCACAGTCGCATGACAAGGAATGGTTGCTGGCGCAGCTGGAATCGGGGCTGGAACTGAGCGACGAAACCGATGACTGGTCGTGCCTGATCGTCACCGGCCCCAAGAGCCGCGGCATTCTTGCCCCACTCACGGATGCCGATCTTACCCGGCCCTGGCTGAGCGTGCAGAACGCCCGGGTTGCCGGGGCCGAGGCGATGTTGATGCGGGTGAGCTACGCCGGCGAACTGGGTTGGGAAATCCATGCGCGGTTGGCCGACATGCCCGCCATCCACGAGGCGTTGATGCAGACGGGTGCGCCGATGGGCCTGCGGCCCTTCGGGATGTTCGCGCTCGATTCCCTGCGGATCGAGAAGGGGTACCGCGCCTGGAAGCAGGACCTTTCGACCGACTATACGGTACTTGAAGCGGGGCTGGACCGCTTCGTCGCCTTCGGCAAACCCGATTTCCGAGGCAAGGCGGCGCTGGAGGCGCAGGCAGCCAGCGGGGTGAGCAAACGCTTCGTTACATTGAAAATCGAGGCGGAGGAGTTCGATCCGCCCTACATGGCATCGCTGCTCCATGAGGGCGAGGTCGTGGGGGAACTGACATCCGCCGGCTGGGGGCACAGGGTGCAGGCCTGTATCGGCCTCGGTATGCTGCGCGACGACCTGGCGGAACCGGGCACCGAACTGCAGGTCACCGGCTATGGGCAAACGAGCGCTGCCGTGGTCCTGCCCGATGAACCCGCATGGGACCCGGATAACGGCCGTCTCAGGGCGTGAGTTGGGGTGACCTGCCGAACTCAAAAGATAACCCGCTCAGCTTGACTGGCAGGTCCATCGAAGATTTTCGCACAGGCTCACGGCCCTCCGGCCCAAGGTGATTTAGGGGATTACAAGGCATCGGTTTTCGCCTCCGCAACGAAGCCCTATGGGTATAATTTGTGCGTAATATCAATGAGAAACGAATTCTTTTTTCTTTCGATCTAAGGCAAAATCTGACACTGTTGGAACCACATTCCGAGGTTTTTCAATGACAGCTGACAGACCCAATATTCTCTTGGTTTTCGTCGACAACCAACCCGCAAAAATGATGGGTTGCTCGGGCAATTCCGAAGTCCACACGCCAAATCTGGATGGGTTGGCTGAGCGCGCGACCCGGTTCAGCGAAGCCTTCTGCCCCAATGCAATGTGTTCGCCTTGCAGGGCATCGGTTCTAACGGGCCTAATCCCTTCGCAGCATGGGATACATACTTGGCTCGATGACGGCCTGATTTCCGAATGGCCCGACCAATGGAACGCCATTGATGAGTTCGATACCCTGCCCGAACTGCTGGGGCAGGCGGGGTATGAAACGGCCCTGATTGGCAAATACCACCTGGGTATCGCCGATCAGCCGCAAAACGGATTCGACGAATGGATCACGATGCAGATCGGGCATGTGCTTTCGTTCTACGACAACAAGATGGTGGTAAATGGCGAACAGATGATCCACCCGGGGCATTCGGTGGAGTTTTTCACCGACCACGCCGTCGACTATATCGACAAGCGCGGCAAGGATGCTGAAAACCCCTTCTTCATGTTTCTGACCTACCCCGCGCCCTACGGTCATTGGCCCTCGATCAAGGGCGAGGCCATGAACAAGTTTGCCTACCTCTACAAGGATACGCCGTTCAATTCCGTGCCCCGCGAAGGGATCAGCCGGGAACTGATCAAATGGCTGTTGATCAACGAAGACAAGGGTTTCAAGGGGGAAGAATTTTACAAGGACATCCTGCAGATGCCCAACGACCTGCCGACATTGCGCAACTATTATTCGCAGATGAGCATGGTCGACGAAGGTGTGGGGCAGGTGCTTGCCGCGCTGGAACGCCAAGGGATTTTCGACGATACGCTGGTGATCTATACCTCCGATCACGGCATGTCCCTCGGGCAGCACGGATTTTGGGGGCATGGTGAGGATACCTGGCCTTCGAACACCCATCGCGAGGCGCATCACATCCCTCTGATTATCAAACCGCCCACTGGCGACCATGAAGGCAAAGTCGCCCAGAGCCTTGTCGGGACGACCGATATTCACGCCACCGTGCGGGATTATGCGGGGCTGCCGCTGCCATCATCGGATACCAGCCCGTCCAGAAGCCTGCGCTCGCTCGTTGAGTCCGGTGGGGACCCTTGGGATCGCGCGGTTTTCATGGAACAGGAAGAAACGCGCTCGATCCGCACCAAGAAATGGTTGCTGATGCGGAGGGTTGGCGAAACCGGCTATGATTTCCGGACCGAGCTTTTCGATCTTGAGCGTGACCCGGACGAACGCCGGAATGTGGCCGAAGACCCGGCGTACCAAGATGCATTGGAAGACCTCTCAGCGCAGCTGGACGCGCATTTTGCAAAATACTGCAATCCGAAGTGGGACCTCTGGCATGGAGGGACTGTGAAATCAAACTCGACCAGACCATTCCTGTGGCGCGAATTATGGGGGGACGATTGGCAACCCGGCTATTGACGGTCCTGTGATTTTGACTGCGGAATTGGCGGACTTTTCGTCCTCGGTGCTCTCGGCTTTGGCCTCAACGTGCCGATCGTTGCGGAAGGGCTGAACGGCCTCAGTGAAACGCGCGTGAATGAGAATGCGAGGGTCAAAGGTTCGAACGGGACCGGTCTTCGGATTTATCCGGGTTTTCTGCACCTCAGGTGAGTTGGCCGCATGAGCCCTTGGTCAAGGACGACAATCATTTTGTCCCAGACGTCGATCTCGTGTTCCAGAAACTCGGCGCCGACGCGGCTTTCAAGGCCATCGTAGAGCGCGCCGCGCAACTGATCCCGTTCGCGCCGCGCCTCGTCCCGGTACCATTCGTTGCGATCGACAAATTCGATGTCTTCGAAACCGGCCGCTTCCATCGCCAGACGGTAGGTATTGGCGGAAGCAATCCCGAAATCGAACCCCTCGGCAATGAGGTAGGCCTGCATTTCGGGCGATGGTTTACCATCATACCCCGCGAGCCAATCACTGGCGGCAAACCAGCCTCCGGGCTTTAGCACCCGGTAAATGTCGGCGGCCAACCCGTGTTTGTCGGCGATGTGGATGATTGAATCCTTGCTCGTGACGGCGTCAAAACTTGCATCGGCAAACGGCAGTGGCCCGGGTTCTACGCAAACGAACTCGGTTTGCTCACTGACGCCATTTTTTTCTGCCAAGCGGTTGCATCGTCGGATCAGGCCCGGGTCGATGTCGATTCCGGTGACTTTGCCGACCTTGTGCTGTTTCACCAAGTGGACATCCAACCCGCCAAGGCCGCAACCGATGTCAAGCACCGAAGCCCCTGCAAGGTCTATCCCTTGCAAATAGAGATCGACTTCATCGGTGCCGCCCGGCGACGCGAACCCTGGGCCCCAAACGGCTTCCAGCAGGGTGTTCATATCGTCATCATATTCCTGGATGGATTTTTCAGTCATGCTTGATCCCTTTGTGTCTGGTGAGCGTCTAGCGGCTGATCTGGTTCAGTGCGGTCGCGCATAAGCTTCAGTTCAATATCACTGATCCAGGCGCTTCCTGGCCGTTGATGCGAGGCGGGGAATTCGTCAGTGAGCCGTTTGGTGCGACGCCATAGATCATTCGTTGATGGGGGCTGTCTTGCGGTGACGGAGACGCTTGGTTGGCAAAAGAAAACGAGGTTTGGTCTGGTTCCCCCATGCTCCGAAAAAGTTAGACCTATCCAAGTTTCGTCGGTCAGGCCGCAATCATGTAGAACTTCCGCATCGTTTCGGTGTTTTCCCAAGTGCAGGGGCTGCCCTTGGGAATGAAGAACGTATCTCCGGCCGTGAAGGTCTCGGAATTCCCGTCCGGATGGGTGAGTGTCACCGACCCCGATATAACGTGCATCATCTCGTGAACCGGGTAGCCATCCGGGTATTCCTCGCGGGCGGGGGCGCATTCCCATACGCCCGACAACAGGGATTCGTCTTCGGCAGCGTAGGCGAACAGGTTCATCTCGGTCTTGTCGCTGGTCGTGAAACTGCCTTGCCCTGTGAATTCGGATGGCGTCATACCCTCAGGGTCCGGGTTAAGTCTGAATGTTTGAGCAGTCATCAATCTTTTCCTTTAATCTGAGGGGGGACTGTAAAGCCGGGTCGTCTGGCAAGGCGTATTCATGTCGAAACGCGAGACGTTGGCGTGATCTCTACTTCGGATCGGTTGCCCTGTTTTCCCAGGCCGTCTCCAGCCCCTGTTTCAGAATATCAACCAGCGCATCAATCTGTGCCGCGGTTATCGTCAGTGGCGGGGAAAGGACGGCCGAAGAATAGACCGGGCGCAGCAACAGGCCATTTCTCTGGCAAATCTCATCGACCTCCAGCAGGAAGTTCATGTCGCGCTCATCGTCCGGCTTTTCAGGATCCAGACAACATTCCACCCCAGCCATCAGCCCGTTGACCCGAATGTCCCGGACCATGGGCAGATCGGCAAGCTCTCGCAGGCGTTTTTCGAAATGGGGCGCCACCTTGGCTACGTGGTCAAGCAGCGCGTCATGTTCGAATATGTCGAGGTTCGCGAGGGCCGCTGCCGCTGCAACCGGATGGCCCGAATAGGTGAAGCCGCTGAAAAAGCCTTTGGGCTCATTCCCGGCCGCCTTGATGTCCGCCATCAGGCGATCGGAAATGAACAAGGCCCCCATCGGCACATAGCCCGAGGTCAGCCCCTTGGCTGTGGTCAGCATATCGGGCTCGACACCGAAAACATCCTTGCTCGCAAAGTAATGGCCAAGACGACCGAATGCCGTCACGACCTCATCGGCAATGAAGAGCACATCATGTTTGCGGCACAAATCGTGGCAACGCCGGTAGTAACCTTCAGGTGGGATGATGACCCCGCCCGAGGCCAGGATCGGTTCGGCAATGAAAGCCGCGACCTTGTCCGGACCCAGTTCCAGAATCTTGTTTTCCAGATCGGCGACTTTCCGGTCGCAGAATTCTTCCAGCGACATGCCGGACGGGCGCAGGGCGGGATTGGGATTGGGGATCAGGTGGACCGTGTCCTCGACCATGTCCATGTTGGCCTTTTCCAGCATCTTGCCCGAGCACGATGCGGTCAGGTGGGTGCTGCCGTGATAGGCGCCGACACGGGAGATGATGTGCTTTTTCTCGGGCCGGCCAAGGCAGTTATTGTAGAAGAACGCAAAGCGAAGCGCCGAGTCGACGGCTGTCGATCCGCCGGTGGTGAAGAACACGTTGTTCAGGTCTCCGGGGGCAAGGTTTGCCAACCTTTCGGCAAGAACCGCCGCGGGCGGGGCCGTGGCCGACCAGGGTGAAAAATAAGTCAGGTCACGCATCTGCGCAGCGACCGCTTCGACGATCTCTTCGCGGCCGTGACCGACATTCACGCACCACATACCGCCGGGGCCATCGATCAGCCGGTTGCCATCACTGTCGACGATATAGATCCCGTCGGCCTTCGCTATCACCGTCCGCGCCTGGGTTCCAATAGCCGTGACGTCCTCCCACGGATGCATGAAGTGCTGGTCTTTGGCCTGAATGCTTTGGGTGGCTTCGGTAATTTCCTTCAACATGGCTTTCGGTCCTTTCTCCGGCCTGGGGCCGTTCATATTTCTGTTCCGATGCGATGCCCTTCGAACATGGCTTCTTCGACCGGTCCCACAGACAGCGGTGGGAAGAGGTTTTCGCAGCTCGAGGTCATCAATCCTCGCCCGTGTTTTTCTGCCGCAGCGCATCCCGCAAATGCTTCAGGTTCTGGTGACGGGCCGTGCAGGCGTTGCAGGCTTCGACTTCGCTGACTTCAGGCGTGGGAAGGGGCGTGCGTCTTTTGGCAAGGAGGAACATTGCGCTGCCGCTTATGATCGCGGCAGCGGCAAGGAGTGCGAGTGCCCCTTTCCACTTCAAGCGACACCTGTTGCGGTTGTCTCCCCGACATCCACTCGATCGTGTTTCAGCGGTTCATCAGGATCAATAGCGGCATCCAATTCACGGGCGTATTTATGGCCTGCATAAGTGGCCGCTGCGATGATCGCAGGGGCTTCACAATCGCCGATCCGTTTCAGGGTGAAGGGGAGCTCCTCAACCTGCCCATCCACCGTCGCCAGAAGCTCTTGGTAAAGTGCATCGTTGGGACTTCGCTGAGTGACCATGACCACCGATCCAACGGCAATCGGTTTTTCGCGGCCTGAATATTCACAGACCAGGGTGGCTGAGTTGCCATCATAACTTTGCAGGCTGTGGGACACGATCGTCTCGATGCCAAGCTTCATCAGGTGGGTGCGTACGCGCCAGCGCTCGGATGTCTTTCCGGCCCAGTCTGAAATATTGTCCGCAGGTGTCGCAATGGCGACATCAAGGCCTTTCAAATGCAGATGTTCGGCAATGACGCCACCGAGATAATAACCATCCTCGTCATAGACCAACACGGGGCCGGTGGGTGTGACACCCGCCACGATGTCGTCTGGCGTCAGGATTTCGGGCGCGGAACTGGGGACGGCGATGGAAACGTAAGCCTCTCCATTGAAACGTTCCTTGCGCCAGGTTGCGCCGGTGGCGATGGCGACGTGGTCGGCCTCGAAGGCCATGACATCTTCAGCTGTCAGCGCGCTTTCGCGATAGATCTCGACATTGGTCATCTCCTGCAGTTCCTGTTCACGGTAGTTGCGCACGCGGGCATATTCGCTCATTCCGGGCAGGGCGCATTCTCGGGTAACCCGGCCACCCAGATCGCGGGAAGCCTCGGCCAGGGTCACCTGATAGCCGCGCTCCCCAAGGGCGCGTGCGGCTTCCAGCCCGGCGGGACCGGCCCCGACGATCAGAACAGAGCTGTCCGATCCCTTTGGGTCGATCTTTTCGGGGTGCCAACCCTTGCGCCATTCCTCGCCCATGGTCGGGTTCTGTGTGCAGCGGATCGGCACGCCAATGGAATCGCCGGAATAGCAGACGTTGCAGCCGATGCATTCCCGGATGGAATCGATGCGTCCCTCATTGATTTTCTTGGGCAGGAACGGGTCCGCAATGGATGGCCGTGCCGCGCCGATAAAATCGACGATGCCGCGCTTTACCTGGCTGAGCATCGTGTCGGGCGAGGTGAAGCGCCCAACGGTGACAACCGGTTTGCTGGTCGCTGATTTCACGAAATCCATGTAGGGTTCAAGCGGCGCTTCCTTGACGAAGCGCGATACACCCATTTCCAGCGAATAATCGGCGATGTTGATATCCCAGAGGTCCGGCATTTCTGCCAGCATCTCGAACATGTCACGCCGCTCACCGTGGATCGGTACGCCGTCCTGTCCGATTTTTTCATCGGCAGAAAAGCGCACGGCAACAGCGCAGCGGTCGCCCACGGCTTCTTTGGTTTCCTCGATCAATTCCCGCACCAGTCGGGTACGGTTTTCCATCGAGCCGCCGTATTCGTCGCCGCGCGTGTTCATACGCGGATTGAGGAAGTTCGAGATCAGGTATCCGTGGGTCGCATAGACATAGACGATGTCAAATCCGGCATCGCGTGCCCGCAAGGCCGCGCGCTTGTGCCAGTGGCGGAAGGTCTTGATGTCGGTCTTGTCCATCGCGCGTGTCTGGAACGGATTGCCGACCGAATTCGGAAAGCTGTCGAGGTCCATCGCGACCTCGCGGGTCATCGTGTTCGAAGTCCGGATGCCGCCATACCAAAGCTCGGCCCCGGCGAGTGCGCCATGCGCATGCACCTTGTCCGTCATCAACCGGTGCGCGCGGATATCGCTGTCATCCCAGAGCGAAGCCGAAGGATGCGGCAGGTCGTCTGAACTGGGGTGGATCGAGTTGTATTCGGTGCAGACAACGCCCCAGCCGCCCTCGGCTTTGACCTCGCGCATGCCGGCCAGCATTCGCGGGCGAAGCCAGCCCATGCCGGTGCAGTGTGGGACCTGATAAAACCGGTTGGGGGCCGTTACAGGGCCGATTTGGACTGGTTCGAACAGGATGTCATAACGGGAGTCTCTTGGCACAGGTCAACCTTCGCAGTCTGTTGGTGGTGGGCGTTCGAAATGCTTGGGAAACTGGCTTGCCAAGTATTCCTGGATACGTCTCAAGGCATCGAAACGGGTGAATTCATTGGGGTAGATCAAGATGTTGAGCCAGAAGCCGTCATAGAGGCCTTCAAGCGTCATCGCGACGTTTTCAGGATCAATGTTTTCATAGCCGCCTTCTTGGATGATGTCGCGACATAGACGGATCGACAGAGTGAGCCGTTCGGCGTCGATCTCGGCAACCAGCTTGCGGTAGGAAGCACGTGATTTCGCTTCTCCGAAGAAGCCATACCACACGGTGATTTTCTTGCGTTTGCAGATGGTGGGATGAAAGTGAGCGTCAACAATCGCCTTAAGTTTTGCCTCGGGGGCGAGGTTCGCCTTTTCGTAGCTTTTTTTCCAGAACTGGTGGTGTTCGTCAGCCAGATAGCGAAGGGTTTCCTCAAACAGGTTCTGCTTGGTGGAGAAATGGAAATTCGCCAACCCTAAGGACAGGCCTGCCTCGCGGGTGACCGTTGTCATCGTTGTTCCTGTCAGGCCATGCTTGGCGATGCTTTCGATGGTTGCATCGATCAATTGCTGGCGCCGCACCTCTTTCGAGGCGGTCCTGGGTTTCTTGCCAGAATTATTCTTGGCTTTGGAAGCGTCGCTCATTTGTGTTCCTGGGTTTAGGTTGAGAGGTCCCTATCGACCGATTTACCTATTCTCCAGAATAACAAACGCATTGTCTTCCCAACTTATCCAGACAGGGCGTTTTTCTTCCGGTGTTCCTTCGGCGCGCTGCCGGTTCTGGGCCGAAATGGCGACCGGCTGCGAAACGTCATTCAGGCGAACGTAATAGTGGCTGCGTTCGCCCAAATAGGCGGCCTTATCCATCTGACCTTGCGTTTTGTTGCCCGCGACTTGGGGTTCGCTTTCGGTCAGGTTCAGTTTTTCAGGGCGTATCGCGATGCAGACGTCATCGCCCGGACGCAATTTCGGGCCAAAGTTCGTTGTCGAGACATGTCCGAGACCGTTGACGTCAACGCCGGCAGTGCCATCAGCGATGCCTGTAACCTTGCCATCAAAGAAGTTCATCGTGCCGATGAAGTTGGCCACGTCGCGATTCACCGGGCTTTCATAGAGTCGGGTCGGCGTGTCGACCTGCAGATCCCTGCCTCTGGCCATGACAGCAATCCGATCCGACAGGGTCAGGGCCTCCTCCTGGTCATGGGTGACAAACACGAAGGTGATGCCGACCGTTTTCTGAAGGGCCCGCAGTTCCAGTTGCATCTGTTCGCGCAGCTGCTTGTCCAGTGCTCCCAGAGGTTCGTCGAGCAGAAGAACCTTGGGCCTGAGGATCAAGGCCCGAGCCAAGGCGATCCTTTGGCGCTGACCGCCTGAAAGCTGAGTGGCTTTGCGGTCGCCATATTCCGGCAGCTTGATCAGCTCCAGCATCTCGTCGACCATGGCGTCACGTTTGACCCGCGGCAGTTTCTGTTTGCGCAGCCCGTAGGCGATGTTGTCGCGCACATTCAGGTGCGGGAAGATCGCATAGTTCTGGAAGACCATGTTTACCGGACGTTGATGTGGCGGCACCATCGACATGGGCTGCCCGTCGATGAAGATTTCCCCCGAGGTGGGCATTTCAAATCCCGCCAGCATCCTGAGCAGAGTGGTCTTTCCGCAACCCGAGGATCCCAGGAGCGAGAAAAACTCCCCCTGGTGAATGTCAATCGACACGTCATTGATGGCCTGGAACGTACCAAAGAATTTGTTGACGTTCCGGATCGAGATATAGGCGTCGTTTTGCGTCATTATTCTTCTTCATTTGCGAGAGTTTTGGACTGTGCATCCCGGTTGATCCATTGCCCGATGAAGACGAGGATGAAGGATGCCAGCAGGATGATGGATGCCATGGCCAGTATGGACGGAAATTCCTTGGGAAACCGCAACTGGCCCCAGATGTACATGGGCAGAGTCGGATCGCTGCCGCTCAGGAAAAAGGCCATGATGAATTCATCGAAAGACACGGTGAACGTCAGCAGAAGGCTGGCCAGAATACCCGGGAAGACGATGGGGAAGGTCACGCGCCAGAAGGTCCACCAGGCGTTTTCCCCCAGATCGGCCGAGGCTTCTTCAACCGATGGATCAAAGCCTTCGAACCTTGGGATCATCGTCGCAATGGCAAAGGGCAGACAGACGATGACATGGCCGATTGTCACGGTGTAGAGCGACAGCGGGATGCCCATCTGGCTGAGCAATACCAGAAGTGCGACACCGAAAATGATACCAGGGACGACCAGCGGCAGCATGATGAAGCCGACCAGTGGTCCGCGCCCGGGGATGCGATAGCGGGTGATCGCCTTGGCGGCGAACACGCCTAACCCGGTCGCGATGAGCGAGGTGGTGACACCGACCTTTACGCTGTTCATCAAGGCCGCCCAGACCGGTTCGCGGTGGAACAATTCGACATACCATTGCGTGGTGAAGCCCTTGAGAGGGAACTTCACGTAGATTGAATCGTTGAAGCTGAAGAGCGGCAGGAACAGTACCGGCACATAAAGCACGATCAGAAAGATGGCCGCATAGACCTGCAAAGGTCGGTTGGGGCGATGGATATAGGATTGTGAGCTCATGATATCCGCTTCCTGACGAAGTTGGTGGCAAACATGAAAACAAGGGCGATAGTGGCAATCGACAGCATAAGGATGATCGAAAGCGTCGCGCCCATGGGCCAGTTGTTGATCGCTCCGAACTGTTTCTGGATCAGGTTACCGATCATCGCCCCGTCAGGGCCGCCCAGAAGCGCAGGTGTGATGTAGTCACCGGTCGTAGGGATGAAGATCAGCAGGCTCGCGGAAATGACACCCGGCAGGGATAGCGGCAGCGTGATCCTGAAAAAGCGCCGAACAGGGCCATCGCCGAGGTCCGTCGCGGCTTCAAGCAGAGATTTGTCGATTTTCTCAAGCGACACATACATCGGCAGAATGGCGAAAGCAGCCCAGGCATGCGCCAGGGTGATTACGACGGCCGATTGGCTGTAGAGCAAAAACTCCAGTGGCGCTTTGATCAGGCCAAGGTGCATCAGCGCCGAATTGATCACGCCCTCGTAGCCCAGAACCACCTTCCAGGCGAAGACCCGCAACAGATAGCTGGTCCAGAATGGCAGGGTGATCAGGACGATCCAGATCATCTTGTTGCGATGGATGTGGAACGCGACAAAATAGGCCATCGGATAACATAGCAACACGGTCGCTATCGTCGCCGCACTGGACATCCACAATGAGCGTTTCAGCAACGCTCCATATATCGCGCGCTCGCCGAAGCTCTCGTAGTTCGCAAGCGTTAGGCTGGTGTCGAAATTAAAGCCGAGCTGAGTCCAGAAACTCATGACGATCAGGATGCCGAATGGGACGGCGACACCGATGAACATGATCAGCAGCGTGGGCGAAAGAAGCGAGAAGCCCCTTGCGGCTTCGGACCTTTGCAGCAACCTGCTCAGACGTCCGGTTTCCAGCGGCTTTGTTGAGCCAGAGTTGGATAAACCTGGATTGGTAGAGGTTGCGCTTTCTCCACTCATATCGGCCGTGCTCCAGTAGGTTCGGTAAGGTATATGCACCAGAGCCACCGAAGTGGTGGCGCTGGGCGAATTAAGCCCGGGCTGGAAAATTCCAAAAGGGCTCTGCCAGCCCGGGGCAGAAGGATCAGAAGCCCGCTTTGATTTCCTCAAACAGGGCGTTCATCTTGGTTTCCCATTCCTGTGTTTGCGGGATCTGGAAGTGACCGGTAGACAGGATATCGGTCGGATTTTTGCTCAGACCGAGGCTCAGCAACGTCTCTTCATCAAAGGCGTCAAACGCCTTTTTGTTCGAATGACCATAACCGTAGTCATTGATCATGAACTTGCCGCTTTCAACGCTCAGAAGAGAATCGATGATGTCATAGGCCTTGTCCAGATTTGGCGCGTCCTTGTGGATCATCAGACCGCAGACCCAGGTCAGGGCACCCTCTTTGGGATCTGCAAACTTCACCGGAACGCCTTCGGCCTTCAACGTCGTTGCCGAGCTGTTCCAAGTCATCGCCGCCACCATCTCGCCGGATGCGAGCGCTTGTTCCAGCGTGGTGGTGTCGTCCGTGTAAAGACGGATCAGCGGGCGCTGCGCGCGCATGGCCGCGGCGATCTTGTCAAAGGCTTCCTGAGTGGCGATGTCCTTGAAGTCGACGCCGGCCTTGATGGCACCGCACCACCAGACGTCGCCGCCCGACGCCAGGCTGCCGAGCCGGCCCTTGTAGCGCTCATCCCAGAGCATATCCCAAGTCTCTTCGCCTTCCAGCTCGAACAGATCGGTGCGGTAGGTAATCGAGGTCTGGCCCCAGTCGAACGGCGCCAGGTAGGGCTTGCCATCCACGATGTTGCCTTCGAGGTCGTACAGCTCGGGCATCACGTCTGCCCAGTTCGACAGGCGCGACGTATCGATGGGCTGGAACAGGCCCGAAGCAATCCAGCGCGGAATGCCTGCGTTGCAGGGGTGTGAAACATCAACGACATAACCGCTGCGCATTTTCGTCAGCGCTTCTTCCGAGCCGCCGAACGTGGCGAAATTCGGCAATTCGCCGTACTTTTCCTTGTAAGGCACGAACAGCTCGGGAATGTCATATCCACCCCAAGTAAAGAAAGTTCCCTGCTCTTCTGCCGATGCAGCAGCCATGCGCGACGCAAGGGGGGTGGTTGCAACACCGATCCCCGCCGCCATGAGTGATTTGGTGAATTTGCGGCGGCTTAGCTTGCCTTCCTTTAGTGATCCTAACTGATCAACAATGTCCATTCTGAGTCTCCCTATTGGTTTGTGCTTTGGCTTTCGCCAAGCCTCCAGATGCGGCTGTTGTTCCCTGGCGGGATGGCGAATTTGCTCGCCTGCTTTTTTAATTGCAGCCGCTACACTCATATAAACAAATGGTATCCTGACCATTTATCAATTGAATGTTCATTCAAAAGCTGGGTTGATATCTGAGTCGAGTCAAGTCAGGATTTGGCTGCAATGCCCAAAAGCCCGGAAGTGGCCGCACATGCGGCTAAAATTCCACCGACCCCGCCAGCGAGGGAAAAGATCAGGATCTGAAGCCAAGGGCGCAGACCTGCTCCTTTCCCACGCAAACAGTTAAGGAACGAAGAAATGGCCCGTGATCCACGTTACGATATCCTGTTCGAACCTGTTCAGATAGGACCGGTCACGGCACCCAACCGGTTCATGCAGGCCCCGCATTGTAATGGCATGGGGCGGATGTATCCCGATAGCATGATCGCCATGCGCGGCATGAAAGCCGAGGGTGGCTGGGGTATCGTTGCCACCGAACAATGCGATTTCCATCCGACCGGCGACGTGACGCCCTTTACCGAAACCCGGCTCTGGGGCGAGATGGATGTGCCCTATCTGGCGGGCATGGTGAACGCGGTGCAAAAACATGGTGGGCTGGCGGCAGTAGAGCTGGTTCACAACGGCCATGACACCGGAAATATCTACAGCCGCGAGGTGCCGATCGGCCCGATGCACCGCCCAGTCACCTGGCGCGATCACCCGGTACAGGCTCGCGCCATGGACCTGAGTGACATCCGCGACTATCGCCGTTGGCACCGTAAGGCCGCCTTGCGCGCCCGAGATGCAGGCTTTGATATTGTCGTGGTTTACGCCGGGCACGACGGCACGATGCCTTCTCATTTCCTGTCGCGTCGTCACAATCAGCGCGGTGACGAATATGGCGGCAGCCTTGAAAACCGCCTGCGGCTCTATCGGGAACTGTTGGAGGACACGCTTGACGCCGTCGGCGATACGATGGGCGTGATCGCACGCTTCGCGGTGGACGAAATGATGGGCCCCGACGGTCTGGAATGGCAAAATGAAGGCCGCGACGCGATCGAGATGCTGGCCGAAATTCCGCATATGTGGGACGTCAACGTCTCCAATTGGGAAAACGATTCAAAAACCTCGCGCTTCGCGCCCGAAGGCTATCAGGAAGAATACATCGCCTTCGTCAAGCAGGTCACAAGCAAACCGGTTTCCACCGTCGGGCGCTATACGTCGCCCGATGCGATGGTGTCAGCGATCCGTCGAGGATTGGTCGACATGATCTGTGCGGCGCGCCCTTCAATTGCCGATCCGTTCCTGCCCAACAAGATCAAGGAAGGGCGCGTCGAGGATATTCGCGAATGTATTGGCTGCAATATCTGCGCGGCATGGAACAATGTCTCGGCCCCCACCCGCTGCACCCAAAACCCCACTATGGGCGAGGAATGGCGCAAGGGCTGGCACCCTGAAAAGATCGCTCCGAAAAGCACGGATTCGCACGTTTTGGTGGTCGGAGCCGGCCCCGCCGGGCTTGAGGCTGCACATCAACTGGGCAAGCGTGGCTACCGCGTCACCCTGGCCGACGCCGCGGCGCAGGCCGGTGGCCGCGTCACCCGGGAAAGCACCTTGCCGAACCTGAATGTCTGGGCGCGGGTCAGGGATTACCGGTTGGGTCAGATCGCACCGATGGTGAATGTCGATCTTTACCTCAACAGTGAACTCAACGCTGATGAGGTGCTGGAATTTGGTGCCGATCATGTGGCACTGGCCACCGGCGCCACTTGGCGGCGGGACGGTGTCGGGCGGCATATCCGAAACCCAATTCCGGGGGCCGATACGTCGAACAGTTTCAGCCCGGACGATCTGATGGACGAAAAACGCCCTGATAAAGGACCGGTCGTGGTCTATGATGACGACCACTACTACATGGGCGGCATGATGGCCGAATTGCTGGCAGGCGAGGGGTATCAGGTAACACTGGTAACGCCGGGCCTTTGTGTCAGCAGCTGGACCGAGCATTCGCTGGAACAGGAACATATCGAAAAACGGTTGGTCGGAATGGGCGTGGAAATCCTGCCGCGTCACAGCGTGCTGTCACTTGGTGATGGCGTTGTTCAGCTGGAAAACCTCGTGACCGGAGAAACGCTTGCGCGGCAAGGTACGCTGGTGCCGGTGACCATGCGCCTGCCCAATGACGCGCTTTTTGATGCGCTCAGTGCGGATCAGGGGAAACTCGCTGCGGCGGGCATCAAATCACTGCGGCGTATCGGTGATTGCTACGGCCCCGCCACCATTGCGGCTGCGGTCTACGAAGGTCACCGCTATGCCCGTGAACTTGATGCCGAGGCAGATCCCGATGGGGTGCCTTTCAAGACTGTGAAGTATGACCTGGAGCTGGGCGGATAACGGACTCTCTTTTCACCATCTCATGCTCACGCATAGCGATAACGGGGCCTTCGCCTGACAGGCGTGATTTCAAATCGGAAGCGACATGCACTACATCTACCTGCTCTTGGCCATCCTTACCGAAACAGCTGGCACCATGGCGTTGCAGGCAAGCGAGCAGTTTACCCGTATTGGGCCAACGATCCTTGTCGTGCTTGGGTATGCTGCCTCATTCTATTTCATGGCACTCGTCCTGAAGTTCATGCCGGTCGGCATCGTTTATGCCATCTGGTCCGGGGTGAGCATCGCCTTGATCGCGGCAATGGGAAAGGTCTTTTTCAACCAGCAACTCGACCTTCCGGCCTATCTGGGAATAGCCCTCATCCTGACCGGGATCTTGGTGATACAGCTCTTTTCCAAAACGGCAACGCATTGACCAGGCGTATGGAAACTTAGCAGCTCTTTTTAAACACAACAGGGAATACGTAATGACCGGCGAAAAAACAGTCAGCTTCTCTCAGATGAAGGACGGGACCAAAGACGATTACCTTTTGCTTGCCGAATTCGAAAAAGAATTCCATACAATGACGGCTGATCGGATTCTTGCGGAACTTGAACGCCACGGCGAGGCAACGCTTGAGGGCTATAAGATCACTCGGCTTGAACACGGCTTGCAAGCAGCGACCCGCGCTGAGGCCGATGGGGCGGATCTCGATTGGATCGTCGGCGCCTTGCTGCATGATATCGGGGATGGCCTGGCCCCGCAGAACCATGACCGGTTTTCGGCTGAGGTCGTCAGGCCCTATGTCCGCTGGGATGTGGCCTGGTGCATCGAGCATCATGGGATTTTCCAAATGCTCTATTACGGGCGGCATTACGGGTGGGATGAAAATGCCCGCGATGAATTCAAGGATCATCCATGTTTCAACAGTTGCGCCGAGTTCTGCGAGCGATGGGACCAATCCAGCTTCGACCCGGCATATGAAAGTAAACCGCTAGAGTATTGGGCGCCGATGGTCCGTGAGGTTTTTGGCAGGAAGGCCTATGATCCGGCGGTGATCCGTGAAGGGTATGTCTCACAATTGGTACGTTAAATGCGTCGCATCGGGCTGACAGCGGACGAATGTTCAAAACATAGACCTATCCAGAAATCTGGCTCAATAATTTGATCAAAAATCTGGTGCCCTGCTAAATTGCGGGGTAATCTTTCGGGGCAGAACCAATCTGTGATCCCTCAACTTCATAAGAGACTCTGATGAAATATCTGGACAGCAACCCGCCTCGTATATCGCAGGGCGACGCCATTGCCTGCCTTTCGAACCTTTTTGGCAAAACCGGTGACGCGCAGGATCTCTACAGCGACCGCGATCAGAATTTCCTTGTGACGCTGGAGGGCGGCGAGAAGGCGATCCTGAAGGTTTATAACAGCGGCGAAGCGGAACAGTCGGTCGATTTTCAGACCAAGGCGTTGCTGCATCTGGAACAGCATTGCCGGGGTGTGGAACTGCCCCGGATCATCCCGACAACAGAAGGGGCCGCCTATGGCCGGCTGACCGCGGCTGACGGCGCGCAGCACTTGGTCCGGCTGATTTCCTTTGTCGAGGGTAAGCTGACCGACGATTTCGAACGCACGCCTGCGCTTTACCGGTCGCTCGGCGCGGCGGTGGCCAACCTCGACCTGGGCCTGCGCGGGTTCTATCACCCGGCGGCGGGTGCGCCGCTGGTCTGGGAAATGGATGCGGCGATGAGCCTGCGCGACAAGACTGGTTTCATCAAGGAGGCCGCGGCGCGCGCGCAAGCCGAAGAGGTCTTTGCCCGCTACGTAAAAGATGTCCGGCCCCGGCTGCAGGGGCTGCGATCGCAGATCATCCATAACGACGTGACCCCGGTGAATTCCTGCGTGCGCCCCGAAGCGCCGGAGCGGGTGTCTGGGATTTTCGATTTCGGTGACATGGTGTTCGGCGCGCTGGCCACCGAAGTGGCGACGACGGCGGCGGATTCCTGTCTTTCGGGTGGGGATTACCTTGCCAATATCGCCAATGTCGTCAGCGGTTACGACGAGGTACTGCCGCTTGAGGAAGAAGAGATCGACATCCTTTTCGACCTCATCCGTACCCGCGTGGCCAATGAATACGTCATCTATTCCTGGCGTGCGGCGGAATCGAAGGATCGCGATAATTACCTGCTGGCCTATGAGGAACCGACCCGCAAGGCGTTGGACGGCCTGATGCAGATCGACCTCCATGAAGCGACGAAAACCTTGCGCGATGTTTGCCGTTTCCCCGATGGCGCGATGCCCATGACCCTGCCGGATGGCAGCCCGGCAGACGGCAAAATCGACACGACGCTCGCCGAGGATAGGAAGGAACTGATCGCACGGCGCGAACATTCCTACGGCGATGCCCATGGGTTGTTCTACGAAGATCCTCTTTACCTGACTGGCGGGCGCGGTGTCTGGCTTTATGACAGCGAGGGGCGCGCGTATCTCGACGTCTACAACAACATTCCCCATATCGGTCATTGCCACCCGCATGTGGCCAACGCGGTTAGCCGTCAGGTGGCGCGGCTCAATACCAATTCACGTTACCTCTACCGGCCGCTGGTGGAATATTCCGAACGGCTGACGGCGCTCTTGCCCGACGGGCTCGACCGCTGTTTCCTGTTCTCCTCGGGCAGCGAGGCGAACGATTTCGCGCTCAGGCTGGCGCGCACCTATACCGGCAACAAGGGCGCCATCGTCACCCGCGATGCCTATCACGGCGTGACCGACGCGGTTGATGGGCTATCGCCGCTGGAACAGCCGGACCTGACGCCGACCAAGCCCTGGGCGCGTGGCGTGCTGCCGCCCTGCCTCTATCGGACGCCGTTCGAAGGCTCGGAAGAGGAAATCGTCAACGCCTATCTGGGCAATTTCGACGAAGCTCTCGCGTCGCTGGACGAGGCGGGATACGGCATGTCGGCGCTGGTGATGGATACCGGCCTGACATCGAGCGGGGTGATCGATTTCCCCGGCAATTACCTGCACGAAACAATCCGTCGAACCCGCGCGGCGGGCGGGTTGTTCATCGCCGACGAGGTGCAGATCGGCTTCGGGCGCACCGGGTCGCATTTCTGGCGCTTCGACATGTACGGCGTCACGCCCGACATCGTCACCATGGGCAAGCCGATGGGCAACGGCATGCCGCTCAGCGCCGTGGTGACCACCGAGGAGATTTATCAGGCCTTCAAGAAGGACAATTACCTGTTCAGTTCCACCGGCGGAAACCCGGTAAGCTGCGCGGCGGGGCTTGCCGTTCTCGATGTGCTGGAACGCGACAACCTGCAGGCCAATGCCGAACGGGTCGGCGCCTATATCAAGCGCGGCCTGCAGGATTTGCAGGCGAAGCATGACATCATCGGCGATGTGCGGGGCAGGGGGCTTTTGCTTGCCGTGGAACTCGTGAAGGATCGCGCGACCAAGGAACCTGTGCCGGGTGCCGTCAAGGCCATCATCAACGACATGGCGCGCAACGGCGTGCTGATCGGGTCGGAAGGCGCGCTCGGCACGGTGATCAAGTTGCGCCCGCCGATAGTATTTTCCGAGACGAATGCCGATCTGCTTCTCGGTGCGTTTTCAGACGCTCTAGACAGGTTGTAAGGGCAGGGCGGGGGCTGCAAAGCCCCCGCCGCTATGGTCACGCCTTGGGACGTTCGGACTTGGGATCGTAGAGCGGGGCGAGGCTTGCCTCGGCCTCGACGATCCGGCCCGCGATGTCGATCTGGTAGGTGGAGCCGAGCAGCGATTCCGCCTTTTCGCCCGGTTCGCGGCAGGGCACGTAGCCCATGCCGATCGCGCCACCAAGCGCGTGGCCGTAATTGCCCGAGGTGACGAAGCTGACCATCTTGCCGTCGCGCAGGATCGGTTCGTTGTGGAACAGCAGCGGTTCGGAGTCTTTCAGGCGGAACTGCAGCAACCTGCGGCTCAGCCCTTCCTCGCGCTTGCGCAGCACCGCGTCGCGGCCGATGAATTCGCCCTTGCCAGTCTTCACCGCGAAGCCAAGCCCGGCCTCCAGCACGTGGTCTTCGTCGGTGATGTCGTGGCCGAAATGGCGGAACGCCTTTTCGATCCGGCAACTGTCCATCGCGTGCAGCCCGCAAAGCTTCAGCCCCAGCGGTTCGCCCGCCTCCATCAGGTTTTCCCAGACATGGGCGGCCTGATCGGAACTGACATAAATCTCCCAGCCCAGTTCGCCGACATAGGTCACGCGGTGGGCGCGGGCCAATCCCATGCCGATCTCGATCTCGCGCGCCATGCCGAAGGGATGGGCGTCGTTGGAGAAATCGTTGGGCGACACCTGCGCCAGAACCTCGCGCGCCTTCGGGCCCATCAGCGGCAGCACCACTTCCGACGCGGTCACGTCGAGGATGGTCACCGATGCCTCGCCGACATGGCGGCGCAGCCAGGCCAGATCGCGCTGCAAGGTGGCGCCGGGCACCACGAGGAAGAAGGACTCATCGCCCAGCCGGGTTACGGTCAGGTCGCATTCGATGCCGCCGCGCGCGTTCAGCATCTGGGTATAGACGATGCGGCCCGGATCGACATCCATCTGGTTGGCGCAGACGTTTTGCATGAAGGCCAGCGCGTCGCGCCCGTCCACCCGGATCTTGCCGAACGACGTCATGTCGAGAAGCCCGACCCCTTCCCGCATCGCCATGTGCTCGGCGCGCTGGTTGTCGAACCAGTTCTGCCGCTTCCAGCTGTAGCGGTAGTCGCGTTCCTGGCCCTCGTTCGCGAACCAGTTGGCGCGCTCCCACCCTGCGGTTTCCCCGAACACCGCGCCCCTGGCCTTCAGGTGTTCATGCAGCGGCGAGCGGCGCACACCGCGCGCGGTTTCGGGCTGCCGGTAGGGGAAGTGGTCGGCATAGAGCAGGCCCAGCGTTTCGCTGACCCGTTCGCGCAGGTAGCGGCGGTTCTTCTGGAACGGCTGGGCGCGGCGAATGTCGACTTCCCAGACGTCGAACGGCGGTTCGCCGTCGTTCATCCACTGGGCCACGGCCATGCCCGCCCCACCCGAGGACACGATGCCGATGGAATTATACCCGGCGGCGACCCAATAGCCTTTCAGCTCGGGCGCTTCGCCCAGGTAATAGCGGTCGTCGGGGGTGAAGCTTTCGGGGCCGTTGAAGAAGGTGTGGATGCCCGCCTCGGCCAGCATCGGCATCCGGTTGACGCCCATTTCCAAGATCGGTTCGAAATGGTCGAAATCCTCGGGCAGCTGGTCGAAGCAGAAATCTTCGCTGATGCCGTTCATGCCCCAGGGCTTGGCCCGGGGCTCGAACGCGCCCAGCAGCATTTTTCCTGCATCTTCCTTGTAATAGGCGCATTCGTCGGGCACCCGCAGCACCGGCATCTGGGTCAGGTCGGGGATGTTTTCGGTCACGATGTAGAAATGTTCGCAGGCATGAAGCGGCAGGGTCACGCCGTTCTGCGCGGCAAGGTCGCGGCCCCACATGCCGCCGCAATTGACCACCATGTCGGCGGCGATATGGCCCTCTTCCCCGTTGCTTTGCCAGTTGACGCCGGTCACCCGGCCATTCGCTTCGGTCACGCCGGTGACCTTGACCTGTTCGACGATCCTGGCGCCGCGCGCACGCGCCCCTTTGGCCAGCGCCAGCGCGATATTGGCCGGGTCGGCCTGCCCGTCCTTGGGCAGGTGCACGCCCGCGACCACGCCGTCGATATTCATATGGGGGTAAAGCGCCTTCACCTCGTCGGGAGAAAGTTCGTTTACCTCGACGTCGAAGGCGCGGGCCATGGCGGCCTGGCGCAGGATTTCCTCTTTGCGTTCCTCGGTCAAAGCCACGGTGATCGACCCGCATTGGCGGAACCCAGTAGCAAGCCCGGTTTCGGCTTCCAGCCGGGTGTAGAGATCGGCAGAATACTTCGCCAGCCGGGTCATGTTCTGGCTGGCACGCAATTGCCCGACCAGACCGGCGGCATGCCATGTGGTGCCTGAGGTCAGCTGCTTGCGTTCCAGCAGAACGATATCGGTCCAGCCCAGTTCGGCCAGGTGATAGGCCACGGAACAGCCGGAAATTCCGCCGCCGATAATGACGACGCGGGCTTTGGAGGGAAGGTCAGCCATTGGGATCACCCGTATTCCGGCTTAAGGCCGGGTCTGTTGGAGGTTTCAGGGCGCAGCGCGCCGGGGCAAGGATTGTCCGCCCAGGCGTGGCTGTCTAGATGCATTCACCACCATCGATGACCAGCGCATGACCGGTCACGAAGGTCGACATGTCGGAGGCCAGGAAAACGATGGCATCGGCAATTTCGCCGGTGGTGCCCCAGCGGCCCATCGGGATGGTGTCCGAGATATAGCTCTCCAACGCCTTGCGTCCGCCCATCTGCACCTCGAACCCCGCGTTGAACGGGGTGTCGACGAAACCCGGGCACAGCGCATTGAACCGGATGTTATCGCGGGCGTAATCCGCTGCCATCTGCCGGGTCATCGCCACGGAGGCGTGTTTGGTGGTGGCATAGGCGATCATTTCGCGGTCGTATTGCACGCCCGAATTCGACGCGGTGATGATGATGCTGCCGCCACCTTGTTTCTTCATTGGGCCGATCGCCGCGCGGGCGGCGACGAAATGAGCACGCACGTTTAGCCCCCAGCTGGCATCCATGTCCTCAGGCGCCACCTGTTCCAGTGTGCCCTCGATCTGAAGCCCGGCATGGGAATGCAGGATGTCGAGCCGCCCGTGCCGTTCCGCCGTTTGCAGGATCGCGTTTTCCAGCAGCGCTGCATCAGTCACGTCGACCGCCAGCGCCTTGGCCGAATGGCCCGCCTCGGCGATGGCGTCGGCGGTTTCGACGGCAAGTGCGCCGTCGCGGTCGGACACTACCACATGGGCGCCGCATTGCGCCATCGCCATGGCCCCGGCGCGGCCGATCCCGGACCCCGCCCCGGTGACGAAGGCCACACGGCCTTCCAGAGAAACCATCTCGGCGGGTGTCTTCACTCTTTCAAGAACGGTCATGACTTTCTCTTTTCTCCACGCCGCAGCAGGATCTGCGCGGTAACCAACATGATCAGCGATGCCGCCAGCACCATGGTACCGATGGCGTTGATTTCGGGCGTCACCCCGCGCCGGATCGACGAAAAGACGTAGATCGGCAGCGTGGTTTCGGACCCGGCGACGAAAAAGGCGATGATGAAATCATCGAAGCTGAAGGTGAAGCTGAGCAGGAAGCCGGCCAAGATGCCCGGCAGGATCATCGGCAGCGTCACCTGCCGGAAGGTGCCCATCGGCGTGGCGTAGAGGTCCGACGACGCTTCGGTCAGCGACCGGTCCATCCCGGCCAGACGCGCCCGCACGATGATGACGACCAAGGCCATGGTGAACATCGTATGCGCCGCGATCAGCGATCCCATCCCCATGCTGAGCTTCGGCGCAGCCGCGCCTGCGGGCCACACGGCCGCGATGGCCGGATTGACCAGATCGAACAGCGTCACCAGCCCGATCAGCGTGGCGATACCGATGACGATGCCGGGGATCATCACCGCGATATAGATCAGCCCGTCGAACACGGTGCGCACCGGTCCCTTGATCCCCTGCAAGGCCACCGCCGCCATGGTGCCGAACAGGCTGGCGAACAGGGCCGAGAAGAACGCCACGGTAAGGCTGGTCTGCAGCGCATCCATCACGAAGGGATTGTTCAGCGCCTTGCCGTACCACTGGGTCGAAAAGCCCTGGAACTGGCTGGCATGGCGGCCGGCGTTGAAGCTGAAGATCGCGATCACTCCGATCGGGATGTAGAGGAACAGGTAGACGAATATCGAATAAAGCCGCATCTTTCAGTCCCTTACATCAACGACACATCTTCGCGCTGCGCGCCAAGCTTGCTGATCAGCCGCATGTAGATGGTCACACTGACCAGCATGATGATCACCAGCGTCGCCGCCACCGCCGAGCCAAAGGCCCAGTTGCGCGATTGCAGGAACAGGTCGACCAGCGCGTTGCCAACGAAGAACACCTTGCCGCCGCCCAGAAGCGCGGGGATCAGGTATTCACCCATTAGCAGGATGAAGACCAGAAGGCTGCCGGTGGCGATGCCGGGCAGCGATAGCGGCAGCGTCACCTGCCAGAAGGTGCGGAAGCGGGTCGCGCCGAGGTCCGAAGAGGCTTCGAGCAGCCGCTTGTCGAGCCGGTCGAGGCTGACGAAGATCGGGAACACCATCAGCGGCAGGTAGCCGTAAATAATCCCCACCAGCACTGCGAAGGGCGTGTTGATCAGGCGCACGCCCTCGATCCCGATCAGTTCAAGCAACGCCGGAATGCCCCGGCCGCCCAGCAGGAAGATCCAAGCGTAGGAACGGATCAGGATCGAAGTCCAGAATGGCACGATGACCAGCACCAGAAGCATGGTCTTCCATTTCGGGCTGGCCTTGACGGCCAGGTAATAGGCCAGCGGATAGGCGATCACCAACGCCGCGAATGTGCCGATCGGCGCCAGGGTCAGGGTATTCTTGAACGCCGCCCAGCGGGCCGGCAGGTTGGCGTATTGTTCGAAGGTGAACGCGGGGACATATCCACCGGAGGCCCCGCGTTCGCCGAAGCTGAAAACGAGAACGACCGTCAGCGGCACGATCAGCATGACCAGAAACCAGGTTCCGGCAGGTGCCAAGAGCAGAAGATTGCGGGTGCGTTGAGTCATGTCGTTCTCGTCGTTTTCAGATCAGGCCGATTTGAAGCGGGCCATCAGTTCGGCCCGGTTCGGGTCGGTCAGCGTCACGGCCGCGCCGAATTCCAGCGCGCTCAGCAGTTCTTGCGCCGGGTAGAGGATCGGGTCGTTAAGCAGTTCCTCGGGCAGCAGCGCATTTGTATGCGCATCCGCCGACGGGTAGCCGTGTGCCAGAACCTCCTTGGCGTTGACCTGCGGATCGAGCAAGAAATTGATCAGCGCGTAGCCTGCGGCCCGGTGCGGGGCACCCTTGGGAACGGCGTAGTAGTCGCTCCAGATTTCGCCACCTTCCTTACCCAGGACATAGATGATTTCGGGCATGTCGTTGTTCAGCTGCTTGCCGTCGCCGGTCCAAGCCATTGACATCCACGCATCGCCATTGCGCATCGCCGGCTGGTAGTCCGACGAGATAGCGAACAGATGCGGCTTGCATTCGATCAGCAGCTTCTCGGCGTCGGCCAGTTCCTTCTCGTCCACCGAGTTGAAGGAATAACCGAAATATTTCAGAGCGTTGCCGATGGTGGTCAGCTGGTAGTCATGCACCATGGTACGGCCGGAGAATTCATTCTTGGTCATGTCGAAGAACTGCTTCCAGCTGTCGACCTTCACACCGTTGGTATGCTTGGTGTTGAGAACGAAACCGGTGGTGCCCCAGTCCTTCGGTACCGCGTAGAGCTTGCCGTCGACCGATCCGGCTTCGGAGAAGCGCGGGTCATAGGCATTGGGGTCATAGTTCGGGATCAGCGAGGTATCGAGCGGTTCGATCAAGTCTTCGCCGACATAGGTGGTGATGGTGTAGTTGGTGGGCACGAAAACGTCCCAGCCTGTCGCGCCGGCCTGCAGCTTGGCCAGCATTTCCTCGTTCGATCCGAAGGCGTTGATCTGCACATAGGCGCCGGTGGCTTCGGTGAAGGCCTCGAAGTTGGCCATGTCGTGGTAGTTCGGCCAGGTTGCAAGAACCACGCGGTCGCCGATATCGCCGGCGGCGAAGGCCGGGCGCGGGCGCAGGCCGGGCACGGCAGCGCCCATCACGGCGCTGGCCATCCCGAGACCGGTCACGCCAAGGAAGTGACGGCGGCTGACCGACCCTTTCTTGTAGCGGTAAAGTTCTTCCATGAACTTTTTCTTGGTGATTGGTGTGTCGTCGCGTTGCATTTGGATACTCCCTGTGAAGAGTTTTCGTAGGCTTTAGTTATTTTCCAGAACGAGCGCCGCGTCGGCATCCCAGGATGCCTGCAGCACATCGCCCGTATTGAACGGCCCTTCGTTCAATTCCGCGAGCCTGGGCGCCAGCACCAGGAAATCTCCCAGCCTGTCATGGCGCACCAGGTATTCCGTATGTTCGCCCAGGAAGATCCGGTTCAGCACCGTCACCGGAAGGCTACCTTCGCTGGCCTTGGTGCTGAGGCGGATCTGTTCGGGGCGGACGCTGACCGTGACGTCCTGGCCGGGGCGCAGATCGTGCACCGCCGCACCGGTCACGTCCTGACCGTTGCTCAGGGTGACGATCGCGACCGATCCGGACACATTCGCCACCTTGCCGTCGAAGAAATTGGTCGATCCCACGAAACCCGCCACATAGCGGTTGCGCGGCCGGTCATAGAGTTCCTGCGGCGATCCGATCTGTTCGATCTTGCCTGCCCGCATGATGCAGACCCGGTCGCTCATCGACAGGGCTTCTTCCTGGTCGTGGGTGACCAGGATGAAGGTGATGCCAAGGCTGCGCTGGATGTTCTGCAGTTCGATCTGCATGTCCTTGCGCAGCTTGCGGTCAAGCGCCGCCAGCGGTTCGTCGAGAAGCAGCAGTTTGGGTTCGTTCACCACCGCGCGGGCCAGCGCGACGCGCTGTTGCTGGCCGCCCGACATTTCCCAGATGCGGCGGTCTTCGAATCCCTGCAACTGCACCAGGTCCAGCGCATTGGCGACCTTTTCGGCGATGTCGGCCTTGGGCAGGCGCGGGCGGCGCTGTTTCAAGCCATAGCCGATATTCTGCGCGACGGTCAGGTGCGGGAACAGCGCGTAATGCTGGAACACCATGTTCACCGGACGCAGATGCGCGTCGAGCTTGTTTACCACGTCGCCGTCGATCAGCACCTCGCCATCGGTGGGCGCCTCGAACCCCGCCAGCATCCGCAACGCGGTGGTCTTGCCGCAGCCCGAGGGGCCGAGGAAGGAGAGGAATTCGCCCTCTGCGATCGACAGGTTCAGATCGTCGGCCGCCAACACGTCGCCGAAGCGTTTCGACACGCCCCGCAGCTCGGCGATGATTTTCCCGCCGCCCGTTTCGCGGCCCGGGGTATATTCACCCTTGTCCATTTTCTTGATTGTTTCCCTGTTGGGTGGCATATCATCTGTTTTGGAAAAATCGTAAGAAAATCCAGATTTGTTGTATATACCACGAATTAGGTAGTTCTTTTTTGATAGCTGGGATGGAGGGAGGATCGCAGTGACCACTTGGGCCGAGGCGACCGGCGAATTGATATCGGCAATCGGAACCGATGACTTCGCGGCAAAACTTTCCAATGCTTTGAAAGGGATAGCGCCTTTCGACTACACGGTCGTTTTCGGCTATCTCGGGTCCGCCCGGCCGCTGGACCTGTATGACGACTTCCCGCGCGGCAAGCGGCGGGTGTTCGTCGAGGATTACCAGGAAGGGCCTTATCTTCTCGATCCGTTTTACCTGGCCAGCAGCGAACCGGTGGATTCGGGGCTGTACCGGCTGCGCGATCTGGCGCCGGACCGGTTCTATCAAGGCGAATATTTCCGCAATTATTACGTCCAGACCGGGCTGGCCGAAGAAATCGGATTTTTCATCAACCTGCCCGGCGGCGCAGTGGTAGTCGTATCGCTGATGCGGGCCGAAAAGGCGTTTACGGCCAAGGAAGTCCGCGAATTGCGGGCCTATTGGCCGGTGGTGGATGCCGCCTGCGGCAAGCATTGGCGCGGTCTTGCCGAAGATTTCGGCGTCACCGGCAGCACGACGACGGAAAACGGCCTGCACAAGAGCCTCGAACTGGCGTTTCAGACCTTCGGCAAGGGCGTGTTGACCCCGCGCGAACGCGAAGTGGTCGAATTCACCCTGAAGGGCCATTCCGCTGAGGCAGTCGGCCGCATCCTCGAAATCGCCCCCGGCACGGTGCGGATTCACCGGCGCAACATCTATTCCAAGCTGCAGATCCGGTCGCAGGGCGAATTGTTTTCCGAATTCATCGACACGCTGCTGCAAACCCCGGCCTGATCCGGGCGCAAATCGGCGCGTTCCGGGCTCAGGCAACCTGCAGCCCCAGATGCATCTTGCGTTTGCGGAAGGCCGTTGGCGACACGCCGCAGCGGGCCTTGAAGTGTTTTGCCAAGTGGCCGGTATCGGTGAAACCGCAACTCAGCGCCACCTCGATCAGCGGCAGGTCCGTGGTGTCGATCAGCCTCAGCGCCTTGTCGAGCCGCATGTTGACCAGGAACTGGTAGGGCGTGGTGTCGAAAACCTTGCGAAATTTCCGTTCCAGCGCCTTCGGGCTTATCCCCACCAGCCGCGGTAGGTCGGCGATGCTCAGATCGGTGTCGAGGTTCTGCTCCATCACCCTGATCGCCGCTTTGAGCGCCTTGTCGGTCGGGCCGAGAGAGGCCGAGCGCGGGCTGAGCTGCAGCATGTCGCCGGGGCGGATATTGTCGTGCAGGAAAATTGCCGACACGGTCCTGACGTTCGACGGGGGAACGTGATCGGCAATCAGGTTCAGCATCATGTCCAGCGTCGCCGACATACCTGCCGCCGTGATCATCCCGTCATGGTTTTCGATCAGCCGGTCGGAAATGTCGGCCCCGGCCAACTGTTCGACAAGAACCGACTTGTTTTCCCAATGCGTCGTCATCGGGTAGCTGGCGCTTCGGTACTGGGAGATGAATTCCGCCGCGGCCTCGGACAGCAGGACAACCTTGGCCTTGGCCTGCCGGGACTTTCGGATATGCGCGAGGCACGATTTGTCGAGGAACCGCTGCGCGCGATTGCCCGCAACGATCAGGTAATCCGCCCCGGACAGGTCGCAGAAAGCCGTTGCGTTCACGCTGATGCCGCCCGCGCCTTCGACCATGCCGCCTTGCGCGGAACAATAGGTCCAGCGAAACACGTCCCTGCCGCTGACCCGGTTGCAGATTCGCAGGATGTCGACGATGGAAGCGACTTCCAGCGCGACGAAACCGGGCCGGACGAGTAGGTCGACGCTAATGGGCCTGTCTGGCGAAGTGACTTCGTTCACCTTGATTTCCTTTCCGCTGCGCCGCGCGCGGGTCTGGGCCGGCCCCGGCAAAGGACGGCCCTGTTTTAATCCCTGCTCCGGATCAACCGTTGAGGTCGATCCAGATGGTTTTCAGCTCGGTATATTGCTCATGGGCATGCACGCCGTTGTCGCGCCCGCCGAAGCCCGAGGATTTAAAGCCGCCAAAGGGGGTGGAAATCTCGCCCTCGGAATAAGCGTTGACGCCCACCGTCCCCGCCTTCAGCGCGCGGGCGTATTTATGCGCCTTGGCGATGTCGCGGGTATAAAGCGTGGCGTCGAGCCCATAGCTGCTGTCATTGGCCAGCTCGATTGCCTGTTCGTCGCTATCAGCCTTGGTGACGGCTACGACGGGGCCGAAGATTTCTTCCTGGAAGATCACCATGTCGCGGGTGACTTCGGCAAAGACGGTAGGCTTGTATATCAGGCCTTCGCCCGCTTCGCCGCCGCAGACGACCCGCGCGCCTTGCTTCTTGCCGGTTTCCACCAGCCCCGACACCTTGGCCATGTGTTCAGAGCTGACCAGCGGGCCGTTCTGCGTCGCCGGGTCCAGCGGATCGCCCACCACCCAGGTCACCGCTTGCTTGGCCAGTTCCGCGATCAGCGCGTCATAATGCTTGTGATGCACGATGATGCGGCTGTTGGCGGTGCAGTTTTCGCCCATGTTCCAGAAAATCGCCCCGGCCTGGATTTCCGCGATGCGCGGGATATCAGTGGCGTCTTCCAGAACCACGGCGGCGCTTTTGCCACCCATTTCAAGGCAGACTTCCTTGGCGTTGCTTTCGGCGGAATAGATGAGGAATCGCTTGCCCACATCGGTCGATCCGGTGAAGGTCACCGCGTCCACATCCATGTGGCGGCCCAGCGGTTCGCCCACATCGGGCCCCATGCCGGTGATGATGTTCAGGACGCCGGGCGGCACCCCGGCCTCCAGCGCCAGTTCGCCCAGCCGCAGCGCGGTCAGGCTGGTCTGCTCGGCGGGCTTGACAATCACCGAATTACCGGTGGCCAGTGCCGGGCCGATTTTCCACGCCATCATCATCAGCGGGAAATTCCACGGCAGAACGGCGGCCACCACGCCAATCGGTTCGCGCACGATGAGCCCCACCGCATCGGGGGCCGAGGGCGCGATCTGATCGTAGAGCTTGTCCTGGGCTTCCGCGTGCCAGCGGATGCAATTGGCGGTTTCGGGGATGTCGATTTCGACGCAATCGGTGATCGGCTTGCCGGCGTCCAGCGCCTCCATCACCGCAAGTTCGGTGGTGTTTTCGTCGATCAGGTCGGCCAGCTTCAGCAGGATTGCCTTGCGTGCCGTCGGGTGCAGGCCCGACCAGACACCGCTTTCGAACGCCTTGCGCGCTGAAGCGACGGCGGCCTCGACATCCTCGGGCCCGCAGGCGGGCACCTTGGCCAGAACCTTGCCGGTGGCCGGGTCTGTGGTTTCGAAGGTTTCACCACTTGCGGCGTCCTGGAAAACGCCGCCGATCAGCACCTTCTTGGGAAAGGTCAGGCTGGCGGCAATCGCCCTGTAATCGGTCATGATAGATCACTCCTTTGTTGGCGTTCTCCGCCGTCACGCGTTGAGAACCGCAAAGTATTTCTTTACGTATTTTTTGATTTCCCAGCTGCACACCGTGCCCTTGGGCACGAAGAAACAGTCGCCCGCGCGGAAGGTCTGGGCGCTGCCGTCCTCTTCTGTGATGGTCACTTCGCCGTCCAGCATCTGGACGAATTCATGCACCGGGAAGGGTTCCATTTCGCTCGCCATCGCGTCGCTGTCCCAGAGACCCACGGACATATTACCCGCATCGTTGGTGAAAAGGATATTTTCGCGCTGTACTGGCTTGGGACCGGCAATCGTGAAGGGTGCGGTGGTTTCCAGCGGCACCATCGGCGCATCCGGGTCCATCACCTGTACGCGGCCTTCCGCCGAGGCGATATCCGGCGTTTCGGCCTTGGGGTCGAGATAGGTGATGAAGAACTTCTTCAGATACCCGTCCTGTTTCCAGCTGATCGGGATCGCATTGCGGAAACAGGCGCTTTGCCCCTGCTTGACCTCGACCGCGTTGCCGTCGCCGTCGATCATCGCGAATTCGCCTTCCAGCACCCAGATGAATTCATCGCCCGGATAGGGACCGAAAGCTTCCTGCATCGTGGTGGTGTCCCAGACGCCGACATTCAGCCCCAGCTCTTCGTCGCTGAAATAGACATGCAAGTGCTGGATCGGCAGCGGTGATTGGAAATCGGCCGGGTCGCATTCCATTTCGTGCATCCCCGTTCCGGGCGGGCCGTTGCGGTCCAGTCGGATGACTTTCCGAATCTCTGTCATGGTCTCCTCCCCTCGCAAACGCGTGGTTTGCCGTTTTGTTGGATATGAAATGTTGGCACCCGGCGGCGCGGCACATTTGATCAAATCCTGACTTGACTCGAGACAAAAATCAACACAACGATTGAATGATCATTCAATTGAGTGGGTTCGGACGCCAGTTGTGCCCAATTTTTACGTCTCCAGCGCAGGCGCGCCTCATTGGCGCAGCGTAGGGCGGCAGGACCGGGTTTCACCGTCCAGCCGGTACGTCGCATGGCCTCTGACCTTCTAAAAACAGATCCGAAAAGCAAAAGGACCGACATGCCCCGCGATCCCCGTTACGATATCCTGTTCGAGCCCGTGAAGATTGGCCCGGTTACGACCAAGAACCGGTTCTACCAGGTGCCTCATTGCAACGGGATGGGCCATCAATACCCCTCCAGCATGGCGGAAATGCGCGCCATGAAGGCCGAGGGCGGCTGGGGCGTCATCAATACCGAGGAGGTGGAAATCAGCCACACCTCGGAACTCAGCCCGATCCCCGAAGGACGTTTGTGGGATGACAGCGACATTCCGGTTCTGGCCAAGATGGTCGATAAGATTCATGCGCACGGAGCGCTGGCAGGGATCGAACCGGCGCATCTGGGCGGCGGGGCGTCGAACCTGTACAGCCGCGAAGTTCCGATGGGCCCCTCGGCGCGGCCGGTCGACCTGATGGACCCGATCCAGGTCCGGGCGATGGACAAGGCCGATATCAAGGCCTTCCGTAAGATGCATGTGGACGCCGCCCTGCGGTCGAAGAAAGCGGGGTTCGACATCGTCTATCTTTATGCCGGGCACGACATGACCACCTTCACCCATTTCCTGTCGCGCAGCCGCAACGACCGGGGCGACGAATATGGCGGATCGCTGGAAAACCGGGTACGTCTGCTGCGCGAGGTTCTGCAGGACACCAAGGAGGCGATCGGCGGCACCTGCGCGGTGGCGATCCGGCTGATGGTGGACGAATTGCGCGGGTCCGGCGGGCTGACCTGCGAAGGCGAGGGGCGCGATATCGTCGAAATGCTGGCCGACCTGCCCGACCTGTGGGACGTGAACATCAGCGACTGGGCCAATGACAGCGCGCCGTCGCGTTTCACCGAACAGGGGTTCCAGGACAGCTATGTGTCCTTCGTCAAGAAGGTGACGAACAAGCCTGTGGTGGGCGTGGGCCGCTACACTTCGCCCGACGCGATGGTATCGCTGATCAAGAGCGGTGCGCTGGACCTGATTGGCGCGGCGCGGCCGTCGATCGCCGACCCGTTCCTGCCCAAGAAGGTCGAGGAAGGCCGGATCGAGGACATCCGCGAATGCATCGGCTGCAACATGTGCGTCACCGGCGATTACCTCGCCGTGCCGATGCGCTGCACCCAGAACCCGACCATGGGCGAGGAATGGCGGCGCGGCTGGCACCCGGAAAAGATCAAGGAAAAGACCGCTGACGAAAGCGTGCTGATCGTCGGCGCCGGCCCCTCGGGATTGGAAGCCGCCCGCGCTCTGGGCCAGCGCGGATATGACGTGACGCTGGCCGAGGCGGGAACCGAAGCCGGGGGGCGGGTAGCGGTCGAAGGCCGCCTGCCGGGCCTGTCCGAATGGCGGCGGGTGGCGGATTACCGACAGTACCAGATTAGCCAGATGCCTAATGTCGAGCTGTTCTTTGACAGCCGCCTGACGGCCGAACAGGTGCTGGAATTCGACGCGGATCACGTGGTGATCGCCACCGGGTCGAAATGGGTGCGCAGCGGCATCGGGCGCGCCAACCGGCAACCGATCCCGACCTATGACAGCGCGACGGTGCTGACCCCGGACGAGATTTCGGCAGGTCAGCGGCCCGAAAAGGGCCCCGTCGTGGTATTCGATGACGACCATTACTACATGGGCGGGCTGATGGCCGAAAAGCTGCGGCTTGAAGGATTCGACGTGACTTATGTCACTCCCGCTGTCGATGTGTCGCACTGGACCCACAACACGATGGAGCAGGGCCGGATTCAGACCCGCCTGATCGAGCTGGGTGTCAAGATCGTGCCGCTGCACAACCTTGCCGCCATTCAATCAGACCGGGTTAAACTATCCTGTGTTTTCACCGACAAGGTACATGCCCTGCCGTGCAATGCAGTGGTAATGGTGACCATGCGCGAAGCCGTGGACGGGCTGTATCACGACTTGACGGCAGATGGCGTGTCGGGCCCGAAATCGGTTACCCGGATCGGCGATTGCTTGGCCCCGGGTACGATCGCCGCCGCCGTCTATGCCGGGCACCGTTATGCACGCGAACTGGGCGAACCGGTTACCGAGGGTGTGCCGTTCCGGCGCGAACTGCCCGCTTTGTCGAACGATTGATCCGCAGGAAAGGAATGAAAAATGGCCCGCGACCCAAAGGATATACGCAAACCCTTGTTGGTATTGGGAAGGATCATGGTGCTGACTCTCAGATCGTGAGCAAAGTGAATGATCGCATCCAATGCGAAGTTGCTCAGGCTCTAGCGGCGAACTTCATCCCGAAGAGGCTCTATCCCGCGTGGTTGGATGAGTGTAATTGCCACCATCACAAGCATGAAGGATATGCTGCCTCGTTCCATTTCATGGCACTCGTTCTGAAGTTGATGCCAGTCGTCATTGTTTATGCCATCTGGTCCGGGGTGGGCATCGCCCTCATCCTGATCGGGATCTTGGTGATACAGCTCTTTTCCAAAATGGCAACGCATTGACCAAGTGTATGGCTCCTCAGCAGCCCGGTCAGTGCCATTGTCGACTTCGCTGCGTCGTGTTCGAATGTCTCGCCCTTGCGCTGCGTGCGCATGCGGGAAAAATTGGACGGGTAGTGTCGGGCCGAAAGCAGCCATTTGCCGAAGCTTTCATCACGGTCTTGGTAGTATCGGACCCCGCCATTTCAAATCGGATAGCTTATGCAAAACTGGTGAGGATTCAGACGCTCAGGTCATTTTGCATCTCTTTTGTGAAGGCGCCTCTGGTGGCGTTGCTTGACATCGATCTGCGAATAGGAGCGGATTACACCGCAATCAAATCAGTGAAGGATAGATCGGTGGCTCCGATATATACTCTCGACTTATGAACGGCTGCAGGTCCCGTTTTTTCACCGATTCAGACAAGGAAGCATGATGCACTATCATACACCGGCGACATTCGAAGATGCCGTGAAAATTGCAGCGGATTGTGGTGGCGTGACGCGTTTTCTGGCGGGCGGCACCGACGTCCTGGTTCAGATGCGCGCGGGCGCCGTGATCCCCAATGACTTGATTGATCTCAAGCATGTTCCGGGCGTGCGGGACATCACCCGGACGCCCGAGGGCGGCTGGCGGATCGGCATTGCCGTGTCGGGCGCTGAACTGGGAGCGCATGACGCGCTGTGCCGCGACTGGCCGGGAGTGGTCGAAGGGATGGAGCTGGTCGGATCGACCCAGGTGCAGGGGCGCGCGACGCTGGTGGGCAACCTGTGCAACGGATCGCCCGCCGCCGACAGCGTGCCTGGCCTCGTCGCGGCAGGCGCAACCGTGACGGTGACGGGCGTGAATGGCAGCCGCGAGGTTCCAGTGGCTGAGATTCCGGCTGGGCCGGGCCGTACCGTTCTGCAGCCGGGCGAAGTGATTTCCGCCATTTCCCTGCCTGCGCGTGGGGTAAACGGCGGCGATGCCTATCAGCGTTTCATCCCGCGCACGGAAATGGATATCGCCGTGGTGGGCTGCGCGGTGAATCTGCGTCTGGACGGCGACACGATCAGCGAAGCGCGCGTCGCGCTTGGCGCGGTCGCCCCCACCGTGATCACGGTGCAGGCGGCTGCGGATGCCATCATCGGCACCACGCTGGACGACGTCGCGCTTGACGCGCTGGCCGATGCCGCCCGCGCGGCGGCAAACCCGATCAGCGACAAGCGCGGTACTGCAGAGTTCCGCACCCATGTTTCAGGCGTGCTGGCGCAGCGTGTTGCGCGGCTCGCCTATACCCGCGCGAAAGGAGCCGAGAAATGAGTAAGATCCACGTCACCACCACCGTGAACGGCGACACGGTCGAATTCCTCGCCGATCCGCGCGAAACGCTGCTGGATTGTTTGCGCGACCGCCTTGGCCTGACCGGGTCGAAGGAAGGCTGCGGCACCGGCGATTGCGGCGCCTGTTCGGTCATGCTCGACGGGCGGCTGGTCAGCTCCTGCCTCGTGCTCGGGGTCGAAGCCGAGGGCAAGACCGTCGACACCATCGAAGGGATGGCCAGCGGCGACGACCTGCATCCGCTGCAGCGCAAGTTCATCGAACATGCGGCGCTGCAATGCGGGTTCTGCACCCCCGGCATCCTGGTCGCGGCCAAGGCGCTGCTGGACCAGAACCCGGACCCGAGCGAAAGCGAGGTGCGCTATTGGCTGGCGGGCAACCTGTGCCGCTGCACCGGTTATGACAAGATCGTAAACGCCGTGATGGACGCGGCGGCGGAAATGCGGGGGGCGGCCTGATGGCGAAGGACGAGTTCAACACCGGATTCAAACTGGTCGGCACCCGGCCCAACCGTCCCGACGGGCTCGACAAGGTCACCGGGCGGGCGCGCTATGGCGCGGATATGACGATGCCGGGGATGCTGTGGGGGGCGGTGGTCCGTTCGCCTCACGCCCATGCGCGGATCAAGAAGATCGACGCCTCCAAGGCGCTGGCGCTCGACGGGGTCAAGGCTGTGGTCACGCGGGCGGATTTCCCGACCGGGCTGACCGGCGAGGACTGGAACCTGCAGGAAAACAGCATGGCGGGGGATGTCGCGCTCTATGACGGTCACGCGGTTGCCGCCGTCGCCGCGACCTCGGCGTTGCTGGCGCAGGACGCCGCCGCGCTGATCGAGGTCGAATACGAGGTGCTGCCGCATGTCATCGACGTGGATGACGCGATCAAGCCCGATGCCCCGGCGATCCGCCCGGGATCGGCCGATCATTCGGTGCCCGAAGGCTTCCCGGCCAACGTGGTGCGCTATATCGATTACGGCCACGGCGATCTCGAGGCCGGTTTCGCCGCCGCCGATCTGGTGATGGAAAAGACCTACCTCACCGAGGCCACCCACCAGGGCTATATCGAACCGCAGGCCTGCGTCGGCCAGCTGGGCGCCGACGGCAAGGGCGAAATGTGGGTCTGTACCCAAGGGCATTGGTTCATCCGCCAGATGTGTTCTGCCATTCTGGGGCTTGAGGTCGCGCAGCTGCGCATCACGGCGTCGGAAATCGGTGGCGGTTTCGGCGGCAAGACCATGGTGTTCATGGAACCGCTGTCGCTGGCGCTGAGCAAGAAGGCAGGCGGGCGTCCGGTCAAGCTGGTGATGAACCGCGCCGAGGTTCTGCGCGCCACCGGGCCGACAGCCTCGGCCTCGATGGATGTGAAGATCGGCATGACCAGGGATGGCCGCATGACGGCGGGCAAGGCGGTGTTCCGGATGCAGGGCGGGGCCTTCCCCGGCGCGCCGGTGGATTCTGCGCTTGATTGCGCCTTCGCCAATTACGACATGCCTGCGGTTTATCACGAAGGTTTCGACGTGCTGGCGAACCGGCCGAAAGCCGCGGCCTACCGCGCGCCCGGATCGCCGATGGCGGCCTTCGCGGTGGAAAGCCTGGTGGATGAAATGTGCCGCGAACTGGGGCTCGACCCGATCGATACCCGGCTGAAGAACGCCGCCCGCGAGGGCACCAAGGCCAGCTACGGTCCGACCTATAACAAGATCGGCCTCGTTGAGACGCTGGAAGCGGTGAAATCGCATCCGAACTATGCGGAGCCTTTAGGGCCGAACCAGGGGCGCGGCGTCGCCTCGGGGTTCTGGTTCAACTATAACGGCGACACCGCGGTTTCGATGGCGATCGCCGAAGACGGCACCGCGCAGGTGTCGGTCGGCACGCCGGATATCGGCGGCAGTCGGGCGTCTTTGGCGATGATGGTGGGCGAAACGCTGGGCGTTCCTTACGAGCATGTCCGCGTGAACGTGGTCGAAACCGGCGCGCTTGGCATCAACGAACCCACCCATGGCAGCCGGGCTACCTTCGCCACCGGCAAGGCGGCAGTGGTTGCCACCGAACAGGCCATCGCGGAAATGTGCCGGCGCGCGGCGGCGGAATGGGATATCGACCCGGACGCGGTCGAATGGATCGATGGCTCGGCCCAGCCCGCCGGTCCCAATGCAGGGAAGTTCCCGCCGATGAAAATCGGCGAGATCGCCGGCAAGATGAGCACCACCGGCGGGCCGATCGCCGGCCATTACGAAGGCTTCCCCGATGGTGTCGGTGTAAGCTTCGGCACCCATGTCGTTGATGTCGAGGTCGATCCGGAAACCGGGCATACCAAGATTCTACGCTACCTGGTGGCGCAGGACGCGGGCCGGGCGATCCATCCCGCCTATGTCGAGGGCCAGTTCCAGGGCGGTGCGGTTCAGGGCATCGGCTGGGCGCTGAACGAGGAATATGTCTATGGCGAAGACGGGCGGCTGCAAAACGCCACCTTCCTCGATTATCGCGTACCGGTCGCCTCGGACCTGCCGAAGATCGACACGGTGATCGTCGAAGTGCCCAATCCCGGCCATCCATACGGTGTGCGCGGTGTCGGTGAAACCGGCATCGCCCCGCCGCTTCCAGCCATCGCCAACGCGGTGGCGGCGGCGACAGGACAGCGGTTGCGCCACCTGCCTATGACCCCGGTCAAGGTTCTGGAGGCAATTCAGGCGGGGCAGGATGGTTGAGATCAACCTCTGGTCCGGCCTGCGCCGGTTCACCGATGGCGAACTGGTGGTGGAGGTCGAGGCCGACACCATCGGCAAGGCCCTGGATGCCCTGATCGAGAAATATCCCGGGCTCGCTCCGGTGATCGAGGCGGGCATATCGGTGGCGGTGGATGGTGAAATCACCACCGCCGGCCGCAACATCCCGGTGCGGCCGGACAGCGAGGTCTATCTCATGCGGCGGTTGAAGGGCGGCTGAAACCGGCCGTCCTCAAGTCGAGCGTTTTATCTTCAGCGTGCGAAACGCCGGGCAGCACGCACAGCATTTCGAACAGCAGGTTGGCGGCGATAAGGGCGGTGTTGCCGGTCGCGTCATAGGGCGGCGATACCTCCACCAGGTCGGCGCCCACCAGGTTCAGCCCGGCGCAACCGCGCACGATTTCCAGCGCCTGCCACGTGGTCAACCCGCCCGGTTCCACCGTTCCGGTGCCCGGCGCGAAGGCGAAGGAAATGAGCAAACCCAGTTGGTATTGGGAAGGATCGCTATACTGACTCTCAGAGCCTGAACAAAGTGAATGACCGCATCCTGCACGAATGGTTGCTATTCTCGGGGTGCTGTCGTCGGCTTTCGCGACAGTCTCAAGGCGAGCGTCGAGACGACCAATGACAAGCCCCCCAGCATTTCCACCGTTCGCCATCGCGCCTCTCATCTCAAGTCGTTTCTGGAGTGGCTGATTGAGCAAAAGGGATACCAGGGCCTCAACAAGTCTCTGCCAGGTTATCTTGCCCTCCCCAAGAAGTTCGATGCTGCGGTTTTGAGCGAACGGGAGCGCGAAATCCCGTCCTTGTTGGAGGCCGTTCAAATGATCAAAGGCACGCCTTGTCGGACCCTGAAAGAGCGTCGCGACCGCGCAATGGTAGCGATTGCATTCTTGGCGGCACTGCGGGCCGATACTGTCACCTCCTTGCGGATCAAGCATCTTGAACGAAGGGCCCGGATCGTGGTGCAGGACGTAAAAAACCTCCCGTACGAAAAACGGTAAGAGCCTGCGGATCAAATTCTTCCCGCTGCCTGAGATCTTTGCCAAGGTTGTTTGCGATTGGAAGGGAGAGTTGTTCGGCCTTGGGTTCTCTGGCGAGGACGCACTGTTCCCCGAGGAGCGTTTCCTCGCAAAACGTGGGTCTTCTGTTCAGGGCGGGAGCGTTCCAGTTATGGCCTCAACGCATGCAATCTCTCAAGCATTCGAGGTGGCCTCTAGGACGTTGGAGAAACAGATCACGCCGCATGCAGCGAAGCACTGCATTGGCTGCCTTAGCTTGGAGGTTTGCAAGACGCCTGATGAGCACAAAGCCTGGTCTATGAATATGGGACATGAAAGTGAGGAGGTGACCGACCAATACAAGAAACACCTCCGCTCTTACAAAAATCTGTCCGAGGAACGTGTGGTCGAGATCTTTGAGCAGTTTGATCAGGCGGCCGAGAATGAGAGTGAGATCGGCATCGACGATAAAGACTTCATGCTGAGATACCTAATGCGAGACTCCAAGCCGGGGACAGAGGAGTATGAACGGGGCGAGAACTTGGTGGATGAACACCGCGAGCGTCAGAAAGCGAAGAAGCGTGAGGTGATGCATAAACAAACTGACGATGATGATGGCGACGACGTTATCGAATAGTTCTGGCGGTTTTCGTTCTCTTAATTGCATGTCCTCATGTCGTCATCTTTGCCTCAAAGTTAGGGAGCAAAGCGTCTACAAATCCAGGGGCACCTCAGGCTTCCCAGCCTGCCTGATAGATACAGTTGCTAGATTGAGCGCTTTTGCAGCGAACGATCGCTTTCCGACCTTCGTGCCTGCGCAACAGCTATGCTACGTCGGTCACTAAGGTCCGCTAAAGGCTGGGAGCAGTCGTTCGCTGCAGACTTGACCATCGACAGATTTGCGCAGTTATGGGCGCACAGAAGTCGATATAAGCAGGCTCTTGGTTAAGAACGCCAGGATTTGGAAATTTTATGTGGTGCAATGTGTGGTAGAAATTTTGGTCCGTTAATAATTAACCATAGCAAACAGTGTCTTATGTAAGATATTTGTCGGACACCTCCTCCGCCACCAAAAGTCATTTCGGTGACCTGAGCCCCAAGTTTCCTCCATCTGGTGGAGAGTCCTTAGGTTTGGTTTGATGGCCTTATGCGGCCAGTTCGTCCATCGTCGTTTTCTTAGCAAATTCTTTGGGCGTCAGGTTTCCGAGAGCTGAGTGCGGTCTGTGGGTGTTGTAGTCCTCCTGCCATTCATCCAGCGTTTCCCTGGCCTCGGCCAGTGAGCTGAAGAGTCTTTCGTTCAGACATTCATCACGCAGCTTTCCGTTGAAGCTTTCGATGAATGCGTTCTGGATCGGTTTCCCTGGTGCGATGTAGTGCCAGTCGATGCCGGTCTCCTGCACCCAGCTGAGCATAGCCATGCTGGTGAACTCGGTACCGTTGTCGGAAACGATTGTGCCCGGTGCGCCTCGTTCTGCAATCAGCCGATCCAATTCCCGCGTGACACGCTGGCCCGATAGTGACGTATCGGCGAGCAGCGCCACCTTGGCTGATCCCATAACGCCTGCACACGTCAGCCGTCTTCTCGCCAGCTTCCTGCTCCTTGATCATCTGAATGATCTGTTCGTCGGTGAATCTCGTCTTCATTTGTCCGTCCTTCGGTTGGGCGGACTCTACACAAAACTGGAGTAGATTCAGGGGCTTAGGGTAATCTTACCATGTCCCCGCGCCACCATCCGGCGGCCCGGTTCGCGGCTGAGCAGGAAAACGGCATCAAGGTTCACCGCCATCACCGCGTCCCAATCCTCGGTCGCATGCTGCGCGGCTGTTGCGCGGCGAATGATTCCGGCATTGTTGACCTGGATGTCGATCTTGTGCCCTGCCTGATCCAGCTGCGCGATCATCCGGTCTATCGCGATCCGGTCGGACAGGTCGCAATCAAGGGGCCAAAAGCCGCCCGTCAGCCCTTCGAATTCGTGTTGCAGATCGTCTGCCTGCCCGGTGATCGCCGTGCGCACGCCGATCACATCTGCGCCGCATGTCGCCAGCGCCTTGGCGATGGCCCGCCCGATGCCCCGGCTTGCGCCGGTGACGAGGGCGGTTTGTCCGCCCAGATTGATGCGCGGGCCGGGCATCGGTTACAGGTCTGTCAGCGTGCCAAGCGCGCGTTCGGCGGTAAAGGCCACGGTTTCCGACAGCGTCGGATGGGCATGTACCGTCAGTGCGATGTCCTTCAGCGAGGCCCCCATTTCCATCCCCAGAACGCATTCGGCCAGCAGTTCGCCGGCGTTGCGTCCCACAAGCGTTGCGCCCAGCACGCGATGCGTCTCGGGGCAATAGACCAACTTGGTCAGCCCGTCGCCACCACCGCTTGACAGGTTTCGCCCACTGGCCGCCCAGGGGAAGCTGGCGACCTTGTGGGCAATGCCGCGTTCTTTGGCCTGGGCCTGCGTCAGGCCCGCCCAGGCCAGTTCCGGGCTGGTATAGGCCACCGACGGAATCAGGTCGGTATCCAGCGCGGCGGCGTGGCCCGAGGCGATCTCGGCCGCGACATGGCCCTGATGCGTGGCGCGATGCGCCAGCATCGGGTTGCCGGTCACGTCACCAATAGCAAAGATCCCATCGACCCCGGTGCGGCAGGTTTCATCGACGGCAATGATGCCGTGGTCGTCCACATCGACGCCCGCCACCTGCGGATCAACCACGTGCCCATTGGCGCGTCGGCCCACGGCTTGGATGGCCGCATCAGCCTTGATGTCGCCCGCGAACCCGCCTTCGCAGGTCAGGGTCAGCGCCGCCTTGCTTCCCTTCACGCCCGTCACCTTGGTGCCGGTGTGAATGGTGATGCCTTCGGCCTCGAGCACGGCGCGCAGGATGGTCACGGCTTCGGCATCGGCGCCGGGCGCGATCTGCTCCATGAACTCGATCACCGTGACCTGGCTGCCCAGGGCCGAATAGACCGTGGCCATTTCCAGCCCGATGATGCCGCCGCCGACGATGGCAAGCCGCTTGGGCGCCTCGCGCAGGTCCAGCGCATCGGTGCTATCCCAGATACGGTCATCCTTGGGCCAACCGGGCAGTTGCACCGGCGACGATCCGACAGCGATCACCGCCTGGTCGAAGCTCCAGCCTTCGCCGTCGATGTCGAGCGTGCCTGCGCCGGTGAAACGCGCGGTGCCGCGGATGGTCTGCACTTTGCGGCGTCTGGCAAGGCCGGTCAGCCCATCCGTCAACTGCGCGACGATCCCGTTCTTGCGGGTGCGCAAGGCGCCGAGATCGACGGACAGTTTGCCGGTGGAAATGCCCCAGTCGCCGCCATGGCGCGCTTCGCGAATGATTTCAGCCGCATGCAGCAGCGCCTTTGACGGGATGCAGCCTTCGTTAAGGCACACCCCGCCCAGCGTGGCGCGGGGGTCAACCAGCACCACCTTGCGGCCCAGATCAGCGGCGCGAAAGGCACAGGCATAGCCGCCCGGACCCGCGCCCAGCACGATGAAATCGGCGTGATTTTCAGCCATTATCCCCTCCTCAGACCATGATCCGGCGCGGATCGGCCAAGAGGCCCGCCAGATAGGTCATGAAGCGCGCGGCATCGGCGCCGTTGATGACCCGGTGGTCATAGGACAGATCCAGCGGCACCATCGGCACCGGCCGCGGCGTATCACCATCCCAGACGGTGACGGTTTCGGTGCGCGTTATGCCCAGGATCGCCAGTTCGGGCGGGTTCACGATCGGGGTGAATCCGAGGCCGCCAATGCCACCGAGGTTGGAGATGCTCATCGAGGCACCGCCCATTTCGTCCGGGCCGATCTTGCGCGCCTGCGCGCGGCTGGCCAGATCGGCGATTTCGGCCGCGATCTGCCACAGACCCTTGCGGTCGGCATCGCGGATCACCGGCACCATCAGCCCGTGCGCGGTGTCCACGGCGATGCCGATATGAACGTAATCCTTGAGCACCAGCGTCTTTCCGTCCGGTGTCAGCGAGGCGTTGAAGCGGGGAAATTCGCGCAGGGCACGGGCCAGCGCCTTCACCTGAAAGGCCAGCGCGGTGAGCTTGATGCCACGGGCCCGCGCCTCGAGCTTCAGGCCCTTGCGCAGCGCCTCGATGGCGGTGACATCCGCGCGGTCATGATGGGTGACCTGCGGGATCAGCGCGTTTGCCGCGGCCAGGTTGGCGGCGGCGACCTGGGCAAACCGGCTCATCGGTTCCTCGCTCACCGGGCCATATTGGCTGTGATCGACGTCCCAGTAGGACGTGTCGCCGGCGGGGCCGGTGACGGATGAGCCGCCTTTCAGGTCCTCGCGTGCGATGGTGCCGCGGCCCAGATTCCGGGCCAGTTTTGTCAGGTCGATGCCCTTTTCACGGGCCAGGGCCCGGACCGAGGGTGGTGCGATGACGTCGCTCATGATTTCCCCCTCACCAGCTGGCCGAAATATACTGGGTTTCCATGAATTCGAGCATGCCCTCATGCCCGCCTTCGCGGCCCAGACCGGATTGCTTGGTGCCTCCGAAGGGCGCGGCCGGGTCGCTGACAAGGCCGCGGTTCAGGCCGACCATGCCGTAGTCGAGCCGTTCGCAGACCTGCAGCGCGCGCTTCATGTCTTCGGAAAAGACATAGGCGACCAGCCCGTATTCGGTGTCGTTGGCGCGGGCGATCACGTCGTCCTGATCGGTGAAGGTCTGGATCGCGGCCACGGGGCCGAAGATTTCGTCATGCACGCAATCGGCGGTTTCCGGCACATTCGACAGGACCGTGGGCGGATAGTAGAAGCCGGGCCCGTTCGGAACAGTGCCGCCGCATTCAATGTTGGCGCCCTTGGCCACCGCGTTGGCCACGAAGGCCGCGACCTTGTCCCGGGTATCCGCATTGACCAGCGGGCCGACATCGACGCTCGGATCGGTGCCGTCACCCACCTTGAGCGCGCTCATCGCCCCGGTCAGGCGGCGAGTGAACTCCTCGGCCACGTCTTCATGCACGTAAATGCGGTTGGCGGCGGTGCAGGCTTCGCCCAGGTTGCGCATCTTGGCCAGCATCGTGCCTTCGACCGCGACATCCAGATCGGCATCTTCGAAGACCAGCAAGGGTGCGTTGCCGCCCAGTTCCATCGCCGGTTTCAGCACCTGGTCGGCGGCCGAATGCAACAGCTTGCGGCCGACCCCGGTGGAGCCGGTGAAGGACACCACGCGCACGCGCGGATCGTGCAGCATGTGATCGACCAATGCACCGGTGCGGCGCGAAGGAAGCACGTTGACCAACCCCGGCGGAACGCCGGCCTCTTCCAAGAGCGGCATCAGCGCCAGCATGGTCAGCGGCGTTTCCGAGGCGGGCTTGATGATCACCGCGCAACCGGCGGCCAGCGCGGGGGCGATCTTGCGGGTGCCCATTGCGGCGGGGTAATTCCACGGGGTGACCAGAACGGCCAGACCGGCGGGCTTGTGCTGTACCATGATGCGCGCGCCCGACGACGGCGCATGGGTGATCAGCCCGTCGGCGCGCACCGCTTCTTCGGCGAACCAGCGGAAGAATTCGGCGGCATAGGTGGCTTCGCCCATCGCATCGGCGCGCGCCTTGCCGTTTTCCAGTGTGATCAGATGTGCGAAATCATCGAGTCGCGCGGTCATCAACTCCCACGCCTTGCGCAGCACTTCAGAGCGTTCGCGCGGGCTGCGCGCGGCCCAATCGGCCATCGCCGCCTCTGCGGCATCCAGCGCGGCATCGGCATCGGCGATTTCGGCCGACGCGACCGAGGCGAGGACCTTTTCGGTCGCCGGATTGAGAACGTCGAACCGAGCGCCGTCCGCGCCTTTGCACCATTGGCCGTTGATATAAAGATCAGTGTATTCCATGTCATTCTCCATGGCTCAGAGCAGGTGGCGGAGCGGCTGCTCCAACCGGCCTGCGAAATTGGAAAGAAGGGTGACGGCCTGCGTGGCATCAAGTTGATCCGTGCCGCATTCCAACGTCACCGCCAGACCGCCCGAATGGCGCGCGATGGTCAGAACCGGCATGTCCTCGGCCCCCATCTGCACCGACGAGATGCGCGAGAAACGCAGGTCCCGGACAGACAGCTGGGCAGGTTCGTCGCTGGATTCGGTTGACGACAGGGTGCCATTGGCGCTGTAGCTGCGGCTTGCGCCGAAGCTTTCCACGGCAACCACCATCGATGAACCAAGGCTGGCAGCGGCCAGACCGGCAAGCAAAGCACCAGTGTCTTTCAGACCGGCGGTGTCGGCGGCCCAGTCTGCAAATTCGGCAAAGCCGTCTGTGGGGATCTCTGCCACAAGGCGGCGCGATGCGGCTGCTTGCACCTCGGCAGGGGTCGTTGCGGGCAGCGATTTCAGCACGTCGAGATCGGCGACATGGTAGGGCTGTGGGTGGCCAGCATCGACCAGTCGCGACAGGTCGAGACCCTGTTCCAGCGCCAGGCGCCGCGCTTTGGGCGAAGCCAGGATGCGCCCCTCGGAAGAGACTACCTTTGCCGAGGTCGGTTTGGGCTGGGCCGGGGGGACTGCCGCAGGTTTGGGTTCTGGCTTTTTGACAGGGGCCGGAGCCGGGCTTGACGATTGTCCCGCGCGGCTGCGCTGTACCGGGTTTGCCGGGGCCTCCTCCGAGATCACTGCGATGGTTTCACCAACCGGGGCCTCTTCGCCCGCCTCTGCCAGAAGCGCTGCGACGAAGCCGTCAAAACCCGCCTCGACCTCCATGGTCGATTTGTCGGTCTCCACTTCGAACAGGATGTCACCTGCCGCCACCGCATCGCCCGGACCTTTGTGCCAGGCGACAATCAGGCCGGTATCCTGCGCCATGCCCAAGGCGGGCATGATCACGCTGTTGCCCGCGGGCAGCTCAGTTCCCGCACCACCGCCTTCGGGGGCGGCCTTCGGGGCGGGCGCGGTGCCCGACCCTTCGGGCGTGTCCGAGATCCGTGCGATTACCTGGCCCACCGGGACATCTGCCCCGGCTTCGGCCGTGACATCGGTCAGATAGCCGCTGGCCTGCGCCTCGACCTCCATCGTTGATTTGTCGGTTTCCACCTCGAAAAGCACATCGCCCTCGGCCACCGCGTCGCCCGGCCCCTTGTTCCATGAAACAAGCAGGCCGGTGTCCTGCGCCATGCCGAGCGCGGGCATGATCACCTCATGCGGCATGGATCATCTCCCCGCTCATCAGTTTGCGCGCGTTCTCGGCCACCGCATCGGGGGTCGGCACGGTGATATCCTCCAGCGCCGGGCTGAACGGCACCGGCACATCCATCGCGCCCATCCGCAGCACCGGCGCATCCAGATGGTAGAACGCCTTTTCGTTGATGCGGCTGGCGATTTCGCCGGTCACACCAAAGCTTTGATGGCCTTCGTCGACCACGATCACCCGGCTGGTCTTGCGCGCGGATTTCAGCAGCGCCTCTTCGTCCAGCGGCACTATGGTGCGCGGATCGATCACCTCGGCGTCGATGCCTTCGGCGGCCAGAATCTCTGCAGCCGCTTCACAGACCTGCACCATCGACGAGGTGGCGATCAGGGTGATGTCTTTGCCTTCGCGTTTCACATTCGCCTCGCCGAAGGGGATCAGGTATTCCTCCTCGGGTACCGGGGCCTTGTCGTTATACATCAGCTTGTCTTCGAAGATGACGACAGGGTTGTTGTCACGGATCGCGGTTTTCATCAGGCCCTTGGCTTCATAGGCCGAGCTGGGCAGCGCCACTTTCAGCCCCGGAATATGGGCCACCAGTGCGTGCAGCGATTGGCTGTGCTGCGCCGCCGAACGGCGCGTCGCGCCCAGGTTGGTACGCACCACCAACGGCACGTTCAGTTTGCCGCCCGACATGTAATGAGTTTTGGCCGCCTGGTTGCATAGCTGATCCATGATCAGGAAAATGAAATCGCCGAACATCAGATCGACAACTGGACGCGTACCGGTCATCGCGGCACCCACGGCAATGCCCATGAAACCAGGTTCGGCGATCGGCGTGTCGATCACGCGATCGGTGCCGAACTCTTCGACAAGACCGGACAGAACCTTGAATGGCGTGCCTGCCTCGGCCACGTCCTCGCCCAGGATGAATACGGTTTCATCGCGGCGCATTTCTTCGGACAGTGCTTCGTTCACCGCCTGTGACAGAGTGATATTTCGCATGTCGGGTCTCCTCAGGCCAGCGCGTGTTCGATATCGGTGAATACGTGCATGTCCACCTCTGATGCGTCGGGGTATTTTGCGTTCAGCGCGTATTCGACTGCGTCGGCGGCGTCTTTTTCGATCTCGGCGTTCATCGCCTCGATCTCTTCCTCGGTGGCGATGCCTTCCTCGACCAGCCATGAGCGGAACCGGATGATCGGGTCGCGGTTTTCCTTCCAGTCGCGCTCTTCCTCCTTGGAACGGTAGTATTCGCGGTTGATGTCGCCCACATGGTGGCCGTGATAGCGATAGGTCATCAACTCAATGAAGAAGGGGCCTTCGCCCTTGCGGGCGCGTTCGACCAGCTTTTGCGCCAAAGCATTCACAGCCAGCACGTCCTGGCCGTCGATCTGGTGCGACTCGATGCCGAAGGCTTGGGCGCGCGCGATGATCGAGCCAGCGGCGATTTCCTCGGTCTTGGTATATTCGGAATAGCCGTTGTTTTCGCAGGCGTAGATCACCGGCAGCTTCCATAGCGCGGCCATGTTCATGGCCTCGTACATTAACCCCTGTGCGGTGGCGCCATCGCCGAAGAAGCATACGGCCACATCATCGCGGCCCAGCTGCTTGGAGGTCAGTGCCGCACCGGTGGCGATGCCCATGGACCCGCCGACAATGGCATTGGCGCCAAGGTTGCCGTGGCTTTGATCGGCGATGTGCATTGAACCGCCCTTGCCGCGGCAATAGCCCTCTTCCTTACCCAGAAGTTCGCAGAACATCTGCTTGAACTCGGCGCCCTTTGCCACGCAGTGGCCGTGGCCGCGGTGGGTCGAGGTGATGCGGTCATCGTCAGTCAGGGCTTCGCAAATTCCCACGGCGACAGCTTCCTCGCCGGAATACATATGGGTCAGCCCCGGCATTTTGGCCGAGAGGTAAAGCTGATTGGCGTTATCCTCGAAGCTGCGGATACGGACCATCTGGCGATACATGCGCAGATAATCCTCGGTGTTGGTTTTCTTCTTGGCGGGACTCATCGGCGTTCTCTTTCAAAAAAGCGCCCAGCCCCATAAGGAGACCAGGCAGTTTTGGGAGGTTAGTAGCGATTGGCGATCGGCAGATCCTTTGCCGGGAAGAGCGAGATCACCTCGCAACCCTTGTCGGTCACGACCACTTCTTCCTCGATCCGCGCGGCTGAGTAGCCATCGGTTGCGGGGCAATAGGTTTCCAACGCGAAGACCATGCCGGTCTGGATTTCCATCGGGTTTTCAAGGGAAACTGCGCGGCTGATAATCGGGCGTTCATGCAGAGCGAGTCCCAGTCCATGACCAAATTGCAGACCGAAAGCGCTTAGTTCATCCGGGAAGCCGAATTCCTCGGCCTTGGGCCAGGCTTGCGCCACAACGTCGGTGGTCACGCCGGGGCGGATCAGGTCGATCGAGGCATCGATCCACTCGCGCGCCTTGATATAGGCGTCGTTCTGGGCTGGTGTCGAGAACCCGACATTGAAGGTCCGATAGTAGCAGGTTCGATAGCCCTGGTAGCTTTGCAGAATATCGAAAAACGCCTGGTCGCCGGGACGGAACTGCCGGTCGGTGAAATTGTGCGGATGCGGATTGCAGCGTTCGCCGGAAATGGCGTTGATCGCCTCGACATCGTCCGATCCCCATTCGTAAAGAAGCTTGTTCGACAGCGCGACGATCTCGTTTTCACGCACGCCGGGTTTCAGCTCTTCGTAGATGGCATGATAGACGCCATCCACCATGCTGGCCGCTTGGTTGAGCAACTGAATCTCGTCGATATTCTTGATCTCGCGGGCCGACAGCATGACCTGCTGGCCATCGACCACGTTCAGACCTGCCTCTTTCAGGGCAAAGAACATTGCGGTCTCAGCATAATCGACGCCCACCGGCATGTCGGCCATACCAGCCTTCTTGATCAGGCTGGCGATCTCGTTTGCGTATTTTTGCATCAGGCCAAAGCTGGGCGGAATGGTGCCGCGCATGCCGACGACACCGGCCAGCATCCGGTCTGGGTCGAGCCAGTCGCAATATTCGCGGTGATGCACCGCTGCCGACCCGAAATCCCATACATACGGCTCTTCGTCGCCCGCCAGCAGGCAGAAACGGCACATCTTGTCGCGTTCCCACTCGCCAATTTTGGTGCCCGAGACATAGCGGATGTTGTTCACGTCAAACATCAGCATCGAGCCGAGGTTCGATTTCTTCAATGCGTCCTTGGCGCGGCTCAACCGGTAGCGGCGCAACCGGTCGTGGTCGACCCGACGTTCGAAATCCACGGCTGTGTGACCAAGGGCGGGAATGTGACGATCCCAACGCCAGCGCGGGTCCATATCGCCGGGCTGCAGGATGCGGGGATTCAGGGCATTGGTGTTCATATTGGCCTCCATGCGCCCATGGGCGCCTTATTTGTTTGGGTTGTTGGGCGTGGGGACCGAGGTCCCCGCTGTTACTGGATGCACCAGCCGCCATCGATGTGGATCATCTGGCCGGTCATGTAGTCGCTGTCGTCGCTGGCCAAGAAAGATGCCGTGCCAACGATGTCGTTGGGGTAGGATACGCGCTTGATTTGCAACGCATCGCGCACGATGTCGTCGTAAGCTTGGCCTTCGCGCTCTTTGAAACCGATATCGACCAGATCCTTGTCGAGCTGTTCCCACAGCGGGGTGACAACAACGCCAGGCGCATAGCCGTTGACGGTGATGTTATGCTCGGCCAGGCCCAGCGCGCCGCAATGGGTAAGCGCCAGGCAGCCATATTTCGACGTGCAGTAAACGGTCACGTCTACCAGCGGCTTGCGCGAAGCGATCGAGCCCACGTTAATGATCTTGTAAGGGTGATCTTCCATCGGGCCCTGCGCGATCATCTGTCGAGCGGCTTCCTGCATGCCCAGCCACATCGCCTTGGTGTTGACGTTCATGATCATGTCCCAGTTGTCTTCGTCGATATCCATGAAGAACCGGGGCTTGTTCAGGCCCGCATTGAACAGGGCCACGTTGATGTTGCCAAAAGCTTCGACCGTCGCGGCCACAGCGGCGGCATTGTCTTCGCGCTTGGTCACGTCCATCTTGACCGCAATCACTTTGCCATTGCCCACCGCGTTGATGCGGTCGGCCACTTCCTTGGCCGCGTCATGATCCAGATCACCGATGCACACATTGGCGCCCTGCGCGGCGAATGCTTCGGCATTGGCTGCGCCCATGCCGCGGGCGGCGCCGGTGATCAGGATGTTCTTTCCGTTCAGGCGATTTGGGTCCATGGGTTATTCCTCCTCAAGTCAACTTGTCCCGTTTCGTCTCATCAACGCCTCGGCCCGTGCCTGGGCCTGGCGCAAAGCGTCGCGCGGGGTGATGATCCCGCGCAGCATGTCGTGAAATTCTTCGCCGCAGATCTGGATGATGTCGCAGATCTCGGGCACTGGCGGGCGCGGCCAGAACTGCAACTCGTCGCGCCATGACATTTCATCAATCGCCTCGAATATCGGCGAGGCGCGGCGCACTTCCGGGTCGGATGCAACGGAATAGCGCGGATTGGTCCGGCTTCCGTTTTGCACGTAAAGTTTCTGCGCTTCGGGCGATGTAAAGACGATCAACGCCTCGACAGCAGCGCGCAGCCGCTCGGGTGGCAGGTTCGCAGGAATGCCCATGACATAGCCGCCAACCGGCGCAACCGGCACGGCGCCGGGGCCAGCGGGGTGTGGCAAATATCCGGTTTGCCCGTAGGCAGGGCAGGTTTCATCCAGTTCGAAATACGGTGCAAGCAGGGTATAGCCGTAAGCCATCGCAACATTGCCGGCCGCATAGGGGCGCACCCGCTCGTACCAAGACATAGACAGAATGTCGGGGGGCGAGTATTTCAGCAGTTCCATCAGATATTCTGCCGCGCGCAGGCCCGCCTCGGTGTCGATGCTGGGGCGGTAATCGCCGTCGGCAAGGCTGTCGGTTTCGAAACCGCCTGCGATCTTGGGCAGGTTGATCACTGGCTGCCCGAAATCGGCCATGGTCATCAGAACCGTGTGCCCCAATGCGGTGCCACGCGCGGCATTCCACGCGATTCCGTATTGGCCACGCTTCGGGTTATGCAGCCGCGCCGCCGCGTGCAGCAGCTCATCCGTGGTTTCGGGCGGCTGAAGCCCCGCCTGCGCAAAAAGATCCTTGCGATAGAACAACAGTTCAGGCGTTGTCTGGGCCGGAATACCATAGGGGCGCCCGCCCCAATGCGCGGCTTTCCAGCCGGCGGTGTGAAAATCCGATGGGTCGATCCGCGCGATATCCAGTGCTTCGTCAATCGGGATCAGCATGCCGCGTTCGGCGAATTCGCCGACCCAGGGCAGATCGAGCGCGATGATGTCGTAGCGGCTGATCTTGCGTTCGGCGTTGCGCTTTGCCTCTTCACGCAGTCGGTCGATGGAAAAGGCCCGCTGATGGATTTGGGTGCCGATCGTCTGCTCGAACTGTCGCTTGAGGTTTTCCATCACCATGAAGGTCGGGTCGCCGTGCACCAGCACCCGTAGCCCGCCCGCCAGTTTCAGAGGTTCAGGCAGAACCTTGAGCGGCGGCACCGATTGCGCCGACATGTAGGAATTGCCGTAGAAATAGTCACGCGCATCCGCATCGGACTCACCGCCACCAAATTGCGTTTCCGCTGATCGCTTGACCCGCCCCGAAAGCTGGGTCCACTGCTCCAGAAGCAACGCGCTGGGGTGCATCGAAAAGCTTTTACCGCTTTTGGTGCGCGGGCGTTGTTCGATCAGCCCGGCCTCGATCATCTCTTTCAGGCGGCGATTTGCGGTCGCATAAGGAACATGGCTGGAACCGATCAAAGATGTGGGCGTGATGGTCTTGGCTTCCAGATGACCGCGGATCAGGTGCAAAACCATCCGGAAATAAGGGTTCGGTGCGAACAGTTCGATCGAATCTTCAAGTTCGCTGCCAAGTTCATCCAAAAAGGACACGATATGGAGCATTTCGGTTTTCGCGCCAGGCGAAACCAAAGTGCTTTCCTTAAGTCCTTTCATCGCATTCATGGGATGGGTCCGTGTTTTGCGGTTACGTTTGGAAGATCCGGAGATCAGTTTGTTCAATTTGGACGAATCCAGTTCGGGCATCGCGTGCCTCCGTTTCAAAATGTTCAAAATGACCGAAGAACTGTACTGCGAATAAAGCCAAAATGGATATTGAATTATTCAAAATGGATATTTTTGATGAATAGCTGTAACGCAGTAAGCGGCAGACTGCAGTCATTCGTCCGATGCAACGGATGATGATTCTCTGGCCAAGGGGGGCCGGGATCAGACATTGAATTGGACAACTCGGGAGGAGAACCAAATGAAACTTCGGAATGTAATGGCGGCGACCACTGCAGTTGCCTTGATCTATGGCGGCGCCGCTTCGGCGGAGAGCTTCAAGATCGGCATCACCCAGAACAACGTGGGCGTCGACAGCTATCAGACCACATATGAAAAGGCCTTTATCGCGGCTGCCGATGCGAATGTGGATGTGGAAAGCGTCGTGCTTGACGCGGGCGGCGACGTGGCCCGCCAGATCGCGCAGATGGAAGACCTGATCCAGCAGGAAGTTGACGCTATCATCATCTGGCCGACCAATGGCGAAGCCGTGATCCCCGCCGTGCGCAAGGCCCATAAGGCAGGCATCCCGGTCATCGTTACCAACTCAAACATTGCCGAGCAGGGTTTTGATTTCGTCAAGTCGTTCTCTGGTCCCGACAACATCACCCAGGGGGCCCGTTCGGCGGAAATCATGTGCGACAAGTTCAAGGCAATGGGTATCGAGAACGAAGCCCACGTCGTCCACATCACTGGTCAGCCCGGCTACACCACCGCAATCGAGCGCGCCAAGGGCTTCGAAGATCGCCTGCCTGAGGTTTGCCCTAACGTGACCGTCATCGATACTCAGCCGGGCGACTGGAGCCGTGAAAAGTCGCAGAAGGTCATGGAAGCTTTCCTCGTCAAGTATGACGATATCGATGGCGTCTATGCCGGAGATGACAACATGGGCGTTGGGGCGCTCAACGCTGCGAAAGCCGCCGGTCGCGAAGGCATCATCTTTGTTGGTGCGACCAATTTCTCCGTTGGCTACGAGGCCATGGAACGTGGCGAATACTGGGGTTCGATCTACCAGTCTCCGGTGGACGATGCCGAAGCCGCCCTCAAGACTGCCATCGACGTTTTGTCGGGCAAAGACGTGCCGTTCCTGAACTACTTCGACACCCCGAAGATCACGCAGGACAACATGGGCGATTTTACCAAGCCCGTCTTCTAAGATTGCATGTTCTCGGGCGCGGTTTGCCGCGCCCGGTTTCCAACAAAGATCATCAAGATTTCCTGGGGAGGAACCCATGGGCCGTGTTTCGGGTCGTTCATGTATTGTAACCGGTGCTGCACAGGGCATTGGACGTGCCATTGGCGAAGCTCTTCTGAACGAAGGCGCCGATGTTTGCTTTGCCGATATAAACGGTGGCAAGGTGGCCGAGGTTGCGGCCCTGAATAGCGAGCGAGCGACAGCTAATGGCGGGAAAGTGACCCATGCACGGGTTGATGTAACTGACCGTGATCAGGTCCAGGCGATGATCGCCCATACGGTCGACGTCTTTGGGAAACTCGATGTCAAGTTCAACAATGCCGGCGTGAACAAGCCGATGAACTTTCTCGATGTGACCGAGGACAATTGGCGCTTCATCCTGGACGTGAACGGTCTGGGTTGCCTGATAGGCATGCAGGAAGCAGCCAAGCAATTCATCCGTCAAGGCACGCCCGGAAAAATCATCAACACCGCTTCGGTCGCCAGCCGTCAGGGCTTTGATAACGTTGCCCCTTACTGCGCATCGAAATGGGGGGTTGTCTCGCTGACCCAGTCGGGTGCGCGCGATCTGGCGAAACATGATATCACCGTGACGGGGTTTGCTCCGGGGGTGGTCGCAACTGAAATGTGGGAGCAGGTCGATCAGGACCTGATGGCGATCGGCGCGGCGGAGAGACCGGGCCAAGCGATGGAAGAATTTTCAGCCGAAATTCTGAAGGGCCGCGTGGCCAAGCCGGACGATATTACTGGAACCACCACGTTTTTGGCATCGAAGGACAGCGACTACATGACGGGCCAGATCGTGATGATCGACGGCGGCATGACGCTGGTATGACCGGCGTCCGGGAGGCAAAGGGGAGGAAAGCCATGGCAGGGCTGACGAAAGAACAGATTGGTGATTTTTTAGCCCGGCAGGGCATTCTTGTCGCCTTCATTCTCTTTATGATCGGATTTACGCTCGCAAACGCGCGGTTCCTTGATCCTGACAACATCATGGGGGTTGTGCGCTCATCGGCCATTCTCGGGGTGATGGCGTTGGGGGTTACTTTCGTGGTGATCAGCGGCAATCTTGACCTCTCGGTCGGGTCGATGATGTCATTCTCAACGATTGTTGTCCTCGACCTGCACGACAAGATCGGGCCAACCCTGGCCATCCCGGCCATGTTTGCCATGACGCTGTGCCTTGGTGCCTTCATTGGGTTTCTGGTGGGCTATCTCAAGCTCAACTCGCTGATCGTAACGCTGGGCATGCTGTCGGCCATTCACGGGCTGACGCTGACCTATTCAGGCGGTAAGAACATGGATATCGCCGATAAAGAAGGTACGTGGTTCAGCGTCTTCGGTCAGGGCGACGCGCTTGGTATTCCGGTGCCGATTCTTCTGTTTGGCCTACTGGCGGCCTTTTTTAGTCTCGTACTTGCGAAAACGCCGTTTGGGCGCAAGGTCTATGCAGTAGGCGGCAACGGGACGGCGGCGACCTTTTCCGGCATCCGGCGGGCCCGGGTCGTGTTCACCTGCTACCTGCTTTCTTCGCTCTGTGTGGCCACGGCGGGATTGATCCAGGCCAGCCGCTCTCTCGGATCGCAAAATACCGTGGGGCAGGGTCTGGAGCTGGAGGTCCTCGCCGCGGTGATCCTTGGCGGCGCATCGCTGCTCGGTGGCTCGGGGACGATCTTCAAGACCGTGATCGGCGTGCTGATCCTGGGGTTTATCCAGAATGGCCTGCTGCTGGTGGGGCTGCAATTCTACGTCCAATATGTGGTGACATGGGGCATCATCATTCTTGCGGTCTGGCTCGATATCGCGGCCAAGCGCGGCAAGCTCTGGTCACCGATCGCATAAGGGAGGAGTGATCATGCAACCCGGAACCCTTTCCACCTTTCTAAAGCGCGGCGCCATCTGGGGCTTTATCGTGCTCGAGCTGGTCTTCTTCACCGTCGCGGGCGAGTTTCTGAGCCTGAGCGATAAGGCATTCATGGATGTCGACAACATGCTGCTGCTGTTCAAGCAGTCGGCGCCCATCGGGATCATCGCCGTCGGTATGACGATCATCATGATCAACGGCAATATCGATCTGAGCGTCGGCGCGACCTATGCGCTTAGCGCGATTGTCCTGCTCGACAGCATGACATGGTCCATCTTCTCGGGGCTGGGCGATTGGGTGATCCCGGTTTCGTGGGGGCTGGCCCTGCTGACCGGTGTCGTGCTGGGCGCGCTGAACGGACTGATCGTCTGGAAGACGGGCGTTGATGCTTTCATCGTGACGCTTGGATCAATGCTGGGCTATCGCGGGATTGTCTTCATGTATAACGGCGAACAGCCCACCAGCTACCTGAACTGGACACTGGTCGATTTCGCGGAGGCGCATTTCCTTGGTCTGCACACCGCCACATGGTTCTTGCTGGCCGCAACGGCGGCGGTATGGTTGCTGATGAACAAAACCGTGCATGGCCGTAACGCCTATGCCATCGGCGATAACCGCAATGCAGCGGTCAATGCCGGAATCCGCGTGGGACCGCATATGATGATCAACTTTATGGTCATCGGCTTTCTGGCTGCGCTTTCGGCGGTGGTGTTTTATTCCGAAAGCGGTTCGGTCAACCCCAATGATGGTGAGCTTTACGAGCTTTGGGTGATTACCGCGGTTGTGCTGGGCGGCACCAAGCTGACCGGCGGTGCCGGGTCCATCATCTCGACCTTCGGCGGCGTGCTGGCCATCCAGCTTTTGCGCAAGGGTTTGGCGCATATAGGCGCCGACACCGAAACCGTGAACCTTGTGATCGGTCTTATCCTGATCGTGGTTCTGTTCCTGGATCGCCAGCTCAACATCAAAGGCAAAGAGGAGTTGAAGGTATGACCGATCAGACCCCCGTCCTGCGTCTCGAACACATCGTCAAGACATTCCCGGGCGTTCGGGCGCTGGACGATGTATCGCTGTCTGTCTTGCCGGGCGAAGTGCATGCCCTGATGGGCGAAAACGGCGCCGGCAAGTCCACCCTGATGAAGGTGCTGGGTGGCATCTATCAGCCCGACGAGGGCCAGATCATCGTCGGAGAAAAACCCGCAGTGATGTATTCCCCACTGGAAGCCAAGGCCAAGGGCATTGTCTTCATCCATCAGGAGCTCAGTCTCGCCGAAGAACTCACGGCCGCCGAGAATATCTATCTGGGCGAGCTGCCGCGCAAGCGTTTCGGCCTTGTCGATTGGGATAAACTCTATGCCCAGACCGATGCGATCCTGCAAAAGCTGAAAGTGGGTTTCGATGCCAGAAAGCGGGTCGGCGATCTCAGTATCGCCAACCAGCAGATGGTAGAGATCGCCCGCGCACTTACTGTGGACGCAAAGGCAGTGATCTTCGATGAGCCCACCGCTTCGTTAACGGACGCGGAAAAAGTGGTGCTGTTCGACGTGATCGCCGATCTGCAAGCGCACGGGGTGGGCATCATCTACATTTCGCACCGGATGGAAGAAATCTTCAAGATCACTGACCGGATCAGTGTGCTGCGCGACGGGCAATATCGGGGCACGCTAACCACTGCCGAGACCAATGAGGATGAAGTCACTCAGTTGATGATTGGCCGCAAGCTTGACCTAAGAAGGAATGAGACGCATCACGACCTGGGCGATGTTGCCATTGAAGTGCGTAACCTGTCCTGTGGCGACCTGTATCAAGACGTCAGCTTCGAGGTGCGCAGGGGAGAAGTTGTTGGCTTCTACGGTCTTGTCGGCGCAGGGCGGACCGAGATAGCCGAGACGCTGTTCGGTCTGCGCGAACCGAGTGCCGGAACAATCCTTCTGGATGGCGCAAAAACATCCATCAATTCGCCCGCCGATGCGATTGCAAAGGGAATTTCGCTGGTCCCGGAAGACCGAAAGGGGCAAGGGCTCGTACTGGGCATGAACTGCAGGGACAACATGACCTTGCCGCAAATTTCCGATCTGAAGGCCGGGCCGTTCGTCGCGGAAGGCGCCGAGATCGCAATCTTCGATCAGTATCGCGATCGGCTCGACATTCGGACGCCGGGCTGGAAACAGCAGGTCGGAAATCTGTCTGGTGGCAACCAGCAGAAGATCGTGATCGGTAAATGGTTGTCCATGCATCCCAAAGTGCTGATCGTGGATGAGCCGACGCGAGGAATTGACGTGGGCTCAAAATCCGAAATCCATAACCTGATCCGGGAACTGGCGGCGCAGGGTTACGCGGTGATCGTGATTTCGTCGGAAATGCCCGAAGTGTTACATGTGTCCGACCGCATAATCGCGATGTACAGCGGCCGCATCATGCGCAGTTTTACTTCCGAGGAAGTGACCGAAGACAACCTTATCCAGGCGATCTCAGGGATCAAAGACAACAAAGCCGCATGAGGAGGGTTGAGGTGCCCTTAGATTTGTAGACGCTTGCCTTGTTCAGATTGAGCTGTCTGGGTTCGCAATTCACCAGCCGGGAATGGCAATCTTTCCTGGCGCAACACAATCTGGTGCCCAGCATGAGCCGACGCGGAAACTGTCACGAGTTCAAAGATGGTCTGCGAAGCAGATCAGATGATCCGGGGGATCATCTGAAATCGCAGAACGCTGTCGCTGAGAGCTTCTTCCAACTGCTGAAACGGGAACGGATCAGGAGCCGAACCTACCCGACCCGCGAAGCCGCAAGACAGGACGTGTTTGAGTACATCGAGATGTTCTACAATCCGAAACGCAAGCACACGAACAACGGAATGCTGTCGCCCCCTCTCGGTGATTGCATGCAATCACCTGCCGGCAATGGTTGACTTCGAAACCAGACAGCTCAATCTGAACAAGGCAGGTGTCTAGGAAACTAGGGGCACCTCAGCTTTAGGCTCAGTTTCCACTGTATTCTTCACCTTCCTTCAGATCAGAAGAGCAGGTTCTCCGCGAGCGTCTTTGCAATGATTGGAGCGCTCGAATATTTCCCGGTGTCGACGGATACATATCCATCACAATGGGTCACGCCGAACGTGCTACGATCGTGAATCGTGGACGTGGGATCGGATAAAGAACCATGGCCGCGCGCGAATACGTAGCCGCCCTCGATCCGGATGTCTTCGGCGGCGTCGAAAACCGCTCGTACCGAGGGCATTTCACGAGTGATGTTTTCCCGTATCCCGGCCACAACTCGATCTTTTTCGGATCCTTCTGGCGCGCGGCATTCGGGCGGGGCGACGTCGCGGCCTTCGGCCAACAATCCGGCAGGATACCACGACACGTAGAAATTCCGTCCATCATAGTTCTTTACGTCACCAAAAGGCCCTACCGCCAGAACCGCCGACCGAGCGCTGACGCACCGCGTTGTCCGGACGAATGCAGAGACGCGGTAGCGATGGCTCCAATCGCTTTCGGTCACAATTCCGAGGCTGCGGTCAACGGCGGGCCGGCCATGCCAGAGCGCGTTAACGACAATGCGGAACGGTCCTTCTCGTCCCGCCTCCGTTTCCACGAACAGGAGCCCGCGATCACGTGCAACTCCTGTAACGCGATGGCTGAGAAGGCGGGTAATTCCGGTTTCTGCCCCGAGCGCAGCGCTGAGACGGTCGGCGAACCAGCCCGTATCGACCGATCGTTCCGGAACGGCGAAGCCAGCCAAGGCCCGGTCGGGATTCGCGACATCGACCAGTTCCGCAGCGCTAAGGCGGTGAACACGCGCGTTTTCGAGGGGGCCGAGGTAGCGGCCATGACCTGCGTTTTCGCGAAGAGTTTCGGTCAGCCTTTCGAAATAGGCGCCCATGGATTCGGGGTCAACGATCGAGTCACGGTGGACAATGTAGTGGTCGTCTTCGGGTGTCGTGTGATCGGCGAGGCTGGTTCCGATCGCCTCTTCGGCCAGCGGTGCGAAACTGAGCCCCCCAGGCAGAACTTTTAGTGCTGTCGCAAGAGTTGGATCCGCGCTGTAAAGATAACCGAGATGAATCTTTCCTTCATTCCAACGGCTTGCGCCGGTCATTGGGTCGGGGGCCTGATCGAATATGCTTACCCTGGCGCCACGGCGGGCTAGGAACATGGCCGTGAGTGTGCCCATGATTCCTGCTCCGAGAACAGCAATATCCGGTTTCGGACCGCGCCTCATGACGGGACCGGGATCAGAGCATGTTCAGCCGGCGCAGACTTGCACCCACGCGCCCAAACCTGCCAGCCGAGACCGACCAGACACGACGTGTCAGATTTCATTGCGCACACTCGAAGTAGCTATCAGGATCATAGGGTGTATCGCACAGGACGGTGATCGCGGGCTGATGACCGTGAAAGGACTGCCTGGACCAGATGCCGGGGCCGATCAAGAGAGCACGGCGCGCGCCGCCGAGCTCCCATGAGAGACGTGTGTCATCCCTGCAAAGCTCGCAAGTCACCCGACCTGAGTTTAGCAACAGCAGTTGCCGACCCTTATAGTGGCCATGGCCGCCCCGTTCTGCCCCGTCCCGAGCACCGATGGTGAAGGCGCGTACCGGCGCGAAACCGAGCTTTGCGAAGTCGAGGCTGGCGAGTGAGCCGGTTTCGTCTTCGATCGCGTCAAGGGCCCAGAGAACCGCTTGCCCCTCAAAGGCCGTGGCCACGACCTGTGGAACGGGCGCCGATTTCCGATCGATACGTTTGGGTCTCATGACAACGTCGGCCAACTCTAAAAACGCTCCCTGCGTCTGCTGTAACGGTTTTCCCCGATTGGTACGGCCATTGATAGGGTTAGATGCTCCGGAAGCGTTAAACAAGGATCTTCAGAAGTGGGTTTCGAATGCTGAATTTTCTCAACTAATTGAATAGGGCGCAAGCCGGTCGCTACGGATAGACATGATTGGCATACTCTGGCAGTCATGTCGTCGTGAATTGGGGTGCCGCTGTTTCTTTTCGTCTGATATAGAGCTGACAGAGATGCGGCTTGGCCCGGATTAGGTAGGTTTCGCATGTTCCAATCAGACAGGTGGCTTGCTCGAAGTTGGTCAGGTCATTGAGAGAATATACCATGCCGATTGTCGAAGGCATCAGCCACCTGAACGACGTCCTCGAAGTAGAACGCTCTGGCTTTTCAATTCGTTCGGTGGGCTTTTCCGAAGCTGATGATTGGATCATGAATTCTGGTGCGCTTGCCCACCGGTCGGGCGGATTTTTCAATATTGTGGGAGTTCGTGAACCTTGCCATCCGGATCGTGTTTTCCTGCATCAACCGCAGGCGGCCATTACGGGCATGATTACGGCCGTCAAAGATGGCTCGCGGTACTTTCTGCTTCAGGCGCGGGCAGAGCCGGGCAATCCAAATGCAGTTCAGTTCAGCCCCACTGTTCAGGCGACCGCCGCCAACTATATGGGGTTGCATGGGGGGGCGCCAACTCCATACATTGATGCGTTCTTACGATATGACGCCGATGCAACGGTCCTCGCCGATACGTCGCAACTCGATCTTGGGGAACGTTATTTATTCAAGACCAAGCGCGCGATCATCCTTGAAATGCCAACGCTTGACCCGCCCGCACCATCATTTGTCTGGGTGAAAAATTCCGTTCTGGTTCAGGCGGCGCATCGTGGATTATTCCTGAATCCGGATCTTCGAACCCTTCTTGCCCTGTCTCCGTGGTCGCGCGATGATATCAGCAAAGAACTGACACCGGTGGATTGTGAGGTCAGAAAAAGCCTGTCGACCCCGCTTCGCCCCGAGGTGCTGGGGCGCACGTTCGCACGGACGCCCGCCGACGCGAAGACGTTGAAATTCGTGCCGCTTGAACAATTGGACGGATGGCATTTTGATCAAAACACGTTTTATGAAAATTCTTCACGACAAGGGATAGGCGTCGAAATGTTCGAAACGCGCGCCGTGAACCGGGAAGTGAAATCCTGGTCCCAACCTCTGATCAAAGCTGCTGGCGAGGGTCAGGCCATTCTCGTTTTCCGCAAGACGTCCTCAGGGTTGGAGTTTTTCGCTTCGTTTGCCAAGGAAACCGGTCTTGCGTCGCCAAGCGCACTTGGTCCCAGCCTCGTGCAGTATCCCGGATCAAGTGCCTGCGCGCCGAAATCCCTTTCGGAAAGTTCATACAAAGTGGTTTTCGAGGCCTTGGAAAGCGACGAAGGAGGCCGGTTTTACAGGAATATCTGGCGCTATCGGATTGCCGAATACGCAAATGACGCGAAAGATCTGTCGGAGGAACAAGGTGTTTGGCTCCGACTTTCGGAGCTGAAGCGATTGCTGGAAACCTCGAATATCTGCACCATCCAGTTGCGCGCGATCCTATCTCATTTGCTGGCAATTAGAATTTCCACGAACCAGGAAGAGGAAGCCCTGTGAGCGTGTCCAGGGCATTCATCGCATAGACATACAGGTCATGTTGTTGAACAGAGGGGCTTCTTTACCTTATGCGAGACCTTATGCGAGGTTTTGTTACCTTCCATGCGGCTCTTGAATTGCCGGCAACATATTTTTTTGCGGTTTAGATAGACATGAAATTAACTCGAGAACTTTCAAAGCTCATATCTTCGCCTTTCATCTCTCGCGGGGGTGGTTCGGCGACGGTTACGATTTGCATCCCGACCTATCAGTCTGAACCGTTTATCGAACGGACGCTCGCCTTTGCCAGCGGACAAACCTTGAACAATATCCGCATTCTGGTGTCGGTTGATACCTCCACGGATCAGACCGCAAATATCTGTCGTGAATTCGCCCGGACAGATTCCCGCATTGATGTGATTGAAACCGAAGAACGCGTGGGATGGGCCGGAAACGTCGCCAGACTCGTCCGAAACGTGGATACGGATTTCTTCTTCATGTTCTATCATGACGATGTGATCCTGCCTCAGTTTTGCGAAAAAATGCAGGCCGTACTACTGGCCGCGCCAGAGGCCGCAAGCGCAAATTGCGAAGTCAGTTGGCTTGGAGAGGCCGAGCGTCGGATTCCTGCTTATTCCTATCCACAAAAAACAGTCGAGCGCGTCGCGACGCTCTACGCATACGACCAAATCCCAGGTGCCCCAATGCGAAACATGGTACGCACCAGCAAGTTCGGAAGTGAAACGCTTCTGGAAGATGGCGCAGACGGGATGAAGCTACATTATGGTTTCCTTACAAAAATGATGATTGCCGGACCGTGCATAGCTGTGCCGGACAACTTGTACATTCGCTGGATCCGAAAAGGAGGACTTGTCGATGGTTGGAAAGCTCTCTCTTGGGAAGATTTTCTAGGGTCATGGCAAGCTATGCTGGACCGTCTTCTCCCGGTCCTCACAGATACCTTCGAGAACAAGTCTGATTGCGACCTGGTGACCCACGCCCTGCTATCGAGGGCGCGATGGCATCTGCAACAGAAAGCAAAGACAGACGATCAAAAACGCTCAAGCCTGCTTTTTCGAAGCGACCTATCCGAAGTTTCCTTTGAACCGAATTTGGAAAGTCTCAATCCAGAACTCGCCGCCGCTGTAAACGGGCTGGGGGCACGGGTTAAAAATGCCCTTTAACACTGGCGTCACTCTTCTTGATTCTATTGGGAAGAAGGGGACGTTACTGTCTGCCGTCAACGCTTATGGGGCCGAATAGGGTAATTTGATAAGAGAGTGTTTCTGGCTCATCGTAACCGCTGAGGAGTGGGACATGAGAAAGCCAATCTTTATCCACCTCTGGCAATCTTAGCCTCAGGACTCATACCCAGAATATGATGGTTGCTGCGAGAGCGATGGCGGATATGGGTCCTGAGCCTAATCAGGACCAGTGCAGGATTGAGTTTTCTCTAAGTCATTGAAAAATATGGAGGCGAGTACCGGAATCGAACCGGTGTTCACGGATTTGCAATACGTTCACATTACTTAATATCAATTAGTTATCAGTCAGTGTATAGAAAAGTATATAGATTTCTGACTGTGGGAGATTTACGGTAAAAAATATATACATATGGTGATTATGTGCCCGTTTCGAGAAATTTCACATGTGAAAATGCGATGGGGCAGGGCGCTATGGCCATGTACTCTCTGTGAAGTCGAAAGCTCATCATCGGGACCCAAAACACCGCAAGCATCCCCAGAATATCCCCGATGAAGTAAGTCGACGCTGTCTGAGGGTCGTCGCTGTACAGAAGGTCCGCTACAGCCGAATTAATAACGGACGAAAGCGTCCCAGCAAGAATGATGTCGCGCCAGTTCGTATGTCTGCCTGAGCCACAAAGCCATGCTTTCAATGGTCTACAGACTGATGATGTTAGCCATGTAGAACTGGTGGAAGGTTTCTGGGCCAAACCGTCTGCTAGGTGCCTTTATGACGCCGTCAGAGATGAAACTTGGGGAAAAGCGGCTCAAGCGGTCTGTCCAAACATGCACCCATAAAGCCGAAAGTTGTGTAAATTCGTCCTCCGAGGCAAGAGTTCCGTTCAGTTCGCAGTTCAGATGCTCAGACATTGGCGCGGCGCACCCAAGAGGGTTGATCGGTGCGCGGAGATTCAACTAAAAAGGGGAAAAGGCATTTATCTTGGTGCATGTCTGTTAAAGCAATATCTGAAAGGCATACTAAAATGAGTATTACCGCTACAGACACTGACGACACGCTAATTGGTACGGATTACAACGATACAATAGACGGCTTGGACGGATCGGACCTGATTTTTGGTTTGGCTGGGGATGATGAGCGGCAAGGGGAACTGCTACGACAATTCGATGGTCGAGACCTTCTTCAAGATCATCAAGTCGGAACTGATCTGGCCGGTCGCCTGGCAAACCCGGGAACAGGCTGAAAACGCCATCGCCAGATACATCGACGGGTTCTATAACCCAGTCAGGCGACATTCATCGCTCGGCTACAAAAGCCCTATCGCATTCGAGCGCGGGGCTCGCGAAGTGAGCTAAACGCTCTCCACTAAATCCGGGCAAGTCCAAAGGCACTTGCAATAAGGGTGGCAACCACAGAATTTGCTAGCCTGTCATCTCGGTATCGGTGAACGCATTGGAAAGACGATACCCGCGTTGATCAGATTAACTTGTCCGGTTGATGTGGGATCGTTACGCCCGTTTCAGCGAAGGTGGTTTGATTCGGTGGCAACTAGCCTAAATAGAGAAATTTAGACGAACTTTAGGGGGGCTGTACCAAGCCAAATACCCTTTCTGTAAGATCGTAACCATGGTTTCCGGCAGAAATTTGACGCGACGAAAGTCGCTGCCAACTTTCCTGTGTTTGGAAACAATCGATCTCCCTTGAGTAGAGAGAAGGTTCACTATTATGTGTCGGGTGTCCCGTTAAAGGAGAGATATGCCACCAGAGGTAGTTTCTCAATTGGTTTTTTGTCGCTTGGAATGCAATCAATGAATTTTATATACGCCAGAGTTTTTGACGAGTTCAGACGGTATTCCGGCATTTTGATGAAAATCATCCCTTTTTCTAAAGGAAACTCTAAAGTATGTATGTGATGTAGATTAATGAAATATGCGCCTGTTGGCGGCCTCAACAGACAAGGAAAAAAAATTATTAATCTACGCATTCGAGCGAATGCGGAATCACGTTGCCGAATCTATTTCGATTCGGCGTTCGGAGAGGGGTAAAGAGAATATGAAAAAGTATGTGCTTTTGGCGGTCGTTTTTAGTAATCCGGTAATTTTTAGCAATCCGGTAATTGCCCAAGACCTGACCTTCGATTTTGTGAGCCCCACGTTCGGAGGGAACTCTTTCAATTCAAACCACTTGCTTGCGCTTGCTGATATACAAAATCAGCATACGGACAATGGCGAGGGGACGGACAGCACGAGCAGTACGCAATCGGATTTGTTCATTCGCCAGCTGCAAAGCCGCTTGCTGTCATCGCTTTCTTCGGGACTGTCCGAGGTGATCACCGGTTCCGAGCCGGGCGACAGCGACACCATCGTCATCGGTGATCAGCAGATTTTTTACGAGCGATCTCTCGAAGATATTCGCGTGGAGATCACAAACCTTTTGGACGGCTCGACTACGGAGATTGTTTTGCCAGTCGTCGACGGGATCTAGGCGACCGACTGAATTCGCAGGCCAGTCAAGAGTTTGGGGGAATACAGATGGGGCTTTCCAGCCTAAGAATGATTGCCATAGGTGCGGCGCTAATAGCTATGTCAGGGTGTGCGACACTCGAACAGCGTACGCAGGAGCCGATACTGCCCGTCGCTACGTCTACTAGGAATGTACTGTCCGAGCTGCCGCCGCCCGCCCGCAAACTTGACGTGGCGATCTATGGCTTCGAGGATCTGACAGGTCAGTTCAAACCGTCAGAGGGTTTTCAGACCCTGTCAAAGGCCGTGTCTCAGGGCGGGGGGCCCGTTCTGGTCAAGGCGCTGCGCGATACGGGCGATGGCTCTTGGTTCCGCGTCGTGGAACGCGACAACCTTAACAATCTGCTGCAAGAGCGTAGAATCATTCAGGAAATGCGTCAGCTTTATCTGGGCGAAGAGCAAGTGAATCCGCAGGCGCTTCCGCCGATGCTGTTTGCCGGGGTAATTATCGAAGGTGGGGTCGTAGGCTTCGATTCCAATACCGTTACCGGCGGGGCGGGGGCTGCTCTTCTGGGGCTCAGCGCCCGGTCGGAGTACCGGCAAGATACCATCAGCGTCAACCTCAGGACGGTGAGCGTGAAAACTGGTGAGGTACTGGCCTCGGTTGTCGTTCAGAAGTCGATTATCTCGACTGCCGTTAGCACGGGCGCATTCCGTTATATCGACGTTGATAAAATTCTGGAGTTTGAAGCCGGCATTACTTCGAATGAGCCCGGTTTCGTCGCCCTGACCCGCACGATTGAAAAAGCGGTTTACGCTATAATCATGGAAATGGCCAAAGGGAACTTTTGGAAGTTCAAGAATCCGAAAGCAGGTCAAGCCCTGCTAAAGGAATACTTGAAAGAGGATGGTCACAAGCCCGAAGGCCAGAACGCCTAGTCGCCAAGTGGGGATACGCCCCCGTACAAAGTGGCGATGATTGTTGCTTTGGCGGCCCGGGAAATGAATTCGACCGTCGCAGACATAAAGGATCGCCCTTACACAGGGTGAATAGAGAGGACGCGGCGTCCACACGGCTGGACACCTCAGACGCCGCGCCCAGACCAGAGGCCGCAATTCTGCGGTCGCCAACCAAGCACCAGAGATGCCTTTGGTGCTTATATCGGAGGTTTGCCTCATGAAAAAGCACTTAATTGCAACTGCGTCCGTTCTTGCCATGGCCCTTGCCGCCCCGGCGCTGGCCAATGACAGCACCATCAGCCAGATCGGCGCAACCAGCACCGTCACCGTCGATCAGACGGGCGGTAACGAGGGGTCGTCGGCGATCAACCAGATCGGCGCCAACCATTCGGCGACTGTGACGCAGTCGGACGATCCAAACAACGGGACGCCCAACTTCAACACTGCGTCGAACACGTCGAGCATCTATCAGGAAGGTGACGGCGCCGAAGCCGTCGTGAACCAGACCGGCGATCCGGGTGAAACCCCGGGTAACATCTCGGATATCACGCAGTTCAACGACGGGCCGCCCACCGCGCTCGCGGATGTCACGCAAAATGGTGCCAACAACTTCTCAAGCGTTGAACAGGGGCGAGACGCCGATCCGGTTGATCGCCGGGGGCAGACCGCGATGGTCACGCAGGATGGAACGGATCACATCTCGACGATCCTACAGCGGGGTAATCTGAACAGCGCCACCGTATCCCAGGCATCCGCCGGTAACACCTCTGATGTCAACCAGTCGGGGCTCGACAACGACGCGACGGTCTCCCAGACCGGCGAGGGCAACCTGAGCACCGTCACGCAGAGCGCCAACTACGGCACCGTGTCGGTGGATCAGTCCGGCAATGGCAACGACAGCGATGTCACCCAGTCCGGCCGGGCCAACAGCTCGATCGCCGCGCTGATCGACCAGAGCGGCAACAACAACTCCAGCTCTGTCCTGCAGACTTCTCTCGTCGCAGGGTCTGGAAGCTGGGACCAGTTCGCCGAAGTCACCCAGTCGACCAACGACAACTCGTCGATCATCACGCAGGATGGTGGCGATCCGGTCGTGGACACCGTCAACCAGGGTAACTCGGCCAGCGTGTTCCAGACGATGACCAACGGGAACTACTCGAACATCGCTCAGTCGGGCGCCGGCAACGTCGCCACCGTCAACCAATAAGCCAACCATCCGCGTCGACCGGCTGCTTCTGCCTAGGGGCCGGTTGATCGCGGCTGCATTCATCAGAGGAATAACATCATGAAAAATCTTTTCATCACCAGTGTGTCCGCAATCGCGCTCAGCATCGGCGCCTCGGCGGCTTTCGCTAATGACAGCAACATCGACCAGATCGGCGCGACCAACATCGCGACCGTCGATCAGACCGGTGGCAACGAAGGCGCGTCGACCATAGATCAGGATGGGGCACAGAACCTCGCCGAGGTAACGCAATCGGAAAACCCGGTTGGCAGTGTCGGGGCTTCCGTTGCCGCGAATGACGCGACGATCAATCAGATCGGATCAAACGCGCGCGCACGCATCGAGCAGCACAGCGACAACCCGGGCGGCGCCAGCAACATGGCATCAATAAGCCAGAACTCCAACGGCCTCGCCCAAGGACCGGATGGCGTGCCGTCGGGCTACAGCATGAACGGCCGGATCGTACAGGCCGGATCTGGCAACTCCTCGAGCATCGTCCAGTCTGGCAATCCGAACCAGGCGCCTGGTAACGGCCTTGGCTCGGGGGTGACCGCGCGCAACGACCAGACCGGCGTCGACAACCAATCGGAAATCCTGCAGGATGTTTTCGCCCAGGATGCCAACCCGTTCACCGACGCCAACGTGGACCAGACAGGCGCTGGCAACGTTTCGGGTGTGCGCCAGCGCGGCTCCGCCGCGTTGGTCAACGTTTCGCAAACGGGCGCCTTCAACACGTCTGACGTGAACCAGGGCGCGAACCGCGAAATGACCGCCGATGTTGTGCAAACCGGTGTCGACCACAACAGCACGATCAATCAGACCGCGCGCACCGTCACCGCGTCGGTCAACCAAGACGGGACCAACCAGACCTCGATGATCACCCAGGGGGCTCAGAGCCGCGAATCCACGGCGACTGTCGTGCAGAGCACCCTCGACAACACGAGCACGATCACCCAGACCAACACGAGCGCGGATGCCTTCGTGACCCAGTCCGGGACGGGTGGTGTGAGCACGATCACGCAGTCCGACGGCGCGAATGCCTACGCCTTGCTGACGCAGTCGGGTATGGAGAACGTTAGCACGATGTCGCAGACCGGCGACGACCACCAGTCCATCGTGCTGCAGTCGAGTGACTACAATGAAAGCACGGTCACCCAGTCGGGCACAGCGGGAGCCAATTTCGCAAACGTGTCGCAAACGATCACGAGCGGAAACATCTCCAGCGTCGTCCAGACCGGTGCCGGCAACACAGCAACCGTGATGCAATAACATGCCCTTGGGGTCCGCGCGCATAGCGTGCGGGCTCCTCTCATCTGTGATCTGACGAATTTCATGACATCAGATCGAGTATCTGCAAGATTACAAGCGGCAAATACCCGTTTCTGGTAAAGTAAGTGTTAGCCTGCGTTTTGATAGGATCGCCGCCAAGCTGGTGGCTGGCAGCAATCAGAGCCAAGGAGATCGATATGATCCGTATGACTACAAGTCTCGTTATGATGCTTTTTGTAGGCCTGGCTCCGGTTCAGGCCGCAGACAACCTTGCCCAGATCCGCCAGGAGGCAACCGGAAACAGCAGCTTTGTTGATCAAACCGGCGCCGTCGGCGGCGAAGTCACGATCGACCAGATCGGTATTGAAAATGTCGCTCGGGTCGCTGATGAAGGGGATAGCAGCCTCCTGATAATCGAACAAAGAGGCGCGGATCAAAGCGCGATGGTGCGCCTTAGCGGCTTCGAAAATCAGGGTGACTTGAGACAAGATGGCGGCGGCAATATTGCCGATTTGCTTGTTTCAGGAGCCGTCAACAGCTTCAGCATCAGCCAATCAGGCCTGTTCGGCGCGAATTCAGCCCATGGTAACAAATTGTATTTGGCTCAAACCGGCATTGGAAATATCGCGGTTCAGACGCAGATTGGTTCCCGCAACAGTATGACACTTCAGCAGACTGGCGCAGACAATTATGCCGATCTTCTTCAAAAAGGTGAGGGCAATCTCATGGAACTCGAGCAGAACGGTGATGCAAACTCTGCAGAGTTGAAGCAGTTCGGGGTTGAGGCGTCGCCAATTGTCGTCACGCAAACCGGCGGTATGTCTGTCCAGATCACCCAGACGGGCGGGTAGCCCGATGCGGCGTAATCCTGTTCTCGTTTGCATTGTCGCGACAACCGCCATTGCGACTTCACATGCGCCTCTCGCACAATCGGATCTGAACGCTAGCGGCGACCTTTCTGTCATCGACCAGATCTCCCCGCCGGAGGAAAGTTCGGCGGGGATCGGGCAGATGAATCCTGCGGATCGCGCCGCCGCGGTCGAAGAGCAAGCACCATCCGTCGCAGATGGCACCTGCGCCTCCGCGAGCGAGGTGCAGCGTCGCCTGCTGGGCCTGACCTGCATTGGCGATGACGAGCTTGTCCTATCTGACGGAAGGAAAGCCGACCTTGATGGGGTGGTGCTGCACGAAGATGGCGCCTATGTCCGCGTTTCACCGCAACCTGCGCCTGAGGATGACGAAAGAGAAGAGATTTTGGGTCTGCCGGTTGCGAGCGAATAAAGGAACATTGAAAATGAAACTTATGCTGGCCGTGGTCGCCTCCGCTTTGTTGTTTCCGCTGAAAGTCGCCGGAGAAGAACCAAAACATGCTTGGGTTGTCGGAACCCGGTATGAAAGCGCAATCCAGCTCGAAGTATTCGCCCGGCTTGAGGCTGGTGAGTCGGGCTATTATGAACTGAGCGCGATCAAGGAAGGGGCTAGCGGTCGTTCGGTCAATCGCCAGGCTGGATCGGTTCCCGAATCTGAAGGCGAGGTATTGGGCCCGATCTCGATATCCAGATTCTCAGTCGAAACTGGGGCTACGCTTATTGTCGAACTGGTCGTTACGAGCAAATCTGGTAGTGTTTATAGAGACACGGTTCAGTTTAAAGGTGAGTAGGCCGACCTACTGACCTGCCGCCCAGTGAAATCATCCGCCTCGCAGCGCGACGGGAACGCTCTGCACTGATCGCTGCCGAACTGGAAGCCTGGCTCACCCACGGTAATCCCCCCATTTTTAATGGGCTCAGCCGTAGAATTCACGCGGCTGTTTTCAGTTTCATGGCGGGGTGATCCCGCCGATGGCCATGTTGGGCCGGTCGTTATTGTAAGTCCAGAGCCATTTCGTGGCCTGGTCCTGCGCCTCCTCTATCGTCTCGAAGATGTGCTGATCCAGCCATTCGTGCCTGACTGTGCGATTGTAGCGCTCAATATAGGCGTTCTGTTGCGGCTTGCCGGGCTGGATGTATTCGATCCGGATGCCGCGTTTCTCGGCCCATTCCATCAGCAGCCCACTGACATATTCCGGGCCGTTACATCCGCTTCAGCCGCTGGTTCTCTTCGGCCATGGCCTTCATCTCGGCGATCATCGAAGCATCCATCCCCCCGAACTTGGCCCGCCATTTGTAAAAGCACGCACTGCTCATCCCGTGTTCGCGGCATAGATCGGCAACCGGCACCCCGTTCTCTGCCTGCTTCAAAATCGACATGATCTGCGCGTCGCTGAATCGCTTGTTCTTCATCCGAATTCTCCTCGGTCAATCTGCCAGAAAAATTCTACTTATGAACACCACTAATTATGAACACCACTAATTTTCAGGGGGATTACCAAACTACACTCAAGCTCAGGTGCTTTAACCACCTTGCGCCTGGAGTCTTGCTATGAAGTGGTCCCAGTTTTCCGGACAGGTTTGCAGCCTTTCTAAGGTGTATCCGATTTAAGTTTCATGCTGCCAATTTCTGTTCTCGACCGTGCCAATATGCCTCCCTCGGCGTTCGATGCTCAAGGGAAGAATGGGGACGTTCGGTATTGTAGAAGGTCATCCATCTGCTGATCACGCACCGCGCGTGGAAACCGTCGGTGATTTCTTCGAGATAGATGGCTTCCTGCTTCAAGGAGCGCCAAAGCCGCTCAATGAAGATGTTGTCGAGATAGCGACCGCGCCCGTCCATAGAGATGCGCACGCCGGCCTCGTTCAGAGTAGTTATCCAAGCCGATCCGGTGAATTGCGACCCCTGATCCGAATTCATGATTTCGGGCGGACCGTGTCTGGCAATGGCGTCGTTCAGAGCCTTGACGCAGAAGTCTGCATGCATCGTATTCGACAGACGCCAGCTCAGCACCTTGCGGCTGTGCCAGTCCATGATCGCGACCAGATACAAGAAGCCATGCTTCACTGGCACGAAGGTGATGTCAGCACACCAGACCTGATTGGGGCGGACGATCTGCATCTTCCTCAGCAGATAGGGATAAACCGGGTGCTGTGGATGCGGTTGGCTGGTTCTCGGGCGTTTATAGATCGCTTCCAAGCCCATCTTCGCCATCAGCCTGCGCACACGGTGGCGCCCAACGATTGTGCCTTCTCGGCGCAGAAAGGCTGCGATCTGGCGGCTGCCGAAGAACGGGTATTTCGTGAACACCCGGTCGATCTCTTTCATCACCGCAAGCGTGTCTGAGTTGACTCCGACCGGCGTGTAATAAAACGCGGATCGGCTAAGCCGTACCAGCTTGCATTGCTGCGAGATGCTCAAATCTGGATGGTCGCGACGGATTATGGTGCGTTTCTTCTCGGGGCTCACTTCTTGAGCCCTTCGGATAAAAAATCGTTCTCAATCACCAACCTCCCGATCTTGGCATGAAGCTCCTTCACCTCCGCCTCGGACGGGCCGCCCTGCTTGCCTCCAGAAAACACATCGGCCATGCCTTCAACAGCCTGACGTTTCCACGTGCTCACCTGATTGGGGTGAAGCTGATGCTTCGACGCGATCTCCTGGATCGTCTTGTCACCGCGCAGCGCTTCCAACGCCACCTTGGCCTTAAACTGATCTGTAAAATTCCGGCGCTTCGCCATTCTCGTATCCCTTCAAAGGTTCGGGATACACCTTAGCTAACTGTCCGATTTCGTGGGACCACTTCAGTCGTCACCTTGTATTTCTTGGATCTTTCAACCCGAACGCCGTTTTCTCGCATCAGCCGTCCAACGCGGCGATGGCCGACTTCCAGACCCAGCTCTTTCAGCTCCTCTGTCATTCTGGGGCGGCCATAGCTGCCCAGGCTGAGCCGGGATTGCTCCTTGATATGCGCCAGAACAACCATGTCGGTCCGTTGCCTGCGGCTGGCCGGGCGGCTGCAATAAGCCCGCAAGCCGCGGGGGCTGACATTGACACCACGAACGCCATCGAGAGCCTGAACCGGGTGATCCGCAAGTCGATCAAGACACGCGGCTCGTTCCCGACCGATGATGCCGCAACCAAGTTGATCTATCTGGCGATCCGCAAATTCGAGAAGGATGGCAGAAATGTCCGGGAATGGTTTGCAGCTCGCAACCAGTTCGCCATAATGTTCGGCGAGCGCTTCGACGCTTGAGTATCTAAAACCGCATGGGCCGGGCCAGATACACAAAGTTCATGACACTCCCAGCAGATCTCATATTGTGCTTCCGATCTTCGGATTAAGCATTCAGGACATGAGATCAAAGGTGGTCCCCTGGATAACAATGTTGATCTCGGTCTGCGCGGCCCCATCGACCAGCGCCCACATGATCTGGCCGCTTGGGCGGTAGATGATGAAGGCCTCGTCGACACCCGTGTCGCCCGAGCCTGAATCGGCGTAGTTGATCTGGAACTGGCTTTCCGTTGCCGAGGCATTGCCAAAGAGCAACACGTCGCCCTCTGCCGCGTCGTAATCCTGGATCCAGTCCGAGCCATGATCGCGGATGCCCAAGTGATAGAACCAATCCGCCCCGGCGCCGCCGTTCACCCGGTCGAAACCGAAACCCCCATTGATGAAGTCGTTGCCGTCATTTCCATAGATCAGGTCGGACCAGGCCTGCCCGGCCAAAACATCGTCACCCGCCCCGCCGAAAATGGAATCGACGCCGAAGCCGCCCACGATAGTGTCGCTGTCACCGTCGCCGCGTAGCTCGTCGTTTCCATAGCCCCCGTCAATCGAGTCATTCCCGTCACCGCCATAGATCGCATCGCGCAGGTCAGCCTCGGTTTCGCCACCGAAGATCAGATCGTCGCCATCATTGCCGATAAGAGTGTCAGAGCCATCCAAACCATTGAGCGTATCAGCGCCAGAGGCACCTTGCAGCAGGTCATTCCCAGCCGTGCCAGTCTGGTTTGTCCCATTTGAAATAATCGCGACCGGGGCACTGAACACGCTTTCCAATGTCCCGCCCTGATCCATGAAGTAGGCTCTGACGGACAGGTCTGCCCCGTCATCTGCACTCACCACAGTATAGGTCACGCCACGTTGGCCGAGGATAAAGGCCCCATCGCGAAACCATTCAAAAAAGATAAATCCGATTCCGTCAGGATCTGAAATTTCGACATCATATGCTAGCAATGTTTCACCAACACTCGCCGTTGGCGCGTGGCTAATGTTCTGCCCCTGCTCTCCGAGAATTAACGGAGCGCCCTGCACAGGATTATTCACGTTTTCTACAGGTGAGGCGCCCACGCCTAACACGGTTTCCTGATGTCCCAGCCCATCGACATAGCTGACCCGAACACTTATGGACCTGCCTGCATCCTGTGGTGTCAGCGTATAGCTGGCACCTATCGCGCCACTGATGTCATCGCCCTCACGTCTCCATTGGTAACTTAGCTCCCCAAGCCCGTCCGCATCTGACAAACCTGAGGCATCCACGCTAACGGTTTCCCCTTCTCTCAGCGTGCCATTGATGACAACCTCACCGACAACCGGAGAGTTTTCAGGGTCGATTGAGATAACATCAAAGAGTTGACCAACAACATCGGTTGCATCACCGTCCTGTACGGATGTGGTCCAGGTGACCAGTACCCGACCATCTCTCAAACTTGTCACCGCGCTGTCCTGCTGATCGCCCGCGGTGGTCGTATTGATCACAAACTCTGCGCCTATGGCTTCACCGTCAGAACTATAGCGTTGACCGTAAACACCCCAGCCATCGCCATCTTGCCCGTGGGAACTCCAGGCGACTAAGAAACCGCCATCCGCCAAGGCTGTCACAGCAGGGCGGTCTTGATTTCCATAATTCGTTGTATTGACCTGAAACTCGCCAGCGATCGGGCTCCCGTCAGCGCCAAAGAGTTGACCAAAAACACCAAGTGCGTCGCCATCCTGACCATAAGAGCTCCAGACAACAACAAAACCACCGCTGTTCAAAGTCTCGACAACCGGGGTGGACTGTGCGCCGTCGGTATAGGAGTTAATCCGAAATTCATAATTAATTGGCTGGGCGACATCGCGGTAGAGTCTCCCAAAGATGTCCGTGGAATTGCCACCTTGTTCATCGGCGGTCCAAACCACAACAAAGCGGCCGGCGTCCAAAGAGGTGATGGAAGGTTCTGTCCGGATAGTGCCTGCGGAAACACGAGTATCATAAACATACCCACGACCGACAAAGTAATAACCACCGAACGGATCAAAACGTTGATCCCAGATGGCCTGATCGGCTGCAGCAAACGCAACAATAAGCCCACCTCCATTGCCTGTAAGCAGTGTCGCAGCAGCATCTGATCGATTTCCGGTTGCATGTCTGCCGATCTGAAATTCGTCGTGAATTTCATTCGTTGATGTTTCGAAAACTCGCCCGCGTACGGAACCAGCTGTCTCCCAGGTCACAAAAAAATCATCGCCATACGTATGAGTGACGACAGGGGTGACCTGATCACCGCTGGTATTCACGTTGATCATAAATTCGTTGTCAATTGGCCGACCAGTAAGGTCATATCTTTGACCGTAGATTCCACTACCACTGCCATCTTGACCAACAGAACTCCAGGTAACGATAAATCCCCCGTAAAAAAGACCATCAACTGAAGAGTCTGACTGTTGTCCCACAGTGTAAGTATTAACCCGAAATTCTGATCCAGACGCAACAACTGCAACAAAGGTCTCGGAGTCCACGCCGTCAAAAACGACGCCATCTCCAGGCCCGGAACTCGACGGAATAGATGCAGTGTCTGACCTATCCGATCCGGAGCTATCCACCAGCGTCGTATTATTTTTAGAGGACAAAATGAATGTAGCAGGCATGAGAAATCCTCCTAAAAAAATTTACTTAAGTGCTAGGCGCGAGCGGAATGAACCGCCCCAGATTTACCGGAGATGGTTTGGTTCAATAGTTAGGCTGCTTTTTCACCAGAATTCAAATTTTTATAGAAAGCCTCCTCTGCTTCGTTTGGCGTGACGTATCCGATAGCGCGGCTTTGTTGCACAAATCCGTTGTCGGGCGGGCTTCCCCTTTCCCCGGACGGACTTATCCTACGGGCTCTGTGATGGGTATGCCAAGAGCGGTGTAGCGGTTTAGGACCGCGACGCGGACCTGGATTTCCGCGACCTGTCTGTCGAAGTCGCGGGCCATGTGTGACTGACCCAGAAGTTTCACGCAGTTCATCTTGCTCTCGACGCGGCTTCGGCGGTGGTATCCGCTCCATCGTCGCCAGATGGCCCGGCCCAGGTATCGCGATGCGTTGACCGCCTCGTTCCGAGCGATGGCCCTGGCGCTGGTAGGTTTCCACGGCTTGGCGTTCTTGCGCGGCGGGATGACAGCATGGGCATTGCGGGCAGCAATCGCGTCGTGGCATTTGCGCGTGTCATAGGCCCCATCGGCGGTCACTGACTCGATGTCTTGCTCGGGTGGGATTTGGTCGAGCAACTCGGGCAGCATAGGAGCATCTCCAACGTTGCTGGTGGTGACCTCGACGGCTCGCACTTCCAGCGTTTCCTCGGTAACCGCGCCATTGGCACCGCCTGCCTGACGCTGGGGCGATGATCTAAGACACGTGTTTAACTACGTCGTTTGCGACGTGTCTTATGCGGGGTCAGTGATGCGGGGCGAACTTCTTGGGGTGGAGCGGCGGCGATTGTGGCGTGACGAGAACAAGCTCGAGATTGTCACGTTGGTGGGGATCGGTGGGGCGACGGTGACACAGGTGGCGCAGCATCACTCAACCGCAGTGGCCCCATTTTACTCCGGTACCTGGACCCTTTTTGCTCCGGGATTGACAAGAGGCCTGAACTTGCTCAAGGGCCGGTTACGTCCGCTGTGTTGTTCTTTGAAATGGGTGATTGGAAACATGAGCTGTCGCTACGATTTGCTGTATGCGAAACAATCTGAGCGACCTTGGAGCGTGTGCGTGTTCCGAAATGCCCCACACTACTGTTCAAGGTCTTAGCGCGATGTGGGGCCGTCGTTGACAGGTCAGGATCAGTCGTTGCGCTGGAACTCGGCGATGATCTCGGGGGACGGTGCCATTTTGGACAGGTAGTAGCGTTCAAGCATTTCGACACTGGTGCCGGCGTTCTTGGCCAATAGGTTGATGTTCACCTTCGACTTGGAATCCCGTACCCGCTTTTGCAGGGCATAGTGCCGCAGGGAATAGGTCGAGAAACTTTCTTCGAGCTGATCTAGTTTGGCGGCACGCAGAAAGTGAAGGAATATCCGGCTCAAAGCTGTGCGAGCATAGGCTCGGTTGTCATATTCCGCCATGAACACGAACTCGTCAGCGAGGTTTTCTTTGATTTGGCTGATACTTGCATCAGGTGGTGCATTTTCACGCAGGATACTTTTGTAGACCGCAACGGCGAAAGGCATCGTGAAGCTCTCTCGCAAACCTGTTTTGCCTTTGCGAATGACCATCTCGAGGCGGGGTGGATTGGATCTAATTTGAATGTCCCGGTGACGTAGGAAAAACAGCTCGCCCGTGGTCGGCCTGACGAAGGTGTGAACGATGAACCGGAAGATATGCACATGATGTTGGGTTAGAGAGATGCCGCTGACCTTGTCCCCCTGCTTGACGCAAGTATTGGCCGCCCTGATGAACTGTTTGTACTGACTGTCGGTAAAGGCTGTGCGGGGATTGTCTTTGGTCATGATCTTGGGTGGATCAGGAACCCGTTCTATCTGTTCGTCTTCGAATGCCATCCGCATGACAGCACGAAGAACCATGATATGTTTCTTTTTGGTGCTGCCTGAAAGCGGCTTGTCACGCTTGATGTCAAGGTCATGCAAGTAGTCCCGCATCTTGCCAGTGTTGATTGTCTTGATCTGCATGTCCCCAAAAAAGGCAATGAGCCCGTCGTTATGGCGATAGAGCGTGTTGTGATAGTCGATATACTTGCGGGACTTGTTGCCTACGGATGCACGTAGATTGGCGTCGAACCGATCAGCATAGGTCTCGAACCGTGTGGCTTTGGGATTGCGCTCGACGGTGCCAATGGTCGAAAGTGTTTTGTCGGCGAAGTTGATGGCTGCTTGCGTTGCTTCGAGCCGGTCTGTTTCCTTGGTCGATTTGCTGAAATATTTTTGCTGCGATGGAATCCAGACCTTGGCGTACCAGAAGGGGGAGCGGGGTGTTTGGTAGAGGTAGAGACCGCTGCGGACCTGTTTCTGTTTGGTGATGCGGTTAGGGCTTTTGGCCATATGAAGGTGGGTCCAGAAAGTGTGTAACAGTGTGTAACACACTTACACGTCGACGGCTGCCAATCAACATCTGGTTAGAGCATTGTAATTATTGAGAAATTTGTGGAGGCGAGTACCGGAATCGAACCGGTGTACACGGATTTGCAATACGTTCATTTTACGTAAAAACAATTACTTATCCGTAAGTGTATAAAAAAGTGTATAGATTGGCGCGGGCGATAGCGTTGGAAGACTAACGTGTGGATGGGTGAAACCTAGCGCTGATGTAGCCCCCTGGACGCATCGCCGATGTTGTTGCTGGTGATCTCGACGGCCCGAACCTCCAGTGTTTCCGCGTCGATCCCAAGGTGAACCTTGCGCCAGATACGGCGCTTGGGGTCGCCATGCTTGCGGGCGTTCCATTCGCCCTCGCCCTCGCCCTCGCCTTCGGCCTTGATGCCGGTGCTGTCGATCAACAGGTTCAGCGGCCCGCTGGAACCGCGATTCGGAAGGCGCACCTTGAGCATTCTTTGACGGCGATACAGTGTGCTGAAATCCGGCACCGTCCATTCCAGACCGACCAGACGTAGGAGACTTCCCACGAACCCGGCCGTTTGCCGCAACGGAAGACTATATAGAACTTTCAGCGTAAGGCAGGTCTGGATTGCGGCGTCCAGGTCATCCCGGGATCAAACCAGATCGTCAGTGATCCGCGCTGCTTCAGCGTGCTATTGTAAGCCGACCAGTTCGTGGTCTTGTATCTTGTCGGTGCCCAACTGCTCATGACATCCAGCTATCACACTGGATTCACGACATGAATCCCCTCAGCCCATTTGTGCAACAAAGCCTTCTATAAGTAAAAATCCAAGTACGACGGCATGGCATCGTCGGATGCCAAAAAGCTGCGGGCACTGGAAGTGACCTGAGTCCCTTGCTATTTTCCACCATAGGTTTAGACTGATGAGTGCATTTGTAGAGGATATATTTTTTAGGGGTCGTTATGGCGACAGGCTATGCTTTTACTCGATTAAACATGGATGAGCTTACTGCCTGGCATGGTACCGTGCAAAGCTACGATAGCTCTCAGTTTACAGTCGTATCAGGTAACTACCGCGCACAATACACAGGTGCATTTAGCTATGACTTCTACGGAAATGTGTATGGTGAGCTACATGGTTTCTCAATGGATATTGGAGGAACGCCGCAATATTCGATATCCGGCTTAGACGTGGATGCTTATACCGCTTACAGCAACTATGTTTCCAACAATAACCTATCAGCTCTTTTTGAATTGGCGTTGTCCGGAGCGGATAATCTGTTTGGATCGACGGGCTCAGACCTCATTCGAGCTTACGGTGGAAATGATAATCTGCGCGGCGATGCTGGCAATGACACACTTTACGGCGGTCAGGGAACTGATACAGCCGTCTTCAGCGGAAACTCGTCCTCTGCTGTCTTTGATGTCATCAGCGGTGGTGTCAGCGTTTCCAGTTCTGACGGAGTAGACTACCTGTATGACATTGAAAGGGTAAGATTTTCTGACGGCATTTTTGCCATTGAGGAATTTGTCGGTAGTTCTCATCCCGAGCCATCCATCAGTACGGGCAATCTGTTCATCACTTCAAGTACGGGCTGGGAAACCGGAGCCGGTAGCACGCAGACAGCGAATACTAATGCCACCGTCTACCTCGGCCATGCCGGTGGCAACAATCGCATGCTGCGCGTGGAAGGTGGAAGCGTTTCGGTTGACACCAATCGGGCCCAGTTTTCCGGCGTCACTGTTTATTCCGAACTGGCATCACTGGGATCGCCATTGTTCACTGGTGACTTCACACTCGACCTGCAGACGCTGAGCACAACGTCGTTCTCGGAAGATGTGTCGAATATTGATTTCGGCTTCGCCAATATCATGGAAATCGATTTTTCCAGTCTGACCATTAACCAGACCGAAGTTGCAATGAGCGCCGGCGTCTCGTTCCCGAATAGTTTCTGGAACCTCTCTACCTCAGATAGCCTGTTGTCCTTTACGCTGACCGATACCACCATCGTCCCGAGGTTTGGCACCATAGGGACCACGCGGTTGGCCTCAGCAGATCCGTTCGAGCTTGACCTGCCCAGTTCGCTAGAACGCTACGATCTGGAATTCAGCGATCTGTCCTTCTCCTATGACTACGCCTCGGATAGCCTGTATTTCGGAGGGCGAGCGGCTCTGTCCATCGATCTGCTCGGCAGCACCCGCCAGGTCGAGATTGACCTGGCCGGCAATCCTGGGCCGACCCCCTTCGATCCGGGCGACCGATTTCTGAGATTTTCCGGCATAGGCGATGGTACCAGCGGTTTCGAATGGGATATCGTCAGTGAAATGACCTATTCCATCGATGCCGAAACCGATGGTTATGGCACCAGCAGCCTGTTCGCGCCGAGTTGGGGGCTTAGAAGCCTATCCATCGAGCTGGACACAATTGCCAACCGGTTTGCCGGAAGTGTTGCAGTCGAGCTTCCATTCCTGAACGGCTTTGAAATCGAAGGCTCCGTTGAATTTTTCTGGGATCCCTTCGAGCTCGACGCCTTTTCCTTCGACGTGGATGGTCTGAATACCCCGATTTTCAATACGGGAGCTTTCCTGCAAGGATTTACCGGCGACGTATCCGGGCTAGCCACAGCGCTTTCCTCGGATCCTGTCACTTATACGGGTAGCGCAACCGCTTCACTCGGTCCCCGCGGAAGCGAGTTGTTGTTCGGGACGTTGGACGGCTCCTACAGTGATCGCAGCCTTGACGTGCTGGCTGATATTTCTGCAACTGGGCGATATCTGCTGCCAGATAGCGTTGTTTCCGCGCTTGAAGCCGGACAATCGACCGGGAACAGGCTGGTGACGGTCCTGAACGACTGGATGGATGTCGATCTTCAGGACATCCTTGACTATGAAATTCTCGGCTTCGACGGATCACTGTCATTCGATATTGGTGCAGGGGAGTTTGAATTCGATGGTCAGATCGACATTCTAGGTGGATTGATTTCCCTGCATACTCAAATTGAGGCAAACCGCGATTTCGACTTCATGTTGCGGAGTACAACCGCATTGACCTGGCCAGAGCGGATTCCACTGGTCGGCGGCAGTCAAATAGCGGGAGTTGACTTTATGGTTGACTTCAGCAACGACGGCAATCTGAGCAATGACTTCGCCGCCTTCTGGACAGGAGCTTCGATCGACCTCGGTGTCATAAGCGGATCTGTTAGCATCGGTTTCCAGATTGCCTTTGACGGTGACTTCGAAATTCTAGGCGCACGGGAAATCCAGGAACTCAATTCGAACCGGGAGACGATGGCTTCCGATCCGAACCCGGAGATAATGGCTTCCGCTCCGAACGCCTTTACCAGCGCCTTCAGCGGTTGGGCCCTGACAGGCAGTATGGATCTCGTTCTGCTGACAGCACAATGGTCAAATGCGGTCTCGGATGCCTCCCTTGTCCTGATCGGACCAGACGGGAGCCAATACGATGAAACCGACATCGCTTCGCTGAGCTTCGCCCAGGTGATCGATGTTTGGAGCGATGGGACCTCCCGTTCGATCATTCTTGATCCTCCGGAGGCCGGAAACTGGTCCTTGCGTGTCGAAAGCGCGACCGATCTCACCAACTTATCCTTCAATGCACTGGAGACCGCGAACCCAGCCTCGGTTGAAATCACCAATGCGCAAGCTGACTCTTCAACCGGAATCCTAGGCGTGGATGTCGACGTTTCTGGTCTGACCGGTGCTTCCCAATTGAATCTGTACCTTGCAAGCGATCCGTCCGGGGCCAATGCACAGCCGATCCTTCTGGAACAACAAATCGCTCAGAGTGGGCAATTCCATTTCGATGTTGATGTGACCGATATCCCGCCGGGACAATTCCATGTCGTTGCGATGGTTGGCGGGAACGGAATTATTCCGGCAATCGATGAATTCGCAACGCCCATCTCGTTTGCGGGCGGTGTGGACATTACCGTTTCGATCGATGAAGGTCTTCATGGGGAAGACGGGCGGCAAGTTTTTACTTTCACTGTAGAAAATATCAACAGCCGCACCAGCCAAGCCGCAACGCTAACGATAGCAATTGCCGAGGGCGCGCAGCTTCTTTCAAACGGGATCGGAACATTCGATGCGGCAGAGAACGAGCTGACGATTGATCTGGGCATACTCGCATCTGGGGCCTCTTCCGCGTTTGCGCTGGAGTTTGGGATCCCAGACACTCTCGACGGAGGCACAGTCGAGGCACAGGTCAGTTCGGACGATTTCGACCTGGATAGTTCGAACGACTCGCAAAGCTTTGCACTCGGAACCGCAGAAGTCCGGCAAGAAGCCTCTCCAGCAGCGCCCACCGAATTCGCCGATGTTATTCTGGCAACGGATTTTGGGGATAATGCGAATGGACTTGCCGGGGATGACACGCTGAGAGGTGGGGATAATCCGGATACGCTGATCGGGGGTAACGGGGATGACATCATCTTTGGCGGCGAGACAGCGGCCGACCTGCGCGACAACGTCTATGGCGGTAACGGCAATGATTCCATCGATGGCGGCTATGGAAATGACGAACTGCGTGGTGACGCCGACAACGACACCATCGTCGGCGGCTACGGTGTCGATACCATCGTCGGCGGCACCGGCGACGACCAACTGACTGGCCAAGCCTGGTCGGACCTGGTCTTTGGCGGAGATGGCGCCGACTTCGTGAACGGCGGTTTCGGCCATGACCGGGTGAACGGCGGTGACGGTGCCGACAGGTTCTTCCATATCGGCATCTTCGATCATGGCTCGGACTGGATTCAGGACTATTCAGCCAGTGAAGGTGATGTGCTGGTCTTTGGTGGATCAGGCACACCCGATCAGTTCCAGATCAATTTCGTGGAAACAGCCAATGCAGGCGAGGCCGGTGTTGAAGAGGCTTTCGTGATTTACCGCCCGACCGGTCAGATCCTCTGGGCGCTGGTCGACGGCGGTGCGCAAACAGAAATCAACCTGATGATTGGCGGTGCCGAATACGATCTCTTGGCCTGACCACAAACTTAGCCTTCCAGGCGTAGAAGGTGCCTTCCGACATCCGTGCTTGCGGCACAGATCGGCACACTTCGCGCCCGCCTCATGCTCCGTCAGAATCCCGATGATCTGCTCTTCTGTGTATCTCGATCGTTTCATTGTCCGTCCCTTCGTTGGGTCGGACTCTAATCCCAGATGGAGGAAAAACCCCGTGGCAGGTCATAGCCATTCTGGTCCTCCGTTTTCCTAAACATAACGGCGGACCACTTCTGTGGGGAAAGATCAGCGCGTCATCTAGATTTCGCCGCGTAAAATGAACACCCGTTTGTATCATGGCCGCTCATCACAAGTTTCTGATCGGCAAAGGTTCCGCGGAATTGCACTCGGCCTACCAACAACCCCCAATTTATTTCGCCAGTCATTCGGCGGCCTATTAGTTTTCCAGAAAACCTCCCATTCATACCTTGGGAGTTACGGGCGCGACCTGAATAGAGATTCCCTCTTGAATACCTAATAGAAAGCGACCCAGTGATTTTCATCCTCCCAAGTCGACTTTTGGAGTTGCAACTTGTCGTGAAACGCCACGCCCCTGAAATATTGTACGGACCAATCGGCATGGGCGGCGGCGGGTTGTATGTTTGCTCATTTTCAGGATCTGAAAGCCAGATTTTTAGACCAGGCTGCGATTGAGCTTTCAGAGCTGCCAGTTGTTCTTCATTCAGGTATCCGTTGGCATTAATGTCCCGTGAAACCTGCCATTTTTTAACTGCGCTACGGACACCTCTGCCAATGAGTCCGTCAATCCCGTTAGGGTCATAACCCAAGACCAAGAGCCTTGCCTGAATGTCACGTATGGCCTGCTTGTCCAGAGCCATATCAGATTCTGTTGCCGACGTTGCAGGAGAAAGTTGTGTGCTGTTCGGAGGCGCTCCGTGACTTGAAGTGATTTGATTGGTATTCGAGACAGAGGCTTCTGCTACAGCCGTTTCAGTTGACGGCTGCACGGCAGTCTCTGAACGCAGGGTTCGGGCCAGATCGGTTGAAATGGTAATCCCATCTTTAGAAACTTTTACCTCGAAGCGACTACCGGTTTGATTTACCGGATAGGGTGCGCATCTGTCGATTGCTCCGACTGCGGAGAGGAATAACTTCCGTGCAGATGAATTAGGATTTTCTGGTGCGACCAGTTCCGGGATACCGGAAACCCGACCATCAGGGCCTAAATTCACCCCTATCAACAGTTGCTGGTCCGCTGGCTCGTCTAGCGCAGCTGCGATACAGTCATCTGGGTCGGGCACAGCCGGTGTTTCGCCGACTTTAAAGATCTGCGTATCGCTATTCTGTCCCGAGCTCTCTACAGCCGAATTTTCGAGTTGTTGCGAAAACAAGGAAAGGTCAACGCCATCAATAGTGTCCTGAAGAATGATTCCGACAGCTAAATCCGACTCTGGATACTGTTCCAAGATTTGGTCGAAGAGGTACTTCATCCGTTTGAGGTCGGAAGAGCTGGTACCAGGGCCGGCATAAATTGCCTTGGCATCCGCGAAAAGGGCCTCTGCGCTGTTCTGCGCTTCGGCTGGAATTGATCCTAGCAGAATTATGCTGAGCGCGGCGGCCGTAGACCGACACTGTCTGAACGAGCAGACATGACCGGGGGACGAGGGTTTCCTGGTTAGTCGTGGAATCCAACGGATCATCATTTTCCCCAATAAAACCGATATATATATGCTCGCATTTTTCGGTACAAAACTTGACAAGTCAATCAGGGTTGTTGAACCCTAATCTAGACACTTAGTGCAGGAATTCGTTTTGCGAATGATAGGCTTAGCAAGTATTCGGTTTTTCCGGTGCTACGCGGTGGCCGTCTTATGGCCAACTTACCACAATTGGCTCTGTCGCACTCCGGTTGTCATGCGATGGAGATATTTGATGATAGGTAAGCTTTTTCACCTAAGATTCTTGGCTATTGTGGCTTTGACGTTCTTGATCACAATCTCAGATCCATTTTCCATTTTGGGAGAACGTTGCGTTACGGCGCAGACGTATTCATCACCATCCCCCTCTCAGGAAGAGGCTATAATCAATTATTTGAAGGCTGTCTGGACGGTTGGTGATGCGGCGCGTGAGTTCGACAATGACCTCGGGAACATTCGAGACGGCGGCTTCCTTGGACTTGGATCCGAACTGCATGCAGATGTTTGGTGGAGGGTATTTGGCACTCTGCTAACGATGGTTGAAGTAGCCGACCAAGTTCACGAAGAAGAATATGCCGACGCAGCGAGAACGCTCGGGAAATTCATCACGCTGGATGTCCTGTCACAGAGCAGGGCCGCAGAGCAGATACTGGGTTTCGAAGCTTATGCCTCGCTTGCGGCCTTGCCGATTGATTGGGCGTTGAACTCCTTTGCGCGTCTCGTCGACCAAACTGGATTCGAGAACCAACTCAAAGCGTACCGGATTGCTCGTGATGAATTTGGAATTTCCCATGAGCAGCTGGCCGCCGGAAAAGACGTTCAGGGTTCTGGAACTGCATATTTTGGTGATGCCGGTTGGTTCTTTGGTCTGGATGGCACTTTTTCGGATGGTAGCTCCGGTTTCCGGCGCATTCCTCCGTTTGGCGGCGCCTCACTTTCGGTCGAGCGGGATGCAGCTTTTGAAATGTTTCGTCTGATTTACGAAATTGAGAAAGACCCATTTGCCTATCGGAGTGCACAACGCGAGGCGGTTTTGGCATTCCAGACAGAACTCGAAAGGTCTTCAGCAGAAATTGAGGTGCGAATAAGCAACTCCGATCATGCGGAATCAGGGATAGTCGCTACTGATAACTCGATGGAGACTTCCGCCCAGTGGCCACTCGATGAAAGGGATGGGCCGCAGGTGACCATTGCGTCGGCGCAATCCAGTGAAGAAGAATATACTGCCGCGGCAAACGAGCTGTTTGTAAACGCTGTTCGTTTGTATCTGGACGCACCGGTTGGGCCGCCTGAGAAAAGAGCCGAAGTTCTGCTTCAGGTTCGCCAGATGTTTGATCAAGTAACCGTCGGCTTTCCAAGGAGCGGTGTAGCGAGCCGGATTAACACCCAGAACATTCCTGGCGTTGATTTCACAACGCTTCCGCCTGTCGGCTGGAACCAGGCAAAGTGGGCCTTAGCGCGGGATTTGCTTGCAGACTATGAGGGCGATCTCAACACAATGAACCGAGTAGCCAATGCTGCTCCTTTCGCGCTGATGGCTTCTGTCACCTATGGAAGCGATGAAGCCCTCGATAAACTCGCTCAAACTGGCTGGGTGCAGATATCTCTACAGCCCGAGAATGCCGTGTTGCCTTTTATCGGTGATGCGACCGCTTCTCTGTTCGAAAAAGGTGGGCTGTCAGTTCTAGCCTTTCGCGGTTCTACAACAAAAGGTGATTGGGTCACAAATACACTTGGATCGGTTATCCCCACACCTCTTCTATCCGAGCAAATCATGGATGCGGTGAAAATTACGCGAGAAGTTTTGAAAGAACGTCCGAACCTCATCCTAACAGGCCATTCACTTGGAGGACGTCTCGCACAGGCCAGCCGTATGGCGGTCGGAAAGCCTGCGTATGTATTTGATTCTGCCCCTGTCGGATCAAGAGAGCTCGCCCAATTCGGCCTCGCGAATTTAGTGTTGAACCAAGACGTTCCTCTCGAAAGATTTCGTAGTCCACAAGACCAACTGAGCGGTGTTTTTCCGGCAATCGATATGGAAGTGCGCAACATTGTAGAGACGCGGATTATTGACCTGTTTAGTCTTTCAACCACTGCAAAATACCTCCACAACGTAGACGTTTTGGCCCGCGCTATGGACGAAGTCCGCGTGGCTCGTGAACTGGGCTGGCTGGCAGCGTATGCCAACAATCAAAGTTTCGAAAATACTGTGAATGGCCACAATGGGGGAGCTGGAAATCCTTATTCCTCACCAGGGCAGGTCGAGCAAGGCGACGACCCAACTGAAGCTTACTCAGGTGAGTGGGGCCCAGGGATAGTTGCTGACACCGCCATAGAGCTGGGCCATGGACCGTGTCGAGGTCATTCTGACAAACGCACCTGTCTCAGAGAGTATGGGCTTTCTGAAGAAGCCATCAGTTTTGCTCTCGACCCGGTTCATGGTGCCAATGTTGGTGAAGTTTTTGCGATAAACTTTATGGAAACCGGCGCAATCGACCTAGCGCATGTTGAATTCATTGGGGCCTCTGACCACCATTGGCCTATCTTACTTAATGGATCCCTGAAACTACTCGCGCCTGGAGGTACGACCAACCTTGCTGCGGTATTTACTGATCCCACAAGCAAAAAAAAGCTGAGAGAATTTCCTAAAGCAACAAGCCGTACAACAGCGGCACGTTCTCACCGCTTGCTGAGCGACGGGACACAAAGGTTTGTCTTAGTGGAATTGGTGGTTGATGGTTGCCGGGCATGCCCCATTGTCGGAAGTGCCGTGACATTTTTGGAGATCGGCCCAAAAACAGGTGGAGTCTTGCAACGTAGACCAGTTGGCTTGTTCCTAGATCCTGTGAACGCTAGTTTAGACACATCGCAAGGATATCCTCGTCAGAGATCGCCCGGTTCGGAAAGTCTGATTGCCAGACCTGCCAATTTACAGGCCTCACTAAATTTTTTGGGCTACAATGCTGGCGAGATGGATGGCTATCCAGGCCCTCAAACCAGAACCGCTCTAATGGAATTCCAGGTGGATTTTTGTCTTCCGCCAACAGGGCAACCTGATGCGGCTACGGTTGATGCGCTCGCAAACGCTGATGGCTTCTTTGCACCTTGTGCCGGGGCTCAGTTGCCAGAGGGGGTGGCTGCAAACACGCCCTTGATTTCAGGTGTCTATGTTGATGAACCGTCAAAATGTGAGTTTCAAAGCTTGCCGTATGAAACTGTTTTTGAGAGTCAGATTTTGGTGCGCGGCTCAACTTTCATGCACGGATATGAAGGCTCTTGTTCAACTGTCCGGACTGACATTCGAGATGGAGTCACACTTTTCCGCGGGAATTGCCAAGTGGGAAATCAAAGCGACCCAGGAAGCTGGCGCATCAATGTCCTAACAAATGAACGCTTCATTGAATTGGATAGAATGAACCCTGTTTCCCGGTTGCCCGACAAAACGTTCACTCGTTGCAGCAATGAAAGTCTTTTGCACCGAACGCGATTTGAAGGGAGCGTTGCAGAGAGTGGTTCTGAAGCCATTGGTGAAAGAATTGAAACTGCAGCGACAGCCGTAAGGGGGCTGTCTTCCGAGAACACAGTAAATGTTGGGCCTCGACCGCTTAACCAACTGTCCTGGGAAGAGTACATGGCGTATAGTGCTTCTCAAGGCGTGACAGATACAGGATTTGAGCAGGTCTTACAGCTTTCGCAAGCAGGTGATCAATTTGAGGCCAGAGCGGAGCGTCGAAATATTATTGCGGACTTTCGAGGTCAAGCGGAAGTCATAGGTAGAGATATTAAGAGCCAAGGTTTTTTCTTTTCTCAACTGGTTCCGATTCCGGAATATGATTTTCACATGAAGGCCTTTTACTTTTGTATGCCAAGCTACTTCAATCTCAAGCCTCCTAGTTCTGTGAGCAGCAAACTTGAACCTCGGACAGTTCAAATTCGTCTCAGAACTTGGATTGGAAAGAAATCGTACAAGAACCTAACCAGGTACGGAACTTTTCGTTGCAAAATGAAGCCCAATATCCACTCCACACGTTCTATGGAGATTGCATTCTCGGATAGCATACCGGTTCACTTTGAGAGCGAAGCCTATGCGGAGAGAATTCATTTCTTAATGAAGGCGCTGCCAGCGGGAAAAATTGAAACGCGGGTAATCTGTAATGGTCTGGAGAACGCTAACTCGAATCAAATCATCGGATTTTGCCGCGTTAAAGCGGTGGAAATTGGTCGCAATGCAGACGGAACGCCATGGTTTCGGTACGACTGGACCGAGCAGAAGGAATTGGTTTTGACCGCGCATCCAAACCCTTCTCCGTGAGGAAAAGTCTGATGAACGTTCGGGAGGAAGGTTTCACTGGAGACCACAAGGTTGTCGCTTCACGCATTGTGGTAAAGAGATAAAGGCCAAGAGATTTCCTACGGTCTAATGCCTTCGTCCAGACAGGCGGTTACCGTTGGTTCCAGAATGCGCTCGACTATCAAGCGATACCTAGACGAAATCGTTTGAGCAATTTGAGGGCTCCGCGAACGGCGCGCTAGCCCAAACCGAAACCCATGATTATCAAAATCAAATCCGCAGGCTCTCGTTATGAACGAGGAACCAGCGGGGGCAGGTCAAGATCTAGTGGTCGATCAGATCGGATTCTTCTTTAGGGAGCAGTTGGAAAGCAGTCGCGCCGTTCGAGGGAATACGGGTTATGTTGGCCGTGAAGCGGCGATAGGTCATGGGAGAGCGCGGAAACCATTCAAATCAGAATTGAGAGTCGTGCAGGTGCCACCAGACTCGCTGCACGTTAGGGGGTAAACCCCCTGCCTTAACAAGGCCTTCAACATAATGCCACGGCGGGTTCCCCTGCGCATCTTTTATCGAGCCGTCCGCTCCCTCGGCGAGCAATGCTTCGGTCACGAGTGGAAGCCGGAGGCTCGCGGCAAAGTGCAGTGCGGTGAAACCCATGTTGACGGCACTGTTCACATCAGCCCCCTCGGCGACGAAAAGGCCTACCATTTTGGCGGCTCTTTCGTCCCGCCTAACATCTTGCCGGACAAGATGGTGCAAAGGAGTTTGTCCTTTATCGGTCTCTGCATTGGCGTCAGCTCCAGCTTCGAGGAGAACTTCGGCTACCGATTGGTTGACGTGACTGGCTGCCACATGAAGCGGGGTCACGCCACTTTCCTCGAAGCCGCCATTCGAGCGGGCCGAAACAGACAATCCGAGTTCCAGAAGGGTTTGAGTTACCTCCGGATAGTTATATTTCGCTGCCATGTGCAGCGCGGTTGTTCCCCCCGGAAGGCGTTCGAATGGGTTCGCGCCAGCTTGCACGAGCATAAGAATGGACTGGGCTTGTCCCTCCAACGCGATCCAGGGGAGTGATACTGTGTCGACCTTGGGATCAGCGCCGGCCTCCAGCAAGTATGCAACTCGAATAGGTGCGTCTTCGCGCATACTTTTCGCGGCGTGATGGAGGGCAGAGCGCTTCTTGTGCGTGGCATGTGGTGTGCCGCCAGCATCAAGCAACAAGGGCAATACCCCACCATCCCGAACAGTCCCGGCTGCGAGCCACACAGGCAGTCCATCGTTGACGTTCGGATCGCGCCCTGCATTCAGGCAGGAGGCGACTTGTTCAGCACTCACACGTCGCCAATTTTTGGCAGCTCCACCCCAAAACTCGCAATCGGGCTCTGCGCGAGCAGGGAAGGCAGCCACGCATAGAGCGCATGCCCAAAGAATACTTTTCAATAACTGTGTCATCACTCGCCGTCCAAGCAGAACTTCATTTCGGCCTCAAATCCTCGCAACATATAGCAGGAAGCAGTAATATTGTTGTCGGCCTAACTGACATCTCACAAAACTGGTGTTGGGGGCGCTCCGATGGCTGGAGTAAACTATCTTTTCACGTCGACTGGCCGGACGTCTGCACTGAGGCCACTTTCTATCCTAAGCTTGCTTTTTCTTTCCAACGAACATCGCGGCAATTGGAAAAGCCAATAATGCTAGGGAAAAATATCGCAGTATGGGAAATCCTCCACCATAATTTGTCCCCTGTGTTCCTACTTGTGCAGATGCAGCAGCTTCAAGCCATAGAGACGGCGTAAAAAAGAGGAATGAGAAGGCAGAAATGATTACGGTTGCAATCGCGAAGCCTCTATCGCCCAAGAATGCCCCGAGCGCGGAAATCCCAAGGGCGAGCCATCCAATAAACAACCCCACCACGGGCGTAACTAGCCCTACAAGGGCCACTAAAAGGCCTGCAAGACCAATTCCAGACACGAACTTCATTTGCTATTCCTTCAAATATTTTCTATCTAAGGCAATTTTTCCATTGGAAAACTGAACCACTTGTCGGAACAGCATGAATGAAAAAAAATGTAAACACGAATAATATTCCGCAATCTAGAACCAACGTCAGGCAGACTGTCAATGGAAACTGATATTAAACATGATCTGAGCCCAATTTTCCTTCACTTCGCGGCGAGTCCTTGTACGACCTTACGCAGCCATTCTGGTCCTCCGTATTCCTAAACATAACAGCCGATTACTTCAGTGGGGAAGGGTGGAAGCAAATTAGTGTGTTGGCTGATGGTGTCAGTCCAAATTCCGATAGACGCTCATCCTGCTAATGTTGAGGGTTCTGGCGATCTGAGCAATGGGCATACCGCTGTCTTTGAGCCGCTTGACAGCTTGGGGATCAATGGAGCGTTTCCGACCCTTGTATGCGCCACGGGCCTTGGCTTTGGCGATCCCTTCGGCTTGCCGCTTCTTGATGATCGAGCGTTCGAACTCGGCAAAGGCTCCCATCATATGCAGTTGAAAGCGGCTCATGGGATCGTCGGATTTGTTCGAGAACAGAAGGCGTTCATGAATGAACTCGACCTCAACACCTTTGGCGTTCAATTCCTCGACGATGTTTTGCAGATCGCGCAGGTCACGGGCCAATCGGTCAATGCTGTGGATCACGACATGGTCGCCGTCACGCACAAAGGCAATTAGTTCGGCAAGGGCAGGGCGATCCCGTGTTGCCCCGCTGACTTTCTCCTCGAAGATCTTTTCGACACCGGATAAATCCTGCCGATCCAGATTTTGCTCTTCTGTACTGACTCGCCGATAGCCCACTTTCATGCCTGACCCCTGTAACATTAGATACTAGAGTATACAAAGTCAGTGTCACATTAACAAGAAATCAATCTATTCGTTACATCTCTGAGATGTAACTTGGCGATGTAACATCAGGTTTACTCTAATTTGATACCTGCACCTGAGGCTCGGGTCCTATCACGGGTGGTCGGGGGCATGCAGTCACTAGTTGACCTCGACCGAGCGATGGGCGGCCAAGGCTCGGGCGCACTCTTTTCCGAATTGCGCCAGCTCTATGAGCTCCGGCTCTATTTGCCGTATGAGGTCTGTGACGGATGGCTGTGCTGCGTGAGGATCCTGAAGTGGTTCTTGGCCCGGTGCGGTGATTGAGCTGGCAGAATTCGATGGATGCATTTGGTCTCCTATTCTGTTTGGGGTGATTTTCCTTGTGGGGGAGCTGTTCGGCGTTTTCGACCGTGATGTGAATCGTGGTGTTGAACATGCTGGTCCAAACATCGGCCATGATCTGGTGAAGGGTGTCTTGGTGTCGCTTTTGGACAATGAACCCGTCATGGATGGGCAAAACCACGATATCTTTGTCCAAGCATGTTTGGATGATCTGGCGGGCAATCTCGGCGTCTTGTCGAAACAAGCTCATGCCGTGATCTTTGAATGTGACCTCCCTCAGAAATGGATGCTTATCGAAGATCGTGTCGAACAGTCGGTCGAGAAAAGCATTGCTGAAGCTCAGGCTGGCATAGCGCTGCGGCTGATCGCTTTTTAGCCCGCGCATTGCGGACATGGCTTTCTTGCGTGACGAGGTGTTGACGGCGATGACTACGGCTTTTTTGACCAATGCGCGATTTGCCTGATGGGAAAGCTTTGGCGATATCAGAATATCATACGGGTCAGACGCAAGCTGAATACCTTGGAGGCTGGCAGCAATATTCAAAATCTGCGCCGAATAGTCGAGTTCGACCGTTTCATGATCGTCGATGCGGATGAGCTGGCGCAGCCTGCTCGGAATGGATTGCCAGAAGGCACCGTGCTTGCGGCCATAGACAAGGACCCCATCGGATTGCCGATGAAAGACCGCATAGAGTTGGGTTCGCTGCACATTGTGCTGATGTGGATTGCCATTTTGGTCTTCGACCGTGATGTAGTTGGCCTGGCAGCCCGCGAGGTTGATGTGATGGTGCCGAATGGTTGCGTTATACAAGTCGAGCGTCTCGCGCTCCTTGATTATTTCAGGGTCGTTTTCGAAGGGGGCTGTAGAGACTGGGATTTTGGTGTTTCGATCTTTTACCACGACGGTTGGGTGGTTGATCGCGTCTTCTGAGATATTTGGTGGTAGTTGACAAAGCCTGTGAAGTAGCTTGCAGGTGGCACGAATGCGCGTTTTTCGCCTTCGGCCGGTTTTACGGTCCCAAAACCCGATGTCTATTTCGATCAGCTTTGCCGCCGAGAGAGCTCGGATGATCTTGAGGATGTCGCCGGATATCCCATGGACATTGAGAGGATTGGTCTTTTGACTGGCATAGGGCTTGAGATCCATCGCAAGTCGGACGTAGCAGTCGGGGTCGATGCGCATGGCGCGATACAAGTGCCACAGGACGGAAAGCAAGTTGGTTTTGAGGCGGGTTTGGGCAGATTGAATGGCGCCGGGCTGTCTGGCTTTGATCAATGAGCCAATGCTCGCCTGTTCGAATAGCTCGTTGTTGAGTTGGTTTAGCTCGGGTGATGTGGTGGCCAGCGATGCGATATCGAAGGCAATGCACGCCTCTCGATTCTGCGTGCGCTCCCAATCGAAGTCGGGGAAGTAGGCGGCTTGCCGAAAGGCGGTAGCAATATCTAACATGTGTATTCTCCTGAAATGTACCTGTGCTTGAAATGTTGATCTCTGCCGGACTCGTGGCGTGGTTGGATCGGCGATTGGGCCGACCCGACCATTTCAAACACGAGGTCTGTGGAGACCTACGTTTTACTTATATGTGGCAGTCCGGCTGAATCGTGGAATCTGCGAAAAAATTGGGGTCTCGGGATCAAGATTTTTAGAAGTTATGGAGGGCACGATAGTGAACGAAAGCAGCACAAATGGCCGTTGAAGATGAACGAATGAAAGAAAAATATGATCCGGGTCGAAGCGAAGCGCAGACACGGCTTCGAGCTGAAGGCGTGAAGCAACAGGAACTACTTTGATGGTAAGAATGGTTCGGGCAAGCCCGAAGGCCAGCGAGCTGGCCTGATACTGGATAAATCCTAATGGTTGAAGGGGAATGATCCGATGCCGAAGTGAAGCGCAGGCTGAGGTTTGAGACGAAGGATCGAATGCAAGTGTTGGCGATCAACGAGTAGATCATGCAGTCAGGCACCATAACGGAGAGCTTTATTGCCGCACTTGTGGATGTATTGGTCTTGGAATTTCGGGAATGAATGCGTGATGAATTTCTCAATCACTGAAAGAGAAATTATTTGAGTAGAAATTCAAAAAGAATTGATATTTTCTATTGACGGGCGGCCTCCTATTCGTTATCAATGTTACTCGGGTTTGAAGTTGATTCTTTTACTCTCTTCTTCCTGACTTTTTTCACAAAAAAGACACTGCTTGTATCGTGTAAGCCGTAGGTAAGCTGCAAGAAATATGTCAGTGATAAGGCTGTCTTAAACAAGGTTTGTGCTCGCACAAGTCAATTGTTTGCTGTGTCTTGTTTGTGAATAACAACTAATATGAAACAATATTCAAAGGAAAAATAAACATGACAAAAAACATAATTTTAAGTGAAATAAATGGCGCAAAGCTAATGGCTCAAGCCACAACACATATGTTAGCATCAGACAGAAAAGGCATGGCAACAACAAGGGCCTACTTTTTAACTGTTCCAGTACTTCCAGGTTCAGATATGGCGTCCGTAGCTAAGGCTATAGAAATTGCGATAAGAAAAAGTTTTGCTTTCTCTGGTGAAAAATCCAGCACCAAAAAAGAAGCGTCAATAGGCCTAATAACTTGCCCAGACTATTTGGGCACACGATCACATTTTCACTTAGACACTCTTGAGTATCGTGACTACCCGCATTTTCACTTAATTTTGTTCCTGCCGAGGTGGCTAGCAGCAACGTCTTCTAGGGAAGAAAGAGAAATAAATAAATCTGTTCAAGACTGTCTATGCCGTATCAGTGAAGTAAAGGCTGCTGTGAGCAATTGCGGCGAGTTAGATTCGGTCTATATGCAGCGAATTTACCAAAGCAAAAGGTCTATATTTTACACGATAGACTATTCTGTTAAGGCAAGCAAAAAGATGGCAGATTTTGTGCAAAGTGGCGAATATCGCATTTTTCCCTACTACGCAAATATTCAAAAGAATCCATATAATATTGACGAAATAGACTCAAAAGTTAAAAAAATTGCTTCGAAATTTTTGTTATCTTCTCCAAAAGTTCAGTTCCCACCTTCTTTGGGAAAAGATAATGACAAAAAACAGCTGTGGCTGTCAAATAACCTATAAAGTGCAAAGGCCGGCAATTTGCCGGCCTGCCCCTACAAATGTTCGCTGAAGTTCAGTACTCCTCGGCTAGCATGATGGTAAGCACCCGTGCCGTGATGGTCGGGTCGGATGGGTCCAGCGAACTCATGGTCAAATCCAGGTCAAAATAGTCAAACTTCCAGAAAATCGTATGGCCGTTGAACCGGAACGAACCGAAATCATGCTCTCCGAACGGGTCGTTGGCGGGTGTGAAATCGTGGTAGTGGCGGACTTGGTCGAGAATGCTTGGCAGGTCGGGTAACTCTTGTAACCCCTTGGTGATCATAACTCGGCAGTCTTCGAAATTTCGGCGAGCGGTGTCGTTGAGATCTTGAATACACTGCGTTCGACAATGATCCATAACGTGATCTGATCCTCCGTACACGGCTAAATATTGTATATATATAAGTATAGGAACAAATGCAGAACAACATATTTCTGCGACGCAGCAAAGGGAAATGGAGGAGGTGCCAATGCTGACTTTCAAAGAGCATGTTGAGCGACAGAAACAACTCACCGAAGGCTTGGTGCGAACTGGCTTGATCGCTAAGAAAACAGCCGATGCGAGTGCCGAGGGTAAACAGGCTAGGAGACAGTTTCGAGCGGCAACAGGCGCGCTCGAACGACCAGTGGATGGCGGCGACGAAGACGCACGTATGGAGCGGCTTGAGAAGTCTATGGCCAATATCGCCGCTGGACTCGATCATCAAACCAATCAGATTACCCATAGCACTTCAGCGAATGCGGTGGGGCATCTCCTTCGGGACAAGCTGTTGAAGGACATCATGAAGCGCTTGGCCAAAACTGGGGGTAGGAAATGATCAGATACGACAAATCGTTCAAGGGTGTTTTGGTCAATTTCGACGTTTCAGTTCTCGGAAAGCTTGATCAGTACAAGGGGCCCGACAAAAGCCGCACCCGTCTGATCCATGAGGCCGTGGAATTTTATGTGGCGCATCTGGAGGCTACCAATACGCGTAAGTCTGTGTGGGAGTGCCAGTTGACTAAGCGCCGGTAGGTCTTCCGTTTCGCGGGAGACAGGACTAAGGCCGACGAGGCCAACGCTATTGAATGAGATGGAAGGATGGGCGGAAAGCAGAAGTTTGCTGCAGGTGCATAGGACACACTTTGAAGAAGTAGAAGCTGACATTTAGGTTACCGATTTCAATCAGTAGATCAGCGGCCCGAGAGTACGTGTGTGGGCACCATGAATCTCCTGTGGTGCCAAAAATCAAAACCTTGCGAGCTTGGGTTCAGCTTCATCCACCCCTCACCACCCAAACAAGGGCACGCTCTGGTCCAAGTCACATAACCCCAATGCTGTAGTGATCGTACCTAGTGCCTGTGGTTTGCCTCGCTGCTCATTACGTTCGGCCTTGATCTGCAAAAGGCATTTTCTTTTTTCAATCGTAACATGTAACGTAGATCAAAAGGTCCGTTAAGGATGGTTCGCGCCTAGTTTTTGAGGAAGTTCGTTGCAGCACTCCGGGAAAATTGAACTTGAAGCAACTTCGTTGATTGCTGGTGATTGTGGCGTGCGTCTCGATGAGATCGAAAATGGGTCCGTGCAGTTGGTTGTTACCTCGCCTCCTTACAACATAGGAAAAGAGTACGAGACTGATCACAGGATGTCGCTTGAGGAGTACCTAGATTGGTTGGACCCAATTGTAGGAAAAATCTGCGACAAGGTATCTGATACCGGTAGCGTCTGTTGGCAGGTCGGCAGCTTTGTTTCCAACGGTCAAGTCCACCCGTTGGACTACTATTTCTTCCCAATGTTCCGAGAGAGAGGCTTCCAGCTACGAAATCGAATTGTCTGGCGGTACAATTTCGGGCTGCATGCAACCAAGCGTCTCTCGGGCAGATACGAGACGCTTCTTTGGTTTACAAAGTCCGATCGGTATCGGTTCAACCTTGACCCTATCCGCGTTCCGCAGCTTTACCCTGGCAAACGTCATGCCGCCTCGAAAGGAGCGAGAGCAGGAAAACCGTCGGGCAATCCGTTGGGTAAAAATCCGTCAGATTACTGGGAGTTTTCCGCCGAAGATGTGTTTGTGACAGATCCGGTATGGGATATTCCCAATGTAAAATCGAACCATCCGGAAAAAACTCCTCACCCATGCCAATTCCCGATAGAACTTGCGGAGCGGTGTGTGCTCGCCTTTTCCGAAACCGATGATGTCGTTTTGGATCCATTTATGGGAGTGGGCACGACGGTTCTAGCTGCATTAAAACACGGTCGCTTTGGCGTCGGCATTGAGAAAGACAAAAAGTATTTGGAATTGGCGAGAGAACGAGTGACTGCATTGGTTGATGGCACGCTGCCCGTACGCAGAAGTGGGCAAGCTCCGCGCAGACCTAAGCCAACTGAGAAAGTTTCCACTGTTCCCGACGATTGGAAATAGAAGTTTGATAGGCTCCAAAAATTGGCAAAGACAACAAAAAAGAAGTACAAGAAAAAGAAACTGACGTCTGAAGAACGAAAGGCTCTGGCTTTTAAGCGAGCCCACGTAAATCTCGTCCGTAGTGTTTTTCGAAATGCCGGCTTCAAGCGTTACCCAAAGCTGGCAGATAAGGAGTTCACGCTTGGAGACCTAATTACATCGGATTTCGACGATGTTTACCTTTACGAGAACCTTCTTATTTGTATCGAGTATACTACATCCAAGTCAGACCTAGTCAGCGACCATCTCAAGAAAAAGAAGATCGTCTACGACAAAGTGGCGGACGACAAAGAAGCGTTGGTCAGTGCTTTTTGTGATCTAGACGAAGAGTTCAAAGAGGACATATCGGCAACCTATAATGTCGACGAGTTGGTGGTCCGTTGTTTGTACTGTAGTCGACACGACTTTGCTCAGAAGCACAAAGAAATTACGGATAATGCTAACTATTTGGACTACCCAGAGCTCCGGTATTTCAAGTCACTTACCGACAGCATAAAAAGATCTGCACTGCCCGAGCTGATCGACTTCTTGGATGTGAAGCTGGAAGACTTGGGGGTTGACGGCAATGTGTCAGCGCATGCCACAAGCAAGAGTTTTCAAGCGACGGTGCTTCCGGAGGCGAACTCCAACTTTGATAAGGGCTTCAAAGTTGTGACGTTTTATGTGGATCCGGAAACACTACTAGAGCAAGCTTACGTGCTACGTCGTCAGGGTTGGAGGGACTCAGAAAGCGTTTACCAACGCATGATCTCGAAAGCGAAAATCGACCAAATACGTAAGCACTTGAAGGCAAAGAAGCGTGTATTTGTAAACAATATTATTGCTACTCTCGACGATGAGACCAAGATACTTGACGCAAATGGAGACACCGTCGACCCAAAGAATATCACCAAAACAGAAACCGTAGATTTACAGCTGCCAAACAAGATCAATACTGTTGGTCTGATTGATGGTCAGCACAGAACATTTTCTTACTACGTAAGTAATCCGGATGATGTTGAAGTCGCTAAACTTCGAAAAAGACAAAATCTGCTGGTGACAGGTATCATTTATCCACCGGGCAAGTCTGCAAGGGATCGTGAGGCTTTCGAAGCCAGGCTGTTCTTAGAAATCAACTCGACCCAAACAAATGCTAAGTCTGATTTAAAGCAGGCAATCAACCGGATTGTCGACCCGTTCTCCGACGAGTCCATCGCCTCTACTGTAGTCGAACGTCTTGGGCGGGGCAGCGGCCCGCTGAGTGGTCAGATTGTCCGTCACTGGTTCGACACAGATAAGTTGAAGACGACCTCGATAGTAAGCTACGGTATGAAACCTCTAACCAAGACCAGTGGTACGGATTCTATCTTCTCTTTGTGGACCAATCCGAACAAAGCAGACTTGAAGAAGTCGAATGATACAGCACTCTTAGATGAGTACATTCAGTTTTGCTGTGACACGATTAATGATTACCTCATCGCGGTTCGAAAGACTTTGCCGTCTGGGACTTGGACCCCCAACAGAAAGAATGGCGGCCTACTAACAACAACTGTGATGAACAGCCTTTTGATCTGCTTGCGTACAATCATTGAAAACGGAAAAACCGGCAATACGGCTCACTACGAAAGTAAGTTCGCAGGCCTTACACCCAAGAGTTTTGAGGGCTTTCATTCCAGTCAGTACGGAAAGTTGGCTGAGCGACTGTATAAAGCGCACTTTGCTTGAGGAAACATGGGTTGTCGTTTGAGACAACTTCGTTTCAGCGAGTTGCACATTAGTATGGAAACTAAATTTCTGATTTAGTTTCTTGGATTCGTGCAGACAGCAGTTTTCTCGAAGTAGGTCACAAAGTGTCACGTGCCCCAGGAATTGATAATGTCTGCAAAGGTGAAGCTGCGATGCAGCACCAATTGCTGTGTCGAGTGTCCGGTTAGGGCCGTGAACGACGTTCGGCATGACGGGCGGAAGCCGGACTTTTGCTGCGCTTGCGAACTGACGGTATCGAGGGCAAGAAGCCGTCGTTCGCGACGGATGTTAAAAGCCGCTTGAAGGAACCGCGCTTCCGCTGGCTTTCGACGAAGGGCGTTTTCGCAGAGAACTGAACATGTCCAGGTTGTGCAATTTTGACGACAGTGACACACTGTCTCAATAATACCTGTCCAACCAAGTATTTGATGCGTTGAAGCTGTCGCCAGCGAGGTGAACAATTGATCGAGAGTATCCATTTAGCCAATGAAGGTGCATACGATACCGCAGGCACCAAGCTCGAAGGGTTGAAAAAGCTCAATTTCATCTTCGGCTCGAACGGATCAGGCAAGACAACGATTTCGCGTGTTATCGAAGGCTCGGGAGCTTTCCCTGACTGCCAAGTAACCTGGGCAGGCGGCAGTCCACTGGAAACTCGCGTCTATAACAAGGATTTTGTAGAGAAGCATTTCGATGCGGAAAGCAGCATCAAGGGTATCTACACGTTCGGAGAGAACGTTGAGGTCGCCGACAAAATCAAGACGCTCAAGGGCGAAGCCGATGCAATAAATACGAAGCTTAGTGGCCTCCGAAAGAACCTTAGCGGGGAGGATGGAACTAGCGGGAAGAAGAAAGAACGAGAAATTCTCGCAGCGCAGCTCGTTGAGGATGTCTGGGGAGCAAAGAAGAAGTTCGATGAGCTGGACACAGCGTTCACAGGACTCAATAATAATAAGAAGAATTTCTGCCAGCGGTATCTCGCAGAAGCGTCAAGCAACAGCGCTACAGTAAGGGATATTTCAGAGCTTCGTGAAGACGCCGCGACTGTGTTCTCGGGGTCGCTGACCAAGGCAACCGTTTTGCCCGATCAAGATAGTTCAAAGATTTCAGCGTTGGAAAGCTCGACCATCCTCAAGAAGAAGATTCTCGGCAAAGAAGACGTAGACATCGCCGCACTGATCGAAAAACTCGGCACTAGCGACTGGGTGCAACAAGGACGGCAGTATTTCGATCAACTGTATGACCAGTGCCCGTTCTGCCAGCAGAAGACAGATGCAGCCTTTAGGCAGAGCCTAGAGGCGTATTTTGACGAGAGTTACATTGCCGATCTCGCGACTATCGACACGCTGCTTACCGACTATACCAATGCAGTAGGAGACCTGCTAACCGCTTACAGCGCGTCCGACATTGTTGAATCGCCCTACCTTGACCGCGCGGCCTTCGAAAAGGATGTCGCAGCACTGCGCTTGACTCTCGACAGCAACGTTGACCACGTCACGGCGAAGCGGAAGGAGCCTAGCGCCCCAGCAACGCTTACTGATACAGCCCCACTGCTCGCGGCGGTTAATGCCCACATCGTAGCGGCCAACAAGAAGGTCAAGGCCAACAACGACACCATCGACAATCTTGCAGCCAGAAAGAAAGAGCTGACTTCGCAGGTTTGGAAGAGACTGCTCGAAGACACAAAGACGATCTACGATAAATTTGAAGCTGATACTGGTGGGCTCGACAAGGCGATCACCTCGCTGGAAAGCCAGATAGAAACAGAAACAAAAAACTTTGACGCCAAGCAGGAAGAGATAGAAGAGAACGAACGGAAGATCACCAGCATCAAGCCAACGATTGACGCCATCAACAAACTTCTGAAGTCATTTGGTTTCACTAACTTCCACCTCGTTGAAAGCTCGGGGGGCGGTTTCTATGAAGTCAAACGTGCGGATGGGAGTGACGCGAAGCGAACTCTAAGCGAAGGAGAAAAGTCTTTCATAACATTTCTATATTTTTATTATCTGGTTGGCGGATCATTCAGTTCAAGCGGTGGCACGAATGACAAGATCGTAGTATTTGATGACCCCGTTTCGAGCCTCGATGCAGACATACTTTTCATCGTCTGCAATCTGATAAAGACAATCATCGCCGAAATGCGAACGGGTACAAGTCCGATCAAACAGGTGTTTGTTCTCACGCACAATATCTACTTCCACAAGGAAGTGACTTTCGACAAGAAGCGCAGCGCCGCCACGGCTAGAAGTGACGAGACGTTTTGGGTTGTGCGCAAAACATCGCAGCGATCAGAGCTCATGCCTTTTGTGGAGAACCCGATCAAGTCGAGTTATGAACTTCTTTGGCGAGAGGTCAGGCAGAAGCCGCCTTCAGACACGGCCATCCAGAACGTCATGCGTAGAATCCTCGAACACTATTTTAAATTCTACGGGGGCATCACGCCCGAAGACATTATCGACAAGTTCGGCGGCAAGGACAAAATGATCTGTAGCACCCTGCTATCGTGGGTGAATGACGGATCGCACTTTGCCACGGATGATCTCTACATGGCTTGCGATCCAGGCCAGGTTGATCGCTACCTGAATGTGTTTCAGAGAATTTTCGAGGATTCCGACCATGGTGGTCACTTCAGGATGATGATGGGTGATGACTATGTGGAACTGCCCACCGAAGAAGCCCATGAGACCCATGTTGCATCGGCGGAGCCTGAGGACGCCTGAACCGTGAGCGACACCGCAGCATCACAACGTGATTTCGTTTTTAACTGTGGGCCGGTCAAACAAGAATCTCAAGAGGGAAGGACGCAGTTTGCCCTGCCTACATTGTGGAAAATCCAAGACAATAGAAGCCCATCTGATCCCCAAAGCATTCGTAATGGAGGTGAAAGTTGACCGCGGCGAGCAACACTTGATTGTTCACAAGGGCAACCCTCGTCCGAAGGTTAGCCATACTGGCGTCTACGATAGAGATATTCTGTGCGGGGATTGTGATAACATACTTGGGCGCTATGAATCCTATGCGTTCGACCTCTTTCGGAAAATCCGTAGGCAACAGTTCAGCGGAGGTAAGGTAATCAGCATGGACTGCGTCGACGGAGATATGCTGGTACGTTTTGCTTCGGGTATTGCTTGGAAATATGCTGTCACAAATCCCGACAGAGGACGTATCGATATCGGCCCTTATAAAGACACCCTTCGGATGGTCGCGCTAAGTGGCGGACAAATTCCCCATACTGTTGATGTCACGATTGCACGCATCGTCGAACTGGATGGCGATGTCTATTATTATCGAACGCCCATGCCAGACCGGAAGGAAGGAGTGAACGTCGTAAGGTTCTGCCTTGGCGGATTTCTCATCTTGCTCAAAATTGATAAACGGCCACCGGGTAATTTGCTGCCGGAGGAGTGTTGGTTACGCGGGCGCAAAAAGGGGGCTTTTGTGACACTCCCAGCCGAGTATGTCGAAGAGGCAATCTTGCACGATGAGCTCGCGAGTCGTAAACTGGTGCGTCAGTTTTTCGGAAAGATGCGCGAGCGTTCGTCCCGGCAGTCGCAGCGAGGCTGATCTGGCCTGAATGCTTCCATATTTTGATTTTGCAGGTGCTAGCTCGAATGGCAGGTCTGGCGAAGCTGCATCGCAGCGTTTGGCGACATGGCCAAGGTCGGCTATGGGCCGCGAGCGACAGGAGCGCCCGGTCGAACACGCCCAGGGCGCTGCACCGCCGCAGGTCGGCTCTGAGCCCATATTGCTGGTTTTCAACGATGCAGCGAATGTCTGCTCTCTTGATGTGACTGAAAATGTGAAAAATCAATTCATTGGTCGAATTGCTTCACGAATAGGTTTTGTAGCCTCAGGCGAATCTATGGGTCTCGTCACTAGAGAGCTATTAACGGAATCAGACGCAGTCCCACGATGCCGCAGCCTTGAGATCAACAATGTCGGCGCCGCTCAAACGCCAGGTGATATAAAAGACGTGACTACAGACTAGGAAACCGTAGCTGGTGTCGGCCCCCCTGGGGCGTTCAACGTAGCCCTCGGGCAAAGCAGCCTGAAAACGTTCGTGTGCCTGAACGAATTCAGCATATGTTGTGTAACTCCGATCACGGTCAACGTATCTAATCATTAGGCCGCCATTCTCTTGATACGTAATTGGATTTTCGGAAGGTATACGAATGCTAAACCCCCGCTTCCGGAGGGCACTAATGAATGCCTCCTCCGATGGTTCCTGTGAGGCTAGGCGTTCTACGTTCTCCTGAAAGTTCAGTTTCCATGTGAGCGGATTTTGACGCGCCAGGAAAGGCGGGCCTATGAGAATTACGGCTACACAGTAGAGACACGCAGCGATTACGACGACCTGCATCAGACGTTTAAGCCAAAGAGGGTATTCCATGGAAATAGATATGGTGCATTTACCGTTGTCTGCCAAGGCTTTGCATCAGGCGCATTCCTAAACACTGACTCCCGCTGAAATGCCCAAAACCGATACGTTTTCATCGCGCTGCCCGAAAGCCGTCACTAAGGCTTCTTAATCGTACTATGGCTCCGTCCCGCAGACTGTGAGTTCGAGCCGCGCACGGTTTCGCGCTCGCGGCGAATGTCGGCAATGCGGGCTGCGACCGCAGCATCTTGATGCAGTGCTCGAGGTCCGGTGTGGGCCGAGCATACATCAGTAGGCTCCGCTGAAGCTGGTGTGAAGGACATCATCCTCCTTAAGCACTTGATCAACCAAATAGAGCGCTGCCCGGATTAGATCTGCGTTGCGATTGCCATCAGGATCGCCGCTCTTTCCTCCATGAAAGAGGTTGTTCCGGACCCCGTTTAGTGCGGCGATCAGCTCCTGAACGGATACAACCTCGCCACGATCCTGCCAGATCAGGTGACCTCTTCCATCGACAATTTGCTTCTTGGGCGGGGCGTGTATGAGCACCTGAACTTCGTCTGCAAGTTTGATCCTCTGCCAGAAATCGGCACCTAGTTGATCGTTAGCGAAACGAACCCAATCCACCTCCGCAACTGCCCTTCGACCTGGAACAAAGAATCCTACGTCTTTGAGGGCGAATTCTAGACGCATCATAACTTTAAACAGGCGACTGGCCTCTTCAGAGACATCATCTATTTTGGAGTAGTTCACCTCTGGGACTGTCATTCCACACATCCTTGTAAGACATCTGTCCCCGATCGGAGTTTGAAGCGGGTTCAGGCTTTCAAACACTAAGTGGACCACGAATGACCGCTTTGCGAAAGCTGCAATGCGGCAATAGCAACTTTGGTGAACGTCTGTTTTGGGCCGTTAGCTTCGCCACCAAGTGCAAGCACCATTCTGAACCATAGCCGTGGCAAGGTCGCGGCCATCGGGGAGGCGACAGGAGCCGAGCCAACGGTCATAACTCTTCTGACCTGTCAGACTGCATGACAGCGTTTGCCCTGAAGCAAGCTCCTTCATAAGCCGATCTGCCCGCCGCCCATCAGGCGTCCCGATTTCAGCACAGTCGAGTTTGGTGAAACGGATAGGGCGACCGGCGACTTCGATTGTATCGCCGTCCCGCACGTGGGTGACCCGACCGACAACGCTACTGGAAGGTGTCGCAGTGTCGGATGTTGCGTGGTTCCAAGCATTCCCGCCCCGGAGGATAGTGACCCTTGATGTAGCCTCAGTTGGAGTAGTCGTGCCGAAGTCGTGCGGGGCAATCTTCATGGCGACAGTCAGAAAGATAGCGGCAGAAGTTAGGAGTAGCCCGATTGCTGGGGCAGTAACGCGGCGCTGACGGTTTCGCTGCACCTTTCGCCACTGTCGCTGCGTTGGCGTCAATCTTACTATAGATCTAATCATGCTAAAATTATGCAAAGAATTATGGCAAATCTTAGGTTGAGTTTCGACATTAGTCCGAAAGCTATAGGCACCCAATGCAACCATCGTGGAATGTCATCTCTGACGGACTGTGCCGCAGAGGCCTGAACTTGCTCAAGGGCCGGTTACGTCCGCTGTGTTGTTCTTTGAAATGGGTGATTGGAAACATGAGCTGTCGCTACGATTTGCTGTATGCGAAACAATCTGAGCGACCTTGGAGCGTGTGCGTGTTCCGAAATGCCCCACACTACTGTTCAAGGTCTTAGCGCGATGTGGGGCCGTCGTTGACAGGTCAGGATCAGTCGTTGCGCTGGAACTCGGCGATGATCTCGGGGGACGGTGCCATTTTGGACAGGTAGTAGCGTTCAAGCATTTCGACACTGGTGCCGGCGTTCTTGGCCAATAGGTTGATGTTCACCTTCGACTTGGAATCCCGTACCCGCTTTTGCAGGGCATAGTGCCGCAGGGAATAGGTCGAGAAACTTTCTTCGAGCTGATCTAGTTTGGCGGCACGCAGAAAGTGAAGGAATATCCGGCTCAAAGCTGTGCGAGCATAGGCTCGGTTGTCATATTCCGCCATGAACACGAACTCGTCAGCGAGGTTTTCTTTGATTTGGCTGATACTTGCATCAGGTGGTGCATTTTCACGCAGGATACTTTTGTAGACCGCAACGGCGAAAGGCATCGTGAAGCTCTCTCGCAAACCTGTTTTGCCTTTGCGAATGACCATCTCGAGGCGGGGTGGATTGGATCTAATTTGAATGTCCCGGTGACGTAGGAAAAACAGCTCGCCCGTGGTCGGCCTGACGAAGGTGTGAACGATGAACCGGAAGATATGCACATGATGTTGGGTTAGAGAGATGCCGCTGACCTTGTCCCCCTGCTTGACGCAAGTATTGGCCGCCCTGATGAACTGTTTGTACTGACTGTCGGTAAAGGCTGTGCGGGGATTGTCTTTGGTCATGATCTTGGGTGGATCAGGAACCCGTTCTATCTGTTCGTCTTCGAATGCCATCCGCATGACAGCACGAAGAACCATGATATGTTTCTTTTTGGTGCTGCCTGAAAGCGGCTTGTCACGCTTGATGTCAAGGTCATGCAAGTAGTCCCGCATCTTGCCAGTGTTGATTGTCTTGATCTGCATGTCCCCAAAAAAGGCAATGAGCCCGTCGTTATGGCGATAGAGCGTGTTGTGATAGTCGATATACTTGCGGGACTTGTTGCCTACGGATGCACGTAGATTGGCGTCGAACCGATCAGCATAGGTCTCGAACCGTGTGGCTTTGGGATTGCGCTCGACGGTGCCAATGGTCGAAAGTGTTTTGTCGGCGAAGTTGATGGCTGCTTGCGTTGCTTCGAGCCGGTCTGTTTCCTTGGTCGATTTGCTGAAATATTTTTGCTGCGATGGAATCCAGACCTTGGCGTACCAGAAGGGGGAGCGGGGTGTTTGGTAGAGGTAGAGACCGCTGCGGACCTGTTTCTGTTTGGTGATGCGGTTAGGGCTTTTGGCCATATGAAGGTGGGTCCAGAAAGTGTGTAACAGTGTGTAACACACTTACACGTCGATGGCTGCCAATCAACAATTGACTATAGCGTTGTAATTATTGAGAAATTTGTGGAGGCGAGTACCGGAATCGAACCGGTGTACACGGATTTGCAATCCGCTGCGTCACCACTCCGCCAACTCGCCGCCAAAGTGGGTGAACGTCGCTTAAAGGATATTTCAACCTGCTGCAAGTCCCCAACACATGGCGATTTGCGTTTCTGAGGCGTTGCCGCTGGTTTCAGGATGTGACAAAACATAAGATAGGAATCTGAACGAAAGAGTTTAGCAGATGACAGACTTTGCCGCACGCCGCACCATGATGGTCGATACTCAGATCCGTCCTTCGGATGTGACCAAGTTTCCCATCATCGAAGCGATGCTGAATGTTCCGCGCGAAGAATTCGTTCCGGGCGAGAAAATCGAAGCCGCCTATATTGGCGAAAATCTCGATCTGGGCGGCGGTCGGGTCGTGCTGGAACCGCGCACCTTGGCCAAGATGCTGGATGCGCTGGATATCCAGGGCGATGAGCTGGTGCTCGATCTTGGCGTCGGGCTGGGCTATTCCGCTGCGGTGATCGCGCGGATGGCCGAAGCGGTCGTGGCGGTGGAAGAGGACGAAAGTCTGGCCGAAGACGCCCAGGCGGCGCTGGCCCGGATCGGGGCCGATAATGTCGCCTTGCATGTCGGGCCGCTGTCTGACGGGGCGGCGCAGCATGGGCCTTATGATGTCATCATGCTGGAAGGGGCGGCCGAAAACGTACCGGCGGCCCTGCTGGATCAATTGAAAGAAGGCGGCCGGATCGGGTGCCTGAAGGCGCGCGGCGCGCTCGGTGTGGCGGAAGTCGGCTACAAGATCGACGGCGAAATCACCTGGCGCTATGCGTTCAATGCCGGGGCCCCGGTTCTGCCCGGGTTCGAACGGCATCGGGCCTTTACGTTGTAAGTTTTTCGGCGCGCCCTGCGGGGCGCGTTGTCGTTAGAGCAGGCATAGATAACGGAGCGCGCAATGGGCGGCACAGGTATCAGACGGAAAGTGATGACAGGCATCGCGGCGGTGATGTTGACGGTAACTGGATCGGGTGCGGTGCAGGCCGACAACCTGGCCGATGTGCTGGCGGATGCTTATAAAAACAGCGGTTTGCTGGAACAGAACCGGGCCTTGCTTCGCGCCGCAGACGAAGATGTGGCGGTGGCGCTGTCGGCATTGCGGCCGATCGTATCCTGGGCCGGTGACGTGACCCGCAGCACGTCGCGGTTTGCTTCCACCTCGACCTTCCTCACCACACGTCAGAGCTCCTCGACCACAGTGTCGCTGGGCCTGTCGGCGCAGTTGCTGCTGTTTGATGGCGGTGCCAGCAAGGGCCAGATCGAAGCGGCGAAGGAAACCGTTCTGGCAACCCGGCAGGCGCTGGTCGGTGTCGAACAGAATGTGCTGCTGCAGGCGGTCGATGCCTATACCAATCTGCGCACCCAAGCCGAAACCGTGACCCTGCGGCAGAATAACGTTCGGGTGATTTCCGAAGAACTGCGCGCCGCCAAGGACCGTTTCGATGTCGGCGAAGTCACCCGTACCGATGTGGCGCAGGCCGAAGCCCGGCTGGCACAGGCCCGTGCGGCTCTGGCACAGGCCCAGGGCGATTATCAGGGCGCGCGTGAATATTTCATCGCCGCCGTCGGCCGCAAACCCGGTACGATGCAGCCGTCCCCGGCCGCACCCGCCACGGCCTCCTCGATCGAAGGCGCCAAGGCGCTGGCGCTGAAAAATCACCCCGACATCCTGCAGGCGCAGCATCAGGTTGCCGCCGCCGATCTGGCGGTCGAGGTGGCGCGCCTGAACATGGGGCCGACCGTGTCGCTGACCGGCAACTATGGAATCCAGGAAGACTTCAACACCACCGCCTTTTCCAAGGGCGGATCGGTTGGGGTCGAAGTGTCCGGCCCGATCTATGCTGGTGGACGGTTGTCCGCAGCGTATCGCCGGGCAGCGGCGCAGCGCGATTCCGCCCGCGCGGCGCTGCGGCTGAGCAGCATTTCGGTGGCCCAGAACGCCGCGACCGCCTTTGCCAATCTGCAGGTGGCGCGGGCCGCCCGCGTGTCCAGCGACCGGCAGGTCCGGTTCGCAACCGTCGCATTCCGTGGCGTGAGGGAAGAAGCGACCCTTGGCGCGCGGACCACGCTTGACGTGCTCAATGCCGAACAGGAATTGCTGAACGCCCGGGCCAACCTGATCACGTCCCGGTCCAATGAATATCTGGCCTCCTATTCGTTGCTGGCCAATCTTGGATTGCTGACCGCCGACCATCTGAAGCTGAACGTGACCCGGTATGATCCGGCTGCCTATTACAATCAGGTGAAAAACGCTCCGGCACATCTCAGCGCACAGGGCCAGAAACTGGACCGGGTGCTGCGCGGCATCGGCAAAGAGTGATCTCCAGATCGGTTGTTAGAATCTTGCCCCGGGGTTACACTGACCCCGAGGCAAGAGTAGGATAATAAATGTCGGATCCGGTAACCAATGTAGAAATCGAGGATGTACTGGCCTCTATCAAGCGGCTGGTTTCCGAAGAATCGCGGTCTGAAACAGCGGTGCCTGAAACCCCGGGCAAGCTTGTCCTGACACCGGCCTTGCGGGTTGCCGCCCCGGATGTGAACGGACCGGATGTGCCCAGATCAGGGCCCGCACCTGTGTCTGAACCACCTCTCTACAGTCCGATGGATGATCTTTATTCCGAAGATACTGAGGAACCGATGCGGGTCGAAAGCGCCGAGCTGGAAGCCTGCTTTGCCGATGCGGCAGAGGACGAGGATCAGGACGACGTCGTTGAATTCCGCCACTCCGGGGATGACAAAGACGCGGACAAAGACGCGGACACAGAACAGCCCGAAGACGTCAGCGAAACCGGGGACTGGGATAGCGGCCAGACTGTCAACCGGGTCGACGCGGTCCAGTGGGAAGACGTCGAAGACGCCGATTATGAAACCATCGAGGACGACGCAGAAGACGATCTGCCAGAGGCAGAGGCGATCGAAACCTCCTCTTATGGCGATGCGGCCGAACCCCAAGATGACGCCCCGCACGACCACGGCTATACCGGGGGCAGCGACGATCTGGATGATCTGGCAGCGGTGTCAGCCGACGAAGACGCCATTCTGGACGAAGACGCGCTGCGCGAACTGGTCGCCGATATCGTGCGACAGGAATTGCAGGGCGCTCTGGGGGAACGGATCACCCGCAACGTGCGCAAATTGGTGCGCCGCGAAATCCACCGCGCCCTGACCAGTCACGAATTGCAATAGGTCGGTTGCTGCGCCAGCCGTAGCAGCAGGTCGAGGTCGAAATGCGTCTCGATATGCGCGGCCAGCCTGTCCAGAACCGCATCCAGTTCATCCGAATAGGCGACCTGAACCTCTGCCCCCAATCCGGACAGATAGGCGGCGCGGAACGCGTCTGAACTGAACAGCCCATGCAGATAGCAGCCGCGCACCTGACCGTCGGGACTGCTTGCCCCTTCGGCGCGACCGGACAGGTCCAGCCAGGCGCGGGCGCAATCCGGGCCGGTGGTTTCGCCCAGATGGATTTCATAGCCCTCCACCGGGGCACCGTTGGGCAGATACGTCGCCCGGCTCAGTGCCAGCCGCTTTTGCGGCTTCATCACCGTCACCACGTCAAGCAATCCCAGACCGGCCACCGTTTCCGGTGCGCCTTCGATCCCCTCGGGATCGGCAATTTCGCGGCCCAGCATCTGGTAGCCGCCGCAAATGCCCAACACATGGCCGCCACGGCGGACATGCGCTTGCAGGTCGATATCCCAGCCCTGCGCGCGGAAATGGGCCAGATCGGCAATGGTGGATTTGGAACCGGGGATCAGAACCATATCGGCATCGCCGGGCAGGGCGCGGCCCGGTTCGATGATTTCGACGCTGACACCGGGTTCGGCGGCCAGCGGGTCAAGATCGTCGAAATTGGCGATCCGGCCCAGACGGGGCACCGCGATCTTGAACCCGCCGCCTTTGGTCGATGCGATATCCATGACATCCTCGGCAGGCAGCCGCCAGGCATCTGCGAACCAGGGCAACACGCCCAAAGACGGCCAGCCGGTCCGCTCTGCGATGATCGTCAGCCCCTCGTCGAACAGCCGCACGTCGCCGCGAAACTTGTTGATGGCAAAGCCCTTGATCCGGGCGCCGTCATTTTCGGGCAGGATCGCCTGGGTGCCGACGATCTGCGCGATTACCCCGCCGCGGTCGATGTCACCCAGCAGGATCACCGGCACGCCCGCAGCTTCGGCAAATCCCATATTGGCGATATCGCCCTTGCGCAGATTGACCTCGGCGGGGCTGCCGGCCCCTTCGATCACCACGATATCCGCCGCCGCGCACAGCCGCGCGAAGCTTTCCAATGCCGGGCGCAGCAGCTCTGGCTTGGCCTTGGCGTAATCGCGGGCGCGCAGGGTGGCGAAACGCTTGCCCTGAACGATCACCTGCGCCCCGGTATCGGTTTCCGGTTTCAACAGAACCGGGTTCATATCGGTATGCGGGGCCACCCGCGCGGCCAGCGCCTGCAACGCCTGGGCCCGCCCGATTTCACCGCCGTCTTCGGTGACGGCGGCATTGTTCGACATGTTCTGCGGCTTGTAGGGCCGGACGGTCAGGCCGCGATTGGCCAGCGCCCGGGCAATCCCGGCCACCACCATGGATTTACCGACGTTCGATCCCGCGCCCTGGATCATGATTGCCTTGGCCATCTGCCGCCCCTTTGTGCTTCGGTACCGGTTCTAATCGCAAAGCGATCGGGGCAAAAGCCGCAAGGCGGCAGGTTTCAGTCGTCTTGCGGTCCGCGACGGCGAATATCGCCATAGGCACGACCGTCGAGATGGTGGTAGAAATCCGGCGACCCGGTATCGGCCATCAGGTCCAGCCCGGGATAAAACGCCCGTTCCCCTGCCATCCGCGATCCGACTTCCAGCACGATCACATCCTCGTCGGTCCGGTTTTGCAGGCAATGGCCGGTCTCTTCGCCGGCTTTGAAACCGACACAATCGCCGGGGGATAACTGTTCTTCGCTGTCGCCATAGACCAGGGTCGGCGTTCCGGCGATGACATAGACGAATTCGTCTTCCTTCTCGTGCCAATGGGGCAGGGCGGACCAGCATCCCGGTGGCAGCCGGGTCTGGTTGACGCCGAACTGGGTCAATCCCGCCGCATCACCAAGCGCACGCTTCTCCCGCGCTTTGGTGTTCTGGTGATAGGGCGGCGGATACAGGGTCCCGACCTTGGCGGTCAGGGCGGCGATGTCTATTTTCTTGCTCATCGAAACCTCCGGTTGTCTGTGGGCAGACTAATATTTCGATCTGCCGCGCGGAAGCGATGTTTTGTGAAATAACGCAAGACAATATGTGCGAAAAAGAAAAACGCGTCTTCCCCCAGGAAGACGCGTTTTTTCATTTGGTAGTCTGGCAGTCTGTATCAGGCCGCTTCGGCCTGCTGCGCCGCGTTGCGACGTTCGCTTTCTTCACGCGACAGGGCGACCGAAGTCCGAACGCCTTTGCCGACGAATTCCATCAGGCCATTGACCACCCGCTCGTTGGGGTCAATACCGGCGCAAGACAGAACTTCACGGCCATCACGCGACCGTGCCCAGCGGGCGATCTGTTCCGGGCCGTTGCCATATTTCTTGTCATCGGCGATGGCATCGTCGAGTGCAGCCAACACAACGGCTGCGAACAGTTTGCGGGCGCGGTTGCCTTGCTCGTTATTGAAGGCCGTGCCGTCAACGAAATCTTTCATGTTTCGTCCTTTTTTATTGCTCTTGTCTTTCTGGCGTAGAGCCGCTTATGACCTATTGTCAGTGATTCGGGTAGGCTTCTATTGCATGGCTTTTATGCGTTTTTTGCATACCTCGCCCAGCGGTCGTTCGATATCTGGTTTCCTTGCCTTGGCCCCGAACCCCATATATAGGTGCCTTCAAACTTCCATCAACCTTTTGCCAGGGTTTTGTCATATGCCTAAAATCAACGGTAACGAAATTCGCCCGGGAAATACCCTGGAACATGACGGGGGCCTCTGGGTCGCCGTGAAAGTCGATCACGTAAAGCCCGGCAAGGGCGGGGCTTTCGCTCAGGTCGAGATGAAGAACCTGCGCACCGGGTCCAAACTGAACGAACGCTTCCGCTCCGCCGACAAGGTGGAACGGGTGCGGCTGGAACAAAAAGACCAGCAATTCCTCTATGAAAACGATGGTATGCTGGTGTTTATGGACACCGAAACCTTCGATCAGGTCGAACTTCCGGCCGACCTGCTGGGCGACCGCCGCCCGTTCCTTCAGGACGGCATGACCGTCGTGATCGAATATTACGACACCGAGGCGTTGAACGTGACGGTGCCGCAGAAAGTGATCTGCAAGATCGTTGAAACCGAACCGGTGGTCAAAGGTCAGACGGCTGCGAATTCGTTCAAACCGGCGCTGCTCGACAATGGCGTGCGGGTCATGGTGCCGCCCTTTGTCGGTCAGGACGAAGACATCGTGGTAAACACCGAAACCATGGAATACGCCGAACGCGCCTGAGCGCAACTTTCGGTTACGTCGCGTCACAGCCGGGCTTGTTGTCCGGCTGTTTCATTTTGGGACGGATGAAACCCCCGGGGCCGGTCCGATCCGGCGCTTGGTCACGACAGCAGACGCAGCCGCGCCGATCCGGCGGTCATCTCACCCCCCGCGCGGTCGAACCGTAAATAGGCAATCGCCCGGTTGCCCGCACTGGTGAACAGCGTGCCTGCCTCTTTCTCTCCGGCCATGATCGGCGTGCCTGCCGGGGCGCTGCCATCAATCTCTACCACCCGCAATCCCTTGCGCAGCTCGGTCTTGTGTTTCATCCGCGCGGTGACTTCCTGTCCGACATAGCATCCCTTGCGGAAATCGACACCGTTCAGCCGGTCGAACCCGGCCTCCAGGATATAGCTGTCGGGGGTCAGCTCGATCCCGGTTTCGGGGATGCAACGGGCCACCCGGATCGCGTCCCAGTCGCTGCCGTCATCGCCATTGTCAGCGCCATAAAGCCGCCAGCCAAGCGCGGCGTCGCGCGGATCGGCAAAGGCCCCTTCGGGCATCGGCCCGGTGCCGCGCCGCACCTGTAGCCCGGTTTCCTCGATCGTGACCTTGGCGCGCAGTTTGTACATGTTCAGCCGCTGCAACAGCATCGGTGCCAGACTGCTGTCGGCATCGACAAGAATGGCGTCCGCCTCGGGCACCAGGAAAAAATCGGCCAGATATTTGCCCTGCGGTGTCAGCAGCGCGGTATAAACCAGACCATGATCAAGCTGATCGACATCATTCGTCACCAGATTTTGCAGGAAATGCCGGGCCTCTTGCCCGGTGATGCGAAAAACATGTCGGCTCATTTCAACTCTCCCTTTCGGTCATTGGCTGTAATATAGCGCGGGGCAGGGACGGCAACAGGGGACAGACATGCGCGCGGCACTCTCGGTGATTATTCCAACCCTGAATGCGGAACAACAGCTTCCGGCCTGCCTGTCGGCGCTGATCGAAGGGTTGCAAGCCGGACTGGTCCGCGAATTGGTGATCAGCGATGGCGGATCGACCGACGCGACCCTGCGCATCGCCGACGAAGCCGGGGCGCTGCTGGTCAAGGGCGCGCCATCGCGCGGCGGCCAATTGCGGCGCGGCGTACTGGCCTCGGGCGGCGACTGGATACTGGTGCTTCATGCCGACACGGTGCTGCCGCCGGGCTGGACCGATTGCGTTCAGGATCACATGAATTTCCGCATAGATCAGGCCGGGTATTTCCGGCTTGGTTTCGACAGCGGCGGCTTTGCGGCCGGTTTCGTCGCCGGTTGGGCCAATTTCCGGTCGCGCCTGTTCGGTCTGCCTTATGGCGATCAGGGGTTGCTGATGTCGCGCACGCTTTACGACAGTATCGGTGGCTTTGCCGATCAGCCGCTGATGGAGGACGTGGCGATCTGCCGTCTGTTGCAGGGGCAATTGCGGGAAATCCCGCTTATCGCCCGAACAAGCGCCGCGAAATACGTGAAAGAAGGCTGGTGCCGTCGCGGGGCGCGGAACCTTTGGACGCTTTTGCGCTATCTTTCCGGCGCCGACCCGCATGATCTTGTGCAATCATATCGGCGGTCGGACCCTCGGTCTTGAATTGCAGCCGGTACAGATCGGCATAAAGCCCGCCGCGGGCCAGCAATTCATCGTGACTGCCTTCGTCGACCACCCGGCCCTTGTCCATCACCACGATCTTGTCGGCATTGCGCACCGTCGACAGCCGGTGCGCGATCACCAGCGTGGTACGCCCCTTCGACAGCTTGTCCAGCGCGTCCTGCACCACCTTTTCCGATTGCGCGTCCAGCGCGCTGGTGGCTTCGTCCAGCAACAGCACAGGCGTGTCGCGCAACAGCGCCCGGGCAATCGCGATGCGCTGACGCTGCCCCCCCGACAGGTTCGACCCGCGCGGACCGGCCGGGCTTTGCAACCCCTCCGGCAGCTTGGGCAGGAAATCTGCCACATGGGCGGCCTGCAACACGGTGTCGAGCTGTGCGTCGCTGACATCGCTCCGGCCCAGCAGGATGTTTTCTTTCAATGTTTCGTCAAACAGCGCGGCATCCTGCGACACCACCGAATAAAGCCCGCGCAGATCGGCCAGAGACATCGCCTTTGCCGCCACGCCGCCGATTTCGACCGTGCCGCCCTGCGGATCGACCAGCCGGGTCAGGACGTTGAAAATCGTTGATTTCCCGGCACCAGAGGCCCCGACCAACGCGGTGGTCTTGCCGGCTGGCGCGATCAGTGTCGCGCCATTCAGAACCTTGGTGTCGCCATAGCTCAGCTCGACCCCGGTTAACCGGATTTCGGGCATCCCCGCGGGCGCGGGCACCGGGTGGGCGGGCGAGGTCAGCTTGGGCTTTTCGTCCAGCAATTCCTTGATCCGCTCGATCGCGGCGGCGGCGTTCTGCCAGATGCCGGTGACCGCGCCCAGCCGGCGCAGCGGTTCAAAGGCAAAGCCGATGGCGGTGAAAAAGCTCATGAACTGGCCAATGCTTTTCTCGCCTGAAATGATCTCGGCGCCGCCGAAGACCAGCACGCCCAAAAATCCCAGCCCGGCCATCACGTCGATCAGCCCGGGGATCGCAGCCGCGCCCAGTTGCGCTTTCACATCGGCCCGAACCAGATCCCCGGTCAATGCGCGGTAGCGGTTCGATTGATACTCTTCCAACCGGTTCAGTTTGACCGGCACGATACCGTGAAACACCTCGTCCAGACGGATCGCCAGCTTCGCCCCCAAATCGCGGGCTTCACGGGACCGGCTGCGGACAAATCCCTGCACGAATTGCGACGGCAGCACCAGTATCGGCGTGCCGATACAGGCCACCAGTGTCCATTGCCAATCGACCGAAATCGCCACCCCCATCAGGATGATCAGCGCAATCAGGTCGCGCCCGGCCCCGGTGATGACGGCGTTCCAGACCTGACCGACCGCTTCGACATCGGCCTGCACCCGCTGGATCAGGAACCCCGGCGGGTGGGTCTGATGGAACCCACCGTCAAGCCGCATCAGGTGATCCAGCATCTCGGTCCGCATGTCAGCGGCCGAGCGTTGCGAAATCAGCGCCAGCAGCGCCTTTTGACCGACGCTGGCGACCGCGCGGGTCACGAAAATCCCCATGATCGCTGCGCCGACCCACCACAGGGCGGCGTGATCCCCGGCGATGAACACCTGATCGAACATCGGTTTCATCATCCAGCTCAGCGCGCCAAGGGTCGATCCTTCCAGCGCCATGAAGCCAAGCGCCACCAGCAGCAGCCACAGATGTTTGTGCAGGTATTTACGCCACAGCCAGATCAGCAGCTGGCGGCTTTTGACACCGGCGGCGGCGGTCATTGCGGGACTTTCCGGCCATTGCGGTATCCGGCGGTCAGCGCCTCTTCGTCATATTCGTCGCGCAGCCAGGTTTCGAACGCGATCGGGCCATGCTTCAACCGGGCCTCGTATACGTCGAGGAAATAATCCAGAATCCCTGTCGTGTGCCATTTGATATGCAGGTATTTGAACGACAGCATGGCCTTGGCCTCGGCCAATGGTGCGCCTTCGATTACCAGCTTGTACACCGCGCTGGCCAACCCGGCCCGGTCGGCCCCGGATTTGCAATGCATCATGAACGGGCGCTCGATGTCGCGGAAGGTCTCGATCAGGTCCAGCATGTTGTCGCGCGGCGGCGCGGCGCGGGCATGCAGCCCGATATCAATCATCCGTATCCCCAGCGCGGCACAGCTTTCGCGTTCCAGCAGGTAATGCGGCCTGCCGGGCGATGCGCCGCGCAGGTTGATCACCGTCTTGATCCCCATCGCCGCGTAGCGTTCGAACCGTTCATGGGTTGGCTGGTTCGATCGGTACACCCCCGGGGCAATTTCAAAAAAATTGGTCCAGCGGCGGCGCAGAATGGCATGATCGGCCCAGTTGTAATGGGTCATCGCCCGGCGGCGATGGTCGGGATTCGTCAGATCGATCGTGGCGGGCAGGGTGCTGCCCCTTTCCCAATCCCGGTATTTCTGCACCAGAGTCATAGGCATTCCGCATCTTTTCAGTCGCGCATCTTGTAGGCATCCCGCATCACATAGGCAAGGATGATGGTTCCCGCAGCCCCATGCGCTGAATTGCAGGCAGCGCACGGAGCGAAATATATGACATCACCAAATTTGATCCTTATCGCGATTGACGCCGGTCCGGCTTTGATTAACCTCACTTCGTCAATACATTGCTTTGACACCCCGCGACATTTTTCTAACTGCCTGAATTGATGGTGCCTCCCCGGTGCCGGCAGAAACCCACCGGAGCCGCCTATGAATCTGTCCAACGGTCGTCCCTATCTCGCCATCCCCGGCCCATCCGTCATGCCCGATGAGGTGCTGCGCGCGATGCACCGCGCCTCCCCCAATATCTACGAAGGCGCGCTGATCGACATGGTCGCGGGGATGGTCCCCGATCTCAAGAAAGTGGCGGGGACCGACCATAACGCCGCGATCTATATCAGCAACGGACACGGCGCATGGGAAGCGGCGCTGTCCAATGTGGTAGCGCCGGGCGACCGGGTTCTGGTGCCCGCGACCGGCCGGTTCGGCCACGGCTGGGCCGATATGGCCGGCGGGCTGGGCGCCGATGTTCAGTTGAACGATTTCGGCCGGAACCGCCCGTTCGACCTGACCCGGATCGAGGACACGCTGCGCGCCGACGAGGAACACCGGATCAAGGCGGTTCTGGCCAGCCATGTCGATACCTCCAGTGGGGTGCGCAACGATATCGCCGGGCTGCGCAAGGTGCTGGACGCGGCGGGCCACCCGGCGCTCCTGATGGTCGATTGCATCGCCTCGCTGGCCTGCGACCGGTTCGAAATGGATGCTTGGGGTGTCGATGTGATGGTCGCGGCCAGCCAGAAAGGGCTGATGACACCGCCCGGATTGGGTTTCGTTTTCGCAAGCCCGCGCGCGGTGGAAGCGCGCGCCGGAATGGAGCGGGTCAGCCGCTACTGGGACTGGACGCCGCGGTTCAACCCCGAAAGCTTCTACCAGTATTTCGGCGGCACCGCGCCGACCCATCACCTGTTTGGCCTGCGCGCCGCTCTGGACATGATCCATGCCGAAGGGATGGAAAATGTCTGGCGCCGCCATGACGTGCTGGCCCGCGCGATCTGGGCTGCTGCCGATGTCTGGGGCAGCGACGGCCCGCTGCGCCTGAATGTCGCTGACCCAGACCACCGGGCCCGCTCGGTCACCTCGCTGCGGCTGGGCCTGCCTTACGGCCCCCAACTGCGCGAATGGGTCGAGGAAAATGCCGGCGTCACCCTCGGTATCGGGCTTGGCATGTCCGAAGACGGCGATCCGCAGGGGCGCGGCTATTTCCGCATCGGCCATATGGGGCATGTGAATGCCCATATGGTGTTGGGGATGCTGGGCAGCATCGACACCGCGTTCAAGGCGCTGGACGTGCCGCATGGCGGTGGCGCGCTGGACGCGGCGGCGATGGTGATGGCCAAGGGCTAGGCCACGGCGCCACGTGCGCGCGACATAACAGAGAGCCTCAGCCCGTCTTGTCGGCCAGCGCGAATGGCAACTAGGCGGGGCGAAGCTGCCGTTCGGTGATTTCTCTCCAATGGCCGCATTGGCCTCTTAGTAGCTCTGGCGAAGCCGGCCGTTGTGACCGGCCGGGGTTGTTCACGAACCAGTTCTCCAGCGCTGGAAACAACGCAAACGCCGACCCGTTCTGACACAGGTCGACACTTGCGCCAGAACGTCGCTTGCGATGCAACAGGTTAGCTAACCTGCTCTGCGTCCAACACCTCAGCGAAGCTCTTGAAGAACTTCGCGGCGAGTTTCTTGGCTGTGCTCTGGATCAGGCGGCTACCAAGCTGCGCCAGCTTGCCGCCGATTTGGGCCTTGGCATCGTAGGTCAGGATCGTTGTGTCACCGTCCGCCACCAGCGTGACATCCGCCCCGCCTTTGGCGTGACCGGCTGCGCCGCCGCTCCCTTGACCGGTCAGAGAAAACGCATCAGGTGCGCCACTTTTGTCGAGTTGGACATCACCGCTGAACCGCGCCTTGACCGGCCCGATTTTGAGCAGGATCTTTGCCTCTAGTTCTGTGTCGGAATGTTGGACAAGCTCTTCGCAGCCCGGAATGCATTGCCGCAAGATCTCGGGGTCATTCAGCGCCGCATAGACACGCTCCATTGGGGCGTTGATGACGATTTCGTCTTTGAGTTCCATGATCGTACCTCTTTAACAGCAGGGAAACTTGATGGTCGCAAGCGTTTCGGCTTGCTCGGGAGTGAGGTCCCATTTTTGACGCAGCGCGCGGAAATACTTCTGCAAACTTTTCATGGTCAGACCCTTTCGGAAGGTGTTTCTTGAAACGCCGCAAAGGCGGCGGGCGTGTCGATGTCATTGCAGAAACCAGACTGCGACAACGGGATGTTCTGCACCAGATCGGGGTTGCTGCGTGTGAACTTGGCGCAGCCGGGATTTGTTTTATCCGCAAGCAATCGGGACCGCATATCCTCGGGCACGATGATCGGGTTGCCCCGCTGCGTTCCCTGCAAAGGGATCGATATTTTCGCGGTGTTCCCAACCAGATGCGCGCTGATCAATGCGTGTAAATTGGCTGCCGTTAGCTGCGGTTGGTCGCCCAGTCCAATCAGCAAATGCGCCGCGTTTGGGGCGTCAAGAAGCCCCGCACGAACCGAAAAGGGCTGACCCATTTCGAAGTCTCGATTATACACCAGCCGGACAGGCAGACCCGCAAGAACCGCGTCAATCCGCATCGCTTCAAATCCAGTGACGACGCAAACCTCGCCATCAACTGCCGCAAGATAGGTTTCGACAACATGCCGGATCATCGGAACGCCGCCAACGGGCAGCAACAGCTTGTTGCGCGCTTCCATCCGGCGTGACAGTCCCGCCGCCAGTATGACCGCCCCGACACTATCCATTTTGGGCAGCCTGTGCCAGAACTTCGCGCTTTGTCTGTGTCAGTTCGGCCAGAATTGACAGGGCAATTTCCGCCGGAGTGACCGCGCCGATATTCAGGCCGGCAGGTGCGTGAACAGCCGCAACCTGCGCCGCGTCAACGCCTGTTGCCAACAGCTTGTCCGACAAGGTTGCAAATTTTTTGGCGCTGCCGACAAAGGCAACATAGTCCGCACTTTCAGCCAGTCCTGTCTGGAGCGCGGCCAAGTCGCCCTGTCCTTGTGTCGCGATCACCAAATACCGGCCGCGACCGGGCAAGCGGGATGGCAAAGCCATGTCAGTTGCCGCCTCTGCCGCAGCCCACCCAAATTGCGGCGCCAACTCCATCAGCTTTACAGCGACGGGGGATTGTCCAAAAATCAATAGATCGGGTTCCGGCAGATGCGGCTCTATGAAAATGTCGATGGTGCCTTTGGACGGACAGCCGTTGCGCGCAAACCGGACCCCATCGACGTCGTCGCCCGCCTTCACGCCCTTTTCGGCCAAGTCTTCCTCTGGAGCGACCGAGATAAACTGCGGCTGGCCGGTTGTGTAGGCACGCAACGTCGCCTCTTTGATCGCAGCCTTCACGCATCCACCGCCAAGCCACCCGTCAAGGATCGTCCCGTCCCCCCGCAAAAGCGCCTTGGCCCCCGGTTTGGCCGCAGTCGTGCCGGCTGTGCGGACAATCGTTGCGATGGCGAAGTAGTCTTCGCCCTCTTGCAACCCTTGTTCCATGATCTGCTTGGGTGTCATAACCGGGCCAACTCCTGTTCAAGTGCGGCGAGGTCTTCCAGCGTGTTCGCCGCACGGAAAAGATCAAGATGCGGCAATGCTCCCGCCATCGCGCGGGCGGTTGGTTCGTACCCGTCCCAACCTTTCAGCGGATTGAGCCATATGATCTTGCAGCCGCGTTTCTTCAACCGGATCAGCGCATCCGAAATCCCGTCAGGAGAGACGGTGTCATAGCCATCTGACAGGATCATCACGACGGTTCGGTTGTCGACAAACCGACGGCCATAGGTGCCGGCAAAAAAGTCCAGGCTCTCACCGATCTTTGATCCCCCCGCGAACCCGTCAGCAAGCAAAGACAACCGGGCCAATGCGCGCAAAGGATCCTTGTCGCGCAGGGCTTCGGTGATCCGCACCAACCGCGTGTGGAAAAGATAGGCATCCGCGCGCGGATCGGCCCGCATCAACCCCGCCAGAAAGGCAAGAAAGATGCGCGAATAGACCGTCATGGATCCCGAAACATCGCAAATGGCAGTTAACCGCAGGGTGCGATCCGGCCGATGGCGTTTAGGCAGCGCAAAGGGCTCGCCTCCCGTCGCAAGGCTCTGCCGCATGACTTTGCGAAAATGAATCTGGTCGCCTTTGCTGGCGGCTTTGCGGCGACGTGATCTGCGATCCCGCATGGCAGCACCAAGGCGCTGGGCGATCTTTTCCGCCGCCTCTATATCTTCGGGTCGTACAATATTCCGTAGGTCCGTCTTGAACAAGTTGGCCACATCAGTGGCCACCAATTTGCCTTCACCATCGCTTGTCGCTTCGCCTTCGCCACCGTCAGGTGCGCTGACATCGCCCGCGCCGCCGCTGGTGTCCGCCTCGATATTTACCTCTCGCGAAGAATGGACATTTTCGCTTTGGCTTGGTGTCGCCGTCGGTGTGACCCGGGTTTGGACCCGCCCGCCATTCATCCAGAAACTGTTGAACAAGGCGTCGAACTGCGCCGCCTCTTCGGCGCATCCCGTAAAGACAGACTTCAGCGCGCGGCGCGCGTCCTGTGGGTTTGCGGCGTTGATATGGGTCAGGGCGTCCAATGCTATGCCCGTTTCGCCCACACCAAGCCGTAAGCCATTTTCGCGCAGATGCGCGACAAACCCGGCCATGCGGGACGCAGGCCCCGGATCACGGGCAGCAAATTTGGTCACAAGGCTCATGCGGCTTTTCCTGCAAGGCGCTGGGCGATCTCCGTCGGGATTGCATCGCGGTCCAGTTGCGTTTTCAGCAGGGTCGTCAGGGTCGCCTGGAGAATCGCAGGGTCATCGGTCAGATCAGCCACACCAAGCCCCATCAGGGCCGCGGCAAAATCCAGCATTTCTGCGACGCCCGGTTTCTTTTCCAGCTCTTGCTTGCGCAGGGCCTGCACAAAACCCACGATCTGCGCGCAAAGCCTGTCGGTGATATCAGGGTAGCGACTGACCAGAATGGACAGTTCGGTCTCATGATCGGGATAGGGCACATGCGCATAGAGACACCGTCGGCGCAGCGCATCGCTTAGGTCGCGCGTACCATTAGCCGTCAGGATAACGATGGGGCGTGTCGTGGCAGTGATTGTGCCCATTTCGGGTATTGTAATTTGGAACTCAGAAAGAATTTCAAGCAAGTAAGCCTCAAACTCTTCATCTGCCCGATCAATCTCGTCGATCAGCAGCACGGGCGCTTTGTCTTGGCGGATCGCTTTGAGCAAAGGTCGTTCCAACAGGAATTCATCCGAGAAAATGCGCGCCTCGACGCTCTTGCCGGTTTCCCCATCTTCGGATGCTGCGCGGATCGCCAGGAGCTGACGCTGGTAGTTCCATTCGTAAATCGCCTGGGCGGCATCCAGTCCTTCGTAGCATTGGAGGCGGATCAACTGCGTGTCTTCGACAGCCGCCAGCACACGCGCCACTTCGGTCTTGCCGACGCCGGCCGCGCCTTCCAGCAACAAGGGGCGCCCCAGCGCCAGCGACAAATGCAGCGCCATCGCCAGATCACCAGAGGCAATATAGCCCTGATCGGCCATGGCCGTTTGCAACGTTTTCCAAGTCATCGGTGCCCTCCCTGTGGGACGGGCCGCATAACGCGGCCCGCGCCCGGTTCTTTAGTCGTGCAGTCCCAGAGAATTTGCGGTCTGCCAGATGCGCCAATGGTCATGGGGCATATTGGTGTGCCGGTTGCCAAACGGACGGAACGCATCCTGAACAGCGTTCGAGAAACAGGGCACGCCACCCACATGCGGGCTTTCGCCCACGCCCTTCGCCCCAATGGGGTGATGCGGGCTTGGTGTGACTGTGAAATCCGTTTCGTAGTTTGGCACTTCCCAAGCCGTTGGCAGGAAGAAATCCATCAACGTACCCGTCTTGACGTTGCCCATGTCGTCATAGGCAATCTCTTGCCCCAGGGCGACGGCAAGCGCTTCGGTCAGGCCGCCGTGGATCTGGCCTTCGATCACCATCGGGTTGATCCGCGTGCCGCAGTCGTCGAGCGCATAGAAGCGGCGGATTTCAGGCACACCGGTATCGACGTCGATGTCCATCACGCAGACATAGGCCCCAAACGGATAAGTCATGTTGGGGGGATCGTAATAGCTCACCGCTTCCAGACCCGGCTCCAAACCCGGAATGGCCTGATTGTAAGCGGCATAAGCGATTTCCTTCATCGTCTTGAACCGTTCTGGCGCGCCTTTGACAACAAAACGGTCGACGTCGAATTCCACGTCGTCGTCGTGGACCTCAAGCAGATAGGCCGCGATCATCTGCGCCTTGGCGCGGATTTTGCGCCCTGCCATCGCGGTTGCCGCACCCGCGACCGGGGTTGAACGAGAACCGTAGGTGCCAAGACCGTATGGCGCGGTATCCGTGTCCCCTTCCTCGATCGTGATGCTGTCAGCCGACAGGCCAATCTCGGTCGCAAGGATTTGCGCAAAGGTCGTGGCATGGCCCTGACCCTGAGAGATGGTACCAAGCCGCGCCACAGCCGACCCGGTTGGGTGGATACGGATTTCGCAGCTATCAAACATACCCATTCCAAGGATGTCACAGTTCTTGACCGGACCGGCCCCCACGATTTCGGTAAAGAACGACAGGCCGATTCCCATGATTTTCCGGGTTTCGCCGCGTTTGAACGCCGCGACGCGTTCGGCCTGCTCGGCACGCAGCCCTTTGTAGTCGACCGCCTCCAGCGCCTTATCCCACGCGGTCTGATAATCGCCAGAGTCGTATTCCCAGCCAAGTGCCGCAGTGTAGGGGAACTGATCCTTCTTGATAAAGTTGATCGAGCGCAAATCCGCCGGGTCCATGTTCAGCTCAATGGCGAGGACTTCGATCATCCGCTCAATGAAATACACGGCTTCCGTTACGCGGAACGAACAGCGATAGGACACGCCGCCGGGTGCCTTATTGGTGTAGACACCATCAACCCCCAGATAGGCGACCGGAATGTCATAGGATCCGGTGCAAATGTTCATGAATCCCGCCGGGAATTTGGTCGGGTCCGCACAGGCGTCAAACGCACCGTGGTCGGCGGTTACATGGCAGTGCAGGCCCGTGATTTTGCCTTCTTTGGTGGCGCTGATTTTACCTTTCATCCAATAGTCGCGGGCAAAGGCGGTGGACATCAGGTTTTCCATCCGGTCTTCGACCCATTTCACCGGAAGACCGGTGACAATCGAGGCCACGATCGAACAGACATAGCCGGGGTAAACTCCGACCTTGTTGCCGAACCCGCCACCGATATCTGGAGAAATGACCCGGATGTTATGCTCTTCGATGCCGGACAGCAGCGAAGCAACCGTGCGTACCACATGCGGCGCTTGGAACGTGCCCCAAACCGTCAACTTGCCATTCACCTTGTCCATCGACGCGACAGAGCCGCATGTCTCGAGCGGGCAGGGGTGGGTGCGGTGGTAGTACATTTCGGACTCGGCCACGACTTCGGCATTGTCGATGACCTGTTCGGTCGCCTCCTGATCGCCCGCTTCCCATGTAAAGATGTGGTTGTGATGTTTGCGTGGGCCGTGCGCGCCGGGGGCCGTTGGATCCAGATCCTCGCGCAGCACAACATCCGATTGCAGGGACTTGAAGGGGTCGACGATAACTTCAAGCTCCTCGTACTCCACTTCCACCAGCTCCACCGCATCAGCCGCGACATAGCGGTCTGAGGCGACAACAAAGGCTACCTCCTGGCCCTGAAACAGAACCTTGCCATCGGCCAGCACCATCTGCTTGTCGCCCGCGAGCGTTGGCATCCAGTGCAGGTTGAGCGGCTCAAGGTCTTTGGCTGTCAGAACCGCAATAACGCCGGGCAGCGCCATCGCCGCGTCGATATTGATCGACTTAACCCGGGCGTGCGCATAGGGCGAGCGCACGAAATCACCGTGCAGCATGCCCGGCAGCTTAACGTCGTCGACATAGTTGCCCTTGCCCTGAGTAAAGCGCGCATCTTCGACCCGCTTGCGGGAACACCCCATGCCCTTCAGGCCAGCGACCCGTTCTTCGCGTGTGACTTCGTCCTTCATTGCGCCGCCTCCTTGGCTGCATTCAGTTCAGACGCTGCTGACAGAATGGATTTCACGATGTTCTGGTAACCGGTGCAGCGGCAGATGTTGCCAGCGATGCCAAAGCGGACCTCTTCTTCGGTCGGGTTTGGGTTTTCCTCAAGCAGCTTGGCCGCGCGCGTGATCATGCCCGGTGTGCAGAAACCACATTGAAGGCCGTGATGTTCCTTGAAGTTCTCTTGCAGGACGTGCAACGCATCCGGGCTGCCGAGTCCTTCGATTGTCGTGATTTCTGCACCATCGGCCTGGGCCACAAAGACGGTGCAGGATTTCACGGATTTGCCGTTCATTGTCACCGTGCAGGCGCCGCAGTGCGATGTCTCGCAGCCAACATGCGGTCCGGTGATGTTGAGTTTTTCGCGCAGCGCATAAATCAGCAACTCGCGCGGTTCGGCCAGAAATTCGTGATCCGTGCCGTTCACGTTCAGTTTGACGTGCATCTTGTTTGACATTGTGAACTCCTCCCTAAGCCCTTGACCAGGCGCGTGCGATCGCGCGGCCAAGCACGATGCCAGCGGCGTGGCGTTTGAATGCGACCGGGCCGCGGTTGTCTTCTGTCGGATCAATATCGCCGAGCATGGCTGTGATCGCAGTCTTGACCGCAGCCTCTTCGCAACCGGTTCCGACCAATGCTTCTCCCGCAGCTTCGGACCAGATCGGCGTGTCGCTGAGGTTGGTCATCGCGATCGAAGCAGCCGCGACTTTGCCGTCTGCTTTGCGGATCTGCACAGCGGCAGCGGCAGTGGCATAGTCGCCAATTTTGCGCTTTTGCTTCTCATAAGCATAGCCGCCTGTCGGTGCCGCAAAGGTCACGGCTGTCAGAACCTCTTCGTCCTCACGGCCGGTCATATAGGCCGCCTCGTAAAATTCACGCGCATCAACGGCACGGTCCCCGTCAGGGCCGGTCAGGTGAAATTGCGCATCCAGGCATTGCATCAGACCGGGCATATCATTGCCGGGATCGCCGTTGGCCACGTTGCCGCCCACAGTGCCCATATACCGGACCTGCGGATCGGCAATTTGCAGCGCAGCTTCTCTCATGATGGGCGCGGCTTCGGCGAGGGGCGCAGAGTTAATGATGTCGTGCTGTGTGGTCATCGCGCCGATACGGATGGTCCCGTCGGCAACCGTGATCCCGCTCAGACCCGCGATACCCTGAAGGTCGATCAGGTGTGGCACCTCTGCCATCCGCAGCTTCATCATGGGGATAAGGCTGTGTCCGCCTGCGATGACGCGCGCATCGTCTCCGTGCTCTTGAAGCAAGGCGATGACGCCCGCCATGTCTTTCGGCCTGTAGTATTCAAACGCCGCTGGTATCATTGCTTCGCCTCCCGTTCCGCAAATGTATGTCAGGGCGGCAGAATGTACGCAGCGGTATGCCGACGCTTGCGCTGTTCAATGAAAGACCTGCTTTTTTTCACGAAATGCGCCTATGGCCGCACGAAATGCGAAAGCTATCGGCCAAGCAGGTCGCGGACGACCTTCATGTTGGACCTGCTCACCGGAACGGGTGGCAAATCATCCGTCGCAAAGCGGCAAACGCCGTTATCCTTGAACCGTTCGAAGTGTTTGACGTGCGTTGGGTTCACCAGATAGCTGCGGTGGGTCTTGATAAACCCGGCAGCATTCAGCCGCGTGGCGGCTTCGGTGATCGGCCACGCGCAGAAATGCTGCGCGTCATGTGTATAGACATTGGTATAGTGGCCTTCGGCCCGGACAAAGGCGACCTGTGCGGGATCAATCACATGCGTGATGCCGTTGCGTTCGCACGGAATGCGCAGTGCGATTGGCGCAGGCTTTGAAACGATCGGATTTGGGCTGGGCCTAGCAGCCTCGGCCGTCGGGGCTTGCGTCAAAGGCGCCGGCGCCGGCGCAGACGGCACGAAGAACGTCACCCCCATCCATAAGAACCCACCAAAGATAACGAAGCTTGAAATGATCACGCCAAGCGCAAGCGTTTCATTGCTCATCACCGGGCCAAATTCATTCAGGGCGGGAACTGCGATGAAACGAGTGCTGGCCGTGGCGACAAAATGCACAGTACAGACAGCGACCCCAAAACAAAGCGTGCCAAGAAGAATACTGCGATTGGTCCGTTGTCCATAGGCGATCCAGAACGCGGCGATGCATAACCCAATCGCAGAGATGACCGACAGAGAAATCCCAAACGGTGTATAGACCGCACGGCACAACTGAAGACCCGCCATGCCAATGTAGTGCATCGCAAGAATCCCGCATCCGACCAAAGCCCCGGCAGCAGACACCGTGGCAGGTGTCCTTTCGCGAAAATGCAAAAGCAACAAAGCTGTTCCGACAATCAGGATCGCCAACAATGCCGATGCGAGCGTTATCGCGGCATCATAATAAAACAGGATCGGCATTTGAATCCCAAGCATCGCGACGAAGTGCATCGACCAGATCCCGCCACCCAGGGCGATAGCCGAAGCTGCGACGGATACCTTGCGCCGAGACACGCTTTGTTGCGAAAGGTCTTTCGACAGCGTCAAACCCGTGAAGCCCGCAACGATGGAAATCACCACCGAGGCGACAACAAGCGCGATGTTATAGCTCACGTCCAAGAATTCCATGCTATTGTGATGGCATTAAATTTCAGACAAATCAAACGTGCAAAATTTTGCAACAATGCAAGCCCACGAGACCAAAGGAGAGTTTCGACAGCCGCATTGGAATCACGCCAAATTTCCAGAGTGGTTTTGCGGTCGGTTGAGGCAAAAAAACTGCTCTCTCGATACATGCTGGGCCCACGCGACTCGGGTTTTCTTGGGTGTCGGGGCTATCTGGAAACGCTCACGCTAATCTTGGGATGATCTTACCCTGGGCGGATCGCGAAAATCTGGTGCCATTACATGCTTCCCGCGGCATTAGGCACTTTGGATTCAACGCCGCCCTGCGGCAGCGCGACGCCCGGATTGTCACTTTCGGCCAGCGCTAAGGGCGAATAGGCGGGGCCAAGTGGACGTTCGCTTTCCAGCTTTATCGTTTTGAATCGCGATCTAGAACGTTCTGAATCATGTCTTCGGGCGAATCCCGGTCAAAACCAATGTTGATACGCATCATGGTCGCAACTGCGGCCCATGCGAAATTCATCAAGGGATTCCACGATGTCGAACTCATTAACTCTCCAACTACTGTTGGCAGGTGTCCTTGTCGGCGCATTGACTGCCAACGTCACGCAGGCAGGTGCCGCGCGCGATACAGATGCCATCGCCACGCGAGAAGAAGTGCCTACCAGTGCAGGGCATGACATTCCTGCCGGAGCCTTCGGATTTCTGTTGGTCGAACGACCCCGCGAAGTAAACCTTCTTGCTCTGCGCGGCATCGCCGGAAGCGGGAAGGTTATCCTGCGCACCGCTCAACCAGGATTGTGCCTGACCATCCCGGTCCGGTTTGTCGCGGGGGATTTCGGCGGCGAGTCAATAACTGGACATCTGGCTGCCCCGATCCACTTTGTTATCACAAGCAGGCAGGTCGCCAGATCGTTGGCGAAAGGCCAAGATGTCGTCAGCGACATGTTCAGCGTCAGTGACCACATGGGTCCAGATGCAGACATTGTGCTCCAATCCGGACTGGACGAAGGTTTTGGCTTTGTCATCAACCCGGGGCGTAACATCCTTGAAGAAATCTTTTGGATAAAGGCAAGGCCCGTTTCCTGCCAGAGTGTCTAGCCACGGATGACAGGGCGCAGGCGGGTCATCCGTCTGCGCCCTTGGCCCTGAACTGCGAAGGCGTCAGCCCTGTCACGCGTCGGAATTCCGTGTTGAAACTGGATTTCGACAGGAAACCAGCCTCGAACATGACCTCCGAGACCGGCAGACCGGTTTCCAGCAGGACGCCTTGCGCGTAGGCGATACGATACCCATTGATGAAACGCGAAAAATTCTCTGCGGTGACGCGGTTTATCGCGCCGGACAAATCGCGGGCCGGAACGGAAAGCCGCTTTGCAACCCGGGCCAGAGTCAGGTTGCTGTCGCGATAAAGCTCTTTGTCTTTCATGATTTCATTGAGGGTCTGCATCAATACGTGGTCCGCGTCAGACGGCGTCACACGGTCGGGGGCGTCCCGGTGCGATACACGCAAGATCAGCGGCACACCTATCAATATGACGACAAAGACGAACCCGGCGAACAGACCCGAAACGCCGGTCAGAAGCGTCACCAGATGCGGTTCGCTCGCCACAAGACTGATCGCAAAGACCAGGCCATCAGCGGCAACCATCAGACCTATCAACGCAATCGTTGCGTATATCGCCGCACGCCACAGGCCAGTTGCATGCGGCGGTACGGAAAGAAAATCATCAGAGCCATAGCTCAGCAAGCTTGCCAGGCGCACAATATAGATACAGTTGATGGTCAGGATGAACACATCTGCAGACACCCGTACCGGTGCAGCCAGCCCAAGCAACGCGACAGCGACAAGCCCCCCATTGCGAAGCAACATACTGTTCCAGCGCTGGCTGTTGTCCAGTGTTAAGGCCGCAAATCCGAGATAGGCTGAAGGAGCCGCCAAAATGGCGACAAAGGGCTGCACGCGGGCGGGCCAAAGCCAGTCTAATGAGACCCGCATTCCGAGTAAAACAGTGACCAACACCAGACACAGAAGAAAGGCGCAGAGGAAAAACCTAGAACGGCCAGGAACCCGCGTGTTCCAGGCAAGCATATAGGCGGCGACGGTCATCAGAAGGCTAATAAGCCAGGTTATCGGGAATGCATTCATCGGCCGACATTAATAAGAACCAGTATCTCCTGACCAGACTTTTCGCTGGAAGTTTGAGTTCTGGATTTTGTGGTATCGTGGCCGGTCCGGGCTCAACGCCGGATTGCGGCGGCGCGGTGTTCCGTTTCTGGTGCCCACGTCTGCCGCGTCGACGTGGACGGCCCATTGCGCCCGTTGTGGAACGCGAAACGACTGACCGGTGCGATTCCAAATCACCGCATATCGCACTGCGGCCAAACCGGAGCTGCGTGCAGTAAACGGACAGGGGCGCAGGCAGGGCAGGTCCAAACCGGAAATTGCATTAAGGCTTTGCTTTCCAATCCTATCATCCTATGAGTCGGCTGAAATTGACCTGAGGGAAATGTTGAAATGCAGATGCTTGGCACCTTCATCAAGCCGATGCACCCGGAAGGAAGAAAATTTGTCGCGATCTTTGCGGCGGGGACCCTCGGGCTTTTCTTTCTTTCGGTTGTTCTGGGCTGGATTGGCATCGGTCTGACGGTTTGGTGCTACTATTTCTTTCGCGACCCCGAACGGGTGACGCCCACGCGCGACGGGCTGATCGTCAGCCCGGCGGATGGTGTCGTTTCGCTGATCGAAAAGGCGGTGCCCCCGGCCGAGCTTGGGATGCCCGCGACCCCGCTGACGCGGGTCAGCGTGTTCATGAGCGTTTTCAACTGCCATGTGAACCGCGTCCCGATTTCCGGTCAGGTCACCTCGATCGCTTATCGCCCCGGCAAGTTTTTCAACGCGTCTCTGGACAAGGCAAGCGTGGATAACGAACGCAACAGCCTGTGCATCCGGATGCAGGATGGCCGGGATCTTGCCGTCGTGCAGATCGCCGGGCTGGTTGCGCGCCGTATCGTCTGTTTCGTCGAAACCGGCGCTGAAATGAAGACCGGGGAACGGTTCGGGCTGATCCGGTTCGGGTCCCGTTTGGATGTGTATCTTCCCGACGGGATCGTTCCGATGGTCAGCATCGGACAGACGATGATCGCGGGCGAAACCGTGATCGCCGAACTGAACGCCGCGACCAAAGGGTAGACAAGCGCCAAATGGCAAGAAATCCCGACAAAGCACCAACCGAGCTTTCCCTCCTTCAGCTTCTTCCCAACATGCTGACCATTGCCGCCATTTGCGCCGGCTTGTCGGCAATCCGGTCCGGGTTCCACGGTCACTATGTGCTTGCGGTGCAGCTCATTCTGGCCGCCGCGATCCTTGACGGTCTGGACGGGCGGGTGGCCCGGCTTCTGGGCAGCAACAGCAAGATGGGCGCCGAGCTCGATTCTCTCGCGGATTTTCTGAATTTCGGCATCGCACCGGCCCTGGTCCTCTATTTCTGGGTTCTGGAGGGCATGCCAAGCGCCGCATGGATCGCGGTTCTCACCTATACGGTCTGCTGCGTGGTGCGTCTTGCCCGGTTCAACGTCAGCGACAAAGCCAAGGAGGCGGCCGCCGAAGCCAGCGACAAAGCCACGGAGACGGCCAGCGAAAGCCCCTATTTCGTTGGCGTTCCGGCCCCTGCTGGCGCCTTGCTGGTGATGCTGCCGATGTTCATTTCCTTTGCGTTCGCGGATGCGCCGATCCTGCCGGGGATCGTGATCTGTTTCCACATGGTCGCCGTCGGGTTTCTGATGATCAGCCGCATACCGACCTGGTCGTTCAAGGCGACAAGGATTTCGCGCAGCAACGTGAAATTCTTTCTCGTCGGTTTCGCCATTGCCGGCGCGGCTGTCCTGATCCATCCGTGGATCACGCTCGTCGTGGTCTGCGTCTTTTATGTCGGCACGGTGATTTGGGCCCTGTTTGGCAAAGATAAGTCCTGAAATCGGAAGAGGAGCGATGATTTGGACATTAAAGCGGTGCAAACGTCCTATGCCCGTTGGGCCCCGGTCTACGACAAGACCTTCGGCGCGGTCACCAATACTGGCAGATGCCGGGCGGTCGACTATATCAATACCCGTTCTGGTACCGTTCTGGAGGTCGGCGTCGGCACCGGGCTTTCGCTGTCGTATTACAAACCCGCCCTTGCGGTCACCGGGATCGATTTCAGCGACGACATGCTGGCAAAGGCCCGCGCGAAAGTTCAGGCGATGAAACTGAACAACGTCGTCGACCTGCGCCAGATGGATGCCCGGGCGCTGGATTTTCCCGACAACCACTTTGACACGGTGGTGGCCATGCATGTCCTGTCGGTGGTGCCCGAGCCGGAAAAAGTGATGGCCGAAATCGCCCGCGTCTGCAAACCGGGCGGCAAGGTGGTGATCACCAACCACTTCAAGCGCCGCCGTGGCATCCTCGCCGCGATCGAAAATCTCGCCGCGCCGCTTGCCAATATTCTCGGTTGGCATTCCGATTTCGAAATCGAGACGGTCCTGGGCGAAAAAGACCTGATCGCCGAGGAACAAAAATCCCTGCCGCCGGTCGGGATGATGACGTTTCTGGTCTTGGGCAAAACACCGGCCGTGGAACAGCGCTAATCCGTCCGGGCCTGACCACATTGACCGCTGCCGCCCGCCGCTGGGGGCGCTGGCGGGCCTGCTGGGGGGCGTGGGCAAAGCGCGAGGCTTGTTCTTGGCCCGAAGTGGACACCGCGCTTCCGCAGAACAGGCGAAAACATTCGCCCAGGGCTTATTGCATTTCGCACTTACACCGAATTTTCTGACGCGCAGGCTTTACGGCAAACGCGCCATCAAAATTTCGCGCTGCGCTGCGTAGCGTTCCGATATGGAGGCAAGCGGTTGCCGCTGCCGGGCCATGTCGGCTACCAGATCGTCATACGACTTTCTGGCCACGCTGTCCAAGGGGCGCTCGGGGATCTGAGCCCGAGGCGCCCGCCACAGGACAGCCTGCCCATGGTTTTCCGAAACGACCTCAAAGGTCCAACTCTGCATGAAGGTCTCGATGAAATACAACAACCGGAATACGTCTCCCATCCAGGCGCGGGACGGGTTTCCCTGTTGGTCGCGTATCTCATAGCAAGCGGCCTGATCCGGAAGGGCAGCCTCCGGATTGGATGGGATCACGTCATCGATAATAATCACCCCATCAGGTACCAGGCGTTCGGTGGCATTCAGCAGATCGCGCAATGTCTGTTCCTGAGTGTGCAGCCCGTCGATGTAGATAACCTCGAACATGGGGCGTACAGGCGTTTGGGCAAACCACTCGTCACTGGTCATGGCGAAGAACTGGGCCGTCGGCTCTGCTCGCGCGATCGGATCGAACCTGAAACCGGGATCGACAGCGACTTTTCCCGCGGCTTTCAGAGCAAAGAAAGTAACGCCTGCGCCGCTGCCGGCTTTCGAGGCACTCTTCACCCATGTTCTCCCACAACTTGAAACTCCATTCGTGCTAATCACTGGATCGGAAGATGTCACAGTGCCCAACCAAACGGATCGGCGCTGGCCAAAGTTTTCCGATGAACTCAGGGCGGCGCTGCACAAGCTGTCCGAGCACCCCAAGCTCCTTCACTGGTTTGCCGAGAACCTCGACGAAGCCTTTTCTGAAAAGGTCTCACCTCTGCCTCTGGGTTTTGTATTCCCTGACAGTAAACCGACTGCGATTTCAGCCAAGATCAAGCCGCCGACCTGGGCGCGTCCTAACTCGGTGTTATGCGCTCACCGCATTCGGGAAGGGGCGCAATGGCAAGCACGCCGCGACGTGCAGGCGCTGGCTAGTGGCGCGTGGCGAACCTTTACCCACGTTGCGGACAAAGAAATGCCATTGAAAGCGTTTCAGGAGGCGTGTCGAACCCACAAATTCGTCCTTTGCGTAGAAGGTGGGGGGCTCGATCCGTGTCCGAAAGTTTTCGACGCTCTGCTGAATGGCGCAATCCCTATCGTCCGAGCTTCGGCAGCGAGTCGCGCCTTGGCGGAGTTGCCGGTCGCTTTTGTTGAAAGCTGGAGCGAAGACGCAGTGACGCCCGATTTGCTCGACGACTGGTCCGCGGAGTTTACTCCGAAATTCGACGCGCCTGGAGGATACGACGCCATTCAGAAAAAAACATCACTTGATCATTGGTGGGGCAAGATACTGCGACAGTGTATGTGACCGCGCGTTAGGTGCTATGGTTTCGGGCGAAAACAGGCTGCTGCCGCAGCTGCGCTGCGCTCAGAACGACGCCCGGGGAAGTACTGTCGGCTCCAGTTACATGCTGCCATTTTGCCAAACAGCGCGCATAACACACAACCAACGACGCTCCCCGCCTCGGCACAGGCTCCCGATCCTCTGCGGGGGGGCATAAACGCGTATGGACGCCCGTTTTCCCCCCGGCTCGGGGATCTGCACCGTTCCGCGCTACAAATTGTACAAATGGCCTCAAACGTCTGTGCGTCAGGCCGGTTGGGACCGGGCCTCTGACAGCGCCTCAGGCAGTGCTTCGGCAAACAGTTTCAGGTCTTCGGGCCGTCCGGCGCTGACCCGGATGCAGCGGTTTTGCGGCGCCACGAAGGGCATCCGCACGAACACGCCGCGCGCCACCAACCCGTCCAGCACCGCCTTGGCAAACGCCCCGTCCAGACCACAATCCACTGCCACGAAATTGGTCGCCGAAGGCAAAGCCACCAGCCCGTTTTGCGCCGCGATGCGGGCGATTTCTGCCCGCGCCGCGGCCACGTTCGCACAGGTCTGCGCCAGCCAGTTGGGATCGTTCAGCGCCGCCAATGCACCGATCTGGGCGCTGCGATTCATCCCGAAATGATTGCGGATCTTGTTGAAGCTGGTGATCAGATCGGCCGCGCCCATCGCATAGCCCACCCGCGCCCCGGCAAGCCCGTAAGCCTTTGAAAAGGTGCGCATCCTGATCAGGCGCGGATCGTCGATATCCAGTTCGACCGCGGTGCCTTCGGGGGCGAATTCGACATATGCCTCGTCCAGTATCAACAAGGTGTCGTCGGGCAAGTTGTCCATCGCCCGTACAATGTCTCGGCCGCTGTGCCAGCTGCCCATCGGGTTGTCGGGATTGGCCAGATAGACGATTTTCGCGCCCAGTTCCGCGGCCTTGGCAAACAGCGCCTCGGGGTCTTCGCAGTCATCCGTATAGGGAACCTTATGCAGCACGCCTCCAAAGCCCGCGACATGGTAATTGAAGGTCGGATAAGCCCCGTCCGAGGTCACCACCGCATCGCCGGGAACCACCAGCATCCGCACCAGATATCCCAGCAACCCATCAATACCTTCGCCCACGACGATATTTTCCGGACCAATGCCATGAACCGTCGCCAACGCATCGCGCAGGTCATGACTTTCCGCATCGCCATACATCCATAAATTTGCTGCAGCGGATTGAATCGCCTCAACCGCCCGCGGCGAGGGGCCAAAGACGTTTTCATTCGCCCCCAGCCGCGCCAGAAAAGGCCGCCCCATCGCGCGTTCCTGCGCTTCGGGGCCGACAAAGGGTACGGTTGCGGGCAGACTGTTCGTCAGTTTTGTATAGCGTGGTCCTGTCATGCCGCCAGATAAACCAAAGCGGCGCGGCAGGGCAAGCGGCCTTGCGTGCCCCAACGTCTTTGTGGATTTTGGGGCCGGAACCCCGATACTGGCCGCAAACCCAGAGGAGACCTTCAGATGAGCCGTGTCAGCGTAGAGATCGAAAACCACATTGCCCGGGTGACCCTGACCCGTGGTGACAAGATGAATGCCCTTGATCCCGCCATGGTCGAAGCGCTGATCGCTGCAGGCGAGGCGCTGATCGGCAATGACGACATCCGCGTGGTGGTGCTGTCGGGCGAAGGGGCGGCGTTCTGCGCCGGGCTTGACGTGGCCAGCTTCGGTGCGCTTGCGGGTGGCGACGTGGAAGAACGGGTCATGACGCGTACCCATGGGCTTGCCAATCAATATCAGCGGGTTTCCCTTGTCTGGCGCGACGTGCCGGTGCCGGTGATTGCGGCGTTGCATGGGGTCACCTTTGGCGGTGGTATGCAGATTGCGCTGGGGGCGGATATCCGCATTGCCCATCCCGACACCCGGTTGTCGATCATGGAAATGAAATGGGGCCTGGTGCCCGATATGGGCGGTATGGTGCTGTTGCCGCAGTTGATGCGTTCGGATGTTCTGCGTCGGCTGACCTATACCAACGATCAGATCCCGGCAGCCGAAGCACAAGTGCTGGGGCTGGTGACTGAATTGAACGAGAATCCCAAAGCCGCCGCTCTTGCCTTGGCCGAACAGATCGCCGGCAAAAGCCCGTCCGCCATACGCGCGGCCAAACGGTTGATCGCGGTGGCCGAAAGCGGCGCCTCAGAGGCCGATATTCTGCTGGCTGAAAGCCGGGAACAGACAGATTTGATTGGCAAGCCGCATCAGATGGAAGTGATCGCCGCCAATATGCAAAAACGCGCCCCGGTCTTCGACTGAGCGCTGGCGGAAAAATACCTGCCACGTCGCACGGGTAAAAAGGTGGCGCATCGCTGACCCGGCGATGCGTCATAGAGTCGGTTTGGGCTGTCGTCACGATCTGCTTCCCACCTATATTCAAGCTTATCCCTTGGCACCAAGGGCCGCGTCTGCCTTGGTGCAGTAAGCGCAAAAAGCTTGAAAAAAGAATGACCACTGTCTACATTACCTTCATCGAAAATGGAGATTTTATGTCCCGGTAAAGTGGGGAGGCAGCAGTCCTCCCGATGCACAATCAACGTATAGAAACGCTGCTGGCAGTTTGTCGGTGCGGCTGTTGATTTGCGAAATCAGATATTACTGACGCTTTGCGCCCAAGCTTTGCTTGAGGCTAGGATATGAAAGTTGACTCCAATGACACGGGACTATTCCAAGTTCCTTCCGTTTGATGCGAAAAACGGGACACCGACACGACAATTCACGATACTCGAAACCCTTGGCTGGCAGCCTTATTTTGCGCAACAGATCAGCGTGGATGAGCTGGCCGCGACACCCCCTGTCCGCATCGTCGAAGTGCATCGCAATGCGCTTCATATCATCGGGGATAATATCGACCAGACAATCCCGCCGCTGCCCGATGTAACCGTGGGGGATTGGCTGTTGCTTAATTCGGCGAACCCTCACTCGAGCCGTGCTCTTGAACGAAAAAGCCTTGTGAAGCGTCGTGCACCGGGCACGGATCGTCAGATTCAGCTGATTGCAGCCAATATCGATACGGCGTTCATCGTTTCTTCGTGCAATCAGGATTTCAACGTTGCGCGCCTTGAACGCTATATTGCATTGGCGTTGGAGGCTGAAATCACTCCGGTAATCGTTTTGACCAAAGCTGACCTGGCGACTGCGACGCAGGCTTACATTGAGGAAGCAAAGGCGATTTCAGAACTGGTGCCCGTTATTGCCCTTGATGCCCGTGGCGATGAGCCGACCGGGAAACTGGCGCAGTGGTGCAAACCCGGAAAAACAGTTGCGTTTCTGGGCTCGTCCGGGGTCGGAAAATCCACTTTGACCAATGCTTTGATCGGTACCCGGTCGATTGCAACCCAAGCCATCCGAGAAGATGATGACAAGGGCCGTCATACGACAACCCGCAGGCATTTGCACATCGTTCCGGGTGGTTGCCTGGTCCTTGATACACCGGGTATGCGGGAGTTGCAGTTGACGGATGCAGCATCCGGCATTGAGGATCTTTTTGCCGACCTTCACGAACTTTCCACCCGCTGCCGGTTTAACGATTGCCAGCATCGGGAAGAACCTGGATGCGCAATCCTGGCGGCCATTGAAGATGGCACTATCAACGAGGGGCGGTTGGCGCGATGGCGCAAGCTGATGGCAGAGGATGCATTCAATTCCTCCAGCCTTGCAGAACGTAAATCCAAGGATAAACAGCTGGGCAAGATGATCCGCCAATTCAAAAAGCAAAACAGGAAATGAGGCGGAAACAATGATCAGAGGATACCGAAAGAACGACAGAGACGCCTTGATTGAAGCTGGGAAAAGCGAATGCGCTGGCCCATCTCTTTTGCCTGCACAATATCTATCTTCCCAAAGCCGAAACATCGGTCGTGCAAGGCAAGGGGCGGCCGATTGGCTTTGTTGCCCTGATCGGCAATGAATTGGCGGTGCCAACGGCATAAAAAAATGGAAGGCACGTTGAAAACGTGCCTTCCTGCTATTTGCGAGAGGTCCAAATGTGCCGTTGGGATGACCCTGCGATCAGCCCAGTTCGGCCAGGCGTGCCAACGCCGCTTTCAGCTTGGCTTCTTCCTCTTCCCGCGCGGCCAGATTGGCGCGGGTTTCCTCGACCACCTCTTCCGGCGCGCTTGCGGCGAATTTGGGGTTGTTGAGGCGCCCGCGCAGCCCGCCCAGTTCCTTGGCCAGCTTGCCCAGCGTCTTTTCCAGCCGCGCTTTTTCCCCATCAATGTCGATGATGTCGGCCAGCGGCAGGCCAAAGGACCCACCCTCAACCGCCACGGTGATGCACCCTTTGGGGAACTCCGCCACCTCGGTCAGACTGTCGATCCGCGCCAGCCGCTTGATCAGGACCTCGTTATGGGCCCAGGCCGCCTTGCCTGCATCGTCGAGCGCACTGACCAGCATCGGGACATGCAGGCCGGCCGGCACATGCATCTGCGCCCGGGCCGAGCGGACCTCCTCGATCAGAGCAATCACCCAGTTCATTTCCCGATCGGCCGCTGTGTCGACCATTTCGGCTGCCGCGTAGCTGGGCCAACCGGCATGAACCAACATTTTGGCGCGGGTGCCGGTGGCGCCCCACAGTTCCTCGGTGATGAAAGGCATGATCGGATGCAACAGGATCAGGCACTGATCCAGCACCCAGCCCATCACCTTTTGGGTCTCTGCCTTGGCGGTCTCATCCTCGCCTTGTAGCAGAGGCTTGGAAAACTCGACATACCAGTCACAGACCTTGCCCCAGACGAAGGCATAAAGCGCCTGTGCCGCATCGTTGAAGCGGTAAGCCTCCAGCGCCGCGTCCACCTCTTCGCGGACCTTGGCGACCTCGCCGATGATCCATTTGTTTACCGTGGCCGTTGCTGCCGGAATCTCCGCCGCAGGCGCGCCAGCCTCGTAGACGCCGTTCATTTCGGCGAACCGGGTGGCGTTCCAGATCTTGGTGCCGAAATTGCGATACCCGGCGATCCGCTGCATGTCGAGTTTCAGAACACCGCCAAGCGACGCCATCGCCGCATTGGTGAAACGCAACGCGTCGGCGCCGTATTCGTCGATGATATCCAGCGGGTCGACCACGTTGCCGGTCGACTTGGACATCTTCTTGCCCTTGGCATCGCGCACCAGCCCGTGCAGGTAAACCGTATCGAACGGGATTTCGTCCACCACGGCCAGCTGCATCATCATCATCCGCGCCACCCAGAAGAACAGGATGTCCTGCCCGGTGATCAACACGTTGGTCGGGAAATAGCGCTTCAGTTCCTCGGTATCTTCTGGCCAGCCCAGCGTGCCGATAGGCCAAAGTCCCGAGCTGAACCAAGTGTCCAGCACGTCAGGATCGCGCCAGACCGGGTAGACCAGCTTGGTCGGGTCCTGATCGACGGCGTAGTGGCCCAGGCTTTCGGCCAGCTTGTGGATCGCTTCATGCTTGTCGGCGACCTCGATCACCGCGGCGTGGTTCAGCGGCGCCGGGATATCGGCGTTGTCATCGAGGAATTTCGCGATGACACCCTCGAAATCGGCGGCGCAGTGATGCACGTCGCCGGCATGCAGCATGCCGCCTTCGTTCAAGAGCCGGCCCAGTTCGACCAGGTCCAGGTCGCCATTGCCTTCGTCGTCTTTGAAATCCGGCGCGCTCAGGTCCAGCCCGTACCAGACCGGGATCTGGTGGCCCCACCACAGTTGGCGCGAAATACACCACGGTTCGATATTGTCAAGCCAGTGGTAATAGGTCTTCTCGCCGCTTTCGGGCAGGATCTTCACCGTGCCGTCGCGCACCTTGTCCAGCGCCGGGCCGACGATCTTGTCGGTGTCGACGAACCACTGGTCGGTCAGCATCGGTTCGATCACCACCTTGGACCGGTCGCCGAAGGGCTGCATGATCAGCTTGCTTTCGACGAAGGGCGCTTCCTGGCCTTCCTCGTCCCGCATCGTCACGGCAAGGTCGGCTTCGTTGATATCCTCGATCACCGCCTTTCGGGCGTCGAACCGGTCCATGCCGCGGTATTTTTCCGGCACCAGATTCAGCGCATCGACCTCGATCTCGGTCGTCTCGGACCCTTCGGCGATTTCGCGGGCACGCTTGACCGCCTCGTCATAGGGCAGCCCGTCGGCGCGCATCGCGCCCTTGGTGTCCATCAACCGGTACATCGGCAGCTTGCCGCGCTTGGCGACCTGATAGTCGTTGAAATCATGCGCGCCGGTGATCTTCACCGCGCCAGAGCCAAAATCGGGATCGGGATAGTCGTCGGTGATGATCGGGATCAGGCGGTCGCAAAGCGGCAGATGCACCATCTTGCCCACGATAGGCGCGTAACGTTCGTCATCGGGATGCACCGCGACCGCGCCGTCGCCCAGCATGGTTTCGGGCCGGGTGGTGGCGATGGAAATGTAATCGCGTGTCTCGCGCAGGGTGACCTTTCCGTCCTCGTCCTTCTCGACATATTCGTAAGTCTCGCCATCGGCCAGGCGGTATTTGAAATGCCACATATGGCCGTTTACTTCGACATTCTCGACCTCGAGATCGGAAATCGCGGTTTCGAAATGCGGGTCCCAGTTGACCAGCCGCTTACCGCGATAGATCAGCCCCTTGCGGTACATCTCGACGAAGACCTTGATCACGGCGTCGTGGAAATTGCCCTCTTCGCCCGCCGGCGCGCCCTCGGCACCTGACATGGTGAAGGCGTTGCGCGACCAGTCGCAGGATGCGCCGAGGCGCTTCAACTGCTCGACAATCGTGCCGCCCGACTGTGCTTTCCATTCCCATACTTTTTCGAGGAAGGCCTCGCGCCCCAGTTCGGCACGCGACGGTTCCTGGTTCTTGGCCAGCTCGCGTTCCACCACCATCTGGGTGGCGATGCCGGCATGGTCCTGACCGGGCTGCCACAGCGTGTCGAACCCTTGCATTCGTTTCCAGCGGATCAGGATGTCCTGCAACGTGTTGTTGAAGGCATGACCCATATGCAGAACGCCGGTGACATTCGGCGGCGGGATCATGATGCAGAAGCTCGACGCCCCCGGTTTCGCATTGGCTCCGGCTTTGAAGCAGCCCGCCTTTTCCCAGGCCGCGTAAAGGCGGCTTTCCGCTTCGGCCGCATTGAAGGTCTTTTCCATCGCCATGATCCATGAACTCGCGTCAGATTTCGTTGCCCCCCGTCTATCGAATTGGTCGGGAAAGGAAAAGCGGTTATCAGACAGAGCGCGCCTGCAGCGCACGCAGATTTATCGTGCCTCTGGCCTTTGGCCATCGCCCCGGGATCGCCTTCGGTGGGCATATCTGGGGAACGGTGAAAACACTGAAACCTGTGTTTCTTCTTGGGTGAAATACTCCGGGGGTTTGGGGGCTGGCCCCCAATGCGCGCGTCAGCGCAAGACCTGACTGCGCCATGGCGCAGACATTTTCTCAGCCACGGTCGATCTTGGTGCTAAGCTGGATCAAGCTTTCGGAGCTTCTCACCCCCTTGGCATCGCCGATCCGGTCCAGGGTGTCGTCAAGGTCTTCTGTGGTGCGGGCACTGAGTTCCACGATCATGTCAAACCGGCCGCTGGTTGTATGCACCCGGACCACGTTGGACAACGATTTCAGCCGCGCCAGCACCGCCGGACCAGATCGCGGTTCGATTGACAATAATGCCGTCGCCTTCAGTTGGGGGACGGATTTCCGCCCCAGCCGCAGGGTATAGCCTGTGATGGTGCCATTGGTTTCCAGCCGGTCAATCCGGGACTGCACGGTGGTGCGGGCAAGCCCCAGCTTGCGGGCCAAAGCGGTGACCGGCATCCGGGCATTTTCGGCCAGTAGGGCCAGCAGGGCGGTGTCAATTTCGTCATTTTGCATTGCTCGACTATGAAATTGACGAAAGAAAGAGTCAATTCAGGCGAACTTACCGGCAATTCTGGCACCTCTTCGGGGGATAGTGCGCAAAAACAGCGAGGTATTTCATGCGTCCCGATCCCCATTGGCTGTCGCCCCGGCGACATTTGCATCGTATCCAGCCCGACTCCGCAGTGATGTATTTCAGTCCTGTCACCCTGCAACAGCAGGCGCATCGGTTTCTCGACGGGTTCCCGGGATTGGTCAGCTACGCGGTCAAGGCCAATCCGGACGAGGCGGTCCTGGTCAATCTGGTCGCCGCCGGGATCACCGTCTTCGATGTCGCCTCTCCGGCGGAAATGGCGGCGGTGCGGGCGGTGTGCCCCGACGCGGTATTGCATTATAACAATCCGGTCCGTTCACCCGCCGAGGTGGCGGCGGCAGCGGAATTCGGGATCGCCTCGGCATCGGTCGATTGCCCGCGCGAACTGGACAAGCTTGCGGTGTTGGGCGGGGATCTGGAAATCAGCGTCCGGCTGGCCTTGCCGGTCAAGGGGGCAGCCTATGATTTCGGGGCGAAATTCGGGGTTGGTCCGGCTCAGGCGGTGGCGTTGTTGCGGCAGGTTGCCGCGCGTGGGTATCGTCCGGCACTGACCTTTCATCCTGGCACCCAATGCGCGGCACCCGAAGCGTGGGAAGCTTATATCACGGCGGCTGCCGATGTGGCGCGCCGTGCCGGGGTGGTCATCGACCGGCTCAATGTTGGCGGCGGCTTTGCCTCGCATCGGGCCGGCGCCGCACCCGATCTGAGCCGGATATTCGATCGAATCAGCCAGGTCGCCTGTGCGGTTTTCGACCCGGTTCCTCAATTGGTTTGCGAACCTGGCCGGGCAATGGTGGCCGAGGCGTTCAGCCTTGCCGCCCGGGTCAAGGCGATGCGGAGCGATGGTTCGGTTTTTCTTAATGACGGAATTTATGGCGCATTGTCGGAACTGCGCGACATGAGCGGGCTGGACCGACTGCGCTGCTTTGCGCCTGATGGAGAAGCCCGCAGCGGCCGCCCGGTGTCGCGCATTCTGTTCGGGCCAACCTGCGACAGTCTGGACCGGCTGCCCGACCCATTCGCATTACCCGATGATCTGCAAGAAGGCGATTATATCCTGTTCGACGGGATGGGGGCTTATTCGATGGCGCTGGCCACCCGGTTCAACGGCTATGGGCCGACACAATCTGTCACCGTTGCGTCACTTGACGGTTGAAGGGCTGGACACTCGGCGACGGCGGGTTACTCTGCGCTCCAAACACCACAAAGCGAGGGCATGATGGAAAAATTCGGGAAAAGCCAGCCGATCAAACGGGTTGAGGATGTCCGGTTTCTGACAGGCCATGGGGAATATATTGATGATGCCGCCCCGCAAGATGCCTTGCGCGCGGTGGTGTTCCGGTCGCCGGTGGCGCATGCGGTGATAACGTCATTGGATGTTTCGGCGGCGCGCGACAGCGATGGTGTGCATCTGGTGCTGACCGCTGAGGATCTGGCGCAGGCCGGAATCACCCGTGGCCTGACGGCGGTGACGGTGCAGAACCGCGATGGATCGCCTGCAGCGGCCCCGCATCGCCCGATTCTGGCGCAGGGCAAGATACGGTTCGCTGGCGAACCGGTGGCGGTGGTCATTGCGGAAACGCTGGATCAGGCCCGCGACGCGGCCGAGCTGATCGAGTTGGAGTACGACGATCTGCCGGCCAAGCTGGATATGTATCCGGGCGGCGAAGCGCTGCATGAAGAGGCCCCGGATAATCGGGCTTTCGATTGGGGGCTGGGCGATGAAGCGGCCTGTAGCGCCGCGTTTGACCGTGCTGCCAAAGTGGTGAGGATGGAAATTGTCGACAGCCGGATCATCGTCAATTCGATGGAGCCGCGTGGCTGTTTTGCCGACTGGCGCGACAACCGACTGCATTTCGGTTATGGCGGGCAAGGGGTCTGGGCAGTGAAGGATGCGTTGTCCAAAACCCTGTCTCTGGAACCCGATCAGGTCCATGCCACCACCCCCGATGTCGGCGGTGGATTCGGTATGAAGGCGCCGCCTTACCCGGAATATTTCACCGTCGCTCATGCCGCGATGGTGTTGAACCGTCCGGTACGCTGGATGGGCGAACGATCGGATGCGATGCTCAGCGATCATCATGGCCGCGATCTGGTCAGCGATGCGGCGCTGGCGTTTGACGAAAACAACCGGATCATCGGCTACCGGGTCGATACCCGCTGTAATCTGGGCGCCTATAACAGCAATTTCGGTCAGCTTATGCAAACCAACCTGTTTGCCCGCGTGCTGGCCGGTACCTATGACGTGCAGGCGACCTATCTGCATTCCGAAGGATTCTACACCAACACCACCCAGGTCGACGCCTATCGTGGGGCTGGGCGGCCCGAAGCGATCTATGTGCTGGAACGGATGATGGATCAGGCGGCGCGCGAACTGGGGGTTGACCCGTGGGAATTGCGCCGGATCAATTTCATCCCGAAAAACGCCTTCCCTTACAAGGCCGCGACCGGGGAAACCTATGACGTGGGCGATTTCAACCGGGTGCTTGGCGCTGCCGAAACCTTTGCCGACCGGGCCGGGTTCCAAAGCCGCCGTGCCGACAGTGCCGCGCGCGGCAAGTTGCGAGGCATCGGGTTGAGCTATTACATCGAAAGCATTCTGGGCGATCCGTCCGAAGGTGCGAAGGTGGAATTCAATGCCGATGGCACCGTGACGATCTATGTTGGAACCCAGTCAAACGGGCAGGGGCATGAAACGGTCTATGCCAAGTTCCTCAGCGACCAGACCGGCGTCCCGCAGGACAGAATTTTTGTGGTCCAGGGCGACAGCGACCTGATCGCGCAGGGCGGCGGTACGGGCGGATCGCGCTCGGTGACGACCCAGGCCAATGCCACGCTGGCCACGGTGGACAAGATGATCGCGGCCTTCACCCCTTATCTGGCCGACAAGATGGGCGTGACCGAAGACGATTTACGGTTCGACGACGAAACCTTCCGTGCGCCGGGATCGAACCTGACTCCGACCCTGCTGGAAGCCGCCGAAATGGCGCGCGTTGACGGTCGCCAAGACCTGCTGACGCACGAAGCCCGCGCCACCCTTCCGGCCCGGTCCTATCCCAACGGCGCCCATGTCGCCGAGGTCGAAATCGACCCCGACACCGGTCATGTGGATCTGGTGAAATACACGGTGGTTGACGATTTCGGAAACCTGATCAATCCGCTGCTGGCCGAAGGTCAGGTTCATGGCGGTGTGGCGCAGGGCGCGGGTCAAGTTCTGATGGAACGGGTCGTATATGATGATGACGGGCAGCTTCTGTCCGGGTCCTTTATGGATTACGCAATGCCGCGTGCGGCCGATATGCCGATGATTGAATTCACCACAGAAGCGGTGCCGTCGACATCGAACCCTATGGGCATGAAAGGATGCGGCGAAGCGGGTACCGTTGGCGCGATGGCAAGCACGATGAACGCGGTGCTGGACGCGCTTTGGCAGCGCGGCGTGCGCCGGATCGACATGCCGGCGACGCCCGTGAATGTCTGGGAGGCTTTGAGCCATGCGGCTGGGAAGGCTGACGAAACGGCTAATTGAATGGGTTAAACCCGGCTTCTGGTCTGGGCACTCCCCGATCAGCGCATCGCGCGGTGCGCTGACCCATGTGATTATCCTCGATGGCACAATGTCGTCACTGGAGCCGGGCGAGGAAACCAATGCCGGGCTGACATATCGGTTGCTGGCGCAGATGGGCGCGCCGATTTCAGTTTATTACGAAGCCGGAGTGCAGATGGCGGAATGGCGCCATGCTCCCGATGTCCTGATGGGGCGCGGCATCAACCGCCAAATCCGCCGCGCCTATGGCTATCTCGCCAGCCGGTACCGCCCCGGTGACCGGGTGTTCCTGTTCGGTTATTCACGCGGGGCCTACGCGGTGCGGTCGCTGGCCGGGGTGATTGATCAGGTCGGGCTGCTGCGTTCCGAAGCTGCCACCGAACGCAATATCCAACTGGCCTATCGCCATTACCAAAGCCCCCCGGGCAGCCCTGCCAGCGCCGCGTTCCGCGCCGCCAATTGCCATGACGAATTCAAGATCGAAATGATCGGCGTCTGGGATACCGTCAAGGCGCTGGGCCTGCGGTTGCCCTTTTTGTGGCAATGGACCGAGGACAAGCATTCATTCCATTCGCACGAACTGGGTGGATCGGTGAAATACGGGTTCCATGCTCTGGCGATGGATGAAACGCGGGTGGTGTTCGAACCGGTGCTCTGGGACAGTTCTGAAACCGGCGCGGACCGGATCGAACAGGTCTGGTTCCGAGGTGCCCACGGGGATGTCGGGGGGCAACTGGGCGCTTTTCGGGCGGCACGGCCACTGTCCAATATCCCGTTGGTCTGGATGCTGGAACGGGCGCAGGATTGTGGCCTGCCACTGCCGGACGGCTGGCAAGGGGCATTCCCTCGCGATCCCCGGGCGCCTGCTGTCGGCACCTGGCTTGGCTGGGGCAAGATGTTCCTGCTGCGCAAGCGCCGCCGCATCTGCGAAGACCCCTCTGAACGCCTGCACGAAACAGCACAGGCCGGTCTGTGCGACGTGCCGTTACCGAATTCTAACGCAATTTCATGACGATGCAGGTGGTCGACCCGGTGGCATAAAGCTTGCCGTCCTCAACCCCACGGATTTCACCAATCGCAATGCCGGTCGATCGGCCGACATGTTGCGCGGTGCCGATCGCTTCGATCTGCATGCCCAGCGGAATCGGGCGCAGGATGTTGATTTTGTATTCCAGTGTCGTGTAGGTGCTGCCCTTTGGCACTTTGGTCATCACCGCGCAGGCCATGCAACTGTCCAGCAACGTACCGTACCATCCCCCATGCACGGTCCCCATCGGGTTGGTCACCTTGAAATCCGGGGACCCTGAAAAAACCACGCGACCGTCTTCGACCGACGAAATGGTATAGCCCAGTGCGCCCGCAATCGGCGGCCCTACGGTTTCGCCTCTCAGCATCCGCTGCATCGCCTCCAGACCCGAAATACCCAGCATTTCTTCCATGCTGGGCAAGTCGTCCGGCGATGTTGCGATTTTACGTTCAACCATGATCTGTCCTTCCGCGTATTCATCCTAAATTGACGCGGGGCCAGGGGAGGGGCAAGTCCGGGAATGAGGTGTTACGCCACGTTTTCCAACTGCGCCTTCGGCGTGACGCCCAAGGCGTGACAGACATCGCGGGTCAGTTCCGGACGGTTGAGCGTGTAGAAATGCAAACTGTCCACGCCGCCTTCGATCAGGTCGCTGCACAGCTCGGTGCACAGCGCGGTGGCCAGCAAATCCTGACGCCCGTCACGTTCGGCCTTCTCGAAGGCCTCAATCACCCAGTCGGGCACCGTGGTGCCGCAGCTTTCGGCGAAGCGGCGCGCGCCCTTGAAATTCTCGATCGGTAGGATGCCGGGGATGATCGGCTTGTCGATACCGGCCTTTACGCAGGCGTCGCGGAATCGGAAAAAGGTTTCAGCTTCGAAAAAGAACTGGGTCAGCGCTTCGTCGGCACCGGCGTCGAATTTGCGTTTCAGCCATTCGATATCGGCCTGATGGTCGGTGGATTCGGGGTGTTTTTCGGGATAAGCGCCCACGCGGATGGTGAATTTTCCCTTGGCTGCCAGCGCCTCGATCAGTTCGACAGAGCTGGCAAACCCATCCTCATGAGCCCGGAACGCACCGGTGCCCTTGGGCGGATCGCCGCGCAGCGCCACGATATCGGTCACGCCCGCTTCGGCAAAGTCGTCGGCGATCGACAGAGTCTCTTCACGGGTGGCATCGACACAGGTCAGATGGGCCGCAACCTTCAGGCCGGAATGTTTGTGGATCGTCGCCACCGCGTCGCGGGTCAGATCGCGGGTGGTGCCGCCTGCGCCATAGGTTACCGACACGAAACGCGGCCCCAGCGGCGCCAGCGTCTGCACCGTGTCCCACAGGCGGAACGACGCCTCCAGGTTTTGCGGCGGGAAAAACTCAAACGATACTGCGGGCACGGTCATGATACGGGTTCCATCTTTTCTGGTTGTCCCCTTGTCGCGTGAATCCGTTTGTGAGACAACTTCATAGTTTTCAAGGTGAACATGAGGTTCATTCATAATGCACATCGAATTGCGCCATTTACGCACGATCAAGGCCATTCATGACGCCGGTGGTCTGGCCCGGGCGGCGGGGCAGCTGAACATCACCCAATCTGCGCTCAGCCACCAGATCAAGCATCTGGAAGAACAGACCGGGGTGGAACTGTTCGTGCGCCGCTCGAAACCGATGAAACTGACAGCGGCCGGGATGCGGCTGCTCCGGGCAGCGGAAAAAATCCTGCCCGAGATGTCCGCGCTGGAAGAACAGTTCAAAGGCATCCTGACCGGCAAGACCGGTCGGTTGCATATCGCCATCGAATGCCATGCCTGTTTCGAATGGCTGTTCCCGGTATTGGAACAGTTCCGCAAAGCCTGGCCCGAAGTCGATGTCGATATCCGCGCCGGCCTTGCCTTCGATGCGCTGCCCGCGCTGCAACGCGAAGAGGTCGATCTGGTGATTTCCTCCGATCCCGACAAGCTGCCGGGTGTGGAATTCGTGCCGTTGTTTGACTACGCGCCGGTCTTCGTGGCGTCCAGCGCCCACCCGCTGGCGCAAAAGGACTATATCGAGGCCGAAGACTTCGCCGGCGAAACCCTGATCACTTATCCGGTCGATCGCAGCCGTCTTGATATCTTCACCGAATTGCTGACCCCCGCCGGGATCGAACCGGCGGCACTGCGCCCGGTTGAACTGACCGCAGTGATCCTGCTGTTGGTGGCCTCCAACCGCGGCGTTACCGTGCTGCCCGACTGGGTCGTGCGCGAAGTGAAATATTCCTCCGATTATGTCACCCGCCCGATCACCGAAAACGGCCTGACCAAACGGCTTTACGCCGCAGTGCGGACCGACGATGCCACCCGGCCTTATTTCGCTCATTTCATCCGTCTGGCGCGGACCGAACCGGTAAAGTTGCAGCGGCAGTAACCGCTTTCATCTTGGTCCAAATACTCCGGGGGGCCGCCGCTTGCGGCGGTGGGGGCCGCGCCCCCGATCCCGCTTGGCCGAAATCCCGGCTTCCCCCTTGGCAAGCGCAGTCTTGCGGCGTATACGCGCGGCTTGGAAACTGAGGGACCGAACCGATGCAAGGCAGCGCAAATCTCAACATCATGCTCAAGGCCGCCCGTAAGGCAGGCCGTTCGCTGGTGAAGGACTTCCGCGAAGTGGAAAACCTTCAGGTTTCGATGAAGGGTGCCGGCGATTTCGTGTCCAAGGCCGATATCGCCGCCGAAGCGATCATCAAGGAAGAACTGATGGGCGCGCGTCCGACCTATGGCTGGCTGGCCGAGGAAGGCGGCGAGGAACCGGGACAGGACCCGACCCGGCGCTGGATCGTCGATCCGCTCGACGGTACTACCAACTTCCTGCATGGGCTGCCGCATTGGGCGATCTCGATCGCGCTGGAACACAAGGGGCAGATCGTATCGGGGGTGATCTATGATCCCGCCAAGGATGAAATGTTCTATGCCGAAAAGGGCGCTGGCGCCTGGATGAACGATTCCAACCGGCTGCGGGTGTCGGGCCGGCACCGGATGATCGAAGCGATCTTCGCCACCGGCATTCCGTTTGCTGGCAAGAAAACCTTGCCTGCCACGTTGCAGGATCTGGCCCGGATCATGCCCGAATGCGCCGGTGTGCGGCGTTGGGGATCGGCAGCACTGGATCTGGCCTATGTCGCGTCGGGACGGTATGACGGGTTCTGGGAACGCGAACTGAATATCTGGGACATCGCCGCCGGGACGTTGATTGTCGCCGAAGCGGGCGGCATGGTTGGCGCGATCCGGGACGGTCACGAACCGCTGCAAGATGGTGATATCGTGACTGCGAATGGCGCGCTGTTCGAAAAGTTTTCCGAACTTGTGCGCGCTCGCGGCGTCTGATCGCCCGTTCGTTCTTCACCTCTGGCTGTGCATGAACAACCGCTCCGAATGGGGCGGTTGATCTGTTTTCAAGAATAGGTTTTGTAGTCTGATCGCAAAACGACCACGCACAAAAACGACGCCCCGCCATGCAGGCATGGCGGGGCGCAGTACATCATCCGAGCTGGCCGGTTGTGCCGGGGCCGGGCTTATTCGAACTCGATCAGCAGGTCTTTTGCATCGATCTGAGTTCCGGGCTGGACGTGGACAGCCCTGATCACCGCGTCGCGTTCGGCGTGGATGCCGGTTTCCATCTTCATCGCCTCGATGGTCAGCAACAGATCGCCCTCGCTGACCTTCTGGCCGACCGATACCGCGACGCTGGCCACCACGCCGGGCATCGGCGCGCCGACATGGGCGGGATTGCCCAGTTCGGCCTTGCGCCGGGCCTGGGTGGAGGATTTGATCAACCGGTTCGGAACCCGGATCACGCGGGGCTGGCCGTTGAGTTCGAAGAACACTTTCACATCGCCGTCTTCGCTGGTCTCGCCCACCGCCTGCAACCGGATTTCCAGTGTCTTGCCCGGATCGATCTCGGCTTCGATTTCCTCGCCCGGTTCCATCCCGTAGAAAAAGGTCCGGGTCGGCAGGCTGCGCACCGGGCCATACATCGCATGGCGCGCCATGTAATCGGTGAACACCTTGGGATACATCAGGTAACCGTTCAGGTCCTCGTCGTCGATCCCGATCCCGTCACAGGCCGCACTGGCCTGTTTGCGGGCGGCGTCCAGATCGACCGGGTCCAGATGTTTGCCTGGTCGTTCGGTGTTGGGCGCCTCGTCCTTCAGCACCTTCTTGACGATCCCCTCGGGGAAGCCGCCCGGCGGCTGACCAAGATTGCCGCGCATCATGTCGATCACGGAATCAGGGAAAGCGACTTCCTTTTTCGGGTCTTCGACATCGGCACGGGTCAGGTTCTGGCTGACCATCATCAGCGCCATGTCGCCCACCACTTTTGACGATGGCGTCACCTTGACGATATCGCCGAACATCTGGTTGACGTCGGCATAGGTCTGCGCGACCTCGTGCCAGCGCTCCTCCAGCCCCAGACTGCGCGCCTGCGCCTTGAGGTTGGTGAATTGCCCACCCGGCATTTCATGCAGGTAGACTTCCGAAGCCGGGGCCTGCAGCCCGCTCTCAAACGCCACATATTGCGCCCGCACCTGTTCCCAGTAGTTGGAAATTTCGCGGATCCGCGCGATGTCGATGCCGGTATCGCGGTCGGTATTGCGCAGCGCCTCGACGATCGAACCGAGACAGGCCTGCGACGTGCCGCCCGAGAACGCGTCCATCGCCGCGTCCACCGCATCGACGCCCGCGTCGCTGGCCGCCAGGATGGTGGCCCCGGCGATGCCGCTGGTGTCATGGGTGTGAAAATGCACCGGGATGGTGAGTTCATCCTTCAGCGCCTTGACCAATACGCGGGCGGCAGCGGGTTTCAGCAGCCCCGCCATGTCCTTCAGCCCGATGATATGGGCGCCCGCCGCTTCCAGTTCCTTGGCCATGTCGACATAATATTGCAGGTCGTACTTGGCGCGGTTCGGGTCGAGGATATCGCCGGTATAGCAGATCGTGCCTTCGCAGATCTTGCCGCTCTCGATCACCGCGTCCATCGCCACGCGCATGTTTTCGACCCAGTTCAGGCTGTCGAAGACCCGGAATACGTCGATCCCGGTCGCCGCCGCCTGGCGGACGAATTCGCGCACCACGTTGTCGGGGTAATTGGTATAGCCGACCCCGTTGGAGGCGCGCAGCAGCATCTGGGTCAGCACGTTCGGCATCGCCCAGCGAAGATCGCGCAGCCGCTGCCACGGGCATTCCTGCAAGAAGCGGTAAGCCACGTCGAAGGTCGCCCCGCCCCAGCATTCGACGCTGAACAATTGCGGCAGGTTGGCGGCGTAGGCCGGCGCCACCTTGATCATGTCGATCGAGCGCATCCTTGTGGCCAGCAGGCTCTGATGGCCGTCGCGCATGGTGGTGTCGGTCAGCAGCAGCCGCTTCTGGTCCAGCATCCAGTCGGCCACCGCCTTGGCGCCCTTTTGTTCCAGCAATGTCTTGGTGCCGGGGTGCACCTCACCGATAGAGACCGGGGCTTTCGGCAGTTTCACATCGGCCGACGGTTCGGCGCGGCCTTCGGTTTCGGGATGCCCGTTGACGGTGATGTCGGCGATATAGGTCAGAACCTTGGTGCCGCGGTCGCGGCGCAGTTCGAAATCGAACAGTTCCGGCGTCTCGTCGATGAATTTCGTGGTGTAGGTGTTATTCAGAAACGTCGGGTGCTTCAGCAGGTTTTCCACGAAGGCGATATTGGTGGAAACGCCGCGGATACGGAATTCGCGCAACGCCCGGTCCATCCGGTGGATCGCCGCCTCGGGCGTCGGCGCCCAGGCGGTCACCTTGACCAGCAGACTGTCATAATAGCGGGTGATCACGCCGCCGGCATAGGCGGTGCCGCCGTCGAGCCGGATGCCCATGCCGGTGGCCGACCGGTAAGCGGTGATGCGGCCATAATCGGGGATGAAGTTGTTCTGCGGGTCCTCGGTGGTGATCCGGGTCTGCAGCGCGTGACCATGCAGTACGATATCTTCCTGCCGCGCCATGCCGGTGGCCTCGGCCAGCGTCTTGCCCTCGGCGATCTTGATCTGCGCCTGGACGATGTCGATGCCGGTGACTTCTTCGGTGACGGTATGTTCCACCTGCACCCGCGGGTTGACCTCGATGAAATAGAACTTGCCGCTGTCCATATCCATCAGGAATTCAACGGTCCCGGCGCATTCGTAATTCACATGGGCACAGATGCGGCGACCCAGATCGCAGATTTCATCGCGCTGCTGCTGGCTCAGATAGGGGGCAGGGGCGCGTTCGACCACTTTCTGGTTGCGCCGCTGCACCGAACAGTCGCGTTCCCACAGATGATAGATCGCGCCGTGGCTGTCGCCGAGGATCTGCACCTCGACATGGCGCGCCCGGATGATCATCTTTTCCAGATAGCCTTCGCCATTGCCAAAGGCCGCCTCGGCCTCGCGCCGACCTTCCAGCACCTTTTCCTCCAGCTCACCCTCGGACAGGATTGGCCGCATACCGCGGCCGCCGCCGCCCCAGCTGGCCTTCAGCATCAGGGGATAGCCGACTTCGGCCGCCTCGGCCTTGATCTCCGCCATGTCATCGCCCAGAACTTCCGTCGCGGGAACCACCGGCACCCCGGCTTCGATCGCCACCTTGCGGGCGCTGGCCTTGTCGCCAAGCGCGCGCATGGTCGCCGCCTTGGGACCGATGAAAGTGATCCCGGCCGCTTCGCAGGCATCGACGAAATCGGGGTTTTCCGACAGCAGGCCATAACCGGGATGGATCGCGTCCGCCCCTGACAGCTTGGCCACCCGGATGATTTCCGCGATGCTCAGATAGGCCGCCACCGGACCCATCCCTTCGCCGATCCGGTAGGCTTCGTCGGCCTTGAACCGGTGCAGCCCCAGCTTGTCCTCTTCGGCATAGACCGCAACGGTCCTTTTCCCCAGCTCGTTCGCCGCCCGCATGATGCGGATCGCGATCTCGCCGCGGTTGGCAATCAGGATTTTTTTGAAGTCGGCCATGGATGGTCCCCCGGTTTGACGGTCTTTTCTGGAACATACTGCATTTCATGCTGCAATGCAGCGACTTTTGCGACCTATCGGTTACATTTTCTGACCAAAGTCAAGCGTAGAGGTGCAGAAACACAAACTAGAAATCTGCCTGAGCATTTGGGTGTGCGAAAATGCAAAATGGATTTTGTTCGACCCGGTCTGTCCCGGCGGCATTGCTGCTATGCCAACCGGCCGGGCAGATCGGCCAGCCGCGTCACGCCCATCTGTCCCAGATTGGCCAAAAGATCCTGACGCAACATGTCGATCAGGTGATCCGGCCCCTTTGCCCCCAATGCCCCAAGCGCAAAATGCCAGGCCCGCCCCAGCATTACGAAATCGGCACCAAGCGCGATGGCGCGGCAGATATCCAGACCGCCTTCGACGCCGCTGTCGAAAATCACCGGCAACCGGGTCTCGGACCGGATCGCTGGCAGGGCCTCGATCGACGCAGGGGCCGCATCGAACTGCCGGCCGGCATGGTTCGACACCCAGATCCCGTCAACCCCGGCGGCTTCCAGCCGCCCGACATCGCGCGGGTCCAGCACCCCCTTGACCACCAACGGCCCGTCCCATCCGTCGCGCAGCGCCTTGAGGTAATCCCAGTCGGGCGAGGTGCGCAGCAGATAGCCAGCATGTTGCGTCGATCCCAACCCTGTCACATTGCTGGCATAGCTGTCGATCAGCCGCATCCTCGGCATCCCCATCCGCGCCATGCCCATGGCCCAGGCCGGACAGCGCGCCACCTGCGTCAACAACCGTGGCGTCAGCCGCGGCGGGCTGGTCAGGCCGGAGCGCACCTGCCGTTCGCGGCGGCTGGCCACCGGCACATCGACGGTCAAAACCAGCGTGGTGAACCCAGCTTCACGAGCGCGTTTCAGCATATCGGCGCGAATCTCCGGATCGCGCGGCGGATAGACCTGGAACCAGCCATTGCCGTTCAGACAATCGGCGACATCCTCCGGTGTCCGGCTGGCCACTGTCGATAATCCATAGGGCAACCCGTGCCGCGTTGCCGCCTGCGCCAAAATCCGTTCGGCGTCTGGCCAAAACAACCCCGACATGCCCACCGGACTGACCCCGAAGGGCAGCGCCAGCTTTTGTCCGAACAGGTCGACCGACAGGTCCGGCTCTGCCTCGCCATGCAGGATCGAGGGTATTAATACCACCTCGTCCAGCTTCTGCCGGTTCCGGGCCTGGGTCATTTCCGCCCCGGTCGCACTGTCAAGATATTCGAACACGAACCACGGCATCCGCTGCCGCGCGCGGGCCTTCATATCGCTGAAGCCGGGATATTTCCGATGTAAATCCATGACTGCATTTGGGCGATCCGGGCGCGAAATGTCCAGAAAACTTGTTGTTTCTTCTTGGAATAAATACTCCGGGGGTGAATGGGCCAGCGGCCCAGAGGGGGCAGCGCCCCCTGACCCCTATCGCCTCTGGGGAAAACATGGGAACAGAATAAGAACGTCCCTTTATCTCGCCCGCTGCCCGCGCTAGATTGCCGGTCATGAGCAGTTTCGACGAAAATGACGCCTTTGAGGGCGCTTCGCTGTCGGCCCGCGCCATGGCGGCGCGGCCAGCACCCTATCTGGATGAATTGAACCCCGCCCAACGTGCGGCGGTCGAGGCACTGGATGGCCCGGTGCTGATGCTGGCGGGGGCTGGCACCGGCAAGACAAAGGCGCTGACCGCGCGGATCGTGCATCTGCTCAATACCGGCCGGGCGCAGCCCAACGAAATCCTTGCCGTCACCTTCACCAACAAGGCGGCGCGGGAAATGAAGGACCGGGTCGGCCGGATGCTGGGACAGGCGGTCGAAGGCATGCCCTGGCTTGGTACCTTTCACGCCATCTGCGTCAAGCTGTTGCGCCGCCACGCCGAATTGGTGGGGCTGAAATCCAATTTCACCATTCTGGACACCGACGATCAGATCCGGCTGCTGAAACAGCTGATCGCGGTCAATAATATCGACGACAAGCGTTGGCCCGCACGGCAGTTGGCCGGGATCATTGATCATTGGAAAAACCGCGCCTGGACCCCGGCGCAGGTGCCCGGGTCCGAAGCCGGGGCCTTCAACAATCGTGGCACCGAACTTTACGATCAGTACCAGACCCGCCTGCGCGAACTGAACGCGGTGGATTTCGGCGACCTTCTGCTGCATGTGGTGACGATCTTTCAGACCCATGACGATGTGTTGGCGCAGTACCGTCGCTGGTTCAAATATATCCTGGTGGACGAATATCAGGATACCAATGTGGCGCAGTATCTTTGGCTTCGCCTGCTGGCGGGGGCGCATAAGAATATCTGCTGTGTTGGCGATGACGATCAGTCGATCTATGGCTGGCGCGGGGCCGAAGTCGGTAATATCCTGAGGTTTGAAAAGGATTTTCCCGGCGCACAGGTGGTGCGGCTGGAACAAAATTACCGGTCTACCCCGCATATTCTGGCCGCTGCGTCCGGCGTGATCGCGGGCAACGAGGGCCGTCTTGGAAAAACCCTGTGGACCGAGGCCGAAAGCGGCGAGAAACTGCGCCTGATCGGCCATTGGGACGGTGAAGAAGAAGCCCGCTGGATCGGCGAGGAAATCGAAGCCCTGCAAGGTGGCACCCGGGGGCTGCGCCCGTTCGATCTGGACCAGATCGCCATTTTGGTCCGCGCCAGCCACCAGATGCGCGCCTTCGAGGATCGTTTTCTCACCATCGGCATGCCTTACCGCGTCATCGGCGGTCCGCGTTTTTATGAACGCTTGGAAAGCCGCGATGCCTTGGCCTATTTCCGCGTGGTGGTCAGCCCGGATGACGATCTGGCCTTTGAACGTATCGTCAATACGCCCAAACGCGGCCTTGGTGACAAGGCGCAGCAAACCATTCAGGCCATTGCCCGCGCCAATGGCGTCAGCCTGATCGACGGTGCCCGGATCGCCTTGGCGAATGGCGATATCAAGGGCAGGGGCGGCGCAGCGTTGCGGCAGCTGGTTGATGATCTGGCCCGTTGGCATGACATGACCCGCGGCCCGGTTCTGGCCTTTGACGAAGATGACACGGCGGTCATTGACGACGGCCCCGCACCGCAGGCGCGCTTTGGCGATCCCGAGCTTAGCCATGTCGAACTGGCGCAGATCATTCTGGACGAATCCGGCTATACCGCGATGTGGCAGAACGACAAAACGCCCGAAGCGCCGGGGCGGCTGGAAAACCTCAAGGAACTGGTCAAGGCGCTGGAACAGTTCGATAATCTGTCCGGGTTTTTGGAACATGTCGCGCTGATCATGGACAATGCGCAGGGCGATGATGGCGCCAAAGTGTCGATCATGACACTGCACGCGGCCAAGGGGCTGGAATTTCCGGCGGTGTTCCTGCCCGGCTGGGAAGACGGGCTGTTCCCGTCGCAACGCTCGATGGACGAATCCGGGTTGAAGGGTCTGGAGGAAGAACGCCGCCTTGCCTATGTCGGCATCACCCGGGCCGAAGAGCTGTGCACGATTTCCTTTGCGGGCAACCGCCGTGTGTTCGGTCAATGGCAATCGCAGCTGCCCTCACGTTTCATTGACGAATTACCCGAAGATCATGTTGAGGTGCTGACCCCGCCTGGCCTTTATGGCGGCGGTTACGGCGCGGCGTCCCCGATGCAGTCAGGGCTGGAAACCCGCGCCTCCGAAGCCAACGTTTACAATTCCCCTGGCTGGAGGCGGATGCAGGACCGCAGCAATTCCCGTCCTCTCAGCCAGCCGCGTGAAAACCGCAAAACCGTGATCGATCTGGAAGCCATCAGCGCCTATACGGTGGGGGACCGGGTGTTTCATCAGAAATTCGGATATGGTGCGGTTTTGGGGATCGAAGGCGACAAGCTCGAAATCGATTTCGACAAGGCCGGGATCAAGAAGGTCGTGGCGCGGTTTATCACCGGCGCGGATGATGTGCCGTTCTGAAGGCGATAACTCTGGAAAGCTGACAGGGCTATCCTGACCGGAGCACGGTTTCCGATCAGGTGCAAACCGCGCAAGCCGCGAATCTCAGGCTATTGCTGTAACGGCCGAGAGAATGTGTCTTGTTTCGGCCCGGCTCGACTGAAACTCCCTCCCAAACCGAAGCTCTCTGAAACACCGGAACGGTCCGGCGTTAGCGCGGCAGCCTGCGGCAGAAACGCTGCGCCGGGATCTCTGCTATTCAAATTTGATAATCATGCATCGCCCATTTCATCTCATCGGGCGGGATCGGCTGTCCAGACAATAAAAAACGGCGATGCCCAGGGAGGAGGAGGGGCATCGCCGTCTTTGCTCCGGTAACCTTAGGGAGGAGGAGAAAGGCCACCGTGTCTGGTTCAAGGCGCGGTGGTCCCCAGGGAGGAGGAGAGAAGACCACCGCTCTTGACAACGATCAGGACCTAGGGAGGAGGAGAAGGCCCCGTCGTATTCTGTTGTGTCAGGCGCGGTGATCCCCAGGGAGGAGGAGAGGAGATCACCGCTCTTGACAACGAAACCTCAGGGAGGAGGAGAGAGGTTTCGCATCTGGCTGGACCGTTCTGGTCCGAATTAGGTGCGGCGACATCAGGGAGGAGGAGGATGTCGCCGCCATTCTACAGAAGCCCCAGGGAGGAGGAGAGGGGCTTCTGATCCGTGAAATTAGTGCGCGTCGTAAGCGTGTTCCCATGCAATCGAGCGAAGCTGTGACCGGCACAGGCCCATGTCGCGCAGATCACGATCGCCCAGTGTGGACAGTTCATTCAGCGTTGCGCGATAGGTCTTGTAGCGGGCATAACGTGCGCCCACTTCGGTGAAGAAGCCGGCGGCGCGATCAACAATCCCGCTGTGTTCGGTGCGGATATCGGATGCAGTAGCCATTTTTTTCTCTCGCTATTTATTGTCTGTGTTGTGTTGTGTTCGTTTCGTTGACCTCAATTTGGGGCTTTTGCTGCAAGTGCACAATGCCCGATGCTGCAATGCAGCTATGCGCGAAGTGCATATGAACTACTGACCTATTTACAGTGTGAACTATCTTTTGACCATTTGGTAAGCACTCGGTAAAAATGTCGCGCCTGATGTCGTGGGGTAATGTCTGAAATTACGTAGGGGGGGCTTGCGCTCGGGGCTTGCCCCTGTCGCAAAAACCGCCACTTATTGCGACGAATCAAAAAAGGAGGCGATCATGGCAGTGACGCGAACAGACGTAGAAACCGCGCTGGAACGAATCGAAATCCCCGGCGGCGGTAATCTTGTCAGCCGTGACATGGTGCGGGCATTGCATATTGAAGATGGCAAAGTCCGTTTCGTGATCGAAGCGCCCAACCCTGAGGCCGCCCGCGCGATGGAACCGCTGCGCGCTGCCGCCGAACGCTGTGTGGCCGCGCTTGATGGCGTGTCCACGGTCAGCGTGGCGCTGACGGCGCATGGCCCGTCGGAACAAAAACCGGCCCCCAGTCTGAAGGTCGGCGGCCATCCCAAACCGCAGGCCGAACCGCTGAAACCGGCGGGGGTCGATCGTATTCTTGTGGTCGGGTCGGGTAAGGGCGGGGTGGGCAAATCCACAGTGTCGTCGAACCTTGCCGTGGCATTGGCGAAACAGGGGCGCAAAGTCGGGCTGCTGGATGCAGATATATACGGTCCCAGCCAGCCGCGCATGATGGGGGTCAGCAAACGCCCCGCCAGCCCGGACGGAAAAACCATTGAACCGCTGCACGCGCATGGCGTCACCCTGATGTCGATCGGATTGATGATGGACCCGGACAAGGCCGTTGTCTGGCGTGGCCCGATGCTGATGGGGGCGTTGCAGCAAATGCTGGGGCAGGTGAACTGGGGTGAACTGGACGTGCTGATCGTCGATCTGCCGCCCGGCACCGGCGATGTGCAGCTGACACTGTGTCAGCGCGCCGTCCTGACCGGGGCCATCATCGTGTCGACGCCGCAGGACGTGGCGTTGCTGGACGCGCGCAAGGCCATCGACATGTTCAACACGCTGAAAACCCCGATTCTGGGAATGATCGAAAACATGTCATCGTTCCATTGCCCCAATTGCGGCCATGAAACACATATCTTTGGTCATGGTGGCGTCGCGGCAGAGGCCGAAAAGCTCGGTGTGCCCTTGCTGGCGCAATTGCCGATTGATCTCGATACCCGGCTGGCGGGTGATGGTGGCGCGCCAGTGGCCACTGGAGACGGCCCCGTGGCCGAAGCCTATGCTCAGCTGGCGGATCGTCTGGTCAAGGGTGGTATGGCCTGAGGCCAGCGGTTTCTACCGCCGCCATTGAGGGGCGCAGATACAGTCGAACAAAGCAAAGGGCCGCGCCTTCCCGAAGGAAGGCGCGGCCCCTTACATTATTCAGACCGATTGTCTGCCTGTCACTATTTCCGCCGTTTCGGCGTCGCGTTGGGACCGCGATCAGGACCGGCCGATTTATGGCGCGGCTTGGGCTTGCCCATGCGTTCTGACGTTTTTGCAGCCCCGGCTTTGTATTTGGACGCGGCGCCTTTGCGCGGTGCCTTACCGTCAGGTGCGGGTTTGTCCCACTTCTTCTTGGCGCGCGGTTTGTCCGTGCTGTCCGGGCCGCCATCTTTGGGTTTGAACTTGTCCTTGCGTGGTCCTGCCGCGCTGTGGACGGCGTCATCGCGCTTCTTATAGTCGTCGCGCTTCTTGAAATCGTCCCGTTTCTTGAAACCGTCGGGCTTTGCGCCGTCTTCACGCTTCTTATACGGCTTGGATTTCGGCGCGCCGCCTTCGGGCTTGTCCCAGACGCGTTTGGATTGCGGTGGCCGCGGCGCGGATCGCGCGCCCAGTTCCGGGGCGGAGGCCAGGACCGTGACCTGAATGCCTTGTTCCAGCGTCGCGTCGGCCCCGATCCGGGACATGAACGCATCGCGTGCGGGGGCTTTCATTTCGACAAATGTCTGTTGATCCTGAATGCGGATCGCGCCGATCGAATCCTTTTCAATGCCGCCAGAGCGCAGCAGCATCGGCAGCAGCCAGCGGGCTTCAGCCTTTGCGTCATGCCCGATCGACAGGCTGATCCAGGCCGAGGGGCCAAAGGGGGTGCGGTCGCGCTTTTCCGACTTGGCCGGGGACAGGTCCAGATCTTCGGGCGCGGAATGGCGGGTTTCGTACAGCGCCAGATAGGCCTTGGCCAACTGTTCGGGGCTAAAGGTCCCGGTCAGGGTTTCAATGAAATCCGCCTGTGTTTCCGGCGCGGGATCGGTCCAGACCGGATCCGCCAGCATCCGTTCACGGTCCTTGCTGCGCACATCTTCTGCCGACGGTGGCGGGCCCCATTCTGCGTTCAGCTTGGCAAAGCGCAGCAACCGTTCGGCCTTGTTCTGGCTGCGATGGGGCACGATCAGCGCCGAAACGCCCTTGCGCCCGGCGCGACCAGTCCGGCCCGACCGGTGCAACAGGGTTTCCGATCCGGTCGGCAATTCGGCATGCACCACCAGATCCAGTTTGGGCAGGTCGATGCCGCGGGCGGCCACGTCGGTGGCGACGCAGACACGTGCACGGCCATCGCGCATCGCTTGCAGCGCATGGGTGCGTTCGCTCTGGCTCAATTCGCCGGACAGCGCAACAACCTGGAATCCCCGGTTCGACAGCCGCGCGGTCAAACGGTTCACCATCGCGCGCGTGTTGCAGAACACGATGGCGTTTTCGGCATCATAATAGCGCAACGCGTTAATCACCGCGCCTTCGCTCGACGCCGGGGAAACGGTAAAGGCACGATAATCAATGTCGCTGTGCTGCATCGTTGCGGAGGTGGTTTTCACCCGCACAGCGTCTTCGCGCATGAAATTCTTCGACAACCGTTCGATTTCACGCGGTACTGTGGCCGAGAACATCAAGGTGCGACGGGTTTCAGGGGCAGAGCCCAGAATGAATTCCAGATCTTCGGCAAAGCCCAGATCCAGCATTTCATCGGCTTCGTCCAGAACCACCGCGCGGATTTCCGACAGATCGATGCCGCCGCGCTGAATGTGATCGCGCAGTCGGCCCGGGGTGCCAACAACGATATGTGCCCCGCGTTCCAGCGCGCGGCGTTCGGTGCGCATATCCATACCGCCGACACAGGAGGCCAGAACCGCACCGGTCGGGGCATAGAGCCATTCGAATTCGCGCCGCACCTGCAATGCCAATTCCCGTGTCGGCGCGATGATCAGCGCTAGCGGGGCTGCGGCATGGGGCAGGCGGGTTTCACCTTTTAATAGGGTCGGGGCCAGTGCGAGGCCGAAGCCCACGGTTTTGCCGGATCCGGTCTGGGCCGAAACCAGCAGGTCGTTTTCGGTCAGATCGTCCCGGATCATTTCCTGTTGCACAGGGGTCAGCGTTTCATAGCCGCGTGCGGTCAGCGCCTCGGCCAGTGCGGCAGGGAGAACAGATGGAAGCGTCATGTCGGAATAGTCGTCCTCGGCGGTGGCGACAGTCCCGAAGAGTCGGAAAAGGGCGGACCGCATGTGTAAGCCGTGCGGATTACCCGGTTTTGAGGCAAATGAGAAGCGGAAACTTCGCCGGGTGGTCAAAGGCAGGTGCGGCAAAGTGGGGGGCAGTACCGGGGGGGCTGATAATGGCACCCGGGATTGCCAATCCCCGGATCACTGCCGAACTGCCGCGGAGCTAAGGAGCGATGCTGATGAAAATAGGCAGGGATGGGAGTTTTGGGAATTCATGGGACGGATCTGAGCTCAAGCGGCGCCCGGAGCGATTCACTTCGTTCCACCTTAGATTTAGGCTTGTTTCTTAATGATGGTAATCTGTTTTTCTCAGTATCTGCCCGATTGCCGTGTTGAGCAGAAGGGCGTTGAGGAAATTTTTTTGGGATATTGTGGGATTTTCTGGCGAACTGCAATTTTATCAACATTTAGTGATCAATTGCGTTTGTGAATCTAATTGTGCTGCAGTTCGATCCAATATCGATCGTCTTCTATCCTGTAATGCCCCTGTAAATGTCCTTGCAGAGAAGGGAGTGGGGAAATTTCCTGTTGATTTCCATGAATTCCCATGTCATTCCTAGTTCACACGATGAAGACGGGAAAATTAAGGGGCAAAAAGACCCCAGGTAAAAACTTCCAAGTCAGGTTTCATACAGGCACCCGCATTCATCGAAACACGAGAGATCCGGCGCGCGAGCGAGCAGACATCCCCCCAGGTGGCGCGCGCAGCTGGACACCCCGCAAAGCGGGACGAGGGCGGCGGATTGGGCAGTGGCAGCAGCTCAATCCGCCGTTTCGTTTTTCAGGCTTGCGGGTCGATACCAATTCATCTGGGCGGGCAACAAGGGACGGGCCAAGACAGTGGGTCTGAGTTTCAGAGGCGAATTCGACCAGAAGGTCGATAGCAAGGGTCGGATGTCGATTCCTGCTGCTTTTCGCCGTGTGCTCGAAGATGGCGATCCCGATTTCCCGCAAAACCCCAGTTCGCGCATGGTGGTGCTGTACGGTCCGCATCTGAAGGGCTGCCTGCATGCCTACACGATCGACGCGATGGCCGAAATCGAAGCCGATATCGAAGCCCTGCCGCGTGGTTCGAAACGCCGTAAATACGCCAGCCAGATGATCCTCGGGAAATCCTGGGAAACCGAGATCGACCGTGATGGCCGTATCGTGTTGCCAAAGGAACGCCGCGAACAGATCGGGCTGGAAGGCGTGGCCACAATGGCTGCCCGTGGCGACTATTTCGAAATTTGGAACGCCGATACCTACACGGCAGAAGAAGACGCAGATCTCAACGAATTCCTTGCCGAACAGGACGACGATTTCGATCCGCTGTCACTGCTGGATGGTGCGAAAGGGGCATAACTCATGGCCACAACGGTCCCAAGCCCCGAAAATGCGCCGCATATTCCAGTTCTATTGCGTCCCCTGATCAAGGCGGTTTCACCGGTTTCCGGTGTCTGGCTCGACGGCACTTTTGGTGCTGGCGGCTATTCCCGCGCGCTGCTTGAGGCTGGCGCCGACAAAGTGATCGGTGTGGACCGCGATCCGCTGGCGCTGGAAATGGCCGCGCCCTGGGCCGGTCAATATGGCGACCGGCTGGAATTGGTGCAGGGGGTGTTTTCCCGGCTCGACGAATATGGCTCCGATCTCGATGGCGTGGTGCTGGATCTCGGGGTCAGCTCGATGCAGCTCGATCTGGCCGAACGCGGCTTTTCCTTCATGAAGGAAGGTCCGCTCGACATGCGGATGAGCCAAGAGGGGCGTTCCGCCGCCGATATCGTCAACGAGGCCAGCGAAAGCGATTTGGCCGATATTCTGTTTCATTACGGCGAAGAACGCGCCAGCCGTCGTATCGCCCGCGCGATCCTGCGCGAACGTGATCTGGAACCGATCACCACTACATTGCGTTTGGCGAAGATTATTGAATCCTGCCTGCCACGGTCGAAACCCGGTCAATCGCATCCCGCCACCCGCAGCTTTCAGGCGCTGCGGATCGCGGTAAATGACGAATATGGTGAACTGATCGGCGGGTTAGAAGCCGCCGAACGGGCGTTGAGGCCGGGCGGGCAACTGGCCGTGGTCACGTTCCATTCGATCGAGGACCGGATGGTGAAGCGATTCTTGCAACAACGGTCCGGCGGTGCAGGCCGGAGCAACCGCTATGCGCCGGAACAAGAAACCGTCGCGGCCCAGTTCATAATGAAATCGCGCAAGGCGATCGGCCCGGACGATCAGGAACTGTCGGAAAACCCGCGCTCGCGCAGCGCCAAGTTGCGGGTCGGTATTCGCACCGATGCCCCGGCCGGGTCCTGCGATCGCAAGGGTTTGGGCATGCCGATGTTGAAAGGAACCTGAGGGATGCGCAGTTTTTTCTACATTTTTACCGCTCTGGCCGTGATCGGTCTGGCTTTTTGGGCCTATCAGGAAAATTACAAAACTCAGGCTGCGCTGGACCAAACCGAAGAATTGCAGGCCGCCATCGGGCAGGCACGGTCGCGGCTGGCGACGCTTAAGGCCGAATGGGCCTATCTCAACCGTCCAGACCGGCTGCGCGAACTGGCTGATATCAATTACGACCGGCTGGGCCTGCTGCCGCTGGCCCCTGAACAGTTCGGCAAGACCGATCAGATCGCCTATCCGGCGTTAAATTCGAGCTATGTCATCACCGATCCGGTCGATGTATCGTCAAGCGAGGAACTGCAATGATCCGGACCCCACTGCGCCCGCTGGCCCGTATTCTGGATGCCCGGTCCAAAGGGGAAAATCCCGACGCCATCGAACGCGAAAACATTCGGCTGCGGCACGAAGAAATGCGCGACCGCGCCCGCCAGCGTGCCGAGGGCCGCCTGTTGGTGCTGGGGTTGTTTTTCTTCTGTGCCTTCTCGGCGGTGGGGATGCGCATGGCGGCGCTGTCGGCAACGGAACCGACTGAACCCCGCGCCAGCGCAGCCGGGGCCGCGATCATGGCGCAACGCGCCGATATCGTCGATCGACAGGGCCGCATTCTGGCCACCAATCTTGAAACCTACGCGCTGTATGCTCAGCCGACAGAAATGATCGACCCGGAACATTCCGCCACGGAACTGGCGCGGATTTTCCCCGAACTGGACCGCGAATCCCTGCTCAAAGATTTTACAGGAAAGCGCAAATTTCTGTGGATCCGCAAAAAGTTAAGCCCCGAACAGAAACAGGCTGTTCACGATATTGGCGATCCCGGTCTGATGTTTGGTCCGCGTGAAATGCGGCTTTATCCCAATGGCCATCTGGCCGCTCATGTGCTGGGCGGCGCGGGCTTTGGGCGTGAAGGCGTTCATGCCGCCGAAGTGATCGGAGTGGCCGGTGTCGAACGCCAGTTTAATGAACTGCTGCGTGACCCGGCCAACGAAGGCAAGGCGCTGCAGTTGTCGCTCGACCTGTCGGTGCAGGCGGCCGCCGAACGGGTATTGTCGGGCGGGATGAAGCTGATGAATGCCAAAGGGGCCGCGGCGATTCTGATGGATGTGCATAGCGGCGAAATCCTGTCGCTGGTGTCCTTGCCCGATTTCGATCCCAATGACCGGCCGCGCCCGCCGACCCAGGGCCACGCCGCCGACAGCCCTCTGTTCAATCGTGCGGTGCAGGGGGTTTACGAACTGGGCTCGACCTTCAAAATCTTTGCCGCGGCTCAGGCGATGGAACTGGGTTTGGCCAACCCGTCCACGATCGTCGACATCCGCGGCCCGCTGAGATGGGGCAAATTCAAAATCCGGGATTTCCACAATTATGGCAAGGAACTGACCCTGACCAAGATCATCGTGAAATCGTCCAATATCGGTACCGCCCGGGTCGCTCAGCAGATCGGCGTGGACCGGCAGAAGGACTTCTTGCGCAGCCTTGGTCTGTTCGAAGCAACCCCGGTCGAATTGACCGAAGCCGGCGGCGGCAAGCCGCTGTTGCCGAAAAACTGGTCGGAACTGTCGACGATGACGATTTCCTACGGTCACGGCCTGTCCGCGACGCCGATGCACCTGGCTGCCGCTTACGCCGCCATTGCCAATGGCGGCACCAAGGTCGAACCAACCTTGCTGAAACGGGACAAGGCGCAGACCGGCCCGCGTGTGATGTCGGCACAAACCGCCCGCGCTGCGCGGATGATGCTGCGCAAGGTGGTCTCCGAAGGCACCGCCAGCTTTGGCGAAGTGCCCGGCTATGCGGTCGGGGGTAAAACCGGCACCGCAGACAAGCCCAAGGAAAACGGCGGCGGTTATTATGACGACCGGGTGATCGCTACCTTTGCGTCGATGTTCCCGGCCTATGATCCGCAATATGTTCTGGTGGTGACATTGGACGAACCCAGCGAAAATTCGGGTGACAAACCGCGCCGCACCGCTGGCTGGACCGCGGTGCCGGTGGCGGGGGAAATGATCCGCCGTATCGCGCCGTTGCTGGGTCTGCGGCCCGAGATTGAACCCGACACTCTGGCTGATATAACGCTGACATCAAACTAAGCCGGGAAAGGCGCATGGATGGCAGAGCAGGGCAAATCTCGGGACAAGTCGGCAGGCAAATCGCTGGGTGAACTGGGGCTGACCGCCAAGGGCGGGCGCAATCCGTTTATCGCCGGTCTGGCCGTGGATAGCCGCGAGGTGCGCAAAGGTTTCCTGTTTGCCGCGTTGCCGGGCACGAAAATTCATGGCGCGACCTTTGTTGAAACCGCATTGGAACAGGGCGCGGATGCCATCCTGACCGATGCCGAGGGCGCGCAGATCGCCGCCGACGCGCTGGCGCGCAACGACGCGGCGCTGATCATCGCCGAAGACCCGCGTCAGACGCTGGCCTATACAGCCGCATTGTGGTTCGGAACCCAGCCCAAGACGATGGTGGCGGTTACCGGCACCAATGGCAAAACCTCGGTCGCCACCTTCGCCCGCCATATCTGGTCCGAACTGGGCTTCGAGGCGGTCAATCTGGGCACCACCGGGGTCGAAGGTGCCTATCAGGCCCCATTGCATCACACCACGCCGGAACCGATCACCCTGCACCGGATGTTGGCGGAATGCGCCGCAGCAGGCGTGACCCATGCCGCGATGGAGGCTTCCAGTCACGGGTTGGCGCAGCGGCGCCTTGACGGCGTGCATCTATGTGCTGCGGGGTTCACCAATTTTACCCAGGATCACCTCGATTACCACGCCACATTCGACGATTATTTCCAGGCCAAGGCGGGGCTGTTTTCCAGGGTTCTGCCCGAGGATGGTGTCGCGGTGGTCAATGTCGACGATCCGCGCGGTCAGGATATCGCTGCGCTTGCTGCCGAACGCGGCCAGCGGGTGATCCGGGTCGGGCGGCTGCCGCTGGCGGATCTGCAATTGCAGGCCCAGCGGTTCGACGCGACCAGCCAGGAAATCCGGTTCCGGTTTCAAGATCAGCTCTATCTGGCACGGTTGCCGCTGATCGGCGGGTTCCAGGCCGATAACGTGCTGTTGGCTGCCGGTCTGGTGATCGGGGCCGGGGCCGATCCGGATCGGGTGTTTGAAACCCTGCCACATCTGGGTACGGTGCGCGGCCGGATGCAACTGGCCGCAACGCGTGCCAATGGCGCCACCGTGTTTGTCGATTACGCCCACACACCCGATGCAGTGGAAACCGCGCTCAAGGCGTTGCGCCCGCATGTGATCGGACGCCTGGTTGCGGTGATCGGCGCGGGTGGCGACCGTGATCGCACCAAACGGCCATTGATGGGGCAGGCGGCGGCGGACAATGCCGATCTGGTAATCGTGACCGACGACAATCCACGCAGCGAAGATCCCGCCGCGATCCGCACCGATGTGCTGATGGGCTGTCCCGACGCGATCGAAGTCGGCGACCGCGCCGAAGCGATTTTGCGCGGCGTTGATGCGCTGGGACCGGGCGACGCGCTGCTGGTCGCCGGCAAGGGCCATGAAAGTGGCCAGATCATTGGCGAAAACACCTACCCCTTCGATGATGTCGAACAGGCCAGCGTGGCGGTCGCGGCGCTGGACGGGGGAATGGCATGATCCTTTGGACCGCAGACGAGGCCGCCCGGGCTACCGGCGGACGAACCACCTCCGATTGGCAGGCCAGCGGCGTGTCGATCGACACCCGCACATTGCTGCCCGGTGACCTGTTCGTCGCTTTGAAGGCGGCGCGGGACGGGCATGAATTCGTGGCGCAGGCGTTGCAAAAGGGCGCGGCGGCGGCCTTGGTGTCGCATGTGCCAGAAGGCGTGGCTGCGGACGCGCCCTTGCTGATTGTGCCCGACGTGCTGAAAGCGCTGGAGGATCTGGGTTGTGCCGCCCGGGCGCGCACAAAGGCCAGGGTCGTGGCCGTCACCGGGTCGGTCGGCAAGACCTCGACCAAGGAAATGCTGCGCACCGTGTTGGCAGGGCAGGGCAAGACCCATGCGGCGGAGGCGAGCTACAACAACCACTGGGGTGTGCCGCTGACGCTGGCGCGGATGCCGCGCGACACCGATTTCGCGGTGATCGAGATCGGCATGAACCATCCCGGCGAAATTGGCCCGCTGGCGCGGATGGCGCGGCCGCATGTGGCGATGATCACCACCGTCGCCGCCGCCCATCTGGAAGCTTTCGACAGTATCGGGGGGATCGCGCATGAAAAGGCCGCGATCTTCGACGGGTTGGAACCGGGCGGCGTGGCAGTGACCAATGGCGATCTGGATACTGCGCCGATCCTGGAACAGGCGGCGCGCCAGCAGGGCGCGCAGATCATCACCTTCGGCGAGGCTCCGCGCAACCATCACCGGGTGACCGAAGTGACCCTGGTCGATGACGTGACCGTGGTGCGCGGGCGCCGCTGGCGCAGTCCGGTATTATTCAAGATCATGGCGGCGGGGCGGCATTTCGCGGTCAACGCGATGGGCGTAATGGCGGTGATCCATGCGCTGCGGCTCGACCCGACGATGGCGGCCGCCGACTTGGCACTGTGGCAGCCGCCGGCGGGGCGCGGAATGCGCGAACGTATCCAGTTCGATCCGGTGATGGAGGAGCAGGCGATCGAATTGATCGACGACGCTTTTAATGCCAATCCGACCTCGATGGCCGCCGCGTTGGAGGTGTTGGCCGCTGCCCATCCCAAGGATGGTATCGGGCGCGTCTCCAAGGGGCGGCGGGTCGCGATCTTGGGCGATATGCTGGAACTCGGCCCGGATGAAAATGCTATGCACAAGGCCATCGCAGAGCTGCCTTTCGTGGCGCAGATCGATGTGTTTCATTGCGTCGGGCCGCGGATGAACCGGCTCTGGTCGCAGTTACCTGTTGCAAAGCGCGGCGAATGGGCCGAAAGCGCCAGCAAGCTGGCTGATCGCGCCCATCGGCTGATTGATGCCGGTGATGTGGTGCTGGTGAAGGGCTCGAAGGGATCGAAAGTGTCCAAGGTTGTTGACGCGATCCGAAAACTGGGCCATCCCGCGCCCCAATCTGAACAAGGGGCGTAACATATGCTGTATTGGTTGACCGGGCTTTCGGACGGTGGCGACTTCTTCAACCTGTTTCGCTACATCACATTCCGCTCGGGCGGGGCCTTCATGACGGCACTGATCTTCGGGTTCATCTTCGGCAGGCCGCTGATCAACGTGCTGCGCAAGCGGCAGGGCAAGGGTCAGCCGATCCGCGATGACGGTCCCGAGGGGCATTTCGTCAAGGCCGGAACGCCAACCATGGGCGGGTTGCTGATCGTGGGGGCGCTGTTGACCTCGACCATCCTGTGGGCGCGGCTGGACAATCCCTTCGTCTGGCTGGTGCTGTTCGTCACCCTGGCCTTTGGGTTGATCGGCTTTGCCGACGATTACGCCAAGGTTTCCAAGCAGAACACCAAGGGGGTTCCGGGCAAGCTGCGGCTTTTGCTGGGTTTTGTGATCGCGGGGATCGCGGGCTACTGGGCGACGCTTTATCATCCCGAGGCGCTGCAATACCAACTGGCGCTGCCGGTGTTCAAGAATACGCTGATCAATCTGGGGCTGATCTTCATCCCCTTTGCGATGATCGTCATCGTTGGCGCGGCCAATGCTGTGAACCTGACCGACGGGCTTGACGGGTTGGCAATCATGCCGGTGATGATCGCTGCCACCGCTTTGGGCATCATCGCCTATGCGGTGGGCCGGGTCGATTTTACCGAATATCTGGACGTGCATTACGTGCCCGGCACTGGCGAGATACTGATCTTCGTCGCCGGGCTTGTCGGCGGCGGTCTGGGGTTCCTGTGGTACAATGCGCCGCCTGCGGCTGTGTTCATGGGCGATACCGGGTCGCTGGCCCTGGGCGGCGCTTTGGGCGCTATCGCGGTGGCCACCAAGCACGAAATCGTGTTGGCCATCGTGGGCGGGCTGTTCGTGGTCGAGGCGCTGAGCGTGATCATCCAGGTGCTCTACTTCAAGCGCACCGGCAAACGGGTGTTCCTGATGGCCCCGATCCATCACCATTACGAAAAAAAGGGCTGGGCCGAACCGCAGATCGTGATCCGGTTCTGGATTATTTCGCTGATCCTGGCGATGATCGGGCTGGCGACGCTGAAGATCCGCTGAAGCTGCCATCGTCGCGATGTGCAGGCTTTACGGCGCGCGCAGGTTTGTTTCGTCGCGGGCCATTGGCCCTCTCCTCGGGATTTGCGCTCCACGCGGGAGTGTTTAAGGAACAGTGTAAGCCTGCGGTAGCGGGAATGGGGACAAGAGAACATGATACCTGTCACGGGATTTGAGACGCGCCGGGTGGCCGTTCTGGGGCTGGGCCGGTCGGGTCTGGCCACCGCGCGGGCGCTGCGGCTCGGTGATGCGGTGCCGCTGTGTTGGGACGATAATGCCGAGGCCCGCGACCGCGCCGAGGCCGAAGGATTCGAAATCCGCGACCTGATGCGCCCCGGTGCCTTCGACGATATTTCGTGGCTGGTGGTCAGCCCCGGTATTCCGCATCTGTATCCCGACCCGAACAAGGTTGTCGCCGCCGCCTGGGAGGCGGGCGTTCCGGTGGACAACGATATCGGGCTGTTTTTCCGGTCGCTCGGTTCGGGCGACTGGGATCATCACGACACGCCGCCCCGGGTGATCGCTGTGACCGGGTCGAACGGCAAGTCGACCACCTCGGCGCTGATCCACCACGTGCTGGAAGAGGCGGGCAGGAAGGCGCAGCTGGCCGGTAATATCGGACGTGGGGTGTTGGATATCGAACCACCCGAAGACGGCGACGTGATCGTGTTGGAACTCTCCAGCTACCAGACAGATCTGGCTCGCGCCCTGACCCCCGATATCGCCGTGTTCACCAATCTCAGCCCCGATCATCTGGACCGCCACGGTGGCATCGGCGGGTATTTTGCCGCCAAGCGCCGGTTGTTCGCCGAAGGTGGCCCGGACCGCGCCGTGATCGGGGTGGATGAAAACGAAGGCCGCTATCTGGCCAACCAGTTGAGCCAGGCACCGGGCGACGACCGGGTGATCCGGGTGTCGGCCGCGGCGAAACTGGCCGGGCCGGGATGGAATGTCTTTGCTCGCAAAGGGTTCCTCAGCGAATATCGCAAGGGACGTCAGGCCGGATCGATTGATTTGCGCGCCATCACCGGGTTACCCGGGGCGCATAATCACCAAAACGCCTGTGCCGCCTATGCCGCCTGCCGGACGCTGGGCATCGCGCCGCGGGTGATCGAAGCGGCGTTCCAAAGCTTCGCCGGGCTGCCGCACCGCAGCCAGACCATCGCCGAACAGGACGGCGTTCGTTTTGTCAACGACAGCAAGGCCACCAATGTCGACAGCGCCGAAAAGGCGCTGCGCGCGTTTTCCAACATTCGTTGGATTTGCGGCGGATTGCAGAAAGAAGGCGGGCTGGGGCCGGTTCTGGACGCGCTGGGATCGGTAAAGAAAGCTTATGTGATCGGCCGCGAGGCGGCGCAATTCGCGCTGCAGCTGGAAGGCTGCGAGACCGAGGTCTGCACCACGATGGAACAGGCGGTGGCCCGCGCCGTTGAGGAAGCGGAAGAGGGCGATACCGTGTTGCTGGCCCCGGCGGCGGCCAGTTTCGATCAATATGACAATTTCGAACAGCGCGGCGAGGATTTCGCGGCTTGCGTGACCGCCGCTCTCGGGCGCTGATCTGGCCCGAAACCACCCCGATCATCGGTCTTAGCGGCGCGCGAAGGCTTTCGTGACGGGGCCCTCAAGCTTGGGGGCCTCTGCGCGTTCTGGTTCTCCTGGCCGCGACCATGACCTCGGTCAAAGACAGCCGCGTGACCCTGCGCCACCCTTACTAAGTACGCTCAGGTCCAAAGCGGACCTCGGTCGCGGCAATTGGGGGTCGAAGATGGATGATCTTTCTACCAAGCAACAGGTTCAGGTCGGGCCAAGGCGGCTCGGTGGGGTCTTGCGCCTTCCCGACGATCCGATCGGGCTGGTGATCTTTGCTCATGGCGCAGGTAGCAGCCGGCTCAGCCCGCGCAACAATCATGTGGCTGCGGCGCTGGGGCAGCGCCGCATCGCCACGCTGCTTTTCGATCTGTTGACCGAGGAAGAGGCGCTGGATCGCCGCAATGTCTTTGACATCCCGCTTTTGGGCCAGCGGTTGATCGAAGCGGTGGAGTGGACCCGGGCGCAACGCGATCTGGCCGGTCTGCCGGTAGCGCTGTTCGGGTCCAGCACCGGGGCGGCGGCGGCCTTGGTGGCAGCGGCAGAATCGCCGGACCGCTTTGCCGCCGTGGTGTCGCGTGGCGGACGGCCCGATCTGGCGGGGGCGGCGCTGACTGAGGTGCGTGCGCCGGTGCTAATGATCGTGGGCGGTGATGACGGCGCGGTGATTGACCTGAACCGCAACGCGGCAAAACTGCTGAGCTGTCCGCAGCGGACTGAAATCGTTCCGGGCGCAACGCATCTTTTCGAAGAACCCGGCACGCTGGACCGGGTGATCGTATTGGCCGGGGATTGGTTCGAAACGCATTTCAGTTCCCGAGGAGGACAGCCATGACCCGTTTCCCCGATCGTAGCGCTGCCGGGCAGGCCCTGGCCGAGGTGGTGGCGCAGAAAGCCTATGACGATCCGGTGGTGCTGGCGTTACCGCGCGGCGGCGTTCCGGTCGCCATTGAACTGGTTCGGGCGCTGAAAGCGCCGATGGATCTGGTGATGGTGCGCAAGATCGGCGCGCCCGGTCAGCAGGAACTGGCCGTGGCGGCGGTGGTCAATGGTGACGATCCGCAGATCGTCGTCAATGACAGTATCGCGCGGGCCTTCGGGCTGAGCGAGGCCGATATAGATGCGATGTCAAAGCCAAGGCTGGCAGAGATTGCACGCCGCCGCGCGCTATATCTGGGCGGCCGTAAAAAGGTGCCGGTCAAAGGCCGTACCGCCATTGTCACCGATGACGGGATCGCCACCGGGGCGACGATGCGGGCGTCTCTTTTGGCGGTGCGAAGGCGCGAACCGGCGCGGCTGGTGCTGGCCGTTCCTGTCGCGTCGCGCGAGGTAATCGAGGACCTTGGCAAAGAGGTGGACGAGGTGATCTGCCTGACGATGCCGGACCCGCTGCGCGCCATCGGAATGCATTATGACGATTTTTCCCAGGTCGATGATGACGAGGTGGTACGGCTGCTGGCCGAGGCGGACCGGCTTGCCGGGCCGCAACCGCCCGAAGGCTGATCGCGCTATGGCGCAGGTCCGTCTATTTCACCGGATCGGAGCCGGCGCGTAGCTCGGACAATGTGCTCTGCAATTCTGTAAACAGAATCTTGCGTTCGTCTTCGGACAGGAAGCTGCCGATTTCCACCGTGCGGCCATTGCCGCTCAGGGTGATGTAGAACGGCACCGGCCCGCCGCTCACATGCATTTCAGCCCGCGCCCAGTAGATGTTACAGACCCATTCCTTGACCGTGCCGTGCACCGGCTTGTGCCGCAGGATCAGGTCGGCCCCGTCAAACCGCAGTTCTTCCAATATCTCGCCGTCGCGGTAGGACCGTTCCAATCCCCACCACAGCGCCCCCACCATCGCCAGAACGAAGGGCAGAATGCCCCACAGAAACACCGTTCCGATCAACGCATAAAGCGGCATGGTGCCCAGCGTGAAAGCCAACAGGATCATTGCCGCGAAACCTTTGCGCGGCAGCGACCGGTGTGGCCAGAGGGTCAGAAGAACGTCGTGTTGGGGTGACCAGCGATAGGGCATGAGGGTGGTATAATCGCACGATAAGAAATGTCGATGGGGCAGGGCGAGGAAAGGCTATGCGCCGGGGCAGGGCGGTTAAATTTCCGGCACGCAACCTCATGTGGAAAATGTCCCAATTGTCAGTGTCGCCGACCGGAAACCACCATCCTGAAACGAATCAGGCCCCGCAATGCGGGGCCTGATCTGTTGTTTCTGTCCGATCCGGGATCAGTGGGCGTGGCCCTTGTCCCAGTCTTCCTGCTTGGGCAGGGTTTCGAACGTATGTTCCGGCGGCGGGCACGGCAGGGTCCATTCCAGCGTATCCGCGTATTCGTTCCAGTAGTTGTTCTCGGTCACTTTCTTACCCTTCAGCAGGGCATAGATGATGATGCCGAAGAACAGGATGAAGGACGCGAAGGAAATCATGGCGCCGATCGACGAGATCTTGTTCCAGTAGGCGAAGGCCTCCGGATAGTCGATATAGCGGCGCGGCATGCCCTGACGGCCCAGGAAGTGCTGCGGGAAGAAGGTCAGGTTGACGCCGATGAAGAACAGCCAGAAGTGGATCTTCGCAGCGAATTCCGAATACTCACGTCCCGACATCTTGCCGAAATAGAAGTAGATACCGGAGAAGATGGTAAAGGCCGCCCCCATCGACATGGTGTAATGGAAGTGGGCAACCACGTAATAGGTGTCGTGGTAGGCCCGGTCGACGCCGGCCTGGCTCAGCACGATGCCGGTCACGCCGCCGATGGTGAACAGGACCAGGAAGCCAAAGGCGAACAGCATCGGCGCCTTGAATTCGACTGAACCGCCCCACATGGTGGCAATCCAGCTGAAGATTTTGACGCCCGTTGGCACCGCGATGACCATCGTGGCCAGCATGAAGTAGCTCTGCTGGCTCAGCGACAGGCCGACCGTATACATGTGGTGCGCCCAGACGACGAAGCCCAGACCGCCAATTGCGATCAGCGCCCAGACCATCGGCAGGTAACCGAAAACCGGCTTGCGCGAGAAGGTGGCGATCACGTGGCTGACAAGGCCGAAACCGGGCAGGATCACGATATACACTTCCGGGTGGCCGAAGAACCACAGGATGTGCTGATACAGGATCGGGTCGCCGCCGCCCGAGGGGTCGAAGAAGGTAGTGCCGAAGTTACGGTCGGTCAGCAGCATGGTGATCGCGCCTGCCAGAACCGGCAGCGACAGCAGGATCAGCCACGAGGTGACAAAAATCGACCAGGCAAACAGCGGAACCTTGAACAGGGTCATGCCCGGGGCACGCATGTTCAGGAAGGTGGTGATCATGTTGATCGCACCCAGGATCGAGCTGGCACCGGATACGTGAACCGCGAAGATCGCCAGATCCATCGACATGCCGCCTTCGTGGACACTGAGCGGCGGGTAGAGAACCCAGCCGACGCCAGAACCAAGTTGGTCATTGCCGCCCGGGGTCAGCATCGACGCGACACCCAGCGAGGTGCCCGCGACATAAAGCCAGTAGGACAGGTTGTTCATCCGCGGGAACGCCATGTCCGGTGCGCCAATCTGCAACGGCATGAAATAGTTGCCGAAACCGCCGAACAGAGCCGGGATCACGACGAAGAACATCATCAAGACACCGTGATAGGTGATCAGAACGTTCCACAGATGCCCGTTGGGGGTGCATTCGCTGGAAGCATCGGCGAACAAGCGCGCGCCTTCCAGGCACATGTGCTGAACGCCGGGTTCCATCAGCTCGATACGCATGAAAACGGTGAAACATACCGAGATCAGACCGACGACGGCGGACGTGATCAGGTAGAGGATACCGATATCTTTGTGGTTGGTGGACATGAACCAGCGCGTGAAGAAACCGCGATTATCTTCGTGTTCGTGGCCGTGGATGGCTGCGTCTGCCATGCTCTCGCCTCCTGTTGGTGTATTGAAAGGCGCAAGGAGAGACCCCATGCACCCATGTTCAATTCACGTTTTAGAATGCCCGGGCCGTAACAGCAATTGCCGAATTTGATGCAGATCAAATAATTTTGTCGCACCCCCCTCTGGGATCGCGTGGTGCGGAGAAGGGATGGACTGTTTACCGCAAGGCCGGTTCCCCGTCGGTAAACCCGAGCCGGGAGCGGCACTGTTGCCCCTGCCTGGCCGGACACCTGCCGTGTCGTGGTGTTGCCTGCGAAACGAAAACAGGCGCACGGTGTCCCGCGCGCCTGTCGGCATCGTCAGATGAATCTGCTTTTATTCAGCCGCCGGTGCAACCGAAGCCAGATAGGCCGCGACGTCTTCACCGTCTTTTTTCAGCTTGTAGGTCATTTTCGACTTTGCCGAGCCGTCGCCTGTCACTTCTTTCAGGTAGGCATTGGGATCAGCGACGAAATGCGCCAGGTTTTCTTCGTCCCAGACCAGTCCGGCTTCGCCGGCAGCGACAATGCTGTTGCCGTATTTGAAACCTTCATAGGTGCCGGCGGTGCGGCCGATCACGCCGTAGAGATTCGGACCGGTCTTGCCGCCCTTCATGATCACGGTGCCGTCATCGGCGGCGATCGTGTGGCAGGCTTTGCATTTCTTGAAGGTCTTTTCGCCCTTGGCGGCATCGCCTTCGGCAAAGGCCGGGGCGGCCAGGGTCGCCAGAACGGCAGTGGCGGTCAACAGTTTCTTCATTGCGTGCCTCTTAAATTGGTTTCGGTTCGCGTCCTGTGTCTAGATACTTCACATCGACAGGTTATCAACAGAGTAAAGGCAAGAAGAATTGTCGCAGTCCAGTGCTTCTTAAGTCTCGTTTGCTCAGTATTGCGGGAATTTCATCCGGTTTCGACCAAAAAACGCTTCTGATTCCGGGGCAATCGGGATAGGAGCGGTGGCGCGCAAAGACGCGCAGTTTTCGAATGAAAGAGGACGATCATGACGACCAGGGTATTCATTGATGGCGAAGCTGGCACGACGGGACTTCAGATCCGCGATCGCCTGACCCGCCGTCCGGATATCGAACTGGTCCAGATCGACCCGGATCTGCGCAAGGATGCCGATGCGCGGCGGGCGGCTTTCGCGGCGGCCGACGTGGCGATTCTCTGCCTGCCCGATGCTGCGGCAAAGGAATCGGTGGCTTTGTCCGCCGACCTGCCGGTGCGGATCATCGACGCTTCGACCGCGCACCGGGTGAACCCCGACTGGGCCTTCGGGCTGCCGGAACTGTCGCCGGAACATGCCGAGCGGATTCGCACCGCGCGCTATGTCACCAATCCCGGCTGCTATTCGACCTGCTCGATCGCCATTCTTGCGCCGCTGGTGGCGGCGGGGCTTATCCCGGCGGATCACCCGATCAGCATCAATGCGATCAGCGGATACACTGGCGGCGGCAAGGGGTTGATCGCCGAATATGAAAACGGAGAAGCGCCCGACGCCTTCCTCTATGCCACCGGCCAGCATCACAAGCACCTGCCCGAGATCGCCAAGCATAGCGGTCTCGACCGGTCGCCGATCTTCGTGCCGATGGTGGGCAACTTCGCCCAGGGTATGGCAGTGCAGATTCCGCTGCACCTGTCCGAACTGCCGGGCGGCGTCACCATGGCGAATCTGCACGAGGCGCTGTCGAAGCATTATGACGGGGCCGAATACATCCGGGTTGCCCCGATCGAAGATCAGGACAGCCGGATCGTTCCGACTGCGTTGAACGGCACCAACGATCTGGAAATCTCGGTCCGTGGCGACGCCGAAACCGGTCGCGTGGTTCTGATCGCGGTACTGGACAATCTGGGCAAGGGTGCCTCTGGCGCTGCCGTACAGAATCTGGACCTGATGATCGGCGCGACAGCAGATAGCGTTTCCGCCTGAAACTCTTAAACAAGGACGCTCCGCGAGTGCGGGGCGTTTCGAATTGCCACCTTGTCAGTTTGCGCCCAAGGCGTACTCCGAATGGCTCTTGTCTCTGTGAGGGGTAAACCCTACTGCTGGGCGTGATGAATTTCCTCTCGATTTCCTAGGTTGGGCACCGCGCAGATGACCACCAGATCCCCTTCCCAAGTCACGGGCTATAGTGCCGCGTGGAGCATCGTTTTTGTCTGGTCTTTCTGGCTGATCGTGAGCCGGATCGCCAATCAAAGCGGGCTGACAGTCTACGATTTGGCCGCGATGCGCTATGGTCTGGCGTCGCTGATCGCGGTGCCGCTTTGCCTCTACTACAAGCCCTGGCAGGGGTTGCGCCTGATACAGATCGCAGTGGTCTCGTTTATTCTGGGCCCAATCTATATTCTCTGTGTCTTTTCCGCCTTTCACTATGCACCTGCCGCCCATGGCGGAATCTTCATGAACGGGGTGCTGCCGCTGATCAGTATTCTTTTCGGCATTGTGCTCTATCGCGTTGCCCCCGGTTTTCGGCAACTTCTGGGGGCGGCGCTGATCCTTGTCTCGGCGGTCGTACTGGCATGGGATGGCACCGCGACCAGTGGACCGGATGCGTGGATTGGTGATCTGCTCTTCGTGATTGGCGCACTCTTTTTCTCCTCCTATGTCATTCTGTCCGAGCGCTGGAGGCTCAGCGCGATGCAGGTCATTTTCTGCGGCACGGTGGTGAATGCGTTGCTGTATCTTCCGGTCTGGGGGCTTTGGCTGCCCTCTGGACTGGCAGAGGCGCCCTTGCAGCCGCTACTGTTGCAGGCGGTTTATCAGGGCTTTGTACCAAACCTGATCGGGCTTATCTTCATTGCCCATGCCTCGCGCAATATCGGCAATGCCAATACCTCCTCCATCCTGGCCGCGGTTCCGGGGGTGGGTGGGCTGCTGGGCGTGCTGATTCTGGGCGAAAGCCTCAGTCCGCTAAGCGTTGCAGCGATGGTGCTGCTGACGGTCGGGTTGTTGATTAGCGTCCGCCGGAAAACGCCCGTACCGTCCTGAATCGAAGACGCGGGCTTTGCCGAACGCCCGTCGCGGGTTTATCCCGCGACGGGCAACTCCCCGAATTCCGCATCGAAACTCCGCCGCAGCGCCACGTCGAGATCCTCCATCGTCACCGGCAGGCCCAGATCGACCAGGCTGGTAACGCCGTGTTCGGTGATGCCGCAGGGCACAATGCCGCTGAAATGCTCCAGATCGGGATCGACATTGATCGACACCCCGTGAAAGCTGATCCATTTGCGCAGCCGGATACCGATGGCGGCGATCTTGTCCTCGGGCACGGCTCCCGATGCGGTCAGCGGCTTGTCTTTGCGCTCAACCCAGACCCCGACCCGGCCGTCGCGGATTTCGCCGCGAATGTTGAATTCGTCCAGCGTCGCGATCACCCAGTTTTCCAGCTGTTGCACGAAGCGGCGCACATCATGGCCGCGCTTGCCGACATCGAGCATCACATAGGCGACCCGCTGCCCCGGCCCGTGATAGGTATATTGCCCGCCACGCTTGCTTTGATGAACCGGGAACCGGTCGGCATCGCGCAAATCCTCGCGCTTGGCCGAGGTGCCGGCGGTATAAAGCGGCGGATGTTCGACCAGCCAGACACATTCACCGGCCGCGCCCGCCGCGATCTTGGCGGCGCGGTCTTCCATGAAGGCCACGGCGTCGTCGTAATCGGTCAACCCTTCAGTGGTGATCCATTCGACCATTATTTGCCTTTCTTGCTGCCCTGTCTCGTTTCATCACACGCCAAGGGCCTTTTTCCTCGCCTCGACACAGGGTTTTGAGCTACCCTGATTCCATTAATGTATATCTATAAGGAGCGAGGATAATGTTTTCCAAGTCGCTTAAGACCACCTTAGCTGCCGCTCTGCTAGTCACGACGACAACAGCCCCGGCATTTTCTGACAATCTCGGCGCGGCCATCGTGGGCGGTATCATTGGCGGCGCGATCCTCAATGAAGCCAGCAAGAACAAGAGGCGCACCGTTTACTCGAACACGAATTCCGTTACCCGTCAGCAAAACCGCGAAGTCCAATCGTCGCTGAACTATTTCGGCTTCCCTGCCGGCACCCCCGATGGTGTGCTGGGCAGCCGGTCGCGTTCTGCAATCTCGCAATACCAGGTTTACATGGGCTTCCCCGCCACCGGCAGGCTGTCGCCTTATGAACGCGATTTTCTGGTGTCGTCCTACAGCCGGGCCCAGATCGGCGGCCCGCAGGTGATCAAGGCGATGCAGGGACAGCAGGGCGTACGCAGCCTGCTGCATACCTGGCGCGACGAAGCGACCGGCAGCCGCAGCGCCGGCGGCTATGGCACCGGTTATGGCGGCGTTCCGGTCGAGGTCAGCCAAGCGATCGACGAAATCGCCAGCAGCACCGAACCCAGCGCTGAACAGCTGATGCAACGGTCAGGCTTCATGCAATTGGCCGATTTGAACAATGACGGCAAGAACGACTATATCCTCGACACCTCCGTCAGCGGCAGTTCGTTCTGGTGCGGCACCTCGCATTGCACGGTGATGGTTTTCGCCTCGATGCCGCAGGGCTACCGCCGGATCGATTTCCAGGCCCGGGGCGTGACCCCGGCGAGCTTCTCTTGTCATCAAAGCAATTGTTCGCTGATTGAACCGGGCACCACCACGATGGCCGCCGCCCCGGCTCCGGTGCCAGCCCCCGCACCGCAAACAGCAGCGCCGCAAACCACGATGGCTGCGGCACCGCTGGGCGGCATTCAGCCCTTCGCCATGGCCGGAGACAGCAAACCTGCGGCGTCGCTTGCCAGCCATTGCAGCAAAGTCAGCCTGTTGACCAATTCCAATGGCGGCTTCGTGACAATGGCCACGTTGCGCGATCCCGACCTGGCCCTGGGTGAACAGTTTTGCCTAGCCCGGACCTATGCGATTGGCGCGGGCGAAGACATGGTTGCCAAGGTGCAGGGGTTGAACCCGGCCCAGGTCGATGCGCAATGTGATGCCTTCGGTCCCGCACTGGCCCCGTTTATCGCCAAGCTGGGGGCAGGCACCGCTGCCGAGGTCACCGATGAGGTGCAGAAATTCGTCCTGCAATCGAACATGTCGCTGCCGCAGCTCAACAATACCGCTCGGATCTGCATGTTCTCGGGCTATCGCCGCGACAAGATGGAAGTCGCGCTGGGATCGGCCTTGCTGATGGTCGGTATCGGTCAGGCCCCTTATGCCGAACTGGTCGGTCATCACCTGTCGCAGGGTTTTGGCGTGACGAAATCGGCAGCCCGGGCGCAGGAGTGGTACAACTTGTCGGTCAACGCGCTGGAAGCGGGGGCCGAACCGGTCTTTGCCCCGGGACAACCCGAACGCGTTGGGTTGATCAAGGCGGCCGCTGCCGGACTGAACGGCGGCGCGATGACCATGCCCGCTGGCGGGTCTGCATCGGGCCTGCCCAGCTTCTCGCTGGAATAAGCTCTGCCATAGGGGCTGAATGATGCGATGCGGCCGTCCGCCCGACGGCCGCATCTGTCCATCCGGACAGTGGGTTTGCGATCGTGCCGGGCAGCGGTTTATGCCGGCAGTAAACCGGTGTCCTTGATCTTGGCGAAATTGGCGCGGCTGACCGGGATTTCCGAGCCGTTTTTCAGGGTCAGCACCGCGCGATCCCCGTCGCGGCGGGCATGCGTTACCGCGCCGAAGGCGATCCAAGGGGACCGGTGTACCCGCGCCCCGGCCAGATCGCCGGTTTCCCTGATCGCATCCCGGCGCCGCAACAGAATTCGCTCGTTGCCCTTTGATCTGCGTACGCAGGTATGGTGATCCTCCGCCGAAAGCGCCAACAGCGCGCCGCGTTTGTCCAGCGGAAGGCGATCCAGAATAGCAGTTGGGGGCAGGGGCTCTGCGTTCTGGTCCGTAACGGGCGCACGCAAATGATCGAGTTCCGAAAAATCGGCGGTGACTGAAAATATCATGGCAATGATGGTCACACTGAAAAGGGGCCCTTCATCTGCCCCATTCACGAAGCGTAGATTGCGATTGCCCGTCACTCACGAAGCCACCTCAAAGTTTCGCACATCCGATATGGCAGGTATGGGCCGGGTTTGGCTCGCTCGGCGCACCATCAACAAGACGTTTATGCCAGATCGTCCTGCATTGGGCTTTGCCGTGATCGCGATCACGCTAAGTCTAATCGTTATCGATCTGTTGCGCGAAATCATCGCGCGACGCGGGGCAAGGGATCCCGAAAAATCTTTCTTGCAGCCCATTCGAACATCCCTTAGATAGCCTTTCACCAAGCCTAGACAGTGCGGTCGTGGCGGAATTGGTAGACGCGCAGCGTTGAGGTCGCTGTTCCTTAACCGGAGTGGAAGTTCGAGTCTTCTCGACCGCACCA
>NZ_JAXMOH010000009.1:0-160875 GCF_034670005.1 Thalassovita sp.
TCGACGCCGCAGCGACCTCGCTGAACAGCGACCTGACCACCGACATGACGTCTGCCGCCGCCGTCGGCAGCTAATTCCGGCCTGACTTCGCTCAGACCAAGGGCCGCGCCTGATTTCAGGCGCGGCCCTTTTCTTATCGTCCCGACACTGTCGTGCCATGTCCCGAAACAACCGCGAAAACGTCGTTAACAATTCCCTAATTCGCCCAATTACCGCCCCAATCGAAGGTCTAAATACAGTCATACCACGACGGGGACAGGCAAGTGAGAGAGGCCGGGACGTCAACGACGGGGCGAACTGAAACAAACATCTACTGGAGAGAGACCATGATCAAATTCATCAAAAACTTCCGCAAAGACGAAGACGGCGCCGTAACTGTTGACTGGGTTGTGCTGACCGCAGCCGTTGTTGGCCTGGGCATCGCCGCCGTGTCGACCGTATCCAACGGCATCGACGCCGCAGCGACCTCGCTGAACAGCGACCTGACCACCGACATGACGTCTGCCGCCGCCGTCGGCAGCTAATTCCGGCCTGACTTCGCTCAGACCAAGGGCCGCGCCTGATTTCAGGCGCGGCCTATCCTGAAACGCGCGGGCAATGCGATCGCTGCTCGGGGCTATGGAATGTCCTGAACAAGACTTTTTCGCGCCCCATTCCTGCCCCATTCCGACGCCCTAATGCTGTCTACACCGCGACAGCACCCGGCAAAATAAAGTGGAATCGCTACTGTGGGGGCTGAAAATGTCGCTTTTCAGGAGAACGACCATGATCAATTTCATCAAAAACTTCCGCAAAACCGAAGACGGCGCCGTAACCGTTGACTGGGTTGTGCTGACCGCAGCCGTTGTCGGTCTGGGCATCGCCGCCGTTGCCACCGTCTCCAACGGCATCGACACCGCCTCGAATACCCTGGTCAATGATCTGACCACGGATATGAGCACCGCAACCACAACCAACTGATGCGGTTCCAGCCGGTCTACAGATTGGGCCGCGCCTTATTGGTGCGGTGCAGCCCGGCCATCAGCTCCACGCCAGCCCAGATCAGCGAGAGGACTGGAAGCGGCCAGCCGCGCGCCCTGTGATCGTCTATGCGTTTTGACTTTTTGGACGAGTAATTTTGAGGGCTTCGCCATGTTTCCTGGGATCAAATTCAAACTGCGCCGTTTTTCGACGAAAGAATGCGGCGCAGTCACCATCGAATGGGTTGTTCTGACCACCGCCATGGCTGGCATCGCCGCTGTCGCGACCCTTCCGGTTTTCACCGGCACCGAAAATGTCGCCGAAACTGCGAACAGCTCGATGCAAAGCGCGATGTCAGAGGCTGGCGAAACCAACTGAATACCCAGTTGCTGACGTCACCGCTCCATCATTTCGCCGCAATTCTCCACCAGTTTAACCTGATAGAAAAATTTGCGTCCGGTTCAGGTCGGTCGGCAAGAGAGAAAGGATTAGCCATGCGTGCAATATTCGGATTGGTCTTGATTGTCGGGCTGGGGCTCGCTGGTTTCGCCGTCTACATGGCGAATAACTACATCTCGGGTTTCGAAGCCGAGCTGGCCCGTGCAAAAAGCGCCCAGACCAGCAATATCAAACTCGTGGAAGTCGCAGTTGCCAACCGGCCCCTCGCCTATGGCGAAACGCTGACGCCCAAGGATGCGCGGCTGGTAAAATATCCCGCCGATGCGCTGCCCGAGGGGGTATTTTCCACGGCTGCGGACCTGTTTCCCGACCCGGAGAATCCGCAACAACGCCGCGTCGTGCTGCGCCAGATCGAAAAAAACGAAGCGATTCTGGCGGTCAAGATCACCAAACCCGGAGAAGAGGCAGGCCTGACCTCGCGGCTGGACCGCGGCATGAGGGCCTTTGCCGTCGAAGTTGACGTCGCCAGCGGCGTGTCCGGTTTTCTGCGCCCCGGCGACCGCGTTGATGTCTACTGGACAGGCGAAAGCCGCACCGGCGGCCCTAATGACCGGCGCGAATTCACCAAGCTGATCGAAAGTTCGGTCAAGCTGATCGCGGTCGATCAGACCTCGACCAACGAAACCACGACCGCATCCATCGCCCGCACCGTGACGGTCGCGGCCACTCCGAACCAGGTCGCCGCGCTGGCTCAGGCGCAATCGACCGGGCGGCTGTCCCTGTCCCTCGTCGGGGCCGAAGATGACACCATCGCCGGCGCGATCGAAGTGGATCAGCGCGATCTTCTGGGCATCATCGAAGAAGCCCCGGTCGAACAGGCCGAAGTACAAAAAGAGGTTTGTACCATCCGGACCCGCCGTGGGGCCGACGTGGTTGAAATTCCGATCCCCTGTACCAATTAAACGGGATCAAGCCTGTAATTACGGGGCGGGCGCATCTGCGGCCGCCCCGTTGCATTTCAGCCGCATCTGACGCTGAAATACCCGCAAATCAGGTGAAACCCGGTCGCGAACCTATTGATTCTTGCAAAAAATCAGAAATTCGCGCAGTCTGCCCGATATAAACGGGCAAAAGACCCGGCATTGAGGCGTGATCGAAAAGGCAGGTCACATGAAAAATCGAATGATATTCAAGGCCGCGCTTGTCGGTCTGACATTGGCTTTGGGCACCACTCAGGTGCCTCAGACGGCTGTGGCTCAGAACCTTCGCGTGGTTAAAAACGGGACATCTTCCAGTCTGAAAGTCCCGATGAGTCGCGCCGTGGTGGTGGAAAGCGAAACCCCCTTCGCGGAATTATCGATCGCCAACCCGGCGATCGCGGATATTTCTTCTTTGTCGGACCGGTCGATCTATGTCTTGGGCAAATCGCCGGGCACCACCACCCTGACATTGCTGGATGCGCAGGGCAGTCTGATCGCCAATGTCGACGTGGTCGTCGCCGCCGATGTTTCCGAATTCAAGGAACGGCTGCGGCAGATCCTGCCCGGTGAAAAAATTGAAGTGCGCACCGCCAATGACGGCATCGTACTGTCAGGCACCGTGTCCTCAGCCGCGAAACTGCAAAGCGCGCTCAGCCTGGCCGAACGCTATGCGCCCGAACGGGTATCCAACCTGATGAAAGTGGGCGGTGTCCAGCAGGTCATGCTGAAAGTCCGCTTCGCAGAAATGCAGCGCAACGTGTCCAAATCGCTTAGCTCGTCACTGTCGCTGAACGGCAATAGCGGCGGGTTGACCATGAACGGCGGCTCGAACACGACCAACACGTCGGGCGGCGTTGCAACCGCGCTTGGCGGCAACATACCGTCGGTCAATGAAAATAACGGTGCCATGCTGTTCGGTTTCGGCGTTGGATCTGTCGAAGTCGGGGTTCTGCTGGAAGCTCTTGAAAGCAAAGGCGTTGTCCGAACGCTGGCCGAACCGAACCTGACCGCCTTGTCAGGTCAGGAAGCCAAATTTCTGGCCGGTGGCGAATACCCGGTCCCGATCAGTCAGGATAACGGCGTGATCTCGGTCGTATTCAAACCTTTCGGGGTGGAACTGAATTTCGTCCCCCGCGTTGTAGATGGCGACCTGATCAATCTGGAACTGAAGGCCGCGGTCTCCGCTCTGGATTCCTCGAAGGGATATTCCACTGAATCCTTCACCATCGACGCGTTTCGCCGCCGCGAAACCTCGACCACGGTGGAAATGCGCGACGGCGAAAGCTTTGCCATCGCCGGATTGTTGCAGGACGATTTCGTCGATCTGAACGGTCAGGTACCATGGCTGGGCGACATCCCGATCCTGGGGACGCTGTTCCGCAGCGCCGAATATCAGCGGTCGCAGTCTGAACTGGTGATCATCGTGACGGCGCATCTGGTGACCCCCACCCGGGGCGACGCACTGGCGCTGCCGACCGACCGGATCAAACCGCCGTCGGAAAAGGACCTGTTCCTCTATGGCCGCGTCTCACGCGATAAGTCGCGCAAACTGAAAGGCGCGGCTGGCGAAGTCGCCCGTCAGGATTTCAGCGGCTCTTACGGCTATGTAATGGAGTGATCGAATGAAAACCGCTTTTCTCAAGATCGCTTTGCTGGGCAGTGTCGCCTTTACCGCCGGATGCGAAGGCACCAACAGCTATTCGTCCTTCACCGGCGAAGCGGGTGCCTTGGTGGCAGGGGGCGATTTCGGCAACGCGACCCAGAACAACACCCAGATTCTGTCGGGTGAAAAAAACTATGTCAGCAATCTGGCCCACCGGTTCGCCGAAGAAGTGCCCACCACCATTAATTTCGAATTCAATTCAACCCGGATTGATGCGCAATCCGCCGCCATTCTGCGGCGTCAGGCCGATTGGATTCGCCAATTCCCCGAAGTCCGGTTCAAGGTTTATGGCCATACCGACGCGGTCGGCAGTGCCAGCTATAACTATGGCTTGGGCAAACGCCGCGCCAATGCGGTTGTGCGTGTCCTGTCACAATACGGCATCAGCCGGTCGCGGCTCGAAGCGGTCGTGTCGCAGGGTGAGACCCAGCCGTTGATCGTGACCAAAAACCGCGAACGGCAGAACCGGCGCACGGTGACCGAGGTGACCGGCTTTGTCCGTCGTCATCCCACGGTCATGGATGGCAGATATGCCCAGATCGTCTATCGCGATTATGTCGAAAGCGCTGTTGTCCCGACCACGCTGACCGGAATCGAAAACAGCGTGACCACAGGCAGCACCCAATAGGGACAATGTGGCTTCTGGGCGCGGATCGTCCGGAAATACCGCACAATTTCGATAGTTTGGCCCTAATCTCGCCCAGATTCCCCGCGATCTTAACCTCATACGGAGTAGTGCGTCTGGCATCAGCCAGATGCGGCGCTCGCGGGATGAGGCAACGGGGCGCTTAAAAACCCGACCTTGCATTGCCCGCAGCGTTCGAGCTGAAGGACAAGAGGCAATGACGAGTAGCGACAATTCACCTGCAGAAGCCAGCCCGATCCTGGCCTGTACGATAAGTCGGGACGTTCAGAACTTCGATTTGCTGATCGAAGACATGGAAGCCGTGATGGGCGAAGCCTGGGGCGACCTGGGATTTTCCGATGCGCTTGCCTTTTTTCAGCAACCGGATGCCAGCCTGCTGGAATTCGTGGCCATTGCCATCGACCGAAATGACGAAAACGATCTGGTCCTGCTGGGCGAAATCATTTCCTCGGCCAAACGGCTGGGCATCAAGATCATCCTGATCGCCGAAGAAGTCACACCGGCGGCGTTGCATCAACTACTGCGTCAGGGGGCCGATGAATTCGTCCCCTACCCGTTGCCGGAAAACGAATTGCAGGCCGCAATCGAACGGCTGCGCGCGCCCGCACCGATGGCAGACCAGCCCGAAGATGCCGCAGACGACGCTGACGAAAGCGGATCTGAACCGGTGTCCCGCGCCCCGAAATCGGCACATGACCGCGAAGGCGTGGTCATCGCCGTGCATCCCCTGGCCGGTGGCACCGGGGCGACGACCCTGGTGACCAATCTGGGCTGGGAACTGATCGCTGGCGTCAAGAAAAAGCAAACACCGCCAAGAGTTTGTATCATCGACCTGGATTTGCAATTCGGCACGGTTTCGACCTATCTCGACCTGCCCCGCCGTGATGCGGTCTATGAATTGCTGTCCGATACAGAGGCGCTGGATGACGATCTCTTCACCCAGGCCTTGATGTCTTACAAGGACAAGCTTCACGTGTTGACCGCACCCAAGGAAATGCTTCCGCTGGATCTGGTCGGACCGGAAGACATTCAGCGCATCATCGACGTCGCGCGGCGCCATTTCGACTATGTCCTTATTGATGTGCCCAGAACTCTGGTGCAATGGTCCGAAACGGTGCTGAACGCCGCACATGTCTATTTCGCAATGGTGGAACTGGATATGCGGTCGGCACAGAACGCATTGCGGCTCAAGCGTGCGCTGCAATCCGAAGACCTGCCGTTCGAAAAGCTGCGCTTCGTGTTGAACCGGGCACCGAAATTCACCGATCTAAGCGGGAAATCCCGGGTCAAGCGGATGGCGGACAGCCTTGATATCTCAATCGACCTGCAAATGCCCGATGGCGGCAAACAGGTCACCCAGGCGGGCGATCACGGCACACCCTTGGCGGAAAGCGCGGCCAAGAATCCGTTGCGCAAGGAAATCGCCAAACTGGCGGCGTCGCTTCACGAGTTGGGCCAGTCGGAACCGGGTTAATCGGAAATTAGGGGGACTACGCGATGTTTTCACGATACAAAAAAAACGACAGCGGCAAAGCCGCCGCACAGCCAGCTGCGAAAGTAGTGGCAATGCCAAAGACGGCCGAAACCCGTGCCGGCGCTGCGAAACCTGTCAGCATCCGCAAACCGGCGCAGAAGGCCGCCGCGCAATCGGTCCCGCAGGACAAGGAACGCAAGCGCAAGGAACGGCTGTCGGAAATCAAGCTCGAACTGCATCGCGCCCTGTTGGACAACCTCAATCTGGCCGCGCTGGAAACCGCCACCGAAACCGATCTGCGGTCTGAAATCAGCTCGATCTCTGCCGAAGTGCTGGAAGAAAAAGGCATCGTTCTGAACCGCGAAGACCGTGGTCAGCTGTTTCAGGAACTTTATGACGAAGTCACCGGATTGGGGCCGCTGGAAACCCTTCTGAAAGACGACACCGTCAACGATATTCTGGTCAACGGGCCCAAGCGCATCTTCGTGGAACGCGACGGTAAACTGGAACTGAGCGACATTACCTTCAAGGATGAAAAGCATCTTTTGAGGATCATCGACAAAATCGTTTCGGCGGTGGGTCGGCGGGTCGATGAATCAAACCCGTATGTCGATGCCCGTCTGGCGGACGGATCGCGTTTTAACGCGATGGTCGGCCCGATCGCGGTGGATGGATCGCTGGTATCTATCCGGAAATTCAAAAAGGACAAGCTGGGCATCGACGAACTGGTCGGCTTTGGCGCCTTTTCCGAAGAAATGGCTGCCTATCTTCAGGCCGCCGTCGCGACCCGGCTGAACATCATCGTATCGGGCGGCACCGGGTCGGGCAAAACCACCACCCTGAACGCACTGTCGGGCTTCATCGACAATTCCGAACGCATCCTGACCATCGAAGATACCGCCGAATTGCAGTTGCAGCAGGTCCATGTCGGCCGGATGGAAAGCCGCCCGCCAAATGTCGAAGGCAAGGGCGAAGTATCCGCGCGCGACTGCCTGAAAAACGCCCTGCGGATGCGCCCGGACCGGATCATCGTCGGCGAAACCCGCGGCGAGGAAGTCATCGACATGCTGCAGGCGATGAATACTGGCCATGACGGGTCGATGACCACGATCCACGCCAACAACCCGCGCGATGCACTCAGCCGGTTGGAAAACATGATCGCCATGTCCGGCGTGGAAATGCCGCTGAAAGCGGTGCGCAGCCAGATTTCGTCGGCGGTGAACCTGATCGTACAGGCGTCGCGGTTGCAGGACGGCAGCCGCCGGATGACCTCGATCACCGAAATCACCGGCATGGAAGGCGACGTGATCTCGATGCAGGAAGTGTTCCGCTTCCAGCGCGTCGGCCTGACCCCGGAAAACAAGATCATCGGTCACTTTACCGCGACCGGTGTCCGCAGTCACTATTCGGAACGGTTCCGTCTGTGGGGCTATGACCTGCCCGCCGAAATCTTTGAACCTGCTGCTGCGGAGTAACGCCGATGTCCATTCCCATTCAACCGCTTATTTACGGTCTGATCTTTGTCGGTGTTCTGGTCATCGTCGAAGGGATCTACCTGACCGTTTTCGGCCGCTCGATCAGCCTCAACAACCGGGTCAACCGGCGGCTCGACATGCTGGAAAAGGGCGGTAACCGCACCGAAGTGATGGAAAAACTCCGCAAGGAGATGGGCCAGCATATGCAATGGCGCGCCATCCCGGTCTATTCGATTCTGGCGGCCAAGGCGCAAAAGGCAGCGATTGCCTTTTCCCCCACCCAACTGCTGATGATCATGGCCGGGCTGTCGGCCATGGCCTTCGTGGCGCTGACCGTCGGCACCCAGACCGGCGTGGTGATCCGCGCCGGGGCATCGGTTGCGATGGGGGTCGGCGGCGTTTTCCTGTGGATTTCAAGCAAGGCCAAGAAGCGCATGGCGATGATCGAGGAACAACTTCCCGATGCCATCGAATTGATGGTGCGATCACTGCGGGTCGGCCATCCGTTCAGTTCCGCCATTCAGATCGTGGCCCGCGAAGTGGCCGATCCGCTGGCCACAGAATTCGGCATGATCGCGGACGAAGCGCAATATGGCCGCGATGTCGGCGAGGCGCTCAAGGACATGGCCGAACGGCTGGAATTGCAGGATCTGCGCTTCCTTGCCGTGGCGGTGACTATTCAGCAGCAATCGGGCGGCAACCTGGCCGAGATCCTGGCCGGTCTGGCCAAGGTCATCCGCGCCCGTTTCCGCCTGTTCCGCCGGGTCAAGGCGATCACCGCCGAAGCGCAATGGTCGGGCAAATTCCTGTCCGGCTTCCCGCTGATGGCGCTTGTCGGCATCAACCTGACCGATCCGCATTATTACGATGACGTTCTCGATCACCCGATGTTCATTCCCGCCTGCATAGCGGTCGGCGTGTTCCTGGTGGCGAACATGTTCGTGATGCGGATGCTGGTGAACATCAAGGTCTGAGGAGAACTGCTATGGATATCGTCAATTCAATTTTCGGCGCATCTGCCAGTGGCACCGGCCCTCTGATGCTGGCAGGGTTTCTGGGCATCGCCCTGATCCTGATCACCCTGCCCTTCCTGTTCAAATCCGGCGAAGACCCGCTGGACAAGTTGAAAAAGGACGCCCACCGGGACGACCCTATTCGCGGCTCGTCGTTGCGCACCGCCAAAAGCGGTCAGAAGCTGGAAAAATATTCCACCTTCCTGGAACCGCAGGACGAAGAAGAATTTTCCAACGTCCGGATGAAACTGACGCAGGCCGGATACCAGTCGAAAGAGGCGGTGATGATCTATCACTTCAGCCAGTTCGCGCTGGGGATCGGACTGCTGATCGTGGGGGTGCTGTATTACCTGCTGTTCAAATCGGGTGGCGAAACCAAACCAACCGAAGCGATGATCTATGTTCTCGGCCCCGGCATCGTCGGCTACATGGCCCCGAAATACTGGGTCACCCGCCGGCAACAGGCGCGGCAGGATGAAATCACCGACGGGTTTCCAGACGCGCTCGATATGATGCTGGTCTGCGTCGAAGCAGGCCAGTCGATGGACCAGTCGATCATCCGCGTCGCCCGCGAAATCCGCGCCTCCTACCCGGCGCTGGCCGATGAATTCGACATCGTGTCCCAGCAGGTCAAGGCCGGTAAGGACAAATCCAACGTCTTGGCCGACATGGCCGAACGCTGCGGCGTACCGGACGTATCCAGCTTCGTGACCGTGATGGTTCAATCGCAGACCTTCGGCACCTCGATCGCCGAAGCGTTGCGGGTCTATGCCGGGGAAATGCGGGATAAACGCGTTATGCGCGCGGAAGAGAAAGCAAATAAGTTGCCTACCAAGATGACCCTTGCCACAATGATGCTCACCGTGCCGCCGTTGTTGATCATTCTGGTCGCGCCGTCGGTGATCGGGATCACGGCTTTGGGTAAATGAGCAGATAACAAATGAAACGCTTTCGCGCCGGGCTTGGCCTGGTTGCACTTACCGCTTTGGCCGCCTGTTCAACAGGCGGCCTTGGCGCGTCTGACACGACCTATGCGCCCGGTGTTGCGCCCCGCGGGCAGGCCGTTGACGGGCTGGTTGTCGGTCAACGGCTGATGCAGGCAGGGGAATACGAACTGGCGCTGCAAGCCTATTCCCGCGCCGCGCTGGACCACGGCATGACCGTCGATGTTCTGTCCGGGATCGGTACCGCCAATCTGGGGCTGGGCCGTCTGGGTCAGTCCGAACGCCAGCTGCGACAGGCGGTTGCGACCGATCAGGCGATACCGGAGGTCTGGAACAATCTGGGCGTGGTGCTGATGGAACGGGGCAAACTGGGCGAAGCCGTGCAGATTTTCAAAAAGGCCTATGCGCTCGACAATGGCGAAAGTGACTCAATTCGCGATAATTTGCGCTTGGCACTCGCAAAATTTGAAAATCCGGATTATGATGACGAGTTAGAACAAGAATATAAATTGGTACAGCGCGGCAGCGGCAGCTATGTCCTGCGCCGGATACCATGACATGGCAAGAGCAGTACAAGGACGCAAAATATGCGCCATCCCCTTCTTGTGACTCTGGGTCTGACAGCCGCGTTGGGTCTGTCCGCCTGTGAAGACATACGCGGTAAAAACCAGGTCGACCGTGCGATGAGCGCGGTCAACGCGGTGGATGAAAACAATCTCAGCGACATCATGCTGACCGTGGCAGATGCCGGTGAGGCGGTGAATTATTTCAAACGCGCCGCATCCGAAAATCCCGACCGGCTGGATTTGCAACGCGGCTTGGCGAAATCGCTGGTCCGCGCAGGCCGCGCAACCGAAGCGGTGCCGGTCTGGCGCAAGGTGGTCAAATCTGCCGAAGCCACCGATGACGACCGCGTCGATCTGGCCGATTCATTGATCCGCACCGGGCAATGGGACGATGCCGATGCAGCGCTGGACGCGATCCCGCCGACCTTTGAATCCTTCAAACGCTACCGGCTCGAAGCGATGGTCGCAGACAGCAACAAGGAATGGAAAAAGGCTGACAGTTTCTATGAAACCGCCATCGGCCTGACCACCCGGCCCGCCAGCGTTCTGAACAACTGGGGCTATTCGAAGCTGACCCGGGGCGATTTTGCCGAAGCCGAACGTCTGTTCGGCGAAGCGATCCGCAACGATCCGGCCCTGTTCACGGCCAAGAACAACATCGTTCTGGCCCGGGGCGCACAGCGCAATTATTCTCTGCCGGTGATTCCGATGAATCAGATCGAGCGCGCCCAACTGTTGCACACGCTGGGTCTCAGCGCCGTAAAACAGGGCGATATCGAAACCGCCAAGGGATTGCTGCACGAAGCGATCGACACCCATCCGCAGCATTTCGAAGCCGCCGTGCGCAGCCTGCGGGCACTGGAAAGCTGACGCCGCTCGTGACCACCCTGTCCGCCATCGCCCCGACCCTGCACATGCCGCAATCGGTGGCGCTGTGGCTTTTCCTGATCAGCCTGCCCGCCTGCCTTTGGTCGGCCCTAAGCGATCTGCGGGTGATGAAAATCCCCAACAAGGCGGTGATCCTGCTGGCCGTCGCCTTTGTCGTGGCCGCGCCCTTCCTGCTGCCGCTGCAACAGGTCGGGTGGCAATTGTTGCAACTGGTGATCCTGTTGTTGGTCGGCATGGTGATGAACGGCGCCGGATTGATCGGGGCCGGGGATGCTAAATTCACCGCCGCCGCCGCACCTTACGTGATGCTGGGCGACTGGAAACTGGTGGTGATGCTGTTCGCCACGGTGACGCTGGCCGCGGTTGCCGCGCACCGGCTGGCCGGGGTGACGCCACTGCGCAAGCTGGCGCCGGACTGGGAAAGCTGGACCCGCAAGGGCGATTTCCCGATGGGCCTGCCACTGGGGACCACCCTGTCGCTCTACCTGCTGATCGGGGCGGTATACGGCGGCTGAACCGGCCGCATTTATCTCAATTTGGCCTGATCCCGCGCGGATTTCTCCCTTTTTTTGCCCAACTCTGCGGCCAGTATCGCGCATGATAGCCCGACGCGGCGCAGTTTTGATGACAAGAGCAGGATATGAAATGAATATGCAGGTACAGCCCAGCACCGGCGTTACCCCGCCGCCGCCGCCCAACACTCTGGACGACATGCGCCTGCCAATCCCGATGATGCGCGACATCCTGTTGAAAACCATGTTTCGCAAAAGCACCGGCACAGTCACCGATGCCGCCGCCGCGCTGTGTCTGCCGCGCATGGTGACACAGGAACTGATCGATATCGCGCGTGGTCAGAAACTGCTTGAAGCGACCGGCACGCTGAACGCCAATGCGGGCAACGAAATGGGTTACCAACTGACCGATGCGGGCAAGGCGCGGGCATTGGATGCGCTGGCGCAGTCGGAATATTACGGCGCGATGCCGGTGCCGCTGGATGTTTACCGCCAACAGATCAAGCGCCAGTCGATCCGCGATATTCAGATCACCCGGCAACAACTGACCAGCGCGATGGGCCATCTGGTGCTGCCCACTGACCTGCTGTCGAACCTTGGTCCCGCCGTCAGCTCGGGCCGCTCGATCCTGATGTATGGACCGCCGGGCAACGGCAAATCCTCGATCTCCAACGGTATCCGCGACGCGATGGGCGACAAGATCTATGTCCCCCGCGCGATCGAATATTCCGGTCAGGTGATCACTGTTTACGACCCGATCGTGCATTCCAAGGCCGAAGCGGTCGAAGACGACCCGCATTCCCTGCGCCGCAAGAAAGGTTTCGACAGCCGCTATGTCCACTGCGACCGCCCCACCGTGATCACTGGCGGCGAGTTGACGCTCGACATGCTGGACCTGAAATACAACCCCACCGCCCGCACTTACCAGGCGCCTTTGCAACTGAAGGCGACGGGCGGCATCTTCATCGTCGACGACCTTGGCCGCCAGTCGGAACCGCCGCAATCGCTGGTCAACCGCTGGATCGTGCCGCTGGAGGAGAACAAGGATATTCTGGCGCTGCAATCGGGCGAAAAGTTCGAAGTGCCGTTCGACACGCTGGTGATTTTTTCCACCAACTTCCACCCGAACGAGATTTTCGATCAGGCGGCACTGCGCCGGATTTTCTACAAGATCAAGATCGACGGGCCCTGCCAGGAAGATTACCTGAAAATCTTTGCCCTTGTGGCCAAGAAGAAGGGTATGCCGCTGGACGAAACCGCGTTGGTGCATCTGTTACAGAAAAAATATCCGACCATCGATAATATCTATGCCAATTATCAGCCGGTTTTCCTGATCGATCAGATGATTTCGATTTGCGATTTCGAAGGCATCCCCTATCAGATGTCCCCCGACCTGATCGACCGGGCGTGGGACAACATGTTCGTGCGGGACGAAGTGATTGTGAAGTGACGCCGTTGCCGATGGCCTTGGCGCCACCTTCTTGGCATTGCTGATCTATTGGGTTCCGCTCGGGTCGAATATGACCTGCAAAATTTCGGCCTGTTTGCCCCGGTCCCCACCGGACAGCGCACCAATGGTCTGGCCCGGCGTGGCTTTGATCCCCGCCGCGCCCAGACGTGCCAAGCCGGCATCGACATCTTCGCCAGTCAGGGCGATCACCCGGTCGACCGGGGCACGCCCCATACCCTGCATCACCGCCGCCACCGGGCTGGTGTTCCCGGTGCCGCCCAAGGAAAAGAAAGACCCTGCCAGAAGCAAGGCGGCAATCCCAACGACAGCCATCGCTTTGGGCCGTTTGAAATAGGTTTTAAAGGCCCGGAAATTGGCGGTCAGATGCAGCCCCACACCTGCCAGCAATCCCCAGCTCAGCCACTCATGCGCCACCTTGTTGAGCCCCGTATCGAGATGGAAAAACATCAACACGCCTGTCACGCCTGAAATCGTGAACGCGCCGATGGTCAACGGTGTGGCCCAGTTGCGAAGGGATGCCATTTTGGTAAACTCCTGAATTTTAACGTCATTGTTGATACGCAGATGCCAACACGTTCTGTTGCGGCGCATCGGAATACCTGCATTGCAGCGCGCTCATGGCCGGTGGCCGCGTCTCTCCTCTCGCACTCTCATACCGACGTGCCTAAATATCGGGTATGACGCCCTTGCCCGCCCCCCTTGCCGACTGGTTCAAAAACCGTGGCTGGTCGATCCACCCGCATCAGGCCGCGATGCTGGCCCGGGCTGCCGACCCGGCGCTGCTGCTGATCGCGCCTACGGGAGGCGGCAAGACAATGGCCGGGTTCCTCCCCACATTGGCAGAGCTGGCAGACGGAACGCATCAGGGCCTGCACACGCTTTACATCTCACCGCTGAAGGCACTGGCTGCCGATATCCGCCGCAACCTGCAGACGCCGGTCGATGAAATGGGCTTGGCCGTCCGGATCGAGGACCGCACCGGCGACACGCCGTCCAGCCGCAAGAAACGCCAGCGCGCCGACCCGCCGCATATCCTGCTGACCACCCCCGAAAGCCTTGCGCTGCTGCTCAGCTATGAAGACGCGCCGCGCATGTTCAACAGCCTCAAACGGGTAGTGGTCGATGAAATCCACGCGCTGGCCGAAAGCAAGCGGGGCGATCAGCTGACGCTGGCACTCGCCCGGTTGCAAACGCTCTGCCCCGGACTGCGCCGGGTGGGCTTGTCGGCCACGGTCGAAGACCCGCAAGGCATCGCTGATTTCCTTGCCGCCCCTCCTGAACCCTGCGCCATTCTGACTGCCGATCCCGGTCCCGACCCAGATATCCAGATGCTGCAAACCGATGAAGCGCCGCCATGGTCAGGCGGCGGCGCGGCTTATGCGATCCCGGCGGTGCTGGAGCAGGTAAAAAATCACAAGACCACTCTGATCTTCCACAACACCCGCGCACAGGCCGAAATTTTCTTTCGTAATCTTTGGCTTGCCAACGCAGACAACCTGCCCATCGGCATCCATCACGGCAGTCTGGACCGGGGTCAACGCGACAAGGTGGAACAGGCGATGTTGCGCGGCGAACTGCGCGCCGTGGTCTGCACCGGGACGCTCGATCTCGGGATAGACTGGGGCGATGTCGATCTGGTGATCCAGATCGGCGCGCCGAAAAACGTCAAACGGCTGGTGCAGCGGATCGGCCGCGCCAACCACCGCTACAATGCGCCATCCAAGGCGCTGCTGGTCCCCGCCAACCGTTACGAGGTGGTCGAATGCATCGCCGCGCTCGAAGCCGTCAGGGACCATGATCTGGACGGCGACCCGCGCGGCCCCGGCCCGCTCGACGTGCTGTGCCAGCATATCCTGATCGCGGCCTGTTCCGGCCCCTTTGCCCCCAATGCCCTGTTTCACGAATTCCGCCGCGCCGGGCCTTATGCAGGGTTGTCCCGGGCGCAATTCGACGATTGTTTCGAATTCTGCGCCACCGGCGGCTATGCCCTGCGCGCCTATGACCGCTGGCAAAGGTTGCAGGAACGGCCCGACGGGTTGTGGCAATTGCGCGACACGCGCAGCGCCGCCCTGATCCGGCAGAATATCGGCACCATTCAGGACACCGATACGCTCAAGGTAAAAATGCGTGGTCGCGGCGGCGCGCCGCTCGGTGAGATCGAAGAAACCTTCGCCGCGTCGCTGACCAAGGGCGACACCTTTCTGATCGGCGGTCGGGTGGTGCGCTATGAAACGCTGAAAGAACTGGTCGTCGAAGTCAGCAAAGACCCCGGCCGGAAACCCAAAATCGCCACCTTCATGGGCACCAAGTTTTCCACCTCCACCCAATTGTCACAACGTATCTTGCGCATGCTGCAACAGGACGACTGGCCCGACCTGCCCTCTCACACTGCGCAATGGCTGGCATTGCAGCGCGACATGTCCCGCCTGCCCCGTCCCGGCGAAATTCAGATCGAAAGCTTCCCGCATGATGGGCTGGCCCATACCTGCATCTACGGATTTGCCGGGCGCAATGCACAGCAGACACTGGGCCTGCTTCTGACCAAACGGATGGAAGAAACCGGTCTGGCACCGCTGGGATTCGTCGCCACCGATCACGCCACGCTGATCTGGGGGCTGGAACCGCTGCGCGATCCGGCACCGTTATTCGGCCTTGATGCTCTGGAACAGGGGTTGGACAGGTGGCTGACCACCAACGCGGTGATGAAACGCACCTTCAAAACCTCGGCGACCATCGCCGGATTGATTCAGCGCAGTTTTCAGGGACAACGCAAATCCGGACGGCAGGCGACATTTTCGTCCGATATCCTGTATGACACGCTGATGAAATACGACCCCGATCACCTGCTGATGCGGATCACCAAGGCCGAAGCGATGCGCGGGCTGATCGATTTTTCCCGGTTGCGCGACATGATCACCCGCACCGCCGGAAATATCACCCATTTGCAACTGGACCGCATCACGCCGCTGGCCGCCCCCCTGTTGCTGGAAATCGGTAAGGTGCCGATCTCTGGCGAAGGCCGCGAACGGCTGCTGGCGGCAGAAACCGCCAAATTGATGACGCAATCGGGGCTGGCCAATCTGTAAGTTTCAGGCACGATAGCGCTTGCTGGAATCTCTATGACATGCGAATGAACAGAGCATGAACACGTATTCGCTCACCTTGTCCGGTGTAAAGCTGGAAGCGATGAAATCGGGCGCGCTTTACTGGCCCGAAAAACGGGTGCTTTGCGTCTCGGATTTGCACCTCGGCAGATCCGAACGGATTGCCCGTTTGGGCGGTGCGATGCTGCCGCCCTATGACACCCGCGAAACGCTGGCACAGCTGGAACGCGATCTGCTGACGACGGCGGCCAATTCGGTGATCTGCCTCGGCGACAGTTTCGACGACAGCGCGTCATCGCGCGGGATCAGCGAATCGGACGTGATGTGGATCACCCGGATGCAGGCGGGCCGCCGCTGGATCTGGATTCAGGGCAACCATGATCCCGGTCCTCTGGCCATCGGCGGCACGCATATGGCCGAACTGCCGTTTCCGCCCCTCGTCTTCCGTCATATTGCCCGGTTGCAAGCCAGTGGCGAAATATCCGGTCATTATCATCCCAAGGCGCGGGTCACGGCCCACGGCCAATCCATCACGCGTCCTTGCTTCCTGATCGACAGCGATCGCATCATCATGCCCGCCTATGGCACTTATACCGGCGGACTGAACACTTCACATGCGGTGCTCAAGCACCTGATGCGCCCCGAAGCGCTGGCGATCCTGACCGGGCCGAACCTGCTGCCGATGCCAATGCCGCGGGACTAGCTCAGCCGCCCTCGATCAGCCCTGCATCGGTCAGATGCGGGCGGAAACTGCGACTGACCGGGACCCGCGTGCCATTGACCAGAATCAGGAAAAGCTTGCCATCTTTGTTTGCATTTTCACAGATCGCAGCGCGGGAAACCCAATGTGAGCGGTGGGTATTGTACCCTTCCACCCCGTTCATTTCGGCAACGGCATCCGAAAACCGCATCCGCAGACTGTAGAGCGCGGTATGGGTTTCGACATCGACGAAATGGTCCCGGGCGCTCAGATGCAGGATCGGGGTACGGATATCTTCGGGCAAACGTTCCTGCAACCGGCACTGTTGAATGGCGGATTGCTCTGCCTCAGTCTCAGCTTCGGCGTCGGCCAAAGCGGCCTCGCCATCCTGCCCATCGAAACGAAAACTGCCGGTTTCTTCCGATACGAATTGCGACATCTGGCTGTACCGATGAATCCGGCGGATTGCATGCACGATGGTGGCGACCAGAAACACGAACAAGATCACCCGCCAAGGGTCCGGCACCGGCGCACCGGGATCGAACGACATGAACACCGTCAGGCCATAGGCAAGGGGTGAAAACACCACCGTCATTCCAAAGACACTAAGCGCATCAAACAGCAAACTGAATTCATCGCGGATAAAATGCCCGACTCCGGCCCGCACCAGATAGGCCAAGAAAACCGAACTTCCGCAGATCACGAACCAATAAACCATCCGGGGCCACCAGCCGAAAACGGAAAACGTTCCAAAGGGCCCCATGATCGCCGCCCCAAACGCCATCAGCGTCCAAATCGCGACAGGCGGATAGGAAAATGTATGCTTAAAAGCTCGAAAAACGAGGTTATTCATTTCGGACACCTAAAATGGGCTGAGAACTCAAAACAATGACTTTCCAGTGGTTTACTGCAATTATTGCGGGCAAGACAACTGCAAGTCGTTACAACGACCAGAAAACCCGAGACTTTACATTTTTAGAGGGGAAGACATGACGGTAGCCAACAAAATTCAGGCAAGTTTCGATGCGCAGACCATGATGAAAACACTCGGCGCCAGATTGATTTACGTGGCGAATGGTGAATGCGAAATCACCGCTCCGCTGCTGCCGGGTTCGTTGCAACAGAACGGGTTTGGTCATGCCGCGCTGACCTTCGCCATCGGCGACAGCGCCGCCGGATATGCCGCCCTGTCGGTCATGCCCGAAGACTGTGAAGTGCTCACCTCGGAAATTAAGATCAACCTGCTGTCACCGGCCAAGGGCGATCTTCTGATCGCGCGGGGCAAGGTGGTCAAACCGGGACGACGTCTGGTCGTGGTGACATCCGAAGTGTTCGCCCGCACCGGCGGCGAGGAAAAGCAAATCGCGCTGATGCAGGGCACAATGGTGCCGGTGCAGAGCTGAGGTCCATCCCGAGAAATGAAAGAGCAGCCTTGCGGCTGCTTTCGAATTCTCAGGCGGTCAGCTCTTCGGGTTCCGCCAAATCATGCGCGCGGCAACAGGCGGTGACCGCGTTGGCCAGCAGGCAGGCAATGGTCATCGGACCGACACCTCCGGGGACCGGAGTGATGGCACCGGCAACCTCTGCGCAGCTGTCAAAATCGCAATCGCCGACCAACCGGGTCTTTCCCGCGCCCTTTTCCGGTGCATCAATCCTGTTCATGCCCACGTCGATCACCGTCGCGCCGGGCTTGATCCAATCGCCTTTCACCATCTCGGGCACGCCGACGGCAGCCACCACGATATCGGCTCGGCGCACCACTTCGGCAATATCGCGGGTCCGGCTATGCGTCATCGTCACGGTACAGCTATCGCGCAGAAGAAGCTGGCCCATCGGCTTGCCCACGAGGTTTGATCGGCCAATCACCACCGCATCGAGCCCGGTGAGGTCGCCACGTTCGTCGCGCAGCATCATCAGGCAGCCGAGAGGCGTGCAGGACACCATGGTTTTCTGCCCGGTGGCGAGCCTGCCTGCGTTTATCACGCTAAGCCCGTCCACATCTTTTTCCGGGCTGATCCGGGCGATGATATCACGCTCCGAAAGATGCGGCGGCACCGGGAACTGGCAAAGGATGCCATGAACCGCCGGGTCGGTATTGAGCTTGTCGATGAGAGCATAAAGCTCGTCCTCGGCCACAGTCGCAGGCAGGCGATACTCGTACGAATTCATCCCAACCTCGCGGGTCTTCTCCCCCTTGGACCGGACATAGACCTGGCTGGCCGGATCTTCACCGACCAGAACGACGGCCAGTCCGGGGGTAATCCCGTGCTCTTCCTTCAGCCGCGCCACATGGCCCGCCACCTTTTCCCGCACAGTGGCCGCAAAGGCCTTCCCGTCGATTATTCTGGCACTCATCTCAATCTGCTCTTCCTGTTTGCTTACTTTGTTACCAGTCAAACCTGATCGTTTCCTTTTGCCTGGCTACGGCGCAATTCTCTTCAATCATACCAGCCCAGCCAAACCGTCAAGATATCGTGCGACAGAAACCTTGCCAAAGGCTGCGTTCATGTGCCGCAAATCTATCATCGGGGGGGCGTCCGGATCGTCAGGTTTGGAATACTCGCCTTTGGCAAATTCCAGTTTCGTCGCCCGGTTGCCTTCAATAAGTGTTTCCTCTGGCTGCGGCACGAACCGCACGTTCAATAGCTCGTTCCAAAGCTGCGTCGTGACTTCTATATCTTCGCGCAGAAATTCGACCACGGGTACTGGGTCACAATCAGCAGGCAACGCCGGGTATGGATTCATCATGAAATCGATCGGCGCATCCGTCACCGAACGTAGCCTTTCGATGAAAGGAAGCACTGGGCAGGTTTTCACCCTTTCCTTGTAGGCTGCCAATCGAACAGCCCGTGAAAAAGCGCGATCATTTTGGATTGATGGAGGCACCGGATGCAACCCGTAAACGAGAAACCTGTCAAATTCGGCCACATCTATCTCACCCTGCCAACTCGAGGATTGTTGAAAATATTCGAGCACCCGTTTATCGGTTGGCACTATTTTCGAGCCCCGAATCTCGGTATTCAGGATTGATCTTCCTGGCGAAAAAAATATCGACATCGAGATCTCGGGATAGAACACACGAAGTTCATCCCAGCCCATCCCGAGCGCGATACAGAAGCTGTTGCCAAGGACGCAGATTTTCAACGTTCCGCCCCGAAGAAATCTAGAATTTCCTCTTCACAGATCAGATCGTACAGATCGTCCTCTTCGGGCAAATTAACCTCGACTTCTCCGAACTTAGAAACTTGCGCCCGAAAAAACAGATCCATGACTTGTCGAACGCCGTCTGCCGAAACACTGCGCCAGTTCGGTTCGAACAGACCGCGACCAAAAACCGGGCTGCTGAATATCTCATAAGACGGGAAATAATCGACCATTTCGTCGTTGGCCACAACGCTGTCGGCCGCGGCCCTCAAAATCGACTTCGATCGCACGGTTGCCGCCATCACATGCGCCTGTGACGCCGTCGCAGTCAACGGGACCGGAGAAACGGTTAAAAGAATCTTCAATTCCGGGTTCTCAGCGCGGAACATCGCGGTCACATCATTCAGGGCGCGTGTGGTTTCCGCATAATCCAGATTGTCGAAAAAATGCATTTCAGGATCGAATTCCCCCGCCGCGGTTCCAGGACACATCGGGTATTCGAAACCAGCTTTGTCCAGCCATCGTTCGGTTAGACCGAGGGTGAAAACCAGAACGCCGGCGCGGCGGATGCTTTCACGAAAAGCTTCCAACGACATCTCCCGGCACCGCAACATCTCTTCTTTATCTTCGAAACCGTGAGGTTCGATGCGCGGCCGAAATGGGTCGATTGCCCTACCTTTGTCATACCAACAGATATCTGGTGCTGAGTTCTTTCCCAGCGCCCATTCTGTCCATTGTCGCAGATAGGTTGGCGTGTAGATATTGCCGGAACGAGATGAAAACACGCTATAACCGAAACTGCGCGCCGTTTGCGCCCGCATTCCGAAAGGTGAGACCTCGGTTTCTAGCCAGGAATATCCGCGCGCCTTCAGCGCCCGGCCAATATGCTGTGCGAAACAGGATCCATAGGTGACGACCGGAGTGTTCGGTTTGATCGGGTATTTGGGATTCCAGATATCGACCTGTTCCTGCAAATTCCGATTGGTCACCGATAGTTTCCAGAACGCGCTGGCCGGTAAAGAGGAATATGGGTTGGGAGTCACATTCATTTCGCTACTTTCTTTACCCGGTCGCGACGGGCTGGACAGCTCAAAAAAGACCCGTGACATTTCCTTTATTATCAATTCCGATGTCAAGAGCTGCCGGTTTGCGCGGCAGGCCGGGCATGGTCATGATTTCGCCGCAGATGGCCACGACGAACCCGGCTCCCGCACTCAACCGTACCTCACGCACCGGGACTGAATGACCGGTCGGTGCGCCGCGCAGGTTTGGGTCGGTGGAAAAACTGTACTGCGTCTTGGCCATGCAGATCGGCAGATGGCCATAGCCCGCCTCTTCCCAGGCATGCAGCTGGTCGCGGATCTTCTTGTCGGCCAACACTTCATCGGCATGATAAATCCGCTTGGCAATGGTCTCGATCTTATCAAACAGCCCCATGTCATCGGGATAGAGTGGCGCAAAATTGGAAATGCCGCTATCGGCCAGCTCAGCCACCCGCAGTGCCAGTTCCTCGGCGCCCGCGCTGCCCTTTTCCCAATGCTGGCACAGGATCGCTTCGCTGCCCTGACTGTCGACATAGTCCTTCACCGCCTGAATCTCGGCGTCGGTATCGGTGACGAAATGGTTGATTGCCACCACCACCGGCACGCCAAAGCTTTTCACATTGGCGATGTGGCGGCCAAGGTTGGGGCAGCCCTTTTGCACCGCCTCGACATCTTCTGGGCCCAAATCGGCCTTGGCAACGCCGCCGTTCATCTTCATCGCCCGCACCGTGGCGACGATCACCACCGCGTCGGGCGCGATGCCTGCCTTGCGGCACTTGATATCCATGAATTTCTCGGCTCCCAGATCGGCACCGAAGCCGGCCTCGGTCACCACGTAATCGGCCAGTTTCAGCGCCGTGGTGGTGGCGATCACGGAATTGCAGCCATGTGCGATATTGGCGAACGGGCCGCCATGCACGAAGGCTGGATTGTTTTCCAGCGTCTGCACCAGGTTGGGCTGCATTGCGTCCTTCAACAACACCGTCATTGCGCCATCGGCTTTGATATCGCGGGCATAGATGGGGCTGCGATCCCGACGGTAGGCGACAATGATATCGCCCAGTCGTTTCTGCAAATCCTTCAGATCGGTGGCCAGACACAGGATCGCCATCACCTCCGACGCGACCGTGATGTCAAACCCGGTCTGACGCGGGAACCCGTTTGTCACGCCGCCAAGCGAAGTCACGATATCGCGCAGCGCCCGGTCGTTCATGTCCATCACCCGACGCCATACGATCCGCCGCGCGTCGATTTCCAGCTCATTGCCCCAATAGATATGGTTGTCGATCATCGCGCTCAGCAGGTTGTGGGCGCTGGTGATCGCGTGGAAATCGCCGGTGAAATGAAGATTCATTTCCTCCATCGGCACCACCTGGGCGTAACCGCCTCCCGCCGCACCGCCCTTCATCCCGAAACACGGGCCCAGTGATGCTTCGCGAATACAAATCGCGGCCTTCTTGCCGATCCGGTTCAGACCGTCGCCCAGCCCCACGGTAGTCGTGGTTTTACCTTCGCCTGCAGGGGTCGGGTTGATCGCGGTCATCAGGATCAGCTTGCCGTTTTCACGGGTTTTCAGGCTGTTGATGAAATCCTGGCTGATCTTGGCCTTGTCATGCCCATAGGGCAGCAGGTGATCCGTGCCGATGCCCAATTTGGCCCCGATGTCCTGAATCGGCTTCTTATTGGCTTCGCGGGCAATCTCGATATCGGATTTATAGCTCATCTCACCCCTCCTCTGGGATTGCTGATCGCATGCTTTCTTCCGCCTTAGCGCATGTTGGAACCGGAAAGGTACCGCAAATCCGACCTATCCACAGTGCGAAACGTCGCAGGGAAATCTATTTACCTTCAACGGTCTCTCAGCGCCCTATCCGCGCGCCTTGTCCAAATGCGGCCAAGCGGGCTGGTCGGGAATGTGCAGGGTCAGGATATCGCCCAGTCGCACCGCCCCTTCACGCTCCACCCAAGCCGTGACGCCACGTTTGCCTGCCGCTGCCTGTTTGAACCGCTTGCCCGCCTCTGGCAGGTCTTCTGAAATTACCGGCGCGGGCAGATGGCAGGGCCGGTTTTCCATGTCGATCACCAGCGTCGCCCCCGACGGGGCCTGCAACCGCGATGACGGCGGCACATGGGTGAAATCGGGGATGCCCTCGATCACCATCGACGCCCCGACCCAGCGGGGGTCGAAATCATCCGCACCGATCGCGTCGGCAATCTTTGCCAGTTCTTCCGCCGACAGCACCGACAATTGCCGTACATTGCGAATCTCGGTGCCGCGCGGATATTGCGAAATCACCCGGCTGCAGGATCGCCGGTTAATCCCGCCATGAGCTTCGCCCGCGATCCCGGTCCAGGTCAGATCGGCCCGTTTCAACGGTTCGGCGCGCAGGCTGTGATCCCGGTCGGGCACATAGCCCAGCCAGGTGATACGAGCGGTGAAATCTGTGGGTTTCAAGGCAGGCATGATGCGCGCAACTCCGTGTCTCTATACCGTTAGCATGGCGCAACCCGTCTGCTGTCTCAATGCCTTTCGTATACCCGGACCTATCGCGCATCGCCGTTTACAATTCGCCAGATTGCCGCCGTCCGGCTTTACCGCTCGGACTCAGGTCCGCAGCACGAAGAACAACCGCCGGAACGGAAACAACACACTGCCATCCGGGCGCAGCGGATAGGCCCGCGTCATCTCGGTTTCATAGGCGGCGATCAGCGCGTTTTGTTCCGCCGGGGCCAATGCGTTCAGGATCGGTCGTGCAAAAGTGGATTCGGTGAAATGGCGCACCGGGTGACCATCGGCCACCGGGGTTAATACTTGTAGATATTCGGTTTCCCAGATCGACACCTGCCCCAAAGGCGACAGGATATCGAAATAGTCGGCAGGCATCAGAACCCCCGGCCCGTCCGTCGGATTGATCCGGTCGGGAAACAGCGTTTCGGCCTGTTCGACCCAAGTTCGGTGCGACAGAGCGGCATTCTGATGTGGCACCTGCACGGACAACGCCCCGCCCGGGGCGATGAGACGGGCCAAACGCGGCAACAAAAGGTCGTGGTTCGGCAGCCAATGCAACGCGGCATTGGAAAACAGCAACGCGAAACGGTGCTCCGGCAACCAATCGGCAATATCCGCCTCGGTCAGAGTATCATACGCCCCCGTCGCATCGGCCTTGGCCAGCATCGCCGGTGACGTGTCGAGCCCATAGAGATCGCGATCCGCAAACCGGGCACGCAATACCGGGCCAACCGCCCCCGCGCCGCAGCCAAGATCGCAAACCGGGCCGTCAGGCAGTGCCGAAACCTGCGCCAGAAGATCCAGCGCCGGCCTGAGCCGCAAATCCGAAAACCGGCCATAGGTCGCAGGGTCCCAATCCATTATTCACGCCCCCTAAATTGTATACCGCTGTATACCATGCACAATCAGGCGTGCCAACAAGAATGGATAGACAAAGGTCACCCGCCGCTGTGGGGGGCGCGCCTTGTCGTCTTGCCGCAAACAAAAACCCCGCCCAATGGGCGGGGTTGTTTTTAGGTCAGATCAAACCGAAGGTTCGGGTTCCATCCCGCCGTCGCCCTTGGGCTTCGGCTTTGGCTTGGTCTTGGGAATGGCAGTGACCGACGGCGCGTTGCCCTCATCCGGGGTATCGTCATCCTCCCCCATATGTGGCGGTTCGCCCTTCATCACCCGTTTGATTTCTTCCCCGGTCAGGGTTTCATATTCCAGCAGGCCCTGTGCCAGACGTTCCCATTCCTCGTTCTGTTCGGTCAAGATACGAAACGCGGTATCATAGCCATTCTGAATAAAGCGCTTCACCTCTTCCTCGACCAATTCCTTGGTATGGGCAGAGACCGAAAAACCGGCGGTATTGCCTGAATAGCCTTCATGCGCTTCGGAATAATCGATATTGCCGACCTTGTCCGACATGCCCCAGCGCAACACCATCGCCCGCGCCAGACCCGACGCCTGCTGAATATCGCCAGCCGGACCGTTGGACACTTCGTCTTCACCGTATTTCAGGATCTCCGCAGCCTTCCCGGCCATGGTCATCGCCAGCTTCTGCTCGCATTCCGACTTGTGCCAGTTCAACCGGTCGATTTCAGGCAGACTGACCACCATACCCAAGGCACCACCACGCGGGATGATCGTCGCCTTATAGACCGGGTCGCATTTCGGCAGCGCCAGACCGACAACGGCGTGACCGGCTTCGTGATAGGCGGTCTTTTCCTTCTGATCGGGTGTCAGCACCATCGACCGGCGCTCGGCCCCCATCATCACCTTGTCCTTGGCGTTCTCGAAGTCTTCCATGGTGACGAACCGGCGACCGATCCGCGCCGCCATCAAGGCCGCCTCGTTGACCAGGTTCATCAGGTCGGCACCGGAAAACCCGGGGGTTCCGCGGGCGATGATACGCATGTCGACATCCGGCCCCAGAGGGGTCTTGCGGGCATGTACGTTCAGAATCTTTTCACGGCCTTTGATGTCTGGGTTCGGCACCGTCACCTGACGGTCGAACCGGCCCGGACGCAGCAGCGCGGGGTCCAGAACATCCTTGCGGTTGGTGGCGGCGATGATGATGACGCCTTCATTGGCCTCAAACCCGTCCATTTCCACCAAGAGCTGGTTCAGCGTCTGTTCGCGTTCGTCATTGCCACCGCCGTAACCGGCGCCACGGGCACGGCCCACGGCATCGATTTCGTCAATGAAGACGATACAGGGCGCATTCTTCTTGGCCTGTTCGAACATGTCACGGACGCGGGATGCGCCGACACCAACGAACATTTCAACAAAATCCGACCCGGAAATGGTGAAGAACGGCACCCCCGCTTCACCCGCAATCGCGCGCGCCAGCAGAGTTTTACCGGTACCCGGAGGACCGACCAGCAACGCGCCCTTGGGAATCTTGCCGCCGAGGCGCGAAAATTTCTGCGGATTGCGCAGGAATTCAACGATCTCTTCCAGTTCTTCCTTGGCTTCGTCGATCCCGGCAACGTCGTCAAACGTCACACGGCCCTGCTTTTCGGTCAGCAGCTTGGCCTTGGACTTGCCAAAGCCCATCGCGCCGCCTTTGCCTCCACCCTGCATCCGGTTCATGAAATAAATCCAGACACCGATCAGCAACAGGAACGGCAACAGGCTCAGAATGAAGGTCTGGAATCCCGATTGTTCCTGGCTTTCAGCCGAAACCGGGATGTTTTCGTCGATCAGCATCTGGGTAACTTCGGCGTCGTCCGGCTTGATCGCCACGTAATCGCGGCCGTCGGTGCTGCGGAAGCGAATCTTTTCGCCGTCCAGAGTGACCTTGCTGACTTTTTCATCCTGAACCGATTGTACGAAATCGGAATAGCTGATGGCCTGGCTTTGCAGCGTGCTGCCTGATCCACTGAACATATTGAACAGCGCCAGGATGAGAAGAAACAGCACAACCCAGAAGGCGATATTTTTCGCGTTACCCAAGGAAAATCTCCCAAATCTTCGGATGCTCCCGCAGGTATCACAGGAGGGTCAGTACTTAAATAGAGATCATGCGCCCATCTTCAATGAGAATAAAGCGCAATGGCGAAATCGTCTCGGCCTGGGCCAAGCGTCGCCTGCCAGCCATTATGCAGCCCCGACACAGGCGCGGCAATCAGATCATTGTCGCGCCAAACGGCAGGGTCTGCCATCACCGCCGCAGCCGGTCGGCCGCCAGCACGCCAATCGGGACATTGCGCCAATCCCTCTTCGCCCAACGCAGCAACGCGGCAACCGGCGTCGTCCGGCCCGGTCAGAACCCACCTGCCATCCCACGCCGCACCCGGCACCGCCACCATATCCCGGATCGCGTCATATTCGCGGAACAGGTGCAGCCCGCCTTTGCGCGGCATCATGCGGCAACCCTGCAGCGTCGCCCCCTTGCCATCACGGATAGCGCTCAGAAAATGCCCGACCTCGGCCCGGCGCGGCGGGTAATCGGCCCCGCTCAGCCATGCCAGCGCCGCGACGACGACCCTGCGCGCCAATTCCGCAGGCAGGTCCAGAAACGAATCGCGCTTCACGATCAGATCCCCCGCCACCCGGTCGACATTATCCGACACAAAGCGTTGCGCGGCCCAGTTCAGCGCCGCGCGGGCCTCGGCCATGTTGTCGGCCACCTGCGCCATGCGGTCGGCATTCAGCCCGAATTCCGCCAGCGTCGGCAGGCTTTGGCGCGCCTTGACGCGGTCAAATCTGGTATCGCTGTTTGAGGGATCTTCGATCCAGTCCTGCCCCCGGTCGCGCAAAAATCCGCGCAGGTCGTCCCGGCGCGCCCGCAACAGTGGCCGCAGGAATACAGTGTCGCGCTGCGCAAACCGCACCGCCATCGCCGACAACCCGTCCACCCCGGCCCCGCGCGCCATGCGCAACAGCAAGGTTTCGGCCTGATCGTCGCTGGTATGCGCCAGAAGAACACCGCGCAGCCCGTGCCGCCCGGCCCAACCGGCCAACAGACCATATCGCGCCTGCCGCGCTTGGCTTTGCAGGTTGCCGCGCCCGTCCCAGCCGGTCCAGCACAACACCTCGTGCGGCAGCCCCAACCGGGCCGCCACGCCCGCAACGAAACGGGCTTCTTCAGCGGCTTCGGGGCGCAATCCGTGATCGACCGTCGCGGCAAACACACGCCTGCCCGTCGCCTTGGCCCAATCCGCCGCCAATACCATCAGGGCCATGGAATCGCCGCCCCCCGACACCGCAATGCCCACAGGGCCGTCAGGCAGGGTCGCGAGCGTATCTCGCAGCATCGTGTCGAAATCGGGTGCGGTCACGAACACCCAAGCCGGGCGCGTTCCGCTTCGGCGTCGCGCACCGCGTCCGAACCGGGGAAACGGACACCGACCTCGCCCAGTGTCACACAGGCTTCGGACTGCTGTCCCAACTGACCCAGCGCCCGGCCCAGCTTGAACAGGGCATCGGGGGCCTGCGGCCCTTCCGGTGCGGCGCTGAAGGCTTCCAGATAGGCGCGGGCCGATCCGGTTTTTTCCCCCAGACTGTCCATAGCATCGCCGCGCGCGATCTGGACTTTCGCGGTCAGCGGGCTGCCCGGGTAGGCGTCCATGAATTGATCAAGGATCTCGATCGCCTCTGCGCTGCGGCCCTCATCAAGCGCGGCTTGGGCCCGGTCAAAATCGGCCTCTTCCCCGACGGCGAGTTCCGGCGTGTTGGCTTCGGGCTGGCGCACCACCGCGGCCGGCGCACTGCCCGCCGAACCACCCAGCGTGGTGGTTTCACCCAGCTTGCTGATATCGCAATTGGTTTCCAGTTCGCACAGGCGGAATTCCAGATCGCCGACACGGTTGCCGCCATCGGTGGCGATCCGGTCGATCCGGTGTTCCAGTTCTTCGGTCTTTGAGGTCAGTTGCTGCATCTGCGCCTCAATCGCGTCCAGCCGCGCCAAAGCCGACCCTCCCGCACCGGCGCCAACCGGCGCGCCGGTGGTGTTGAGTTCACGCTTGAGCTGCTGAATGTTGACGTAAAGCACCGACAATTCCTGCCGGATATCGGCAAGGGTCTGTTCGCGATCCTGCGCCCAACCGGCCGGGGCCAGCGGCATCATCAGCGCAACACATGCAACAACCGATACAAGACGCATCTGACTCTCCGCTTCCTTAGCTCGACAGTCCGGCCGAAATGACCGTCACCGCGCGTCGGTTCTTGGCATAGCAGGATTCGACCGAACAAATCTCGATCGGGCGTTCCTTGCCATAGCTGACCACTTTCAGGCGACTGGCGGGCACGCCGCGCGACACCAGGTATTCCTGCACCGTATTGGCGCGGCGGGCACCAAGAGCCAGGTTATATTCGCGCGTCCCCTGTTCATCGGCATGGCCTTCGATGATCGCGGTGAAATCACCGTTCACCGACAGCCATTCCGCCTGCCCGTCCAGCGTCAGCTTGGCCGCGTCGCTGAGCGTCGACTGATCGACCGCAAAGAAAATCCGATCCCCGACCGCCTGTTGGAAATACAACGGCGACGTCGGATCGTCCGCCGATCCGGGTGCCCCAGCGGCACCACCGCCATTCAGGTAAACGTCATCGCCGAACCGGTCCGCATTGGAACAGGCCGTCACGGCCAGAACCGAAGTGAGTAAGAGTGCCTGTACCACGAATTTCATTGCTTTTGCCCCGCTCGATTTCGTGTTTCTTTCGCTTCCCCTAGCATATTGTCCGCTTTCTGGAAACGCATTGCCGGATTTCCCTACCCCGGTGGCGACTTTGCGCAACGGGGCAGGCCTTTGTTCAGTTCTGTAGCGGCGACCACGCCGGATCAGACGCTCCGCCCAGCGTTTTCACCCGCTTCAGGTTGCGCCCGCTGATATCCACCGAATACAGGCTGGCCTGCCCGTTTGCGCCTTGGGTTTCACGGGTGAACATGATTACCCGGCCATTGGGCGACCATGTCGGGCCTTCGTCAAGAAACGATGCCGTGAGCAGGCGTTCCTCGGACCCATCGGTGCGCATCACGCCGATATGGAACCGCCCCTTGCTTTGCTTGGTAAAGGCGATCAGATCGCCGCGCGGCGACCAGACCGGGGTGCCATAGCGGCCCTGGCCGAAACTGATCCGGCGCGGTTCGCCCCCCGTCGCATCCATGATATACAGTTGCTGGGTGCCGCTGCGGTCGCTTTCAAACACGATCTGTGACCCGTCCGGGCTGAAACTGGGCGCGGTTTCGATCGAGGCGGCGCTGGTCAGCCGCTGGGTTGCGCCGGTGCTCACATTCATCCGGTAAATATCGGTATTGCCGCCCCGGGTGACCGAATAAACCACGGTTTGTCCATCCGGTCCGAACCGTGGCGCAAAGCTCATCGTGCCGGTTTGATCTTCCAGCACCCGGCGGCGGACGCTGGCCACATCCAGCAGATAGATCCGCGGAAACCCGGTTTCATAGCTTGTATACAGGATGCGGTCGCCGGTGGGCGAAAACCGCGGTGCCAGAACGATCGACCGGCTATCGGTCAGGTATTGCACATTGGCGCCATCGTAATCCATGATCGCCAACCGTTTCTTACGATCATCCTTGGGGCCGGTTTCATTGACATAGACAACGCGGCTGTCGAAATAACCGCCTTCGCCGGTGATCCGGCTATACACCGCATCGGCCACCTTATGCGCCATTCGCCGCCACCCGTCCTGAGTCCCGGCGAATTGCAGCCCGCTGCCCAATTCCTGCCCGGCGAACACGTCATACAGGCGGAACTTGACCACCAGCCGCCCGTTCGATTCCAGATTGACCGCTCCGGTGATCAGGGCCTGCGCATTGATCGCTTTCCAGTCGGCAAATTGCACCGGGCTGGAAAAGCTGGAAATCTGGCTGATAAAGGCGCTGTCTGGGATTTGCCGGAACAATCCGGTTCCGGCCAGATCGTCCGCCACCACCTGTGCCAGATCCTGCGCCAACTGTCGCGCAGCGCTGTTTTCCGGCACGAAACCGGGGGCCGCAAACGGCAGTGGTTCGATCACCCCTTCGGTGATTTCGATCCGAAGCGGTGCAGCCTGAGCCGTCATCGGCAAACCGAGGGCCAGAACGGCCAACAGGAGGGTCAGAAACTGTTTCATCATTTGATCCTCATTTTCTCCGGATTGAAGGTCATTTCAATCTCGCGCCACTGTTCGTATTTTTCCGGTGGCAGTTTGAATCCTTTGGCACCACAGCGAATGATCGCCCGGCGCGCCGCCTGAAAGGCCTGACTGGCCGATCCCGAAGTGCCGCCCTGCGCGTCCACCATACGGATGGTCCCGGTTTCCGGAAAACCGTCCGGTTTCATCTGCACCGATACAATCACAACCGTCTTCAGCGCATCCGTCGAAAGCGCGCCGGTATTCCAGCATTTCTGCACCGCGACCCGCAACGCATCCTTTTCCCCCGATGTCAGCGGCGGCCCCGAAGGTGCCGCCGGTTTCGGCGTCTCGGCCGTACCTGTCGCCAAAGCTTCGGCCAGCGCATTCGCAACGGCATCCTGCGTGCCGGTATTGCTGTCCGGTTCCGGTCGGGCCACCTGTGTCGGACGCGGGCGCGGACGAACCGACCGGCTGGGCGCGCTGCTCGCACCTTGCTCGGCCTCGGTCACGATCTCGGTGGCGGCCTCTTCCTCGACGGTCTGCTCCTGCTGATCCCGCTGCGCGTCTGCCGTGCTGTCATCGACCGCTTGATCCTGTGCGATATCGTCGGTCCTTGCATCCGGCTCCGGTGCGGCCACCGGTTCCGGCGCGACCCGCGGCACCGGGCGCGGTTTCGGGGTCGGGCTGTTTTCCGGCGCAGCGGTGACCGGGGCCTCGGTTGGCGGGACCAGAACCGGGGCGACATCTTCGACCTCGGCCGGTGGTCCCGGCGGCAGCAGAGCGGTCACATCCGGCGCGGTTTCGGGCGCGGGCGGCGGGGTGGTCTGGTCAGGTTCGGCGATCACCGGGGCAGGGTCCGGATTTTCCGCCCGCGGGGCTTCAGGCTCGGTCGCATCGGGTTCCGGCGGCGTCAGCGCGGCCAGATCCGTTTCCAGACTCGGGCCGGTCGTCGACGTCATCATTGCGTCGAATTCCGCATTGGATATCACCGACACTTCGGTCACCTCGAACGGTTCCGGCGCGGGCTGGAAAACCCCGCCGATCAGCGCCCAGCCGATCAGGCCGATATGCGCAACGCCCGAAATATACTGGCCGGTATTCATGCCCGCCTCAGTTCTCTGCCCCGTCCGACGCCCCGTTCAACGCGGGCCCGCCGGTATCGGTCACCAGACCGATATTGCTGAAACCCGCGCGGTTCAGCGCGCCCATGACCTGCACCACCTCTTCATAGGTCACCGATCCGTCGGCGCGCAGGAACACCCGGTCGCCCTGACGTTCAGCCGCGATCGCGCGCAGCCGGTTGATCAGCTCGGCGCGTGGCACCTCGGTTTTCTGGATCATCACGACGCCTTGGGCGGTGATGGTGACGGCCAGCGGTTCTTCCTGTTCGCCGGGCAGCGCGTTGGCGGCCGTTTTAGGCAATTCCACCGGCACACCCACCGTCATCAGCGGCGCCGCGACCATGAAAATGATCAACAGCACCAGCATGACATCGACAAACGGCGTCACGTTGATTTCCGACATCGGCTTGGCGCCGCCACGGCGACTGCGCCGCCTGCGGCCGCCGCCCGATTTCTGCATCACACCCGCGCCCATCGCCTAAAGGTCCAGCTGTCGGCTGAGGATGGTGGAAAATTCGTCGGCGAACGCCTCGTATCCGGCGATGATCCGGTCGGCATCGGCGCTGAGCTTGTTATAAAAAATCACCGCCGGAATCGCTGCCAACAGGCCCAGACCGGTGGCCAGCAACGCCTCGGCAATGCCCGGGGCCACCACCGCCAGATTGGTGTTCTGCTGTTCGGCGATATTGATAAAGGCATGCATGATGCCCCAAACGGTGCCGAACAGCCCGACAAAAGGCGCCGTCGATCCAACCGTGGCCAGAAGCGGCAAGCCCTGTTGCAGCCCTTCGGCTTCTTTTGCGATCGCCACATCCATGCTGCGGTCGATCCGGGCCTGCGCCCCTGCGATCAGTGCGCCATCATCGCGATGCGACCGGCGCCATTCGATCATGCCCGCGGCAAAGATCTTTTCCGAATGCCCCTTGGGATCGGTCCCGATCTGATCGAATAACGCGTCCAGCGGTTCGCCAGACCAGAAATTCCGGTCAAAGCGCTGCGCCTCCCGGCGGGCAGACCGGTAGGTAATGAGTTTCTGAATGATGGTTGACCACGACCAGAAAGAGGCCACGATCAGCAGGATCATCACCAGTTTCACGGTCAGCGTGGCGCGCGCAAATAATGCCCACAAGGAGAAATCGATCTCCTGCACCAGGGCGAGAGTTTCTGTTTCCATATGCCTGCTCTGCTCTTGTCGGCCCATTTTTGTTGGGCCTTTATTACTGGCAAAGCTAGCCGATCCTTAAGGGGAAACCAACAGAATTGGCGTCATATCGCTAAGAATTGAGCGGAATATCGCGGGTACGGTCGCAAATCGCGCCCCCAAATCGAATGTTTCGCCCACGGCAGTTGGCTTTGGTGCCACAGCAGGCTGTGCACAATCTGCTTTTCGGCATCAAACACGGGACCGAAGAAAAGCCCGCCTAATGCACGATCTGGCGGATATTTGCAGGCATCCGGCTTGGATGGCCGGTTTCGGTCATCATCACAACGGTCACGATGGCGTGGAACAGAACCTCCTCGCCCCGCTTGACCCGTTGCTCCAGAATCCAGCGCACCCCGGTCAATTGAACCGTTTCGGTTTCCACCACCAGCAGATCGTCCAGTTTCGCCGGTGCCAGATAATCCGCCTCGACCCGGCGGACGACGAAAACCAACCCGTCCTCTTCCTTCATTTCGCGCTGATCGATACCCAGTTCACGCACCCATTCGCTGCGCGCACGTTCGATATAGCGCAGGTAGTTGGCGTAATAAACGATCCCCGCCATATCGGTGTCTTCGTAATAGACACGAATGGACAATTCATGGGTCATGTGGACGGGCCTCCCGGGTTGTTTCGGCGGCACCCTAGCAGCCCGGGCCAGCCGCGCAAGCCATTGCGCTCAGCCTGCGGCGGTCAAAGGATAACGCGCCAGCGCCTCGTAAACCGGCCCGCCTGCGCGCAGATGCGATTGATACAGGGAAAACGTAACCGCCTCCGAACCATCCAGCGCAATATCGCCATGCGCGGCCATATACGCGGCGATCCGCTCCCGCCCTTCTGGCGACAACGCGCCGGGGAACCGCAGCAGCGTCACATGCGGCCTGAACCTCCGGCGCGGCAGGTCGATCCCGGCCATCCGCGCCGCCTGTGCCACCTTTTCTTGCAGCGCGGCCAGCTCCGGCACCTTTTCGACCAGCGCCGCCACCAGATTGGGCCGTCGGCCGCCAAACAGCTCCAGCCCCTTCACCGTCAACCGCACCGGCACCATCCGGATGGCCGACAGCATGTCATGCAACACCTCGACCACCTGCGGGTTCTGGCCGTCCAGAAACGCCAGCGTGACATGCAGGTCGTCCTCGGGCACCTCGCGCCCGACGCCCAGCCCGTCCTGCACATCCATCAGCGCCTCGCGCAGCGGTTCCGGCAGGTCCAGTGCCACGAACAGCCGCAGATCGCCGCGGCTCATGATGCCGCAGTCTGCGCCTGGATCCGGGCAAACAGGCGCAGCGCGTGGCTCGGGTCCTGCGCCGCCACCGGCAGCACCGGATCATAGGCCGCCCGCACCACCCCGGCGATGTCAGGGCGCAGGATCGTGGTGCCGCCCGCCACGGCCAGCGGCGACGCCTCCGAAAACGCCCGCTCCGACCATTGCAACATCAGCATCACCACCTGTGACAGCGCCAATGTTTCAGCCGGCAGTTCGCTCAACTGCGCATCCATCCGAAGAAAGGCAAAGGCCGCCTGAATCCCGCCCTGATCGTCGAACCGGAACGCGCGGTACTGGTTCGCATCGGCTGCTTTCAACCGTGCTACCAGCGCCGCCAGATCGGGGATCAGCTTGTCCAGATCGGGAACCTCCAGCAATTCGTCCCATTCGCGGAAGAAAAACAACATCATGTTCGATCCCAGTTCCGGATCGGTCTCGGCGATATCATGCCCCGCCAATGCCGCCACCGCTTCGATCGCGCCTTTGACGACCTTCAGCGTGGCGTCATCGACGCCAAAAACGATCGGCGCGACCGGGCGGCCCCAGCGCGCAAAGGCATACTGTCCGTCGGCGCGGGTGAACAGGGTTTCGATCTCTTGCGGGGTCATGGCCGTTCCTTCAGATATTTTGCCCATTTTCTCTCAAAGGCGTGGGCAAGGTCCACCCCCTGCCAATCGGCAAATATCAAAAGGAAGCCGAAAAGATCGACCAATTCGTCTTCCATCCGCGGTCGCAGCGCCCCGCCGCCGCCGTCAGACCCGCGCGACTTGTCCGCCAGTTTCAGAGTTAGGCCAAGGCAACCTCGTCCTGCTCCTCGGTCAGCTTGCCAAAGCAAAACGCCCCGTCGCGCTTAATCCCGAAATAGCCGGCAAAGATGCCGCCCAGTTCGGCCGCGCGGGGTTGCAGCCGCTCCAGACCCTTTTGCACCGGCCGCCCCTTCTTCTTGGTAAAAATACTCAAATCCAAGGTCGATATCGGGAACCGGCGCTAGTCGAACAACGCGCCCTGTCCCGGCTCCTTCGGTGCATCCAGACCCAGATGCCGCCACGCCTTGGAGGCCAGCATCCGACCGCGCGGGGTGCGCTGAATCAATCCTTGCTGCAACAGGAACGGCTCGATCACCTCTTCCAGCGCATCGCGGCTTTCGCTCAGCGCCGCCGAAAGCGTTTCGATCCCCACCGGCCCGCCGGCGTAATTTTCCGCGATCAGGGTCAGATAGCGCCGGTCGGCCCCGTCCAGCCCCAGATGATCCACCCCCAGCCGGGTCAGCGCGTGATCGGCGATTTCCTGTGTCACCCGGCCATTGCCTTCGACCACGGCGAAATCGACCACCCGGCGCAGCAGCCGCCCGGCGATCCGGGGCGTACCGCGCGCGCGTTTTGCGATTTCAAGCGCGCCATCGCGCGATGCCGGGGCGCCCATCAGCCGGGCATTGCGGGTGACGATCTCGTTCAACTCTTCAACGGTGTAAAATTGCAGCCGGGTCGGAATCCCGAACCGGTCGCGCAGCGGCGTGGTCAGCAGGCCCAGACGGGTGGTCGCGCCAACCAGCGTGAAGGGCTGCAATTCGATCCGCACCGTGCGCGCGGCCGGGCCTTCGCCGATCACCAGATCCAGCTCGTAATCTTCCAGCGCCGGATACAGCACTTCCTCCACCGCCGGGTTCAGCCGGTGGATTTCGTCGATGAACAGCACGTCGCGCGCTTCCAGATTGGTCAGGATCGCCGCCAGATCGCCCGCCTTGGCCAGAACCGGCCCGGAGGTCATGCGGAAATTTACCCCCAGCTCGCGCGCCATGATCTGCGCCAGCGTGGTCTTGCCCAATCCGGGCGGGCCGTGAAACAGCGTGTGATCCATCGCTTCGCCGCGTTGCCGCGCCGATTGGATGAACACTTTCAGATTGGCCCGCGCTTCGGCCTGTCCGATGAAATCGTCCAACACCTGCGGCCGCAGCGCACGGTCGTTATCCTCGGCCTGCCGCTCGGGGCGCAGGGTGCTGTCTGGTTCGGTCATTGTCGGTCACCACGGGGAAGTGTCTGCATCCCCCTACCCTTTCGGCGCCAGCAGCTTCAAGGCCGCGCGGATCAGGTCCGACGTATCCGCCTCGGGTGCGTCCTGTGCCGCCTGCGCCACGGCGCTGGCGGCCTCGGATGGGGCATAGCCCAGATTGCCCAGCGCCGACAACGCCTCGGATTGCGCCACCGCGCTGGTCTGCGACCGTGATGGCGGTGCCGGGGCGGGAACGGGGCGCGACGCGGCGATTTCCTCGATCACCTCGTCGGTCGACGGCACCGCCTCCAATGTCGCCCCCAAACTTCCAGCCATCGCCATCACCGCCGGGGCCTTGTCCTTCAATTCGATGATCACCCGCTGCGCGGTCTTCGGCCCGACGCCCTTGGCGGCCTTGATCGCCGCCATATCGCCCAGCGCAATCGCCCGGCTGACGCCATCGGCCCCAAGCGCGCCAAGAATCGCCAGCGACGCCTTGGCGCCGATACCCTGCACGCTCATCAGCAACCGGTGCCATTCCTTTTCCACCAGCGTCGGGAACCCGAACAACTGCATCAGATCCTCGCGTACCAGAAGATCGGTATAAAGCGCCACCGCCGCGCCCGGTCCGGGCAAAGCGGCCAATGTCCGGTCCGAACAATACACGATATAGCCCACCCCGCGCACATCAATCAGAACGTGATCTTCACCGCGGTAATCGACCCGCCCGGCAACCTTGCCAATCATGCGCGCACCCTTCTTTCCTGCAACGCGGCCCCGGGCGCGCGGATGTAATGCGCGTGACAGATCGCGATCGCCAACGCGTCGGCGGCGTCCGGTCCGGCAATATCCACACCGGGTAGCTGCATCTTGACCATGTGTTCCACCTGTTGCTTGGCGGCATGACCGACCCCGACCACGGTCTTTTTAACCTTATTGGGGGCATATTCGCCCACGCTCAGACCGGCCTGCGCCGGAACCAGCAACGCAATCCCGCGCGCCTGCCCCAGCTTCAGTGTGCCGACCGCATCCTTGTTGACGAAAGTCTGTTCCACGGCCGCAGTATCGGGATTGTATTGCCCGACCACTTCGCTCAACTGCCGGTAAAGCGACAGCAGACGCAGTGCAAGATCGGTCCCTTCGGAATGGCATACGCCGTTTGCCACATGGGTGAGTCGACTGCCTTCGGCCTCGATCACGCCCCATCCGAGATTGCGCAAGCCGGGATCAATCCCCAAAACCCGCATCTCTGCCCCCTGCTCTGTTGCCTTTTTGATGCACTAGCACGAAACGGGAACAAACACCAAGCACAAAGCGTGGATGTCTTAAAATGAGCATTTTCCGGGCATCTTAGGGAAAACTGGCCGAATCCCGACATCGAGAGGTCTGAAACCGACACGTCTTTCCCGCCGGAAATGTCTTTTTTTCATGACTGAAATCCATTTCAGCCCGCCATGCACAAAGCGCATAGTAACTATGCAATATCACCCCATTGTGCGGCTAAATTGGGCACTCTAAATGCCGTTTCAGAATAACGAACCAAACATACTTCAATGAGGAACCTGATATGGCTGTCTATGACAACGCATCCACCCAGTATCAGGCTGGCGTACTGGCCGGCCATATTTCGCGCGGCGGCTTGCTGTTCGCAAATGCTCTGTTCACAATGCGTGATGCAATCGCGTCGTGGAACAGCGCTCGTGTGACCCGGGTCGAACTGTCCAAACTGACGGATCGCGAACTGGACGACATCGGCCTGTGCCGTGGCGACATCGACCGGATTGCCAAAGAATTCTAATCCCGGCAACGGTGCCAAAACGAACGGCCGCGCTCATCCGAGCGCGGCCGTTTTGAGTCTGACGACAATGTGCAGGCGTCACTTCAGATAAGGGCGCAGCCTGATTGCCATAAATTCGGAAACCGGATCCGGTGCCATCACGATAGCCCCGGCCTGTTCGACCAGTCCCCCGCCTTGCAAGCTTTCAACCCGGTCCTGGTAAATTCCAAACCCCAGATGCGCCAGCAGTATCGCTTTGAACCCCACGAACCCCAGCACGAGCAATAGAATGCCGCGCAGCGGCAGCCTCCGGCGCGCCCGCCTTGGTTTGGTGACAATCAAACCGTCGCGACCGACAACCGTAACGTAACCGCGCTTCATGCGGGAACGCTTGCGGTCGATCCGGCTTAGCCGTTTGTCGAACTCTCTGAATGTATCGGCCATAGCAGCCTCCACTGGTTGAGCCCCCACTCAACAAGGCTAAATAAGTATTGCTGAAATGTGGCGAAAATGGGGCAAATGCCTCAATTTAGGCTCAAACTGCCCTTAACACGCCGTTATTTGCCCAAGGTCAGCGTGGTCCATTCACCAATCTCTTCCCGATGAACAAGATTGATGCCGGACCGTGCATAAACCTCGATCACGTCATCGGCCTGTTCGTTGAGAATCCCCGAAAGAATCGCATATCCACCCGGTTGCAAATTCGATGCCATGTCAGGGGCCAGATCGATCAGAGGGGCTTTCAGGATATTGGCAAAGACCAGATCGAACGGCGCGGCGGCCTTCAGTTCGGGATTGTCGAACCCGGCGGCGACCACGCATTTGACCCGGCCATCCAACCCGTTCACCGTGACATTGGCATTGGCCACGTCCACCGCGACCGGGTCGATATCGCTGGCCAGTACCGGATTGGGCCAAATCCGCGCCGCGCCCATCGCCAGAACCGCCGTACCGCAGCCGATATCGGCCACGTTTTTCCCTGTGAACCCGTCCCGGTCCAGCCGGTCCAGCGCCCGCAGGCAGCCCTGCGTGGTGCCGTGATGCCCGGTACCAAAGGCCATTGCGGCCTCGATCAGCAAAGGCTCGGTCCCCTCGGGCACCTTATCGGCGTCATGGCTGCCATAGACAAAGAAACGCCCGGCTTCCACCGGGGCCAGTTCGCGTTTGACCTTGGCCACCCAATCGGTTTCCGGCAGTTCCGAAATCACGAACGGCTTCGCGCCGAACGCGGCGGCCAGAACCGCCAGCCCGGCCTGATCAGGCGCTTCGATGAAATAACCGCCCACTTCCCACAGCCCCGATCCGTCTTCGATCTCGAACACGCCGATCCCGGTCGGTTCCGGGTTAAGTCGTTCCATCGCTTCGCCCAGCGCTTCGGCGGGCTCTTTTCCGGTCAGGGTGGTGAGGGCGGTAAAGGTAGGCATGTCTGGACTCCGGTCTCTATCTGGCTCAGCGCCTAAGCGCGCGGCGGCCCCGGGTCAAGCCTTTGCGCGTTCCGGCGTTTCTGTGCCGCGCCCCGCCCTGACATAGCGCCAACCGACAAAGGCCGCCGCGATACCGACAACGCTATTGGCCACGGCCTGCGCCAGAACAACGCCGGTAGAGCCCCAGATCATGCCCATGCCAAGCGCCAGCGGCGCCATTATAATCCCGTCACGGATCCAGTTGCTGATCGTGGCCCAGATCGGGCGGCCCAGATTGTTGAAGGCCGCGTTCGACACGAACAGCGCCCCGGTGAACACAAAGGACCCGGCGGCGTAATGGGAAAATACCCGGACGATATGGGCGCCCTCCGGGCTCAGCCCGAAACCGGCCGCGATGTGATCGGCAAAACCCGCCATCAGCGCCCATGTCACCCCGGTATAGATGGCGCAGAATTTCAGCGCATCGACATAGGCCCCGGCGACCCGGTCCCGCAATCCGGCCCCGGCATTCTGACCGATGATTCCGCCAATCGCACCCGACAGCGCAAAGATACCGCCGAACCCCAGAATGGTCAGCCGCGACACCACGCCGAACCCCGCCACCGCGCTGTCACCATGTTCCGCCATCGCGCGGATCAGCACCCAGTTGCCAAAAGGTGTCGACAACTGCGTCGCCACCGCAGGTAACGCAATCGCCAGATAGGGCTTGAGGAACGCCACCATGTCCCACTGCCGTGGCTTGGCCAGCATCTTGTGCGTGCCCCCCAGCCAATACAGCCCGACCACCGCCATCATGCCGCGCGAAAGGACGATCACCAGCGCCGCCCCATCAACGCCCATATCCAGCCCCAGAATGAACAGCGGATCGAGGAACACCGCCACCGCCCCGCCGGTCACTGTCACAAGCATCGACCGCCATGCGTCGCCAACCGCCCGCAGCACCGCCGAGGCGCACATCCCCGCAGCGATCAGCGGCAGCGACGGCAGTGAAATCGAAAGGAAACGAACCGCCACTTCCAGCGTCTCTCCCTCGGCCCCGGTCCAGATCAGGATGTCGCGGCGGAATATGAAAACCAACAGCGCGATCAGCGCCTGGATTCCGGTGGCATAGATCAGCGCGACCGACGCAATCCGACGCGCCCGTGCGCCCTTGCCCATCCCCAGCGACCGGCTGACCAGCGCCACCCCGGCAATCATCATCCCGATCGCAACTGACACGACGAAAAACTGGATCGTGGCGGCAAATCCAACAGCCGAAATCAGGATTTCGTTGCCCAGCCTGCTGACCCAGAACAGGGTCAGAAAATCGACCAGGAACATGAAACTCAGCCCCATCGCGCCGGTCATCGTCATCACCACCACGTGACGCATGGTCGACCCGGTGGTAAATTTCGCTTTGGGATGTGCCATAGGTTATTCCGCCGGGGCCGGCAGGAACCGGCTGAAAAGGGTTTCGTTGCCGGGTTCGGGATGACGCGGCACCATCAGCGACAGGCCAAGCGACGTCGCCGCCATCCCGGCAGCCAGGAAAAACACCGCCCCCGGCGACACCAGCCAAAGATATCCCAGCACCGCAGGCAGGAACACAGCCGCGATATGGTTGATGGTGAAGGCCACAGCGGCGGTGGGCGCGATATCGCCCGGATCGGCGATCTTCTGAAAATAGGTCTTCAGCGCCAGCGCGAGGGCAAAGAACATGTGGTCGATCACGTATAGCGCCGAAGCCAGCATCACCCCCCAACCGAACCAGTAGATACCGCCATAGGCCAAAAACACGGATACCAGCCCGACATATTCGAAGATCAGCGCCCGGCGTTCGCCGAACCGCGCCACGATCTTGCCGAATACCGGGGCCAGCCCCATGTTCAGCACCAGGTTGATCAGGAACAGCCCGGTCACTTCATGCACGTCGAAACCGAAGCGTTCGACCATCATGAACCCTGCGAAAACGGTAAAAATCTGCCGCCGGGCACCGGCCATGAACTGCAACGCGTAATACAGCCAATAGCGCCGCCGCAGCACGAATTTCTTGACCTGCGGATTAGGCGCTTCGAACTGCGGATAGGCCAGCAGGCAGAACAGCGCCACGGCGGCGGTAAACCCGCCCGACAACATGTAAACGATATTATAGGTCAGCCCCAGCCTATCCCAGCTCAGCACGATCAGGACATAGGCGACCAATGTCGCCGCCGATCCGGTGGCCAGCAGCCAACCCAGCGTTTGCGGCGCGCGGTCCTTGGGCAGCCATTGCAATTGCAGCGACTGGTTGACGGTTTCGTAATAGTGGAACCCGATGGAACTCAGCATGGTGATGGTCAGAATGCCGCCCAGCGACGGGAACCATGCGGTCATTGCCGTCGCCACACCCAGCATAATCAGCGCCACGACCCCCAGCACCTGTTCGCGGATCACCATGATCAGGGCGATCACCCCGATGGCCAGAAACCCCGGTATTTCCCGCACCGTATGCAGCCAGCCAATATCGGAGCCGTCGAATTGCGCCACTTCGATGACGAAATTGTTCAGCAGCGCCGACCACGTGGCGAACGCCACCGGCATCGCCATCGCCATCAGAAACAGCAGGCTGATCGGACGCCGCCAGAAGGGCAGTTCCTTCGCCTGTGATAACGGTATCGGGGTTCTGAACATGTTCATGGCCCATGCTATAGCCCCGCGCCCGACCCATTGCGAGATCGAAAACGCGGCCCGACTGTGCAGCAATGCTCAGACCTCTCTGCTCAAAGGCGCTATCATTTTTCCCCGAAACCCCGCCCATGGGACTTTCCCCGGCGTTGCTCGCGCTTCCAACAATCGCTACTCATACGGCATGAACCTTCTCGCAATATCCGGCAGCGCCCGGTCCGTTTCCACCAATACGGCCCTGCTCAGGGGTCTTGCGTCGGTCACCCCACCCGGCCACACCCTATCGGTATTTGACGATATCGCGAATCTACCGGTGTTTTCGCCGGATCTGGAAACGGCCCCGTTGCCGCAGCCGGTCAAGCGTTTTGTAAATCTGATCGCGAACAGCGATGGCCTGATCATCGCAAGCCCGGAATATATCCGGGCAATCCCGGGCGGATTGAAGAATGCAATAGATTGGTTGGTGTCTCGGGATGAAATCATCGGCAAACCCATTGCGCTCGCACATGCCTCCCATCGGGGTGACGATATGCTTGCCCAGCTTCGTTTGGTCCTTTCCACGGTCAGCACGGGCTTTAACGCTGACATTTTCTTGCGCTGTGACCTGATGAAGAAGTCGCCACAAGAAATCTCTCGCCACTTCGAAAAGGCCGAAGCGCGGCAATTGGCTAAAACATTCGTGAAGGATTTTATCGAATTCTGCGGCCAGTAAGCCCCTGAAATATCAGGGGCCACAACATTTTCCTGCGCCACAGCCGCTATTATGGCATCCTGCGACCCAAAACCGTTCAGCCACAGCGGACCAAAAGCCACCCCCTGATCGCTTGTGATTCGGGGACACAGATGCCACCCATGCTGCAACTGCAACATCAGCCGGAATCGAACCCATGACCGATCAAACATCGCTTCCCCTGCCCGTCACTTCTCTCAGCCAGGCCCAGCAAAAAAGCCTGATCAATATCGTACGCCGCGCCGCCAAGGCCGAAATCCTGCCGCTGTTCCGCAATCTCAGTGCCGGACAGATCAGCACCAAATCCGGCCCCCACGATCTGGTGACCGAAGCCGACACCGAGGCGGAAAAGATGATCGCGCGCGGCATCCTGCGGATGTTCCCCAACGCAATGGTGATCGGCGAAGAAGCGGCACACGCCCGCCCCGACCTGCGCGACGAGGCGGCAAAGGCCGAACTGGCCTTTATCATCGACCCGGTCGACGGGACCTGGAATTTCGCTCATGGGCTGCCGGTGTTCGGCGTGATCCTCGCCGCCACCCGCTTTGGCCGCCCGGTGTTCGGGATGTTGTACGATGCGATCATGGACGACTGGATCACCGCCGACAGCGAAACCGGTGCCATGATGTTCGGCGCAATCGGACCGCACCGGCGGATGCGCACCGCCACGGGCGGCGCGCTCGGCGACCTGTCGGGTTATCTGCATTTCTACCTGATGGACAAGGAGGTGCAGCCGAAACTGGCCGAAGCGCTACCCGATTTCGGCCGCACCGGCGCGCTGCGTTGCTCGTGCCATGAATACCGCATGCTGGCGCAGGGCAGCGTCGATTTCTGCCTCTCGGGGGTTCTGAACCCGTGGGACCACGCCGCCGGTGTGCTGATCTGCGAACGCGCGGGCGGACATGTGCGAATGCTGGACGGGCGCGAATACGACATCTCGATCAAGAACGGCTACCTGCTGGCCGCCGCCAATGAGGACGTGTGGAACACCGTGGCGAAGCGGTTGAGCTTCCTGATGGAGTGACCGGATGAGCGAACAAATCCGCTACCGGGTGATCGGCATGGATTGCGGGTCCTGCGCCGCCAAGGTTGAAAGCGCCGCCCGCGCGGCGGGCGCGCGCGACCCCGAGATTTCGCTGAGCACGCAGGAATTGCGGCTGCCCGGCACGCCCGAGGCGTTGTTGGCGCAGATCGAGCAGAGCGTCACAGAAGCGGGCTACGGGCTGGAACGGCTGCGGGGCACCGGGCCTGCGCATCTGGACCCGGCCTATCGACGGGCGCTGTGGATCGTGGTGGTGCTGAACCTCGGCTATGGCATCGCCGAGGCGGTCGGCGGTTACATCGCCGGATCGCAGGCGCTGAAGGCCGATGCGCTGGATTTTCTGGGCGACGGATTGATCACGCTGCTGGCGGTGATCGCCACCGGCTGGCGCCCGGCCTGGCGCGCCCGCACCGCGCTGATGCAGGGGATATTCCTTGCGCTGATGGGATTGGGCGTAATTGGCAACACGGCGATGAAGGTGTTCACCGGCGCCCCGGTCGAGGCCGGGATCATGGGGGTGATGGGGCTAATCGCGCTGGTGATCAACGTCGCCGCCGCGCTGGTCCTGATGCCACATCGCAAGGGCGACGCGAACCTGCGTGCGGTCTGGCTGTTTTCCCGCAACGACGCGATCGGCAACGCCGCCATCGTGGTGGCGGCGCTTGCGGTGGGCTGGACCGGACAACGCTGGCCCGACCTGATCACCGCCTTTGCTATCGCCGGGCTGTTCCTGCATTCCGCATGGATCATCATCCGTCACGCCAAGCGGGAATTGCGCGCCGCTGACTGATCGCGGGCGGCCCGCCCCCCGCAACAGAAAGCCCCGCCGAGGCGGGGCTTTCCTTATTACTCCGCCGCCTCGGCGTAGTCTTCCATCGGCGGGCAGATACAGACCAGGTTGCGGTCGCCATAGGCGTTGTCGACCCGGTTCACCGGCGGCCAGTATTTATCGACCCTAAAGGCCCCCGCCGGATAACAGCCCTGTTCGCGGCTATAGGGCCGGTCCCAGTCGCCGACCAGATCCTCAACCGTATGTGGCGCATTCTTCAACGGGTTGTTTTCCGCATCAATCCGGCCTTCTTCCACGTCGCGGATTTCTTCGCGGATCGACATCATCGCGTCGCAGAACCGGTCCAGTTCAGCCTTGGTTTCCGATTCCGTCGGTTCGATCATCAGCGTACCGGCGACAGGCCAGCTCATCGTCGGCGCATGGAATCCGTTATCCATCAACCGCTTGGCGATATCGTCAACGCTGATCCCGGCGCTTTCGTCATAAGGACGGGTGTCGATGATGCATTCATGCGCCACCCGGCCCGACGGCCCCTTGTACAGCACGTCAAACGCACCTTCCAACCGCTTGGCGATATAATTGGCCGACAGAATGGCAACCCGGGTCGCCTGGGTCAGACCGTCACCGCCCATCATCAGGCAATAAGCCCAGCTGATCGCCAGAATAGACGCCGACCCGTAAGGTGCGGCCGAAACCGGACCTTGTTCGCCGCCGGTCTCGGGATGGCCCGGCAAATGCGGCACCAGATGCGATTTCACCCCGATCGGTCCCATGCCGGGACCGCCACCGCCATGCGGGATGGCAAAGGTCTTGTGCAGATTCAGGTGGCTGACATCGCCGCCCAGATCGCCGGGGCGCGACAACCCCACCATCGCGTTCAGGTTGGCCCCGTCGATATAGACCTGGCCACCATGTTCATGGGTGATGGCACAGACTTCCTTCACCGTTTCCTCGAACACCCCATGGGTTGACGGATAGGTGATCATGCAGCCCGCCAGAGTGTCGCGATACTGCGCCGCCTTTTCCAGAAAATCATTGAGGTCGATATCGCCGTTTTCCTTCGATTTCACCGGAACAACTTTCCAACCGACCATATGCGCGCTGGCCGGGTTGGTGCCATGTGCGCTCATCGGGATCAGGCAGACATTGCGGTGCCCCTGCCCATTGGCGCGGTGATAGGCGGCAATGGTCAGCAGACCGGCATATTCGCCCTGCGCGCCCGAATTTGGCTGCATCGAAAACGCGTCATAGCCGGTGATATCGCACAGCTTGGAACTCAGATCGCCAATCATCTCGTGATAGCCCTCGGCCTGATCGGCGGGCACGAAAGGATGGATGTCGCTGAATTCCGGCCAACTGATCGGGTCCATTTCGGCCGCCGCATTCAGCTTCATCGTGCAGGACCCCAGCGGGATCATCGCCCGGTCCAGCGCCAGATCGCGGTCGGCCAGACGGCGCATATAGCGCATCATCTCGGTCTCGGCCCGGTTCATGTGGAAAATTTTGTGTTGCAGGATATCCGTTTCCCGCAAGGACGGATCGGGCAGCCGCCAATCGCCCGCCCGGTCGTCAGCCCGATCAATGCCAAAGGCCCGCCAGACCGCTTCGATGGTTTCCGGCACCACCGCTTCGTCCAGCGTGATCCCCACCTTGGTCTTGCCCACGGGACGCAGGTTTACACCCTCATCCACCGCCGATTTCAGCACCGCCTGCTGCAGCGGGCCGACCTCGACCGTGACGGTATCGAAGAAATTTTCCGGCTCGATCTTGAACCCGGCGTCTTCCAACCCCTGCACCAGCCGCACCGCTTTGCGGTGAATCCGCTGCGCGATGGCCTTCAGCCCCTTGGGGCCGTGGAATACCGCATACATCGACGCCATCACCGCCAGCAACGCCTGCGCGGTACACACGTTCGACGTCGCCTTTTCGCGGCGGATATGCTGTTCGCGGGTCTGCAACGCCAACCGGTAGGCGCGGTTGCCGCGGGCATCGACCGACACCCCGACGATCCGACCCGGCATCGCCCGCTTGAAGGAATCGCGGCAGGCCATATAGGCCGCGTGCGGGCCGCCATAACCCAAGGGCACGCCGAAACGCTGGGTTGACCCCACGGCGATATCTGCGCCCATCGCGCCCGGTTCTTTCAACAGCACCAGCGCCATCGGATCAGCGATCACAATACCCACGGCCTTGGCGTCGTGCAGCGCCGCCATCTGGGCGGTGAAATCACGCACATGGCCATAGGTGCCGGGATATTGGAAAATGGCACCAAACACCTTGTCGGCTTCCATCTCCTCGGGGGCGCCAACGATCACTTCGATATCCAGCGGCGCGGCGCGTGTCTTCATCACCGCGATATTCTGCGGATGGCAGTTTTCATCGACGAAAAACGCCTTTGCCTTCGATTTCGCCACCCGCTGCGCCATGGTCATCGCCTCGGCCGCCGCCGTCGCCTCGTCCAATAGCGACGCATTGGCCACCTCCAGCCCGGTCAGGTCGCTGACCATGGTCTGATAGTTAAGCAGCGCTTCCAGACGGCCCTGCGAAATCTCCGGCTGATAGGGCGTATAAGCGGTGTACCAGGCCGGGTTCTCCAGAATGTTGCGCTGGATCGCAGGCGGCGTCACGGTGCCGTGATACCCCATGCCGATCAGGCTGTTGAGGACCTTGTTCCTGCCCGCCACTTCGCGCATCCGGCGCAGCATCTGGCGCTCTGACAGCGCCTGGCCAAATCCCAGCGGGACCTCGGCCCGGATCGCCCGGGGGACGGTCTGGTCGATCAGTTCGTCAAGATCCCGCACCCCAACCACCTGCAGCATCGCCGCCATTTCCTCGGGTGACGGGCCGATGTGACGGCGATTGGCAAAATCGTAAGGCAAATAATCGGTTGGCTGGAACGGCATCCCGGGGCTCCTCGCTTCGGCGCGTTTGCGTTTCATCTTGGCGGTAAATACCCCCGCCGGAGGCTGGGTCTGCGCGCCCCTCCGCGGGGCGCGCAGACCCATCACGCTTACTCGACCAGCGCGGTATAGGCGTCTTCGTCCATGTAATCGTCGATCACGGAAACATCGTCGACCTTGAGCTTGAAAAACCACGCCTCGCCCAGCGGGTCCTCGTTCACCTTGCCCGGTTCGTCGACGATCGCATCGTTCACCTCGACAACCTCGCCATCGACTGGCGCAGTGATATCGCTCGCGGCCTTGACGCTTTCGATCACCACGATCTCGTCGCCCTTGGCGACCATCGTGCCCACCTCGGGCAGTTCCACGAACACCACGTCGCCCAGCGACGTGCTGGCATGTTCAGTGATGCCGACGACGATCAGATCGTCCTCGACCCGCAGCCATTCATGATCTTCGGTAAATTTCATAGGCCAGTTCCTTTTCCCTGTAAGCCTGATTTTATCTTTTGAAACGCGCCGGCACGAAAGGCAGCGCCACCACTTCGACAGGCAGCCGTTTGCCGCGCACCTCGCCATAGATAACCGTACCGGGGGCAGCAAAAGCAATGGGGACATAGCCCATCGCCACCGGCCCCTCGACCGTTGGACCGAAACCGCCCGATGTGATGCACCCGATCGGCGTTTCGCGGTCTTCTTCGGCAAACAGCTCCACCCCTTCACGCATCGGCGCGCGGCCCTGCGGCTTCAGCCCGACGCGGGCGCGCTCGGCACCGTTGTGCAATTCCGACAGGATGCGCGCGGCACCCGGGAAACCGCCTTCGCGGTCGCCGCCCGACCGGCGGATTTTCTGGATCGCCCAGTTCAGACCGGCCTCGATCGGGCTGGTGTTTTGATCAATATCGTGGCCATACAGGCACAGCCCGCCTTCCAGCCGCAGGCTGTCGCGGGCCCCCAGCCCGATTGGCAGCACCCGTTCATCGGCCAGCAGCTTGCGCGCCAGCGCCTCGGCGGCATCGGCCAGGACCGAGATTTCATAGCCGTCTTCGCCAGTGTAGCCCGAGCGCGAAATCCAGCATTCGGCGCCTGCCAGTTCGACCGTCGCAACATCCATGAATTTCATATCCGCCACGACCGGATTCAGCGCGGCCAGCACCGCCTCGGCCTCGGGGCCCTGCAACGCCAGCAGCGCGCGGTCCTCGATCACCTGCAACGTCACATCGGCGGGCAGCCCGGCGCGCAGATGGGCGACATCGGCATCCTTGCAGGCGGCATTGACCACCATAAAGATGTGATCGCCGCGATTGGCGAACATCAGATCGTCCAGAATGCCGCCCTGATCATTGGTGAAAAAGCCATAGCGCTGGCGGTTCTCGCCCAGCCCTGCCGCGTTCACCGGCACCAGCGTTTCCAATGCCAGCGCCGCGGTCTCAAAATCCGCGCCGCGCAGGATCACCTGCCCCATATGGCTGACATCGAACAGCCCGGCATGGGCACGGCAATGCAGATGCTCTTTCATCACCCCGGCGGGGTATTGCACCGGCATGTCATAACCCGCGAACGGCACCATCTTGCCGCCCAGTTCGCGGTGCAACCCGTCCAATGGCAGGGATTTCAAATCGCTCATAGCCGCTCCGATCCTTGGTTAACCGGTGTGGCAATGCAAACCCCGTCCGGCATCAATCCGACGCGGCCATCAGGCCACGTTCTTCGATGCCCCCTCTGTCCCTTTGCCTGAGATCGCTATCCCTTCGGCGGACGCATCTCTGCGCCTCTCTCCAGAGTGTTTCACCCGATCGGTCCCTTGGGCCTGAGAGTTTCCGGGGGCGGTTGCTCCTTCGGCACCGGCTAAGCCGGTTCTCCCGATCGATAACTCGTGATTAGCCGAGTCGCCTACATTCGGCAAGTGGTCGTTTTCCGGCAACGTCATTCAATAACGCACCCGCACATGCGGCGTTTGCGGCACGTCAGACGGCAGTCGACCGAAGGTTAAACAGTGCAACGAAAAGCCCGGACGTCACTTTCCCTGTTGGCAGGTGATCGACGACATAATCTGTAAAAGCTCATCATTGCCACAGACCAGAGCATTCAGCGTGATCATGTCGAGATGGCTGTAAAAAGCCTCAGCAGCATCGGCGATGGCCAGTTTCAGACGGCAGGCCTCGATCAACGGACAGGTGTTGTCGACATCGGCGAAACACTCGGCCAGCGGCACAGAAGCCTCAAGATTACGGAACACTTCGCCAATTGATATTTCCTCGGCTTTGCGCGCCAAGGTGATACCGCCATTGCGGCCGCGTTGCGTATATAGATAGCCCAACTGGCCCAGCTGATTGATGACCTGTGCCAAATGGTTTTCCGACGTATTGCACCGTTCAGCGATTTCCGACTTGGTCACCAGCCGCTCGATGTGAGCCGAACAATACATCAAGACCCGGATCGCGATATTGGTCCGTTTCGTAATACGCAAGCGATACTCCCCCTCCGTGGTACATCTTCGTGTGTCCATCAGAGCTAAATTATTTGGTCTAGGTAATCCGACGACCATCTCCCCGGCCCCATTTAGATGGCACAGATTGAATTTGATCAATAAATGAATACCCTATCGGCATGACAAATGCATTTTTCTTCGGATACGGTTCACTTGTTAATCGTAAAACACACGCCTACGGAGAGGCGCACCGCGCCCGCGCCACCGGATGGCGACGCATCTGGCGCCATACGGCGCTGCGTCCTGTCGCTTTTTTGACAGCCATACCCGATCCGTCGACCCGAATCGACGGATTGATTGCCGGGGTTCCGAATGGCGATTGGCGGGCGCTGGACGCGCGCGAACATGCCTATGACATGACCGGGTCGATCTGACCGATCTCGACGACCACCCGCTGCCCTTCACGCCAAAGGCGGCGATCTATTCCATCCCGGCAGGCAAACATGGTGCCCCCACAATGGCGCATCCCATCCTGCTCAGTTATCTTGATGTGGTGGTGCAGGGCTATCATCAGGAATTCGGCGAACAGGGCGTGACCCGGTTTTTCCAGACCACCGACGGCTGGGACGCCCCGATTCTGGATGATCGCAAACAACCGCATTATCCGCGACATCAGACCCTGGCGCGGCCTGAAACCCGGCTGGTCGACCGGATGCTTGATGATATAGGTGCCCGTCTGGTGCCGCTCACCCCGGCCCATTCCGAAGCGCTGCACAGAACCCGCGACAACTGACCCCGCCCGAAAGGAGGCATTGCGAACATCCTTTTTCATCTGGAAACCGCCAAAGCCTCCGTTCCGCCCTTCGAAAGACCGTCCGCCTCTCCTTTCGCCGCCCGCCCCATACCTATTACCGGGTCAACCGGACCACTCTCCTACCGTTGTAGTACCTGAGAAGTCGGCATTTGGTCTGCATTGCCAAATCGTCCGGTGAACGGAAACGAAGCGAAAGGGACGAAGACCAATGCCGCATGTGGCTAAACTGGAAAGCGCCCTGAGTGGGGGAAGCATGGACAAACCTAAGACGATGACACAAATTATTCGCAAGCGCCGACTGCATGCGATGTCACCTGACGAAATGGCACGCAAAGCCTGCAAGGTCATGAACAACCGCAAAATGGGCGCCCTCCCGGTGATCGACGAAGATGGCAAGCTGCTCGGCATGATCAGCGAACGCGATATCGTCCGCCGCTGTATCGGTGAACGCCGCCGCACCGCGACCACCCCGATCAGCGAAGTGATGACGGAAAACCCGGTCTTTGCCGACCCCGACGACTCCGTCATGGTCGCCATGGCCAAGATGATGCAGAACCATATTCGCCATCTTCCGGTGGTTGAGGACGGCCGGGTCGTGGGCTGCGTTTCAATCCGCGAACTGATCCACGAACTCAGCTACATGGCAATGAAAAACCTCGGGATCGTTGACGCCAGCCTTCAGCGCCTGGAACCCGAACCCGCCTGAGCGGCGACACTGCCAATCCTGCCGATTTTCGAGTTCGGCTTTGGTGTGGCGATGTGCGGCCCTAGCCCCCGTTTCGGTCGCGCATCCGCTTTAAGCCAGCGCCGAAGAAAGGAAAGCCCCGTATCCTCCCAGGGATGCGGGGCTTCTCCGTGCTACATGTCTATCCGGCTCAGCCGCGGGCGCGCACCACCTGCAACAACGGCATCACGCTGGCCATATCGGGGCCGTGACCCTGTCCGGTCAGCGCCTTTCTCAGCGGCATGAACAATCCCTTGCCCTTGCGCCCGGTCGCGGCCTTGACCTCGGCTGTCCACTTGCCCCAGGTGTCGCCGTCGAACGGCCCCTCCGGCAGCAGTTCCATCGCCTGAGCGATGAAATCACGGTCCTCATCTTCGATCACCGGTTCGGCGCCATCGCGGAACAGCTCCCACCATGTTTTCAGATCGGCGCGGATCGTGATGTTATCCTTGCACACCGCCCAGAATTGTTCAGCCAGATCGGCAGGCACGCCCAACGCCGCGATTTCGTCTTTCACCGCATCGAACGGCAGCGATTGCAGATGATGCGCCGTCAGCGGGAACAGGTCCTTTTCGTCGAACTTCGTGGGCGCCGCGCCGAACCGCGTAATATCGAAACCCTCGATCAGCTCATCCATCGACCCGCGCAACTCAACCGGATCGGACGATCCCAGCCGCGCCATCAGGCTCAGCAGCGCCATCGGCTCCACCCCCTGTTCGCGCAGATCCTTGATCGCCAAAGCCCCCAGACGTTTCGACAGCGCCTCGCCCTGCGGCCCGGTCAGCAGCGAATGATGCGCAAATTCCGGCACCGTGCCGCCCAGCGCCCGGATGATCTGAATCTGGGTGGCGGTATTGGTCACGTGGTCGGACCCGCGCACCACGTTGGTCACGCCCATTTCGGTGTCGTCCACAACCGACGCGATGGTATAAAGAACCTGACCATCGGCCCGGATCAGCACCGGGTCGGACACGCTGGCCGCATCAATGGAAATATCGCCCAGAATGCCATCTTTCCATTCAATCCGCTCGTGATCCAGCTTGAAGCGCCAGTACCCGCCGCGTTCCGCGCGCAGCTTGGCTTTTTCGTCTTCCGACAACTCCAGCGCAGCGCGGTCATAGACCGGCGGTTTGCCCATATTGAGCTGCTTCTTGCGCTTCAGGTCCAGCTCGACCGGGGTTTCGAAACATTCATAGAACCGGCCCATATCGCGCAGACGATCTGCCGCCTCGGCATAGCGGTCCAGCCGCGCCGATTGCTGTTCGATCCGGTCCCAGCCGATCCCCAGCCATTCCAGATCGCGCTGAATCTGGTCGATATATTCCTGTTTCGACCGTTCGGCATCGGTGTCGTCGATCCGCAGGATGAACGTCCCGCCCGACTTGCGGGCAATCAGGTAATTCATCAGCGCGGTGCGCAGGTTGCCGACATGGATATAGCCGGTCGGCGATGGGGCGAAACGGGTGGTGGTCATGCATGATCTCCTGTTGCCGGACCCCATGTCACAGCTACGGGGTTTTGTCCAGAATGCGCACCGCGCAGCGCGTCGTTCACATAATCGTGAAATCCGTGACCGCGACCGCCGTCGCACTAATATCCCGGGCAGGAAACCAACCAGCAGGAGAAACGCCAATGACGACTTCTCGACTGACCCGCCGCGCCATGCTGGCAGCGACCGCTTCGCTGCCTCTGGGGGCTGCCCTGTCGACCCCTCTGAGCGCCGCCGCCGCCATGCTGGGCGCCGCGCCACCCCGGTTCAACCGCTTCACCCTCGGCGGGTTCGAAGTCACGACCCTGCTGGCCGGCACCCGCACGGTACCCGAACCGCAAAAAATCTTCGGCCTGAATGTCAGCGATCAGGAATTCGCGGATGTTTCCGCCGCCAACCTGATCCCCGCCGACAAGGCGCAGTTTTTCTTCACCCCGACCGTGGTCAATACCGGGTCGGAACTGATCCTGTTCGACACCGGGCTGAACCCGGCGGGCATTACCGACGCGCTGAACGCGGCAGGCCACAGCCCGGATCAGATCGACAAGGTGGTCATTACCCATATGCACGGCGACCATATCGGCGGGCTGCGGGGCGAAACCGGCGACACCTTCGCCAATGCCAGCTATGTCACCGGCGCGGTCGAATTCGACGCCTGGTCCAAGATGGAAAACGAAGGGTTCGAAACCAAGGTCCGCCCGCTGGCCGACCGCATGACCATGCTCGACGATGGCGGCAGCGTCACCGGCGGCATCACCGCGATGGCCGCCTTCGGCCACACCCCAGGGCACATGGCCTACCGTCTGGAAAGCGAAGGCAAACAGCTACTGCTGGCGGTCGATTTCGCCAACCACTATGTCTGGTCGCTGGCCCATCCCGACTGGGAGGTCCGCTTTGACAACGACAAGACCGCCGCAGCCGTCACCCGGCGCAAAATCCTCGCCATGCTGGCCGCCGACAAGGTCCCCTTCGTCGGCTATCACATGCCGTTCCCGGGGCTTGGCTATGTCGAACCGCGCGACGAGGGCTACAAATACCTCGCCGCAAGCTATCAGCACATGCTCTGACCCGAAGACAACGCACGCAGCGCTGCCCATTCGGCACTTGGCTTTCCGCGCCCACCGGTGGCATTCTACTCCGGTGGGCACAGGACAGCGCCGGAGGGGCAGCGGATGCGGGACATTCTGACAATCACGCTCAACCCGGCGGTGGATATTGCCACCGCCACCGACCGGGTCAGCGCCGGGCCTAAACTGCGTTGCGACGCGCCCCGCACCGATCCCGGCGGCGGCGGTGTCAATGTATCACGGGTGGTGCAAATTCTGGGCGGGCACAGCCGGGCGCTGGTGGCGCTGGCGGGGCCGCGCGGCAAAACCCTGCACAACCTGCTGCATGATCAGGGCATCGCGGTGCTGCCCTTCCCGGCGCCCGGCGAAACAAGGCTCAGCCTTGCGGTGACCGACAAAACCACAAGGGACCAATTCCGCTTCGTGCTGCCGGGGCCCGAATGGGGCAAAAAACGGCTGAACCAGCTCTTGCGCCTGGCGGTCAGAACCGCCCCTCAGAACGGTTTTGTCGTGCTCAGCGGCAGCCAGCCGCCCGGTGCAACCGACAATTTCCCCGCATTGCTGGCCGCGGGGCTGGCGCCGCGCAACGTGCGGCTGATCATTGATGTTTCCGGCCCCACCCTGCAAAGCCTGTGTGACGGCCACGGCCCGCCGGTGGCGGCCCTGCGGATGGACCGCGCTCAATCCGAACGGATCGCCGGACATCCGCTGACGGCTGCCAAAGACAGCGCCATCTTTGCCCGCGCGCTGCTGCGGCGCGGCGTGGCGGATCTGGTGGTTGTCGGCCGCGGTGCCGACGGTTCGGTTCTGGCCTCAGCCGAGGGTTGCTTTCACGCAGCCCCCCCCACGGTCCCGGTGGTCAGCAAGATCGGCGCTGGCGACAGCTTCGTCGGCGCCTTCACCCTGGCGCTGGCCCGCGGCCTGCGCCCCGAAGAGGCGCTTCGCCGCGGCACTGCAGCGGCTTCGGCGGCGGTGATGACCGAAGCCACCGACCTGTGCCGCCGCGCCGACGCGGACCGCCTGCTTGATCAGTGCAAGCTGAGGCAGCTGGCTCCCGACCCCGCCTGAAACGCCACCCCGTCGCTTCTTCTTTTCACAAATATCCCCGGGGGGGCCGCGCCCCGCGCGGCGGGGGCAGCGCCCCCACCCGCTTCGCCGCAAGGCGAAGCTGATCCGGCGCGCCCGGAACGGGCGCTCCTGCGGGTCACGCCCCCGACGGGTCGCGCCAGCGGTTGACGATGGGATAGCGCCGGTCCATCCAGAACGCGCGCGGGCTCAGCCGGGTGCCCGGCGCGGACTGGAACCGCTTGTATTCGCTGATATACAGCAAATGTTCCACATGTTTGACCACATCCCGGTCATAGCCCGCGCGCACGCATTCCTCGACCGACGCCTCGGCATCGACCAGCAGCATCAGAATGCCGTCCAGCACCTCATAGGGCGGCAGGCTGTCTTCGTCCTTCTGATCGGGGCGCAATTCGGCGCTCGGTGGTTTGTCGATGATCGACACCGGGATCACCGTACCGGCCGGTCCCATCATCCAGTCGCGGTGATTGTCATTGCGCCAGCGGCAGGCCGCAAAGACACGGGTCTTGTACATGTCCTTGATCGGGTTATAGCCCCCCGCCATATCGCCGTAGATGGTGGCATAACCGACCGCGACCTCGGATTTGTTGCCGGTGGTCAACAGCATCTCGCCGAATTTGTTCGACAAGGCCATCAGCAACAGCCCGCGCAGGCGCGACTGGATGTTTTCCTCGGTGATATCGGCGTCCCGGCCCTCGAACAGCGGTGCCAGCGTATTGGTGATCGCCACGCGGCCCTCGGAAATCGGCACAAAATCGTAAGGGCAGCCCAGGTTTTCCGCCATCGCCCTGGCATCGTCCAGCGACCCTTGCGACGTGTATTCCGACGGCAGCATCACGCAGCGCACGTTTTGCGGCCCCAGCGCATCGGCAGCGATGGTGGCGACGATGGCGCTGTCGATCCCGCCCGACAGGCCCAGCAATACCTTGCCGAACCCGGTCTTGCCGCAATAGTCGCGCAGGCTCTCCACCATGGCGCGGTAATCCTGCTCCATATCGTCGGGGATATGGGTCTTTTCACCGGCATCGATCCGCCAACCCGCATCGCCCCGGATCAGGTCGACATGGGCGATACCCTCGTCGAACAGCGGCATCTGCAGCGCCAATTCGCCGCCCGGGTTCAGCGCGAAAGTGCCGCCATCAAAGACAAGATCGTCCTGTGCCCCGGCGAGATTGAGGTAAATCAGCGGCAGGTCGGTTTCGATCACCCGCGCCACCATCAGGTTCTGCCGCAGTTCCAGCTTGTTGCGGAAATAGGGCGATCCGTTGGGGATCAGCAGGAATTCCGCCCCGGTTTCGGCCAATGTCTCGGCCACGTCTTCGTACCAGGCGTCTTCGCAGATCGGGCTGCCGATGCGCACACCGCCGACGGAATAAGGTCCGGCAAGCGGGCCGCTGTCGAAGATGCGGACTTCGTCGAACACGGTTTCATTGGGCAGGTGATGTTTCAGCACCCGGTGCGCCACCTTGCCGCCCTGCAGAATGAAATAGGCGTTATAAAGCTTGCCATCTTCCACGTAAGGGCCGCCGATGCCGATCGCGGGACCGTCGGCGCAGGCTTGGGCCAGACTGGCCACCTCTTCCATCGCGGCGCGATGGAAGGCGGGTTTCATCGCCAGATCCTGGGTATTGTAGCCGGTGATGAACATTTCCGGAAACGCCACCATGTCGGCGCCCGCCGCCTTGCCGGTTTCCCAGGCGTCGCGCGCCTTGGCGGCGTTTCCGGCCAGATCGCCCATCGTCGGGTTGAGCTGCGCCAGCGTGATGCGAAATCTGTCTGCCAATGTTCCGTTCCCTCATGGCCTATCCTGACGATTTACCAGATCAGCAGGCGAGGGAAAGCCGATTTGCGCCAAAACACGTTGTCACCCCCCGGGCTGTCCTCTAGTTTCCCACTTGTTTCAGTACGGAACCGGAACAGCAGCGTCGGGAACACCACATGACGAAGAAGCAGATCGTTTTTGCACTCCTCCTTGGCACCGCAACTCTGGTGGCGGGCATCGGACAGGCGCAGGACAGTCAGGTCCTGACCAAGCAATATGACGATGGCGGCGTCTATGAAGGCACCTTCCGCAACGGGCTGCAGCACGGCACCGGCACCTACCGGTTGCCCAATGGTTACGAATATACCGGCCAATGGGTCGATGGCGAAATCAAGGGCAAGGGCGTCGCGCGTTTCCCCAACGGATCGGTCTACGAGGGCGATTTCGAAAAGGGTAAACCGCAGGGATTCGGCAAGATCGTTTTCACCGATGGCGGCACTTACGAAGGCGACTGGCTGGCTGGCAAGATCACCGGTCAGGGCATCGCCATCTATGCCAATGGTGTGCGCTACGAAGGCGGCTTCTTCAACGCGATGCATCACGGTCGCGGCGTGATGCAATCGCCCGGCGGCTATATCTATGACGGCGACTGGATCAATGGCGTCAAGGAAGGTCTGGGCAAAATCACCTATCCCGATGGCGCGGTCTACGAAGGTCAGGTGCAACGCGGTGCCCGCGAAGGTCAGGGCACGCTGACGATGCCCGACGGGCTGATCTATACCGGGCTGTGGAAAGACGGCCAGATCAACGGCGAGGGCAAACTGACCCAGCCCAATGGCGATGTCTACGAAGGCACCCTTGCCGGCGGGCGCCGCGAAGGCGACGGTCGGGTGACCTATGCCAATGGCGACACCTATGTCGGCGATTTCAAGGCCGATAAACGTCACGGTCACGGCGTGTTCACCGGTGCCGACGGCTACCGCTATGACGGCAACTGGACCGCCGGGCAGATCGAAGGCCAGGGCACAGTCACCTATCCCGACGGGTCGGTCTATACCGGGCAATTCCGCGACGGGCTGGCCGATGGCGCGGGCAAGATCACCTATCCCGACGGCGCCACCTACGAAGGCGAATGGGTCGCCGGGGTGATCGAAGGCCAGGGCAAGGCCAGCTATCCCAATGGGGTCACTTATGAAGGCGGCTTCGTCAACGCCCGCAATCAGGGTTTCGGCATCATGACCTATGCCGACGGTTATCGCTACGAAGGTGAATGGCTCAACGGTCAGCGCCACGGCAGCGGCACCGCGACCTATCCCGACGGCACGATCTACAAGGGCATGTTCGCCGAAGGCCAGCGTGATGGCCGCGGCGAACTAACCATGCCCAGCGGGTTCCGCTATGATGGCGAATGGAAGGCCGGGGAAATTTCAGGCCGCGGCATCGCCACCTATTCCAACGGCGATGTCTACGAAGGCACCTTCCTGAACGGCAAACGCCAGGGCACCGGCACCATGCGCTATGCCACCGGACAGGAAGCCACCGGCACATGGCAAAACGGCGCGTTGTCGGCAGAAGACCCGACCACCGACCCCAGCCCTGAAACCGAAACGCCTGCTGCGGCGGACTAAATCCGCGTTGCAGGTTGCGCAGACCGGTTAGCCACCACGCCGCGCCCGGCGGATCAGCTGCGCGACGGCCAGCAGCACCACCAATCCCAGCAGCCAGATCACCCGGGTCTGATAACGATCATCGACGCCCGACAATGCCCCGGTCACCCCGGCATTCAGCACCAGACCCAGCAGGATCACGATCATCAGGCCCAGCACGCCCTGCGCATCGCGCGGATTGCGCGCGATCAGCACCAGAAGCACCGCACAGGCCAGAAACGCAAACCCGGTGGTGACCTGATAGACCGGGCTCAGCCGGGCAGGCTCGAACGGCACCGCAGGACCGACGCTCAGCAATGGCGCGGGATCGATCAGCGGGGTTTCGATAAAGCCAACGGAATGCAGATCGCCGATGTGATCGATCCGCCAGCGGAAAAACTGCCGCCACGCGTTCCACAGCCCATCACCGATGACCGCCACCGGATCGGCACGCAATACCGCGAATGTAAATCGCATCTGTTCGCCCGACAGCCGCGCCCGCATCTCCGGGCTGGCGGTTTCATAGACCCCCTGTTGCGGATCGTCCGACCACAGCAGAACGTTGCTGTACCATTCACCGGTGCCCGCGCGCAGTTCGGCACCCGGCATCCGGTCCAGATAGGCGCAAATCGCAAACTCCACCGTGGCGCAATTTTCCGTCAGATAATCGAATCCCGGCCCATCTGCCACCAGACGCGCGGTCAGGAACGGAGGCCGTATCGGGGCCGCGCCATAATGGCTTTTGACCATGCCATTGAACCCGGTCTGCCCGGCGACGAACACCGCGATAGCCGCCAACACGGTCAGGATGCCGCGCCGTGGCACACGCCCGGAACAACGCTGTGCAACCGGCACCGCCAACAGCACCAACACCGTTGCCACCAATACGTGACTGACATGGAACAACAGCGTCCCGGTCAGCATCACCGCCCAGAACGCCCGTTGCCCGCGTCCCATACGACCGTCGAACATCATCAGGTTGGCCAGCGCCAAAATCGCCACCCCCGCCGCCAGATCGGGCATCAGGTAATTGCTGTAAACCGCCAGCGGCGTCAGCAGCGCCAGAACCACCGCGATGACCGGCCCGAAATCGCTGCGCCCCAGCACGTTGCGGGTGGTCAGCCCGATCACCCCAAGCACCAATGCCGCCTGTATCAGCACCGGCCCGGCCCCATCCGCCAGCAGCACCCCGATCAGAAGGAACCCGCCAAACCAGGGCGATCTGGCAGACGAAACGGACCCGTCGCCCATTGGCCCGTCTGGAATCTCCACCACCGTCGCGGCGGGGTTGGCGGCCACCGGCAGCATTTTCGCCTCAACCAGCGTCGTTTCGACTCCCAGCGCCAATTGCAACCCGGTCGCCGCCCCTTTCAAATAGGGCGTGGTGTCGGGGAAAACGATCGGCCCCTGAAACATCAAAAGCGGCCAAAGCAGAACAACATAAGCCAGAACCCAGATCAGGCCAGATCGCAGCATCTATATGTCCTTTTGAAATGGGCCGGGGCGCGGTATCGCCCGCGTGCTGAACTTCAAATAAAATTAACCCTATTAAGCGGCCTTTTTCCTGTCAACGCAGCCTTGAACGGACCTGCCGCAAAGCGGTCCGAACATTCCGTCACTGCACCACCTGCCCGCGCGCCTGCATCGGGGTCATGCCGGTCCAGCCCTGAAACGCCCGGTAAAATGAATTCGGGTCACGATAGGCCAGCAAATAGGAAATCTCCTCGACGCTCAAATCGCCCTGCGACAGATACCGCAGCGACAATTCCGACCGGGTCGCATCCAGCACCGATTGAAAACTTTCGCCCTCGGCCTTCAGGTGCCGTTGCAGGCTGCGTTTGCTGATATTGAGCCGGGCACAGACCGCATCGGCCGAGGCATTGCCGCTGGGCAACAGGTCCAGCAGCGTCGTGCGCACCCGGTCGGCAATTGACGCCTCGGCCTGCTGTTCCGCCAATTGCCGGTGCAGGTCGATTTCCAGCATCGCCCAGAAATCATCGTTCTGCGACAGCAACGGGCGTTCGGCATCCTCGACGCTCAGCACCATCTTCGCGATGGTGCCATTTTCCGAAACCACGCCAAAAAAATCGTTGAACGCCTCAAGCGGCCCGCAGCAATGCGGCATATGGATGGCGACAGGCACGATATGTTCGGCGGTAAAGCGGCGGGCGCATTCAAGGAAATAGACCAATTCGAACGCCGCGACACCGGGCGGCATCGCCACTTCAGGGTCGGCAGAGGCGATGGTGATTTCGACCTGCCCGCCGCTGCGCATCAGGTCCAGCCGGATCGGGGCCACCAGCGGCTTGAACAGCGACAGCCGGGTCAAACCGATCTCGATATTGGGACTGCATGAAAACGCCAGGATCGCAGGCACATAAGGGGCTTGGGCGAATTGCCGACCCAGGCTCAACGCCATATCGTCGCGCTTGGCCTCGTCAAACCCGGCCTGCCACAGCGCGTAAAATTCCCGCGCTGTCACGCCCTTGCCTTCATGATCAAGGAAATCCGGTGCCAACCCGACCCGCCGCAGCAGCCGGGTTTCATCCAGTTTCAGCATCGCACAATATTGCCGCATATGCTTGGCGATCGGATAGCGTTTTTTCTGGCTCATCTTCAGGCAGACCTTTCCTCCGGCATCATGGCAAGAATACCCTTTCTGACCATGTCCAAACCATACCATGCCACAGACTTGGCGCAGTTAGTTATAGATTTGGCGTGATATGCGAGTTTTCTAAACCAATTACTGCGCTATCTTTGCAGCAACTACTTATTGCGCCGGGAGGAATGCAGATGAAACTGATCGTGAACGGAACCCCGCACGAAGTCGATATCGAAACGGACATGCCGCTGCTTTGGGTACTGCGCGATGAACTCGGGCTGACAGGCACCAAATACGGCTGCGGTGTCGCCGCATGTGGGGCTTGTACCGTGCATATCGACGGGGTCGCCGTGCGCTCCTGCCAGACCGCGGTGGGCGATGTCGACGGTCCCGTTACCACCATCGAAGGTTTGGGCAACCCCGCCGCGCTGCACGCGGTGCAGGCGGCCTGGGACGAACATCAGGTGGCGCAATGCGGCTATTGCCAGTCGGGCCAGATCATGCAGGCCGCTGACCTGTTGGCCAACATTCCCGACCCGTCCGACAGCGATATCGACGACGCGATGTCGGGCAACCTGTGCCGCTGCGGCACCTATCCGCGTATCCGCGCCGCGGTGAAAACCGCCGCCGCCAAACTACAGGAGGCATAAGCCATGAGCCGCGCAGGAAAAATTGCCCGCCGCACCTTTCTGATCGGGTCCGCCGCCATCGTCGGCGGCGTCGCCTTTGGCGTTTACCGGGTCAAAACGCCTTATGCCAATCCGTTGCAGGACGAACTGGCCGAGGGCGCCGCCAGCTTCAACCCCTGGGTCATGATCGACGCCGACAAGATCACCCTGATCGGCCCCCATGCCGACAAAGGGCAGGGCGTGGCCTCGTCTCAGGCGGCCCTGATCGCCGAAGAAATGGATCTCGACTTCGGCCAGTTCGAGGTCAGCTTCGGCGCCCCGGACAAGGCTTATTGGAACACCGCCATGGCCGGCGAAGGCGTGCCGTTCATGTCCACCAATGAAAGCTTCTCTGCCGAAACCATGCGCGACGTGATGTCGGGCGCGCTGAAACTGCTGGGGATGCAACTGACCGGCGGGTCCAGCACCATCCCCGACAGTTTCGACAAGTTGCGCCGCGCCGGGGCAATGGCGCGCGAAACGCTGAAACTGGCAGCCTCGAAGCAATCCGGTGTGCCGGTGGCGCAGTTGAAAACCGCGCATGGCGCGGTGCAACTGCCCGACGGAACGGCGCTGAAATACACCGAACTGGCCACCATCGCCGCCACGCTGGACCCGGTGCGCGATGTCACCCTGCGCGACCCGGATCAGTGGCGGCTGATCGGCAAGCCGATGCACCGGCTCGACATGACGGCCAAGGTCACCGGCACCCAGACCTACGGCATCGACCTCGAAGTCGACGGCATGGTCCATGCGGCGGTGAAAATGAACCCGCGTCAGGGCGGCGCGCTAAATGGCTATGACGACGCGGCAGCGAAAACCATGCGCGGTGTGCAAAAAATCCTGCCGATCACTGGCGGCATCGCGGTGATCGCCGACAACACATGGCGTGCATTTCAGGCGGCGGCAGTGGTCGATTGCGACTGGGGCCCCGCCCCCTACCCCGCCGAACAGGCCGATCACTGGGCTGAAATCTCGGATTCCTTCATCGAAGACCGGCTCGACAAGACATGGCGCGACGACGGCGCGGTCGAAACCGAACTGGAAAAAGGCACGGTCGTTGCGGCCGAATACCGCTCGCCTTACGTGGCGCATCAACCGCTGGAACCGCTCAACGCCGTGATCAAAGTGACCGATGACGCGGTCGATGTCTGGGCCGGGCACCAGATCCCGCGCCAATTGCAACAGATCGTCAGTCAGATCACCGGCCACAAAGCGGCTCAGGTCCGGTTCCACAATCAATTCATCGGTGGCAGCTTCGGTCACCGTCTGGAATTCGAATTCATCAAGCAAGCCGCCGAAATCGCCAACCTGCTGCGCGGCACACCGGTCAAGCTGACCTATCTGCGCGAAGAAGATTTCGGCCACGATTTCCCCCGCCATATCGCCATGGCCCGTGGCCGGGGCACGGTGGCAGATGGTAAAGTGGTGGCGATGGATCTGGACATTGCATCGCCCTCGGTGATGACGTCGCAAATGGGCCGCGCCAAAATGCCGATGGCCGGACCGGACATGCAGATCGTGGCCGGGGCATGGAACAATCCCTATGCGCTGCCGCATCTGCGGGTGCGCGGCTACCGGGTGCCGGAACTGGCGCCGGTCTCGTCGTGGCGGTCGGTCGGGGCCGCCGGGGCCGGGTTCTTCTTTGACAGCTTTCTCGATGAACTAATCCACCGGGCCGGGGCCGATCCGATGGAAGAACGAATCCGCCTGATGCAACATGACCTGTCGCGCAAGGTGCTGGAAACGGTGGCCGAAATGTCGTCCTGGGGCGGTGATCTGGCCCCGAACAAGGGCCGCGGCGTCGCCTTTGTCGAAAGCTTCGGCGTGCCCACAGCCGAAGTGGTCGAAGTGACCAATACCGACAACGGCATTCGCATCGACAAGGTCTGGATCGCTGCCGAAGTCGGTCAGGTTGTCGATCCGGTCAATTTCGAAAACCTTGTTCAGGGCGGTGTAATTTTCGGCCTTGGTCACGCGATGAACAGTCAAATCACCTATGCCGATGGCATGGCGGAACAATCCAATTACTGGGATGCCGAAGGGATGCGGAATTACCAATGCCCTGACATCTTTGTCAAAGGGTTGGAAAACGGGCCGCATGTGCGTGGTATCGGGGAACCGCCCATCCCACCTGCCGCGCCCGCTCTGGCCAACGCGATCTTCGCGGCCACCGGCCAGCGGCTGCGGGCGATGCCGTTCAATCAGGGCATTGATTTCGTCTGATCGCGCTTGGGGCGGGCCCGGCTTTGCCCCGGCCTGCCCTACCTGCCGCAGATGGCGAACAATCCCGCCCGCGACGTGATGCCCAGCTTGCCATAGGCGCGTTTGCGATAGGTCACCACGGTCGATGCCGCGACCCCCAGATCGGCGGCGATCAGATCGGTCTTGCGCGCCGACAGGATACCCAGACAGACCGCGCGTTCACGCGTGCTCAACACCGCCAGCGGTGCCGGTATATCGCTTTGCGCCGCGCGTTCGAAATGCATCAGCGCCAATCGTCCGGCCAGCCGGGCCAGATCGGGCGCGCATTCCGCCCCGTCGCCCGTGTGATACAGGCTGACGAACAGCCGCAGCCGGTCGCCCACCGCCACCATCGTCGTCTTGGCCGCCAATCCCGGCGCGCCGAAGAATACCCGCCGGTATTCCGTTCCCATCCGCGGCGCGAGGTCCTCCAGCCGGTGCAGCGTGACCGTCCCCACGTCCGCCTTGCGCAGCTCGGGCAGCAACGGGTCTTGCAGGAACCAGCCGTCGAGATAGGTCGCCGCCAACCTCCCCGCCAGCGCCCCATGGCTGAAATGCCGCGACAACAGGCACTGCGCCCGGTCGTCCCCGATGGCAAAAACCATGATCTGGTCGACCCCCAGCGTTTCGACGAAATCGGCAAATACCAGCGCGAAATCATCGCGCCCAAGCGCGGCGAGGCAGGTGTCGATATGCTGTGCAAGCGTGGTCATGGGACGGTCTTAGCATGTCCTCCTACAAAGGGGACAGACAGACAGCCCACCGGTTCTGTACAACAGTGCCCAAACCACAGGAGCAGATCATGAGACCAGCCGGACGCGCCGAAACGGACTCGCTTTATTTCAACTACCCGCATTTCGATCCGCCCGCCGCGCGGGATCGCCTGACCGACCCCACGCCGGTCGCCATTGTCGGCGCCGGCCCGGTCGGCATGACCGCCGCGCTGGCTTTGGCGCGCGCGGGTATCGCCTCGGTTCTGCTGGACGCCAAGGACAGCTTCAACGACGGCAGCCGCGCGATCTGCGTCGCGCGCCAGTCCTATCACATTCTCGACCGGCTCGGCGCGGTCGCTCCCTTCCTTGAAAAATCTCTGGGCTGGACCACCGGGCGCAGCTTCTACCGCGGTCGTCAGATCCTTGAATTCGACATGCCCGACAGCCCGCGCGAAAAATACCGCCCGATGTATAACATCGAACAGCAATATATCGAACAATACCTGTGGGACGCCATCGCGCTCGAACCTCTGATCGACGCCCGCTGGCAAAGCGAAGTCACCGGGACAGAAGACACCGAGGATGGTGTGCGTCTAACCGTGCGCGACCCCAAGGGCAGCTATGACATCGCCGCCGATTGGCTGCTGGCCGCCGACGGGGCCCGCAGCACCGTCCGCACCCTGCGCGGGCTGCGCCTGAAAGGCGACAATTTCGAAGGCCGCTATGTCATCGCCGACGTGCAGATGGATCACGATTATCCCACCATCCGCCGGGCGCTGTTCGACCCCGATTGCAGGCGCGGCGGCACCATCCTTGTCCATAAACAGCCCGATAATATCTGGCGCATTGATTACCAGCTGCGCGACGGCGAAGACGCAACCGATGCGATCCGCGAAGAAAACGTGCGCGGTTCGGTGGCCGCGGTGCTGGACGAGCTCGGCTATAGCGGCGACTGGGATCTGGAATGGTGGAGCATCTATTCCGCCAACACGCTGGCTTTGGACGATTACCGCGACGGGCGGGTTTTCTTCATCGGTGACAGCGCCCATATCGTGCCGATCTTTGGCGTGCGCGGGCTCAATAACGGCATTGCCGATGCCGACAATATCGCATGGAAACTGGCTCGGGTGATTCAGGGACAGGCCGGACCGGCGCTGCTGGACAGCTACACGCCAGAACGGCGTGGAGCCACGCTCGATGTGTTTGCCAACGCATCGAAATCGGCGCGGTTCATGACACCGCCGACCAAAGGCTGGGCGCTGATGCGCGACGCAGCACTGAACCTCGCGCTGGACCACCCGTTTGCCGGGGAACTGGCCAACCCGCGCCAGATGACCCCCTATAGCTATGCCGACAGCCCGATCGTGTCGCCCGACGACCCGGGGTTTGACGGCGGACCGGTGCCCGGCGCGCCACTGCCCGAAGCCCGGGTCGATGACGGTTTCCTGTCTGACCGGCTGGGTTCCGGGTTCAGCCTGATCGCCTTTGATCCCGCGCTCGGCGCCGATCTTGCCGATCCCGACCTCGCCCATGTGGTGCTGTCCCCCGGATCAGAAGCCGCCAAGGTGCTGGCTGCCACCGCGTCGACCGCCTATCTTGTGCGGCCCGATGGCCATATCGCCGCCCGCTGGGCCGATGCCAGCCCCGCCGCAATCCACCACGCCTTCGCCCTCTCGACCGCAGGAGAAACCGCATGACCCCCGTTGATGTCGAAACCGTCTACGAAGCGCTTGCCGAACAGCTTGATGCGGTCGGGGATAAAAGCGACCTGTTCCTTGCCAAGCTGGCGCTGCTGCTGTCCCACGATATCGGCGACGCTGCCCGCGTCTGCACCCGGATTGCCGAAGCGGCCCGGAACCTCGACGCCTGAAAACCGGCCTGACCCTGCCCCGTCGGGTCAGGCCCCGGCGTCGCCGTTGCGGCGGCCCAGCGTTTCGATGGCTTCGGCCAGCCGTTCCAGCCCCTTGAGATTGACATCGCGCTGCGGGAACGGGATTTCGATCCCGGCTTTGTTCAGCGCGGAATAGACCCGGAACAACAGGTCCGACTTCACCCCCATTACCGTGCTCACATCATGCAGGAACACCCGCAGTTCGAAGTCCAGCGCACTGTCGCCAAGCCCGACGAACAAAACCGACGGCGCGGGAAAACTGATGATCCGGGAATCGTCCTTCACGGCCTCTTCCAGAATAGTGCGCACCGCGTCGACATCACTGCCATAGGCGACACCGACGGGCAGAACCAAACGGCCGTCACTGCCAGCAAGCGTCATGTTCTTGACGCTCCCCTCGATCAGCGCGGCGTTCGGAACCACCACATCAAACCGGTCGAAGGTTTCGATCCGGGTCGACCGGACGGCGATTTTTTTCACGATGCCGGAATGCCCGGCAACTTCGATCCAGTCGCCCACCTTAACCGGCCGTTCGACCAGCAGGATAATCCCCGACACGAAATTCGAAACCACATTGCGCAACCCGAAACCGATACCGACGGACAAGGCGCCAAAGACCACGGCTAGGCTGGACAGGTCGATCCCGGCAGACGAAATGGCGATCAAACCGGTCAATGTCAGCCCAAGATACCCCAACCCGGTGATCAGCGACGCCTGCGCACCCCGATCCATTTTCGTTCTGGGCAGAAGCGTCTGGCGAAACAGGCGCTGCGTCCACCGGGTCACGACCAGACCCATCATGAAGACGACGACCAGCGTGATCAGCATCGTCAGCGACAACCGCATATCGCCCACTTTCACGCCTTCAGTCAGCAACCGCCAGACTTCGGAAATATCGGTCAGACGGGCCCCCCAGATCAAAGCGAGAAGCGGCAAAACCCCAAATATGATCAACAGCGAAACCACCAGCGGCAGCACGAACGCACCCTCGGCTTCGTCTTCCGTTATCTCGCCGACCGCGTCCCGGACCAACGAAATCAGAAGACGCCGGAAATACAGCGCCGCCGCCAGCACACCAAGCGTAAAGATCATCGGAACGGTGGCCTGCCGCGCCAGATTGACAAAGCCCAGCGCCGAAGCAACGACAGCCACGATGGCGGCAATCTGAATCAACCGGGCAACAATCCAGATAAGGTCACCGACAATCGCGCCTTCTGTGGGGTCGGCACCCGTCGTATCGGTGCCAGGCGCTGCGGATTTTCCGGCGTTGATATCAAGCAAAAGCCGGCCCAGACGCCAAAGCGGAACAGCGCCGATCACAATTATGAACGTGGCTATGATCGCCCGCGTCTCGGGGCTGACGCGATAGGCCGTTTCCGCCACCACCAGCAGCGCCTCGATGGCGACAAAGAACCCGAGCCCAAGCGTCAGCCGATACCCGCGAAGGGCCTGTTCCGGGTCGATATCGAAAACGCCCGGCGTCCGGCCTTTGCCGCCAAAAACGGTGAATCCCAGAATATGAGCGACGAAAAGATAGGTCAGGAACATTGGCAGCGCGGTGATCAACCCCTGACCCCGCTGCATTTTCAGATCAAGCATGAGTGGCGCGATAAACAGCAGACCCAGCCCGACCGCTGGCACGATCAGCCGTATCGCGAAAATGCCAAAAACCATCAACCGGCGGCGGGATTTGTTGGTTTCCCTTTGCAGTCCCATCTCGGCGCGGCGTGAAATCCACGGGCTTACCACGAAAATCAACACGAACCCGGCCACAGCCAACCCGACGGCAACCGGCAAATAGCTCCACAACCCGCCCGCCTCTGCCCGCAGTTTAAACGCCAGTGAAATATCCCCGGCGAAATCGGCAACCCGGCCGGACAATTCTTCGGGCAGTCCAGTCCAGTTTGACGGCAGGATCGGCGGCGGCGATTGCCGCAACATTTTTCGGTCTGGCTTGCCCGCAGCTTCGTATCCATTTCACGCACAAGGAACTGGGCGCGTTCAAAGGCTTCCTGGGCGGCAAGGATGGGCGCATTTGCCGTCGACAATTGTTTTTTGATTTCCAGCCGACGTTCGGCGATTTCCTCGGCTTCCGTTTCTCCTTCGGGCGGCGGCGGCCCCAGCGCATCCAACTGCGCCTGCAACGCCCGCGCGGCGAGGCTGCCCTTTTCGGAAAGGTCAAAAGCGGCATCGCGCTGTAGCGCCAGCGTCTTGCGCAACTGTTCAAGAACAGACTCTGTCGGACTGTCCAGCTCCAGCAGCCTCTGCGCCTCGGCTGCCGTTTTGTCCCATGTCGAGAAAGGTTCGTTGAAGACCGGGCTGTCCTGCGCCGCAAGCGGCGGCGCAAAGACCATCACGATCACGACCAACAGCAACGCAAACCATGCGAACGGATGTTTCAACACCTGCGCGGAACGCTTCCGCTTCGATCCTTGCTTGCCTGTCTTCACCGATCCCCCCATCCTGGACATCTTGCGCCCGTTGTGTTCCCCGGCGATGTCCCGGTTCATCGTCACAGGTCAAAACCGGCGACCAAGCTGAAATCCTTTCTGAGCAAATTAGCCTGAACGGCTGCAACGGCAATATCAGGGCACGGACCGGCCAACCTGCATGGGCGCCTGCTGTCCCGATCCCCAAAAAAGTGGCCCGGCCATCGGCCGGACCACTTTGGAATTCTTGATCTGCCGCCGCGCAGTACGGCCCGGCCAATCCTAGCCCAGAACTTCGGCCACCGCCTCTTTCAGTTTGCCCGCGATCTCGTCGGCTTCTTCCCGGGTCAGACAGAACGGCGGCGCAAATCCAAGGATATCGCCCTCCGGCATGGCGCGCGAAATGATCTTGCGGTTCAGCAGTGCCGCGTTGATCCTTGCCCCCACCGTCTTGGCGGGATCGAAATAGGTCCGGTCGGTCCGGTCTTCGACAAATTCCACCGCGCATAGCAAACCCTCGCCCCGGACTTCGCCGACATTGGGATGATCTCCGACCGCATCCATCAACGCCTGTTTGAAATAGGCCCCGGTTTCGCCCGCATTCTGCACCAGCTTCAGATCGTCCAGCAGCTTGAGATTGGCAACCCCCGCCGCCGCGCCGATCGGATGCGCCGAATAGGTCCAGCCGTGACCGATCGCGCCGTTTTCGTCGGTGCCCTTTTCCAGCACCTTCCAGACCTTGTCCGACAGGATCGACCCCGACAGCGGCGCATAGGCCGATGTCAGCCCCTTGGCGATGGTGATGATGTCGGGTCTGATGCCATAGTGATCCGACCCGAACATCGACCCAAGCCGGCCGAACCCGGTCACCACCTCATCTGCGATCAGCAAAATATCATGGCGGTCCAGAACCGCCTGAATCGCGGCCCAATACCCTTCGGGCGGCGGCACCAACCCGCCGGTGCCCAGCGCCGGTTCGCCGATGAAGGCGGCGATGGTGTCAGCGCCTTCGCGTGCGATCAGCGCTTCCAATTCGGCCACGCAATGGGCAACGAACTGTTCTTCGGTCTGATCCAGATCGTCGCGGCGGAAATAATACGGCGCTTCGGTATGCACCACCTGGCTCAGCGGCAGATCGAATTTGCGGTGAAACAGCCCCAGCCCGGTCAATGATCCGGTCATCAACCCCGACCCGTGATAGCCACGCCAACGCGAAATGATCTTCTTCTTCTCGGGACGGCCCAGAATATTGTTGTAGTACCAGACCAGCTTGATGTTGGTCTCGTTCGCATCCGATCCGCTCAGCCCGTAATACACCTTGGACATGTTATCCGGTGCCCGGTCGAGGATCATCTTGGCCAGCGTGATCGACGCCTCGGTGCCATGCCCGACATAGGCATGGTAATAGGCCAGTTCCTTGGCCTGCTCTGCAATCGCCTCTGCGATTTCGGGGCGGCCATAACCGACATTGACGCAGTAAAGCCCGGCAAAGGCGTCCAGCAACCGGTTGCCGTCGCGGTCCTCGATATGACATCCCGACCCGCCGGTAATTATCCGCTGCGGCAGGTTTCCACGGGCGAATTCCGCCAGATGGGTCGAGGGATGGAAAAAATTATCACGGTCCCAGGCTTCCAGTTGATCGTTCTTCAGCATCTTTTTGTCCTTGTCCTTTAACTTCTCACGCCCACATCACGACCAGTCGCGGCAGACGTATTTGATCTCCATGAATTCCTCCATTCCGCGCCGCGCCCCTTCGCGGCCCAGACCGGATTGCTTGGTGCCCCCGAACGGGATCGGCGCGCCGGTGACCTTGGTGCGGTTCACCGCCACCATGCCGTATTGCAGCGCCCGGCTGATCCGGTAGATCCGTCGCGGGTCATGGCTGTGCAGATAGGCGACCAGCCCGTATTCGGTGTCATTGGCGCGCGCCACCACCTCGTCCTCGCTGTCGAATGGCAGGATCGCAGCGACCGGGCCAAAGGTTTCCTCGCGCAGGATCAGTGCGTCGTCGGGCACATCGGTCAGAACGGTCGGTTCGTAAAACAGCGGCCCGGCGGCGTGGATTTTGCCGCCGCAGGCCAATGTCGCCCCCTTGGCCAGCGCATCGGCCACATGTTCCTGTTGCTTGGCGACGGCGTTTTCATTCATCAACGGCCCGATATCGGGATCGTCGATGCCCGCCCCGACCGTCAGCGCCTGCGCCGCTGCGGTGAAACGGGCGCAGAAATCGTCATAGATCGGCCGTTCGACGAATATCCGGTTGGCCCCCAGACAATCCTGCCCCGAGGTGGCGAACTTGGCCTTGATCGCCTCGGCAACGGCATGGTCCAGATCAACCCCCTTGAACACGATGACCGGCGCATGACCGCCCAGTTCCAGCACCAGCTTCTTCACCGTGTCGGCCGAATTGCGGTATAACAGCCGCCCCACCTCGGTCGATCCGGTGAACGACAGCGCCCGCACCCGATGGTCTGCGGTCCAGGGCGGCACCACGGTCGGTGCGTATCCGGTCACCACGTTGAACACACCGGGCGGAAACCCCGCCCGTTCTGCCAGTTCGGCCAAGGCCAGCGCCGAAAACGGGGTTTCGCCCGACGGATGCGCCACCACGCTGCACCCGGCGGCCAGCGCCGCCGCCGCCTTCCGGGTCAGCATCGCCATTGGAAAATTCCACGGCGTGATCAACGCCACCACGCCGACCGGTTCCAGCCACAGCTCGACCTCGGCACTGTGCAGATGGCTGGTGACCCCTTCGATATTCGGGCGCTTGGATTCCTCGGCATAGAATTCGACAAAGGACGCACCATAATCGATCTCGCCACGCGCTTCGGACAAAGGCTTGCCCTGCTCGGCCACCATGATCCGTACAAGGTCTTCCTTGTGCGCGACAATCAGGCCGAACCAACGGCGCAGGATGTCGGACCGTTCCTGCGGCAACATCCCGGACCAGCCCGCGAACGCCGCCTGCGCCGCGTCGACCGCCCCGACGCTTTCGCCTGTCGAAAGCGCGGCAACCTCACCGACCAGCGCACCATTGGCCGGATCGGTCACACGCAGCACCGCGCCATCCGCCGCACCGGTCCATTTGCCGCCGATATAGGAAAACGACCGGACAAGCTTGCCATCGCTCACCGCGATTCCGGTCTGCTGGATGTCTTGGATCATTGGATACCTCGGCTGAAACAGGGTTTCGCATTCAGCCCGAGGTTAGCGACAATGTGGCAGAGGAAGTATTTGTTCTGATTTGCTCAAGCAGGAAAAATGGCAACATGGCGGGGCTTTGGCAGAAGAATTATCTGCAAAGCTCACGGCAGCGGATCGGGTACGTTCTTGACCGACTTGGTGACGATATAACCGAAATACCGTTCGATCCCGACATTGCGGTCCAGCAAATCGTCCATCAGCCGCTGATAGGCATCCACATCCGACACCACGACCCGCATGATATAATCAATGCCGCCGCCAGTGGCCCAGCAGGCCTGCACCTGCGGCGCGTCCCGTATCGCGGTTTCGAACAGGCGGAAATCGTCGGATTTATGACCGACCAGCGTGATTTCGACCAACACCTCCGTCACCGGCGCGATGGCGCGAATATCGACCATCGCGCGATAGCCGGTGATCAGCCCGGCATCTTCCAGTTTCTTCAACCGTTCCCAGCACGGGCTGGGCGACAGGTTCACCCGCTCTGCCAGCTTGGTCTTGGTGATCCGGCCATTGATCTGCAATTCGCGCAGGATCGCGATGTCATAGCGATCTATTTTCACGGCTTTCGACATTGGCTCCCCTGTTTTCGCAACTGCTCCTGCGCTGGCCTATCCGGTTTGCGGGGGATTTTGAAACAAAACCTCTCCTGTCCGCATCCGGCGGTGCAGGGGTCAATGATCCGCTGCCGGGTCCCCGGACAAAACGCCGGTGCGGTCCAATTGGGCCGCACATTGCTGCAACAGGCCGATATCGCGCGACAGTGTCTTGGCGTCTTCAAAACGGTCCATCGGCGCAGAAATCCCGATCACGAAACGGCAGCGCCCCGGACTGCCGACCGGAACCGCCAACCCGGCAACCCCCGCCTCGAACTCCCCCCGGACAAGCGCATATCCCTTGTCGCGGATTTGATCGACATCGGCGCGAATGGCATCGCGGTCCATCAGCGTGGTGCCGGTGTGGTGGGTCAAAGGGTCCTGTGCGATCAACCGGCGGGCGACATGCGGCGGACCAAAGGCCAGCAAACCCCGCCCGATCGCCGTGTGCAGCAGGGGCAACCGGCTGCCGACGGTAAAGCCCAGAGACACGGTTGAATCACGCAAGGTCGACGCGGCCACATAGATCGCGGCGTCCCCGTTTAGGCTCGCCAGCGAAATCGCCAGACCAAGCTCGGCTGCGAAATGGTTCAGGATCGGCTGAACCGCCGTCCCGACATTGTTGGACCGCAGATAGGCCCCGGCATGGCTCAGGACACGCGACGTCAACACAAAGCCGCGCCCGACTTTTTCCAGATACCCGGCATCGACCAGCGTGATCACCAGACGCCGGACCGACGCCCGATCCAATCCGGTGACCTGCACGATATCGGGAATGCTGCGCTGCCGGGTGTGTTCATCGAAGGCGGACAGCACCCGCAACCCCTTGGCAAAGGTCGTGGAGAGATCGCGCTCGGCATACCAGCGGTCCGGGGCGGGGTCGGTCATACACGGGTCCAGTTCGGCTTCGGTCAGGCTCTGCGGCGTTAGCAAGAGTTTGTCTTGACAGCAACGCCGCGCTGCCAGATGCTTCATTATACGACCTTATGCGCGATATATGACCAAAACAACCCATATGCTGCCCACCCCAAGACAAGAAAGCCCAGCCGATGATCAGCCAAGCCCTGAACGACACCCTGACCAAAACCGGCCCCGGAACCGAAGCCGGAGAGGTCATGCGCCACTATTGGCAACCTGCGGCCCTGTCGGATGAACTGACTGGCGACCGCCCGGTCGTGCCGGTCAAGCTGCTGGGCGAAGATCTGGTGCTGTTTCGCGACAGCGAAGGCCAGTTGGGGCTGATCGGGCGCGGCTGCCCGCATCGCGGCGCGGACCTGTGTTTCGGCCGGCTGGAAGATAACGGCCTGCGCTGCCCGTTCCACGGCTGGCATTTCAACCGCGACGGCCAATGCGTCGAACAGCCGGGCGAACCCGAAGGGTCCCGCATGCATGAACAAATCCGCAACGTGTCTTACCCCGTTGTCGAAAAGAACGGCATCGTATTTGCCTATATGGGCCCGGGCGATCCGCCGGAATTTCCCAATTACGACTGTTTCCGCGCCCCCGACACCCATGTCTTCGCGTTCAAGGGCCTGTGGGACTGCAACTGGCTTCAGGCGCTCGAAGTAGGCATCGACCCGGCCCATGCGTCGTTCCTGCACCGCTTCTTGCAGGACGAAGACCCTGCCGACAGCTATGGCAAGCAATTCCGCGACAAGGCCGCCGATACCGACATCCCGATGACCCAGTTGCTGCGCGACTACCCGCGCCCCGACATTTCGGTCGAACCGACCGAATACGGCCTGCGGATCATCGCGCTGCGGCATCTCGAAAACGGCAAAACCCATGTGCGCATCACCAATCAGATCTTCCCCGAAGCGATCTCGATCCCGATGTCGCGTGAAATGATCATCACCCAATGGCATGTGCCGATCGACGACGAAAAATGTTATTGGTATTCGATGTTCACCAGCTTCGACAAACCCGTCGACAAGGACCTGATGCGCGCGCAGCGGCTCAAGGAACACCGCCTGCCCGATTACGCCCCGCTCAAGAACAAATCCAACAATTATGGCTTCAATCCCGACGAACAGCGGCGCGAAACCTATACCGGCATGGGGCTGGATATCAACGTGCACGACCAATGGGCGGTGGAAAGCCCCGGTGCGATTTTTGACCGCACCAAGGAACATCTGGGTAAAACGGATGTGGCGATCATCCACTACCGCCGGATGCTGCGGGCCGCGATTGCCAGCCTCAAGGATGGCAAGGCCGATGAGCTGCCGATGCTGGGGGATGTCGACCCCAAGACCGTCTATGGACCGATTTCCAACGACACGATCGGCACCCGCGAAACGTGGAAAGAATCCTCTGAAACCAGTGACCGCGCGCGCCGCGAGGCTTGCACTGGCTGGGACGCTGTTGTCTGATCGCCGGAACACGTCCGAAAGGCCCATCACATGACGGATTACAAAACGTCCATCGCTGGCGGCACGCTGGCCCGTACCGGTTTGCTGGACGCCGCCGCGGTGGACGCCGCCGCAGCCCTGTTGCAGCAACTGGCCGACAGTCAGGTCGAAACCGTGCGCGTGCTGTTCACCGATCAGCACGGCATCCTGCGCGGCAAGACGCTGGTGGCAGACGCGCTTCCATCGGTCTTTCGCAGCGGTCTCAACGCCCCGTCCACACTGCTGCTGAAGGACACCGCGCATAAAACCGTGTTTCCGGTCTGGTCCGCCGACCCCGGCGTCGATGGCGGCATGGGCGGCGCGGGCGATATCCTGATGATCCCCGATCCGGCGACGTTCCGCATCCTGCCCTGGGCACCGCATTCGGCGTGGATTTTGTGCGATACCCGGCTCAAATCCGGCGACGCCATCCCCTTTGCCCCGCGCGACGTGCTGAAAACCGCGATGGCGCGGCTGGATGCCCAAGGGCTTGCCCTGATCGTCGGGCTCGAAGTGGAATTCCACGTCTTTTCTGTCGAAGATCCGCAGCTGGACCACTCCAACGCGACCATGCCGGGACAACCGGTCACGACCCGCAACCTGACGCAAGGTTATCAGTTCCTGACCGAAACCCGCTATGCCGAAGCCGAAACCCTGCTGGACGAACTGCGCCGCAATTGTCAGGCCCTCGGGCTGCCGGTCCGGTCGATGGAAATCGAAATGGGGCCAAGCCAGTTCGAATTCACCTTCGACCCGGCCGACCCTTTGACCCATGCCGATAACATGGTGATGTTTCGCACGATGGTGAAACAGGTCTGCGCCGCCAAGGGCCTGCATGCGACCTTCATGTGCCGCCCCAACCTGCCCAATGCCGCCGCCAGCGGCTGGCATCTGCATCAATCGGTGGTCGATACGCACACAGGCGAAAACCTGATGATCCCCGATGCAGGCGGTGAACTCACAGCGCTGGCCAGCGGCTGGATCGCCGGGCTGCTGGACCACGCCGCCGCAAGCTGCCTGCTGACCACGCCAACGGTCAATGGCTACAAACGCTACCGGCCGCATCAACTGGCCCCCGACCGCATTCAGTGGGGCCGCGACAATCGCGGCGCGATGATCCGCGGATTGATGGCTCCCGGCGACACCGCCTCGCGGGTCGAAAACCGGGTCGCCGAACCGACCGCCAACCCCTATTACTTTTTCGCCAGCCAAATCCTGTGCGGCCTCGATGGCGTGACCCGTGGCGCGCGCGCCCCCGCTCCGGTCGAATTGCCTTATGATGCGGAGGCGCCAACCCTGCCCGACAGCCTGCTGGCCGCCATTCAGGCCTTCGAAACCTCGGCCTTCTACCGCGAAACGCTCGGTGACCTGTTCGTCGATTATCTGACCCGCATTCGCCGGGCCGAATGGCAGCGGTATCAGCAAACCGTTTCGGAATGGGAACAGGCCGAATATTTCGGCATCTACTGATCCCCCACGCGCGTCCCACCCGCCCGGTCAATGAAAATCCCGGCTGGGGAAAAGCCGCTTGGCCTGCTCCCGGGGATGGCGCGCGGTCGGTTTCCTGCGCGGCGGGCGCGGGGCGTCATCGGCCTGCGGCAGCGTCAGCCCCACCACCGCGTCAAGCGGATGGCCCAGCTCGGTCAGCTTATGAGACAGGTCTTCGATATGCTCCGCGATCAGGTGAATGACGATGCCCTCGCGCTGTAACCGTCCGCTGACACGCAACAGCCGCCCGCCCATGACGGTGCGGCGGAACCGGTCATAGACTTTCGGCCAAACCACGATGTTGGACACGCCGGTTTCGTCCTCCAGCGTCAGGAAAATCACCCCCGACGCCGTGCCGGGGCGCTGGCGGGTGATGACAAGCCCACAGACAGAAATGCGCCCCGGCGACGCCTCCGGCAGGCGCTCATGCGGCGTGATATTGGGGATCGTCGGGCGCAGCAATTCCATCGGATGGGCGCGCAGGCTCAGGCGCAGCGCAACGTAATCCTCCACCACCTCCTCGCCCAGATGCATCGCGGGCAACACCACCTCCGGCTCGTTCACCCCCTCGCCATCCAGCGGATCGGAAAACAGCGGCAAGGGTTTGGGCGCCCGGATCGCCCGCACCGCCCAAAGCGCATCGCGTCGCGTCAGCCCGATACCGGCAAACGCATCCGCCTCGGCCAGCCGTTCCAGCACCGCAGGCGCGACACCGGCCCGCAACCAGACGCTTTCGAGATCGGGATAGCCGTTGCCCCGCGCCGCGCCGATCCAACTGGCGTCTTCCTCGCGGAACCCTTTGATCTGCCGAAACCCCAGTCGCAGCGCCAGGGCCCCGTCGGCGCGGCGTTCCAGCCGGTTGTCCCAGTCGGACTGGTTCACACAGACCGGCCGCACCTCGACGCCATGCTCCCGCGCATCCCGCACGATCTGGGCCGGGGCATAAAACCCCATCGGCTGGGAATTCAGCAGCGCACAGGCAAAAATCGCCGGGTGGTGGCATTTGAGCCAGGACGACACATAGGTCAGCATCGCGAACGCCGCGGCATGGCTTTCGGGAAACCCGTAATCGGCGAAACCTTCGATCTGGGCAAAGCATTTCTCGGCGGCCTCCTGACTATACCCGTTCCCTATCATCCCGCGCATGAACCGGTCGCGGTGCTGCCCGATCGTGCCCATCCGCCGGAAGGACGCCAGGGACCGGCGAAGATGATCGGCCTCGCCCGCAGAATAGCCCGCGCCGACCACGGCGATCTGCATCGCCTGTTCCTGAAACAATGGCACGCCAAGGGTCTTTTCCGTGACCTTGGCCAAGGCCGGACCAAAGGGTTTGGCCGCCTCCAACCCCTGCCGCCGCCGGATATAAGGCTGCACCATGCCGCCCTGAATCGGACCGGGACGCACGATGGCGACTTCGATCACCAGATCGTAGAAGGTCGCGGGCTTCATCCGCGGCAGGAAATTCATCTGCGCCCGGCTTTCGACCTGAAACACCCCCACCGCATCGGCGCGGGTCAGCATATCATAGGTCGCCTTGTCCTCCTGCGGCACGCTGTCGAGGTTCAGCCGGATATTCGCGTGCTGCTCCAGCAGGTCAAAGCTCTTGCGCAGACAGGTCAACACGCCAAGCGACAGGATATCGATCTTGAGAATGCCCAAGGCGTCGATGTCGTCCTTGTCCCATTCGATCACCGTGCGCCCCTCCATCGCGGCATTTTCAATCGGGCACAGTTCGTCCAGACGTCCGCGGGTGATGATGAAGCCGCCGACATGCTGGCTCAGGTGACGCGGAAATCCGATGATTTCACCGATCAGGTGCAGGGTCTGCGCCAGCCGCTGATCCCGCGGGTCCAGCCCCAGTTCGCGGGCGCGGTCCAGATCCGCACCCGCATTGGTCATACCCCAGATATCCCCCGACAGCCGCGCGGTCAGGTCCTGCGACAGGCCCATCACCTTGCCCACCTCGCGGATCGCGGCACGGGTGCGGAAATGGATCACCGTGGCGCACAGCCCGGCGCGGTGACGGCCATAGGTCTGATAAATCCACTGGATCACCTCCTCGCGCCGTTCGTGTTCGAAATCCACGTCGATATCGGGCGGTTCGCCCCTGTGGCGCGAAATGAACCGCTCGAACACCATGCTGATCATGTCGGGACTGACATCGGTAATGCCAAGAAGGTAACACAGGATCGAATTCGCCGCCGACCCGCGCCCCTGACACAGGATGCCACGGGACCGGGCGTGCTGAACGATATCATGGACCGTCAGGAAATAGGCGGCATAGCCAAGCTCCGCGACAAGGCTCAATTCCTTTTCCATCAGGTCATATATGCGTTGCGATGCCGCGTGCGGATAGCGGCGCTTGATCCCGTCGCGGGCAAGCCGGTCAAGACGGTCCTGCGGGGTTTCGTCTTGGGAAATCTCATCGGGATATTCGTAACTCAGCTCCGACAGGTCGAAACTGCACCGCGCCGCGATTTCCAACGTGCGTTTCAACGCGGCCGGGTGCCGGTGATAAAGCCGCGCCATATCGGACGCGCCCTTGAGCCGGCGCTCGGAATTGGCCAGCGCCTTGGTGCCGATCCGGTCGATGGTGATCCCTTCGCGCATACAGGTCAGCACATCGGCCAGTTGCCGCCGCCCGCCACGATGCATCAGCACATCGCCCACGGCGACCATCGGGGCCGACGTCGCCAGCGCCAGCCGCGCGCAGGTATCGAACCACGCCTGATCCGACCCGTCATAACGCGGCGGCGCCCCCAGAAAGACATGACCGGGATAACGCCGCTGAAGCCGTTGAACGGCGTGTCGTGCCCGGCCAAGGTCGCAAGGCGGCAGGGCAATCAGGATCATGCCCCGGCAATGGTCTTCCAGATCGCGCAGATCGAGATGGCACTCCGCCTTTTCCGCGCGCCGCTTTCCCAATGTCAGCAAACGCGCCAATCTGTGATAGGCATCGCGGTCCGTGGGCAGCAACAGCCACTCCACCGGACAATCGCGCAGCACGACGCGGCTGCCGACGATCAGCTTGGGCAACCGGCCCGCATCGGGGCGCGGCAGATCGACCGCTGCCCCGACATCCTGCCGCGAACTCGGATCGACCTGCTGCGTGGACCGGACGCGCAGGCTCTCCTCCATTTCGGTGCGCAGGGACTTCAGCGCCGAATAGGCCCGCACCACCCCGGCAAGCGTGTTGCGATCGGTGATGGCGATGGCGCTCAATCCAAGCTCGGTCGCGCGCTGCACCAACTCCTCGGGATGGGACGCCCCGGTCAGAAAGGTGAAATTCGAAGTCACGCACAGTTCGGCATAGCGCGGGGCATCGGCCCCCGCCCCGGCGTTATCCCTGCCCGGAAAAACGTTCATGCGAATTCCCCCTGCACGAACCAGGCGGGGTTTTGCGGCGTGTAAAACAGCCACAACCGGCGCCCCTCGCGCGTGTCCACCTTCCAGTAATCGCGCACCCCCATGCGCCAGTTGTCATCCGAAAACCACCATTCCGGCGCGATCCGTTCGGGGCCGGTGGCGCGCCCCGTGGTCAGCCGCATCCGCCGCCAGCGGAACCGCTCGGGCGGGCGGTTGCCGGTGCCCGCGATGGGAACCGGCGCAAACAGCCGCAGCGGCCGCGGCCGCAGGGCCACCCACCCGCCTTGCGCCGCACTGAACGCGGCCGGCGCGATGATAAAGCCACGTTCGGGGATATGGCTGTCGGCGGGCAGGAACCGCTGAATGTTTTCCAGCCCGATCCGGGTGCCGATGCGGCTGATCAGATCGTCCAGCCGGTCGGGGGACACTTGTGTACTGCCGATCTGCTGAACCGGCAGCGGTTCGACCAACGTGGCTTCCAGCCGGATCTGGTCAATGCCGAACCCCGCATCCACCGCGCCGACGCCCCGTTCGAACAGCGGCAGGATACGCTGCGGATCACGCATCGGCGCAGCAAGCCGCAGCTCGACCTGCTGGCTGCCCTGATCGACACGGCGCAGCGTCAGGGTCAGCGTCCGCGCCCCGGTCTCCTGCGCCTTGAGCTTGTCGCAAAGCGGCGCAAGCAGGCGGGCGGTCACCCCCATCACATCCCCGCTCAGGCCGATCGGGTCGGGCAATGTCATGCGCACGCCGTAATGCGGCGGGTCGTTTTCGGGTCCGACAGGTTCCAGCACCGTACCAAGCGCCTGATCGAGGCGCAGCATCAGGCCCGGACCGAACCGCCGGGCCAGCGGCGCGCGCGCGGCCCCCGACAGATCGCCAATGCTGCGCAGGCCCAGCCGTTGCAGCGCGGTCACCACCTTGTCATCAAGCCGCAGCGCCGCAACAGGAAGACCGGCAAGCCCGTCCTCGCCCTTGCCGTAATGCGCGAAAGCCCAGGCCGCCCCGCGCGTTTCCGCGATCCCCAGCCGAATGGTCAGCCCCGCCCGCGCGGCACCGGCCCGCATATCGGCCAGCATCTCCGCCTCGCCGCCCCACAGATGGGCGGACCCGGTGACATCAAGCACCAGCCCGTCCACCCCCTCGCGCCCGACCCACGGGCAATAGCGCGTCGCCCAACGGCGCAGCGCGGCCAGAAACCGCGCGTCAAGATCGGGCCGCGCGGGACGGCTCACCAGATCGGGACAAAAGGCACGCGCATCGGCAAAGCTCATCCCGCGATGCAGGCCCAGCCGCTCGGCCTGCGCGTTAAGGCAATATATCCGCTCTGTGTTGCTCTCCCTCAGCGTCAGCGCGAAAGGCCCGTCAACCGGGCGTGCTCTCAGAACCCGGTCGCTCGCCAACCGGGGAAACCATATGCACACGACGCGTTTCCTGATTCCACCGAACATGCCAAGCACCAAGTGTTCCCGATTTGTTCTTAATAATTTCCCAACGCATCAGAGTCGAGTCTCCGCTGACGGGATCGAAGACGGGCGCGACCTGCCACCGGGTCTCGGCCGCGTTCGATCCCATGCCCTCGGGGATGATGCAAAGCCCCGTCGTGCCCCCCGCCTTGGCCGCCAGTTGCAATCGCCGCCCCTCGCGCAGGTTCAGCGCCCGGGTGACCTCGATCACGACAAAGGGGATCACCCCGTCCTTCAGTGCTTCTTCCGCAACCGCAAGACTGTCGGTCTGGTCCTTCGGCCGCGCCAGCAGAAGCCGCGAAGGATCGACAAGGGGCATCAGACCCAGCGGATCGAGAGCATCGGCAAGCCAGCCTTCCCGCACCCACAGAACAGTGCCCCGCGCGGGCGCGGCAATGGCTGCAAAGGCCATGCCCGAAGGCCCGCAAACCTCGTGAACGCGGGACGGGCGCAACGGAAAAGAACTGAGCAGATCGACTCGCATGGAAAAGAACGTAAGGCGAACAGCCAAAAATTCCAATGCCCCGAGCGACGCTCAGGCGTCACATGCCGCGCGCCCTCAAAGCGGTTTTTGCAACAAGGCGATGACCGCCCCGATCAGCAACAAACCGGCGGCAGCCACAAGGCTGACCCCGATATTGCCGAACAAATCCCCGACCAATCCGGCCCCATACGGCCCCAGCGTCTGCGCCACGGCAAAAACCACCGTGAACAGGCTGATCGCGCGGCCCCAGCTTTCGGGGGGCAGGTTCTGCCGGGTGAAATTGGTAACCGCCCCCGGCGCCATAAACACCGACAGGCCGAACACCACCGCCGAAATCAGCAGCGCGGCGCCATTGGGCAACACCACCGGCAAGGCCGACCCGATGGCGATGCCGCTCAGGATCAGCGCCAAAGGCACCCCCGACGCGTAGCGCGCCAGAACCCGCCGCCACACCAGCGGCGACAGGCAGATGCACAGGCCCAGAATGACCCAGACCAGCGCAATGAACCCGGCCCCCGCCGCCTGTTCGGTCATCCATGCCGACAGGAAGGTCAGGTAAACGATATAGCCCAGCCCGAACCCGGCATAGCCCGCCATTTCCGGCAGCATCCGGCGCAGCGGCAACGGCACGGCCCCGGCCCGGGATTGCACCGGCGCCCGCAGTTGCAGCGCCGACCAAAGCCCAAGGGGCAGGAAAGACAGGCTGACGATGCCGATGGCGATCCAGCCGACCGGCCATGCGCCGGGGCCGTAGGCGTCCAGCATCAGCGGCAACCCGGCCCCCGCCAGCACGATGCCCAAACCGCCACCGGACCCGAACAGGATCGCAATCGCCAATGCGTTGCGGCGCGGATCGTCACGGAACAACCCCGCGGTCAAAGCCCCGGCGGTGGAAAACGACATCGCGCCGAAAATCCCCGCCAGGATACGCCACATCGTCTGCCACCACAGCGCCGCGTTCAGCCCGGTCGCCAGCAGCGCCAGCGTGGTGGTGATCAGCCCGAAGGCAAACAGGCGGTTGGGCGATATGTGCCGGATCAGCAGCATGGTCAGGATCGCCCCGGCGATATAGCCCAGCGCATTGGCGGTGTTCAGCCACCCGGCCTGCGCGAAATTCCACCCCATTTCGGATTTCATCGCGGGCAGCATCAGCCCATAGGCAAAGCGCGCAAACCCGTTCGTCACCGTCACGCCCAGCGCCAGCCCCGCCAACACCAGCCACGGACGGGCCGGACCGGCGGTCATTCCAGACCATCCGCAAAGAAGGGCAAAAAGGGCATAAGGGTCCTCGCTCTGTCCGGCAGTCCAAGCAGAACGCCAACCCATCCACCCTGCCAACGATACGCCGGGGGTTCAAGCCGTTTCGCCGCCAACTCCGCCCCGCCCCGACCTTGAGCGGACCGCAGGCCCGCGGTTTCACCGGAACGGTGAAAGCCCGCTCCGGAGCAAGAGCCAAGAGGATGAGGGGCCAAGGTATGAGGAGCCGGTTTGCGATCCGGCCAGCCCCAATGGCAGCTTTGCGCAGGAAGCCGACTTTGCAGAGTCGAGGTAACCGCGTGGGGCCGAATGGCGCTTCCGGCCCAAAGCGGCAGTTCGCATAAAGCCCGAACAACAGCCGATGCCAGAGCAAAGCGGACATGATCCTCTGACACGCCGGGTGGGCAGTACAAGTACATCCTGCGTAGAAGCCGACAGGGAAACCGGGTAGGCTGATTTAGGGATCAAAAACGCGGGAGACACAAGCATTGTTGGATGAGCTAATCAGTTGGGTTCTTAGCTCTTGGGCAAGGTTCTCAAAATGGTGGGACCAAAACTTGATTGTGGTCGAACGCGATGACTACGCCCCCTTGCTCGATATCGGCGGCTTTCTCGGCATTCTTGCGTTCTCTGTAGCCGTTTTCACTCTCACCAGTCCAAGATTTCAAATCAGGCAGGCGACGGCAATCATTCCCTTTCGACCTCTATTCTTTGGCACGCTTCTCGTTTCCGCCGTCATTACGTTCGCCATTGAAGCCTGTATTCTCTACGGTGTTCGGTTTCCAAGTTTCCTAAACCCAAATACGATCAATTTTCTTATCACCGCTACGATTGCGATATTGATCCTCTACTGGATGAAGATTTGCTTTATAAGGCCACCCCGGTTCTCCATGTTTACCGCCAAGCATTTCTTCCAGCAGACATATGTCCATATCGCAAATGGAAGCAAGGAAGAGATGCTTGCATTGGCGCGTGAGATTATGCGCGAAGCCCCCAGATTGATCCGCCATACGCCACGCAGGCAAAGGCACTATTTCGAAGATGACACGCCGGTGAAACTGTCAGCGCTGCAAACGCACGCTCACTACCTCAACTCGCTCCTGTCCGATACTCGGTTCTGCGACGTTGTCGCGAAAGAGATACCCTCATTTCCTGCTCATATGGTGGAAGTAGCTGTCAAACTAGAAAGGTACGATGCCCCCATTCATCTTATGGTAAGGCGTTTTATAATAGCCATGCTCAGCAATCCGGGCTCGGCATTATTTGTCGAGAATGAATGGCTAGGCCAAGGTTTTATAGGCAATCAAAAACCCATAACTCGATCTATCTTTGGTAATTGGTATCTGCTGGAAGGCTATGAGTTGGGTTTGGAAGCGCCGCTTGATCTGGATTATCCGCATGCTCGCAGTTGGGACAGAGACGCTTGGCGCGTGTATTTCGGCATGGCACGCGAGTACATTCGTGGGCTAACATCCAATGAGAGGGTGAATTGGGATACTCGAGGCATCCAACACATTCTTGAAACAACAAAGCAAGCGTACGATCAACTGGGCGATCTGAAGAAGTATGAGGACACGTTCAGTCCATACAACCCAACCTGGCAAGCCAAAGAGGCCAATGACTTCTTGAAAGACCTCGTCAAAGCATTCGATGAAAGCAAGGGTTGGGTTGGCTTCGATAGAAGAGATGATTTTAGGTACGGACACGACCTGTCGTCAGGTATTGCCGCGCTACTATTCGAGACGATTTTCAACGCGGCGCAGGTCAATACGAAGGAATTCCGGATGTGGGACGTTCAACGCAACACTGTGTGGGCACCTATTGAAAGACACGAGATCAGAGATACTGAAATCATGAAAATGGTCCGTCGAAAGCTTCGACGGATGATCTGGGATGAGATCGGGCGTATGGATGACTTCCCAAATTACGAAGGAGCGGCATATATTCGTTTCTGTCTGAACGTCTTGGGCTTCTACGACGAGAGCATCCATCGGAAGGACACCTTGGAAAGAGACAGTTGGGCACTTGCGAAAGTTGTCGCAGGGTGGGTGAAAAAGAATTACCAAACGATTGCAGTATCACACCCACCTGTGGCTGAGGCAATGCTACCTGCCAACATTGATTATAATCGTGATACACAAACACTTGTGAGGACGCACGATGACACGTTGACTGGTGTGCCACGTCTGAAATCTTTCGCACTTGATCCTCCGCGTGATGTCCCTAATGGATAGGAAAAGGTTCTATTGGCAGCCTCCAGACCTTCTGTGCTTGAAGTCTGAATAGGTGCCACGGGCCATACCCTGAACGATGCAGAGTCCGCTTTTCCCCGCATTTCGGAATTTGCTGAAGTGTGCGGCGAAAGACCGCTCCCCGCCCTACTTGCAGGGGCAACGTTGGCACGTCGCGGGCGACCTTCAAGTCCGCTTTGGGGCTGGCAGCAGCCCTTCACCGCCCGGAACAGGAAGGGCGGTTCTGCCTTCACAGAACCGCCCCCAAGCCCATGCCCATTCCCCACTTGCCGCGCAGCGGATCAACCCGCTTCCGCGTGGAACCCTTCGGCGAACTGATCGTACCAGCTCAGGCAACCGGGGTTCGACATGGCGTCCGCGGTGGCGACCTCGGCCATGGTCTGTCCCAGCAGGCGCCGCTTGATCGGAACCTCCAGCTTCTTGCCGGTCAGCGTATAGGGAATATCCGGTGCCGCCACGATCCGGTTGGGGATATGATGCGGCGACACCTTTTGTTTCAGCGCCGCGATGATCTCCGCTTCCAGTTCCGGGGTCAGCTCCGCCGTCCCGGCCATCTTCAGGAACAGGATCATGCAGGACGGTTTACCCAGATATTCCAGATCCACCACCAGACTGTCATCGACACCGTCCATTTCATCGACCACACGGTAGATGTCTGCGGTCCCCATGCGGATACCGTGGCGGTTGATCGTGGCGTCCGACCGGCCGTAAATGATCGCCCCGCCCGTCGCCGTGATCTTGACCCAATCGCCCTGCCGCCAGACCCCCGGATAAGTGTCGAAATAGCTGCCATGCAGGCGGCTGCCATCTTCGTCGCCCCAGAAATACAAAGGCATCGACGGCATTGGCGTGGTGCAGACCAATTCGCCCACCTCGTCGATGACCGGCTCTCCCTCCGCGTCGAAGGCATAGACCCCGGCACCAAGCGACCGGCACTGCATTTCCCCGACATGCACCGGCAGGGTCGGTGATCCGGCCAGGAAAACCCCGGCCAGATCGGTGCCCCCGGCGATCGGCGCGATCCAGATATCGGCCCGCACATTTTCGTAAACCCACTGATACGCCTCGGGCGGCAGCGGCGACCCGGTCGATCCCAGCATCCTGAGCCCGCTCAGATCGGCCTCGTCCTTCGGCACGATCCCGGCCTTCATGCACAGCGTGTACCACGCGGCCCCGGCCCCGAACACGGTCACGCCCGCCTTTTCGATGAACCGCCACAGCCGCCCCGCATCGGGGAACCCGGGGCTGCCCTCGGCCAGCGCGATGGTGGCCCCGGTCAGCAACCCGCCGACCTGACAGTTCCACATGATCCAGCCGGTCGAGGTGTACCAGCTGAACACATCCTGCGCGTCCACATCGCAATGCAGCCCCAGCAGCTTGAGATGTTCCAGCATGACGCCGCCGTGACCGTGGACAATCGCCTTGGGGCTGCCGGTGGTGCCCGACGAATAGACCACCCAGAGCGGATGATCGAACGGAACCATCGTCGGTTCGAACGCGACATCCCGCGCCGCCGTCGCCTCGGTCCAGTCCGTCCGGGTCAGCGCGCCGGGCTCGACCCCGTCTGCGGCATCCATCGAAATCCACGCCGCCAGCGTCGGCAACCCGGCCAGCAATTGCGACACCTCGGCGCTGCGATCATAGGCGCGACCGGAAAATGTATAGCCCGACACGGTCAGGATCGCCTTCGGCTCGATCTGACGGAACCGTTCCAACACGGTCGCGGCCCCCATGTCCGGCGCGCAAAGCGACCAGACCGCCCCGATACTGACCGTTGCCAGAAAGGCGATGATCGTATCGGGCGTATTGGGCAGGTAGGCCACCACCCGATCCCCCTGGCTGACGCCCAGCTTGCGCAGCGCCGCCGCGGCCGCCGCGGTCTTCTGTTGCAGCTCGGTCCAGTCGATCTCGCTCAGGGTGCCGTCTTCTGCCTCGTGGCGAATGGCACAGCGGTCGGGGCGGACATGGCTGAACACATGGGCGGCGTAATTCACCGTCGCGCCGGGAAACCAGACAGCCCCCGGCATGCCGCCCCGTTCCAGCGCGCTGCTGTGCGGGGTCGGTGACTGCACCTCGGCCCAGACGAAAATGGCCTCCCAGAACGCATCGGGCTGCGCGACCGACCATTCCCAAAGCGCATTGTAATCCACCAATTGCAGACCTTCGCGCTGTTCGATCCATCGCATGAAAGCCGTCATATTGCTGGCATCCACAAAGGCATCCGTGGGTGTCCAGGCGGGATCGTTTGCAGGAATCGTATTGTCAGTTATCGTCATAGCGTCGGCCAAATCCAAAATGCGCGCAGTCAAACACTGCACTGTTTCTGTCACAAGATCTGGCCAAAACTGTCACACAAAGCAGACCGCCGTCCACGCCAAATTCCACACGCTGCCCCCATCAGCCCGTCCCGCCCCCGGCCCTCGCCGGTGCCCGCCCCGGAACCGCGCGCCCCGCCAGTATTGGCGGCACGCGCGGATTGCTGCGGCTGTCACAGCTTGGCGCGCAGACGGTTCACCAACAGATCGTCCCGCAGGATGGTGTCTTTCATCGCGCAAAGCTCCCCGACATCCCAGGTCGCGCTCAGATACCGGCCCTTGGCCCAATCCGCCTGACCAGAACACAGCCAGACGGCAAAACTGGCGGCCAGATCCGGGTCGTCGATAAGATACTCATGCATGTTTTCCGGCATAGTCCGGCCAAGATCGGTCGCCACGCCGCCGGGATGGATGGCGAAACAATTGATCCCGTCTTCGCCGTGATCGCTCTGAACAAATTCGCACAGCCGGTTGATGGCGTGTTTCGAGGTCTGGTAATCGGACGCCCCCGGCATCAGGTATTGAGCCCCGATAGAAGACAGCAGGATCAGATGACCGCCGCTTTTTCCCTCCGCGGCGCGCCTTTTCGCGCTCTCGATGAGATGGGGAATGGTGAAACGGATCACGTGATAGGCCCCCCGCACATTGACCTCCCAGTTGCGCCACCACCCCTCGGGATCGGATTCCCCGATCTTGACCCAAGGGCCAAGATATCCGGCATTCGCATCTGCCACATCAATACCGCCAAACCTCGCCACGCAATCCGCGACCGCCGCCTCGACCTGCGCGGCGCTGGTGACATCGCAAACCGAAAAGGCGCATTGCGTTTCCGGGTTGGCCTTTCGGACCAAATCCCGCGTTTCCTCAAGCGCGCTTTGCGTTCTGGCCGTAAGATAAACCGCCTTGGCCCCGGCCTCGGCAAAAGCAACGGCCGTGGCCTGACCGATCCCGCGGGATGCGCCGGCGATGAACACGACCTTGCCCAGCGCGCTCCCCTTCAGCGCCGCAGCCGGATCAATCGCGTCATATCTGGCACGATGCGCCGTGAGGTCGAGAAACTGGTCTTGAATTGACGACATTGGATACTCTCCGGTTTTGAAAATGTCTGTGGAGAAAACAGATAACCGTGACGGCCAATCCCTGCCTGCCACATTCTCTGCAAAGCCTGCCAATTCCTGCAAAGAAATGAATTATTACTGTTCTGACAGGCTGGTTCTGATATGCATTTCAGGCAAGGAGAAATACATGGACCTTTCGCGCCTCACCCATCTGAGCACCCGGTACTGCACTGATAATTCGGGGAAAGTCACGAAATTGCCCGGCCTGTCCATGTATCGCAGGGACGCCGTCAGCGATATCGAGGCGATGCTATACCAACCAGTCATGTGCCTGATCCTGCAAGGCAGCAAAGTAACATCAATAGGGGATCAATTCGTTGAACTGCGACCCGGTGATGCCCTGCTGGTCAGCCACGACCTGCCCGTGATTTCCCGGATTACCAGCGCAAGCGTTCAAACCCCCTATCTCGCGCTGATTCTGTCGCTTGATCTGGGGCTGGTCCGAAGCCTCTACGAACAGCTCGCCGATATGCCGATGCCTGCAAATCAGGCGCGTTCGCTCTCTGCCGGGCCGGTAGATGCGGACTGGCTTGCGCCGCTGACCCGGTATCTCGAACTGATGGACTCGCCGCTGGACGCGGCCGTCCTTGGCCCCTCTGTCCTGCGTGAAATTCACTACCGGCTGCTGCGATCGCCGATTGGCGGGATGCTGCGCAATCTTCTGGCCGCAGACAGCCACGCCAGCCGGATCGCCAAGGCGATCCAAAAGGTCAGATCGGAATTCCGGTCGCCGCTCAACGTGCCGGATCTGGCGAAAACCGCAGGCATGTGCGCGTCTTCGTTTCATCAGCATTTCAAATCGGTCACGGGCACAACGCCGCTCCAGTACCAAAAAGATCTTCGCCTGATCGAAGCGAAAACCTTACTGGCGGACGGCAACAACTCGGTTTCCGAAACCGCCTATGCGGTCGGTTACGAAAGCCCGACCCATTTCAGCCGCGACTACAGCAGAAAATTCGGCACCCCTCCAAGCCGGGATGCCGGCCTCTCCATTCATCCCCCCGCAGAGACCCACGCGGCAAGGGCCTGAACCACCGGCCCCCGATTGGCGGAACATCGCGGACGGACGCCCCGGCAGGAACCAAAGGTCAAAAAGGGCTTGGAGAACCCGCAACGCAGCCTGTAGCATCAGGAAAACTCGTGGGATCTGCCCCGTCGTTCACCCCTGTCCTGCAACGCTCGGCACTGATGAACGCGCTTGCATCGGCAAGATAACGAAGCCCGCCTTGCGGACTTCACTCCAACCGGGTGAACAGGCGCTGATCCGAAAACGCGGTGCGGAAATTACCAAAGCACGGCCGGGCCACCCCAAGCCCGGGTCACAGCGTTTAGATATTGCATAAGGAGCGCCAAACCTTGCCGATTTCAGATTCCGAGAGCCCCCGACTCTGCAACCGCCCCCTCGGCCTTGCCCGATCCGTCCTGATCCTCGCCACCTGCCTGTTGGGGACCGCCGCCCCGGCCGATCAGCGCGCGCAATACGATGCCGTCAGGGCGAAATCCATTATCGAATTGCAGCCCTTCCGCAGCGAAACATCCGCCAACCTGCCCGGATCGGACGCAAAGGTGCGGCTGATTTCGCTCAACCCCGCGGTCAATTCGTGGTTTGTCCTGCAAATCGGCAAAACCGGCGCGGCGCAGAAATACTATCACATCGAAAATCCCAACCCGAGGGGCCAGAAAATCGCGCTCGCCTCCGGCCCGGCGCTCAAACTGAGCGGCGGCGGCGGCACCGTGACCTGCGCGCCCTGGGCCAATCCGTCGGAACTCGCCACTGCGGCGGCGTCCCGCCGCCCCTTCGCGCCGATCTGCGGCGGGCGGCTCTACCTGCGCAACCCGGTGGCCGGATCGACCCTGAGCGTGGCGCGCGGCGCGCCCTCCGGTGGCGCGGCCTCTGCTGGCGGACCACCCGCCGCGTCGATCGCCGCCTCCGGCAATCGCCCGGCGATCACCGCCCAGACCGGGCTTGGCCTGTCGGGCACCAAGCCGGGTCAGATGACGATGGGGGCCTGGCATCCGGTCGCCGGTCTGACCGGTGTCTTTGCCAGCGCGATCCAGCCCAGGGCGATCAGCAAATCCATCCTGCAGGGCCCGGGCACCGTCAACGCGCTGGACGGGGTGGAATTGGGGCAAACCGTCTACATGGTGGCGTTCGATCTGTCGCGCTACGATCTTGGCTTCGCGGTCGGAACCAACGATCCGAACCTGAAATGGTCACCGCGCCCACCTGCATCGGTGCGCGCGCCCGGCCTGCCGGGGCCGGACGGGGTCGGCTCTCCTGCCCCGCTGGCTCCGCTGGGCATGGTCAGCCCCAACCTTGCGGGCCGTACCGTGGCCACCTTCGCCGGTGGGTTCAAGCGGCGACAAGGGGCGTTCAAATACGGCCCCTACGCCGCGGTCAATGGCGGATCGCATTATGGCTTCATCGAACAGGGCGTGATCTTCAGCAAACTGCAGCCGGGCCTGTCGACCCTCTATGTGACAACCAATGGCCAGATCCAGATGAAGACCTGGACCAAATCGGACAATGGCCAATTGTCCAAGATCCGGTTCGCACGGCAAAACGGCGTGCCCCTGATCGAAGGCGGCGTTCCCGGCCGCTACGTGACCCAATGGGGCCCCGGCAACTGGTCAGGATCGGCCGAGGCCAAACTGCGCACCCTGCGCGCGGGGGCCTGCATGTTGGGCAGCGGCAGCAAAAGCTATCTCGCCTATGCATATTTCCCGTCCGCAACACCGTCGGCGATGACCCGGACCTTTCAGGCCTATGGCTGCAAATACGCCATGCTGCTGGACATGAACGCGCCGGTCCTCACCTATCTGGCGCTTTACGTCAACAGCGGCGGCACCACCTATATCGAACATCTGGTGCCCCAGATGGCCACCTCTGACAAACGCGGCGGCGCCGGTGTGGTGCCGAAATTCCTCGGCACCACCGATAGCCGCGACATGTTCTACATCATGCGTAAAGGGCGCTGAGAGCGTCCCGCAAGCGCACTGTCACTGAATTCAGAACCAATGCCCCGGAACCGGATCAAACCGGCAGCCCGGCCCTGCACTCTGCGGGCCGGAACACAGTGTTATTGACAAATTCAGCATAGAGCGTACCTTGAATTAGACCGTTCGGTCTAATTATCAAGCAAGGAGATACAGTTATGCGCATTGCCAAAGAACAAGTTGATATCAAGATGCAAATTCCTGGCGCAGTTATCCGCCAGCACAAGAATTTCGGGGACGCGACCGGGCTTGGAAAAATCAGCGGCGAATACTTCACCCTGTCTGCGGGCGTCGATACCACGCCGCTGTTTCAGGGGTTGGAAGGCAATCTCTGCCAATCGCCGCATTGGGGCTATGTGTTGCAGGGGCAGCTGACAACGACCGATGCAGCGGGGATTCAGGAAACGGTCAGTGCCAATGATCTTTTCTACTGGCCTCCCGGCCATAACGTGAAGGTCGACGCAGATGCTGAAATCGTCATGTTCAGCCCACAACACGAGCATAGCAATGTGATCAATCATATGATTGAAATGACCAAGGGCTAGACCGCCTCTGGCATCCGGCCCAGTGACTGCCCAACCACAGAAGTGCTCTATGAACGACAAAGCAATACAGGGCGCAACAGAAGTTGCGCCAATCCATTCAACCAAACAAAGGTTGATCGAGGCTGGGCTTCGGATGCTTCTCAAGCATGGCTATAACGATCTGGGAATTCAGGCTCTGCTGACAGAGACGCGGATTCCAAAAGGATCTTTCTACCATCACTTCAAAGACAAAGAAGACTTCGCCCTGCAAGTCGTCGACAGCTACATGACGCAGGTTCACGCCGGTCTCGATGTCAGCCTCACCGACCCCAACCGCCCCCCGCTGCTGCGGGTCCGGGATTTCTTTGAAAAGACACAGGCCTCCTACCGCGAAGAAGGCTACATGGGCTGCCTGCTCGGCGGACTTGGTCAGGAACTGTCCGGGGTCAGCGAAGTGTTTCGGGACAAGATCGCAGAATGCTTTGCCGCGATTGCCGACCGTGTGGCCGGATGCCTCGAAGAAGCGCGAAAGCGCCATGACATCCCCGAAGACAGCAATGTTCAGGAAATGGCCGACCTGCTTGTCGATTGCTGGGAAGGGGCCGCGCTGCGCAGCCGTCTGCAGCGCAATCCAACCTCTCTCGACGCAATGCTTGACTTCTACTTTCATGCAGTGACCACCGGCCAGCAGCAAAACACCCTGCAAGCGCGATAGGCCGACTTGCCCGACAGAGCCTCCGGCACGACTTTCCCCCGCTTGCACCCCGGCAACGGGATTTGTATCAATTCACCGTACATATTGCACAAATGTCCTTAAACTTCTGCACTCCTGCCCTGCCCGGCATCCGGCGGACCGGGCCTGACGAAAGGCGATAAAATGGCGGATTTTCTACTGGTCCACGGGGCGGCGCACGGCGCTTGGTGCTGGCGCGACGTGATCCCCGAACTGGCCGATCTGGGCCATCGGGCCCACGCCATCGACCTGCCCGGACATGGCGAAGATTCCACGCCTTATCAAGATGTTACTCTAGACCTCTATGCCGATGCCATCCTCGATGCGCTGGACCGTCCGATGATCGTCGTCGGCCATTCCATGGCCGGTTACCCAATCACCCTTGCCGCCGAACGCAAGCCGCTGAATTTTCAACGCCTGATCTATCTCTGCGCCTATGTCCCGCACCCCGGCCTGTCACTTGCCGAAATGCGCATGCGCGCCCCGTCGCAACCACTGCTGCCCGCGATCCGCATGACCGAAGATCGTAAAGGCTGGACCGCCGATCCCGCCATGATCCGTGATTTGTTCTATCATGATTGCCCCGAAGCCACGCTCGAATATGCCACGCCGAAACTCTGCATTCAGGCAACGCAACCGACCTCTGCTCCAGTGAAGACAGGGAAAAATTATGAAAGCATTCCAAGGTATTACATCAAGTGCCGCGATGATCGGACGATCCCTCCAGAATACCAGAGCGAGATGACGAAGGACTGGCCGGAGGCAAATGTTTCGACCATGGACTGTAGCCATTCGCCGTTCTTTGCCGATCCTGCCGGATTGGCGAAACGGCTCGATCAGATCGCCAAAACCTAATCGAAGTCGTCGCAAATGCCCGTTGTCAGCGCAAACATTGCCTGATGCTCTTGTTCTGCCTGCGCTTTGGTGGCAGGTCAGGATCCAAGCCATTCATTTCAGAACGCCTCCGGACCGCGCATTACGCTGTCCGCCCGCATCCTGTTAGATTCCAAATAACAACGCAAAACGAATGCCTTAGGCATTCACGCGAAAGACGGTCAACGATGAAACCCAAGATACTCACGACGCTGCAATCCTATAGCCGACAGTTGTTCTTGGCGGACGCATTGGCTGGCGTGACCGTTGCGATGGTCGCCCTGCCGCTCAGCCTCGCCATCGCGATTGCCTCGGGTGCGGATCCGGCCAAGGGGCTGATAACGGCAATTATTGGTGGCTTCATAATCTCCGCCCTCGGCGGCAGCCGCGTTCAGATCGGCGGCCCCACCGGCGCCTTCATCGTTGTTGTCTTCGGCGTGATTGCCGAACATGGCTATGATGGACTTGTCCTCGCCACCTTCATGGCGGGCCTGATCCTGCTGATCGCAGGGGGGCTGCATGCCGGCAGGTTGATACAATTGATCCCCGAACCTGTCATCAACGGCTTCACCATCGGGATCGCGATCATCATCGCCACCAGCCAGCTCAAGGACCTTTTTGGATTGACCCCAGAACAGGTTCCGGCGGAATTTTTCGCCAAGCTGGAAACCCTTTGGGGCGCGCGTGTGACGCTTTCGCCAGCCGCGCTTGCCATCGGCGTGACCGCCATGATCCTGATTGTTGTCCTGCGGCGAATTTTCCCGCGTTTTCCTGGGCTTATTGTGGCAATCGCGGCAGCATCCGCAATCGTTGCGGCGATGGGTTTACCGGTCGACACGATCCATTCGCGCTTCGGAGACCTGCCACGAACTTTGCCGATGCCCACTGTTCCCTTCGTCAGCGGGGCGCGGATTGTTGAATTGCTTCCCTCCGCCCTGGTGATAGCCTTTCTTGCCGGGGTCGAGTCGTTGTTGTCGGCGATGGTAGCGGACCGGATGATCGCGGGGCGCCATCGACCAAATGCCGAACTGATCGCGCAAGGGGCCGCCAATCTGGGCTCGGCTTTTTTCGGGGGGCTGCCAGCCACCGGAGCGATCGCACGCACCGCGACGAATGTCAGGGCAGGCGGCAAAACACCCGTCGCAGGGATCGTTCATGCGCTTGCAATATTGCTGGTGATGCTGGTTGCTGCCCCCTTGGCGGGTTTCATGGCGATGCCTGCGCTTGCCGGTCTGCTGATATTGACGGCTTGGAACATGTGCGAATTTCACCGTTGGAAAGGCTATCTGAAAGACCGCCGTTCAGATCAGCTGCTTTTGGTCCTGACCCTTGTTCTGACGGTCATTGCCGACCTGACGGTCGCGATCAGTGTCGGGGTCGCGGTTGGATTGGCGATCCGCCTGTATCGCAGGGACACCCCTCCGTCAGACTGGACCGAACCCCACAGATAGACGACCGCCACCGACTAATCACCCAAGCACAAGAAATTACATAGTTTTTCAACCTTCGGCCTCCGTTTCCATTTGGCAATATCCATTCCTGTTCTTTTCCCTTTTCAGCTCAACCGCAGCCACCTATCTTCGTCTGTGGCCACCGGCCCGGTTTCCAGCAGGCGCGTTCATGTCGAGTAGACTCCCCGTTCTTTTCATCCTCACCACCATCGCGATTGATGCTATTGGCATCGGGTTAATAATGCCGGTCATGCCCGACCTGATCCGTGAAGTCGGGGGCGGCGACCTATCCCAGGCGGCAATCTGGGGCGGCATCCTGTCAACGTCATTTGCGGTGATGCAATTCCTGTTTGGCCCACTGCTGGGTCGGCTTTCCGACAGCTTCGGGCGTCGTCCGGTGTTGCTGGTGTCGTTGGCAATCATGGCCGCCGACTATTTGGTAATGGCTCTGGCCGGGACAATCTGGTTGTTGTTGGCGGGCCGGATCGTCGGCGGCATCACCGCCGCCACGCATTCCACCGCCATGGCCTTTATGGCCGACATCTCGGCCCCGGAAGACAAAGCGCGTCGCTTTGGTCTGGTCGGCGCGGCGTTCGGGGCGGGTTTCGTGCTGGGTCCGGTGCTGGGCGGATTGCTGGCCGAATACGGGACACGGGCCCCCTTTTATCTGGCTGCCGCGCTGGCGCTCGGCAATGCGGTTTTCGGCGCGTTGATCCTGCCTGAAACGGTCACCGACAAAACCCGCCGCGCCTTCCGTTGGACCGGTGCCAATCCGTTTTCGGCCCTGCAGAATTTGGTCAGACTACCATCGATCCAATCGCTTACGGCCGTGTATTTCTTCTATCAACTGGCCAATATGGTCTATCCCGCGATCTGGGCCTATTTCACCATCGAACGGTTCGGATGGTCGCCCGGCATGATTGGGGTTTCACTGATGGCCTATGGCGCCGGATTGGCCGTTGTCCAGGGCGCGCTTGTCGCACCGACAATCCGGTTGTTGGGTAACAATCGCACGGTGATCCTGGGGCTGCTGATAGAGTTAGCCACTTTAGTCGTGCTCACGGTCATTACTTCGGGGATCTGGACGCTGATCATGATCCCCGTGATTTCGCTGGGGGCTGTTGGCTTGCCAGCATTGCAAGGGATCATTTCGCGCACCGCTCCCGACGATTCCCAAGGCGAATTGCAAGGTGTTCTGGCCAGCATCACCTCGGTGGCGATGATTATCGGGCCGGTGGTTATGACACAGATATTTGCCGTATTCACAACCCCCGGGAACCTCATTTACTTGCCCGGCGCGCCTTTCCTTCTGGCCGCGTTCCTGATGCTCGCCGCGCTGCTTGTCTTCGCTCGCGGCCCCCGGCTTTCCAATTGACGTAGCGTCGCCAGTCATTTCGCATAGTAAAATTAAATTTCGCACTTGCAGAAAAAACCAGCCTTGATGCAAATTCACTGCAACAGGAAAAGGGGAGTCTCATGTCCAAAGTCAAAGCTGCCGTATGCCACGAATTCGGCGCGCCATTGAAGATCGAAGAGATCGAGCTGCGCGCGCCGGAGACAGGCGAGGTTGAGGTGACGATCGACGCGGTCGCCATCTGCCATTCCGATATTTCTTTTTGGGAAGGCGGTTTCGGCGGCAGCCTGCCCGCAGTTTATGGCCATGAAGGTGCCGGACGGGTGACCGCAGTCGGCAATGCCGTTCAGGGGTTCGAAGTGGGCGACAACGTCGCGGTCACACTGATCCGCGCCTGCGGTCATTGCAACAGTTGCGGCGGTGGCAAACCGACGATCTGTGAAACGCCCTATGACGGCACCAAGGGTCCGTTGACCACGACCGAGGGCGCCCCGGTCTTTCAGGGGCTGGCGACCGGCGCCTTTGCCGAAAAGGTTGTCGTGGATCAGAGCCAGATCGTGAAAATTCCGACCGATATGGCCAAAGATGTCGCTTCGCTGCTGTCCTGCGGCGTGATCACCGGGGTCGGCGCGGCAGTCAACGCCGCCGGCATCCGGCCCGGCCAGGATGTGGTGGTGATCGGTGCCGGAGGTGTTGGCCTGAACGCCATTCAAGGCGCGCGGATAGCCGGCGCCCGCAGGATCGTGGCGGTAGACATGAATGCCGACAAGCTGGAGGCAGCCAAGGAATTCGGCGCCACGGACGGTGTGCTGGCGAGCGAAGGCAAACCGTGGAGCGCGGTCAAGAAACTGCTGGGCCGAGGCGCCGATGTGGTGCTTGTCACCGTTGGGGTCGCCGCCGTCTACGACATGGCGCCGCGCTATATCGGCAATGGCGGCAAGGTGATCATGGTCGGCATGCCGCATTTCGGTGAGACCGCGAAGTATTCGCCACTGATCATGGCCGATGTCGGCCAGGGAATCGTCGGATCTAAAATGGGCGACGTGGTGATCAAGCGCGATATTCCGTGGATGGTCGACCTGTACCAGCAGGGCCGGTTGAAGCTAGACGAGTTGATTTCTGGCCGTTGGAGCCTTGAGCAAATCAATGAAGCGATCGCCGACACCAAATCCGGCGCCGCGCGGCGCAACGTGATCATTTTCGATCACGGCTGATCCGGTCTATGATGGCCCGCAAGGAGGGCCGCCATGCACCTGAGCGATCTTGATATCATCGTGACCGCCCCACCCGCACCGGGCTGGGGCGGGCGCTATTGGATACTGATCAAGCTGACCACATCGAACGGGATCACCGGTTGGGGCGAATGCTATGCCAGTTCGGTCGGGCCCGAAGCGATGAAAGCAGTGATTGAGGACGTGTTCGAACGCCACATGGCGGGCGAAAATCCTGAAAATATCGAACTTATGTTTCGCCGCGCCTATTCGGCGGGATTCACGCAGCGCCCCGACCTGACCGTCATGGGGGCGTTTTCGGGGTTGGAAATCGCCTGTTGGGATATTTTAGGCAAGGCGCGGGATCGACCGGTCTGGGCCCTGCTGGGAGGGCGGGTGAACGACCGGCTGCGCGCCTATTCCTATCTCTACCCGTTGCCACATCATGACCTGCCCGATTTCTGGAACTCGCCCGAACAGGCCGCCGAAAGCGCTATTGATCTGGTTGAGCGCGGCTATACAGCAGTGAAATTCGACCCGGCAGGGCCCTACACGATCCGTGGCGGCCACATGCCTGCGATGCGCGACATCGACCGTTCGGTCGCATTTTGCAAGGCGATCCGCGCAGCGGCAGGTGACAAAGCCGATCTTCTGTTCGGCACCCACGGGCAATTCAGCACCGACGGGGCGATCCGTTTGGCGAAGGCATTGGAACCCTTTGACCCGCTCTGGTTCGAGGAACCAGTGCCGCCCGACAACGTGACACAGATGGCGCAGGTCGCGGCAGCGACGTCGATCCCGGTGGCGACTGGTGAAAGGCTGTGCACCAAGGCCGAATTCGCCACGGTTCTGCGCCACGGTGCGGCGCGGATACTGCAACCGGCTTTGGGTCGGGCCGGCGGACTTTGGGAAGCCAAGAAAATCGCCGCGATGGCCGAGGTCTATAACGCGCAGATTGCACCGCATCTTTATGCTGGCCCGGTGGAATGGGCAGCCAATATCAATCTTGCCGCTTCGATCCCCAACCTGCTGATGATCGAAACAATCGAAACCCCGTTCCATGATGCGCTGATCGGTGGCGCGATCCGGGTCGAAAACGGCTACGTCATCCCGCCTGAGGCCCCCGGCCTGGGGATCTCTGTCGACGAGGCTCTGGCCCGCGAAAATGCCTATTCCGGCAGCAATCTGCACTTGGAAATGCAACAGAGCCCTTGTGCTTATCAGCAGGATAACCAATTTGAAGGCGGAGCCCCGACAACACGCCGCCGATCTCGCTCTTCATAAAAATACATGCTAAGAAAGGCGGAAAATCGAGGAATGATCGAGACGTGAACACTCAGACACCCCCCGCCCCGCCTTCAGAAATGGCCCGCAGCGCTGAAGCGGCTGCCGCGTATCTTAAAACTCTGGCCCATGAGGGGCGGCTGATGATCCTGTGCCATCTGGGATCGGGCGAAAAATCAGTGGGCGAGTTGGAAAGTCTGCTGGAAATCCGTCAGGCGGCCGTCAGTCAGATGCTGGCACGGCTGCGCGAAGAGGGTCTGGTGACGACCCGGCGAGAAGGCAAAACGATTTACTACTCGCTTGCGGATGAAAACACCTATGAGGTGATCAGCCTGCTTTACCGGCTCTTCTGCGGCCCGGTCGACGCCGCCGATGGCAAAGTCAGCTGCTGACGCTAAACGCCAAAAGTCAGGGCCATGACCAAAGCAACGCGCTTGCGCTGCAACCGTCATACCCGGTCCTGATTTAACTCGTCCGCAATTTCGCCCAACATTTTCCGCACCCATTTATACATCGCCGAATGATGCGTCCGTGAGGTCCAGTAAAGGTCAATGTCAAAGGGCGCGGGAAACGGGCATTCCCCGAACACCACCTGATCTCCATAAGCGCGCGCTGTACGCAGAGGAACCGTCGCAACCAGATCGGTGCCGATCAGGATATCGGGCAAATTGGCCGGGCTTGGGACTTCCATGATCGAATTCAGCATCATCCCCGCCGCTTCGACCTCGACCAGATAGCGCGATTGCCAATTGCCGCCATAAGTCACCACCACATGCGGAGCAGCAACAAATTCCCTGGCCGTCAACACCTTGCCTGCCAGCGGGTTATCTGGCGCCATAACGCTGACATAGTGATCGCCGGCCAACCGCCGTCCATAGAACCCGCCTTCGGTGATCTGGACCGGCCCGATCAGCAGATCGCTTTCTCCGCGCGCCAACTGATCCTTGCCTTGCACGGTCGAAGAGATGATGTCGAGCTTCAGGCCCGGCGCATTATCCCTCAGCCGCCGTACCAGCGGCGGCACCAAAATCACCCTTTCGTAGAAATTGCACGATATCGTGATGGTTGCCCGGGCATTGGCCGGATCGAATTCACGCGGTTCGGTCAGGGCGGCGAATTCATCCACCATCTGCCCCGCCGCCGCGACAATTTCATTGCAACGGTCGGTGGCGACAATGCCCGCCCCCTGACGTACGAAAAGAGGATCGCTGAACACGTTGCGCAGCCGGTCGATTGCATAGCTGATCGTGGACTGGTTCACCCCCAACGCTTCGGCCGCACGGGTAAAGGACCCATGGGCATGCACCAGCCGCAGCACTTTCAATGCTGCAAAATCCACGGTCATCGGATCACGGGATGCCACGGGAACCTCCATCGAATTTGTCGATGCAGTATATCAATTTCATCAGATTGTCGAATAGAACCCGCTCGCCTAAAGTCGCTATACCGTTGACGTTCTGGGGAGGGAACGATGACCGCTGCGCTCGACAATTTCGCACCGATAGACGAATCGATCACGATTCAGCAACTCACGCTCGATCCCTATCCGATTTACAAGCGGCTGCGCGCAGAAGCGCCGGTTCTGCGGGTGAAATCTGTAGGCCGCACCCTGCTGACCAAGGCCGAAGACACCAAATACGTCAAGGACAACCCCGGTCTGTTCAGTTCGAACGATCCCGAAACGCCGATGGAACGTGCCTTCCGCGCTCATACCCTGATGCGTAAGGATGGCGAAGAACATGCCCGCGAACGTGGCGCGATGGCCCCGTCCTTCAGCGCAAAGAACATCACGCAGTGCTGGACCCCGATCTATACCGAGATCGCCGAGCAATTCGTCAGCGCCCTGCCGCGCGGCGAGACGGTGGATCTGTTTCCGACACTGGCGGGCCCCTTTGCCGCGCGCACGCTGACCCGCCTGCTGGGCATTCCCGAGGCCAGCGATGACGACATGCAGCGCTGGAGCCAGATTCTGATTGATGGCGCTGGCAATTTTGGCTGGGCGGACGAGTTATTCGCGCAATGCGATGCGGCCAATGACGAAATGGACGCGCTGTTCGCACGGGCGGCGGACAAACACATCAAGGACCCGAACCAATCGGCCCTTTCGGTAATGCTGAACGCAGAAGATCCGATCCCGATGTCGCAGATATATGCCAACGTAAAAATTGCCATCGGCGGCGGCATCAACGAACCGCGCGACGCGCTGCTGACCATCATCTACGGACTACTAAGCAATCCCGATCAGTTCGAGGCCTGCAAGACGGACGGACTGTGGCTGCAGGCGTTCGAAGAAGGTGTACGCTGGGTCGCGCCGATCCAAGTCTCGTCGCGCTTGGTGACCGAAGATACCGAGATACGTGGCAACCTCATTCCAAAGGGCGACACCGTCATGACCATTCAGGCGTCAGCCAATCATGACGAAGATCTTTATGAAGATGGACACCTGTACAACATCTTCCGCCTCAAGCAGCAACATCAGGCGTTCGGTAACGGACCGCATTTCTGTCAAGGCACCCATGTTGCGCGGCGGATGATTGCAAATATCATGCTACCGATGCTGTTCGACCGGTTCCCCAACATGACCCTGCCTGATCCATCCAAAGTCGATTTCTACGGGTTCGGTTTCCGTGGGCCGCGCCATCTGCCGGTGACGTTGAACTGATAATGTTCAGTCCCATCGGACAAAAGAGAGTATATATGACAGGCAACTAACGAGTTGGGCAAACCAACTTCATTCTTGGGAGGAAAAATGAAAAAACGAACTCTGCTGAAAACAGCAACCGCTGCGGTGCTGGCCATGGGCCTGACGCCGGCAGCGGCATTTGCGCAGGACATTACCCTGACCCTGCACCAGTTTCTGCCGCCGCCTGCGACGGTTCCGAAACACATTCTGAAACCTTGGGCGAAGCGCGTCGAAGACCGCACCGGCGGCAAGTTGAAGATTGAACATTACGACGCGATGTCGCTGGGTGGACGGCCACCGGATCTGATGGATCAGGCGATTGACGGTGTTGCTGACATCGTTATGACCGTTGTGGGATATACCCCCGGACGTTTTCCGCGTACCGAGGTGTTTGAACTGCCCTTCATGATGACCGACCCGGTCGCCACCGCGATGGCGTTTCAGGACATGGTCGAAACCGACCTGCAAAACAGCGAATATGGCGAGGTCAAAGTGCTGGGTGCCTGGGTGCATGGTCCCGGTGTGATCCACACCAAGGATGGCGTGTCCAAGCTGGAAGACCTCGAAGGCAAGAAACTTCGCGGTCCGACCCGGGTGATCAACGACCTGTTGTCGGAACTGGGTGCAACTCCGGTGGGGATGCCGCTGCCTGCAATTCCCGAAGCGTTGTCCAAGGGCGTGATCGACGGAACCGTGATCCCGTGGGAAGTGACGCCAGCGATCAAGCTTGCGGAGCTGGTTCACAATCACACTGAATTTTCCGGTGAAGAAGCGCTCTATACAGCGACGATCGTCATGGTGATGAATCGGGACAAGTATGACAGCCTGCCCGAGGATATCCGCGCTGCAATCGATGCGGAATCCGGCATGGCTTTGTCCAAATTCGCAGCGGAAGTCATGTACGAGTATGATAAACCGGGACGCGATATCGCCGAGAAGGCGGGCAATACAATCGTCCAGCTGGACGCAGCCGAAGTCGCCCGTTTCAAGGAAAAAGCCCAACCAGTGATCGCCCGTTGGGTCGCCGATCTGGAAGGCAAGGGCATTGATGGTAATGCGCTAATCATGCAAGCAAAAGAGCTGATCAAGAAGCACGGCGGTTAATACTGCATTCCCTTTTAGTAGAGCTGAACAGCCGCCTCTTGGGGCGGCTGTTCTCGTTTTGATTCGATAATAATATCGCTTGCAAATTCCTGACTTTCGCCGGAGTTTCAGGAGCATGAAACGATTGGTTTGCACTCTTGCGCTGATGTTGCTGCCCCTGCCCGGTCTGGCCGGACAGGTCAGCGTATTCGCCGCCGCCAGTCTGAAAACCGCGCTGACAGATGTCGCCACAAACTGGGAAGATCAGACCGGGCATGATGTGACCCTGTCCTTTGCAGGCAGTTCGGCGTTGGCCCGGCAGATCGAAGCCGGTGCTCCGGCCGATGTGTTTATTTCGGCTAATACGGCATGGATGGATCATCTGGAACAGCTAGGGTTGTTGCACCAAGGCAGCCGCGCCGATCTGTTGGGCAATCAGCTCGTGCTCATCGGCCCAGCCGGGGCCGCCCCGTTGGCTTTGGACGACGGGTTGGTCGACGCGCTGGACGGTGGGCATATGGCGATGGCGCTGTATCAGGCGGTTCCCGCCGGTATCTATGGCAAGGCCGCGCTGGAATTTCTGGGGCTTTGGTCCGAAATCGCGCCGCATGTGGCACAGGCCGATAATGTCCGCGCTGCGCTGGCCTTGGTCGCGCTTGGTGAAACACCGCTGGGCATCGTCTACAGAACCGATGCGCAGGCGGAACCGAAGGTGAGCGTCGTGGCAACCTTCCCCCAAAACAGTCATCCACCGATCACCTATCCGGTCGCGATGTTGGCCGACACCCGCAGCGACGACGCGCAATCGTTCCTCGACTACCTCAGCACGCCGGTTGCCAAGGCGATTTTCCAGCGCCACGGTTTTACCGACCCACCGCAGTCCAATTGACCTGCCTCAGATGGATTTTCTGAGCCCCGAAGAATGGACCGCCGTTGCCTTGTCGCTACGGGTATCGCTCTGGGCCACTGTGGTGGCGTTGCCTTTGGCGATCTGGATAGCGGTCCTGCTGGCGCGGCGTGAATTCTGGGGCAAACAACTGCTCAACGGCATCGTGCATCTGCCGCTGATCCTGCCGCCAGTCGTCACCGGCTATATGCTGCTTTTGACCTTTGGACGCCGCGCGCCGGTGGGATCATGGCTGGCCGATACGCTGGGATTGGTATTCGCGTTCCGTTGGACCGGTGCGGCGCTGGCGGCTGGGATCATGGGGTTCCCGCTGATGGTGCGGGCGATCCGGCTGGCGCTGGAATCGGTCGATCCGAAACTGGAACAGGCCGCTGCGACCTTGGGCGCACCGCGTATCTGGGTGTTCGTGACGGTCACCTTGCCGCTGATCCTTCCGGGGATCATTGCCGGGGCGATCCTGGGATTTGCCAAGGCGATGGGGGAATTTGGCGCCACGATCACCTTCGTGTCTAACATCCCCGGCCAGACCCAGACCCTGCCTTCGGCGATCTATGCCTTCCTGCAGGTGCCGGGCGGTGAAGCTTCTGCCCTGCGTCTGGTGGCGGTGTCGGTCACCATCGCGATGGCGGCGCTGATCGGGTCCGAAATTCTGGCCCGCAGAGCAACGAAACGGATGATGGGCACATGAGCCTGTCGATTTCCATACAGCACCGTTTCGAAGGCTTCACACTGGATACAAGTTTCGAAGCCCCCGCCGGTGTCACCGCCCTGTTCGGCAGTTCCGGATCGGGCAAGACCACGCTGGTCAATGCCGTTGCCGGTCTGTTGCGGACCGATCAGGCCCGGGTTCAGATCGGTGAGCGGGTGCTTTGCGACAGCGCAAAGGGGCTCTTCCTACCGCCGCATAAACGCCGCATCGGGTATGTATTCCAAGAGGGCCGGTTGTTCCCGCATCTGACGGTTCGGCATAACCTGCGTTATGGCAGGTGGTTCTCCGGGCGGCGCGGTGACCGGACCGAAGAAGCCCGGGTGGTCGATATGCTGGGCATTGGCGATCTTCTCGACCGTCGTCCCGGCGCGCTATCGGGTGGGGAAAAGCAGCGCGTGGCAATCGGTCGGGCATTGCTGTCGCAACCACTTTTGTTGCTGATGGATGAACCGCTTGCCGCGCTAGACGAAGCGCGCAAAGCAGAAATCCTGCCCTATCTGGAACGGCTGCAGGACGAAACCGATATCCCGATCCTCTATGTCAGCCATTCGGTGGCCGAGGTTGCCCGTCTTGCCACAACTGTCGTGCTGTTGGACAAAGGCAAGCTGCTGAAAACCGGGCCGACCGCACAGGTGATGTCGGATCCGGCGCTGGCCCCGGCCTTCGGATTGCGCGAAGCGGGGTCGGTTCTGGCCGCCACCGTCACCGCACATCACGCCGATGGGCTGACCGAACTTATGGCCGCGGGCGGTCAGGTTTTCCTGCCGCGGATCGGTGTCGCGCCGGGCAACACCGTTCGACTGCGTATTCATGCCAATGACGTAATGCTGTCCCTTGATCGACCGGAACGGATTTCGGCGTTGAACGTATTGCCGTGCAAGGTGACCGCGATCCGCAGCGGCGGCGGCCCCGGCGCGATGGTGCAATTGAAAGCAGGTCAAGATCAGATACTGGCGCGCATCACCAAACGATCCGCCACCCTGTTGGATCTGCACCCCGGGTCCGAGGTTTTTGCCATTGTCAAATCCGTCTCTGTCGCACAGGCCGATATCGGTGCACGGGATCAGTCGATGGCAAAAAGTGATACCACAACCTGACCGTCCTTGCGGGCACCGGTACCGACAAACAGGGTGCGGTTAACCCAGGCATAGCGCGGATCGCCGCTTTCCAACCTGGCATGGGTACGCATGTAATACGCACTCGGCGCAACCTCTTCGCCGCGGGCGATGGCGGCAATGACGTCATCGGGGCCGTGGCGATAGCCGTAATTGCGGATTTCCACCACCGCACCGTCATCGGTTTCGATGGCATAGCGGGTGTCCAGTTCAGCCACGCCATTTGACCAGATCGTTTGCCAGTCGGCGCCGAGGTTCAGGATTTTTCCCGTTACTTCCGGACCTTCGACCCGGCCCCCAACAATCGGAATGATCCGCCGTTGTCCCGCCTGTCCGGCCCCCATTTCGCGGATCGGATCGAGTTCCACAAACAGATCACAGACATGCCGCAGCCCCGGCCGCGCAAGCTTCGGTTGTTCGCTCATATTGTAGACTCCTCTCTGCCAAACGGCTTGCTCGTCTTAGTGATAATAGTTATATTATATATCAATTATGGACTATGGCGAGTCTCTCGTTCCGCCATTTCCTGAGGGAGGATTAAGCAATGACCGCTACGCAGTTCTGGACACCGGAATTCCACGTCGAAAAACGCGATGACGGCACCATTTTGATGGAACATCTTGGCGTCGCCGAGCGGCTGGCCGACACCATCCCGGCGCGACTGAAATACTGGGCCGAAACCACGCCTGAAGCGATCTATCTGGCGCAGCGCGTGGAGGGCGGTGATTGGCGGCGGCTGAGCTATGGCACGGCTCATGACAGGGTGAGATCGCTGGGCGCAGCCTTTCTGGAGATGGGGCTATCGCAGGACCGGCCGGTTCTGATCCTGTCAGAAAATTCATTGGACCATGCATTGGTCGCGCTGGCAGCACAATATGTCGGCGTGCCGAGCGCGGCTGTGTCCACCGCGTTTTCGCTGGTCTCGGAAACCCATGACAAGCTGACCGGCGTGGCCGAGCTGTTACAGCCGGGGCTGATCTTCGTGTCCGACGGCGCACGATATGCCCCTGCGGTCGATGCCATCCGCACCGACGGCACTATGGTTGCCGCCACGAAACCCAGCGGCGACATGCTGGATATCACGGCACTGGCGGGCGATCCGGCCAAGGCCGACGCGGCGTTCGGGCAACTGACCGGTGATATGGTGGCGAAATACTTGTTCACCTCCGGATCGACAGGCAGCCCGAAGGCGGTGATCAACACCCATGACATGATTGCCCGCAATCAGGATATGGTCGCCGATTGCTTCCGCTTCCTGCGCGACCACCCGCCCGTCGTCATCGACTGGGCCCCATGGAGTCATACCGCCAGCGGCAACAAGGTGTTCAACATGGTGCTGTGTAATGGCGGCAGCTATTACATCGACGAGGGCAAACCGACCCCGCACCTGATAGGAGAAACCCTGCGCAACCTGCACGAAATATCGCCAACCTGGTATTTCAACGTGCCAGCAGGATACGAAATGTTGCTGGAAGAATTCCGCAAGGACCGCGAACTGGCCGAAAGGTTCTTCGCTCATCTCGATCTGATGATGTATGCGGGCGCCGGCATGGCGCAGCATATTTGGGACGGGTTGCTGGACATGGCGCGCGACGTGGCCGGGCATGACGTTTTGCTGACCACAGCGTTGGGCGCGACAGAAACCGGGCCTTTTGCGCTGATGTGCACCGAACAGCAGGAAGCGCCCGGCAATGTCGGCGTGCCCGCGCGCGGCATCACCCTGAAACTGGTACCAAACGAGGATAAGCTGGAAGCGCGCCTGAAAAGCCCCTCGATCACCGCAGGGTATTACAAGGATGCAAAAGCCACCGCGGACCATTTCGACGAGGAAGGATTTTACCTGCTGGGCGACGCGCTGCGCCCGGCCGATCCGGATGACCTGACCAAAGGATTTTTCTTTGACGGGCGGATCGCGGAAAATTTCAAGCTGGCGACCGGAACATGGGTCGCAGTCGGCGCGCTGCGCGCCAAGCTTGTCGATCATTTCGGAGGGCTGATCCGCGACGCGGTGATCGTCGGCGAAAACCGCGAGGAACTGGGCGCTCTGGTGTTTCCTGCCGAGGGCGTGGGTGAGGCCGACCTGCCCGCGTTGCAGGAAAAACTGGATAGTTTCGCCGCCGCGGCCACTGGCAGTTCCAACCGGGTGCGCCGGGTCGTGGTGCTGACCGCACCGCCGAACCTCGACAAGGGCGAGGCTACCGACAAAGGGTCGATCAATCAGCGTGCGGTGCTTCGCGAACGACCCCAGGCTGTGGCCCAGATTTACGACACCCCGTGCGGGGTCAGCTTCTGCTGACAATCCTGCCAAATGACGTTACGCCATTTCCCCCGGACCAGTGTGAAACCACCGGTCCGGTGAATTGACAGCCCCTCCCCCCCGCGCCACGCTTGCTTCAGGAGGAGTGCAGATGAGACCCCATCGGACGACGGGCCAGATGGCCATTGGGCGCGACCGGTTCTTCTATTCCGGTTTGTTAGGTAATTCGGGCAAACCCCGCAGAATGGGGGGCGTTACGATCTATGTTGCACCGGAAGGCGAGCTGGATATCGGATTTGGCAAGTCCGGCCGGACAGAACGACGGCAAATCGCAGCGCTGGCACCATATGAAACCCATCGGCTGATATCGCCTTGCGGCCGCATCCTGAACCTTGGCTTCGAACCCGAAAGCCTGCGACCCGAGGATCAGGCGCGTCTGATTGCGCGTTGCAACGATGCCGAACGCGGGCCGCAACTGGCTCAGCGTATCCGCGATGCCGAAGCGCAGCTGTCGGCAAGCGGCAAAGAGGCTGGGTTCACCAATACTGCTTTCGATCTGTTATTTTTGGGCGAAACGCTGGCAGAACGCCCGAAAGACCGCCGGATCAAAGAGGCGTTGGCGACGATCTGTATCGAGATCGAGGATAACGCGCTCAGTGCCGATGATCTGGCGGCCAAGGCGGGTTTGTCGACCTCACGCTTCCTGCACCTGTTCAAAGAAAACACCGGCATCGCGTTCCGGTCTCTACGGATGTGGAAACGGGCCAGACGGTTTCTCGACCACGCCAATGGCAGCGAAAGCCTGACCGAAGTGGCGCTGGAACTGGGGTATCCCGACAGCAGCCATTTCAGCCATTCAATCCGGCGAACCTATGGGCTGAAACCACGCTCGATCCGGTTAGGATCGCGCAATCTGAAGGTCTTTGCCGGGGCCGGATATACGCTTGGCCCCGACCGGGTGATGCCTTAGCTACCGGAGCTGAATGGAAAGCTGCCGATAGCAGGGCCTATAACCCCTGCAGTTTGAGACCTCGAAAGTCCGCTAAAAAGCCTGGTTCGCGTTTTAGTCCGAAGCGTGCCACCTCAGTCCTTCATCATCCGTTGCAGCTTGGCCATGCCGCCGATCCAGCGGTCATAATCGGCCAGTTTTCTGGTCATGTACTCACGCACCTGTTCGTGCGGCAGGATCAAAAACTGTTCGGCCTGCAACCCGGCCAGCGCCGCCTGCGCTACGGCCTTGGGCGTTAACACACCATCGAGCGTTTGTGGGCCACTGCTGATGCCGTTCAACATGTCGGTATCGACGCCTTGCGGGCATAGGATACTGACCCGGATACCATCATCCCGATGGGTGATGGCCAGATTTTCGGCGAATCCCACCGCAGCGTGTTTGGAAGTAGAATAGACCGCACTGCCAACCTGGCTGAGCAGTCCAGCGGCCGACACCGTGTTCAGGAACGTACCGCCGCCGCGCGCCTTCATCAGCGGCACCAAGATTCGCGCGGCGCGGATATGGGCCATGACATTGACCTCCCAGGCTTTCTGCCAGACCTCGTCAGGGGCACCGCCAGCATTGGCAAAATCCAGATCGAATCCGGTGGCAATCCCGGCGTTGGAACAAAACAGATCAATCGGCCCCTCTTCGGCCTCGATATCCGCGATCAGCTGCGCCATCGCCTCCGCATCGGCCACGTCCAGTTGCAAACCGCGGCCACCGATTTCAGCGGCCACCGCCTTGGCTCCGGCCCCGTCCAGATCCGTCACAACCACATTCGCCCCGGCATCTGCCAACGCTTCGCAAAGCGCCTGGCCGATGCCGTTTGCACCACCGGTCACCACCGCCAGAGATCCCTTGATCTGCATGGTCTTTCCTCCTGCTTTCCCAACTTGGTGAAACTGTCTTGTGCAAATCAGGGCCGCACAAGCCGCAGATCGACTGACGGAACGTCATTTGCGGACAGCAGCTATACGCAAGTCACCCCAACAGCTTGCCTTATCCTGCCCTTCGGTCCTATTCCTGCTGGCCGCTCACTGAAAACCCGGAGTCCCCTTGTCCCTGCAATTTCCCCACACCGACCTCCCATCCCCTGGCGAAACACTTGAAATCGCCCCGGGCATCCGGTGGGCGCGGTTGAGCCTGCCGTTCCGGTTGAACCATGTGAACATCTATTTCATCGAAGACGATGGTGGCTGGGCAATTGTCGATACCGGTATTTCCAACTCCGAAAGCCGCGCCGCGTGGCAGGCTTTGCTTGAGGGTCCGATGGCGGGACAAAAAATCACCCGAGTGATCGTCACTCATCACCATCCCGACCATATTGGCAATGCCGGGTGGCTGTGCGAAACGCTGGGGGTCGAATTACTGACGAGTGCCGGGTCGTTCCTGTCTTTTCTCTCTCTTACCAATCCCTCAGCGTCTGCCAAAGCCGATCCCTACACCCACTTCTATGCCCGCCACGGAATGTCGACGGAGGGTGCAAAACTGGTCAGTACATTGGGGCATGGCTATCTTCGGATGGTATCGATGCCACCGGACAGCTATCACCGCCTGTACCAAGGCATGGACCTTCGGATCGGCAGTCGCCAGTTTAAGGTTCTGACCGGCGACGGTCACAGCTTGGAACAGGTGATGCTGTATGACCCGTCGGATAATCTGTTCCTGGCCGCCGATCAGGTCATCGAACGGATCAGCCCGAATATTTCGGTTTTTGCCAGCGAACCCGCCGCAGATCCCCTGGGGCTGTACCTGAAGTCACTGGAGCAAATCAGCGATACAGTTCCCGAGGATGCGCTGGTCCTGTCGGGCCATCACCGCCCGTTTTACGGGTTGCATCAGCGCCGTGCCGAACTGGCACAGCACCATGCCGAACGTTGCGATATGATTGCGAACGCCTGTGGCCCCGCGCCCCAAAGCGTCAACGATCTGGTGCCGGTTCTGTTCAAGGGCAAGCTTGACGCGCATGAAGTCAGCTTTGCCTTCAGCGAAGCGTTGGCGCATGCGAATTACATGGCGGCAAAGGGCGATCTGAACTGGGTCGAAGAGGGAGAGCGTCTAAAGCTGATCCGTACCTGAGCTGGCAGGCTGTGCTTGCATTGCGCCGGGCCGGGTGCGAAAAAACGCCATACCCATAGGCGGATAAACGCATGACCAAGACGATCCATATCCTCAACGGCCCCAATCTGAACCTGCTGGGCAAGCGGGAACCCGAGATTTACGGCGATATCACGCTGGACAACGTCGCGGCGGATTGCAGCCGTCTGGCAACCGATCTGGGGTTGGAAACCCAGTTGATGCAATCGAACCACGAGGGCCAGATCGTCGACTGGATTCATCAGGCGCGTGATAAGGCGGCGGGGATCATCATCAATCCGGCTGCCTACACGCATACGTCTGTGGCGATTCTTGATGCGCTCAATACGTTCGAAGGCCCGGTGCTGGAGGTGCATATTTCAAACGTGCACAAGCGCGAAAGCTTTCGCCACCATTCCTATGTATCGCTGCGTGCGGACGGGGTGATCGCGGGCTTCGGCGTTGAAGGCTATCAGCTGGCGCTGCGGCGCATGGCGTCACTGCTGGCGGATTGAGCACCGAGCAGCGGCCGGTCAATGCTGCAACAGCGACACCCGGCCGCTGTTGCAGTGGTTGATCAGAATGGCAAGCCGACGTAATTTTCCGCCATCACCTTTTGCGCGCTTTCGTTGCGTTCGAGGAATTCCAGTTCGGCGCGCTGCATCTTGCGATCGAATGCGCTTTGTTCAGGATAGAGGTGCAGCATGTTCGACATCCACCAGCTGAACCGTTCCGCCTTCCAAATCCGGGCCAGCGCCTTTTCGGAATAGCGGTCCAGACCTTCCTCTTCGCCATCGACGTAGAACTGAACCATCGCGTGGTAGAGGTAATAGATGTCCGAAGCAGCCGTGTTCAGCCCCTTGGCCCCAGTCGGCGGTACGATATGGGCAGCGTCGCCGCAGAGGAACAGCTTGCCCCACCGCATCGGTTCGGTCACGAAGGATCGCAGCGGCGCGATGGATTTCTCGATTGATGGGCCGGTGATCAATTTCTCTGCCGTTTCTTCCGGAATCCGGCGCTTCAGCTCTTCCCAGAAGGCGTCATCGCTCCAGTCCTCGGGCTTATGATCCAGTGGGCACTGAACATAGTACCGGCTGAGATTTTCGTTCCGCATCGAACACAGCGCGAAACCGCGTTGGGAGTTGGAATAGATCAGTTCGTCATGCACTGGGGGGGTTTCTGAAAGAACGCCAAGCCAGCCGAATGGATAGATTTTTTCATATTCCTTGCGGACAGTTTCCGGGATCGTTTTACGTGACACGCCGTGGAACCCGTCGCAACCGACCACGTAATCGCAGTCGATCCGCTGGCCCTGACCGCCGACATTGAATTCCACATAGGGCGCGTCGCCATCGGCATCCTGAATGCGTACATCATCGACATTGTAGATGATCTTGCCATCCGCCGCTTCGCGCGCGGCGTAAAGGTCACGGGTCAATTCGGTTTGACCGTAAACGATAACCGAGGCATTGGCCCGCGCCGCGAAATCGACGCGGAACTGGTGATTGTCATAGGCGATGACGGTGCCGTCATGGATGTAACCTTCGCGGTCCATCCGGTCGCCGACACCTGCTTCGCGCATCAGCTCGGCAAATCCATGCTCCAACACGCCCGCACGAATCCGGCCCAGAACGTAGTCCTTGGTCTTGCGTTCCAGCACGACCGATTCAATTCCTTTGCGGTGCAGCAGCTGAGACAGCAGCAGGCCCGATGGACCCGCACCAATGATACAAACCTGTGTGCGCATAATTCTTCTCCCATCCTCGATTGCCGTTACTGATATCAGATCACAGTTTATTCGGAATGGCGCTTTTTCTCAAAGACTGGTACTAATCGAACATAAACTGAAAGGCCCGTCATGACCCGGATACCCGCCTATGCCCTTTATGGCGAACAACAGCTATTGCCGGACCTGTTACACTGCGAAAGAATTCTGGACCGGGCAGGACCGAATGGTTGGACTATTTCGGCGCATCGGCATCCGCATGTCCATCAATTGTTCCTGATCCGCCGCGGATCGGCGGTTCTGGGCGTCGATGGCAACCGGCGTGACCTGAATGAACCGGTTGTGATCAATATGCCGCGCTGGACGGTGCACAGTTTTTCCTTTTCGAAAGGCACCGATGGCTATGTCCTGACCCTGCCCACCGCCGAATTGCCGGAACTGTTCGGTCAACCTAATGACCTGGCGGAGCGACTGGAACATTGGGGCCTCCTGCCGGCGAATGATGTAATCTGTGCCCTGTTCGACAGCCTGCACCACGAACATTGCACCGACGATCCGGGGCGGTCGTTGATGTTGAAAGCCTTGGCGGAACAGATCATGGTGCGGGTCGCACGATTGCTGCCGGGACCGGAACGCGGTGACATTCCCGCGCGCTACAGCCAGATCATGGCAGGTTTCGAACAGTTGGTGCAGAAACATTTTCGCGACCGCTGGCGGGTCAGCGATTACGCCGATGCGCTGGCGGTCAGCGCGACCCATCTGACCCGGGTGGTACGTGATCTGACCGGGGCATCGGCGCAGGCTTATGTCGATGCGACGATATTCCGCGAAGCCTGCCGGCAACTGGCCTATACCCGTATCGACATTCGCCAGATCGGTTTCGATCTGGGCTATGACGACCCGGCCTATTTTTCCCGCATGTTTCGCAGGCGCGTCGGCATGTGTCCGTCGGATTACCGTAGCAAAGTCAATATCGGTGCCCCCGCACCATCTGCCATCGGTGCCTGAGCCCCCTATTCCGCAATCACTTCAGCGACTTCTTCAGACCGGATCATCTCCATCGCGTGGCTGCGAATTTCATCCCAAACGGTCTGCATCGCCCCGGTCAGCCGCAGATCCGAACGGTGCAGCACGAACCAGTGCCGCATGATCGGCAATCCCCCGGCCCGGATCAGCGCCAGTCGACCAGCGCGCAGTTCGTCAATCACCGTATGCGCTGACAGTAGCGCCACGCCCAAGCCAGCGATCACCGATTGCTTGATGGTTTCATTGCTGCCCATTTCGGTAAAATCATAGACCTTGCCCTGCCCTAACCGGTCAAGAAATCGCATCGCAAGTATTCGGGTGCCGGAGCCTTCCTCACGCATCATGAAATGTTGACTGAGAATATCTGCCTTGGGCACTTTCCCGGCGCCGACCAGCGGATGATCGGGTTTGGCAATCAGCACATGCTGATGGGGCCCCAGCGGTTCGGCCATCACATCGGGTTGCCGCGGAGGACGGCCCATCACCGCGATGTCTATGCGTTCGGACTCTAGCCCTTCTATGATCTCATTGCGGTTCCCGACGATCAGGCGAATCTCTATTTCGGGATGAAGATCCTTCAACCGCGCCACAATTCCAGGGGCGAAATACTTGCCGGTACTGACCACGCCCAACACAACACGGCCTGCGGCGCCACGCCGCACGGCCTCGATATCCTCGGCAGCGCGGCTGAGCGAACCCCAGGCTTTTTCGAAAGCTTCGATCAGAATCCGGCCTTCCTGAGTGGCATGAAATTGTCCCGAAACATCCCGATCAAGAAGTGGCGTTCCGAAATTTTCTTCCAATAATTTCAATTGGCTATGCACCGCCGGCGAGGATAAAGACAAGCTGTTTGCAGCGGCGGCAATCGTTCCGTGTTCTGCCACAGAAACCAGCGCCCGCAGTTGTTTGAAAGTCAGCGCCTTGAGGTTCTGCATTCCAAAATTCCTAACACAAATTCAAAAAGATTAAATTTTCTTATCTTCATTCTTGGCCAACAACAATCCCATCCACTGCTAAAGGAGGGAGGCCTTGGCGATGAGCGAGACATCTTACATCGAAATGGAACAGGTGCCCAAGGCCCTGCGCCCGATGATCGAGGCAATATGCCGGGTCGGGTCTGAACTGAGCGTTCAAATCGCGCGTGGCCCATTGGAAGAGCGGCATGGCGCTGAACTTGGTTCGAATACCGACGGCGATACCCAGAAAGCGCTGGACGTGATCGCAGATAAAGCCTTTGCCCGCGCACTGCGCGGCACTGGTGTGCGCCATTACGCATCCGAAGAACGCGAAACCGTCGAAGTTCTGGACCCCGCCGGAGACTTCGCACTGGCCATTGATCCGCTGGACGGGTCGTCGAATATCGACGTGAACGTGTCCATCGGCACAATCTTTTCGATCTATCCCGCCCGCGAGATCCCCGACGATAGCTTCCTGCGATCAAGCGAAGAACAGATCGCGGCGGGCTATCTGATCTATGGACCGCAAACCACTTTGATGGTCACCTTTGGCAATGGCGTCCTGCAATATGTCCGCGACCCGCTGGACGGCAGGTTCAAACTGACCGTTCAGAACCTGACCATTCCAGAAGGCGCCCGTGAATTCGCAATAAATGCGTCGAATTACCGGCATTGGTCGAAGCCGATCCGGGCCTATATCGACGATTGCCTCGCAGGGGTCGAAGGGCCGCGCGACAAGAATTTCAATATGCGTTGGGTCGCCTCCCTGGTGGCGGAAACCCATCGCATTCTGACCCGGGGCGGTATTTTTCTCTATCCCTCCGATGACCGCCCCGGGTACGAACAGGGTCGTTTACGCATGGTCTATGAATGCGCTCCAATCGCCATGCTGGTGGAACAGGCAGGCGGTCAGGCCAGTTCGGGCTGCGATCGTTTGCTGGGCCAATCCGCCGAAACGCTGCACGCCCGCACACCGCTGATTTTCGGATCAGCAGACAAGGTCAGCCGGGTCTGCGCCTATCACGATCTTCCGGAACAAGAAGTCTCCGCCCTGTTTGGCAATCGCGGCCTGTTCCGCGCCTGAGGAATGCAAAATGTCTAAAAAACATCCCATCATTTCGGTGACCGGGTCTTCCGGCGCTGGCACCACCACCGTCAAAAGCACCTTCGATCAGATTTTTCGCCGCGAAGGGGTCAACGCCGTATCCATCGAGGGTGACGCGTTCCACCGCTACGACCGCGCCTCGATGAAGGCGGAACTGGAACGCCGTTACGCAGAGGGCGACGCCACCTTCAGCCATTTTTCTTATGACGCCAACGAATTGGCCAAGCTCGAAGACGTGTTCCGCACCTATGGCAAAACCGGCAAGGGCGAAACCCGTCACTATGTGCATGATAACGATGAAGCCGAACGCTGGGGCTCGCCCCCCGGCACTTTCACCGACTGGGCTCCGTTCGAGGACGATTCCGACCTGCTGTTCTACGAAGGGCTACATGGCGCGGTGGTCAATGACGAGGTAAATCTGGCGCAACATGCCGACCTGAAAATTGGCGTGGTGCCGGTGATCAACCTCGAATGGACCCAGAAAATTCACCGCGACAAGGATAAACGCGGTTACACGACCGAAGCCGTCACCGACACCATCCTGCGCCGGATGCACGCATATGTTCACTGTATCTGCCCGCAATTTGTCGAGACGGATGTGAACTTCCAGCGCGTACCGGTGGTCGATACTTCGAACCCGTTCTGTGCCCGCTGGATCCCGACTGCCGACGAAAGCCTGGTGGTGATCCGCTTCAAGAACCCGCGCGGCATCGATTTCCCTTACCTGACCTCGATGATCCAGGGCAGCTGGATGAGCCGCGCCAATTCCATCGTCATTCCCGGCGGCAAGATGGATTTGGCGATGCAGTTGATCTTTACCCCGATGATCGACCGGCTGGTCCGTGAATCAAAGCGCGCCTGAGGAGATACCAAATGAATTTGCAGAGCCCCGTTTCAGTATCCGAACAGGTCATGGCTAATGCCATCCGCGTGCTTTCAATAGATGCCGTTCAGGCGGCCAATTCCGGTCACCCCGGTGCCCCGATGGGATTAGCCGATGTGGCAACCGTGCTGTTCAACCGCTTCATGCGGATCGATCCTGCCGATCATAAATGGCCCGACCGCGACCGCTTCGTGCTGAGCGCCGGGCATGGGTCGATACTGGTCTACGCGATCAATCACCTGCTGGGCTATGACGATATGGACATCGACCAGCTGCGCAACTTCCGCCAGATGGGATACCGCACCGCAGGTCACCCCGAATACGGCCACGCCAAGGGGATCGAGACGACCACCGGCCCGCTGGGTCAGGGCATCGCCACCGCCGTTGGCATGGCGTTGGCCGAACGAATGCAGAATGCCCGGTTTGGCGACGCGCTGGTCGATCACTACACTTACGTGATCGCCGGTGACGGCTGCCTGATGGAAGGCATCAGCCACGAAGCGATCGATTTCGCCGGGCATATGAAGCTGGGCCGGATGATCGTGTTCTGGGACGACAACAAGATCACCATAGACGGGTCGACCGACCTGTCCACCTCGACCGATCAGCAGGCGCGGTTCGCAGCGGCGGGTTGGCATGTGCAGTCGGTCGACGGCCATGACCACGACGCCATTGCCGCCGCCATCGACGCGGCACGCGCCGACGACAGGCCGTCAATGATCGCCTGCCGCACGGTGATCGGCAAGGGCGCCCCCAACAAGGGTGGCAGCCACAAGGTGCACGGATCACCCCTGGGCGAGAACGAGGTCGCCGCGACGCGCGCCGCACTGGACTGGCCCTACCCCGCCTTCGAGGTCCCCGAAGAGATCAAGGCTGCCTGGGAACGGATCGCCGCGAATGGCGCGCGGCTTCGCAAGGGCTGGCAGGAGCGGCTCGACGCGTCCCCCGCCCAGGACGATTTCACCAAATCCATCGCCGCGCCGGACAGCGCCGCGCTCGATGCCGCGATGAACGCTTACAAGGCCCGCCTGTCGGCGGATCAGCCCAAGGTCGCCACTCGCAAGGCCAGCGAAATGGCGCTGGAGGTGGTCAATGCCACCCTGCCCAACACCATCGGCGGCTCGGCCGACCTGACTGGATCGAACAACACGCTCACCAGTGATATGCGCCCGGTCAGCAGCGATGATTACAGTGGCGATTACATCCATTACGGCATTCGCGAACACGGCATGGCCGCTGCGATGAACGGTATCGCTCTTCATGGCGGTTTCGTGCCCTATGGCGGCACCTTTCTGGTCTTTGCCGATTACTGCCGCCCGGCGATCCGCCTGTCGGCGCTGATGGGGGTGCCCGTCACCCATGTGATGACGCATGACAGTATCGGCTTGGGCGAAGACGGTCCGACCCACCAGCCGGTGGAAACCATCGCGTCCTTGCGCGCCATGCCCAATCTGAACGTGATCCGACCCGCCGACGCGGTGGAAACCGCCGAGGCCTGGCAGATCGCCGCCGGGTCCGCCAGCACCCCCACTGTGCTGTGCCTGTCGCGGCAGGGGCTGCCGACCCTGCGCACCGCCCATACGGATGCCAACCTGACCGCCCGCGGCGCATATGTGCTGCGTGAAACGCCCAAGCGCGACGTCACCCTGATCGCCACCGGGTCCGAGGTTGAGCTGGCTATGAAGGCCGCCGACCTGCTGGCCGAAAAGGGCGTTCAGGCGGCGGTGGTCTCTGCCCCCAGTTTCGAGCTGTTCGCCGCGCAGGACGACGCCTATCGCGCGCAAGTGCTGGGCGACGCCCCCCGCGTCGGGATCGAAGCCGCCGTGCGGATGAGCTGGGGCCGGATGCTGCGCCCCGAGGACGAGTTCGTTGGCATGGACAGCTTCGGCGCCTCCGCCCCTGCGCCTGCGCTTTATGAACATTTCGGCATCACGCCGCAGGCCGCCGCCGATACGGCGCTGGCCCTTCTGTGACCGCAAAAAGACGAGGATGATATGACTGTCAAAGTAGCCATCAACGGGTTCGGTCGCATCGGGCGATGCACCTTTTCCCACATCGCCGAAAGCGGCCGCAACGATATCGAGGTCGTGGCGATCAACGCCACCGGCCCGATCGAGACCACCGCGCATCTGCTGCGCTACGACTCTGTCCATGGCAGATTCCCCGGCGATATCCGGGTCGAGGGCGACACGATCGACGTCGGCAACGGCCCGATCAAAGTCTATTCCACCTATGATCCCAGCGAACTGGACTGGAACGGCGTCGACGTTGTGCTGGAATGCACCGGCAAGTTCAATTCCAAGGACCAAAGCCAGGTTCACATGCAGCAGGGCGCGAAATCGGTATTGATCTCGGCCCCTGCCAAGGGCGTCGACCGGACCGTGGTGTTCGGCGTCAATCACCGCGACCTGTTGCGCAGCGACACGGTGATTTCCAACGGGTCCTGCACCACCAATTGCCTGGCCCCGATGGCAAAGGTGCTCAACGACGCAATCGGCATCGAAAGTGGCATCATGACCACGGTGCATTCCTATACCGGCGATCAGCCGACGCTGGACCGGCGCCACCCCGATCTCTATCGCGCCCGCGCTGCTGCCTTGAGCATGATCCCCACCTCGACCGGCGCTGCCAAAGCAATCGGAGAGGTCCTGCCCGAGCTGAAAGGCAAATTGGACGGGTCCGCTATCCGCGTCCCCACCCCCAATGTCAGCGCCGTCGATCTGACCTTCCGCGCGGGCAGGGATGTCAGCGCAAGCGACATAAATGCCATCATTGCCGAAGCCGCGAACGGTCATATGCAAAACATCATCAGCTATGAAACCGAACCCAAGGTTTCGATCGACTACAATCACGAAACCCATTCCTGCAACTTTGCCAGCGATCAGACCAAAGTCATGGGCGGCCGTCTGGTCCGGGTGCTGGCCTGGTATGACAATGAATGGGGCTTCTCTTGCCGCATGGCCGACAACGCCGCCCATCTGGGCCGGATCTTGACCTGAATCCATCTGAAGGAGGGAAACCAATGGCATTTATCACACTCAGACAGCTTCTGGATCACGCCGCCGAACACGGCTATGGCGTGCCAGCTTTCAACATCAACAACATGGAACAGGGGCTTGCGATCATGCAGGCGGCGTCGAAGACCGACGCGCCGGTGATCCTGCAGGCCAGCCGTGGCGCGCGGTCCTATGCCGGCGATATCATGCTGCGCCACATGGTGACGGCACTGGTCGAAATGTTCCCCGACGTACCGGTCTGCCTGCATCAGGATCACGGCAATAACGAAGCCACCTGCCTGAGCGCGATCCGGCACGGGTTTACGTCGGTGATGATGGACGGCTCGCTGGAAGCGGACATGAAGACGCCCGCCTCCTACGATTACAATGTCGACATCACCAAGCGGGTCAGCGACGCCGCCCATTGGGTCGGAGCCAGCGTCGAGGGTGAACTGGGCGTGTTGGGCAGCCTTGAAACCGGCGAAGCGGGCGAAGAGGACGGATCCGGCGCGGTCGGCAAGCTGAGCCAGGACCAATTGCTGACCGACCCCGATCAGGCGGTCGATTTCGTACTGAAGACAGAATGCGACGCGTTGGCCATCGCCTGTGGCACCAGCCACGGAGCCTATAAGTTCAGCCGCAAACCCACCGGCGATATCCTGTCGATGGCCACCATTGCCGCGATCCATGACAAACTGCCAAACACCCATCTGGTGATGCATGGATCAAGTTCGGTGCCGCAGGATTTACAGGACATCATCAATGCCTATGGCGGCGAGATGCCGCAAACCTATGGCGTGCCGGTCGAGGAAATCGAAAAAGGCATCAAGATGGGCGTGCGTAAGGTCAATATCGACACCGATTGCCGGATGGCGATGACCGGCCAGTTCCGCAAGATCGCGCAGGAAAAACCGTCCGAATTCGATCCGCGCAAATTCCTGATCCCTGCGATGGACGCGCTGGAGGATCTGTGCCGCGACCGGTTCGAACGCTTCGGCACCGCCGGTCACGCCGCTTCGATCAAACCCATTCCGTTGGATGACATGGCCCGACGTTACGCCGATGGCAGCCTGTCGCCCCAAACTGCCCGCTCGCAAGCGGCCGCTTAACCGAGGAGAAGTCAAACATGGATCAATCAAACCGTTATGCCCGTCTGGACCTGACCGAAGCCGACCTGATCGCCGGGGGACGTCATGTTCTGGTCGCCTATCATATGAAACCAAAACCCGGATATGGCGGCTATCTTGAAACCGCCGCGCATTTCGCTGCCGAAAGCTCGACCGGGACCAATGTGGATGTATCGACCACCGACGATTTCACCCGCGGCGTCGATGCCTTGGTCTATGAAATCGACCCGGACAAGGAACTGATGAAAATCGCCTATCCGGTGGACCTGTTCGACCGCAATATCATCGACGGGCGCGCGATGATCTGTTCCTTTCTGACGTTGGCAATCGGCAACAATCAGGGCATGGGCGACGTCGAATATGCCAAAATGCACGATTTCTACGTGCCGCCTGCCTATCTGCGCCTGTTCGATGGCCCCTCGACCACTATCGCCGATATGTGGCGGGTGCTGGGCCGGCCCCATGTTGATGGCGGTTTCGTCGTCGGCACCATCATCAAGCCCAAGCTGGGCCTGCGGCCGCAACCCTTTGCAGATGCCTGTTACGATTTCTGGCTCGGTGGCGACTTCATCAAGAATGATGAACCGCAGGGCAACCAGATTTTCGCGCCGATGAAGGAAACCATCACGCTGGTCGCCGATGCGATGAAACGGGCGCAGGATGCGACCGGCCAGGCCAAGCTGTTTTCGGCCAATATCACCGCTGACGATCCGTTTGAAATGATCGCGCGTGCCGAATTCATTCTGGAAACCTTCGGCGAAAACGCCGACCATGTCGCCTTTTTGGTCGATGGCTATGTCACCGGACCGGCAGCGATCACCACCGCGCGGCGCCAGTTCCCCCGTCAGTACCTGCATTATCACCGTGCCGGCCACGGCGCCGTGACCTCGCCGCAGGCCAAGCGCGGCTACACCGCCTTCGTGCTGTCGAAAATGGCGCGGATGCAGGGGGCAAGCGGGATTCATGTCGGCACCATGGGCTTTGGTAAAATGGAGGGCGAAAACAGCGACCGCGCGATTGCCTACATGATCACCGAAGACAGCGCCGACGGACCCTATTTCCATCAGGAATGGCACGGCATGGCACCGACCACCCCGATCATTTCGGGCGGGATGAATGCGCTGCGGATGCCCGGCTTCTTCGAAAACCTCGGTCATTCCAATCTGGTCATGACCGCTGGCGGCGGCAGCTTCGGTCATATCGACGGGGCAGCATCGGGTGCGATTTCGCTGCGTCAGGCCGAACAGTGCTGGAAAGAAGGTGCTGATCCGCTCGAATTCGCCAAAGATCACAAGGAATTCGCCCGCGCCTTCGAAAGCTTCACCAGTGATGCAGACAAACTGTACCCCAACTGGCGCGAAGCGCTGCGGATCAATTCCGCTGCCTGATACCGTTGGGGCGGCACCGCCGCCCCAACCGTTTTCCGGCCCCGAAAACGCCGCCCGCCCAAAAGGAGAGACTGATATGAGTTTTGACCGTTCCCTCAAGATCGCGCCGTCGATCCTGTCCGCCGATTTCGCCAATTTCGGCCAAGAGATCGAAGCGATCGAGGCGCAGGGCTGCGACTGGGTCCATGTCGATGTGATGGACGGGCATTTCGTGCCCAACCTGACCTTCGGTCCGCCGCTGTGCAAGGCGATCCGCAAACATATCAACACGGTGATGGACGTGCATCTGATGATCGCGCCGGTCGATCCCTATATCGACGCCTTCGCCGAGGCGGGCGCCGACGTGCTGACCGCGCATCTGGAATCCGGGCCGCATATCCATCGCACGCTGCAGGCGATCCGCGGCGCAGGCTGCAAGGCCGGTCTGGCGCTGAACCCCGGCACCGGGGTCGAGGATATCGACTACCTTCTCGACATGGTCGACCTGGTCTGCGTGATGACGGTAAATCCCGGTTTCGGCGGGCAGAAATTCATTCACAGCCAGATCGAGAAGGTGCGGAAATTGCGCGCGATGATCGGCGACCGGCCCATTCATATCGAAATCGACGGCGGCGTGACGCCTGAAACCGCACCTTTGGTAGTCGAAGCGGGGGCCGATGTTCTGGTCGCCGGATCGGCGGTGTTCAAGGGCGGATCGGTGGACAACCCGGCACCCTACGGCGACAATATGCGGGCGATCCGTAACTCGGTGGCGTCGCTCAAGGCCGCCTGATTACCCCGGAAGGACGAAGACATGGCTGTGTCGCCCCCGGTCTGCGATTTTGGCTGGCCCGCACCCGATTTTTCCCTGCCCGCCACCGATGGCAAAACCTATCGGCTGTCCGATGTAAAAGGCCCGAACGGCACCCTGATCATCTTTATGTGCAACCATTGCCCCTATGTGCTGGCGGTGTTGGACCGCATGCTGCGAGATGCCAAGGACCTGCAGGCGCTCGGCATCGGGGTCGCGGCGATTTCAGCCAACGATGCCGGGACCTACCCGGCTGACAGTTTCGACAAGATGAACGAATTGGCAAAAGCACACAGGCTTCCCTTTCCCTATCTCTATGATGAAAGCCAGAGGGTCGCCCGCGCCTATAATGCCTGCTGCACCCCGGATTTCTTTGGTTTCAATTCCAATTTGAGGCTGCAGTATCGTGGTCGGCTCGATGCGTCGCGCAAATCAGCCGGACCGGCAGATTTGCGCCGTGACCTTTTTGAAGCGATGAAACAAGTGGCGGAAACCGGCAGAGGCCCCGCCGAACAGATCCCCTCAATGGGATGTTCTATCAAATGGAAGACCGCATAATGGCAAGAATTGTTTTCGACCTCGATGGCACGCTGATCGACAGCGCGCCAGATATCCGCAGCATCGCCAATCTGATCCTGTCCGAGGACGGGCTGGAACCAATTTCACTTGCCGAAACCATCAGTTTCATCGGCAACGGCGCTTCGGTCTTCGTTGAAAAAATGCGCGCGACGCGCGGGATTCCGGACGATAATCATGCACGGCTTCTACAGGCGTTTCAGGACCGGTATGACAGCCATTTCGATCTGACCGCGCCTTATCCCAATGTGCGTGAAGCACTGGCGCATCTGCGCGGTGACGGGCACCGGCTGGGTCTGTGTACCAACAAGCCGATGCACGCAACGCGGGCGGTACTGTCGCATCTGACGCTGAACGATCCCTGGAACGTGATCTATGGCGGCGATAGCCTGGCTCAACGTAAACCGGACCCGGCGCCGTTGCTGGCGGCTCTTGCCGAATTGGGCGATGGTCTCTGCCTTTATGTCGGCGATAGCGAGGTCGATGCGGAAACGGCAGAACGGGCCGGGGTGCCATTCCTGCTGTTCACAGAAGGTTATCGCAAGACGCCGGTGGACCAGTTGACCCATCGGGCAACTTTTGCCGATTTCGCCGACCTGCCGGCGCTTGTTCAATCGCAACTGGCCGTACTGGCATGACCCTGCGCGCGTTGATATTCGATGTCGATGGCACGCTTGCGGAAACCGAAGACCTGCACCGGCAAGCCTTCAATGACAGTTTCGCCGCCGAAGGGCTGGGCTGGAACTGGGGCCGCGACACTTACCGGGAGTTGCTGAAAACCACCGGCGGCAAGGAACGGATGTTGGCCTTTGCCTCGCGCGAAGGCATCGAATTCACCACGGAAAACGCAGTGCGGCTGCACACGATCAAGACCCGGCGCTATGCCGAATTGGTGGACCGGGGCGGACTGGACCTGCGCCCGGGGATCGCCGATTTGATTGCCAAGGCGCGGGCGCGGGGGTTGAAGCTGGCCGTTGCGACCACCACCAGCCCGCAGAATGTCGACCGATTGTGCCAAAGCTGCTGGGGTCGTCCGGCAGATCAGGTTTTCGACGTCATTGCCGCCGGCGATCAGGTACCGCGCAAGAAACCCGCGCCGGATGTGTATCAGCTGGCGCTGACCCGCCTGGGCCTGCCCGCGAGCGCTGCCATTGCGTTCGAAGATACCGCCAACGGGGTGCATTCGGCCTGCGCGGCGGGCATCCGCGTCGCGGTCACACCGTCGATGTATAGCGGCGCCGAGGATTTCAGCGGCGCGGATTGGATTTTACCGACGCTGTTGCAGTCAAACTGGACGGCTGATTTGGCAAGGCTGCTACCCGCTGCCTGACCCATCCCTTTCATCATACTCCAGATACTCGACAAGAAACGGCGCGCCCCTTGCAGTGGGCGCGCCGTTCAGCATTCAGAATGACAGCGTTCCAATCGCGTCGTCGACGATATCGAACATCTGGTTCACCTGATCTTCGGTGATGATCAGCGGCGGGCAGAACGCCACACTGTCGCCCAAGGGCCGCAGGATCAGTCCACGTTCCATACAGGCATTGACCAGTGCCGGACCAGCGACACCCACGGCATCCCCCTGCGGGTGCAGTTCCAGTGCCCCGATCAATCCAATGCCGCGCATTTCTTTCGCCAGATCATGCTCGGCCAGCCTGTTTAGGCGTTCCAGAAACAGCGGCGACAACCGGGCGGCGTTCCCGACCAGATCGCGTTCTTCGATGATTTTGAGGTTTTCCAGCGATACCGCAGCGCCAACCGGATGACCGGACCCGGTAAACCCGTGCCCGAAGGTACCGATCCGGGCGGTTTCATCGGCGATCGGCTGATAAGTGCGGTCATTCATCATCAACGCCGAGAATGGAATATAGGATGAACTCAGCTGCTTCGACATCACCATGATATCGGGCTCGATCCCCATTGTCTGACTGCCGAACATCTGGCCGGTACGTCCGAACCCGCAAATCACCTCGTCGGCGATCAGCAGGATGTCGTATTTCTTCAACACATCCTGAATCGCCTTCCAATATCCTTCGGGGGGAACGATCACGCCGCCTGCACCCATCACCGGTTCGCCGATGAAACCGGCAATGGTGTCGGGGCCTTCGGTCTGGATCAGGTCATCGAGTTCACGGGCCAGTCGGGCAACGAAATCGGCCTCGGTTTCGCCATCTCGTGCGAAGGCCGAATAATGCGGGCAACCAGCATGCATCACCTGCGGGATCGGCAGATCGAAGGACATGTGGTTATAGGGCAGACCGGTCAGGCTTCCGGACGCGACGGTGATGCCGTGATAGCCCTTGATCCGGCTGATGATCTTTTTCTTTTCCGGCTTGCCCAACGCGTTGGACCGGTACCACAGCAGTTTGACCATGGTATCGTTGGCCTCGGACCCCGAATTGGTGAAATAGACCTTTGACATCGGCACCGGTGCCATCTGGATCAGCTTCTCTGCCAGTTCCGCCGACGGCGTGTGCGACCGTTGCGCGAAAGTATGATAATAGGGCAGTTTGCGCATCTGATCGTTGGCCACCTTGGCCAAACGGTCTTCACCGAAGCCCACCGCGACCGACCACAGACCGGACATGCCTTCGATATAGCGCTTGCCCGAATTGTCGGTGACATAGATGCCATCGCCTTCTTCGATGATCAGCGGACCTTCTGCTTCCAACGTGCGGGCGTTGGTATAGCTGTGCATGTGATACGCGGCATCGCGCGCCTCGATCGAGTTGGGTTGTACGGTCATCCTGTTTCCTTCCTGACAGCAATGCGGGCGGGCCTGAGCCAGACTCACCAGCGTCGACGAATTGGCCAGAGTTTCACGAAACCATCAGGACACCACAAGACAAATTACGTCTTTTTGATCAAATTTTGCGACCTTCCCTTATCGGTGACTGTTATCGCCTTCGCCGCGCCAGCGCCGGATGCCGTCACGGCATCGATGACGGAACTGGACAGGGCTAGCGAGGTTTGCTGAACTGGACCGAAAAGGGCTGGCGGGATGGACCGCCGGACGGGGGGATCGGAATGGAATTCGACTATGTGATCATCGGCGGTGGATCGGCGGGCAGCGTTTTGGCGGCGCGGCTGAGCGAAGACCCGACTGTTTCGGTCTGCCTGCTGGAAGCGGGTGGCAACGGCAAAAGCATCCTGATCCGCGCGCCCGGGGCGGCGGTGGCGATGGTGCCCGGTTGGGGCAAGATCAACAATTGGGCCTTCAAGACGGAGCCACAGGAGGGTCTGAACGGTCGGCGCGGATATCAACCACGCGGTCGCGCTCTGGGTGGATCATCCGCCATCAACGCCATGTTGTATGTCCGCGGTCATACGTCGGACTATGATGGTTGGGCCGATCTGGGGTGCGACGGATGGTCGTGGGACGAAGTCCTGCCCTATTTCAAACGCGCGGAAAATAATCAGCGCGGCAGTGATGCGCTGCATGGCGGCAGTGGCCCGCTTCAGGTGGCGGATCAGACCGAACCCCGACCGCTGTCGCAGGCTTTTGTTACTGCCGCAGGCCAAATGCAGCACCGGGTGCGACAGGATTTCAACACCGGGGATAACGAAGGAGCGGGACTGTATCAGGTCACCCAGTTTCATGACCCGGCCAAACGCGGCGAACGCTGTTCGGCGGCGGCGGGATATCTGCATCCGGTACAGCACCGGACCAACCTGACCGTGCTGACACATACCCGTGCCACCCGGATTTTGGTCGAGGGTAAGCGCGCCACCGGCGTGGCCTGTCGCGTCAAGCGCAAGGACCTGACCGTCAAGGCGCGGCGCGACGTCATCCTGTGTGGCGGGACCTTCAATTCGCCGCAACTGCTGCAACTTTCGGGCATCGGGCGGCCCGAAGATATACAGCCGCACGGGATCGAGATGGTGCACGAATTGCCAGGGGTGGGGCAGAACCTGCAGGACCATCTGGATTTCGTACTGAATTACAAAACCCGAGATACCGATAACTATGGCGTCGGGCTGACAGGCACTGCAAATCTGATCCGGCATATTCTGCGCTGGCGCAAATCCGGCATCGGCATGTTCGCCACGCCCTTTGCCGAAGCTGGCGCGTTCTTGAAAACAGACAGCGCCCTCGACCGACCCGATATCCAGTTGCATTTCGTTATTGCCATCGTTGACGACCACGCCCGCAGGCTTCACCTCGGCTATGGGTTTTCCTGCCACGTCTGTGCCTTGCGACCCTATTCGCGTGGCCGGGTGTTTCTGACCGATGGCAATCCGTTGCAGGACCCGGGCATTGACCCGCGCTTCCTGTCTGATCCGCGTGATCTGAAAACCATGATCGACGGGGCCCGGATGACCCAGGCAATCATGCAGGCGCCGGCGCTTGCCACTTATGAGGGCCGGGAAATATATGGCGTTCAGGATGATATGCCGGACGCGGATTGGGAAGGTCAGATCCGGGCACGGGCCGATACGATTTATCACCCCGTCGGCAGTTGCAAGATGGGGTCAGACGATATGGCCGTGGTCGATCCGCGGTTGCGGGTTCGCGGAATCGAGGGGCTGCGCATCGTCGATGCTTCGGTCATGCCGACATTGGTCGGCGGCAACACCAACGCCCCCACGATCATGATCGCCGAAAAAGCCGCCGATATGATCCGTGCAGATGCCGGATAGAACGCGCTGTGGGTCATCCCCTGTGGTTTGCATTCTTGTGTCGCCTTCCAATTGAAAGCCGCCCCGAAAGGCGGCTGACTGGATCAGGATATTGAAGGCTAGGACGATCACAAAATCGGAGTTTCGCGAGCACGTGATTTATCGCTATCAAACTTGGAAATCCATTGGCGCACGCTGACAACGTCGAAATAGATGGAAAGCACCGAGGGGAAAACCAGCACCACCAGAACCATTGCAGCGACCAGACCGAAAGCGACCGATACGACAAGCGGAACAAGCGTCTGCACTTGCGGGCTGGAATCCAAGATGATCGGAATCAGCCCCATGAAGGTGGTCGATGTAGACAGAAGGATCGGCCGAAACCGGTCGCGCACAGCATTCAGCGAAGCCGACACGTAGTCATCACCCTTAAGATGCGTTTGGAAAAACGTCAGAAACAAGATAGCATTGTTGACGACAATCCCGGCCAACGACGCAAATCCGATCAGGCTCGGCATCGAGATGTCCAGCCCAAGCGCCCAATGCCCGAGAATGGTCCCGATCAGTGCGAACGGTATCGATACCATTACGACAAACGGCAGGGTATAGGACCGGAATTGAAAAGCCAGCACCATATAGACACCGACAAGCCCCAAAAGCAGCGCCGACATCATCGACGCCTGTGATTGCTGTTGTTCTGCCGTGGCTCCTCCGATCCTGATCCGGACGCCCGGGAACTCTTTTTCCAATTCCGGCGCCAATTCATCCAGAACGACTGCTGAGATTGCCGTGGAGGTCGTTGCGTTCCGGTCGATCTTGCCTTGGATGCGGGCCAATACCATGCCGTTCGCGCGTGTCACGCTGGGATAACCCGCAGCGATAGACAGATCGGCTACCGTTGCCAGGCTGGTCTGGCCGCCACCTGCGAGGAAAATAGGGAAGCGTTCCAGCTCGGTCAGGCTTGCGACGGTGTCGGCCAAAAGCACCCGAACGGTTCGATCACTGGCACCCGAGCGAAAACTGTCCGTCTCGACCCCTTCGAAAGCGTCGCGGAGTTGGCCAGACAGCGCCTGAGGCGTCAGCCCCACAGAATAGCCGTATTCGTTGAGACGAAGCTGAACTTCGTCACGTCCGCCGTAAAGATCCTGAAAAGCTTCGGTCACATCGGCCCGCGCCAACAAAGCCGTCACAAGCTGCCCGGCGGCCGCTTCGATCTCGACAAGGTCGCGCCCCAGAAGTTCCACATCCAGATCGAGTCCCCCCGGCCCACGTTCAGCCTGTGAGAAGCTGATCTGGACGATGTCCGGCAGCGGCCCCGCCGCCAGCCGCCACGCGTCGAGAACGTCATCGGCCAGAACATTGCGTCGGGAACTGTCCAGCAGGTCGACTGTTATCGTCGCAGTATGCGCGCCATTGTCGGAGACGTCGGTGTTGACGGCGTACTGAACCAAAACGCGCTCGACCAGCGGTTGACCGTCTTCGGTGGCCGGGGTCAGTTCGGTATTCACCTGGTCCAGACCGTTCAGAAGCTGTTCAACCGTCTGGACGGTGCGTTCGCGCGTGATACCTGACGTCAGCGCAACGCGGGTCATGATCGTGTCGCTCTCTGTGCTCGGAAAGCCGATAATCTTGATCTGACCCGACGCGACCAGCCCAACGGAAAGAATCATGGCAGCAATGACCGACCCGAGGGTCAGGTAACGATACCGCACCATCGCCTCTGCCAAAGGCAGGATGGCCCGTTCCTTGACCCAGTCAAGCGCACGGGCCGCCGGGCGATGTTCGTGGGCATCGGGATCGACATGCGCAACATGGCTGAGATGGTTGGGCAGCAGCAGGAAACCTTCGACCAGCGACAGAGAGAGCGTGATCAGCAAGACCATCGGGATGAACTTTAGGATCTGACCCATCTCGCCGGACAGGAACATCAGCGGGCCGAAGACACAGGCGGTGGTCAGAAAGGAGGAAAAGACCCCCGGCAGCACTTCGAGCGTGCCTTTCGCCGCAGCCTCCATCGGTGGGGCCTTGCGGCGCCACTTGTCGATGTTTTCGGCAATCACGATACTGTCATCCATGATCAGCCCCACGGCCATTAGAAGTGCTATGAGTGTTATCATGTTGATGGTGATGCCCAGCGCGCTCATCACGAACAGCCCGCCAAGGAACGACACCGGCAAGGCTGCCGATATCCAAAGAGCCTCGCGCAGCGAAAAGAACAGCCACATGGTCACGAAGACCAGAACTAGGCCCATTGCGATGTTTTGAAGGATCAGCGTCAGGCGTTCCTCTATCAGGTCTGTCATGTTGTTGATCACCGTGATCTCGAACGGTTCAGGCCACGCGGCGCGTTCCGCCTGAAGAACCTCGTCCACCCGCTGCCAGACACGGATACTGTCCTCGTCGCGCGATTTCGAGATCGAGACGATGGCCGTCTGTACGCCGTCGATATAGCTTTGGCGGTTCTCGTCACTGTCTACAAGCGTGATGGTCGCAAGATCAGAGAGCCGTACAAGGCCCCCGTCACCGTTTTCGATCACGATGAGGTCCTCAAGTTCAGCAAGGGTACGGCTGGCCCCGACATAGCGTAGAACAAGGCTCGTTTCGCTCAATCCGGCACTGCCGAGCGGTTGGCGCAGGCTGCGTGCCTCGATCGCAGTGACCAGATCGTGGCTGGACAGCCCGAAACGACGCAGCGCCTGCTGATCGAAGGTGACCTGCAACTCACGGTCGGTGATACCCGACACCGTTGCATCGGCCACCCCCGGCAGCGCCAAAAGCGTATCTGCCAGTTCGTCGGCATAGGCAATGAGCCCTTCCTTGCCGGAAATTCCTGATATGGCGATCATCGCCACAAGGTCGGTCTGCGAGGCGATCTCGACTGTCGGCGTATCGGCGGCTTCGGGGAAATTGTTGATGCCGGAAACGGCGGAAAAAACATCGTTGAAAAACTGGATTATGTCGCCATTTTCCTCCAGCTCCGCCGTCGCTGCAGCGCGTCCGTCAACAGACAGGCATTCGAAATCTGCAAGCCCGGTGAGCCCACTGAGCGCATCTTCGAGCGGACTGCAGATTTCCTCGTCGACATCCACCGCGGACGCGCCGGGATAGACCACCGATACCGCGACGCTGTCTGCGGTGAATTCCGGAAAGGTTTCGCGTTCAATATTGCTGATCACCGCGACGCCGAGAATGCAAATCAGCGCCATCAACAGGTTTGCCGCCACCGGGTGGCGCACGAAATAGTTGATCATTGCACTGCTCCGTCCACCGAAACCGGCGTCAGGCGCATCCCTTCGATTGGCGGGCGGGGGGCAGACAGGACAAGCCGGTCGTCTTCGATCAAGCTGTCGCGGATCAACACGTTGTCCCCGGCGACCGGACCCAGAGTGACCGGCACGATGCTGAGCCGGTCGTCGCTGTCAGCAAGATAGACGAAAGGCGCGCCATCATCGCCATGATGAAGCGCAGTTCGCGGAATGGCGATCGCGTCTTCCGGGGTTTGCGTTTCCAGCACGACCGAGACAAAGCTGCCCACGTTAAGGGGCGGCCGCCGTGCAGGACCACCCGCCAGGAAAGGGTCGTCGATGCGAACGGCCAGACCGATCGTGCCTGTCTCATTGTCTATCGTGCCGCGAAACCGGACAATTTCAGCAGGGTATTCCGCGTTAAAGCCTGCGACATCAAGCTGAACAGTGGCGGTCACGCCCCTGTCCCGGAGAAGTTCGATGACCTTGGTCGCGTCAATCTCGACTGCCTGCTGTATGGTCTGCCCCAGGGCGAACTGGATCACAGAGGAAAACGCCTGAGGCTGGAACGATGCCACGACTTCGGCCGAATCTATGGCCTCCAAAGTAAGCAATTGTTCGCCAGTTCGCACAAACTGGTCCGCCTCGACGCTCTTATCGGCTACGCGACCGCGGAACGGCGCGGCAATGGTTGTATTTGCAAGCCCGCGTTCGGCCTCTGCCAGTTCCGCCCTGCGCACCGCCAAGGTTGCCTCTGCCGAGGCCCGTTTCGCCGGAAATAATTCGAGCGTGTTGGTCAGATTGGTAACGGCGTTCTCTTGGGCCAGAAGGGTCTTTTGCGAGGTGTCCAGCGACGCGGCCGTACTGGTCCCGCGCTCTACGAGGTTGGAAACCCTTTCGTATTCCGCCCGCGCAACCTCCAGAATACGGTTTTCCAAGGCAAGCAGGCGGCTTGAATTGGCCTTTTGTCGTTCCAGTTCGGCAAGTGTTGCTTCGGCCCCCGCAATATTTGCTTTCGATTTCTGGATGGCCAGTTCAAAATCCGTCCGGTAGATCTGAACCAGCACCGCGCCTTGATCGATGACAGTTCCCTCTGCCAGATCGCCCACGAGACCGACAACCCGCCCGTCGACCTGACTGACTGCGGTCCAGCTTCGGACCGCTTCAACCCTGCCATAGCCTGTTGCTGACAGGATCAGACGCTTTGGGTGAACCGTGGTGACGCGAACGGCCAAACCGGTTTCTTGGTGAATTTCCGATTGCGGCTCCCCGCCCTTGGTCATCCATATAAAGCCAATGACGGCAAGCGCGACAGGCGGCAGGAAAAGCAGGGATTTGAAATTCATCGTTCGTTACTCCAGTCCCGTAGGGGGAACCGCCATCCGTTGCGACGCGACTTGTGCTCGCGCTCCGGGCAGCTGATTTTGTTGCATCAACAATGACATTGGCCGGAACATGAGGCCATCGCATAGTTGGATTTAGTTCTTGGGTTCCGCGGTTGGCCCGGGCAATGCCGCGGCGACCTGTCCGTCAAGATAAGTTCTTCGCTCAATGCCGAAGCGCCTCGATCGGGTCGAGGCTGGCCGCCGACCGCGCCGGAAAATAGCCGAAGACGACACCCACCGCCGCCGAGAATGCAAAAGCCAGAGCGATGATGCTCGGGTCCGGAATGAAGGGAACGTTCAGAACCTGTGCGCCGACAGCCGCAAGCCCCATCCCGAGAATAACACCAAGCAGCCCACCCAAAGTCGACAGCACGACCGCCTCGACCAGAAACTGCATCAGAACCTGGTTCGCCTGCGCGCCCACGGCCATGCGAATGCCGATCTCACGGGTGCGTTCGGTGACCGAGACCAGCATGATGTTCATGATACCAATCCCCCCGACCAGCAAAGAAACCGCCGCCACCGCCGATAGAAGCCCGGTCAGCACGTCGCTGATCCCAGTCAGCATCGAGGACAGTTGCTCCATCGTGTTGACGGTGAAGTCGTCATCCTCGCCGGGACCAATACGGCGGATTTCCCGCATCAACGCCGTAACGTCGTTGACCGCGCGGTCGGTCGACACCCCGTCGCGCATGGATAGCGAAATCAGCGGGACATCAGGGCTGCCCGCGATGCGGCGGGCATAGGTTTTGAACGGGATCAGCACGATATCGTCCTGATCGGTGCCAAAGGTCGAGGCGCCCTTGGCCTTGAGCACACCGACAACTTCGCATGAAACGTTTTCCAGACGGATGTCTTCTCCCAGCGGGTCGGAATGACCGAACAGCGCTTCGACAACCGTCTGACCTAGAATGCAGGCGGCTTTGCCCCCCTCTTCGGCATCTGTGAAGGCGCGCCCTGACTGAAGCTCCCAATTCGACAGGACGAGGTACCGCGAATCGGTGCCCGTCACTCTGGTTCGATAATTGTCGTTGCCGTAGACCGCGACGAGCTGGCTCGAGGCTGTCGGAGCCCCGGTTGTGATGCTGGACAACTGATCGACGAGCTTGTCGACATCCTTGAGGTCGAAGGGCTGAGCCAAAGAACTGCCGCTTCCGGGTCCCATCCGGGCCTGACCCGGCGACAACATCAACCGGTTGGAGCCGAGGGTTTCAACATCTGCCGTCACCTGTGCGGCCGACCCCCTGCCGATCGTGACCATCGCGATGACAGCCGCGACGCCGATCACGACACCAAGAACCGTCAGGAATGACCGCATCGGGTTGCGCAGAATTGCCTGCAAGGCCAGCTTGAAGGTTTCCCACAGCATCACGCGGCCCCTTTCGTTGTTTTGCGGTCGTATTCCACCTTGCCATCGACCATCCAGATCAGCCGGTCGGCGTATTCGGCCATATCCTCTTCGTGCGTGACCATAATGATGGTCAGCCCTTCGTCCCGATTGAGCCGCTGCAGGAGCTCCATGATTTCGACCGATCGCATGGTGTCGAGATTGCCAGTAGGTTCGTCGGCCAGAATGACCTGCGGATCGCCTGCCAATGCCCGCGCGATTGCCACACGCTGTTGCTGCCCCCCCGACAGCTCTGACGGATCATGGTCGGCGCGTTGCGTCAGACCGACCTTTTCCAGCGCAGAAATCGCCCGCGCCTCCCTTTCGGCGCGTCCCAGGCCCTTGTAGATCAGCGGCAGTTCCACATTCTGCAACGCCGTGGTGCGCGGCAGCAGGTTGTACCCCTGAAAAATGAAACCGAGGTAATGGCGGCGCAGCAAGGCTCTCTGATCGCGGTCAAGTCTTGCCACCTCGATACCGTTGAACATGTATTGTCCCGATGTCGGGCTGTCGAGACAGCCCAGAACGTTCATCGCCGTGGATTTGCCAGAGCCCGAAGGCCCCATGATGGTGATGAATTCACCCCGCTTCACTTCGAAACTCACACCGTCCAGCGCATGCACTTCGGCCTCGCCCTTGCCATAGACGCGGGTGATATCGCGCAATGCGATGAATGGTGACGGCGTGTCATTTGGCATCGAAACGGTCCGTGATCACCTGATCGCCTTCGCTCAGATCGCCCGACAGGATAACGGTCGAGCTGCCATCCGTCTCGCCAGCCTCTACGGGGATTTCAACAGCGACGTCATTACGCAGAACCCAAACGGATTTCAGTGTCGTTGCGTCGTCTCTTGCCGTCTTATCACTCGGTCCGGACGGCATGATCATCCCCACCAAACCGCTGCCGGAGCTTTTCTTTTCCTCGACAACTTGTGCAGGCACATATCGCAGCGCGGCGTTGGGAACGACCAGCGCATTCTCGACCGACGCGACGATGATATCGGCGGTTGCCGTCATTCCGGGACGCAGCAGCATGTCCCCGTTATCCAGCGTCAGGATGCCCTTGTAGGTCACTACCCCGTCGACAGTTTCCGAGGCCAGCCGCAATTCAGTAATCTCGGCCGGGAATTCCTGATCATCATAGGCTTCGACCGTGAACGTTGCGGGTTGGCCCACGCTGACACGCCCGATATCAGCCTCGTCGATATCGACCTGAAGTTCCATACGGGTCAGGTCCTCGGCGATGGTGAACAGGACCGGCGCAGACAGCGACGCGGCGACGATCTGTCCTTCGTCGACGTCACGGTCCAGCACCACGCCCTTGACCGGAGAACAGATGCAGGCCTTGCTCAGGTCCACCTGCGCCAGATCGACATTCGCCTTTGCCAGATCGCGCGATGCGATGGCGGACAACAATTCAGCCTGTGCGCGCTCATAGACCGCCTCTTGCGCGATGAAAGCCTGTTGTGTTTCCACCCCGCGCTGAGCCAGTTGCTCACCACGCTCATACTCCGCGCGCGCTTCCTTCACCGTCGCCTCGGCCACCGCGACCTTGGCCTCGGCAGAGGCGAGCGATGCTTTCTGCACCGCCAATTGCGCCTCAAGCTTGGCCGTGTCCAGTCCGGCCAGAACGGTTCCTTCTTCGACGGCATCGTTGAAATCAACATGCACCTTCGTGATCGTTCCCGACAGTTCACTGGAAATTTCGACAAAATCCGTCGGTTCAACCGTTCCGGTCGCTGACACAGTGACCTTGATGTCGGCGCGACCGACTGTTTCTGTTACATATGTTGTCTTCTGCGCCGATCCGGTAAAAGGAACAAACGCCCAGATCGCAACACCGAAAGCGACAACCACAGCGACCGCCAGCCAACGCCATGATCGCTTTTTGTGCCTGCCCAAACCAAGTATCTTGGCCATCTCGTCACTTTTCGGCGCCATTCCAGGTTCTTTCGACACGCGCGGTCCCTCGTTCAAATTTGGAGGCTTAGTCTGGCCGACCTGACACAGCGCATAGCCACGGTGCGTCGCAGGCCGACACTTTCGCCCAAACTATCATTACGCGTCTCCCAGCGGATTCCGTCACACTGAACGACGTTTTCATATTTTTTTGTAAAGAAGATGCCTGTTCGGGATCCCTTCAATATTCCGTTGATGCATTTCCCAACTCGATGCGGAAAATTCTATCACAGACAAAAGGCCAAAGCGAACTGCGGCGAGGGGCTCACCGCTCTGCTAGAAAACCAGATATCTCAATGGGCCAGATCGTGATGGACGTTGTGTTGACTGGTAGACCGCAGTCACCCACGGGTAAACAGACTGAATTCAGTGCAGCCCAAGACAGACACAAGGCAATCCTGGGCGATAGAATAGCCACAGAGGCCGAGGCTTACTTAAAATCCGCCGCCTCCAAGAAGGTCATCACAGGGGCAAATTTTCCAACCCACTCTCAGAAATTTGGGAACCGGATAAACTATCGTTTCAGGTCAATAGCATATAAAGCTTGTGGCGCTCCCTGAAGGACTCGAACCCTCAACCTGTCGATTAGAAGTTATTAGCCTCGACTTCGATATCGCCTGAAATCACCTCATAACGCATTGATATAAATGATCTTTCCGTTTCTTGAGTTTGATTTTGGCCAATATCACTATTGCACCACGCAGTCAGAAAACGGTCTTCGTCCCGTTCGGCAGCGTCACATTAGGAAAGTCGAAAACATGAAAACACGCTTAACAGAAACCCTCATTAAAAACACCCACTGGAAGGGTAAAGAAGTAAGGCTCGTCGATGCTTCTTTGGCTGGGTTCTATGTCGCCATCAACAAGCACACCAAAACCTTCAAAGTAAAAGCAGATCTCTGGGTTGGCACACCAGGTCAGAAGAAAAAAGTAAGAAGCATCAACCAAGCCTTTGCCAGCGTCCAACAAATATCCCTGCGCGAGGCAAGAATGCAGGCAACGACTTTCTTGTCGCAGATTAAGGCCGGGACCGACCCATTCAGGTCAGTTGAAACCTGCGAAACCAGTATTAAAGAAATGGTAGATACTTTCATTGCTTCACGGCAAGAAAAGCATCGCCGCCGAGCCACTCTGGAAAGCTACCGCCAAACTTCGAGCAGCTACCTGAAGGCTATCCACAACGAACTTGCCGCAGATTATAAGTTGCATGAAGCGTATAACCTTCACAAGAAACTGACCGATAACCACGGTGCCCTCTCCGCCGACAAAGCTTTCAAACTGCTTTCGTCCTCTTTCCGTTACATTCGTCCCAGAACACCGGAAGGAACAATCGACCATAATCCTCTCGAAGGTTTCGAATACAATAATCCAAAACCGAAAGACGGAAGAACAATGACCACTGATGAGCTTTCAGGCTGGTACGAAGCTCTACAAACCATCAAGAACCCCATCCGCCGGGGCCTCCACCAAACAATGCTTTACTCGGGCCTTCGCACGGCCAGCGCATCCCAGATCGAACACGATTGGCTCGACGAAGGCAGGAGCTGCCTGCATATCCCCGCCAGGGCAATGAAAAGCGGTGAGGATCTTTCAATTCCAGTTTCGGATCAATTGCTCAAAACCTTAAAGGAGGCATCAAGTTGCAGCAAACGCATATACCCTCGTTCTCCGTGGTTATTTCCGACAATTAATAAAACCGGTAAAGTCACGCCAATTGGGGCGGTAAGTGAGAAAGCGTTGGATTACCGAACAGGACATACTTTGCGCAGGACATTCCGCACGATGGCGGCGTTGGTTAAGGTGTCTGACCGCAATGGGGATCTTCTTATGGGGCACAAAATTAAAGGTATTCGTGGGCGCTACATCGACCAGCCACAACTTTTTGGGCAGCTCCTTGATGATCAAAGGCTGATTTCTCATCACATCGAAAAGCACATGCTGAAGCGCTGAAATAGAACGCTGCGTTGGGGATCAAGATGATTTCTGACGCAGCCATTCCATCAAAATCAGTGTAAATCAGGGTCGATGATTATATGGAAACTAAGATAACCGATAAGCTCGTCGCGTCTTCCGAATGGAAAGGCAGTGACTTCATCATCAGGGATATAGAAATAAGGGGCTTTTTCTTATCTGTTTCGGAATCAAGAAAGTCCTTCAAAATTCAAGTAGACATTACCAAAGACGGGCGTCGGCATTCGGTTCGGCGCACTTTGGGTACGCATGCTGAATTTAGCGCAGATACCGCGCGCGAAAAAGCACTTCGTACGATCCAGAGCATCAAGCAGCCCTTGCCCGACGAAGAACCCGAACCTTGCGTCGTTTCCTTTCCTGAATGGGCAAAGGAAGCCATCAGAGAAATTCACAAAAACTCCAACCGATCAGATCGGAACCTCAACCTGCGTCGAGCCAAACACTATTTTGAACCGTGGGAAAACAAGGAGATGGTGCAGATCGACACTGATGACGCGCTTCAAGTTCTAAATGATATCAAAGATCGCGAGGGGGCATCTTCAGCCAAGATCTGTGCTCGCCTTATGGCAAAACTGCTTGAACTGGATGTCGACAATTCCCCAAATATCGAACCGGCGCGTATCGTGGACTTCATCGGCCTTCAAAGGCACGACTTCTGCAAGGAAAATATCATCCCACACAGTCAGTTACCCCAGTGGCGCGTTGATATAGAAAACCTCCATAGCGTCCATCGTCAGAAAATGCACTTTTTCCATCTATATTCAGGGCTCAAACCATCTGCGATGGTCAGAATACACCGAGACTGGGTATGCTCTGAGGAATCAATAATCCGCTTTCCCTTAGGTGCAATTGCCGACGATCGTTCCATCGAGTATCCGCTTTCCACCCAACTTGAAAGGTTCGCAAGTGAGGCATGCGAAATTTCGACCTTACTCTACCCGAACGGGAAATATTTGTTCTCAAACTCACAAAACTCAGCTCGACCGGTCATTTGCCGTGAAAAAAAGATGATGGGACGCACAGGGCATGTACTAAGAAATACATATCTTTCGATCGTCAAAGATCTTGGAATTCCCGATGACTTCTTGCAAGAAAATCTAAATATTCGAAGCGAACATAAATTGACTGGCGGGGCGCTATCTCGCCATGACAGCCTCAGATATCAAAATCTGATATCTCAGAAAATTGACGGATTACTACATGGTGCAAATTGGGAAAACTGCCCAGAATGATCCCATTTATGACAAAAGTGTAACTTCGTCGATTTCTCACTCCTATGTCTCCCTGGCATTCGATCTGAAAAAGAAACCCCACATAAGATGAGTGACCACGTTGGCAAGGTCAGACTGGCAGCCACCAGATTGTTTCGATAGCATACGGGAAAATCATACATTTAGACGAGGCAGACCTTGGAGCATATCGGCAAACTGGAACAGCGCCTTTGGGGCGCTGCGGACTCTCTTCGAGCCAACTCGAACTTCGCCAGCAACGAATACTTCATGCCTGTCATGGGTCTGATCTTCCTGCGCCACGCGTACTCGCGCTTTCTCAAGGTCCGGGATGAGATTATCCCAACCCTGCCGTCACGCGGTGGCAAGACGCGCGCCCTGACCAAGGAAGATTTTTCGGCGCGTTCATCCATTTTTCTGCGGGACAACGCCCAGTTCGACTTCCTGGTCAGCCTCCCAGAAAGCGAAACCGCGTCGACGGCTGTCATCGCCGCGATGAAATCGATCGAGGAAGACTACGCCACCCTCCAAGGCCTCCTGCCGAAACAGGAATACGCCGAGCTTGACGAAGACGCGCTGCGCCAGGTTCTGCGCATCTTCAACGACCCTGCCCTGCAGAAGGCCGACGGCGACGTCTTCGGCCGGATCTACGAATACTTCCTGACTCAGTTCGCGGACCAGAAGGCCCACGACAACGGTGAATTCTTCACGCCGATCAGCATCGTCGAAACCATCGTCAACATCATTGAGCCCACACGCGGCAAGGTTATCGACCCAGCCTGCGGCTCTGGCGGCATGTTCGTGCAATCTGCCCACTTCGTCGAAACGATGAAGGCCAACCCGAACGAACGCCTGACCTTCTACGGAATGGAAAAGAACCCCACGACCATCCGCCTGGCCAAGATGAACCTCGCCGTCCACGGGCTCGAAGGCGACATCCAGAAAGCCATCAGCTACTACGAAGACCCGCACAAATCCCATGCGCCCTTCGACTACGTCATGGCCAACCCGCCCTTCAACGTCGACGAAATCGACGCAGAGAAGATGAAGGACGACAAGCGCCTCTCCTTCGGCCTCCCTGGCGTCAACAAAGGGGGCAAGGTCTCGAACGGCAACTACGTCTGGATGTCCTTCTTCCATTCCTACCTGTCCGACACCGGCCGCGCCGGCATCGTCATGTCGTCTCAGGCGTCCTCTGCGGGCGGGCAAGAGGCCAAGGTCCGCGAAGCGATGGTCAAGACCGGCGACATGGATGTCATGCTCGCGATCCGGGGCAACTTTTTCTACACGCGCACCGTGCCCTGCGAGATCTGGTTTATGGACAAGGGCAAGCCCGAGCACTTGCGCGACAAGGTGCTGATGCTGGATGCGCGCCAGGTTTTCCGCAAGGTGACACGCAAGATCTGTGATTTCTCGCCTGAACAGGAAAAGAACCTCACCTCCATCGTCTGGCTCTACCGTGGGCAGGAAGACCGCTTTGCGGGGTTGGTGCAGGGCTATCTGTCCACGGCGCGGGACGAGGCGCAGCAGACCGACTTTGCCGAGCTGCTCGATGTCCTGGCCAAGGCTTGCACCCATTTCACCGCGCATACAGACACCACCGAGTTGAAAACCGGGGTCGAGAAGTTGACCGCCGATGCACGGGCCTATGGGAAGGCTGCCGCCGCGCTGACACAGCCTGATGCCTCCATCGACGCGCTGACAGCGGCATGGACGGCGATGCAGCCGTTGGCGGATCAGGCGAAGACCTTGATCAAGGAAATCGACCATCTGTCAAAGCTTGCCCAGAAGGCGCAGGAGAAAGCGTCTGAGACCCTGAAAGCCAAGGTCGAGGCGATCAGAGATGAGGGCGAAGCCAAGAAAGCCTTGGCCGCCATGCGCAAGATTATCTCGGACGGCAAGAAGCATCTGGAGGCGATTGCCGAGGCACGAGTGGCGCTGACAGGCGATCCTGAAATTCACCTGACGGCCAGCGGGGCGCTGAAACGCTTTCGCTATTTCGAGGGGCAGGCAGACTGGCTGCTGTCGCGCTTCCCCGAAGGGCGGCTGCGCGATGTCGAAGGGCTGGTGAAGCTGGTCGATCAGGCCGAACTGGCCGAGAATGACTACAGCTTGACACCGGGCCGCTATGTGGGTGTGGCTCCCGAAGAGGATGATGAGGATTTTGACTTCGAAGAGGCGATCAAGGAGATCCACGATGAACTGGAGACCCTAAATGCCGAAGCAGGGGAACTGGCCGAGACCATCGCGAAGAATTTTGAAGAGTTGATTTTATGAGCGTCGACCAAATTGAAATCTCTCTGTCTGAGGTCTGCGAGCTTGTAACAGATGGCACGCATGACTCGCCGAAACTAAAGCCGTCAGGCGTCCCTTTCATTAAAGGAAAACACATATCTTCTGGGGTCATTGACTTCGAAAACTGTGATTTCATCTCTGAAGAAGATCACAGACTATGTATTAAACGCGTCGAGCCACAAGCGGGCGACATCCTCATGTCGAACATTGGTTCAGTCGGCGATTCCGCTCAGGTTCCGCATGGGTATACTTTTTCAATAAAAAACGTGGCGTTGTTGCGACCTAATCGGTCAATAGTCAATGAACTGTACTTTTTCTACCTCTTTCGAAATCCTGCCTTCAAAAAGAAGTTGATAAACTTAAAAGCAGGATCCGCACAGCAATATATCAGCCTTGCAGCACTTCGAGGTCATCGCATTACAATCGTAAAACATCTCCCCACTCAAGAACGGATTGCGGGGGTGCTTTCGGCCTATGATGACCTGATCGAGAACAACCGGCGGCGGATTGCGTTGTTGGAGCAGGCGGCGCGGCTTTTGTATCGCGAATGGTTCGTCCATTTCCGCTTCCCCGGCTCCGAGACCACCAAGTTCGTCGATGGCCTGCCTGAGGGGTGGGAAGTGCGGAAAGTGAAAGACCTAATCACTCGCTTGAAATCGAAGCCCAAAGTCCGAAAAGATGAATATCAAGCATACGGCCAGTGGCCTTGCGTGGATCAGGGGCAGGATTTTATTGGCGGATATACCGATAACAGGGAGGCGATTTATCATGATGGCCTACCACTAATTGTGTTTGGGGATCACACCCGAGCACTGAAATTCGTAGACTTTCCTTTCGCTCGGGGCGCGGACGGAACCCAGATCATCCAATCAAACGAAGAACGCCTTCCTCAGGAACTGTTCTATTTTTCACTGATCAATGTTGATCTATCCAATTATGCGTATGCACGCCACTTCAAGTTCCTGAAGGAACAGGAAATTATCGTTCCGACATTAGAAATGGCGAAGATCTTCTCCGATCAAGCAAAGGCGATCTTTGATCAGGTCCGAACGTTACGGGGACAAAACCAAAAACTCACAGAAGCCCGCGATCTTCTCCTTCCGCGTTTAATGGATGGACGCCTTCCCATCCCAGAGTAGTATCTGACCATGAACGATTTCACTGAAGACCTTTTAGTCCAAAAGACCATGGCCGATTATCTGGCCGATGAGCATGGCTGGCGATCCGTCATGGCGTGGAACAGCGAGACCTTCGGCCCCGAGGGCACGCTGGGCCGCAAGTCCGACAAGGACGTTATCCTGACCCGTTACCTGTCCGACGCGCTGGTCACCCTGAACCCAAGCCTGCCGGACGACGCTTACGCTCAGGCCCTGCGCCAGATCACCGAGACCTTCGCCTCGCAATCCCTGCTGAAGACCAACCAGGAGAAATACGAACTGCTCCGCGACGGCGTGCAGGTCAAATTCCGGCAGAACAATGAGCCCCGCGTCGAACACCTGCGCGTCTTTGATTTCGACACGCCCGAGAACAACGATTTCCTTTGTGTGCGCGAGATGTGGATCCGCGGCTATGCCCATCGTCGGCGAGCTGACATCGTGGGTTTCGTCAACGGGCTGCCTTTGATGTTCTGCGAGCTCAAGCGCCCCGACAAGGATCTGCGCCGCGCCTATGCCGAAAACCTGAGCGACTACAAAGACACGGTCCCGCATCTGTTCCACTTCAACGCCTTCGTCATCCTCGGGAATGGCGAAGAGGGGCGGATGGGCTCGATCAGCGCCGAATACGCGCATTTCGCGGAATGGCTGAAGCTGGATGAGCGTGACCGGCGCGATGCGCGCCTGCCGATGGAAGCGCTGCTAAAGATCGTCTGCGATAAACGCCGGTTCTTGGACCTGTTTGAGAATTTCATCCTGTTCGCAGACGGTGCCAACGGGCTGGCAAAGATCATCGCCAAGAACCACCAGTATCTGGGCGTGAACCGGGCCGTGGAGGCCGTGAAGACCCGGGAGGATCTGGAGCGCAAGTTGGGTGTGTTCTGGCATACCCAGGGGTCGGGCAAGTCCTTCTCGATGGCGCTGTTCACCCAGAAGGTCCACCGCAAGCTGGGCGGCGATTTCACCTTCCTGATCCTGACCGACCGCACCGATCTGGACAACCAGATCTACAAGACCTTTGCCTCCGTCGGGCTTGCCAACAATGACAAGGACGCCTGCCGCGCGTCCTCTGCAAAGAACCTGCGCGAGTTGCTGGGACAGCAGAAGAAGGTCGTCTTCACGATGATCCAGAAGTTCACCGATGATGAGGCCGGGAACGGGGTCTATTCGACCAGTGACAAGCTGATTGTCGTGACAGATGAGGCGCACAGGACACAATACGGGATGCTTGCGCTGAACATGCGCAAGGGGCTGCCTAACGCCAGCTTCATCGGCTTCACCGGCACGCCGCTGTTCGCCAATGACGAGATCACCAGGCAGGTGTTTGGTGGGTATCTGTCCACCTACGACTTCCAGGATGCCATCGAGGATGGAGCGACTTTGCCGCTGTTTTACGACGCGCGTGGCGACAAGCTAAAGATCGCGGGGGCAGATCTGAATGGCCGCTTGGCTGATGCACTGGCCGAAGCTGAGGTGGATGACCCAGATGTGGCCGCGAAACTGTCAGATGATCTGAAACGCGAGTATCACGTCGTCACAGCAGAGCCGCGCCTGAAGCATGTGGCGAAAGATTTCGCCTGGCACTTCTCGACCAATTGGGAAAGTGGCAAGGCGATGTATGTCGCCATCGACAAGGTCACGGCCGTTCGAATGTTCAACTACATTCAGGCCGAGTGGGAGGCCCAGATCGCAGCGCTGGAGGCTGAACTCGGTTCCATCGCCGACGACCAAGAACGGCTTCAGCGCGAGGCCAAGATTGCCTGGATGCGTGAGACCGAGATGGCCGTTGTTGTCAGCGACGAGCAGAATGAGATCAAGAAGTTCAAAGACTGGGGCCTCGACATCATTCCACATCGCAAGCGAATGAAGGATGGCTTCACGGTTAAGGAGAAAGTCGGTGGCCGCGAAATCGAGAAGCGGCTGGATGTCGAGACAGCGTTCAAACGGGAAGAGCATCCCTTCCGCATTGTGATCGTCTGCGCCATGTGGCTGACTGGCTTCGACGTGCCTTCTCTTTCGACTCTATACCTCGACAAGCCTCTGCAGGCGCACACCCTAATGCAGGCCATTGCGCGAGCCAACCGCGTGAAGGAAGGCAAGAACAACGGACTAATCGTCGACTACTGCGGCATCCTGAAAAACCTTCGAAAAGCCCTTGCGACTTTTGCTGGCCATACAGGAGGTGGAACTCTTGGTGGCCCAGATGAGCCTGGGCCCGACGTCGATCCTGTAAATCCAGAGGAAAAGCTGAGAAACGAACTCGTCGAAGCAATTGCGCTGGTCGGAGAACGCCTGAAAGATGGTGGGTTCGATTTGGACCGGCTGCGCAAGGCCGAAGGCTTTGACAAGCTCAAGGCTCTTAAAGATGCAAAAGAGACTATCAACCAGAACGATGAAACCCGGAAAGGCTTTGAAATTGTCGCGCGGGCTGTTTTCAGGAAATACAAGGCATGCTTAACTTTTGCATGGGCAGAGGATTTCAAAGGATCGTACCAAGCGATCAACTACATTTATAGCTCCCTCCAGGATGATAAGGCGGACGCTGATACGACAGCGATCATCCAGAAACTCAACGCCATTGTCGCCGACGCAATCCAAATAACTCCAGACACCGAGGGCGATCGCATCTTTGATATTTCGAAGGTGAACTTTGATCTTCTGCGTAAGGAGTTTGCGAAAAGCGAGAGAAAAGCCAGCGATACTCAGGACCTCCGTGAAGTAGTGAGAAATCGATTGGCAAAAATGTTGGCAGCAAATCCGACCCTGACGGATTTCGAAGAGCGGTTCGACAAGATCATCAAGGAATACAACAAAGAGAAGGACAAGAACACAATCGAGGCGACATTCGAGGCTCTCATGCGTCTTGCTGCGGAGATGGAGGCAGAGGCGAAAGCCCACGTGGCTATGGGATTGTCGGCCGACCAGAAGCCGATCTTTGACGTCCTCTTTCGGGAAGATCTTTCCGGGGAGGAAATAAAGCAAATTAAGTCAGCGTCGATAGCCATATTGGAGTCGATCAAACGCCGCATGGAGCAGGTTCATGATGCTTTCCAAAAGGAGTCTACACGAGCCGGGATTCGGCAGGAAATCTACGATCTTTTGTATGACGAGCACACCGGGCTGCCCGAGGCGAAATACGATGATGCGGAATTAGAAGTCCGAACCGATGAGCTGTTCAAGTTTTTTGAACATAAATACCAAACATATGCTCCGCAACATCGTCAGGCTTGAAGCAAGCCAGAGCAGCATTTTAGGGGCAAGCAACCGCAACGTGGATCAACTTAACTGCCCCCACAGTGGCCCCAAGGTCCTATTTCACTTCAACATCAATCTATTCGGAGAACCTTGCAAATGAAAGGCGGCGCAAGAGAGGAAAACTGAATTTTCGGGCAAAGTTCAGTGGTCAAATGACAGATACTTATACAGAATTGCAAGCAGAGCCTCGCTACGATCACTTAAATTGACTTGTCAACTTTATCAAGCATTAACGCTTAGGAGAAACTTTCATGTTGCTTGCTTGCGATGAAGCCGGGTTTACCGGGCCGGACCTATTGGCAAACGATCAACGATATTTTGCGTTTGCTTCAATCAATATTTCCGATGACGAAGCATGGCTACTAATCGATGCAGCACGCAAGGAACATCCTGTCCAGATGCCAGAGCTAAAAGCTTCAAAACTCATGGCAAGCAATCAAGGTAGGAGATTGATAACTCACTTGGTAGAAAGCCTTTCCGGCCGCTTCGCAATAAACGCCCACGACAAATTATTGGCGCTCTGTGGCTGGGTTTTCGAGTATGTTTTCGAGCCCGTTTTCCAAGATGATCCAAGCATATTTTATGAAAAAGAGTTTCATTTATTCATAGCAATGTACTGCTATCTCTGGTTCCAAAGTGACAGCACTGAAGTGAAGGCTACGCTCGCAGAGTTCCAAAATATGATGCGATCAAAGGACCTATCCAAAGCACCCTCATTGTTCGCCAGTAAAGCTCAGGTCACAGAATCACAACAGCATCCTTTTGAACTCATTCGCAGATTCGCGACAGCTCATCGCAAAACCATTGCCAAGGAAGTCCGTGAGGTTCAGCATCATACAGTTGACAAGGGAACGTGGACTCTTGACCTGTCAGCTTCAGCGCTTTGGAGCCACCTCAATCACTGGGGGCGGCACAAGGAGCCACTTACTGTCATTTGTGATGAGAGCAAGCCGTTAAGGGCTATCGCGGCGGAACTAAATGGCGACGCAATGGATGCGGCAATAGCAAGAGCTCGAATGATGAAGCCTAATGACCCGCTCGGCTGGGAAATGTCTGAGCCAGTTAATTTTGCCGATTCTCGATCCCATCCTTCGGTTCAACTTGCGGACATTCTGGCAAGTACCGTCGTGCATTGCCACACCAACGGAGTGCCGCAAGGTTTTGAAGGCACCGCTCACGTTCTGGACAATGGGATGCTGAAAGACTCGATATTCCCAGACTTAGAACGCGTGCAATTGGATAATGACCACGTTAAAGTTCACTACGCAGTCTTATATGAACTGGTCGCGCGAGCAGAAGGTGGCGGCACAGGCATTCCGGTGGAGGACTACTTCCAACTTGTTCAACAGGCGATTGCGTCTGGAGAGCTTGTTCTGGAGTAGCTACTTTTCAAGTTTTATCATTTTTTAGCGTATGAAGCCTGACAAACGAGCGATACTTTCATCACGCGGCATTTTCCATTCTGAGCTCATCGCCACCTTGCGTCATTGCACAGAAGTTTAACATTTCGATGTTGTTTGAAGGTCACTCCTAACATCTTGGCATGTCTGCCCCGCACCGGTAGCGAATGACTGGAAGTCACCCTTATTTTTGATCGGCGCGAACAGCCAATTGCTGGAACTGAGCATCTCGTGAACGGGTGACAGCATTGTGGCATCATGCCCGTCGTGAATTCATTTATGATGCTCTGCCTTTTGACGTAACCACTTGATGACGCCCTATCTGCCGTACGCAAACCTTGGGGTCCAGCTTTTTTGCAGCGATAGTTCTTCTTCGTAAGATTCATCATTGGGGTCATCGGCCATTTCCTCGCTCGAAAGGACCGTCAATGTGAAACCATAACTGCCAAGCCCAATCACTTCTTCATCCAAGGCAAGTTGTCGCTCACAGGAAAACCACTCTGCAAGGCTCGTTTGTCCGCAAATGGAGCGTGCCAGATGGATATTCTGCAGATCGGCATTGAACCGCAAAGTATGGGTCTTGGGCAGCGGCATCCCTTTTTTGAAAAAGGTGAGCTTGTCGAGTTTCTTGAAGCTTTCCGACAAGAACGCATATGCGACCTTGTCGGCTGAGCTGACAATGACCGCCATGGGATAGTCGCAGCATTCGGCGGCCCGGATCGCAGATGCTGTAAGCGAGCACTCAGCTAAATGGCTAAGCGCAAGGATCCCGTCCAAGCCGACTCGGCTGCCCCCGAGTGCTTTGCCGACAAGGATGGATGGCATAAGCAGACCAGATGCAAAATGATCCGCCTCAAGCTCTATTGAACTGGTACCCTGTGAAAACCCAGCCCTGGACATGTGGATCGGGGCGGTCTTCAGGATTTCTTCGGGATGCCCCTCAAGAAAATAGTGGCCAAGCTCGTGAGCCACGGTGAACCTGCGAAACCCTTCGCTCTTGATATCGGTCGCGTAGAAAATGCCAACGCTCTCATCATGGAAGATGATCCCGCCGCTCACGCCAACCCGGCCGGGATCCTTGGGCTCGACAAAGATGTCTTCGCTCTCCGCGATCGCAAAGGGATCAACGGGGAAAGCATCGTAGCCTTTTTCTTTTGTTTTGCGCTCCCCTTGGCGCCGCGCCATTTGAATTCGAAATTTGCTCATTTTTCCGACTTTCGCTTATTCATAAGGTCGATCATCATCTGGATGTGATCGCGATCACCGTCGGACAAATTTTCCTCTCCACGAAAGACCGTCGTTGCTCCCGCCATGTCGTTTGTCCTTCCGAGCAAGTAGTCGGATGTTACGTTTAATGCCTTTGCAAGTGCCCTGATGTTGGCAAATGACGGCTTTCTTCGTTCCTTTTCGAAGTGGCCAATTGCGGATGGTTGTAGCCCGGTCTTGCCTGCGAGTTCCGTCTGGTTGATCCTCCGCGCCTCTCTGGCTTTTCGCAGTCTGTCTCCGAAACCACTATTTGAATCCGTTAAGTTTGACATGACGCTCCCGAATCTGTTACTATGACGTTATCGTAGGAGACATGCCGCTTGATCGCGGCTTCTTTTATAGCTTTTAATCCTACGAAACCGTCAATAAACGTAGGACAGATCAGAGAGTCCGTCAAGCCTAAGGAGGCAGAAGAACATGAATATCAGGACGAACCTCGAAGATTTCGCCCGCAGCCTGGAGATCGATCCGGTAGAGGGTGCACTAATGGACGTTGCACGTGCTATCCAGATCACCCGCACCATGCACGATGAAGCCGACCGCCATTTTCAGGGGCTCGCACGGCATGTCGATCGCCCAGGCAGCCCTCTCGAAGACTCGGTCCTTGAGATCTACCCTTCTGGCAGCTTTGCAATTCACGCCGCGACGCGGTCACGCCTGAAGACCGACCAGCACGACGTTGATGCAGTACTCGAAATCGCGATCGCTCCTGGCACCGACCCGGCGTGGGTGCTCGAACAATTGTACAAAGCGATCAAGGGCGAAAAAGGCAGCAAGTACTACGACTATCCGATTGTGAAAAACAGTCGCTGTGTCACGGTTACCTACCCGGACGGCGTCACGGTCGATCTGATGCCGGTCGTTCGAATCGACGGGACCCCCGAACGCGTGGCAACCTTGTTTCACTACAAGCCTGAGACGGACGAGCGGTACCACAAGGAGATCAATCCGAAGGGGTTTGCCAACCACTTCAATGCTCACATCGAGATCAGTGAAGCGTTTCAGAAACGTTTCGATGCCCGTCGTTACCTTGTCGATGGCCAAACCTACACCGAACTGGCCACGCGGCTGTCAAATGAGACGTCTGGTTTGGCGTTGCAAAAGGCAGATACCCAACCGATGCCGGTGCATGTCCCCCTCGACCAGAAATCGCCTCGCGTGGTTGCCCTCCAACTGATCAAGAGGTTCCGCGACAAACGGTATCGCAAGCACGACGATCACCGTGGTAAACGCAAACCCCCGGCCGTCATTATAGCAGCGATTGCAATCGATGCCGGCCCTGCAAACGATAGCCTGGTCGATGAAGTGATTGCGATTGCCAAGCGTATGCGCTGGCAGATCCGCAATGCCGAACAGAACCTGCGGTTACTTGAAGTTCGCAATCCCGCACATTATCCGGATCTCTTTACTGATCGGTGGCCGGCTCAAAGGAGCGACCAGCAGCTTTGGGCTACGGACTTGCTCACCCTCATCGAACGCCTCGAAAACCTGAAGCGGGTTGGATTCGATCCTGCGGTTATCCAATCGACATTCGACGATCTGTTCGGCGAAAAGGCCGGTGAGACCGCTCTGCAGGCCTATCATCGCGCACAGACTGTCCAGCTCGAACATGGCGCGCTCGGCATGACACCGAGTGGGCATTTGAAACCTGCGCCACCAGTTTCGTCCCTGGCTGCTCCAGCTCTGGGTGCTGGGATCGCATCCGCACCAGGCCTTGTGAGGCCTGCACGCGCGAATACGAACATGGGGGGCACTGTACCTGATGATAACTGTTGGTGATCAGATTGCGGACATGGCCGATGTCTATCCCGAATGGTCATGCGATCGGCTGAGCCAGCGAACTTGTGTTTGGGAGGGGCATCTGCAGCCACACAAAACGACGTACCGGCTGCGGGTAGAATATTCTGAACCCCTACTGCTCGAAGGCAGATCAAACCTGTACCTGCAGCCACTGGTTGAGATTCTTGAACCGACATTGCAAAGGCGCTTCGGTAACAAAGAAGGGTCCCTACCGCATGTTTACGTGTCACATCCGCGAACAGAGCGTACAGGGCCATTCCTCTGCCTCTTCGACGACGAAGCGGATCAGTGGACGCCAGATGACCTGATCAGTAATACTATCATTCCCTGGGCGTCCAACTGGCTGAGCTGCTACGAAAGCTGGCTGGCTTCGGGAAAATGGTTTGGGACGGGCAAACACATCAGAAGTCAGTCAGGCGGGCGATCCAGGTTGGCGGTACTTATGGAGAGATTTCATGGCACAACCTCAATCCCGCCGCTCGCAGGGCACAATCTTTCACCGTCGAGATCAACTCGAATGGCCCGCAGATGATCTTCGCATACTGTCCATTGATGGCGGTGGCATAAAAGGCATTCTGCCTGCGGCGGTGCTGGCGGAATGCGAGCGTCGTTTCTTGAAGGGCGGTTCGGCAGGCAGCTACTTCGACATGATCGCCGGCACTTCAACCGGAGGAATAATCGCGCTCGGCATGGCAGCAGGAATGCGCGCCGAGGAGGTTCTGGAAATCTATATGCGCCACGGGTCGGAAATATTTCCCCGGCCTTGGACGCCGCCAACTCGACTTGGTCGCGCGATGCGATCCGCTTATCAGTTTGCCCGCGATCTTGCCGTTTATCGATACAACCGCGAACCCTTGGAACGAGCTCTTCGAGATCGCTTTGGCAACAGGACACTGTGCTCGGTCAATGTGCGTTTGAACATTCCTACCTTCGATGGGTTCAACGAGGTCACCGTCCTCAAGACCCCGCACCACCCTGATTTTCGCCTCGACTGGCAGGAAGAACTGGTCACGGTGGCATTGGCGACGTCCGCTGCGCCGACATTCTTCTCGACCTATCGAAACGGCAACCGGCACTTCGCCGATGGCGGTGTTTGGGCGAACAACCCCGTCATGGTGGCGCTGGTGGATGCCATGAGTTGTTTCAACGTCGACAGGCACAAAATCGAAATCCTGAGCCTTGGTTGTGGCGATCAAGATCTCCGTATGACTGATGGTCAGACCAAACGCGGCGGCATGTTCCACTGGAGAACGATCATCGAAAGCGCGATGCATCTGCAAAGCCAAAACGCTCTGGGGCAAGCCGGATTGCTAATAGGGCGAGACCGAATGCTCCGCCTGACATCCGCTCCGACGCTTGAACCAATCGGTTTAGATGATTTTGTGCGAGCAAGTTGTGAACTGCCCGCGCAAGCGAAGAGGTTAGTTGAAGAAAATGCTGAACGCCTTGAAGCATTCTTCGATGCCAAGCGGCCTCAAGCGACTTTTTATCATGGCAAGCGCCAATGACGGTCGTCGCATCGGAGATTATGACATCGCAATGTCGTATATGGATGCGAGGTGCGAGAAGGAACTCGCGTTGTCCCATTCGCGGTTGACGCGCTCCTTCATTAGGTCTGCAAGCCGCCATTCACCGCCATTGCAGCGAATGCCGGCTTTCCGCCCTTTCCATTGAACGACAACGTGTTGCTGATGCTCAAAATGCCGATCTGAGTCGCGTCCAAGCGCTATTCTTGTGAGGCTTTGCGCATCTGCCGGGGTGTAGGAAAGATCACGGCCAATTTGCCGAGGTTTTGACAGGTCACTACCAATACCCAGAGAACGCCAACTCAGCTTGCGATCTTTATGAGTGGGTGAGCTTTTGTATAAATGCTTGCCTGTTCGAGACGTTCTTCGGTCAGGCTTGGAAAATTTTCCAGAATGTAATGAACTGCCTCAACCTTGTAGATATCAGCTGCTTCATAGACGCCAATTCGCGTACCACGCATTACAGGCAGCCCTCCTCGGATATCAGGATTGAAGATGACTGCCGCCTCGGCACTTGCCAATGCAGCCATTCTTGAAACCGTCTTCGTGACAGCACCGGTCAGATCAACGCGCAAGGCACCCTCTTCAAAAACACCCTGACGTGAGGAGCCTTTCGCGACATTGCCAATCTCGCGAACCAATCGACGGCGTAGCTGAGAACCTAAATGGTGCCCAGTGGTCAGTTGAAACAGCACTATTGGACATGCGATTGGCTTGAGCATTGGTTGCGAACCAATAACAGTGTTTTTGGATCTGGAAAGTGCAGATTTAGGAATATCACCTTCCTTGATCATCTGGAGCACAACCTTACGATCGACAGTAACCGCGCCATTGGCACCGCCTGCCTGAGGCTGGGGCGATGATCTAAGAGACGTCGTTAATGACGTCATTACTGACGTCTCTTATGCGGGGCCTGTGATGCGTGGCGAAATTCTTGGGGCGGAGCGGCGACGCTTCTGGCATGATGAGATATGGGCAAAAGTTGGTGACGCATGATCAGGCGGCGGTTTGAAGTTGGCGGATCCCGTCGCGGAACTCAATCCCCTGAATGATCTCGGGCAGGCGGTTTTGACCGTCGAGCTTTCGCCATTTCTTCTGCGCCGACATCATCAGCTGGAAGGCCATGGCCAGACCGGTCTTGCGGCTGAGGCACCCCTTGGCTCGTTTCGTGCGGTGCCGGACGGTCGCGAAGGTGCTCTCGATCGGATTTGATGTCCGGATGTGCTTCCAGTGCTCGGCCGGGTAGTCGTAGAAGGTCAGTAGCGCCTCCCGGTCCTTGACCAGCTTGGCCACCGCCTTGTCCCATTTCACGCCGTAGGTTTCGACAAAGAAGTCGAAGGCGACGTTGGCTTTGGCTTTTGTCTCGGCCTGCCAGATGTCGTGCAGATGCGCCTTCGCCCTGGCCTGCACCGATTTCGGCAGCGCATTGAGCACGTTCATCGTCTTGTGGACCCAGCACCGCTGCTCCCGCGTCGTCGCAAATACCTCGCGCAGCGCGGTCCAGAAGCCGAGCGCGCCGTCGCCAATGGCCAGTTTGGGGGCCTGCTTCAGGCCGCGACGCTTGAGATCGAGCAGCACCTCGCGCCAGCTCTGCGTGCTTTCGCGGAAGCCGTCGGCCATGGCCAGCAGCTCCTTGCGGCCATATTCATCGGCCCCGACAACCACCAGAACGCATTGTTTTTCCTCGGCCATGCGCGGTTTGAAATAGACCCCGTCCGCCCAGATGTAGAGAAACCGCCGCGAACCGAGGTCGCGTTTCTGCCAGGCTTCATAGTCTTTCCACCAGTCGGCCTTCAGCCGCGTGATCGTCTTGGCCGACAGGCCCTTGGCATTCGGGCCCAGCAGTGCTTCCAGCGCCTCGGTGAAATCGCCCGTGGACACACCCTTGAGGTAAAGCCAGGGCAGCAGTTCCTCGACCGATTTCGCCTTGCGCAGATACCGCGGCAGGATGCTGGGCGTGAAGGTGATCTTGTCTTCGCCCGCTCCGCGATCCCGAACGCGCGGCACCTTCACGGACACAGGACCAATGCCGGTCATCACATCGCGTTCGGGCATCCGCACCGGACAGTCAAGCCGCATAAGCCGCGGTATCAACGGAGCGGTTACGATCGACATCAACAATCGCAGCGACTTCATCCAACGTGAGTGGGCGTAAAATCGATTTTGGCAAGTCCAAGAACGTTCTGAAATCAGATGTCATTGCATCGCCTTTCGCGCTGAGGCCAAGATGTGAATTCTGAGGAGATGGCCTCGCAAACCTGTGCGATTCCGAAGACCTCCGGCGGTACCAATACCGATAACCTGTCGCCAACGGCGGTGGGGGCACCGCGATAATCAACGCAACCGTTCCTCTTCGGTCGCCTACCCCTCGGTCTGCAGTGTGTTACCGGTGTTGGCAGATTTCCAAACGGACCGCCGTTGCGAATTGCATTGGCAGCCGAGCATTTTCTCGGCGCGGTTACCGCCGAGAAAATGCTTGGTGCTACCCGAACGAGCATGCGTCACTGCAGGCCCCTCCAGATTTTTACTCGTACCTGTTTTCTTCCATCCAATTGCGCACCTCGTCCGAGCGGTAACGGACATTCGCGCCTTGTTTGTAAAATGGAGGCCCATCATTTTTCCCACGATAAGCCTCAAGGGCAGCCTTGGAGTATTTGGTAATTTCCGCGACCTCCCTTGTCGTGAGGTATTCAGGCTCAGGAGCATGCTCCTTTGGCTCAAATTGATCGATGAAAAGGCTGATGCATTCTTGAACAACATCCCTAATTTCATGCAAATCGCGCAGGCTGAGCTTTGGTGTCATGCCAGACGTTCCACGTGGTTGATAACCCATTTTGAAACTCCTTCATTTAGTAGCAGTGCGTTGGTTGATGCGGACTCTCTTGATCCGGACGGCCGTGATGGCCTGTCAAAAACGCTGAAGAAATTTGGGCTTGGCCGATGGAGTGACCAAAGATTAAGCTCCTTCCCCCAATAAAATGCTTTTCACTATCGGTTATCCAGGGAAAGCTAATGGCAGCTCGGTTGATCGATCGTTGAGTATATCCTTCCTTTTGAAATCATGCATCGTGCACATCTTGACACCAAACATAGCCAGTATGCTTTAATCTTCAACATTTATCCTATTGTTTTTTATTGCTTTATTTCCTTCGTTAAATCAGAAATTGGCCAACGCGCGCGAGTGCTGCTGTACCGTTTAGCTGCCCTGGAGGGGCAGGAAACCCGATCAAACTACATGATCCGGTTTCCTGCAAAATCTTAACTGCTCATGATATCAAGCAAACAGCGGTGGGCAGCGACGTGGTCGAGTACACTGTCACGGCTGTTGAGAAAATCTTGAAAAAGATATTGCAGCTCGATCAGTTCATTGCCGCGATCAGAATAAACTGGAGTGTCACGGGTTTCGCCGCGTGGGCCGAAGTCATCGTAGCCGGTTTCCTCGTACCGCACCTCACTGCCCCGGAATTCTGAAGCAATACTGCGCTCCAGAATATCCATGACGGCATCAAAGCCACCTTCGTCTCCCTCATCGAAAGGCTGGCGATCTTTCAGGCGCGCAAGGCAGCGCGACACGAAAGCAACATCCTTTGCGGTGTCGCCAAGGTGAAGCGCCTTGGCCCGCTCTGCGACCTGCCTTCCCAAGCCTACGGCTTCGGCTGCCAGATCATCCATGCCTTGCTTGTTGTAAAGTACGTGCATCGTCGTGATACCCCTATTTTTAATTGTCGTTCATTGGGACGTCCTGGATGGCCGCCCCTTCAAGATAGCCAGCCCTGCACGGGCCGGCTCTGGGGGATCACGCGACTTTTGACATCTTTTGGGGTGCCAGGATTAAGCCGTTCTTGTTCTTGTTCTTGTTCTCGTTCGGTTCGCTCTCGGCAATGCTCCGAAGCAAACAGCCCAGTTTCTCGGCGAGCACACAACACTCTTCGACGAAAACCGAGGCAGAGTTGATCTGTGCAAAGAGAACGCTTTCGATCCGGTCCGGATCGCTGACATGCTCCAGCGTCAGTAACTGGTGAAAGTCCACAAGTTGGCTGCTTTGCGCACGTGTCAGGTGCCTCGTGTGACGAACAGCTTCACAGAGCAGAAACACGCGTGCACTGGCGGCAGGCCCTCCGAGCCTGTGAGCCGCCCGAGCTAAATCAGTCCCATGTTCGCTGAGAAACTGCCCGACGTGTGCGAGTTTGAGAAAAGTTTGTTTGGTTGAGAAAGTTCTGTAGAAAGTCATCGGTTTCATCCCGAGAAATGCTGCTCCAAGCGGCAGCTCAAGAAGCCTGTTTTCCTCCTTTCCAAAGGCTGTCTGGCCAGACACGCTGTAGCAGCAGCATCGTCTATTGGTCTGGCTTATGTTGGTATTTGTTGGCTCTGCTTCACCGGAGTTTGCGGATCTGCGCGGCCTCACAAGAGGGCCCGCGCAGGATCTGGAAATCAGGTGACCCAGAGCGCTGATTGGATTTCACTTATCAAAATTCTCTTCGCCGCATGTCTACCAGCCTTTCAAAGACACGTGTTGCCTGTGTGGGCCTTGACCATATGGTTTAAGCTATCTGTGTTATTTGATCTCCAGCCCTCCCGGATTACGGTTCGAAGCGGTCTCGCTCAGATGATCGCATGAAACCGAAGTTCGGATGGTCCAAAGCAGCCTAAGCTTCTTTCGGTTTCAAATTTTTTCTACGGCCACGTGACTTACTCGTAAAATTGTCACGTTGGGGTTGAGACTTTTTTTCAGGTCATCCTTAGTGAGGGCGACACAGGTATAAACCAAACGTCCAGAGAATTTCACCGGGCAGTTTTTCCATCGTGAATGCCCTCACAAAGAGGGGCATTCACGATGGAAAAATTCTGCTCATGTACGTTGATGATCTTCACATCACCAATCGAAAAAAGTTCAGATACAGATATGCACTGCCACTCTACCAGCTTCTGCAGTTCACCCCACGGGTGCTGAAATCAGATAAGGTAGTTTTTCCATACAACGCTTCTCATTGAGAGGTCGTGAACATGGGGTTTTGACATTGCGCGATGAAACGCTAATATCCCAACAAGCTTAGATTTTGGCGGCCCCGGAAGGACTTGAACCCTCAACCTCGGACTTAGAAGGTCCTTGCTCTATCCAGTTGAGCTACGGAGCCGCTGAAAGCGGTCTGCAAAACAGTCCGCGATAATCTACTACTTGCTAATCACCTTTAATTCAAAGCAAAATTTGGACTTGACCAACCGATTAGAAGTCGACTGCTCTATCCAGTTGAGCTAAGGGAGCATCCCCGCGCGACGTTTAAACGGTCACGCGGCAGTGGGCAAGCATGTCATGCTCTTGATACGCTTACCAAGTCCTCCCGAGATGCCATTTCAATCCCCTGGCGCGCAAAAGCACATTTGGCGACTGTTTCATCCTTATCTGTGATACCACAGTGGATGCCTCGAGAGAGACTGTTTCGCCGGACCATGAACACGATACCGGCTCAATTAGACCTAGAATGATTAAGTAGGTCAGTGGGTCCAAGGGGCCCGGCGATTGGTAGCGAAATTTTCGCCATAGCCGCCTGCACGCAGGTTGGCTTTGCGTCCATGAGGGGCGACAACCACCGCGTCCAACCCGTGTTCCTTGGCATAATCCAGCGCCGCGTCCTTGCTGTCGAATTTCAGCCGGACCTGGGTCTGGGTATCCGCGCTGGACGTCCAGCCCATCAGCGGGTCGACTTCGCGCGCTTCAGCCGGTTCATAATCCAGAACCCATTGCCGGGTTTTGGCCATTCCCGATTGCATGGCATTGCGGGCGGGTTGGTAGATACGTGCTCGCATCCGCGACTCCTCTTCTTTGCTGTCTTATCGTGAATACGCGGCATTTTTGCAAGAGCAGGAAAGCTGCTGACAACACGCTTTCAGCAAGGTGTAGATAATTCAGGCACGGGTTGCGGTTCCACCGCGCGCCCAAGTCCTGACCCTGCCTGCCACCGGCACCATAACTGTGAGCTTCCGATCCTGTTTCACCGGTTGGGGGTTGAAGTAGAACAAAAAGTGATCAAATCTTGCAGCAACCGCCGGAGACTCCCATGCCCTATGCCCATTCCGACAAATCGTCCCCCCTGCTGCACGCCCCAGCCCCAGATGTGAAATCCCGTGACAAGCTGGAAGGTGGCAAACGGTTCGTGATGCACACCGATTTCAGCCCCGCCGGGGATCAGCCGACGGCGATTGCCGAACTGACTTCGGGGGTCAATGCCGGTGAACGCGATCAGGTCCTGCTGGGAGCCACTGGCACGGGCAAGACGTTTACCATGGCCAAAGTGATTGAGGAAACGCAACGCCCTGCAATCATCCTTGCCCCGAACAAGACACTGGCAGCGCAATTATATGGGGAATTCAAGGGCTTCTTTCCTGAAAACGCGGTGGAATATTTCGTATCCTATTACGACTATTACCAGCCCGAGGCCTATGTGGCCCGGTCCGACACCTATATCGAGAAAGAATCCCAGATCAACGAACAGATCGACCGCATGCGCCATTCGGCCACACGGGCGCTGTTGGAACGCGATGACGTGATCATCGTCGCCTCAGTTAGTTGCATTTATGGCATCGGGTCGGTGGAAACCTATGGCGCGATGACGCAGGACCTGATGGCCGGGAACGACTATGACCAGCGTCAGATCATCACCGATCTGGTTGCCCAGCAATACCGCCGCAACGATGCAGGGTTTCAGCGTGGCAGCTTCCGGGTGCGCGGCGACGTTCTGGAAATCTGGCCCGCCCACCTGGATGACCGGGCCTGGAAACTGTCGTTTTTTGGCGAAGAGCTGGAAACGATCACCGAATTCGATCCGCTTACGGGAGAAAAAACCGACACGTTCGATCGCATCCGTATCTATGCGAATTCGCATTACGTGACCCCGAAGCCCACGATGCAACAGGCCATCCAGGGCATCAAGAAGGAACTGCGCCAGCGGCTGGATCAACTCGTGGGCGAGGCCAAGCTGCTGGAGGCGCAGCGGCTGGAACAACGCACCAATTTCGATCTGGAAATGCTGGAAGCCACCGGGGTCTGCAACGGTATCGAGAATTATTCGCGCTACCTGACCGGCCGCGCCCCGGGCGAACCGCCGCCCACCCTGTTCGAATTCATCCCTGACGAGGCGATCGTTTTCGCCGATGAATCCCACGTTTCCGTGCCGCAGATCGGCGGCATGTACAAAGGTGACTTCCGGCGCAAGATGACGCTGGCCGAACACGGGTTCCGGTTGCCGTCCTGCATGGATAACCGGCCGCTGAAGTTCGAGGAATGGGACGCGATGCGGCCGCAATCGGTGTTCGTTTCGGCCACCCCGGCGGCGTGGGAACTGGAACAGACCGGCGGCGTGTTCACCGAACAGGTGATCCGCCCGACCGGCCTGCTGGACCCGGTGGTGGAAATCCGTCCCGTCGATATGCAGGTGGACGACCTGCTGGACGAAGTGCGCAAAGTGGCCGCCGATGGCATGCGCACCTTGGTGACGACCCTGACCAAACGCATGGCCGAGGACCTGACCGAATACATGCATGAACAGGGCATCCGCGTGCGCTATATGCATTCGGATATCGACACGATCGAACGGATCGAGATCCTGCGCGATCTGCGGCTGGGGGCTTTCGACGTGCTGATCGGCATCAACCTGCTGCGCGAAGGACTGGATATTCCCGAATGCGGGCTGGTCGCCATTCTGGACGCCGACAAGGAAGGCTTCCTACGTTCCGAAACCTCGCTGGTGCAGACCATCGGACGGGCGGCGCGGAACGCCGACGGCCGCGTCATCATGTATGCCGACCGGATCACCGGGTCGATGGAACGGGCGCTGTCGGAAACCGAACGGCGGCGGACCAAGCAGATCGCTTATAACGAAGAACACGGGATTACCCCGGCCACGGTGAAGAAGAATGTCGAGGATATTCTGGCCGGGCTCTACAAGGGCGATACCGATCAGTCACGGATCACGGCCAAGATCGACAAACCGATGCACGGCGCCAATCTCGAGGCGCATCTGGACGGATTGCGCACCGACATGCGCAAGGCCGCCGAGAACCTGGAATTCGAGGAAGCCGCAAGGCTGCGCGACGAGATCAAGCGGCTGGAAGCGGTCGACCTTGCGATTTCCGACGACCCGCTGGCGCGGCAATCGGTTGTGGATCAGGCCGTCGAGGCGGCAGGCGCCGCGCGCGGGCGGTCAACGGCGGGACGGCCGGGGCAACGGGGCGGCGTGAAGCGGAGGAAGTGAAATACAACAAAAAATAGTTGATGAAAAAATCACAAACCTGCAAGGTTGTCCTAAAGAACAGCATTTCATTTGAAAAACAGGTAATATGATTAGAGTTAGCTTCACTAAGTTTCTAGATTTTGTGGCACAAACAGGCGAACCAAAGGCAACAACAGCGCTTCAAGCCTGGCGACAAAGCAATATTCCATATGATCCCGCGCGAGACTATCACCGCCGCATTCGTCAGCTAATTATTGACTCCGAAAAATCAGCTATCGATCCTGACGTGCTCCCCTGAGAGTCCTCGATTATAAGTTAGCTCTGTTCAGGTTTTGGTTCTCTTTCGACCGTTGATGATATTCCCACGGGGTGAGCCCGTCGAGGCTCGTATGGGGGCGGT
>NZ_JAXMOH010000010.1:0-150520 GCF_034670005.1 Thalassovita sp.
CCCTTGAGCATCGAACGCCGAGGGAGGCATATTGGCACGGTCGAGAACAGAAATTGGCAGCATGAAACTTAAATCGGATACACCTTAGAAAGGCTGCAAACCTGTCCGGAAAACTGGGACCACTTCAACTGTCTGGACAGCGAATCCGAGGTTAACCTCACCCGCATCACCCGTTCCAAGGCATTGAGCCGAGGTGCAGAAGGCTTGGAACGTATGGCGCAGCTTGCGCACCGGTTGTCTCATGATCGTGCAAGTTGTGAAACCATCTGCGCTAATATGAGCGCGCATTTTGCCGAAACGAAAGACACTGGCACCCTTATTGATGAGATTCGACATGAGTTGGCGCGACTAGAACCTGTTGTCGACAACCTGAAAGGCAAGATCGCGCAACTGATGAACACGCCCGGTGGGGCAGCTGAATTGGTCCCAGACGACAAGCGGAAGTCCGTGGACATGCGTCGGCAACTCGTTGTTCAAAGCTGCTGCCATATCTGGATGGATGCTGGCAGAAAGGTAAGCTACACGACCAAGTCACACGATCCGGGCGCCCCGCAGCGAAGCGGCCCGCTGATCGCATTCATACAAGCAGTCGTAGGTTTCGTGACCATCCCCTCCAAAGAAATTCCGGTCGAAACCCTTCGAAGAGACATTGATAGGTTCAAGAAGCTTCAACAAGCACCGGACCCACTGAGCACACCGCCGGAGAGAGGATAATCGGCTTAGGAAAAAGCTGACAAATGTTAAGCTTTACAAATGATTTGTGACCGCACATCCCAGATCGACATCCGCAAACTGGCGAAGATGGTGACCGCAATACCCGAAGTCATCGACTTCGCGGGTGAGCGACTTGTGACCACATGGTCAGAAACTGCCTTTGGTGGTCGCAGGCAATGGTTTCTGTGCCCCGGCCCAACATGGCCATCGGCGGGATCACCTCGCCATGAAACTGAAAACAGCCGCGTGAATTCTACGGCTGAGTCCCATTAGAAAAGTGGGGATTACCGTGTGTCTGGCCTCGAAGTTGCGGCCTTTCATGCGCCGCGGGTCTTTTAAGGTGCGTTTTCGCCCGAAAAATTGGGACCACTAATGCCGGGCGGGTCACGGTTTACAGCTCTCTCTTTCCGAGGGTTATCCGCGCGATGTCAAGCCATGCTGCGCGCTGTTCTTTGTTCATTGAGCGAAAGGCCTCAACAAGCAATCCCTCTTCGGCCTTATCGGGCGCATCAAAATCGACTAGTTCGGTGGGAGCAACGCCGAGCCCCAGCGCGATATTGGACTGGTTTTCGGTTGTAAGTTTCCGCACCCCGCTCTCGATCTGGGCAAGATAGGCACGCGAAATTCCGATCTTCTCAGCCAGTTCTGCTTGTGTAAGTCCCGCTGCGGCTCTCACTTCTGCGATTCTAATTCTCATCGTTTCCCCGGTTTCTCAGGCTTGGAAGATTGCAGCGATTTAATTGCCAGTTACGCTAAGTTGTGAGCTCACATCAACTATCATCGTGGACATTAAAGTGCGGATCAGCACCACTTAACCGGTCCAATCCACTTAGTGGCGTATGGACCGCTATTCCACATCCTTTGGTGGTGAATCTTGACAGTCCTATTTCATATCACCTAGGAAGCGCTCGACCGGATTGGGGCGCTTGACGACATTGAGCGCGAGATCACCGCTATTCAATAGCCTCCACCCGAACCCGCCCCAGCCCTTCAACCGCGTGCCAGCCGATATGGGCGCGTTCGGCGATGCGCAGGAGTGGCCAGATATCCGAAAGATCTCCACGCACAAAAAGGCTTCCGGCGAGGGTCGGGTCCTGCCGGGCCTGCCGGTGGCGATTGGGGCTCGCGTAGCGACCTAAACGCAGGGCTGTGAGATCATAGTCGAAATCGCGCAACCGGCCCGCGAGCGCCGCGCCCACTGCCGGGTCCAGCGCCACGCCATTCCATCGCCCGAGCGCATCGGAGCGGCGCAAAGCGCGGGCGAGAATGGTGTGCGGTTTGGCAACAGCATCGGCACCGCTGGCATCCATCGGTGAAAGAAAGGTGAACCGGATAGCCACGCACCGCAATCTGATGCACCGCATCGCGCTTGAAATCGTCGCTGTAGTTGCTTGTCCCCATGTCGGCCTCCTTGCCTCAAAGTTAGGGGGCAAAGTGTCTACAAATCTAGGGGAACCTCAGTCAGCATCAGCGCGGTGATCTCGTCGCACTCTTGCTCTGTCATTTTATTCTCCGTTGAGCTTCTTGCTAACAACACAACCTTATTGAAACATGTTGCAGGGCGCAAACGGTTTTTTTTCGATAGGTTGTGCTTTTTTTATTTTTTCTAGTTGGGCCACAGATGGGCCACTGTTTGGGCCACTGTTTGGGCCACATAACTAAATGATATATAATATTAAAACCTGATCGCTGGGCCACTGTTTGGGCCACTGTTTGGGCCACAGATGGGCCATAAAAGGAACAAATTAACAATCTTGGTGGTGGTGGCGCGCGAGTCCGAACATGGTTGCAATAGGTTTGCTTGTGGCATTATCGTCGCCATCAGCAGGCAACCGGCGTGAAGACACGGAGCGATGAGCAGTCAGGCAGACACCACCACCAGCACGGAATGGCTCGATCAGTTCGATCTATCGGATCGGCAGCGAGACTTTGTGCTTGCCTATCTGAAAGACCCCAACGCCAAGCAGGCAGCAATTGAGGCCGGTTACAGCCCCAAGACCGCGAAGCAGCAGGGATCGCGCCTGTTGACTAATGTTGACCTTCAAAGGGCTATCGCTCGGGGCCGGAAAGAGGCCGAGAAAGCCGCCATGCTGTCCGTCGAGGACGTGGCGGTCAGATGGGCCAAGATAGCCACAGTCGACGCCACCGAGCTGGTGGAGCATCGCATTGGGGCCTGTCGCTACTGCCACGGCATCGACAACGATTTCCAATGGAAAACAGAACGTGAGTTCCGTGAAGCCCTACAGAGCGTGGCTTACGAACTATTTGCCGAAGACGACCTTCGCGCCGCCGCAATCGCCAGAACCATCATCGACCACCGCCTGCCGAACGACTTGGGCGGATATGGATACCGCATCACCGTCGATCCTAACCCAGACTGCCCTGAATGCTCCGGGCTGGGCGTTGAGTACACGCGGATTGCCGACACACGCACAATGTCGCCAGAGGCCCGCATTCTGTTCGACGGGATCGAAGAGACCCGCCAAGGCAAGAAGATCAAGCTACAGGACCGGTCGAAGGCTCTGGATAGCCTCGCCAAGCACCTTGGCATGTTCGCGGGCAAGGTCGATCCAGAAGACACAGACCCGCTCACCGTCCTAGCTCAGAGGATCATGGGGAACGCCGCCGCCGTGCCGGTGCGCCCCGACCCGGAGCCCAGCCAGGGTGCAATTCCGCACCCGCTCGATGCTGCGTCTGCCGGACCCACTCCTGAAGTGAAGACGACAAAGAGGGCGACGTAGAGCCGTGCCTCAGCATTCCGAAAAATTCTGACGACGGACACCGTGACCATCAGCACCTCCGTCGCCCCGCATATGGCCGCGTTCATCTTCGACTCGGTTCAGCGCGCGAAGCCGATGTGCTTCTCAACGCGGTCAGCCAGTTGCCGGAAATCGTCAGGAAAGGCTGTCACGTATCGACAATGCCTGACAATCGCGGCCGTCATAATGTGAAGGCAGTTCATGCTTTCGAGGCCGAAATTTCCGTTGGCGGCGGCGACACGGTGACTGTGTGGTCACATGCCCGCGAAGCACCAGTCCGCTATTTCTACGATCTGACGGGTGATGTCGGCGCTGGTGCGTCAATTCGCACCGAGGGCAACTCGCAGCGCGAGATGGTTCCTGCATTGGAAGGCAACGCCGACCGGAAGAACTTAGTGCAAGTGGCCGGCGAAAATCAATGCCGCGCCCGCTGGCTGGGGCGAAGCCGAAGGGGGGGGGCGCCACGCCCCACGCCCTTCGCCTTGAACGGAGGAGATGCGATGGCAAACCCCATGCCCGGCGACCACCCGGACCTGAAGATGGTCAACCCCAATGCGGCGGCGATCGATATCGGCTCGACCATGCGCATGGCTGCCGTGAACCCTGACGCTGACTCTATGCCGGTGCGCGCCTTACACCCTCAAGCTCGTCCACCTGCGAGAACGTGAAAGCTGGCTCCGCCCCTGGTGGCCGCTCATCATCTGCCGCTATGTGATTTGGTATGTCCATTCTCCAAGCGGCATCGGGCATGTCGCTGTCTGGACCCGTGGCCGGGGATGGACCGACAATATCCAGCGCAAGCGCGTGAAGACTTGGGCGGAAATGCACCGCAAGGGATACCGACGCAAGTACCCGATCTACGCCCCGATCATCGCCGGTAAATTCCTTCTGCGTGGCATTCTCGGAAGCAAGCGGGCGGACGCATGAGCCTCACCTGCTGAACTGTACCACCTTGGCATCGCTCATGGTCACGAAGTCGGCCCATCGCTGCATGAGAAAACGCCGCCTTTCGAGAAGGTCAGACCGCGCGTAGGATCGCTCTACCTTGTTACCAACAATGTGCCCCAGCGCCGTTTCAGCCACGTCATAGCTTGCCGCTTCTGTATCCTGTGCCCATGTCCTGAACGATGTGCGGAACCCATGCAACCGCCCGGCCTCGCCAAGCACATTCAAAACCTTCGACACGGCCACATCAGAGACAGGGTTCTTCCCGCCCCGACATGGAGACGGGAAGATGAAACCTGATCCGCCGGTTAGTTCCCGAGTAGCCTCGATCACCTCCAGTGCGGCAGCGGACAGCGGCACACGAAAATTGGATGCGTCTGCTTCTGAACCTTTCATCCGCTCCGCAGGGACCGTCCACACGTCGCCTTCGACCTCCTCATATCGCGCCTTCCGGATCGCGTTGCTGCGCATTGCAGTAAGGATCGCAAACCGCAGCACTAGGTGCGTTGACCGGTCTGGCGCGATCCGCCGATAGAGGTCTGGCACGTCCTTCCAGGGCGTTGCTGGAATAGGCTTCTTTCGATGGTTCACGAAACCGAGCATCATTTCGGCTGCGTCACAGATCATAGGATCAACATCGAATTGCGACAGCCGGGCATGTGTCAGGACGATCCGTGTCCTCTGGATAGCCTTCACCGCTGTTGGGTGCATCTTCCGCCAGATCGGTTTGAGTGCGGCGTGAATGTGGGTCTGGGTAATATCCGTCACCGGCATGTTGCCGATAGCTGGGATCACGTAAAGCCGCAGAGGCGACAGCCATCGCCCCGCCTCCCCATCGCGCCGCAACCTCGCCTTGCGCGCCTCGAATGCTATATCTACCATTTCCGCGAATGTCGGGACTGCCTGCGCGGCCACACTCTCCCGCGCCGTTTCGTCCATGATCCGCTGGCGTTCCTGAATTGGGTCTTTCCCATCCCGCACAACCGCAGACCACTTTTCGCGCTCTGCTCTCGCGTCAGACAGCGAAACACTCGGGAATGATCCCAATCCCATCTCGCGGCGTTTTCCTTTAAGGCTGTATCTGAAAATCCAGTTTCCACCGACTTTGGCGCCAACAAATCGGAGCCCGCCGCCATCCTCAAGCTTTTGCCCATGCTTCGCGTTTCTGATCTGAACTGCGGTTAGCTTACTGATCCCTGCCATCGCATCCCCCATCGACCCCCCCAGCCAACCCCCCAGACAGGACCGGCTGTGTTGCTACATTCTGCAACACTCTATGCGCTGTATTGTTTGCAGGGTGCAATAATAAAAGGGGAATACAGCATCATACTACATGTAGCAACTGCTACATGGTGCGCACCGCCCGCACCACTTTTCAGTGCAAATCTTTGAAATTATTTAGGGTTGTAGGGTGAGGTATGATGCAGCCCCCATTCAGCCCCCAATTTTCAACCACTAAACTAAGTAGTCATCGCTCGAATAAACACACAGATAACTCAGACCTGCCCCCATCCGTACCTGCTGAAAATCCACGCACCAAGAAGCAACCCCAAAGCCATCACGCGCCACCTACGCCGCTATGATTAGAGCAGTACCCAGACCGATGCCGATCCAGCCAATCTTATATTGGCATGTGAATTTTGCCGATCATGTTTTCGCAGCCCCCAACCAGTTCGCTATAATGCTCGGCGGGCGTTTAGGCGTTTGAGTATCTGAAACCGCACGGGCCGGGACAGATACACAGAGTTCAGGATACTCCCTTCCTGCCCATCTTGATTACCCTCTTTTGCAGGCTGGCCGGGTAGCTCGCGCAAACATGGCTACGGCTCTTCAATCCCAGTTCGGATTTATCGCAAAAGGGGGGGCGCCCGCGTTTTCAATATCAAGGCCAGCAGCCAATAGGATATCTTCACGATATCGAAGGCCAACCAGTTGAACGCCGACAGGCCGATTGTCTGCTTCACCGGTCGCCACACAGAGTGAAGGCACGCCGAGTGTTGGAAGAGCCCGCTGAGTAAGTTGCGCCTCCAGCATGGCCGCAAATGCCTCTTCCGAACTCACATCCTGCTGTTGCGAAAAGGGCAGGGCCCCAGAGACTGGACAGATCAATACGGGATAGTTTTGCAGGAACAGCTCCCATTCCCGCACCAGTGCCACGCGGGCCTGGAGCGCATGCATCAGGTCATCGAACCCAACCTCGCCAGCATTTCTGGACATTTGCTCGAACACGAACTGAGAATCCGGTTCCGCCTCGCGCTCTATCATGTCCTTGGCGCCGAACTGTGTGTCGGCCATCCAGAGGCAAGCATTGATTTCGGCGGCACGACGCATTGGCGGGCAGTCCACTTCGTCAACAGTCCAGCCAGCCGATTTCAGTTTTTCTGCCGCATTGATCAGAGCTTTGCGCACCTCTTCGGCAACAGGCATGCCATCCGGCGCTATTGTCAGCGCCGCACGTTTTGGGAAATCCCGATTGCCGATTGGAACAGGCACATACCACGGGTCGCGAAGATCGGGGGCCGCCATGGCTGCCAGGGAAATCTCGAGGTCGGCAATGGATCGTGCGATCGGCCCAGAGACGGCCATCATCTGCGCACCGATAAAGCGGTCCGCTGCGGAAGAATTATAAGCCGGAACCCTGCCAAGCGTGGGGCGTAGACCGTGAAGCCCGCAGGCGTAGGCAGGGTAGCGGATGGACCCTGCGATATCCGTGCCGTGACCTACGGCACACAACCCGGCTGCTACGGCTGCCGCTGCGCCACCGGACGACCCACCCGGTGTTATCGCTCTGTTTCGCGGGTTCAACGTCTGCCCGTGCAGATTATTGTTCGTGAACCAGCGCAGCGAAAAGGCCGGGGTGTTGGTGCGTCCGACGATCACGGCACCCGCTTTGCGGATGTTGGACACCACTGGGCTGTCGTCCTGCGCCACCAGATTTTCCTGCAGGGTGATCCCATTTGTTGTGGCATGGCCTTTCTGGTCGACATTCACCTTGATCGTAACGGGGACACCGCAAAGCGGGCCTGGATCCTCGCCCTTTGCAATGGCGTCATCAACCTGGCGGGCGGCCTGCAAAGCTTCTTCGGGGAATTCCTGCACCACTGCGTTTATCTTCGGGTTAATGTCGGCGATACGCGCGAGATGTGCCTCGGTCACTTCAGTTGCTGAAATGGTCTTGCTTCTCACCGCCTTGGCGATTTCGGACGCAGTCATTTGCCATAGTTGTGACATGAGTTCTCTCTTCTTTCTCTTTTGGTCAAGCTTTGCACGGATCGCGCCGCAGAGACTATGGAAAGAACAAAAAAAATTAAAACGGGCGTGAACGGGCGATATTCCCATAGTCCGTTCCGTTTGTTGCAGTAAATGCGATCGAAGGAGCAGCACGAAACCGCGACAGGTCCAAGAAAGGCACGCACGCCTTCTATCGCCGCAGAGGTCTCAAACGGAACGCTTCCATCACGCCGCAAACTGGCCCAAAATCTCTGACGACGGACACGGGCGGCAACCACAAAATTTGCGCATACCGCCGCACATTTTCTGGCCCGTCTCTTAAAGCAGCAGTGGTCGGAGTTCGCTGCGCGCAGCATCTTTATCAAGATGCTGCTGCATTTATTTTCCTGCGGTGATGGTGCATCACGCGGCGCGCACGCCGGGACTGGCCCAGACAGTGCGCGGCGTTACCTCAGCCGAAGACGAAAAAGCAAAGCTTGTTGCCGTCGGGATCGCGCACATAGGCACCGTAGAACCGGTCCGGGATGCGTTGACCCGGCTGTCCCTCGTCGGTCGCACCCAGCGACATCGCCCTGTGATAAAGCGCTTCTGCTTCGTCCTTGGTGCTGGTCGGGAAGGCCACCATCACACCATTGCCAGGTGTCGGGGCTTCCTTGTCATAGGGTTCGCAAACCGCCAGCATCGGCTTCCCGCGCTCGGTCCCGATAAAGGCGATGCGCCCGGAATCGATGACGACTTTCGCGCCCTGATCCGCGAAAAGGTCGGTGTAGAATTTCTTTGCGCGCTCCATATCGGAGACGCCAACAGTCATGTAGCCGATCATTCATTTGTCCTTTGTTTGGATGATTTTTTTGTCCATCCGGCCAGTCAGGCCGGGTAGAAATTTTACCCCTCGAACCCGCCAAAGCGCCGGTTCAGTTTGCGCATCCCGCCGATCCAACGGTCGTAGTTTTCGGTCTTGGCACGCATATAGCTCAGCACTTCCTTGTGTGGCAGCACCAAAAAACTTTCCTCGCGGATCGTCTGCACGCAGGCCTCGGCTACCGGTTCAGGCTCCATCATACCATCGATAGCCGCGACGTGATCCTCGTGGCCGCGCGTCATTTCAGTTCGTACCGCCTGTGGGCACAGCACCGAGACCTTGATCCCCTGATCGCCATAGCTCATCGCCAGCCATTCGGCCAAGCCCACGGCGGCGTGTTTCGTGACGCCGTAGGGGGCCGAACCGACCTGATTGAGCAGTCCCGCCGCAGAAGAGGTGTTGAGCAGATAGCCTCCGCCCCGCGCGGTCATTCGTGGCACCAGCGCGCGCGCGGCCCAGATATGGGACATCACGTTGATTTCCCATATGCGTTGCCAGTCATCATCCGGCACTTCCACCCCTCCGGCCAGGGAAATGCCGGCGTTTGAGCAGAACAGGTCGATGGGTCCGATGTCACGCTCTACCGTATCGATCAGCGCGACGATCTCGTCGGCCTTGCCGACATTCACCTGATAAGCCGTGCCTCCGATCTCGTCCGCAGTCGCTTGCGCGCCATCAAGATTAATGTCGACGCAGACGATGTGGCGGGTGCTCTCCTGGGCAAAGCGCAGACACATCGCCCGCCCAATCCCGCTAGCCGCCCCTGTGATGACGACGATTTTGTCTTTAAGTTCCATAATCTTATGTCCACATATTGGAGCCGCCGCAGACGGTAAGCGCCTGCCCCGTCATATAGCGGCTGGCGTCAGAAGCGAGGAATACTGCGAGACCGGCGAAGTCCTCCGGCTCGCCCAGGCGGCGCAGAGGGATTTCCTCCTTAATGCGCGTCTCGACCTCCGGGTTTTCCCATAGTTCGCGTGCGAACTCGGTCTTCACCAGACCGGGGCAGATCGCATTGAACCGCAGGCCCTTGGGGCCGAACTCGGCCGCCAGATTGCGCACCAGACCGATCAACGCCAGCTTGGACATACCATAGGTGCCCAGCATGACGGAGGGTTTGAACGCCCCGATGGAAGAGGTAAATGCCATCGACCCGGTCCCGTTTGCCACCATGTCCGGTGCCACCATCTGTGCCAGCCACAAATTCGACTGCACGTTGACGTTCATCGTCTTCTCATAAGCATCATCGGGGATTTCAGATGTTTTGCCGTAATAGGGGTTCACGCCCGCATTCCCGATTACCACGTCAATCGGCCCGGCCAGTTCGTGTGTCTTGTCCACCAGCGCCTGAAGCTGATCCTTGTAGCCCACATTGCACGACACTCCGTGCGCCCGGCCTTTGCCCCGCGCATTGATCCCTTCCGCCGCTGCATCCAGCTGATCCTGCTTGCGCGCGGAAATCACGACCGTCGCGCCGTGATCAGCCAAGGCGGTGGCCATCGCGAGTCCCATGCCCTTGGATGCGCCGGTCAGCAGCGCGACCTTGCCGGTTAAATCGAACATACTCATCCTGCGACCCCTCCTGCCGGTTCGGTCATCGCAAATGCCGAACGAATTTCACCAGCCAGCAGACCCAGTTGATCTGGCGCGCCGGACCAGCGGTCCGCGCGACCTTCGCACAGACGCTGGAATTCATCCGACATCAGATCGACGTTTTCGCGAATATGATTGATCACGACGGCCGAAAGCGGCCTGGCCTTCTCGGGTATGTCGAGATTGTTCAGTTCAAGTGGTGTGCCCTCAGACATTGGTGCCTCCCTTGTTTCTATTTTCCGTTTCCCCAAAACGAGAGTGTTACTTGTTCACCCAGTTGGGTGCGCGTTTTTCGACGAAGGCGTTAACGCCTTCCTTGAAGTCTTCGGTCTTTGCCAGATCAGCGATAACTTCGCGGGAATAGGCAATGCTGCCCTGCACCCCGTCGCGGGCGTTCATGTCGTTAAGTACCCGCTTGGTGGCTTTCACGGCAGAGGGCGAGACGGTGCAAAGCTGCTCGGCTTTCTCCATCGCCTTGGCCATCAGTTGACCGGCTGGGTGAACCTCATTCACACAGCCCAGTGCAAGCGCCTCCCGGGCGTCGATCGTTCGTCCCGTCAGCATCATTTCCTGCGCAGCCAGCCGCCCGATATAACGGGACAGGCGCTGCACACCCGAAGCGGCGGCAAAGAAGCCGACCTTAACTTCGGGCAAAGCGAATTTCGCACTCTCCGAAGCGAGGATGATGTCGCAGGACAGTGCGGTTTCAAACCCGCCGCCCATGGCAAACCCGTTCACCGCGGCGATGATAGGCTTTTCCAGGTCAAAGCGTGAAGATAAGCCAGCAAATCCCCGGTCGGTCATCTTGGCTTTGCTACCGCCCTGCGCAGTGGCCTTCAGATCGTTGCCCGCCGAAAATGCCTTCTCCCCTGCGCCGGTCAGCACCGCCACCCAAAGATCCCGGTCCGCCGCGAAGGCGTCCCAGCAATCGGCCATCTCGTTGTGCATGTCTACATGCACGGCGTTATAGACCTCGGGACGGTTCATTGTGACCACTAGGATATGACCCTGCTTTTCGGTCTTGATATAGTTATAGCTCAAACTTTCAGCCCTCCGGTATCGATCTCTGTGAACTTGCCACCCTCTTTGACCAGCCTGCGCAATGTTTCTGCCGGCGTGAACTCGGTATCCTCGGCACCCAGCTTTTCCATCCGGTCGAGGACGGCCTGCGCCCCAACCATGTCGCCATAAAGCATCGGACCGCCCTTTTCAGGCGGCCAGCCGTAACCATAGAGCCAGACCACATCGATATCCGAGGGGCGCTGTGCCTTGTTTTCTTCGAGAATTTTCACCGCCTCGTTTATCATCGGATAAATGCAGATTTCGACGATCTCATCGGCACTCATGCTGGAAGGTTCCGCGCCGGTGATGTCACGGATGATTCCGGCCGTCACATCCGACGGAACAGGCCGGCGGGTTTCATCGTAGTCGTAAAATCCAGCCTGCGTCTTCTGCCCCCGCCGGTCCAGTTCGCACAGCGCGTCGCGGATCGGGTTGTCGGTTTTGGCCCCTTTGGACCAGCCGATGTCGAGACCTGCCAGATCGGACATTTGGAACGGCCCCATCTTGAACCCGAACTGGTTAAGCGCGGCATCCACATCCCAAGGCATGACCCCCTGATAGACCAGCTTATTGGCTTGTTTCTGCCGTGCGAACAGGATGCGGTTCCCAACAAAACCGGGGCAGACACCCACCAGCGTGGCCACCTTATTGATATCCTTGGCCAAAGACATGCAGGTCGCTACGACATCATCCGCGGTATGCTTGGCACGCACGATTTCCAGCAGTTTCATCACATTGGCGGGCGAAAAGAAATGGAGCCCAATCACATCTTGTGGCCGCGTCGTCATCCCGGCGATCTCGTTGATATCCAGCGCCGACGTGTTCGTGGCCAGGATCGCGCCGGGTTTCATCACGCGATCCAGTTCGGTAAATATCTTGCGCTTGAGGTCCATGTCTTCGAACACTGCCTCGATCACCAGATCGCAATCCCCCAGATCGGACAATTGCAACCGCCCGTCAAATCGCGCCATGCGCGCCTCGACCTCGTCCTGCGGAAAGCGGCCCTTGTCCGCCGATCGCTGATAGTTGCCGCGCACGACCTTCAACCCACGGTCCAGCGCCTCTTGTGTGGTCTCTACAATGGTTACGGGAATGCCTGCGGTAGCGAAATTCATCGCGATGCCACCACCCATAGTCCCGGCGCCGATGATGCCCACGCTTTTCACCGGCCGGTGCGGCGTGTTTTCGGGCAGTCCCGGCACCTCCCACGCATCCTGTCCTGCTTGTGCGATGTAAGCGCCGATTTCGTCTTTGTTCAAAGTGTTCATGTTCTTGCCTCTAGCTTTTCCAGACATGCCGTGCGCAATCCACGGCGGTCGATCTTGTCGGTTGCGCCCCGCATCAGGGGGCTGTGCTGACACCACAGATGTGTCGGCGTCTTGAAGGTGGCGAGATGCCCGTCCAACGCTTGCGCCATCTGCGCCTGGGTCAGCGTTGTGCCCTCGCGCAATTGAACGACGGCACCGACCGTTTCGCCCAAACGGTCGTCAGGGACCGAAAACGCACAGGCCTCCAAAACTTGTGGCAGCTGGTGCAGCGCCCCTTCGACATCCAGACAGGCGATATTCTCACCACCACGAATGATGATGTTTTTCTTGCGATCGAGGATGGTCACAAAGCCCTCTTCGTCGATCACGCCCAGATCACCGGATCGCAGCCAGCCATCCTGTATCGTCTCGGCGGTGGCCTCGGGCTTGTTGAGATAGCAGCGCATGTTGGCTGGACTCTTCACCGTAATCTCGCCCAACGTGCCCACCGGCACTTCGTTGCCCGCGTCATCAAGGATTTTAAGTTCCTGTACCGGCGGATGCAGTTTGCCCGCACTCTCGGGACGCTCAATGTAATCGTCACCGATCATCCCGACGCCTAGCGCGTTAGTCTCGGTCATGCCCCAGCCGGTGGCGATACCTGCATTGGGGAAGGTCTTGGCCAGCTGTTTCACTTGCGCACCAGGCCGCTTGGCCCCGCCTGAGCCGATGTAATCCAACAGCGGCAATGTCTCGCCCATCTCTTGCGCTGCCAGCATCAGTTCCGCAGACTGCGTAGGCACGCCCAAGAACCGCGTGATGTCGTGTTCCAAGATCAGTCGCACGGCCTTTTCCGCGTCCCATTTATGCATCAATGTGATTTTTGCCCCAGCAGGCAGGCTAAGCAAAAACAGCGGATGTGTTGCCGTCACATGGAAAAGCGGTGTCACCACCAGCGCCGACGGACGCGGTGGTTCTGGTACCCCCGGTTCGGGCGGCGTAACCAGCGGTGCCACGACCGACTGCATCAGCCAGCTGAACACAGCATTCACAGCGCCCCGATGTGTCTGTACCACCCCCTTGGGATGGCCCGTCGTTCCTGAAGAATACATCACTGCGAAGTCGTCATCAGTGTCTATCGAAACTTCGACCGCATCCGCGCTGCTGGCGCCGCTCCGTAGAACGCTGAAGTCATGATCCGCATGACCTTCCGCATCCCGGATGCCGACGATTGTTAGTCCCAGCGTTTGTTTCAAAGGAGCCAGCCGCTGTGCCCGTGGCCCGTCGGCAAACACTACCTTCGCTTCACTGTCGCCCAAAGCATAGTCCAGCTCTTCGGTGGTCCACCACGCATTCAAAAACACCACCGTCGCCCCGATGGACGAAATCGCAAGCACCGTCACCAGCATTTCGGGATAGTTGCGCATTGCAATGGCGACCCGGTCGCCCTGCCTCAGCCCCAGATTATCACGTAAAGCAATCGACATCCGCCGTACGTTTTCGGTGAACTGCGCAAAGGTCAGCCGCTCGTTTTCGTAGACGAGATATTCCAATGCGCCATCGCCATGTTGCGCCCAACTCGCCGCCAGAAGGGCGGGGACGGTTGGCGGAACGTTCTTGAACGCTTTGTACGTCACACCACGAACCTCGGTCAGCTCCACTTCGAAGGTCGGGTCGGTGCTCAAGACGTGCCGCACCGCTTCTTCTGGCGTCATCCCCGTCATAGGCACACCTTCCGGGCGCGCTTGAGAGCGATTATTTTATGCATGTTTTTCTCCTCCCGATGCAGAGGAACACGTCCGATTCTAGTGGCGGATGTGCGTCTCTGCTTCTGCTAGCTTATGCATGCAATTGACCGGAGCCAATACCGCAAGGCAGAATTTTATTCCGCAATATTCTTGGCGCGGAGAACGGTGGATAGGAACCGGCGTCGTTGATCGCTAAAGTAAAAAAATGCCGGTTGAGGTGAGGTGCCCCTAGATTTGTAGACGCTTTGCCCCCGAATTTTGAGGCAAGGAGGCCGACATGGGGACAGGCAACTGCGCTGCTCCCCACCCTTGGACCGCCGGAAGCTGGATTTTTCCGGCTTTTGCGGCGCATTCCAAGTTGGTTTCAAGCAACCGGCCGGGGCTGGTCTGGCGCATGCCCCGCAGGACGTTCAGAGTTGGTGCCACAAACAATCCCCTTCCTGAACGGCGAAAAGCCTGCACCGTTCAGGGTACCGGATGGATGTGTGCGGCCCGCGCTCTGTTTATTCCTTCACGTATGGCTTGCCGTCAGCCGCGGGTGGGCGGGCCCGGCCAATCAGGCCAGCGACAACGATCATCGTTGCGATATAGGGCGCCATCGACAGGAATTCCGAGGGGATCGGCGTATTCAAAAGCGCAAGCTTTTGCTGGAGAGAGTCGGCAAAGCCGAAAACCAACGCCGCCATGAGCGCCCCGACCGGGTGCCAGCGGCCAAAGATCATCGCCGCCAGCCCGATGAACCCACGCCCGCCGGTCATGTTTTCATCGAAGCGTCCGACCGATCCCAGGGTGAACCAGGCGCCACCGAACCCGGCGACCATACCGCCAAGCGTGACGTGGATGTAACGGGTACGATAAACATTAATCCCCAGCGTATCGGCGGCGCGCGGGTGTTCCCCGACCGCCCTAGCGCGCAGACCGCTGCGGGTGTGGAACAGGTAATAGGTCGCAAGGGCCACCAGGATCAGTGCGCCGTAGACAAAGATGTTCTGATTGAACAGCATCGGCCCGATCACCGGCAAATCGCCCAGCAGCGGGATCTTAACCGCGCGGAACACCGGGGCGTTGTTCAGGTGGCGCAGTTCGGAAAAGACTTGCGAACTGACATAACTGGTCACGCCCAGAACAAAGAGATTGATCACCACGCCAGCGACGATCTGGTCCATCCGATAGGTGACGACAAGTGCCGCGAGGATGAAACCGAAAGCCCCCCCGACCAGCACCGCGGCGACCAGTCCGCCCCAGCCGCCCAGCAGTGACCCGATCAGCGCCCCGGTAAAGGCACCGGCAAGCAACATCCCTTCGATGGCGATGTTGACCACCGCCACGCGTTCACACAACACACCGGCAAGCCCACCAAGCGCGATCGGCATGGCGCGCACGACAGTGGCCTGCAACATGCCGGTCAGAGAGAACGATTTGCCCGTCGTTGCCCATACGAGGAAGGCAAAAACCAAGATCGCCAAGCCGATGCCCAATGACAGAGAGGTCCAGCGGGTTCCGCCACGGATAAGCTCGCGCGCCCCGAGAAAGGCGAGAAGCGCGGCGGCGATATAGGTGAACGGTGCGGACGGAATGACGAGGTTGGGCAGCGCAAAGGGATCAGTCGGCCGGGACAACCGGAAGGTCGCGTCCCCAGAAAGACCCATGCCAAAGACCAGCACGACAAAAAGCGCCAGCAGGATCAAAAGACCACCGACGATCCGGGATTGGCGTTGCTTCCCGGTTTCAATATGTTGGGTGGCAATAGAGACCTCGGTCACGTTGGTCATTGCGAACCTCCAGAAGCGTTGTCAGATTTCCTGAAACCCCATGGGAAAATTGCGCGCACCAGAAGCGGCGCAGCGATGAACACGATGATCAGGGACTGAATGATGGCGATCAGGTCGATTGACACGCCCGCATCCACCTGCATCTGCCGGCCTCCCGCTTCGAGTCCGCCGAATAGCAGGCCGGCAACCAGGATGCCGACCGGGTGCGACCGTCCGAGCAGGGCAAGCGCGATGGCGTCGAACCCGATCCCGGCCGAAAATCCCGGGCTTGCCCGGTCAAGTACGCCCAGCACCTGCGCCGCCCCCGCGAGCCCCGCAAGCGCCCCGGCCGTGCCCATCGCCGCAACAATGACAAGGCCCGATTTTATCCCCGCATAGCGCGCCGCATCCGGATTTTCACCACTGGCACGGAAGGCAAAGCCAATCTTCGAGCGGAACAGAAGCCACCAGACAAGCGCGACCGCGCCAAGCATCAGGAACAACCCGGCATGCACCCGCAGGTTCGGATCCAGCCAGTCCAGCAAGCGTGGCAACTGCCCCGCGTCGGGCACCGATTTCGAAATCGGGTCGGACCTGCCTTCTTTCTGGATGAATGGTTGTCGCAGCAGGTAATTCAGCAACTGAAACGAAATCAGGTTCAGCATGATCGTTGAGATCACCTCATGCGCGCCGGTCGTGGCTTTCAAAATCCCTGCGATTGAGGCGTAAAGCGCCCCGACCACCGCCCCCGCAAGAAGCGAAAGCGGCATCAACAGCAAGAATGGGAGACCGTCAAAGGTGAACGAAAATACCACGGCCGCCGTGCCGCCCAGCAGAAGCTGACCCTCTGCCCCGATATTGAACAGCCCGGCCCTGAAGCCAAGACCGAGCCCGAGCCCGGCCAGTACAAGTGGTATCGCGGCCGTCAGTGTTTCTGAAATCGCATTGAGTGACCCGACAGATCCGCGGGCCAGAGCTACGAAGCTTTTGCCGATTGTGGGCAAATCGACACCGGTTGCTAACATGATCAGGGCGCCGAGGATCAGGGCCACGATCACCGCGAAGACCGGAACGATCACCAGGTCTTCGAAACCCTGCCGTCCGCGTGACGTGCGCTTGAGAAGCGCCCGGCCTGCGTCGTCTAGTTCGCGTTTGCCAATGGATGTGGTCATGCCGCTGCGCCTTTCGTAGCCCCCGCCATTGCCAGACCGATCGCGTTGCGATCCGCCTTGCCGCCGGTATTGTCGAATTCCGCCACGATCCGGCCCTTGAACATGACCAGTATGCGGTCGGACAGAGCCATGATTTCATCCAGTTCGGACGACACGATCAAAACGCCGTCGCCTTCGTCGCGGCTGCCGATCAGGCGCTTGTGGATGTATTCGATCGATCCCACGTCCAGCCCCCGCGTCGGTTGCGATGCGATGACGAGCTTGGTTTCGCGTTCCAGTTCGCGCGCCACGACCATTTTTTGCTGGTTGCCGCCGGACAGATTGCCCGCCTGCAGGAATACGCTTGGCGTGCGAATGTCGAAATCGACGCAAAAGGCAGCGGCGGTTTCGGACACATGTGGCCAGTCGATAGAGGTGCCGCTGGAATATTCTTCGTCATAGTAGGAATTCAGCACCATGTTCTCGGCGATGGTGAAATTCGCGATCATGCCGGATTTATGACGGTCCTCGGGGATATGCGCCATGCCACGGCGGTGGCGTTCGCGTACCGACATGCGGGTAATGTCATCGCCATCAAACACAATGGTTCCCGAAGATACCCGTGTCAGACCGGTGATGGCCTCGACCAAAGCGGTCTGGCCATTACCCTGCACACCGGCAATTCCGACGACTTCGCCGGACTTGACCGTCAGGCTCAGATGATCGACCGCGATCTCATCATTGTCGCGCATGACCACAAGGTTATTGATGTCGATCATCGAGCTGCCCGGTGTGGCCGGGGATTTGTCGACGGTGAAGCTGACAGGTCGGCCTACCATCATTTCGGCAAGCTGCTCTTCGGTCAATTTGCGCGGGTCGCCTTCTCCGGTAATCCGCCCGGCGCGCAGCACACTGATGCGGTCCGAGATTTCGAGGATCTCGTGCAGCTTGTGAGTAATGAAAACGATTGCCTTCCCCGCGTCCCGAAGCGATTTCACGATTTCAAAGAAATCTTCGACCTCCTGTGGGGTCAGCACCGCGGTCGGTTCGTCGAGGATCAGCACATCGGCCGACCGGAACAGGACTTTCAGGATTTCAACGCGCTGTTGAATGCCGACGGGCAACTCTTCGATCAGCGCATCCGGATCGACTTCAAGCCCATATTTGTCATTGATTTCGCGGACCTGCGCCCGTGCTGTGTCGAGATCGAGGTGATCGAACCGACCGGTCGGTTCGACGCCCAAAATCACATTCTCGGCAACGGTGAAGACAGGGACCAGCATGAAGTGCTGGTGGACCATACCGATACCGGCCGCGATGGATGCGCCCGGCCCATCGAATTTAACCGGCTTGCCATCGATCAAAATTTCGCCTTCGTCCTGATGGTAAAGACCGCAAAGCACGTTCATCAGGGTGGATTTGCCAGCGCCGTTTTCGCCCAGCAAACCCAAGACTTCGCCACCCTTGATTTTCAAATTCACAGCGGCATTGGCCACTACAGGGCCGAAACGTTTGGTTATTCCGCTTAGTTCGACATCCATTGATTTCGCTCCCTGCCCGAAAGGGACCGGCGCGCCATTCCGAAAACGGGCGCGCCGGGGTTTTGGTCTTAGCCTCCGACTTTGATGGAGCCGTCGATGATGCCTTGCTTGATTGCTTCGACCTCGGCTTTCAGGTCTTCGGGGATCATGTCTGCCATGTCATGATAGGGGGCCAGGCTGACCCCGCCATTTTCCAAGGTGCCGACGATCACGCCGCCTTCGAATTCACCCTTCATGGTCGTTTCCGTCACTTGGTAGACGGTCGAATCCATACGCTTCATGATCGAGGTGAGATAGACATGTTTCTTTGCCGGATCGGTGAGGTAAAGGTCGGCATCCACGCCGACGATCTTAAGCGCCTCGGTGCCCAGCTCGTCTGCCAGTGCGGCAGACCCAAGTCCGACAGGGCCAGCAACCGGCAACACGATGTCGGCACCTTCGTCATACAGGTTCTGCGCATAGGCGCGCCCGTCATCCAGCGATTCAAAGTTGTTGGTGAACAGGCCTTCACGGCTTTCCGGGTTCCAGCCCAGCACTTGCACGGTGGTGCCCTTCTGTTCGTTATAATATCCAACCCCGGCCGCGAAACCGTCCATGAAAATGGTCACAGGCGGAATGTTGATGCCGCCGAAGGTGCCGACGATACCGGTTTTGGTCATCCCAGCCGACAGGTAGCCAGCAAGGAACGCGGCCTGATCGGTTGCGTAAACCTGACCCAGGACGTTCGGGATCGTCGGGTCATAGGCAAAGTCCACGATGGAAAATTTCTGATCGGGATTCGCTTTGGCCGCGTTGGCGGTCGCGTCGCCCAGCAGGAAGCCGATGGTGAAGATCACGTCGCACTGGCCGCCCAGAAGCGAATTGACGTTCGCCTCGTAATCGGATTCGGCTTGTGACTCGAGGTAACGGCCCTCGACCCCCAGCTTTTCCTGTGCGTCCAGCACGCCCTTCCAGGCGGTCTGATTGAAGCTGTTATCGTCAATCCCGCCGGTATCGGTGACCTGGCAGGCCGTAAAGGCCGAGGCAGAGGCCGCAGTGGTTAGAATCAACGCCGAGGCGGCCATGCCGCGCAGGAAATATCGCGTGAAAGAGGTCATTTTTTTTCTCTCCCTGTTGGAAACGGGCAGAACTTGTGCTCTGCAAATTCATTGATCGGGATTTCTCCCGTTGAAGTGGTATCATGGCCTCGATTTATAGTTATTTGACCAATTAGTATATTAACTTAACGCGGTTGTTTTGCTTTAAGTCAATAGCCCTCTCACGTGTGAGCGCAGCCGAAAGTGAGATCGCCAACGCAATCGGTTTGTCGATAGCAGCAGGTTCGAAAAGGAAACTCAACCGCAACAGATTAGAATGATCCGGCGGAATTTTTATCCGCTAGTCAACACCAACTGTTGGATGCCGGTTTCAATCTGTCTCTTTTCCTTGCGAAGGAGGGGCCGGGCGTTTGCTTTCTTGGACCGACTGATCTTTTGCATCGCACAGAGTCGCGGCGGTGTCCCGGCATCTTGGGCGATGCGTTTCAATTGCCGCCGGTTTCGTAAAAAGCGTTTCGACATCTTGAAGGTCGTGTGGCGAAGCGCAACACTGGCGGTGATCAAGGCGCCTATGAGACGACATAACAGGTCGTGGATCGATGGGGTCGGGAAATTCCCCTGATGTCTGAACCAGACCGGCAAAAAGAAAGATGAGGCAATGGCAATCGAAAAAAACATCCCCGAAGAGACCAAAAAACCGCTGCGGGTCATGCTGGCAAACGCCCGTGAAAACTTGCGCAATGCCTGTGATCAGCTCAATATCCACCCCGACGTCTACGAAGAACTGAAATGGCCGCGTGAAACATTGGCCATCAGCCTGCTGATCCGGATGGATGACGGCAGCCGTCGTTCATTCAAAGCCTGGCGGTGCAGATACAACGACCGGCGTGGCCCGACCAAGGGCGGCGTGCGCTTCCACCCCAATGTATCGCTCGATGAAATCGAAACGCTGTCATTCTGGATGACCTTCAAATGCGCCGTGGCGAACCTGCCATTCGGGGGTGGTAAGGGCGGCGTTTGCGTCGACACGAAACAGCTGTCAGCGAACGAGCTTGAGCGGCTCAGCCGCGCCTATATCGAAGCTTTTGCCCCGTTCATCGGACCCGACCGCGATATTCTGGCGCCGGATATGTATACCAATGGGATCGTGATTGCGTGGATGTCGGATGAATACAGTTCGATCACCGGGCAGGCCTCTCCAACGGCCATTACCGGCAAGCCGCTGGCCTTTGGCGGTACCGTCGGGCGCGTCGACGCCACCGCACGCGGCGGATATATCGCGCTACGCCATCTGGAAAAATCGCTCGACCTCGAACCGGACAAGTCCACCGTTGTAATCCAGGGTTTCGGAAACGTGGGGTATCATTGTGCTAAGCTTTTGCATGCCGACGGCTACAAGATCGTCGGTATCAGTGATTCCTCGAGCGGAATTTACGATCCCGCGGGTCTCGATCCGTTGGCGGTCATGCAGCACAAGCACGAGACCGGTAGCGTCAAAGGTGCCAAGGGGCACGGCAAAACAAAAAACATTACCAACGCCGAACTGTTGGAACTGGAGTGCGATGTTCTGGTGCCCGCCGCACTTGAACGGCAGATCACGGCTGAAAACTGCGACCGGATCAAGGCCCGTGTCATTCTGGAAATGGCCAACGGGCCGCTTACCCCGGAGGCCGACAAGTCGTTGACCGAGGCCGGTCACATCATCGTGCCCGACATTTTGGCCAATGCCGGCGGCGTCACGGTTTCACATCTGGAATGGGTGCAGAACCGGTCCGGTTTCTACTGGGATGAATCGCGTGTTCGAGATCACCTCAAGACCACGATGGAAACCGAAACCCAGGCGGTCTGGGCGCTGCATAATGAAATGAACCTGTCGATGCGCGAAGCCGCTTATGTTCACGGGTTGCGCCGGATCGCCGAATCTGTCGAAGCCCGCGGTACTCAGGCCTATTTCGAAGATACCTGACCGCGTGGTTCAGCCGTCATGGGTTACGTGACGGCGATTGGCTGGCGGCGCAGACCATCGCGCCTCCAGCCAATCCCGCTATCAATCGTGGTTTTCCAAGATAATATGCCCCACCGCGGTATTGGATGCCGGGACGTGATAGTGGCGGTGTACTTCGGTCACCTTGTCGTCCAGCGCGCCGCGCATCACCAGCCACATCACCATTTCGATCCCTTCGGACCCGGTTTCGCGCAGGAATTCCAGATGGCTGATCTGCCGCGCCTTGTCGGGATCGTTCGCGATCATGTCGAGAAAGTTCCGGTCCCAATCGGCATTGATCAGCCCGGCGCGTTCGGCCTGAAGCTGGTGGCTCATGCCGCCGGTGCCATAGATATGGACATTCAGATCCTCGGGGTAGCTGTCGATGGCACGACGGATCGCCTTGCCAAGGTTGTAGCAGCGGTTCGCGGTCGGGGCCGGGTATTGCACCACATTCACCGCCAGCGGAATGACCGGGCAGGGCCATGCGCCATCCTGCGGGATTTCGCCGAACATCACCGACAATGGCACCGTCAATCCGTGGTCGACTTCCATCTCGTTCATGATGGTCAGGTCGAATTCATCCAGGATCACCGATTGCGCAATATGGCTGGCAAGCATCTGATGTCCCTTGACCACCGGCACTGGGCGCGGTCCCCAGCCTTCGTCCGCAGGGGCGAATTCGGCGGCGCAGCCAAGCGCGAAAGTCGGGATGCAAGAGGCGTCGAACGCCGTGCAGTGGTCGTTATAGACCAGGAAAATCACATCGGGTTTGTTTTCCTTGCACCATTCGCGGCTGAATTCGAACCCCTTGAAGACCGGTTGCCAATAGGGTTGTTCGGTGATGTGGGTGTCCATCGCCACGCCAATGGCGGGCACGTGCGAACATCCTATACCTGCGGTGATTTTCGCCATTATTCTTTCTCCCATTCGGATTTCGACCGATTGCCCTCGATGGAACGTCCGCCATGCAACATCATGTCGCGATAATCTTCGCGCGCCATACCTGTCATTTTGGCTGCAAGGTCCTGAAAGGTGATCCCGTCAAACGAAGCCAGTTTCGAGGTGTAGTAGATGTTGCCGCCCAGCTCCAACAGGTGGTTCCACGCGCGATCGCGCACGGCCTGTTTCTGTTCGTCGGTCATCGCATAGCGCGTCATGTACTCTTCTGGATCGTCGCGGAACGCCTGACGGTTCTTCTCAAGCCGAAGCGAGATGCAAAACTGATTCAGCCAGTAGCCTTCGCGCGATCTGTCCGCATCGAAGACAAAGGTTCCGGGGATATCGTCATAGTCTTTATCAGCCATATCCTGTTCTCCTGTTTGCGCGAGGTCGGGCGCTTTCTTTGGTGTTTCTACCAGTCTGTCCGCGCGGCTTCCACGGCCATTATGTGAGGGTGTCGAAAACGATCTTGAACGCCAGAACCGCAAGAATGAGCAGGGTCAGCCGGTCGAACACCGCGCGCGACAGGTGACGCCCGATCCATGCGCCGACCGGCATGAAGCCGATCAACGGGATCAGCGACAGTATGCTGTAGATGAAACGTTCCGTCGTCATGATACCATAAGCCAACTGAACCGGCAGCTGAGTCACGCCAAGCGCGATGAAAAACAATGCCACCGTGGCGATGAACATTTCGCGTTCCAGCCGGATCGCGTTGAGGAAAGTCAGCGAAATCGGGGCTGACAGGCCCGATGTCCCCTGCAAGGCCCCGGCCACGATGCCCACCGGCACCGCCAGATGCCGGGCCAGCGGCCAGGGCAATTGCCAGGCGGGACGGGCCAGCCGGAAGGTGATGTAAGCGATCAGCGCAACCGCCACGATCAGCATCAGCACATCAGGCCGCCACCCGGCCAGAGCGACAGTGCCCAGACCGGCCCCAACGCCACCGGCCAGAGCGAAACCGATGGTGAAGCGTGGTGCGGTGATCGCGCGCCGGTATTTCAGAAACTGCCACAGGTTGGGAACGATATTTGGCAGAACGAAAACGGCGACGGCAAACTGGACATCGCGCAGCAGCACCATAAGCGGCACTGCCAGCAGCGGCGCACCCGCCCCGACAGCGCCCTTGATGATGCCACCGGCGGCAAAGGCCAGCCCGATCAGGATAATGTCAGTCGGTTCCATGGGACCCCTTCAGAAAATCCGCGACCAGCGCCGCGACCTTTAGCGGCTTTTCTACCGGTAGGAAATAGGTCGCTCCGCCCGAAGTTTCGGTCCAACCAGAGTTGGATTTTCGCACCAAACCGGCATGTTCGGGCGCAGGAGGCGGGGTATCAGGCCGTCACTTCGAGATCCGAGAAGCTTTCTACCCGAAACCGTTGCAGAATCAATTCCGTTGACCAGTGGTCCCGCTCAAGGCCAGCCTTGAGCTTTAGCGTGTCGAGGAACTCGCGGGGATCGGGCAGGCTTTCCCAGACGGCTGGTAACAGGACACCGCGGCGTCCAGCCGAGGACAGGATCAGACCATCCAAACCGGGTGTGACCCGCGATAGTGCTTCTTGTTCATTGCTGAACTGGATCTTTTGCGCTTTGCTGAGAACCGCCAGCTTGATCCGCATTGCGGGCAGCTCTGTCGCTGTGACGGGTGGAAATCGCGGATCGCGGGTTGCCGCACCGATGGCGTTTTCGACAACGTCCTCGGCCAATGCCCGATGCGGCACAACCGACCCGATGCAGCCGCGCAACTGTCCCTTCAGTGTTAGGGTGACAAAGCTGGCGGCACGGGTTTGCAACGCAACAGCGGTGCGATTAGGGGCAGGGGTGTTCGATTGGCTTCGTGCCACCCGCCTGGTGATCGCGTTCCGCGCAAGGTCCAGTAATTCCGCGCGCGATCCGTCGTTCAGCATCGCAGTGTCGATCGGATAGAAGGCCCAGGCGCCATAGCCAACAACGCGGGATCGATCCCCGCTGACGTCTGCACTGTCGCCCATGCCAAGTCTCAGGGCCTTGGTCCCCTGACCGGCCTGTGACAACAGCCAGCCCTGTAGACCTTTGGAACCGCAGGCATGGGATGGGGTCAATTCAGCGGCCGCGCCCATTTCCAGCAGACGCGCAGTTTCGGCATCTTTCTCACGGGCCTCGGACTGGGACAGGAAATGGCTTAGATCGGAAGACAGCACAAACAGGGTTTCCGGACTTGCCAGAGCATCGATTGTTGTAGCGACCTGCGTGGCAGGCACATCACCACAGACCAGTGGTACTATCTGTGCCTCGGGCCAGAGCGCGCGAATGAAAGGGAGCTGGGTTTCGATACCGTGTTCGTTGTCATGTGCCGCGTCTTTTTCATGCGCGAGGCCCGCCTCAGTCAGCATCGTACATGCGATCCGGTCGATGCGCAGCGGCCCAAGCGGTGTCGAAAACACGTCCTGCGACGGAAAGGCGATGCCGCGGAACGGATACCGGTGCGATGGCGATAATACCACCACGCGCGCAGGCGTCCAGGTCACCGCGCCATAGGACAGCCCGGCAAATCGGCCTGAATAGGCATATCCGGCATGAGCGGCGACGATGGCGCGTGGCGCTGCCGCGGAAACGCTAGTGGCCGATCCCAGATGCGCCTTGACCTCGGCTGCGAGGGCGGTGGGATCGGCAGGGAAGAAAGTGCCGGCGAAACGGCAACCGCGCTCGGACATGGTTCACCTATTGTTGCAGCGCCCTACCACAGGGGCGATTGATCCCTATATAGTTTGTGATCACAAAATTTGGAGGGGTCAGCTTGAACACAGCACGTTTTTGGTCGTCCCGGCCCGAAGACGGGCGGCTCGTATGCGAATTATGCCCGCGCTACTGTGCCTTGAAACCGGGGCAGCGCGGCCTGTGCTTTGTTCGCAAGGCGGAGGGGCAACGCATCGTGCTCGACACCTATAATCGATCTTCCGGCTTCTGCGTCGACCCGATCGAAAAGAAGCCATTGAACCATTTTCTACCCGGAACCCCGGTGCTGAGCTTTGGCACGGCCGGGTGCAATCTGGCCTGTAAGTTCTGCCAGAACCACGAGATTTCCACCAGCCGTGAAGTCGACAGCCTGACCGATCACGCCACGCCCGAAATGATCGCGGATGCGGCGGCGCAGGCTGGTGCGGCCTCGGTCGCCTTTACCTATAACGACCCGGTGATTTTCCACGAATACGCGGTGGACATCGCGCAGGCCTGTCACGCGCGGGGCATTCGAAGCGTGGCAGTGACCGCCGGGTACATAAACGCGGAACCGCGCGAGGAATTTTTCGCTCACATGGACGCGGCCAATATCGACCTGAAGGCGTTCAGCGAGGCGTTTTATCACAAGCTCACTGCCTCGCATCTGGCTCCTGTTCTGGAAACGATCGAATACGTGGTAAAAGAAACCGATTGCTGGGTCGAACTGACGACGCTGCTGATCCCGGGCTGGAACGACAGCGACCGGGAACTGACCGAGATGTCGGAATGGGTGGTGGACCGGCTTGGCCAAGACGTGCCGATCCATTTTTCCGCCTTCCACCCCGACCACCGGATGCCTGACGTGCCCGCCACGCCGCAGGAAACCCTGCTGCGCGCGCGCGACATCGCCAAGGCGGCTGGTGTGAACCATGTCTATGTCGGCAACACCCATCACAAGGACGGGCAGTCAAGCTATTGCAGCGGTTGCGGCGAACAGGTGATCGGCCGCGACTGGTACCGGCTGTCGGACTGGGCCCTGACCGATGACGGCCACTGCCGCAGCTGCGGCGCCGCGTTTTCGGGGGTGATCGACGGCCCACCGGGCGACTGGGGCCGCAAGCGGCAACCCCTGCGGATTGCCTGATCTGCCCTTGCGCAGGCGAACAGGCTGCATTGCGACCGTCTCTCGGATTCCTACCCAACGGCCTGCTTATTGTCAGGATCAGATAAGCGATGGACCAGATTCGGCGGTATCGTCCTGTCCAAATGTATCCTTTGTCTGATTTTCCCGCCGGACCAATCCAAGGTCATACAGGATTGCAAGCGTTGCAGGGGTGACGAACAGGGCCAGCAGAGTGGCCCCGGTCAACCCAAAGGCCAGACTTGCCACGATGGGGCGCAGGAACTGCGCTTGCGTGCTTTGTTCCAGCAGCAACGGGCCAAGTCCTACAACGGTGGTCAGCGAGGTCAGGAAGATCGAGCGGAACCTGTCGCGGACGGCTTCTTGTCCGGCGACGAGCATGTCTTCGCCCTGTGCAAAGCGGTCCTTCATGAATGCGGCGAGCAGGATCGAATCGTTCACCACGACACCGGCAAGTGTCGCCAGACCGACAAGGCTGGGCAGGGATATCTGCATCCCCAGCGCCATATGCCCCCACATCACCCCGATCAGGCTGAGCGGGATTGCCGCGATCACGACCACGGGCTGTATAAAGCTGCGGAACTGGAAGGCCAGGATCAGGTAGACCCCGATCAACCCGATTGCCATATTGCGGGCCAGCGACGATCCGGTGGTCGCGGTATCCTCGGCTTCGCCCAAAATGCTGACCGACACGCCGGGACGTTTTTCGGCCAGCCCGGGCAGGTAGTCCGCCTTCAACGCCGCCATCAGTTCACGCGAATTTGCCACGGCTGGGTTGATAGCCCCCTGAACCGCGACCGTACGCTGACCATCAACACGGTTGATCACTGCAAAACCGCGCCCCTGTTTGACATCGGCAACCGCTGTAAGGGGCACCAAGGCACCACCAGTGCCGGGAATACGCAGATCGAGGATGTCCTGCATGCTCATGCGGTTGGTGGCCGCAAGGCGGGCGACGACATCCAGCGGGCCAAGCCCGTCGCGCACCTCCAGCGGGGTATCCCCGCGGAAGCCCGCGCGCAGTTGCGTCGCCACATCCTGCGCCGTCACACCAAGCGCAGAGGCTGCTTCCGGGCGCATCGTGATGATGAATTCGGCCTTGCCCGGTTGCAGATCGAAGGTGACATCACGCACCCCCGCGAAGGAACGGAAAAATTTCCGCATTTCCTTTGCCGTGGTGCGAAGCTGGTCCAGATCGTCGCCTTGCAGGCGGATGTCGATCGGTTTGCCGCCAGCCCCGCGTTCCTTGTCCGTGATGCGGAAGGCTGCCATATCCGGCATCGGGCCGACCAGTTTTTTCCATCGGTCGACGATCTGGGTGACTTGGGTGTCGCGTACGCCAGCGGGCAGCAGCTTGGCGCTGACTGTGGCCATGTGAGCCCCGGTTTCCGGGGTGTCGGCATTGGCGCTGTAGGTCACGGTATAGCTTTGAATCAGGGGCTGTTCGTCGGGCTGATCGGGGGTCAGTTCCGAATTTAGCTTGTCCAGTGCGGCGACCACTTTGGCAACGCGCTGTTCGGTCCGGCCCAACGGCGATCCCTGCACCAGCAGCAGCCGGGCTTCAACCGTGTCGCTTTCGAGCTGCGGAAAGCTTTGGTACTTAATGAAACCGCCCGTATAAGGCGCCAGCGATATCAGGATCAGAAACCCTGCCAGCCCCAGCGTGAAATAGCGATAGCGCAGGCTCAGTCCTGACAGCGGTACAACCACGCGATCACGCAGCCCGTCGAAGGCACCGTTCACCAAGCGCGATACACGGTTAGGCCGCAGATCGCCCTTGAGCGAATGCCGCATATGGTGGGGCAGGATCAGGAAGGCTTCGAACAGGCTGACGATCAGCGTGATCACCAGAACGATGGGTATGTATTTTAGCACCGCGCCAATTTGCCCATCCATGAAGCTGAGCGGGCCAACAATCATCACCGTGGTCAGAAACGACGCCACCACGCCCGGCGCCACTTGCCGGGCACCATTGACGGCCGCGTCAATTGCGCGTTCGCCGGCCTGACGGCGGCGCACGATGTTTTCCGAAATCACGATGGAATCGTCCATCAACAGCCCGATCGCCACCAGCAACGCGACCATCGTCATCATGTTGATGGTATAGCCCAGAAGCTGCATCATGAATATGGTTCCGAGGAATGACACCGGCAGGCCCATCGCGACCCAGAAAGAAAAGCGGAAGCCGAAAAACAGCCACATCACGGCCAGCACCAGAACCAGACCCTGAATGCCGTTTACCCCGATGATGCGCAGACGGTCGCGGGTGTTCAGCGTGGAATCCTGCGAAATCGCCAGCTCTATATTGCCTGGGGCAACGGCTTGGGCCTGGGTCATGACCTTATCCAGCGCCGCCTTGACCCGTAGCGAATCCTGCGCGGCGGTTTTGTTGACCTGCACGATCGCTGCGCGGGCACCATTGTAATAGGCGGCCTGGGCGGGATCGGAAAATTCTTCGCGGATCGTTGCAACTTCGCCCAGCCGGATTTCGGCGCCGCTGGTCGACCCGGTCAGCGGGATGGCAGCAAATTCGCCGATAGTTCTCTTTTCGCCCAGAAAACGGATCGATGCTTCGCCCTGACGCCCTGCAAGCGTGCCCGCAGGAACGTCAAGACTGTCGCGGGTCAGAATTGGAACGATATCGGCAATGCTCAGCCCGTGGCGTTGTAGCATGGCAGCGTCAAATTCGATGGCGATCTCGCGGTCCGAGAACCCTGCGATGCTGACCTGCGAAATTTGTGGGTCGGCTTTCAACTGTTCCGCCAGCATATCTGCATAAGACAGCAAAACCTTTGGGTCCTCCGGTCCGGTCACGGCAATTGACGCGACCGAGGCCACCCGTTCCACGATCCGGGTGACCGGATCGTCCGCGCGGTCAGGGAATTGTCCGATTGCATCCACCGCAGCCTTCAGGTCGTTATGAAACCGGGTCATGTCCGCGCCTTCCACCATCACGGCGACGATTACGGCCATGTTGTCGCGCGACAGGCAGGATAGTTCGTCAAGATTGTCGACGGCGCGCAGCGGGTCCTCGGCTACCTGACAGATGCCGGTTTCCACTTCGGCGGGCGATGCACCTGGATAGGCGATGCGGATTTCCACTTCGGACGGCGGCGTCACCGGGAACGTATCGCGCTGCAAGGTTGGTACTGCGGCGATGCCCAGAACCAGAAGCGCCAACATCAGGATATTGGCCGCAGTGGGATGAACGGCAAACAGACGGATCATTGCTTGGAACCCTTGCCCTGGCCACTGGCCGCCAGCGCGATCTGGGCGGCCAGTTTTTTATCTTCCATCGGCTTGACCGTCATTCCCGGCACGGCGATGGCGGGATCGGTTACGACCAGCTTGTCGCCCTCGGATAATCCGTCGCTGACAACCGCGATATCGCCGATAGTATAGCCAATCGTAACATCCCGATTTTCGAGCGTGCCCTCGGACGATACGACTAGCGCCTTGCCACCCCGCACCGCATCCAGCGGTGCAATCAGCGCGGGGCGTTTGGGCGCCATCAGGATGACTTCGACAAAGGTGTTGCGCCGCAGCGGAGGACGTGCGCCCGCCTCGGCCTGCTCATAAGGGTCTTCGACCCGAACAACGATGGCGGTGCTTTGTGTTCGCGGATCAATCGCTTCGCCGATGCGGTCGATTTTTGCGTTCCACATCACCGAATGGCCCGGCGCGGCCAAACGCACCTTGGCCTTCAGGTCAAGGACAGTTGCGCCGTCGCCCACCGCCCGCAACAACGGCCCGATCCGGCCCATCGAAAATTGAGCCGCGATTTCCGTGGCGTCCAATCCTTCGGCAGTCAAAAGGGTCTGCCCGCGGTTCACCACCTGACCCAACTCGGCAGACACTTCGCCGATGCGGATGTCATAAGGGGCCGTGATTTTGGTGAATTCCAGCGACCGCGCCACTGCGGCCTGCTGTGCCTTCAATACGTTGCGTTCGGCGGCGTTCAGCGACAACTGGCTTTCAACCTCGACCACCTTGCTGCGCGCCGACAGTTCGGCCCGCCGGGCGGTGTCCACCCTGGCTTGGGTCGACACGCCTTCTTGGGCCAGCGATTTCTGTCGGTCCAGTTCGCCGCGGCTCAAATCAAGATCGGCGCTGGCTATGTCGAGGCTGGCTGCGAGCGTCTGATCCTTGACCGCAAGTGCCGCCAACTGCGCGTCGATCTGCGCCAATGCCAGTTTCAGATCGGTATCATCAAGCCGCAACAGGACTGCGCCGGCATCCACGGTTTTGCCATTGGCCAGATCGGGCGCGGTTTCGACAACTTCGGCTTCGACCCGTGCGATTGCACGCCATTCGCGTGCGGGTTCCGCAATGCCGAATCCGCTGACGCGCGGGACCAGATCGACCGGGGTCATTGTTAATACCCGGACTGCGGTCGGTGGCCGCTTGCTTTGTTCCGCAGCCGGCGGCTGAGCCAAGTTGCCCGAATATGCAACAGTCAATGCCCCGAATGTTATCGGGAGGCTAACAGCAAGGAGGCGAGAGAGTAATCGGATCGCTTTCGACATTCAGCGTTCTCTTTCAGGTCAAATGGCGGACAGGAAATATTTAGTATTCATTCTGGCGAATATGAGCATGACTTGACGCGGATCGTAAAGCCAAGTTTTCAAATCATAGTAGAAAAATTCCAGGTCCGGATTTGCCAGCCTGTTATCGCCTTACGTTGACCCGGGGCAGGCTTGTCAGAGAACTGGCCACGTCATTTTTAGTGATAAGTCCGCTCTTGCAAATCCACGCTGGCGATTGTTTCTTCGCATATCGTCAGGAATGTCGCTTCGGCATCTGACAACCGACGGGCCGGGTTGGTCAGAATGTAGATATTCACCAACGGAAGGTCATCATAGGGCGGCATCTGTCGCAGGCGCCCGCGCTCGACGTCCCGCGCGGCGACATGCAGGGGCAGGGCGCCGATGCCGATATCTGCCACGATCATCCGTCGCAATTCGTGCAGGTTCGATGATACGCCGCGCCATCCCGTTGCAATCTTTGCCCGCGCCCTGAGCCGGGCGACCGGTTCCAGCGGACCATTTTCGGTTTCGGTTTGAAACGACACGGATGGTTCGCCCGCCAGATCGGCAAGCGCAATTTCCTCGCGGTCGAACAGACGGTTGCGAGGGCCGCAGAACAGGCCGAAATATTCCCGGTACAATACCGTTGCCTTCAGGTTCAGGGGAATCTGCGGCAACAGGCATATCCCGATGCTGGTACGGTTCTGACTGATCCTCGCCGCGACTTCTTCGCTTTCTGCGACGGTGAAAGAGAAGGTCACCTTTGGGTGCCGCCTGGCGAATTCATGCAGCACATCATCGAAATGATCCGAAATAACATGGCTGGCGATCGCTACCGAGATATGGCCGCGCAATTCCTCGGTGGAGACTTCCAGAAGCGCTGGCAGTTGCGATACCGACCCAAAGATAGAAGAGCATTCCGAATAGAGGATCTGCCCCGCACGCGTCACTTTGAATTCATTGGGTTTTCGAATGATCAGGCGCTGCCCCATTGCCTGTTCCAGCCGCTTGAGAGCAGACGAAATCGTCGGTTGTTTCAGCCCTAGGAAATCGGCAGCTCGGGAAATGCCGCGCTGTTCCACCACAACCATGAATGTGCGCAGAAGATTCCAGTCAAGCTGCCAGGGAAATCGTTGTTCATAGGGCTTCATTATAGATTTCAACGATAATTAGAATTTGTATTATTTATTTGCATGATGATGTGGCCCCATGCAAGCCTTTTCGACAAGGTGTAAAGCCGCCACCTCGCGTCTGGCAAAGACCCAGACCGAGCTACAAAAATAGAGAAACCAATGGGAGAGAAAAAATGACCAAGCGCAGAACCCTTTTGAAAACCGCAATTGCCGCGGGCAGTCTTGCTCTGGGCGGCATCATGATCACCGCGCCGGTAATGGCCGACGAACTGGACACGCTGAAGGAAAAGGGCGTGATGCGGATCGCCATGTCGGGCGCCTATCCTCCGTTCAATTTCGTCAATGATAAAAACGAAGTCGTCGGGTTCGACCCTGCGATCGGCACCGAGATTGCCAAGCGCATGGGGCTTGAGGCGGAAATCGTCACCACCGCATGGGACGGCATCATCGGCGGTCTTCTGGCAAACAAATACGACGCCATCGTCGGTTCCATGACAATCACCGAAGAGCGTGACGAAGTGGTCGATTTCGTTGGCCCTTACTATTCGACCAAACGCGCGGTTTTCACCAAACCCGACAGCGGCATCACCAGCGTATCGCAGCTGGGCGATGCGAAAATGGGCGTCACCCTTGGCGAAACCCACGAAGAATGGGCCCGCGAACAAGGCTACAACGTGCGCACCTACAAAGGTCTGCCCGAGCTTCTGCTTGAATTGCAGAATGGCCGCGTTGACGTCATTGCCAATGACTCGATCGCCGCGATCCTCGCGATGAAGCAAAACGGCTATGACTTCGTGATGCTGCCCGATCTCGAAACCGAAGCTTTCGGTGCCGGTATCGCCATCCGCGAAGGCAATCCCAAGCTCGCAGCCGAAATGCAGGCCGCGCTGGATTCGATGATGGAAGACGGCACCTACCTCAAGATCGCCGAAAAATGGGTCGGCGGCGACATCCGCTGAATTCTCTGAATTCATCTTGGAAGCCTGTGGCACGCCGGTGATCCGGCGCGCCATCCCCAGAGGTGTGGGCGAAATGCAAACCGAATATGGTAAACTGACTTGGGAAGAGGTGCGCGACGCTGACAAGGACCGCGTCGTCATCCTCAACGTGTCCGCGACCGAAGATCACGGGCCGCATATGCCGCTCGACACCGATACGGTGCTGGGCATGGCGGTGGCCAATGGTGTGGCGGACATGGCACCCGAAGAGGTGCTGGTCATGCCGCCCATTGCCTATGGGTTCAATGAACATCACAAGGATTTTCCCGGCGTTATCTGGATTCAGCCGGAAACCCTGATCGCCTTTGTCACCGACGTGACGAAATCGCTGGCCCATCACGGGTTCCGCCGCATTCTGTTGCTGAATTCGCACGGGTCCAATCACCCTGTACTGGACCTTGCAGCGCGCAAGACGGTGATCGAAACCGGTATCATCTGCGTGTCCGCTTCTTACTGGAACCTGTGCAGCGACCGGATCAACGCACTGCGCAATTCCGAGGTCGGTGGCATTGCCCACGCGGGCGAATTCGAGGCCGCGATGTATATGCATCTGCACCCCGAACTGGTCGATCTGAGCAAGGCAACGAACCAGAACCTGCACGATCCGGACACCAAATTCTTCAATCTCGACCTAGCCAAGGGCGGCGGCAAGGCGATGCTGATGCGCTGGTGGTCCGAGGCCTCGCCCGACGGCACCATGGGCGACCCAACCGTCGCCGATGCCGAAACCGGGCGGAAATTTCTTGAAGCCGCGGTCGAGGAAACGACGGCGCTGGTGCGCGAAATCCGCGCCCTGCCGATCCTCGAACGCAAAGATCATCACTAAGGGAAGGACGGGCCGATGGATGTCGAACTGATGCTGAAGGTCTACCCCTATTTCATAAAGGCGGCCTGGGTCACAATTGAGCTTTCGGTGCTCACCACGATCCTGGGGTTGATCTGTGGGGCGCTTGGGGCGGCGGCGCGGTTGTCGCGGTTGCGTGTTTTGCGCATCATCGGCGTCACATATGTCAGCTTCATCCGCGGCACTCCCGCGCTGATTCAGCTTTTTATCCTCTATTTCGGCGGTCCTCAGATCGGCATTCAGCTTGACGCCTTCGAGGCGGGGGTGATCGGGTTGGGCGTCAATATCGGTGCCTACATGACCGAAACCATTCGCGGCGCGATCATCGCCATCGACAAAGGACAGGCCGAAGCGGCACGTACTCTTGGCATGAGCCGCTATCTCAGTATGCGTTACGTGATCCTGCCGCAGGCCGCACGTCTGATGATCCGGCCTTTGGGGGTGAACATCAACGCGTTGATCAAGGGCACCGCGCTGGTTGCCGCGATCTCGGTGATCGAGCTGACCTACACCGCTCAGCGCTATATCGGGTCGACCTACAAACCCTTCGAGATGTTCCTGATCTCGGGCGTTCTCTACATGATCATCATCTACATCACTGGCCGCGGCATTGCCTGGCTCGACCGCAAAGCGCGCATCGTCTGAGCGGCGCGAGGCAGAGGGAGAAACGATATGGGGCTGGATTTCACGGTCATTCCGAAATACCTCGACGTTGTCATGCTCGGCGCGTTGTGGACCATCGCGATTACCGTCGCATCGGCGCTGGTAAGCTTTTTCGGCGGTATAGTCTTTGCGGTGATCGCGCTTTATGGCCCGGTTCTGGTGCGGCTGCCGTTCCGCGCCTTTGCATGGCTGTTCATGGGCACGCCGCTGCTGCTGCAATTGTTCCTGATCTATTTCGGACTGGTGCAGATCGGTATCGACCTGCCAGCCTTTGTCGCGGGTGTGATCGGGTTGGGGCTGCATTTCGCGGTTTATAATTCCGAACTCATTCAGACCAGTATCCTGGCCGTTGACAAGGGTCAGATGGAAGCCGCCCGCACGTTGGGGCTGAGCCGAGGGCAGGCCCTGCGCAAAGTCGTGGTGCCGCAAGCGGTGCGCGACGTGATCCCGCCCATCGGCAACAACATGATTGCGCTGCTAAAGGACTCGGCGCTGGTGTCGGTGATCGGGGTGTCGGAACTCACCCTGTCGGCCCAGCTGGCCATCGGGCGTACCTACCGGCCGTTTGAATTCTACGTACTGGCGGCCGTGTTCTATTACATCATCAACCTCGGGATGGAGGCCGTTCTGCGCCGCATCGAACGCAAGATTCAGGCCGCGCGCTGACGGCGATGGAGATCAAAATGATGACTGACCAAAAACCCTTCGTCGATATCCGGCATGCTCAAAAAAGCTATGGCACTCTTGAAGTTCTCAAGGATATCAGCCTGCAAGTGCAACGCGGCGAAATCGTCGCGATCATCGGGCCATCGGGATCGGGCAAAAGCACTTTGCTGCGTGCGATCAACGACCTCGATCCGCTGACGGGCGGCGAAATCTGGCTGGAAGATACACAGATCAACAAGGACCTGCCGCATCGCCAGTATGAAAAGCATATCAACGAAGTGCGCCAGAATATCGGCATGGTGTTCCAGCACTTCAACTTGTTCCCGCATCTGACTGTGCGCGGCAACATCACGCTGGCGCCGAAGCTTCTGAAAGGGATCAACGAGGAAGAGGCCAACAAGCTGGCCGAAGAGCAGCTGAACAAGGTCGGTATGCTGGAACGTATTGATTACTATCCATCGCAGCTGTCCGGCGGTCAGAAACAGCGCGTCGCCATTGCGCGCGCGCTGGCGATGAAGCCCAAGGTTATGCTGTTCGACGAAGCGACTTCGGCGCTCGACCCGGAACTGGTCGAGGAAGTGAACCTGGTGATGAAAAAACTCGCCGAAGAACATATGACGATGATCATCGTCACCCATGAAATGGATTTCGCGGCCTCGGTCTGCGACCGGGTCTTGTTCATGGATCAGGGGGTCGTGGTCGAAGAAGGCCCGCCCGAAAAGATATTCCGCAATCCCGATCAGGACAGAACCCGCGAATTTCTGCGCAAACATCTTGCAGGTGCAAAGTGAACGACCAGCCATCCCATCTTTTCTATCAATCGCGCAATCCCCGTCCGTTTCTGGACCGGGGCGAAGGTATCTATTTGTTTGACCAGTCGGGCAAACGTTACATCGACGGTTCGTCGGGCGCGATGGTATCCAATATCGGCCATTCCAATCCGCGCGTTCTCGCCAAGATGAAGGCGCAAATGGACAAGGCGACCTTCGGGTACCGGTTGCATTTCCGTACCGAAGCATCGGAAAATCTGGCAGCCAAGACCGCGCAGATGATGCCGGAAGGTCTGGATCGTGTGTTTTTCGTTTCGGGTGGCTCCGAAGCGGTGGAAAGCGCGGTAAAACTGGCGCGACAGTACAAAATTACCCAAAATGAGGCGAGCCGCTGGAAGGTGATTTCCCGCTTTCCGTCTTACCACGGCTGCACGCTTGGGGCGCTGGACCTGACCGGATATGATCCGCTGACACGGCCCTTCGCGCCGATGATGCGCGGTATGCCAAAGATCCCGGCACCGGCCACCTATCTTGACCGCGACAATCTGACTGAACATGAACGCGGTCTGAAATACGCCGAAATGCTGCGCGACAAGATCCTGTCCGAAGGCCCCGATACGGTTCTGGCCTTCATCATGGAACCGGTGGGGGGCGCATCGACCGGCGCATTGGTTGCGCCCGACAGTTATTACGGCCGCATCCGCGAAATCTGCGACGAATTCGGTGTGGTGCTGATCTATGACGAGGTGATGACAGGGGTGGGCCGCACCGGACGTTTCCTTGCTGCCGAACATTGGGGGATCACGCCCGATATCGTCGCGATGTCCAAAGGTTTCGGATCGGGTTATGCGCCGCTCGGCGCGACCGTGGCGGGCACCCGGATCGTCGATCCGATCCTTGATGCAGGTGGGTTCCAGCATGGGTTTACCTATGCCGGCAATCCGATGGCCTGTTCGGCGGGGCTTGCGGTGCTGGAAGAAATCGAAGCGCAGGGGCTGGTCGCCAATGCCGCCGCGATGGGCGACGTGTTGATCGCCCGTATGCGCGGGTTGATGGCACGCTATCCGTTCATCGGCGACGTCCGTGGCAAGGGCTTGCTCACCGCTTTCGAATTCGTTTCTGACCGGGACACGATGGAACCGCTGCCGGTGGGGCTGAACGCGTTTTCGCAGCTGGTAGAGCTGGCTTATGAACGTGGACTCATAATTTATTCGCGCCGCACCCGTGGTGGCGCGGCGGGCGATCATTTCCTGCTTGCCCCGCCACTGATCATCACCGAAGCCCAGATCGACGAAATGATGGCCCTTCTAACCGACAGTCTGGATGCCTTCGCCGCCGGTGCCGGTCTTGAGGTGGAGCCATCGGCATGACGATCCGGGTTGCCAGTCCCGCTGATGCCCCGGCGATCGTGGCGATGCTCGCCCGGTTGGCGGATGAAACCGGTGATGGCGCTCGCTTTGCGTCTACACCCGACACGGTCCGCGCCCACGGCTTTGGTCCAGCGGCGCTGTTTCAAACCATGATTGCGGAACAGGACAGCCATGCCACTGGCATCGCGCTGTTTTTCCGGCACTATTCCAGCACACGTGGGCAACCCGGGGTATATGTACAGGACCTGTGGACCGCGCCCGACGCGCGCGGTCAGGGGCTGGGCGCGCGTTTACTTGCTGCCGTGGCGGATCACGCACGACGTGGCTGGGGCGCGTGTTACATGGCACTGACCACGCACGGCCATAACGATGCGGCCCGGTCCTTCTATGCCCGGCTGGGGTTCACCGCGCAGGCGGACGATGTCCCGATGGCGCTTGACGGGGCCGGCTTTGCGGGACTCGGCACCGGTTCGGAGGCCGTCGCATGAGACTGCCTGACAAGACCACCGCGATTGAAGACGCGCTTGCCGGAATATCCGACGGTGCCACGGTGATGATCGGCGGCTTCGGGGTGCCCGGCACGCCTTTCACACTGATCCACGAACTGGTGCGGCAAGGGGCGCGGAACCTGACGGTGATCAAGAATGACGCGAACGAGACAGATATGGGCGTGGATCATTTGCTGGCCTCGGGGCAGGTCGCGCGGCTGATCACCACCCATATCGGCCTTAATCCGCGCGCCATCGCACAGATGAATGAAGGCCGTCTGGAGGTAGAATTCAACGCGCAGGGTATACTGGCCGAACGCGTGCGGGCCGGTGGGGCAGGGCTGGGCGGTATTCTCACCGATATCGCAGAAGACACCGAATTGGCCCACGGCAAACAGCGGCTGGAAATCGACGGTAAACGCTACATCGTCGAAACCGCGCTACGCGCCGACGTCGCTCTGATCCACGCTGACCGCGCCGATGCGTTCGGCAATCTCGATTACGTTGCCACCGCGCGCAATTTCAACCCGCTGATGGCCATGGCTGCAACCCGCGTGGTTGCGGAGGCCGAACAGGTTTTGCCGATGGGGGGCTTGTCCCCAGACGAGGTCCATACGCCGGGGCCTTTCGTCGATCACGTTGTCGAACTCACCGAGATTAGCGAGGAATACGCCATTGTCCGACGCTAGAAACCGCATGGTCGCCCGGGCCGCACTTGAAATCGCACCGGGCATGGTGGTGAATCTGGGGATCGGCCTGCCGACCCAAGTGGTGAACCATCTGGCCGCCGATTTCCCGGTCTGCCTGCATACCGAAAACGGGCTTGCGGGCATTGGCCCAACCCTGTCGCCGGACCGGGCCGACCGGAACCTGATTGACGCGGGCGGGGCCTATGTCTCGACCATACCGGGTTCGTCCTTCTTTGATAGCGCGGTGAGCTTTGCTCTGGTTCGGTCGGGGCGGCTGGATCTGACCATGCTCGGGGCTTTCGAAGTCAGTCAGGCTGGGGATCTTGCCAACTGGAAAGTACCCGGCAAATTTTCCCCGGGGCCGGGCGGCGCGATCGAACTGGCCCAAAAGGCGCGGCGCGTGATCGTGCTTTCAACCCATACCGACCGCGCGGGTAATCCCAAGCTGAAAACCGATTGCGGCCTGCCGCTGACCGCGCGCGGCTGCGTGGCGCGCGTGTTCACTGACATGGCGGTGATCGACATCACACCGGGTGGGTTTGCGCTTGCCGAACTTGCCCAAGGGGTGAGTATTGCCGAGCTTACCGAAGCGACCGGCGCACCTGTGGCCATCCCGACCGGCGACATTCCGACATTCTGAGGCAGATAATGGACCAAGACCTGAAAACCCGTATTCTCGATGCTGTTGACGCCGGATTTGACGACCAGATCGGATTTCTGTCCGAACTGACAGCGCATCCGTCCACCCGCGGCAAGGAACAAAGCGCCCAGACATTCATGGTCGAACAACTGGTCGCGCGGAATTACACGGTTGATCGTTGGCAGATCGACGTCAATGAAATCAGCGCATTACCCGGTTTCTCGCCCGTGCTTGGCCCATATGAGGATGCCGTAAACGTGGTAGGGGCCCATACTTCACGTACCCAAAAAGGGCGATCACTGATCCTGAACGGCCATATCGACGTGGTCCCTGAAGGGCCGCTCGATATGTGGGACAGCCCGCCTTACGAACCGCGCGTCGATGACGGCTGGATGTATGGTCGTGGTGCCGGGGACATGAAGGCGGGGCTTGCGTCTAACCTGTTTGCGCTGGACGCGATTGGGCGGCTTGGGCTGGCACCGGCGGCGGATGTGTTTTACCAATCCGTGGTCGAAGAGGAATGCACCGGCAATGGTGCGTTGGCCTGTCTTGCCCGCGGCTACAAGGCCGACGCCGCGCTGATCCCTGAACCTTTTGCCGAAAAACTGGTGACCGCGCAGATCGGGGTGATCTGGTTCCAGGTTCACCTCAAGGGGCTGCCGACCCATGTCGCCTATGCGGGCAGCGGGTCCAACGCGATCGAGGCGTCGATCCCGCTGATTGCCGCGCTGCATGAAATGGAAACGCGCTGGAACGCTCCTGAAAACCGGCCCACCGACTACGCCCACATGGATCACACGCTCAACCTCAATATCGGCAAGATCGAGGGTGGCGACTGGACCAGCTCGGTCCCCGCATGGTGTGTTTTCGATGTCCGCATGGCGATTTTCCCGGGACAAAGCATCGAGGCCGCCAAGGCCGACATCGAGGCGGTACTGATGGAAGCGGCGCGGCAGAATGATTTTCTCAGGAACTCGTTGCCCGAGGTTGTCTATCATGGCTTCAACGCCGAAGGATATGCGTTGTCTCAGGACGGCTCGGTCAATGCCAAGGCGGCGATAGGTGCGCTTGAAGCGGCCCATGGCACTGTGACCGGCAGCGCGCTCGACAAGGCGGCAATCACTGCAACCACCGACGCGCGTTTCTTTGGCCTTTATGCCGATACTCCGGCGCTGGTCTATGGACCGCGCGCCGAAGCGATCCATGGCTTCAATGAACGCGTCGAACTGGAAAGCATGCGACGGGTCACCCAGGCCACGGCACTGTTCATCGCCGATTGGTGCGGCCTCGAAGAGGTCTGAGACGCACCGTCGCTGTCCAAGAGGGGTGGCCCGATTAGTCCAGTGTTCGGCGGAATCGGGCCAGCGCGATCAGCGCAAAGAAGATCACGAACAGAATGAGGGCCGTCATCTGAGGGTGTATGTTGGCGGGGCCAGCCCCTTTCAGCATCACCGCGCGGATCATGCGCAGGAAATGTGTCAGTGGCATCAGTTCGCCGATCCATTGTGCCCAGACCGGCATGCCGCGGAACGGGAACATGAACCCCGACAACATGATAGAAGGCAGAAAGAAAAAGAACGTCAGCTGCATGGCCTGCATCTGCGACCGCGAAAAAGTGGAAATCGAATATCCCAGCAGAACCAGCGCCAGAACGAACACCAGCACCCCCAGCAGAAGCAATCCCAGATCGCCCACGAAGGGCACGCTGAACAGCACTTTCGCCGCACCCAGAACGACGATCACCTGCACCGCACCGACGCCGAGATAAGGCAGCACCTTGCCCAGCATGATTTCGGTGGCCGTGACCGGCATCGCCAGCAGGTTTTCCATTGTCCCGCGTTCTGTTTCGCGGGTCAGCGCCATCGATGTCATCATCACCATGGTCATTTGCAGGATCACGCCCAGCAATCCGGGCACGATGTTGTATTGCGTGATGCCTTCGGGGTTGTAACGGCGGTGGACGATAACGTTCAGGTGGCCGCGCGCGCTTTCTTCTACTTGGGATGCAATACCCATCTCATGCAGCAGCGCATCCGACGCCACGGTGCCCAGTGTCGATATTGCGCCCGAGGCAACGGCGGGATCGGTTGCATCGGCTTCGATCAGCAGGGTCGGGCGGTCGCCCCGGTCCACCCGCAGACCGAAATCCGACGGGATCGTCACCACGAAAGACACGCTGCCGCGTTCAATCAGGGCCTCAGCTTCGGCGGCGCTGACGGCGACGTGGTCAAAACGGTAATAACCGGTCAGTTCCAGCGCGCTGACAATCGCACGGGTATAGTGATCCTGTGTCGGCGCGACCAATGCAGCCGGCAGGTTCTTGGGGTCGTTGTTGATCGCAAATCCAAACAAGATCAGTTGCATCAGCGGGACGCCCAGCATCATCGCAAAGGTCACCCTGTCGCGGCGCATCTGGATCAGTTCCTTTGCCCAAAGCGCGGTCAGGCGGCGGAGAGAAAAAATACGGCTCATTGCATGTTGTCCTGACCGTCGGCCATGAATCGGATAAAGGCGTCCTCAAGGGTGGTTTCAGCCCGCTCGGCACGCACCCCGGTGGCCTTCACCGTATCCCTGACACTGCGTTCCAACGCGGCAGCGTCACGGCCCACCACGTGCAGTGTCGTGCCGAAATGGGTGACTTCATCAACGCCCGGATGCCCTTTCAGCATTTTCGCGGCTTGCGGCGTGTCCGGTCCATCCAGCACCCATGTGGTCAGCCCTGCCTTGGCCAGAACGTCGGCCACGGTGCCAGAGGCGACCAGTTTGCCATAGGAGATATAATTGATCCGGTGGCAGCGCTCGGCCTCGTCCATGTAATGGGTCGAGACCAGAACGGTCAGTCCATTTTCGGCGCGCAGATGAATTTCGTCCCAGAATTCGCGCCGCGCCTTGGGATCGACACCGGCGGTCGGTTCGTCCAGAAGCAAAAGCCGGGGATTGTGCATCACGCAGGCGGCCAGCGCCAAACGCTGTTTCCAGCCCCCCGACAACGTCCCCGCCAGTTGATCACGCCGGGCCGTCAGGCCCAGATCGGCCAGCGTGTCGCGGACAAATCGTTGCACTGGCTTCAACCCATAAAGCCCTGCGACAAAAGCCAGATTTTCGGCGATCGTCAAATCCTCATACAGAGAAAATCGCTGGGTCATGTATCCGATTTCGCGCTTGATCAGATGGCGTTTACGCAGATCGTGACCCAATACGCGGCCGCTGCCTTCATCTGCGGTCAGCAGCCCGCACATAACCCGGATCGTTGTCGTCTTGCCCGACCCGTTTGGCCCCAGGAAACCGGCGATTTCACCGCGTTCGACCTTCATCGAGACGTGATCGACCACAGTTCGGCCGTCGAATCTTTTGACCAACCCGGAAACGTCGATCACTGGCTCGGTCATTGCGCGATCTCTGGCAGAACGGCATCGACGATTTGGCCGGGCTTTAACCGTTTGTCACTCTTGCCGGGGCGCGCTTCGACCATGAAGACCAGCTTTTGGCGGTTCTCGACGGAATAAATAACCGGCGGGGTGAATTCGGGTTCTTCCGCGATATAGCTGACCGTGGCCTCGGCGCCATCGCCGCAGCCATCGCAATTGATCCGCAAACGGGTCCCTATTTCGATCGTCGAGAATGCGGTTTCCGGAATGTAGAGCCGGACAAACACCGTCCCGTCGGGTAGCAATGACAGGACCGGGGCCTGTGGCCCGGCGATTTCGCCCTCATTGCGCAGGATTTCCGTTACCCGGCCATCGGCGGGGGCATAGAGAGTGCGGCGGTTCAACTGCCATTTGGCGGCCTCGACGCGGGCTTGGGCCTGCGCGACATCGGCTTCGGCCGCGGCGATTTCATAAGTGCGCGCCGGAAGCCGCGCCACTGCAAGGTTGGCCTGAACCTCGACCACGCGCGAATTGGCCACGTCGAGCCGGCTTTGCGCTTCGTCAAGCTGCGCCTGCGGGGCAACACCACGCTCCACAAGGCTGGATATCCGCGCCGTTTCGCGGGCGATTTCCTTGGCTTGGGCACGGGCGGAGGCAAGGTTGGCCTCGATCACATTGATCTCTTCGGTACGGCGTCCTTCACTCAGATTGGCCTGACGGGCTTCGGCAGCGCGCAGGGCGGCGTCGGCTTCGGCAAGCGCAATCACAGCATCGCGGCGTTCCAGCTGCACCAGAACATCGCCTTTGGCCACCGCATCGCCCCGGTTCAAGGTCATTTCCTCGATCCGCGCTGACCCGACCGGCGCAATCAGCACATGTTCGGCTTCGACATATCCGGAGGCAAGCGGCAGGGCCGGTGCGCATTGCGTGAAAAGCGCAGAAATAATGGGAATAGCGCAAACGAAACTCATACACTGCCTCCGGTCTGTGTCACTTGGCCCGGCTGCAATGCCAGCGGTCCAATGTCCAGTTCAGACCGATTCCCGTTCGGCCTTTATCTGAGTATTTTATCGCGCTGATGATCGGAAAACAAAGGAAGCTTGGCACAGGGAGGGATGTTTCGGGAGAAGGATGGATTGAGTATGGGGTTCACCCCATAAAAATGCCTGCAAAACACCCGAAAAGACCCCCTGCGACGGGACTGGCAAGGAAGGAAAACCTTCGTATGAACCGGCAGGTCAGTCTGGCTATTCGCACGGTAACCATGATCCTTCTGACCCTTCCGCCAGTCGCAATCGTTCGGTTAATTCGGGCGTTGGCTGCGGTCGCCCGAAATAGTAGCCTTGAAACAGGAAACATCCCTTTTCTTGCAGGAATTCAAGCTGTTCCTGGGTTTCAACGCCTTCGGCGATGACGTCATGACCCAGTTCGATCCCAAGGCTGATGATCGCCCGGACGATCGAGGCATCGCTGCTGTCGGCCATCATGTCACGGATGAAATCCTGCGCGATTTTGATTTTGCTGACGGGCAGACGCTTGAGATATTGCAATGACGAATAGCCGGTGCCGAAATCGTCGATGGAAAACCGGATGCCCTTGGCGGCCAGCCGCTGCATAACCGCCGCCACTTCGTCGGGCCGTTCTGCAAGGGAACGTTCGGTGATTTCCAGCTCGAGATAACGCGGCGGCAGCCCCGCGCTGTTCAGCGCGGACAGCACGTCATTTTCGAATTCCGAGGTTTTGAATTGCAGGGTCGACAGGTTGACGCTGACCGTTGCCTGCCGCATCAGCCCCTGATCATGCCAGGCGCGCATTTGTCTGCAGGCCTGCTGCAATACCCAGGTGTCGATATCCAGCAACAGCCCGCTGTCTTCGGCGACGCGGATAAATTCGCCTGGGCCGCGAATGCCCTTTTCCGGATGATCCCAGCGCAACAGCCCCTCCACCCCGACCAACCGGTTGGCCCGGGTGTCAATCTGCGGCTGCATGTAGAGGACAAATTGCTGTTTCGTGAGAGCTTCGTGCAGATCCTCGATCAGGGTGACGCGCTGACGCAACCCAGCCTCTACATTCGCGTCGTGGAAACGGAAACCGTGGCGGCCTTCTTCTTTCACGCGATAAAGCGCGGTGTCGGCCTGGCTGAGAAGATGCGTCGGGTCGCTTTTGCCGGGCAGGTACAGCGCGATACCGATGCTGGCATCGGTGTGAATTCGGTGATTTTCGATTTTGAACGGGGCCGATAACCGCTTGATCAGTCGTTGGGCAAGAATGGCGGCGTCCTTCGTTTCCTGCAGGTTCAGTTGCAGTACCGCGAATTCATCGCCGCCCAGCCGTGCCACGACTGCGTCGTCGCGCACGGATGCTTCCAACCGCTTGCCGACGGCGGAGAGCAGCGCGTCACCGATCGGATGCCCCAGCGTATCGTTCACATCCTTGAAATGGTCGAGATCCAGCAGCAGCAGTGCAAAGTTTTCGTCATAACGTTTTGCCCGATGCACCGCATGTTGCAGCCGGTCATTGAACATCGCCCGGTTCGGAAGCCCGGTCAAAGTGTCGTAATTGGCCAAACGCTCTGTCCGCAGTTCCGATTTTCTGCGGGCTTCATCGGTCTGGTGGGCTTCGGTGATTTCAGCGATGGCCGACAGGAATGGCGTCAGCCGCTTGACCACCGCATCGTTATAGCCGCCCTTTCGGTTGGCCAATCCGATTTCGCCGATGATTTTTTCGCCCCGCAGCAGTGGGATACCCAGAAATGTGTCGAGCGGTGGGTGCCCCTGCGGCGTGCCTTTTCTGCTTGGGTGCTTGGCGGGGTCGTTGGCGATCACGACCTTGCCGGTGACGATGGCAGCACCGTTCAGGCCGTCAAAATCATAAAACCTGATTTCTTCGGATGCGTGATCGCGCATGAATTGCCGCTTATCGGCAGTCCCGGAAAGACCTGAAAGGGCCAGCGCCCGCATATAGGGCGTCCCGTTATCATCTGTGCAACAATCCATCAGGAAGCCGTATTCGCTATCGGTCAGTTTGAGCACTTCGACCAGAATTGTATCAAAGGCTGCCTGCGTATCTGCCCCGGCGATAAAACTGGACAGGGTGCGATCCACTATCTTGAGATCCTCACGCTCTGTTTCTATGGCCTGTTCCATCGCCTTCCGCCCGGTAATATCGCGGGCAATACCGATCGCGTTCCATTCTCCGTTCAGAAAGGCCGGGGCGATTGACAATTCGACCGGAATATCGCCGCGGTCCTTGGTCCGTATCAGAGTTTCGTGTGTGCCGCCAACGACCGTCCCTTCACCGGTTTCGCGAAAACGCGACCAGTTCGCCTTGTAGTCTTTACGCAACTCCGAAGGACCGAGACAAATATCAATGTTTTGGCCCAAAGCCTCGGTTTGGGAATACCCGAATATTTTCTCGGCGGCGGGATTCCACAACGTGATCGTTCCATCGTTGTCGACCACGATCACAGCGTCGAGCGCGGTATCGGTGATGGTCCTGAATTTCATTTCGCTTTCGCTCAATGCACGCAGAGCCTGTTCCTTTTCCTGCACCGAACTTGTCAGCTCTTCCGCCAGCATGTTCAGCCCAACCGCCAGCGCGTCGATTGTGCTGCCGGTGCCGGACGGTTCCAGCCGGGCGTCAAAATCTCCCGAAGCCAGCTGCAGGATCATGTTCAGGATCCGGTCCAGACTTTCGCGTGCCAGTTCGGGGGTTTCAATACTCACGTCTGATACCCTTTCAGCCAGGACACGGCCTCTGGTTCCGAGGTGAACAGTCGCATCGGATGTCGGGGTTTGTTCAGGCCCAGGAAGAAACTGCCCAGAACCTTGCTGAGCGGCGAACCGACAAGCATCGCACAGGCCGTCATACAGTCGGTGGCATGTTCGCTGCTGTAATACCGCCGGGCGTCCTGCGTCGCGCTCAGCGTTCCGGCCATGTCGACAATGACAGCACGTTTGCCACCATCGCAGAGTTCGCTGAGGGCGGCGATGGTTGCCTTGGCCGAAGCCAGATCTTCTTTGGTTCCGGGCAACATGCGCACCCGGACGATGCCATCCTCTCCAAGTACCGATTCCGCAGTCTGGGTAGTGATCTGTCTCTCCGCAGAAAGCGTTTCGGTTTGTGTTTCCGTGGTTTGCAGCCCGAAATCTTTGCCGTCCAAGGCGCCGTCCTCCTGTGCTGTGGGGGTGCGGGACCTGAAAGGGGCGCAGTCCGCAGCGGAAGTGTGGCGAGCTTCACTCAACAATTCGTAAAAATTGGATTTCTATTCAAAGTGTTCGAATATCGCCCTTTGCAGCGACATCGGGCGAAAAACCAAAACGGCGGACCTTTGCAGGCCCGCCGTGTCGTTTTTTCGTTTGGCCGACGGGAGGATCAGTCGGCACATTCCAGCAGCATCGTACCAGCCCCGGTATTCGAGATCGGGATGTGATAATTCTGGTGCAACGCGTTGACCTTGTCGCCAAGCGCCCCGCGCATCATCATCCACATCAGGAATTCGGTACCCTGCGCGCCGGCCTTTTCGACCAGCTCCATCCGGGTGATCTTGGTCAGTTCTTCCGGATCGTCGATGATCTTTTCCATGCAGTAGGTGTCGAATTCCTTGTTGATGAACCCGGCACGTTCACCGTCGAGCTGGTGGCTCAATCCGCCGGTGCCAAGGATCACGACCTTGATGTCCTCGGGGTAGGATTCGATCGACTTGCGTAACGCCTTGCCGAAGTCCAACGCCCGTTTCAGGGTCGGGATCGGGTGTTGCACGGTGTTGGCGCTGACCGGGATCGCGCGTGGCATGTTCGGGTTGGCATGGGCGCCGCGCCAGAACAGCTGCATCGGCACGGTGAAACCGTGATCGACCGGCAGTTCCTGACAGGACGTGATGTCGAATTCGCGCGCCACCATGCCTTCGATGATGTGCCAGCTAAGCTTGGCATCGCCGGGAAACGGCGGCAGTTGCGGAATGCCCCAGCCTTCGTCTTCGTTGACATATTCATGCGCGGCCCCGATCGCGAAGGTCGGCATCTTGTCGAGGAAGAACCCAAGCCCGTGATCGTTGTAGATATTGATCGCAACATCCGGCTTGTGCTTGTCGAGCCATTCCCACACCGGTGGGTAGCCGTCGAAGAACGGTTTCCAATACGGGTCGTCATACAAGTTGTTGGCAATCGCGTTGCCGACGGCGGGAATGTGGCTGGTGGTCAGCCCTCCGATAATCTTGGCCATGGATCAGTCCCCCTGCCTCAGCAGTTTTTCCTTGAATTCTTCGGTGGTCATGCCGGTCTGCTGGGCGCCAACGTCCTGCACGCTCAGCTTGAATATGCCGGCAAATTTGGCGAGGTAGTAAATATTGCCGCCAGCGGCGATCATCGCCAAAACGTTCTTGTCGCGGCAGGCTTGTTTCTGTTCCTCGTTCAGCCCAAATTTTTCCATATAGGCTTCGGGATCAGCGAGATAGGCTTCGCGCGCGGCGGCCTTATTGAAGGAAAAGCACATTTTGTTGAGCGCATAACCCTTCATCGCCATTTCACCATCGAAAATCGTGGTACCTTCGATGTGAACGTGATGGTCGAGGTCTTCCAGTTCCATGACGTTTCCTCCTTACGATTTCTTTTCTTCGGGCCAATACAGGCGCATCGGGTTGTCGATCAGCAGCTTGCGGCGGGCCTCGTCAGTGGTGGCGATCCGTGGGATCACGTCGACCAGTTGACCGTCGTCCGGCATGTGCGATTTCATGTTCGGGTGGGGCCAATCGGTGCCCCAAAGAACGCGGTCGGGAAACGCGTCGACCAGACGGCGCGAAAACGGCACCACGTCGTCATAGGGCGGTCCCGCCACGGTCAGGCGTTCCGGACAACTGACCTTGACCCAGATATTTTCGTTGTTGGCCATCAGGTCGACGAAACGGTCGAAATCGGGGTGATCTACGCCTTTCGACACGTCGGGCCGGCCCATGTGATCGACCACGATGATGCCCGGCAGGCTGGTCAGGAAGGGGGTCAGTTCTTCCAGGTCGGGGGCTTCGAAATAGACCACGATATGCCAGCCCAGCTTGGATATCCGTTCGGCGATGCCGGTGAAGACCTCTTTGGGGGTATCATCGACCAGCCGCTTGACGAAGTTGAAGCGCACGGCGCGCACGCCAGCCTTGTCCATCGCGTCGAGTTCCGCATCGGTTACATCGGGCGACACCACGGCAACACCGCGCGCCAACGGCCCTGCGGTTTCCAGTGCGTCGACCAATGCGGCATTGTCTGTGCCGTGGCACGACGCCTGTACGATCACGTTGCGGGAAAATCCCAGATGGTCGCGCAGCGCGAAAAGCTTTTCCTTGGGGGCGTCGCAGGGGGTGTATTTCCGTTTCGCAGAATAAGGAAACGTATCGGCTGGGCCGAACACATGGCAATGCGCATCCACGGCACCCGCAGGCGGCGTGTACTCCGGCACCTTGGGCGAAGGATGGAAGGGCAGGTAATCCGCGTCCATTGAGTATTATCCTTTTACTTAGGTCATCTTGGTTCGCCGGGGCTTGGCCCGGGATTGCGCTGAACATAAGACTTAAGCCCGGGAAACCCCAGTTCATTCCTTGTTGGTTCCAATTTGAAAATGTTATAGCATTGATGAATCTGGAGGGGTGAGATGCAGGTAACTCTGCCCAATGTCAGGCATTTACAGGCGGTGCGCGAAGTCGCGGGTTGCCATCGGATCAATGAGGCGGCCAAGCGCGTGCACCTGTCGCAACCCGCCGTCACGCAGGCCGTGGCAAAGCTGGAACGCGCGGTGAACGAACCGCTGTTTGACCGGCGGCCCGAAGGTATGTTCACCACCGAGGCAGGCAGGCTGTTCCTGCATCGGGTCAACCGGGCGCTGGATCTACTGAAAGAGGGCGAACGACAGGCACGGCGCAAGGCATCGCAGCCCGGGCGGCGGGATTTCCACCGCTTGACGACCTCGACCCAGCTCAGGGCGCTGACCGCAGTGGCGCAGACGGAAAATTTCAGCCATGCGGCCCGGCAGCTCGGGGTGTCGCAACCGGCTGTTCATCGGGCGGCAAAGGATTTGGAACGGTTGTCGGGGATGACATTTTTCGAACCGGTGCGGCGCGGCGTGCAACTGACACCGTCGGCGGACTCCTTTGCCTATTACGTGCGCCTCGCGGCGGCGGAAATGCGGCAGGGGGAATATGAAATCAGTGCCTTACAGGGGCGCGATTCAACCCAGATCGTAGTCGGGTCTTTGCCGTTGTCACGGCCCGCGATACTGCCTGCGGCGATGGATCGTCTGCTCCGTTCGACAGAAGGCGGGGTGCAGTTGCATTGTATCGATGCACCTTATGAAACGCTGTTGCGGGACCTGCGCTTTGGCGAGGTCGATTTCATTCTCGGCGCGCTGCGCGATCCCTTGCCTGCCGACGACGTGGTGCAGGAACCGCTGTTCGAAGATCGACTTTACGTTGTGGCAGGCAAGGATCATCCGTTGACCAAGCGATCCGGTCTGACGCTGGAGGATACCCTGTCCTTTTCCTGGATCGCACCACCCAAATCGACGCCCAGCGGCAGCTATCTGTTCGAAAGTCTGAAAATTCCGCAATTGCCCAACACGCCGGTGCGTATCGTGGCCAGTTCGCTGGCGTTGGTGCGCGGGTTGATGATGCGCGGCGATTACCTGACCATCATGTCGCGCCGACAGCTCGAGGTGGAAATGGAAATCGGCATGTTGGTGACATTGCCGATCGACCTGAAGGGCAGCGCCCGTTCCATCGGGTTGACATGCCGTGCCGGATGGGACCCGACGCCAACCCAGACGCGCTTCATGGACATGATCCGGCAGGAGGGGCTGAAATGGCATCGGTAGCCAATCTATAACAAAATTGAATGGTGCAGGCAGCTGTTTCAAATTCCTCCCCGGCACGGCACTATGATAGCTGCAGGCATGACCGAAGCTGTGGCACAGGCCGCACCGATGAGGGAGAGATTGGCATGAGAATTTGCGTTGCAGGTGCCTATGGCGCCTTTGGTATTAAACACCTGGACGCGCTGGCCGCGATCGAGGAAGTGACGGTGACCTCGGTGATGGGGCCGACCGCTGAAAAAATCGAAGCCCTGGCCAAGGAACGTGGTATCGGCCACTGGGCGACCTCGCTGGAAGACTGCATTGCGCGCGATGATGTGGATGCGGTGATCCTGGCGACGCCGACGCAACTGCACGCCGAACAGGCGATCGCGACGATGCGCGCGGGCAAGCCGGTCTTCATCGAAATCCCGATGTCGGATTCGCTGGACGACGCGCGCCGTATCGCAGAGGTGCAGAAAGAAACCGGGCTGACCTGCATGGCCGGTCAGGTGCGTCGCTTCAATCCCAGCCATCAATGGATCAAGAATAAGATCGACGCCGGTGAGCTGAAGATTCAACAGATGGACGTGCAGACCTATTTCTTCCGCCGCAGCAACATGAACGCCAAGGGCGAACCGCGCAGCTGGACGGATCACCTGCTGTGGCACCACGCCTGCCACACCGTCGATCTGTTTCAATATCAGACCGGCGAAGTGGCCTCCGGAGCTTACGGCTTGCAGGGGCCGAAACATCCCGATCTGGGCATCGCGATGGACATGTCGATCGGGATGAAAACGGAATCGGGCGCGATCTGCACCCTGTCGCTGTCGTTCAACAACGACGGACCGCTGGGCACGTTTTTCCGCTATATCTGTGACAACGGCACGTATATCGCGCGCTATGACGACCTATACGACGGCTACGAAAAACAGATCGACCTGTCCGATGTGGCGGTGTCGAACAACGGGATCGAGTTGATCGACCGTGAATTCATCGCCGCGATTCAGGAGGGCCGCAAGCCCAATGGCGATTGCCACGATGTGTTGGCGGCGATGGAAACGCTGGACCGGATTGAACGCAGCATGAGCTGATCCGACCCATTCTCACAATAAAAAGGCCGGGGCATGCTCCGGCCTTTTTCGTTGAGAACCCACTTTATCCCTGATGTTTCGCCGCCATTGCGCGCGTGATCGCCTCGGCCAATACCTTACGGCGAACCGGTTTTGTCAGGCGAATATCCGACGAGCCCAGTTCCGGTCCGCCGACATCGGCGTCGCGGGCATAACCGGACAGGAAAATCACTGGCAGATTCGGGTTGATCTGTCGCACCTCGCGCGCCAGATCCGTACCCTGCAATTTTCCCGGCATCACGATATCCGTAATCAGCAGGTCAAAGTCGGGTGAGTTGCGGAAGAGATCCAGCGCATCGTCGCCGCTGGGCTGCGCCTGCACTTTGTGTCCCAGCCGAATGAGAGTCGATTCCAGAATGGCGCGGACGCCATCATCGTCTTCGGCGACCAGAATGCGCAGCGTCGTTGCCTGCGCACCGCTGCCGGACGCGTTTTTCGCCGGGCTGTTCAAAAAAGTGCCATCCAGCGCCTTGAAGTAAAGCCGGATCGTGGTGCCCTGACCCGGGGCAGAATCGACGCGGATGGTGCCGCCAGATTGTTTGATGAATCCTTCAACCATCGACAGGCCCAGCCCCGACCCCTTGCCGGGGTGCTTGGTGGAAAAGAACGGTTCGAAAATCCGGTCGACAATAGCCTGGGGAATGCCGTCACCCGTATCGCTTATGCTCAGCATCACATAAGGCCCCGGCATCAGATTGCCGTCCGAATTGATATCTTCGGTCTTCAGCTCTTTCAGGGCGGTCCGGATTTTCAATGTCCCGCCATTTGTCATGGCGTCGCGGGCATTCACGATCAGGTTGAGCAAAGCCGAAGCTGTCGAACTGCGATCGACGCGGATGCGCGGCAGCGGGGTTTGCAGGTCGATCTGCACGTCGATTGTGGCGGGCAGGGTGCGTCCGGCCCAAGCTTCGGTTTCACGCACAACATCGTTGAGGTCGATGATTTCCGGCACAAGCCGTGCCCGGCGGGCGAAACTCAACATGCTTTTGGTCAGATCGGCGCCGCGATCAGTCGCCTGAATTGCGGTGTCGATAATGTTCAGACGGTCGTCGTCTTCGACATTCTCGTCCGTTATATCATCGCGCAGCAGTTCCAGACTGCCGCGCACAACGGCCAGTAGATTGTTGAAATCATGAGCAACCCCGCCGGTCAGCAGCCCGATGCTTTCCTGTTTTTGTGTCTGACGCACGATTTCGGCCTGTCGCGCGAATTCTTTTTCGCGCTCCTTCTTTTCGGTAATATCGGTGATGAAGCTGTCACGCCGGACACTGCCACCGGGCATCGCCGTCATCTGTCCATGACCTTCAAGCCATTTACGTTCGCCTGTGGCCGCGGTGATCGGCCAAATGAAATGCCACGGCGTCAATGTATTGCGGGCGCGTTCGATTTCTTCCCTTAATTCCTGCCGAAATTCCGGATCGACCATGTCCCAGGCAAGCTGAGAGTTCGCCATCGCAATTTCTTTGGAAACCCCCCAAATTCCCTGACAGCTATCAGTGATGAAATCGAGACGTTCGCTGCCATCTTCGAACATGATGTAGGATGTATAAACCCCCGGGACGTTTTTCATTACGCTCTTCATCCGGGCATCGGTGATTTCCATCTCGCGGATGGTTTTTTGCCGCGATACCGCCAGAATATTCGCAGTCACCATTGGGAACAGGATCAGCGCGGCGACAAAAAGCATAAGCAACCGATTGTAAAGTAACGAGCTTTCCGCCACTTCCCAACCCATGGCAGGGCGCGTGTAGATCGACCAGCTGTCGCCGGGGACCAGTATTTGCGCCGTCACCGGGTGGTCGTTTAGAAGATCGGGCGGGCCGAAGAAGATGTTATCTGAAGCATTGTCGTCAGTGCTGACTGCGATGGTCGCCGAGATATCGCTATTGGGATCGGTGACGCCGGTTGCATCCAGAAAAGCGCCCATATCGAAGACAAGCGACAAGACGCCCTTGAACTGCACCGTTTCATCGCCGGAAGCATAGACCGGCACACGGAAGATGAAACCCTTGCCGCCCTGAACAAGATCGACCGGCCCGACCAGAACGACCTGCCCGGTGTCGCGCGCGTTCAACACGGATTCGAGTTGGGCCGGTACATTGCGATAGTCCAGACCGATGGCCTTCTCATTTCCCTCGACAGGGTGCACCCGGGTGATAACCAGGTCAGGTGCCCAAGCAATGTTGATGACTTCGGGAAGATCGGAAAAAATCTCGGACACGAACAGGCTGAATTCGGTCTGTGAAATTTCCCCGCTGCGGCTGAGATGCGACGCCAGTCCGCGTCCCAAATGCAGGCCGCCATCAATCTGGCTTTGCAGACGGGCGCGCAGGACTTCTGTTTCGTTGACAACATCTGCTCGGGTGGCCTGCCCTGCAAATTCCCTTGACTGAAAATCGAATACGAATGCCAGAAGCACGGCAGCAATAATCGCAACCAAAGACGGTAAATAGTTCAGAGGGGACGGTTTACTCATCAATCGTTCTTATCAAACCTTTGGTTGGGTTTTTAGGTCGGGTTTCGTATCAGCTTAGTCAGCAGAGTTTTGCATTAAAAGGGATTCTTCTTCGCTGCTTATACTAATTCCACTGCCGCAAAGGTTGTGTCCATGGCTGCTCTAAATTTATTAGCGAAAGTTGCGCTTTCCATGCAACGCTGGGGGCGAATTTTAGTTTAGGTTAGTCACTGGCCAAATGAGGCTGCTTCGTGTCGTGACTTTCCCAAATGCCTGTTCTAAGTCTTGGGCGACCGAGAAGGAGTGCGATCATGGACGGAACCTTTGCTGTTCTCTTCCTGCTGGCCGGTCTGGCCGATATGAAAATGAACCATTGTCAGGACGGCTGCATGGCACAAAGCCAATTACCGGCGCGGATCGCGGTGTCGGGGGGCGACGTGCAGTTTCAAGACGCCAGCATCGGGCGGGAACTTTACGTTCGCTACGATTTAAATCGCAGCTATGGCCCGTTCCAGCCCGCCTTTGGCGCCTCGATTACCGATGACGGTGACGCATGGATCGGGTTCGGTGCGGTCTGGACCGGGCATTTCGCACAGGACCGCGCCTATGTTCAGCTGCATTTGATGCCGGGGCTTTATGCGCAGGGCGGCGGCCCTGACGTGGGGTTTCCGGTCGAGTTCCGCTCCGGGGCTGAAATCGGATACGAGGCCCGCAGCGGTTTACGGATTGGCGTCAGCTATGATCACCGCTCGAATGCCGATATCAAAGCCACCAATCCGGGGTTGGAAACCGTACAATTGCGGGTCAGCGTCCCACTGCGTTAGAGGCGTATAATCCGATTGCAGTCGTCTTGTCCCGGTCTCGCGTATCGGCCGGATGATCGTGTCGGATAATCGTTTCCGTTTTTCCCCGTTGGGAACCCTAAGGCGGCGACAGAAAAGCCCCGCACAGTGGCGGGGCTTTCCGAAATCACAAGGCCAGCCCATTTATTGCGGAATGGTGCCTTCGATTCCTTCGACATAGAAATTCATGCCTGCCAGGGTGCCGTCATCGGCCACTTCGCCTTCGGCCAGCCAGGGGGTACCATCCTGTTTGTTCAGGGGTCCAGTGAAGGGGTGATATTCACCGCTGGCGATCGATGCTTTCAACGCCAGTGCGTGTTCTTTCACCTCGGTCGGGACCGCATCGGAAATCTCGCCGATGCCAACCATACCTTTGCCGATTCCGTTCCAGGTGTTGACGGTTTCCCAAGTGCCATCGATCACCGCCTGGGTGCGTTCGATGTAGTAGGGGGCCCAGTTGTCGATGATCGAGCTGACCCGCGGCATAGGGGCGTATTCGGACATGTCCGATGCCTGACCGAAGGTGATCACGTTGCCAGCGGCCTGAGCGGCGGCCTGCGGTGCGGTGGAATCGGTATGTTGCAGAATCACGTCTGCGCCCTGTTCGATCAGAACCTTGGCCGCGTCGGCCTCTTTCGCAGGATCGAACCATGTATAAGCCCAGACGATCTTGAACTGCACATCCGGGTTCACCTTCTTGGCGTGGATATAGGCCGAATTGATGCCGCGGATCACTTCGGGGATCGGGTAGGACCCGATATAACCGACGACATTTGATTTGGTCATTTCACCGGCGATGGTGCCCTGAACCGCGCGACCTTCGTAAAAACGGGCGGAATAGACCGAAACATTTGGTGCTGTCTTGTAGCCGGTGGCGTGTTCGAATTTCACGTTGGGAAATTTCTTGGCCACATTGATCGTCTGATCCATGTAGCCGAAAGAGGTGGTGAAGATCAGGTCAGCGCCTTCCAGCACCATCTGGGTCATCACCCGTTCCGCATCCGGGCCTTCGGGCACCGATTCAACGAACACGGTTTCGACCTTGTCGCCGAACTTTTCCTCGACGGCCAACCGGGCTTGGTTGTGTTCATAGGTCCAGCCACCATCTCCGACGGGGCCGACATAGATGAAACCGACCTTGGTCTTTTCTTCCGCGATACCGGCAGTGGCCAGCCCCAGAGCCATTGCGGCGCTTGCAAGCAGAGTTCTTCTTTTCATGTTGGATTCTCCTTTTGAACTTCAGGTTTTCAGGTATTTCAATCGTTGCTTTTCGAGCGCCGTAAACGCTCCCGATACGCTTTTTCTTCCGCGCTGCTTTCGATCTTTTCGAGGCTTTCTTCGATATCCTCGATATCACGCCCGACCAGAGCCGAGGTGATGACGCCGGCGGGCACGGCAAAGACACCCATGCCCATGAACAGGATCAGCGATGTGAACAGCTTGCCGCCCAGAGTGATCGGAATGACGTCGCCATAGCCGACCGTTGTCAGGGTGATGACGGCCCACCACAGGCACGCGGGAACCGAGGTGAACACGTCGGGCTGGGCTTCGTGTTCGAAGAAATAGATGCCAACGGCACTGATATAAATCAGGAACAGGGCGATGATGTAGAACAACGCCAGTTCGGCATGTACGCTGACAAAGGCCTGGCTAAGCCGCCTCAAAGCGCGGCTGTAGCGGATGACTTTGAGGATCCGAACCATCTGCATCAGTCTGAGCAGCCGGATCGCGGCGGTGCCGCCGACCGTCAGGAACAGGCTGGGCATCCAGGCCAAAAGGTCGATGACGCCCCAGAAGGACAAAATATAGTGCAGCGGGTGCTTGGCGGCGAAAACCCGCAGCAAATATTCGCACATGAAGACGGTGACAGCGATCCGTTCGAACCATAACAGTGCCAGCCGGGCATGGTCCGGCAGCGTCGGCACGGTCGAAATGGCAAAGGCGATTGCCGTGAGCACGATCAGCCCGTGCAGCGCCAGCGCCACCCAGGACCCAAATTTCTTGTCGCGGCCATCCAGAATGTCCCGGACCCATTCCTGAGTGGCCGGATCACGTGGTTTAAGTCCCAGCATGGAACCCTTTCCCCAAGGATGCAGGTGCCCGCGACCGGTCCGCCGACATGATGACCAGCACCAGAATGGTAATCAGATAAGGCGACATTGCCAGATATTCGACCTTGAAGGGGACGAAAATTCCCCTGGTTGCTACTTGGAAAATCAATCCAATAAAGGCGGTTCCAATAAATAACGCATTTCTGAACGATCTGGGGCTCTTACGGTTTTTAAACTGCAATACCAATACGAAAGCCGAGCATCCAAAAATGATTGCTCCGATAGAAGAAACAGGAAACTGAACACCTGCCGCCTGAAGGTTCAACTGCAACACGCTCACCCCGCCGAACAGGCCCGCGCCCAGCATCACCCGCCAGGGTTTCCAGCTGGCAAACACCACCAGCGCCAGCGCGATCCAGCCAACACCAGAAGTCATGCCTTCGGTCCATTGCGGCACCCGGATCAGGCTGATATAGGCACCGCCCAATCCCGCGCAGGCACCACCGAACATGATCGCCAGCACCCGGATGCGCACAACCTTATAGCCAAGCGCATGGGCGGCATCGTGGTTTTCGCCCACCGCGCGCAGGATCAGACCAGCGCGGGAATATTTCAACACTGCCCAGACGATCAGCGTCAGGAAAAAGGCCAGATAGACCACGAAATCGTGGCTGAAAAGGATCGGTCCCAGAACCGGGATATCGGACAGCAGCGGGATATCGGGTTTTGGAAACGGGGGTGGTTTAACACCCTGGTAGCCCTGTCCGATCAGCGATGACAGGCCCAGCCCGAACAGCGTCAGCGCCAGCCCGGACGCCACCTGATTGGCCAGCGCGAACTGGGTCAGGATCGCAAACAAAAGCGACAGGACCGCGCCGCCAATAGCCGCCGCAATCAGGCCCAGCACAGGTGATCCGGTATTGACCGCAATGGCAAAGCCGCAGATTGCACCGGTGATCATCATCCCCTCGACACCGAGGTTCAGCACACCGGAACGTTCCACCACCAATTCACCTATTGCCGCCAGCAACAGCGGTGTCGCAGCCACGATCAAAGAGGCAAGAAGCAGGATCGGGTTGATCGAAGACAAATCCATTATGCGACCTCTCTGCGGCTCAGCCGGATGCGGTAATTGGTCAATACATCGACCGCCAGCAGGAAAAACAACAACATCCCCTGGAACAACTGAATTGCCGCCGATGGCAGCCCCATGTTGGACTGGGCGATATCGCCGCCGATATAGGTCAGCGCCATCAACGCACCGGCCAGCAGAATACCCACCGGGTGCAACCGTCCCAGAAAGGCTACGATGATCGCGGTGAAGCCATACCCGGCATTGAAATCAATGCTGATTTGTCCCGACGGCCCGGCGACCTCGAACAATCCGGCCAACCCGGCCAGCGCCCCTGACGTGCCAAGGCAGATCAGGATCAGCCGCGTCGGGTTCACCCCGGCAAACCTTGCCGCCCGCGGTGCTTCGCCGGTCAGCCGGATATGGAAACCCAGCATGTGCCGGTTGAGCAGGATATAGGCGAAGATGACCGCAATAAAACCCGCGACCACGCCCCAATGCATGCCGACGGTCTGATTGATCCAGCTGTTGGCGCTGGCATACTCATTCAGGTTGCGGCTGCCGGGAAATCCGAAACCTTGCGGGTTTTTCAGCAATCCCAGCGACATTGAGGCCAGCAATTGTTCGGCCACATAGACCAGCATCAGCGAGACAAGGATTTCATTGGTGCCGAACTTCACCTTCAGGATCGCCGGGATCATCGCCCAGGCCCAGCCGCCCAATGCCCCTGCGATTACCATCAGCGGGAAAATGTACCACGCTTCCAGCGGATAGAAGGCCAACCCGACGCCAGCGCCACAGATCGCGCCGATGATATACTGGCCTTCGGCGCCGATATTCCAGATGCCAGCCCGAAACCCCAACGACAGTCCGATCGCAATCAGCACCAGAGGTGCGCCTTTGACCAGAATTTGCGGCCGGTAATAGAAGGCAAATTCGGAAAACAAAGGGTCCCAGAAAATCGTCTTGATCGCCTGCGTGGGGTCCTTTCCGAGAACGGAAAACAAGATGCCCCCCGCGATCATTGTCAGGATTACCGCCAGAAGTGGCGTTACATAGGTCCACAGCTGCGACGGCTGGGGCCGCTTTTCAAGCCTCAGCACGCCGCGCCCTCCTTTTTACTGTTCCGAAAATACCCTGCTTTCAAACGCTTACACATGGGCCACCTCCATGCCATGGGCACCGCCCATCATCAGGCCAATTTCGTCCACGGTCAGACCCTTGGCCGGGCGGATTTCCGACAACCGGCCTTCGTTCAGCGCCCCGAACCGGTCCGAGATTTCCATCAATTCGTCCAGATCCTGACTGATCACGACCACTGCGGCGCCACCCGCCGCCAGATCCAGCAGGGCCTGCCGGATCGCGGCGGCTGCCGAGGCGTCCACGCCCCATGTCGGTTGGTTCACAACCAACACTTCGGGCCGTTGCAGAACTTCACGTCCAATGACGAATTTTTGCAGATTTCCGCCCGACAGCGACCGCGCCGCGTTGCCGGGACCCGGCGTGCGCACGTCGAACCGCGCGATGATCTCTTCGGCGAATTCCTTGGCACGGCCCCATTTCAGGAACCCGCGGTTTTCCAGCCCCTGCCGCGCCGCACCGGTCAGCAGCGCATTTTCGGTCAGGCTCATATCGGGGGCGGCGGCATGACCCAGCCGTTCTTCGGGCGCTGTCAGCAATCCCAGTCTGCGCCGTACCACCGGTCCCAGATTTCCAACCGGCTGACCGTCCAGTACGACCGCGCCCGCTGCGGTGATCATTTCGCCCGACAATACGGCCAGCAATTCATCCTGCCCATTGCCGGCAACCCCGCCCAGCCCCAGAACTTCGCCGGTATGCACCTCCAGCGAGATGTTTTTCAAAGACGTACCAAAGGCCGAGGGTGACGCCACCGACAGATTGTTCAGTTGCAGCCGCACTGGCCCGATATCGCCGCCGCTGCTTTCAGGCACATGCAGGCTGGATCCGACCATCATTTCGGCCATTTCCCGCGCCGTGCTGTCGCGCGGGATGCAGGTGCCGACCACCTGACCCAGCCGCAGGATGGTGGCGCTGTCACACAGCGTGCGAATCTCTTCCAGCTTGTGGCTGATATACAGGATCGCGGTGCCTTCCGCGGACAGTTTTCGCAGGGTTTTGAACAGGATGTCGACTTCTTGCGGGGTCAGGACGCTGGTCGGCTCGTCCATGATCAACAATCTGGGGTCCTGCAACAGGCAGCGAATGATCTCGACCCTTTGGCGTTCCCCGGCCGACAGATCGCCGACGATCCGGTCGGGATCGAGAGGCAGGCCATACAGGTCCGACACTTCCCGGATACGGGCGGCCAGATCGCGCATCTTTGGCGGGCTTTCCATCCCAAGCGCGATGTTTTCGGCCACGTTCAGCGCTTCGAACAGGGAAAAATGCTGGAACACCATCGCCACGCCTGCTGCCCGCGCCGCGCTGGGTTCGGAAGGGGCAAAGGGCAGGTGATGCAACTCCATCTCGCCGCTGTCGGGCTTGACCAGCCCATAAATCATTTTCACCAGTGTCGATTTCCCGGCGCCGTTCTCACCGAGCAGGGCATGAACCTCGCCAACACCAATATCGAATGAGACGTCGTTATTGGCAACGACGCCCGGATAGGCCTTGGTCAGGCCGCGGATTGAAAGAAGCGTCCCCGTCACGCTGTCATATCCCCCTGTTGGGCGGTGTGTCCCGCCTTGGTTGTTAGTAACGTGGCAGCGACACCCACGGCAATGGCCTGCGGATGTTTCCCAAGCGTCGGGTCGCCAATCGGGCAGGTGATCCTGCCTATGGATTGGGCAGAATGTCCCAACTCGGCCAGTCGTTTCCGGAACCGCGCCCATTTGGTGGCCGATCCGATCAGCCCGGCGCGGTCAAACCCCCGGGTCAGCGCCGCGTGGCACAGTGCCAGGTCCAGCGTATGAGAATAGGTCAGGATCAGGTGATGGGCATCGCGCGGCGCGTGGGCCATCAGGAATTCGGGCTGTGCGGCGGGGATTGCGGTCACGCCCTGCGGCACGGTGTCGGGAAACCTCTCGGCCCCGGTATCGACCCAGGTCAGCGCGACGTCGGGCAGCGGTTTCAGCACCGAAACCAGCGCCCGGCCAACATGGCCCGCCCCCCAGATCCAGACCGGCAGCGCCGGGCGGTGAACCGGTTCGACCAGCCAGCCTTGAACCATTTGCGGTTCGGGCGCGATTCCTTCGCACCGCGCCCGAGACAATAAACGGGACACCGCAAGGGGCCGTTCGGACGCATCGGTGGGCCGGGCGATGACCGGTTGGTCTTTCAGCTCAGCCAGCCGCCCGGCGTTATAAACTTCGCGCCACAGCGTCACGCGCCCGCCGCAGCATTGGCCCAGATCGGGACCAAGCGCATGCGTGCTCAGCTGATCCCGACCCGCCGACAGGGCTTTGCGTGCCGCGGCCACAGTCTGATATTCCAGCGCACCGCCGCCAATCGTGCCCGATTGGCCGCTGTCCCAGACCAGCATCGCCGCGCCGACTTCGCGCGGCGACGACCCTTTGATACCGGCAATCACCACCCGGGCCACGCGGCCGTGAGTGGCAACGGCGCGCCGCAGTTCGTCCAGATCAAATCCCATTGCGCTGCCTCTGCACCGCTGCCAGCAACCGCTCCGGTGTCGCCGGGGCATCCAGCGCGGGGTATTCTGTCCCGCAAGCCGCCACAGCATCGCTCAGGGCGAGGAACGCCGAAATGCCCAGCATGAAGGGCGGCTCACCCACGGCCTTGGAACGGTAGATTGTGTCTTCGCGATTCTGCCCGTCCCACAGCGCGACATTGAATAGGTCCGGCTGATCTGAAAAGGCCGGGATCTTGTAGGTCGATGGCGCATGGGTCAACAACCGCCCCTTGTCGTCCCACACCAGTTCCTCGCAACTCAGCCAACCGGCGCCCTGCACATAGCCGCCCTCGATCTGACCCTTGTCCAGCGCCGGGTTCAGCGATGCGCCCGCGTCATGCAGGATATCGGCGCGCAGGATACGGTTTTCCCCGGTCAACGTGTCCAGCGCCACCTCGGTTACCGCAGCGCCATAGGCGAAATAGAAAAATGGCCGTCCCTCGCCCTTGATCCGGTCCCAGGCGACTTTCGGGGTCTTGTAGAACCCGGTCGCCGACAGGCTGATGCGGTTTTCATAGGCCAGCATGGCGGCCTCTGCGAAAGGTATCTCGGTATCACCGACCTGGACGTAGCCGTTTTCGAACAGGACTTCGTCGGGCGGGGCCTGATGCAACTGCGCCAGAAATGTCGCCATGCGGTCGCGGATGGTATCACAGGCGGCTTTCACCGCCATGCCGTTCAGGTCGGACCCGGATGATGCGGCGGTGGCCGATGTGTTGGGCACCTTCGCGGTATCAGTCGCGGTGATCCTGACCGCGTCCAGCCCGACGCCGAAACGGCTGGCGGCCACCTGAGCTACCTTTTGGAACAACCCCTGTCCCATCTCAGTGCCACCATGGTTCAGGTGGATCGACCCGTCCTGGTAGACATGAACCAAAGCCCCGGCCTGATTGAGATGGGTCAGGGTAAAGGAAATCCCGAACTTCACCGGGCTGAAGGCCAGTCCCTTCTTGATCACGGGGTTGGTCGCGTTCCACTCCGCCACCGCCCGCTTGCGCGCGGCGTAATCGGACGAGACCAGCAAGGCCTCGGTCATCCCGCACAGCTCGAAATCCTCGACCAGCTGACCGTAAGGCGTGTAATTGTCTTTCTTCTTTTCAGAAATATCCCGGGGGGTCGATCCGGGAACGCCATCGGTCCGAGTGACCGGATCGATGGCGGCAGCCCCCCCCGCGGAGCTCTGGGTCGGCGCATCATAGTAATTTCGCCGCCGCACCTCGACCGGGTCGAGCTGCACCTCATGTGCGATATGATCCATCACCCGTTCGATCCCCACCATTCCCTGAGGACCGCCAAATCCGCGATAGGCGGTGGCGCTTTGGGTGTTGGTTTTCAGCCGGTGACTTTCGATGCGGATATCGGGCAGGCAATAGGCATTGTCGGCATGCAGCATGGCGCGGTCCGCGACTGGCAAAGACAGATCCTGCGCCCAGCCGCAGCGGGTCAACTGCACGAATTCGACCCCCAGAACGGTGCCCTGATCGTCAAACCCGGCGCGGTACCGAATGCGGAAATCGTGCCGCTTGCCGGTGATCATCATATCGTCGTCGCGGTCATAGCGCATCTTGCAGGGCCGCCCGGTCAGCCGTGCGGCCACCGCGCAGGATACCGCCAACGCGTTACCTTGGCTTTCCTTGCCGCCAAACCCACCGCCCATGCGGCGGGTTTCCACCCGGACCCCATGCATCGCAATGCCAAGCGCCTCGGCCACCTTATGCTGGATCTCGGTGGGGTGCTGGGTGGAGCTGTGCACCACCATATCGCCACCTTCCTGCGGCAGCGCCAAGGCGGCCTGACCTTCGAGATAGAAATGTTCCTGCCCGCCGAGTTCGAGCACGCCTTCGACCTGGCGCGGCGCGGCGGCGATCGCCGCAGCCGCATCGCCACGGGCATAGACGCGCGGGCCTTCTTCGAACCGGCTGTCGGCAGCCAGCGCGTCCTCGATGCTGAGAATCGGTGTATCTTCCTGATAGGAAATCTCGCCGCGCCTGGCGGCGCGTCTCGCCGCGTGATGGCTGTCAGCAACCACGAGGAAAATCGCCTGACCGAGGTAATGCACGGGGCCGTCGCTCAGCATCGGTTCGTCATGGGCCGAGGGCGAAACGTCATTGGCGAAGGGCAGATCGGAAGCGGTCAGCACCGCGACGACCCCCGGTGCAGCCCGCACTGCGTCGAGATCCATCGAGACGATCCGGCCCCGGGCGATGGCGCTGAGCCCGAAAGCCAAGTGTAGCGTGCCTTGCGGCGTGGGGATGTCGTCGATGTAACGTGCCTGACCGGTCACATGCAGGCGGGCGGCGTCATGGGGCAAGGGGGAGGAAACACTCATGCCTGAACCTCCTTGACCGAGATGCCGGTGCCTTCTGTTTCCAGATAGTAGCGCATCAGCAGGTTGCGCGCCGTATCGAGCCGGTAGGTGGCCGAGGCCCGCATATCTGACAATGGAGTGAAATCCGCGTCCCAGGCCGGGGCGGTGGCGACGATGGTTGCTTCGGACCACGGCTGTCCGATCAGCGCCGCTTCGACATGCGCGGCCCGTTTGGGAATGCCCGCCATGCCGCCAAAGGCGATCTGGGCCGCCGTGACGCTGCCGTTTTCGACCGTGATGTTGAAACAGCCGCACAGCGCCGAGATGTCCTGATCGAACCGTTTCGACAGCTTGTAGCATTTCAGCCGGTCGGGGGATTTGGCGAAGCTAACCGCCTCGACGAATTCCCCCGGCTGCCGGTCCTGCTTGCCATAGTCGATGAAGAAGGATTCCAGCGGGATATCGCGGCGCTCAGCGCCCTTGCGAAGATGCAAGGTCGCGCCAAGCGCGATCAGCGCCGGCGGGCCGTCGCCGATGGGGGACCCGTTGGCGATATTGCCGCCGATCGTCGCCGCAGCACGCACCTGCGCCGAGCCGTAGCGGCGCAACATCGCGCCCAGAGAGGGATGCAGACGGTCCATCAGCGGGATCAGCCGCGCGATGGTGACGCCCGCACCTAGGGTGACATGGGTTTCGGTTTCCTCGATCCGTTGCAGGTCGCGGCAGCGGTTCAAGAAGGCGACAGGGCCCGGATCGCGCATTTGCTTGGTGACCCAGAGACCGACATCGGTGGCCCCGGCAATCAACGTGGCGTCGGGATTGGCTGCGTACCATTGCGCCAGATCATCGGCGGTTTCGGGCTGCACCGTGGCACCGGTGGTCGGGGGCTGGTTGCCCGTCACTTCCCCTACGGGCATTTCGGCCAAGCTGAAACCAGACAGCCAGTCCGGAACCGGTTCTTCGCTGGCGGCTTTTGCGGCGCGCAGGATCGGGGCATAGCCGGTGCAACGGCACAGGTTACCCGCCAGCGCGGTGGCATGATCGCTGTCAGCATTGAGATGCGCGGTGGCCATCGAGGTGATGAAACCCGGGGTGCAGAAGCCGCATTGCGATCCGTGGTGGTCGATCATTGCCCGCTGTACGGGATGCAGCTGACCATCAGGGCCAGAGATGCCTTCGACGGTGCGGACCGATTTGCCGCTGATCTGGGGCAGCAACAGGATGCAGGCGTTCAAGGCTCTTGCGCCGTCTTCGTCCTGCACCATCACGGTGCAGGCCCCACAATCGCCTTCGTTGCAGCCTTCCTTGGTGCCGGTCAGGCCACGCGCGTCGCGCAGCCAGTCGAGCAGCGTCGCGGTGGCGGATACGCCGCGCAGCTCCACGCTCTCTCCATTCAGAAGAAAGGTGACATTCATGTGAATAAACCCGCCGCCTTACCAGTCTCTATTCACCCGTTCAGCGCGTCTTCGATGCGGCGTAGAAAACGTGCGGGCCCCCTAATATGACGTCAGGAAAGCCTGTTTTTGATCTTTTGGCAAGAAAAAGCCGGAGCACCTGCGCGGTTCTTCGGCAGTTGCCCGGAAATTGATCAGCCCCTGTCGAGCTGTTGAGCGAGTTCGCCAAGCTGGGTAATCGCGCGGCCCCAGCCATCGTGAAAGCCCATGTCTTCGTGTTTCTTTTTCTGGTCAGGCGTGGTGTGCAGTGCACGGGCAATGTAGCGGGTGCCGACCACTTCGGCGCTCAACATGATGACGGTGGTCAGAAAGCCGGACCGGCGCGGGTGGAAACCCGGGCTGAGCCTGTCGGAAATGACCATAAGTCGCGCTGGGCTGGCCGCGAGAACGCATCCAGAGGTTTCAACTATATTGCCATTCGGGCTGCGCAGTCGGGTGTAGAATTCGCCGCCCGGAGTCGGGTTGATCCGCGCCTCTTCGGCGAGCGCGGGCTTGGGGCAGAACCATTTTTGCAGCAGGTCGGGTTCGCTCCAGCAGCGCCAGATCGCCATCGGAGAAACGTTCAACACCCGGTCGATTTCCAGATCGGTTTCTTTGGAAAAGGAAAAATACAAAACCGCCTCCGTTCGTGATCAATATGTGCAGACTCGCCGATGGGGAAAGCGACTGCAAGTCAGATCGTGGCTTTTCGGCTGAGGTGCTCTGGCATAGGATGCCAGCATGAGCACCCCGGCCCGATTCATCCATCTTCGCACCCATACCGAATATTCCTTGCTGGAAGGCGCGATGCGCCTGAAAAAGCTGCCCGGGCTGTGCGCCGAGGCGGGGATGCCCGCAGTGGCGGTGACCGACACCAACGCGCTTTTCGCGGCGCTGGAATTTTCGGTATCGGCGCAGGCGGCGGGGATTCAGCCGATTGTCGGTTGCCAGGTCGATGTGACCTTTGAACACGCCGCGCCGGGGGAGCGCCCGAAAGATCCTGCGCCGGTGGTTCTGTTGGCACAGACCGAGGAGGGGTATGAAAACCTGATGCGGCTTTCGTCCTGCCTGTATGTCGACAAGGGCGGGCAGTTGCCGCAGGTTACGATTGACGAATTGCAGGAGTTTTCCGCCGGTCTGATTTGTCTTTCGGGCGGACCGGACGGGCCGGTGGGCCGGCTGTTGCAGGCCGGTAATCGCGACGCGGCGCAAACTCTGATGCGACGGCTGGCGGCGCTCTATCCGCAGCGGCTTTATGTCGAATTGCAGCGGCATCCGGGCGAAGATGGCCTGCCGCAAAAGGAAAAACTGACCGAGCGCGGTTTCGTGGAAATGGCCTATGATCTGGGCCTGCCCCTTGTTGCCACCAACGATGTCTATTTCCCCAAGGCGGATATGTACGAGGCGCATGATGCGCTGATCTGCATCGCCGAGGGGGCCTATGTCGATCAGTCCGAACCGCGCCGCCGGTTGACACCCCAGCATTATTTCAAATCCCAGGAAGAAATGATCGCGCTTTTCGCGGACCTGCCGGAAGCAATTGAAAACACAGTGGAAATCGCGCGACGTTGTGCCTTTGCCACCTATCGGCGCGATCCGATCCTGCCCAAATTCGCCGATGACGAGGTGGTGGAATTGCGCCGTCAGGCCAATGAAGGTCTGCAGAGACGGCTGGCGGTGATCCCGCATGCAGTGTCGGTCGAGGAATATCAGGAACGGCTGGATTTCGAGCTGGGCATCATCGAAGGCATGGGCTTCCCGGGTTACTTCCTGATCGTGGCCGACTTCATCAAATGGTCCAAGGATAACGGCATCCCGATCGGCCCCGGCCGGGGGTCGGGCGCGGGGTCTCTGGTGGCCTATGCTTTGACCATTACCGACCTTGACCCGCTGCGCTACAGCCTGCTGTTCGAACGGTTTCTGAACCCGGAACGGGTGTCGATGCCCGACTTCGACATCGACTTCTGCATGGACCGGCGCGAAGAAACGATCCGCTACGTGCAGCAAAAATATGGCCGCGACAAGGTGGGGCAGATCATCACCTTCGGCGCGCTTTTGTCCAAGGCGGCGGTGCGCGATATCGGGCGGGTGTTGCAGATGCCCTATGGCCAGGTTGACCGGCTGTCCAAGCTGATCCCGGTTGAGGGGGTGAAGCCGGTGTCGATCGCCGAGGCGCTGAAGCAGGAAGAACGCCTGCGCGAAGAGGCGCGCAACGAAGAAGTTGTCGACCGGCTGCTGAACTACGGCATGCAGGTCGAAGGGCTTTTGCGCAACGCCTCGACCCACGCGGCGGGCGTGGTGATCGGCGACCGGCCGCTGGACCGGCTGGTGCCGCTGTATCAGGACCCGCGGTCCGACATGCCGGCGACACAGTTCAACATGAAATGGGTGGAACAGGCCGGGCTGGTGAAGTTCGACTTCCTCGGCCTGAAAACGCTGACCGTGGTGCAGAACGCCGTCGACCTGATCAAGAAGAACGGGCGGCATCTGCATATTGGCCCGGACGGAACCCAGCTTTACGATCCACCCGACGGGGCGGTGGACGATATCGGCCATATCCCGCTGGATGACGAAGCGACTTACAAACTCTACGCCAGTGCCAAGACCGTCGCGGTGTTCCAGGTGGAAAGCTCGGGCATGATGGACGCGTTGCGGCAGATGAAGCCCAACTGCATCGAGGATATCGTGGCGCTGGTGGCGTTGTATCGTCCCGGCCCGATGGAGAATATTCCAACCTATTGCCAGGTGAAAAACGGGCTGAAGGAACGTGAATCCGTTCATCCCCTGATTGACCATATCCTCGAAGAAACTCAGGGCATCATCGTTTATCAGGAACAGGTGATGCAGATTGCGCAGGAAATGGCGGGCTACAGCCTTGGTGGCGCCGACCTGCTGCGCCGCGCGATGGGTAAGAAGATCAAGGAAGCGATGGATGCCGAACGCCCCAAATTCGAAGCCGGGGCGGCGGCAAAAGGGGTCGCCAAGAAAAAGGCCAGCGAGGTTTTCGATCTGCTGGAAAAATTCGCCAATTACGGCTTCAACAAATCGCACGCGGCGGCCTATGCGGTGGTCAGCTATCAAACCGGTTGGTTGAAGGCGAACCATCCGGCCGAATTCATGGCCGGTGTGATGAATTGCGATATCCATCTGACCGACAAGCTGTCGATCTATGCCGAAGAAGTGCGACGCGGGCTGGATATCGAGATCGTGCCGCCCTGCATTAACCGGTCATTGCCCACGTTTGACGTGGTCGACGGGGCGCTGATCTACGGGTTGGGCGCGCTGAAAAATGTCGGCATCGAAGCGGTGCGACTGATTTCCGACGCGCGTGGCGACAAACCCTTTGTCACCTTGTTCGACTTCGCCCGCCGGGTCGATTTGAAGCGGGTCGGCAAAAGGCCGCTGGAGATGTTGGCCCGTGCCGGTGCCTTCGATCAACTCGACAATAATCGCCGTCGGGTATTCGAAGCGCTGGATTCTCTGGTCGGCTATTCGGCGGCGATCCATGAACAGCGCGCCTCGTCGCAGGTGTCGCTGTTCGGCGAAGCGGGCGACGATCTGCCTGAACCGCGCATTCAAAAGATCGAGGATTGGCTGCCTGCCGAACGTTTGGCCGAAGAACACAAGGCGGTTGGGTTTTACCTGACCGGCCATCCTCTGGACGATTATCTGCCTGCGCTGAAGCGCAAGAAGATCCTGACGCTGGAACAATTGCGGTTGAAGGCCGAAGAAAACGGGGCTGCCATCGAACGGGTCGGTGTGCTGGTGTCGGGGCTGCAGGAACGTAAATCCGGGCGCGGCACCCGTTTTTTCCGCATGAACATTTCGGACCCGACTGGTCAGGTCAGCGGCATGGTGATGTTCCCCGAAGATTTCGACCGGGTACGGGCCGTTTTCGATCAGACCAACCAAGTGGTGATGACGCTGGAGGCACGGTTCAACGAGGGCCAGTTCGACCCGATGGGCCGGTCTGTCGCACCGATGGACACGATCGTGGCCGATGCGGGAAGTTCCGGGCTGCGGATTTTTGTCGATGATGCAGCCGCTATTCCCAGCGTCGCTTCGGTGCTTGGATCAGCGGCACAGACGGTGCCCACGGCCGGGCGCGGGCCGGTCTATTTCTGCCTGATGAACCAAGGCTTGCCGGGAGAAGTCGAGATTGATCTGGGCCAGGAATTCCCGGTCAACCCGCAGATCAAAGGCGCACTGAAAAGCCTTGAAGGCGTGATGGAGGTCGAAGAGGTCTGAACCTTCTGACGTAAGGACTTTGCGGAATCCGGGCGCGCGGGGATCAATAATGCGGCGGTTGTTCCTGACCTGTGAAAATATGCGATCCGGCATCGGCTTCGCGTTCCGCTTCACGTTGCATCAGCATCGCCACCCGCCGGGTCAGCACGTCGATTTCCCGCTGCTGCCGGGCGACGATATCGGACAGATCGTCGACGGTTCGGGTCAGGTGGGCCATTTTTTCTTCGATCTGTTCCATGCAAAGCCTTTTCTGGTGGGACTTGACCCTAGCACGGGAAAACTGTGCGGAAAATCCCTGTCATGGGGCCGATAACCGTCCGCGCTGCCCCCCCGTCGAGCAGCCGCTACGGTGTCGAAGGCAAGCCGCGCGATGCTGTCGTAGCACCGATGCTGGAAAGCTTCTTTCAGAATGCGTGCCGGATAGCATTGAAGGCGATGCAATCCCGCCTTCGGTCAGCCCTTTTGCCCGAACAGAATCTTTTGTGCGTCCTTCTGGTCCTGTAGCCGGGCGCGTTTGTCGGCTGCCAGATCACGGCCTTTTTGAACGGCAGGGCGCGCTCCGATCCGGTCCAGCCAACGCGCCAGGTTGGGCTTGTCGTCCAGAGTCTGCTCTTGCCCTTTCCACAGCGTCGCCCACGGCCAGATCGCCATATCGGCGATTGAATAGAAATCACCCGCCACATATTCATGCTTATCCAGTTGCGTATCCAGAACGCGATAGAGGCGGCTGACCTCGTTGCGATAGCGGTCCTTGGCATAGGGAAGATCGTTGGGCGGGTCCATCGCAGGGGCGTATTTCAGGAAATGATGCGCCTGGCCCGCCATCGGCCCGACCCCGCCCATCTGCCACATCAGCCATTGGTCCACCGCCACCCGGTCGCGTTCGGTGTCGCCATAGAATTTGCCGGTCTTGCGCGCCAGATATTGCAGGATCGCACCGGATTCGAAGACCGAGATCGGATCGCCGTCGGGGCCGTCTGGGTCGATGATCGCGGGCATCCGGTTGTTTGGAGCGATTTTCAGGAAATCGGGTTCGAACTGTTCGCCCTCACCTATATTCACCAGGTTAAGGGTGTAGGGCAGCTCCATTTCTTCGAGAGCGATAGAGATTTTCCAGCCGTTCGGCGTGGGCCAGTAATACAGCTCGATCGGGTCGGTCATTTCGCGCGTTCCTTGTCAGATCACGCTCATAATGGGGCTTTCCCGGCCAGTGGCAAGGGCAGGGGGATATCGGGCAAAGAAAAAAGCCGTGACCAGCGCGGGCTGGGGGTTTCGGGCAGCATCGCCTGCAAAGTGTCCAGCGGGAAGGAATGCGCGTCGCGCAAAAGCGCGCTGTAAAGACCAAATGCCCCTTCGCGCAGGTAGAAGGACCAGTGGCAGACCCGGCGTTCAGGCGGCGCGACACGGATCCCGCGCCGGGCAAAAGCCAGCAGGGTAGCGGGATCGTCCAGTTGCAGCGTTAGCGTGTTGCGGGTGCCCGGCGCACGCGCCCCCAGCGTGGTGTCGCCGCGCTCCGGCCGGGCCACCAGCCGTTCCAGCAGAAAATCGTACAGGTCGTTTTCCCGGCTGGTCACGTTGATCAGCTCGGCGCTGCGCCCGGCGGGGGTGGTCATCGCCGCCAGCGCGGTCGAATGGTATTCAGCCCCGCCCAGCAGCAGCATCCGGTTGAGGCTGTTCGCGGGCAGGCGGGGCAGCGCCGACAGCACAACCCGCGCGCCCATTGAATGGGCGATGGCGTGGATCGGCTGGTCGGGGGCGTGACGGCGCAGGGTGGCGATCACCTCGGCCAGGGCCTCGCCCGCCTGCGCGGCGCGGCGATAGGCCTGCCAGATCGTGCCACAGCCCTGCCAGCCGAAGGCGATGCCCAGCCCTTCGTCATGCGCGCCCCGGCCGAAACCCAGCCCCGCAGGCCAGCTTTGCGCCTTCCAGCAGGCGACCGCGGGGGTCAGCGACAGGATATGCCGGTGCGGGCAGTCGTCATCGGCTCCGGGCGCAAATTTGAACCCGTGCACCATCAGGATGACCGGTCCGGCCCCCTGGGCGAGGTCTTGCAGTACCGGTTGCAGCCTGTACCCAGACCCGTGCAGATGTGGCCCCGTATCGGTCGCGTTGATCCGTAGAATGGGCATAGCCCAAACCCTCTACTTCTTCTGCTCGATAAGGGGATTATGGGACAGCCCTGCGAAGGCAGCGTGACCCCACGGTTACAGAATGGTGACGGTTGACGGACTGCGCACAGCGGCGTATCAGCGCAGCATGTGGCGATTTGTTACCGGATTGCGGGCCACTTTAAACATTCCGCTAAAAGGTCAGGATGAAAGGCCCCTTTCGCTTGACCGCGTCGGGGTTTTTTTATTTGGGCGCAGGATGCGCCGGAGGACGAGAAATGAATGACAGCTGGAAAAAGCGCACCAAACTTGTGCATGGCGGCATTCGTCGCAGTCAGTATAACGAAGTCAGCGAGGCGATCTTCCTGACTCAGGGTTTCGTCTACGACAGCGCCGAACAGGCCGAGGCCCGGTTCCAGAAGGCGGGCGAGGATGAATTCATCTATGCCCGCTATGGCAACCCGACCATGGCGATGTTCGAAGATCGGATTTCCGGTTACCTGGGCTACGAGGATGCCTTTGCCTGTGCGTCTGGCATGGCGGCGGTGAGCGCGGCGCTGACCGCGTTGCTGAAAGCCGGGGATCATGTGGTCGCGTCGCGGGCGTTGTTCGGGTCCTGCCTGTATGTGCTTCAGGACATTCTGGTCCGTTTCGGAGTCACGGTGACTTTGGTCGATGGCACCGACAACGATGCCTGGGCGGCGGCGATCGGGCCCGATACGACGCTGGTCTTCCTTGAATCGATTTCAAATCCCACGCTGGAAGTGATTGACCTGAAACATGTCTGCGATCTGGCCCATGCGGTGGATGCGTTGGTGTTGGTCGATGACGCGATGGCGACCCCGGTGTTTTCTTATGCCCAGTCCTGCGGCGCGGATATTTCCATCGTGTCGACAACCAAGCATGTGGACGGGCAGGGGCGGATGCTGGGCGGCGTGATCTGCGGGTCCAGGGAACTGATCCGCGGACCAATTGAAACCTATGTCAAACATACCGGTGGGGCGATGAATCCGTTCACCGCCTGGACCCATCTGAAAGCACTGGAAACGCTGGAACTCAGGGTGCGGGCGCAGGCTGCGGCGGCGGACCGGATCGCCGATGAACTGTCAGGCCATGCCAAGTTGAACGCGGTGCGCTATCCCACCCACAAGGACCATCCGCAATACGATCTGGCGCGCCGTCAGGCACCGGCGGGCGGCACAGTCGTGACCTTCGAAGTCAAGGGCGGCAAGGAGGCCTGTTTCCGTTTCCTCAACGCGTTGGAGATCGTCACGATCTCGAACAATTTCGCCGATGCCAAATCGATCGCCACCCATCCCGCCACGACGACCCACCAACGCCTGCCGCAGGATCAGAAAGACATTTTGGGTATATCCGACGGATTGGTGCGGTTCTCGGTCGGGTTGGAAGACCCGGAGGATCTGATCGCCGATCTGAAACAGGCGTTGGATAAGGTGTAAATCCTGCAATCCGAGATCCGGGGCGGCAGGCCCCGGATACGTTTTTTTGAAAAAAAGCGGCGTGATTTGGAAATCATCAGTTTCGGTCCTAAGTTAACAATGCGACCAGACTGCGCAGGAGCGGCAAAATGAATGTCCACACCGTTGAAATCGATGCCCTCAAACGCCGGAAAGAGGCAGAGGAAGCCTTGGCCCGGCTGCGGGGCTGGGCCGTTCAGGCCACGGCCGAGGAAATCGCCGATCTCGACCCGGCGGTGGCGCGGCTGTTGCCTGATGCCGCATTATCCAATTACCCGGCCTTGCGGCGGGACTATCCGGAAGAGTTCCGGATCGATCCCAGTTACAAAGACAGCCTGCCTGATCTACAGAACGGTCCGGCCAGCCTGATCCGGGGCGCCAAGCGGATCATCCAGCATGTCGGCATTTCCAATTTCCGCCTGCCGATCCGGTTCCACACCCGTGATAATGGCGATCTGTCACTGGAAACCAGTGTCACCGGCACTGTCAGTCTTGAGGCGGAAAAGAAGGGCATCAACATGTCCCGCATCATGCGGTCCTTCTACAGACATGCCGAAAAGACCTTCAGTTTCGAAGTGATCGAGGCCGCGTTGGAAGATTACAAGACGGATCTGGAAAGCTTTGATGCACGGATCCAGATGCGGTTTTCCTACCCGGTGAAATTGTCGTCGCTGCGGTCCGGGCTGGAAGGGTTCCAGTATTACGACATCGCGCTGGAACTGATCGAAACCGCCGGGCAGAGCAAGAAAATCATCCATCTCGATTATGTCTATTCTTCGACCTGCCCCTGTTCTCTGGAACTCAGCGAACATGCACGGCAATTCCGCGGGCAACTGGCAACGCCGCATTCGCAACGTTCGGTGGCCCGGATTTCTGTGGAGGCCCAGCAAGGCGAATGCCTGTGGTTCGAAGACCTGATCGACATGGTGCGTGCCGCAGTGCCGACCGAAACTCAGGTCATGGTCAAACGTGAAGACGAACAGGCCTTTGCCGAACTGAACGCGGCCAATCCGATCTTTGTCGAAGACGCCGCCCGGCTGTTCGCGCAGCATCTGGAAGACGATCCGCGTGTCGGCGATTTTCGTGTTGTGGCCAGCCATCAGGAAAGCCTGCACAGCCACGACGCAGTGAGTATCCTGACAGAAGGTGAGACGTTTTCAGCAGAAAGCATCGACCCGAAACTGTTCAACACGCTGTATCACGTCGGCTAGCCTATCCCTGCCGGTCTGCCCATAATTTGGGCAAAAGCAGCGCTTTGATGGGGCAAACCCGCTGTTTTGGCCGGGTATGGTAGTTTATCGCGAATTTGATCCGCAGACTGAAAAAAGCATGGGCGGCTTTCATCGTGTTGTGATGCAAAGCTGCTAGTCAGGCTTAGAAACACGACTACTGTTCCGGAGAGGATAACAGATGATCCACGTTATGAACCCTTACCAAATGTCGTCTGCAATGTTCCGTTTGGCGACATTGAGCTTGGAATATCAGATGCAGATGATGCAGACACTGTCCAAAATGTCGATGGCACCATTGTCCATGACAAAGCCCCAAACCGAACCAGAGAGCGGAGCGGACGTGATCGCCGCAGCCACGCCAGCGGCGCGACGGTCGCATGGTGCCGCAGTCTCCAGTCCGACCAAATCGCGTCGGCCCCGGAAACCGTCGCGGCCTCCGGAAATGCCCAAAGCCAAGTCGTCGTCCGGCAGTGACGACGTCGCAGACAACGTGCCGGTCTGAGGCGAAGATTGCTGCGATGCGGCATATGCAGGCCGGCTATGTCCAGACGGCATTGGTAATGTCAGCCAGGCTTACCTACTTTGTGAGGTGAGGGAGGAACCAGAGTTATTATCGAGGTTTCCGAAATGGCTACGCACGTAACGAATCTACCGATCGAAAAATCCGGTCTCCGCATCCGCTTTGATCGCTTTCTGGCTGGCATCTCTGCCGGATTGAGCGCCTACATGGAAAGAAGCTCGCGGATCGCCGAAGTCGAAGCGCTGAAGGCAAAAACTGACGCTGAACTGGCTGCTATGGGACTGAAGCGCGAAAATATCGCCCAGTATGTTTTCCGAGACTTGTTTTACGTCTGATCCCAACAGACGACTATCACGACTTTCATGGCCCCACGCTGGTATCCCCGGCGAGGGGCTTTGTTTTTTTTGGCATGCTTGAGCCCGCTTGACAGATTGTTCCACCCGGGTCATCGCTGCATTCATGTTTGATTTTCGACCCGTCGGGTATGTAATCGGCCTTCTGGTCGCGGCGCTGGGGTTGGCCATGCTGCCGCCGATGCTGGTCGATATGGCCGAAGGGCGGGGCCATTGGCGCAGTTTTGCCGAAAGCGCTTTGTTGAGTGTGATGACGGGGGGATTGATCGCGCTGGCCTGTCGCAACGGGTTGCGAGAGGGCCTGTCTATCCAGCAAACATTCCTTCTGACAACTGGTGTTTGGCTGGCTCTGCCGATGTTCGGTGCGCTGCCCTTCATGCTAGGCGAAACCGAAGCGCGCCCGGTGGATGCATTTTTTGAAGCGATGTCAGGGCTGACCACGACCGGGGCGACCGTTTTTACCGGTCTCGATACAATGCCCAAGGGGTTGCTGCTGTGGCGCGGCATTCTGCAATGGCTGGGCGGGATCGGTATCATTGTCGTAGCCATGGTGTTCCTGCCTGAATTGCGGGTGGGCGGGATGCAGATTTTCCGCAGCGAAGCGTTTGACACAATGGGCAAAATTCTGCCCCGTGCCACTGAAATCGCGGCGCAGATTTCGGTGATCTATTGTGCGCTGACCATGACATGCCTGTTCACCTACATGATGCTGGGAATGGAAGCATTCGACGCGACCGTTCATGCGCTGACCACGGTATCGACCGGAGGCTTTTCCACCTACGATGCGTCCTTCAGCGCGTTTTCAGGCCCGTTGGAATATGTGGCTGCCGTTTTCATGGTGCTGGCGGCGCTGCCCTTCGTGCGCTACGTCCAGATGGTGAACGGCCATCGCACCGCCCTGCTGCGTGACAAGCAGGTCTATGGCTTTGTTCTGGTGGTGGTGACGCTGGTTGCTTTCACGACTTTGGTGCTGCTGGCGGTTTTTCCGCATCACTGGGAAAAATCCTTCCGCGAGGCGGTGTTCAACATAACCTCGATCATCACCGGCACCGGATATGCCAGCGCCGATTACATGGCGTGGGGTAACCTGTTGGTTACGGTGTTCTTTTTCACCGGGTTGATCGGCGGTTGCGCCGGGTCGACCGCCTGTTCGGTAAAAATCTTCCGGTATCAGATCCTGTTCGCCTCGATCAAGGCGCAGATGAGGAAAACCCGATCCCCCAACGGGGTGTTTGTACCGCGCTATGACGGACGGAAAATCGGGGATGAAGCACTGAATTCGGTCATGTCGTTCTTCGTGTTTTTTCTGGTGACGCTGGGCCTTGTGTCGGTGCTGCTGGGATTAACCGGTCTTGATTTCACCACTTCAGTCTCCGGAGCGGCCTCGGCGCTGGCCAATATCGGCCCCGGATTGGGCGATACCATTGGCCCGGCGGGGACATTCGCCGATCTCAACGATACCGCAAAATGGGTGCTGTCGGTTGCAATGCTGATCGGGCGGCTGGAACTGCTGGCGGTCTACGCGATGCTGACAGTTACCTTCTGGCGCGGATAATCGGTGCTTGTCCGGGGCAGGCCGATGATGTCCGCTGTGATGATACCCGGACAAATAAAAACCGGCGCCGAAGCGCCGGTTCCTGTTTGACGATAACCCTCTGCGGATCAGTCCCAGCAATTGACCAGCACGGTCATGCCGTTGGCCTGTTTGGTCAAATCCTCAGGGGCCATCATGCTCAAATCCTTGGTGGCGACCGGAGTCAGCCCCAGCTCGGTCAAAACGCCCTCGATCATCCCGGCATCAAGAACGAAGCTGACGTCTTCAGGTAATTGTTTGCCGCCCGCGTTCTTGGGCAGCAGCATCCCCATCACCGCGCCGCCAGCATCAAAGACCGGCCCGCCGACATCGCCGGGCAGCGCGCTGAGCGCCAGCCGCGCCAGATTTTCTTCGCCCGACAGCCCGCGCAGGTCGGCCAGCGTACCGAAGGTCAATGTCGGTGCCCCCAGAATGCCGCCATAGGAATAGCCCGACACGGCCACATCCGATTGCAGCCGGGGTGCCGCGAGTTGCAACTCAGCGATCTGAGCCGGGGCCAGCGCCACGCCAGGTTTCAGCACCGCCACGCCAAGCACGTCATTGGAACCGATCACTTCGGCCTCGATGCCATCTTCCAGCGTGATCCGGGTGCAATTTTGCACCGCCTCGCTGGACGTCACAACGGTGCCTGCTGCATCGACGAAGAAACCCGATCGCGACAGTCGGGGTTTGCGGATTTCAAGTCCGGACAGCAGGTCGATGTTTTGTTCCGACGCCCCTCCGGCTGCGGGGCTCATCACGCCATCAATGCGGCTGAAACTTTCCTGCATCAGCCCCAATACGCGTGTGCGGCGTTCCTCGTCGCCAGCAGGCCAGATCAAGGTAAAGCCCTTGATCTGGCCGTCTTTCAGGCTGGCTTGGGTATGCGAGACCATTTTGGCGTTTTCGCCAATCAGCACAAAACTGTCCTTGCCGCGTTCCCGTCGGCCGTTCAACGGCACGATCTCCAGCGTCTGCATGATATCATACAGGCCGAACAGCGTCTTTTGATCGCCAGCCTGGCTGATCAACAGGACCTTGGCAGGAATATCGCCGGTGGCGTCATAATGGGCAAACGGGGGTTCGTATTTGCTGAACTTCACCACGCCCAGCGGCAGCTTCATTTCGATACCGGCCTCGCTGTCACGCACCATTTGCAGGTTCATCCCTTCCAGCACAGCATAATATTGCCGCGCCAGTTCCGCGCGCTGGCGCGTGGTCAGAATACCTGTGGCGTCATAGCCATAAGCCGCCTGCCAATCGCCCATCGAACGCCGGGTTCCACGGCCAAAAGCGCCGTCAATTGCGGAATCATAGAAGCCTGCCCATTGCAGCATGATCTGCAATTGTTTGCGTTCATCCGCGTTAAGGGCGGCTTCGCTGCGGCGGGCCTGAGCAGGCGTTTCGTCGGGGGCCTGTGACACCGGTTCCGGTTCGGCCATCGTCGTTGCAACTGTTTGATCCTGCGGCGTGACCGGCGTCATCTGCGTCAGGGTTTCCGATCCAACCGGCCAGAACTGTTGCTGATAAGCATTGGTGAACGCGATATAGGCGTCACGCGGGATTTTGCCCTCACGGCCCAATACCGCCAGAACCTGTTCGGCATCGTCGCGCGCATAAGGGCCAAGCGCAATCGCGTACCAACCGCCCGGCATTACGAACCCGTTCACATCCTCAAGCGACGAAGAATAATCGCGGATGCGTTCCTGGGCGGTGTTTAAATTCGGCTGGGCTTCGATCTGGACCCAGACCAGATCCTGTTGCGCCAACGCGGCGCGGGTCATCATTGCCACTGCAAATAACAGCGAAACCAATAGTTTCATCATAATCCGTCTAATCCTTGCCTGTCGCGGTATGAACGCTTCATAGACGTTTTATCAAATTCACAAGGGCTTGCATCCAAAATATGAACACGCCTGCAATTGACCCCGCTCGAAGTGGGCCGTAGTTAGGGCCAGCGATTTCTAACGTCTTCAAACGCGACACCACACAGGCCGACAGGGCAGCGATTATGGCAGAACCGATCACCAAACCTCGCAGTTTTCAGGAGATCATCCTGAGGCTTCAGACGTACTGGGCCGAAAAAGGCTGTGCCGTGATGCAACCTTATGACATGGAGGTCGGCGCGGGCACCTTCCATCCGGCCACCACGCTGCGGTCGCTGGGGTCGAAATCCTGGGCCGCGGCCTATGTGCAGCCGTCGCGCCGCCCGACCGACGGGCGCTATGGCGAAAATCCCAACCGGCTGCAGCACTACTACCAATATCAGGTGCTGATCAAACCCAGCCCACCGGATCTGCAGAACCTCTATCTGGGATCGCTGGAAGCGATCGGCATCGATATGGAAATGCACGATATCCGTTTTGTCGAGGATGACTGGGAATCCCCGACGCTGGGTGCCTGGGGGCTGGGCTGGGAAGTCTGGTGCGATGGGATGGAAGTCAGCCAGTTCACCTATTTCCAACAGGTTGGCGGCCACGATTGCCACCCCGTTTCGGGCGAACTGACCTATGGTCTGGAACGGTTGGCGATGTATGTTCTGGGCATCGATCATGTGATGGAAATGCCCTATAATGACCCGCAATCGCCGACCGCGCTGAGCTATGGCGATGTGTTTCGTCAGACCGAAGAAGAATACAGCCGGTGGAATTTCGACGTGGCCAATACCGATGTGCTGCTCAAGCATTTCGAAGAGGCCGAGGACGAATGCGAAGCAATCCTAGATCACCCTTATGTCGATCCCAAGACCGGCAAGCGCATCGTCATGGTGCATCCTGCCTATGATCAGTGCATCAAGGCCAGCCATGTCTTTAACCTGCTGGATGCGCGTGGGGTGATATCGGTGACCGAACGGCAGGCCTATATCGGCCGGGTCCGGGCGCTGGCCAAAAAATGCGCCGATGCCTTCGTGCAGACCGAGGCAGGGGGATATACGGGCGAATGACCGGAAAATTACTCGCGGGGTTCATCGTGGTGGTGTCGTTGGTGGCCGGAGTGGCCATGTATTATCTTCAGGTCTATGCCTATTATGACAAGGTTGCGGCCACAGGTACTGATGATGTGCAGATGACGTCGCTGACCAGCGGCCTGCCCGAACCGATCCTTTATGACGGCTTTCAGGCGATTGATTCTGACAGTTCCCCCATTCGCTATCGCGCCTGTTTCACTACTCCTATGAGCCAGGCGATGCTGACCGAAACCTTTGAGATGTATGATACGGCTGATCCACTGGTTGCACCCGGCTGGTTTGACTGTTTCGACGCCAAGAAACTGGGCGCGGCGCTGGAGCGTGGTCAGGCACTGGCCTTTCTCGGTCAGGAAAACGTCCATTACGGTATCGATCGGGTGGTGGCCGTGACCGCCGACGGTCACGGATATGTCTGGCACCAGATCAACCATTGTGGCGCGGTCGTTTTTAATGGCGATCCTGCCCCCGAAGATTGCCCTACACCCCCGGAAGGCTACTGATATGCCCGATTTGCTGATCGAACTCTTTTCGGAAGAAATCCCCGCCCGGATGCAGGCGCGGGCAGCCGAAGATCTGAAAAAGCTGGTGACCAATGGTCTGGTCGAAGCCGGACTGACCTATGCCGGTGCCGCCGCCTTTGCCACCCCGCGTCGCCTGACGCTGACACTGGATGGGCTGCTGGATCAAAGCCCGACGGTGCGCGAAGAGCGCAAAGGGCCGCGGGTCGATGCGCCGGAAAAGGCGATCGAAGGGTTCCTGCGCGGGGCGGGCGTGACCCGCGATCATCTGCAAGAACGGGACGACAAGAAGGGTAAAGTATTCTTTGCCGTGATCGAACGCCCGGGCCGTCCGGCGTCGGACATCGTGGCCGAGGTGCTGGAAAACACCATCCGCAATTTCCCCTGGCCGAAATCGATGCGCTGGGGCGCGGGCAGCCTGCGCTGGGTGCGCCCGCTGCATTCGATCCTGTGCATCCTGACCAATGACGCCGGCGAAACCACGGTGGTGCCGATGGCGGTGGACGGGATCGAGGCTGGCAACACCACAGAAGGTCATCGTTTCATGGGGGCAGGGCGGTTCATCGTATCGTCCTTTGATGACTATGCCGTCAAGCTGAAGCGTGACCGGGTAATTCTGGATGCGCAGGACCGTGCTGACCATATCTGGCACGACGCGACCAATATGGCCTTTGCCAATGGTCTGGAAGTGGTCGAAGACAAGGGGCTTTTGGCCGAAGTTGCCGGCTTGGTTGAATGGCCGGTGGTTCTGATGGGTGAAATCGGAGCGGAATTCCTCGACCTGCCGCCCGAGGTGTTGCAGACTTCGATGAAGGAACATCAAAAGTTTTTCTCGGTGAAGAACCCGAGAACCGGTCGGATCGAACGGTTCATTACTGTGGCAAACCGCGAAACATCAGATGATGGCGCGACCATTCTTGCGGGCAATCAGAAGGTGCTGTCGGCCCGGTTGTCGGATGCGAAATTCTTTTGGGAAAATGATCTGCGGGTGGCCCGGGCCGGGATGACCCAGTGGACCGATCAGTTGCAGAATGTCACTTTCCACAACAGGTTGGGCACGCAGGCGGCGCGGATCGACCGGATCGCCGCTCTGTCGCGCGAAATCGCCCCGGTGCTGGGGGTCGAACCCGATCTGGCAGAACAGGCCGCAAAGGTCGCCAAAGCCGATCTGAGTTCGGAAATGGTATACGAATTCCCTGAATTGCAGGGGCTGATGGGGCGCTACTATGCCGAAGCGGCAGGTCTTCCCGCTGAGGTCGCCGCGGCCTGCGAAGACCATTATTCACCGCTCGGCCCGTCCGATGACGTGCCTGAGGCGCGGGTTTCGCAAGTAGTGGCGCTGGCCGACAAGCTCGATACGTTGACCGGGTTCTGGGCGATTGACGAAAAACCCACCGGATCAAAAGATCCGTACGCGCTGCGCCGCGCCGCATTGGGCGTGATCCGGATCGTGTTGGCGGGCGGCATCCGTGCCAATCTGGACCAGTTCATCGATAGCCAGTTGCTGAAGCACAAGATCAATCTGCACCGCGAAGGCGCCAATGAGGGCGAAATTGAAGCGATGGAAGAAATGCTGGACGAAATCGCCGATCACGGTGTGTTTGGCGCCGCCTTCCGCGCGGTGATCGATAGGATTGAGGGCCAGGATGACAAACCTGATACTGCGCACGGATCCCTGTTGCATAGTATGGGGGATGCGGTGCCGGACCTGTCCACCGATTTGCTGGCTTTCCTGCATGACCGTCTGAAAGTCTACCTGCGCGATGAAGGGCTGCGACATGACGTGATCGACGCCTGCCTCGGGATGCCGGGCAATGATGATCTGACGCTTTTGGTTAAACGCGCCCATGCACTGGGCGGGTTCCTGAAAACCGAGGATGGCGAGAACCTGCTTCAGGGGTTCAAGCGGGCCAATAACATCCTGACTCAGGCCGAGGAAAAGGATGGGGTCGAATACAGTTTCGGGGCAGATGTTAAATTTGCCGAAACCGACGTGGAAAAAGCTCTGTTTTCTGCTCTGGACAAGGCAGAAACCGAAATTGCCCCGGCGATGAAGGATGAGGATTTCGAAGCCGCCATGACCGCGATGGCGGGGCTGCGCGCGCCGATTGACGGGTTTTTCGAGGCGGTGCAGGTGAATTCCGACAATGACGTGGTGCGGCGCAACCGGCTCAACCTGCTGGCGCGGATTCGGCAGATCTGTCTTGGCGTGGCCGATCTGACCCGGGTCGAAGGCTGACGGCCCGGGCCGTGATCCAAAAGTGCGCCCTTGCAGGGCGCTCTTGATATCTCAGGAAAATTCCTTTGGATTTTTCTTTCGGAAGTTTGCCTCCGGCGGGAGTATTTATGCCAAGAAGAACTCTTGAAGCAGTATTTCAGCCGCATCGGACACCGGCGCATCGCCGCAGGTCCTGATCGGGCTTGCCAAGACCCCGATCCCGCGTATTCTGCGTCAACTAAGAAAGGTCGCCGCAGTGCAGCAAGATCAGGACGTCACCTTCATCACTCCCACGGCACCGGTTGCCACCGGTACCCATGGCGGGCGTGCGAAATGCCTGCAGCGACTGGTCCGGCTGGACCTGCCGGTACCGAAAACCGTCGCGTTGAGCTTTGATGAAGTGCATCGGATCGCGTCCGGTGAAATCCCGGATATGGCTGCGCTGATGGACCCGTTCAGTGATCAGGCATTGCTGTGCGTGCGCCCGTCCTCGGAAGATCCCGATTGGGGCGGACCGGGGGCGATCCTGAATATCGGAATCAACGACGCGCGGTATGTTGATCTGTGCGATCAGCTGGGCCGGGAAGCGGCTACGGCGATGTATCGCCGATTTGTTCAGGCCTATGCCATTCACGTGGCCCGTCTGGATCCCGATATGTTCGACCATATCGCCCAGGATGATCCTGACAGTCTGACCGAAACGCTGCGCGCCTATGAAGAGGAAACCGAGGAGGAATTTCCACAGAATCCGGCGGTTCAGCTGCTGGAGGTGCTGCGGTCGATGGCGCGGGCCTGGGAAGGCACCACCGCGCGGCTGCTGCGGCAGGCCAAGGGTGCGCCCGCCGATGCCGGGCTTGGCCTGGTGGTGCAGGAAATGGCCCATGGTATGGGGCAGGGGGAATGCGGGTCGGGTGTAATCCAACTGGTCAATTCCAAGACCGGTGAACCCAAAATCACCGGTCGCTACCTGTCGCAATCCCAAGGACGCGATGCCTTGGCGCGGCAATCGGCGGCGCTGTTTCTGGAACGCGATCCACGCGGTCCGTCGCTTCAGGAACTGGCGCCCGAAGCGTTCGATCAGTTGATCGAACACACCCGGCTGATGCGGATTCGGTTGCGTGAAGAAATGCAGGCCGAGTTCACTATTGAAAACGGTCGGCTGCATATTCTCGATGGCGTACGGGTGGCCCGAACCGCCCATGCCGCGATCCATATTGCGGTGTCGCTGGCCAATGACGGCATCATTCCGCGTGAAGAGGCGCTGACCCGGATCGACCCCCGCGCGATCAATGAATTGCTGCACCGTCAGGTCGATCCGGATGCGCCGCGCGATTGTCTGGCCTCCGGCATCGCGGCCAGCCCCGGCGCGGCCAGCGGGAAAATCGTGTTTTCCGCCGCCGAAGCGCAGGCCAGCGCGGCCCGCGGCGAGCCCTGCGTTCTGGTGCGGCGCGAAACCAGCCCCGAGGATATTCGCGGTATGCACGCCGCCGTTGCCGTTCTGACCGAACGCGGTGGTATGACCAGCCACGCTGCCGTGATCGGTCGCGGCATGGGGTTGCCTTGTGTTGTGGGGGCGTCGGCGCTGAAATTCCATTTGCGCCGCAAGATTCTGATTGCTCCGGACGGGCGCGAATTGCGCGCTGGCGATACAATCACCATTGATGGCACCAATGGCGAAGTTTTGGCCGGAGAACCTCCGCTGATGAAAGCGGCACAGGACGATGCGTTCCGGACCCTGATGGTCTGGGCGGATGAATTCCGCGATATTGGCGTGCGGGCCAATGCCGACACGCCTGCGGATGCGCAGACCGCACGCAATTTCAAGGCACAGGGCATCGGGCTGTGTCGGACCGAGCACATGTTTTTCGAAGGCGACCGGCTGACAGTAATGCGCGAAATGATCTTCGCCGATACTTCGCAGGACCGCGCCGCGGCTTTGGAGCGGTTGCTGCCGATGCAGCGCGCCGATTTCATCGAACTTTTCCGTATCATGCAGGGACAACCCGTCTGCATACGGTTGTTTGACCCACCCTTGCACGAATTCCTTCCGCATGACCGGGCCGGGCACCGGGAACTGGCCGAGGCGTTGGATTTGCCGCTGTCGGACGTCACCCGTCGGGTCGAAGCTCTAACCGAATACAACCCGATGCTGGGGATGCGCGGGGTTCGGCTGGGCATTACCGTGCCCGAGATCTACGATATGCAGGCGCGCGCGATTTTCGAAGCTACGATCGAGGCCAGCCGTGAAGGCGAGCCGGTCGTTCCGGAAATCATGATCCCGCTGGTCAGTGCCAAGCGTGAAGTCGAACTGGTGAAAACCCGTGTCGATGCGGTGGCTGCTGCGGTGCGCACCGAAAAAGGACAGGATTTCACTTACCGGTTGGGGGTGATGGTGGAAACACCGCGCGCCGCGCTGCGGGCCGGGGAGATTGCTCCGCATGTTTCATTCCTGTCTTTCGGTACCAATGACTTGACCCAGATGACTTATGGGTTGTCGCGTGACGATGCGGGGCGGTTCATGTCGATTTATGTGCAGCAAGGTGTTTTTCCCGAAGATCCGTTTCATGATCTGGACACGGACGGCGTCGGTGAATTGCTGCAAATCGGTGCCGAACGCGGCCGCGCAGTCCGGCCTGATCTTGTCTTGTCGATTTGCGGCGAACATGGCGGCAGCCCCGAATCAATCGCTTTCTGCCGCGATGCGGGGTTTAATTATGTCAGTTGTTCGCCGTTCCGGGTGCCGGTTGCACGTCTGGCGGCAGCACAACTAGCCGTAAAGGACAGGATCACCATCAAAAAGCCCTAAGGCGCTGGTGGAATTGCTAAAATCTGTTGATTTTCCGGCTTGTTTATTGTCGTTGATTTTTCTAACGTTGCGGCCTTTTTTCGCTATGGGTGGACGACACGTTCATTTTTGAATATGTGACCGCTTGTTCTGCATGTCCAAACGGACCTGTGCAGTATGGAGAACAAGACGATGCGTATTTTTCTGGCGATCCTTCTGGCCGCTTTGACGACCGTACCCGCTCTGGCGGAAACCCCTGTCGATCAGGTGTTAAAGCAGGAGCGGCGCGGTCTGTTCGGGATGCGCGGTGCCAAGCTTGATGGTTTGTTCAATCCGTCGCGGAAAAAGACTAAAATCGCCTATACTCAGGGATTTCTTCAAAGCCTACCCGCCGCCAAAGGTGGCGAGGAATGGCAATGCCTGGCGGAAGCGTTGTATTTCGAAGCGCGCGGGGAAAGCGTGAAGGGGCAGTTCGCGGTTGCAGAAGTGATCATGAACCGCGTTGACAGCCCCCGCTTCCCCGATACCGTTTGCGGTGTGGTGCATCAGGGCACCGGCCGGAAATATCAGTGCCAGTTCACCTACACCTGTGACGGCCATCAGGAAGTCATCGCGGAACGCGACGCCTATCGACAGGTCGGTAAGGTGGCCAAGCTGATGGTAAACGGTGCTGTGCGCGAATTGACCGGTGGGGCCACATATTATCACACCAAGGCGGTACTTCCCCGGTGGGCGCGGAAATTTGACCGTACGGCAACGATCGGCGTACACCATTTCTACCGTCCGCCGACCAAGATTTCGCAGAACTGACCGGGCTTGGTCGGTTTGTGACGCGATCGGTCTGTCTTATGCCGCAGGCTGTATGTGCAATGCTCCGTATTCCGGCTAGGATGCTGCCAAAACGCCGCGACCGGAGACCGTCATGAGCCACGAGATCAAATGGGCCTTCGGCCACCCGTCAGAACGTTCCGAAGGCACCGCGCCCGAAGGACCGGTTGATCGTATTTCGCTGCGCGATCATATCGTTGATGTCGAAATAGGCGCGTTTCAGGCAGAACGCGGGACGACCCAACGGATTTGTTTTAATATCGTGGTAGAAGTTCGCCCGCTCACCGGGCCGGTCGATGACGATGTCGACCGCATCCTGTCCTATGACAAGGTGACCGAAGCGATCGCACATGAACTGGCCGCCGAGCGGCTCAATCTTCTGGAAACCCTCGCGGACCGGATTGCCCAACGAATCCTGTCCGAGCCACAGGCGGAACGGGTCTTTGTGCGGATCGAAAAGCTTGATCGCGGTCCAGGGGCGTTGGGGGTGGAAATCGTCCGGTCGCGCCTGCCTCAGACAGAGGTGCCGCTGGACGAAGAACGCCCGCACCCTAAGGTCGTTTACCTGTCTAATGCCGCGATCCGGTCGCCGCTTCTGACCGGCTGGATTGATCAGTTGCAAGTGGAAGATCGTCCGACGATCCTGTGCATTGGCACACCGGACATGCCTGCGCCGCAATCGGATCATCCGTTGGCGCAGCGGCGGATTGATCTGCTGTCCATCGAACAAAACGCCTGGGTCCTGGCCGCGCGCGACCCGCGCTGCGTGGTGGTGAACTCGCGCACTGAACTGGATTGGGCGATGAAAAATGATCAGATCAGCGTTTGGGCCCCGTCCAAGATCGTACTGGATGCCGTCGATGGCCCATCTGCTCCGCCGCAGGATGCGCTGGCACTGGCGCTGTGGTTCGCCCGCGAAATGCAGGCCGCCGACATGCTGGTGATCGGAGAAGACCTGCCCGACGCGCCCGATTTGCCGCTGCGGGCGTTGGGGTCGGATGTGCGGGTGCTCTGAGACTTGCGTTTTGCCGCGTGATTGCGCATCCCAGACCCCATGACACAATATTTTCGCCCTCTCGTTCAAACCGATCCCTGCCGCCCCGATGATGCCTATCCGCTTGCGGGTGGCTGGGCCTGGTTTACAGATGTCGAAGTTCTGTCGCGCGACTGCACGCCGCAGCGGTTGCCCGCGCGGCAAGCGCCGGCTGAGATTCTGGATCGGTTGATCGCTACCCATGCTCCGATTGCCCGACTGGATATGTCCGCACCGAGCGTCATGGGGATTTTGAACGTCACCCCCGATAGTTTTTCTGATGGCGGGCGTCACAATGCGCCGGACCGGGCCCTGGACCATGCGCGGGCCATGATTGAGCAGGGCGCGGATATCATTGATATCGGCGGCGAATCGACCCGTCCTGGTGCCGTTGAGGTGCCAATTGATCAAGAAATTCGCCGAACCGCCCCGGTAATCGCCGCGATCCGGGCGGAAATGAATGTGCCGATTTCCATTGATACCCGTAAACAGCCGGTGGCACAGGCCGCGATTGAGGCCGGAGCCGGTCTTGTCAACGATGTGGCCGGGTTTACCTTCGATCCGGAGCTGGCGCCGTATTGCGGTGCCAAAAGTTTACCCGTCTGCGTCATGCATGCGCAGGGCGATCCTGAAACCATGCAGGCGGCACCGCATTACGACAACGTTTTGCTGGATGTTTACGACTACCTTGCCGAACGGGTTGCTGCATTGGAAACTACGGGTGTCGCCCGGACCCGGATAATGGTCGATCCCGGCATCGGGTTCGGCAAGACGCTGGATCATAACCTTGCCCTGCTGAAGCGCATCAGCCTGTTCCACAGCCTTGGCTGTCCGGTCCTGCTCGGGGTGTCGCGCAAGAAATTCATCGGTACATTGGGTAATGCGCCCGATCCACAGGATCGCGCCGCCGGATCGGTGGCGCTTGCGCTGGCTGCGGTGGCGCAGGGGGTGCAGGTGCTGCGCGTGCATGACGTTTTTGAAACCCGTTCGGCGCTGAACCTCTGGCAGGCGGTACAAGGCTAAACTGATCCGTAAAAAGTCCAATGCGCGCGACGAGGTCACAACCCGGCTTGCACAAGACCCCAAAGAAAAAGCCCCCGGTAAAACCGGGGGCTTTCAAAGCATCTGGTATGACGCTTAGTTCTTTTCTTTGTCGACCATCTTGCCAGCAGCGATCCAAGGCATCATCGCGCGCAGCTTGGCACCGACTTCTTCGACCTTGTGTTCGTCGTTGATCCGACGGGTGGCTTTGAAGAAGGGTTGACCAACGGTGTTTTCCTGCATGAAGTCACGCACGAATTTACCGTTCTGGATGTCGGTCAGGACCTCTTTCATCGCTTTCTTGGTCTGCTCATAGGGCAGGATCCGCGGACCCGAAACATATTCGCCGTATTCGGCGGTGTTCGAGATCGAGTAGTTCATGTTGGCGATGCCGCCTTCATAGATCAGGTCGACGATCAGCTTCATTTCGTGCAGGCATTCGAAATAGGCCATTTCCGGCGCGTAACCGGCTTCGACCAGGGTCTCGAAACCCATGCGCATCAGTTCGACAACGCCGCCGCACAGAACGGCCTGTTCGCCGAACAGGTCGGTTTCGCATTCTTCGCGGAAATTGGTCTCAATAATGCCCGAACGGCCGCCACCGATGGCCGAACAATAGGACAGGCCGATTTCCAGCGCCTTGCCCGATGCGTCCTGATCCACGGCCACGAGGCAAGGCACGCCGCCGCCTTTGGTGTATTCGCCGCGCACGGTGTGGCCGGGGCCTTTGGGGGCCATCATGATGACATCGACGCCGGCTTTCGGTTCGATCAGGCCGAAATGCACGTTCAACCCGTGGGCAAAGGCAATCGCCGCGCCGTCACGCAGGTTGTCATGGACATATTTCTTGTAGGTTTCGGCCTGCAGTTCATCGGGCATGGTGAACATGATCAGGTCGCACCAGGCCGCCGCTTCGGCAATGCCCATGACCTTCAGCCCTTCGCCTTCGGCTTTCTTGGCCGAAGCCGAGCCTTCGCGCAGTGCCACGACGACGTTCTTGGCGCCGCTGTCGCGCAGGTTCAGCGCGTGGGCGTGGCCTTGCGAGCCATAGCCCAGAATGGCCACTTTCATGTCCTTGATCAGATTGATGTCGCAATCGCGGTCGTAGTAAACGCGCATTGGGGCGCTCCTTCTTTTCTAACTCTGGCGGCGATCATAGGCAATGGAACAAGGAATGCGAGCGTGTTTGGCATGAAAAACATGTGAAAAACGCATTGATCATTCTTCGATTATTAAAGTATTGAAGAAATCATGCTTGATGATCTCGATCGGCGCATCCTGCGCCATATGCAAAGCGACCCGGACCAATCGTTGCCCGATCTGGCCGACCGGATCGGATTGACCGCTTCGCGTCTGTCGCGGCGGCTCGATAAGCTGCGCGCGAACGGGATATTGCGCGGTCTGCGTGCGGTGCTCGACTGGCGCGCGCTTGGTTTCGAGGTCGAGGTTTCCCTGCGCGTCACGCTGGACAAGACCCAGACCCGCAGCTTCGACGAATTCCTCGCCGCTGCCCGCGATATCCCCGAGGTGATCGAGATTCAGACCTTCCTTGGCCGGGTTGATGTGCGGCTGTCGGTCATCGCCCGCGACATGGCCCATTATCAGCACATCTACCGGTCTCGCATTCTGACCTTGCCGCATATTTCCGACATCGAAACGCTAATGCATGTGGCGCGGATCAAGTCCGACGAGAGCCTGCCAATATGACAGAGCTGGACGAAATCGACCGCAAGATCCTGCGCGCTCTGGCCGAGGATGCAACCCAGAACGCCGGTGCCCTTGGCCGCCGTTTCGGCCTGTCGCAACCTGCCACATGGCGGCGTATCAAGCGGCTACAGGACAGTGGTGTGATCGCCGGACGCAAGCTGGATCTCGACCGTGAGAAGCTGGGCTTTGGCGTCACTGTGTTTCTGGGTGTGAAACTGGCCACCAAGGGCCGCGTCAGCCTGGAGGATTTCGAACGGGCAGTGACCGCCATCCCCGAGGTGCAGACGGTCGAGCATATCCTAGGCATGTACGATTACCGGCTGCGTGTTACCGCGCGCGACATCGCCGATTTCGAACGCGTCCTGCGGCGCCGGATCATGACCCTGCCGGGGGTGGGGGATGTCGAGGCCAACGTGCTTCTTAGCGAGGAACGCCGCCCCGGCCCGCTGGGCTGATTGCATACCGTCATAGACTTGGACAATCCCGCCAATCCGCGCTACCCAACATGAAATCGAAATTAGGAGACCTGAAAATGACCGCTTTGCTCGATACCGTTGATCCGCAGGGATTGCAGGAATTTTCCGTCGTCTTCACCGACCGGTCGCTCAATCACATGTCGGCGGTGTACCAGCAGGTGATGCGTGACATTTCCGAGATGCTAAAAGAAGTGTATAACGCGCAAGGCGTGGCATTGGTCCCCGGTGGCGGCACTTATGGCATGGAATCTGTTGCGCGCCAGTTCGGCCATGACGCCCATGCAATGATCGTGCGCAACGGCTGGTTCTCCTACCGCTGGAGCCAGATTTTCGAAGCGGGTGGCTTCGCCTCCAAAACCACCGTGTTCAAAGCGCGCCAGACAGGCAACGGGCCGCAGGCGCCTTTCGCGCCCGCCCCGGTCGAGGAAGTGGTGGCGATGATCCTAGAAGCGAAACCCGACGTGGTCTTCGCGCCGCATGTGGAAACCTCCGCCGGGCTGATCCTGCCCGAGGATTACATTACGGCACTGGCCAGTGCGGCGCATGAGGTCGGCGCGCTGATGGTGCTTGATTGCATCGCGTCGGGCTGCGTCTGGGTCGATATGGAAAAGACCGGCGTCGACGTGTTGATCTCGGCTCCGCAAAAGGGCTGGTCGGCCTCGCCTTCGGCGGGTCTGGTGATGATGTCCGACCGGGCGATGCAACGGCTGGACAACACCGAATCCGACAGTTTCGCGCTCGATCTGAAGAAATGGCGCGCGATCATGAAAGCCTATGAAGATGGCGGTCATGCCTATCACGCCACCATGCCCACCGACGCGCTGCGCGCCTTCCGCGACACGATGCAGGAAACCCGGGACTACGGTTTCGACAAGCTGAAGGAGGCGCAATGGGCGCTCGGCGATGGTGTGCGTGCAATGCTGGCTGAAAAAGGCGTCACTTCGGTCGCCGCCGAAGGTTTTGGCGCGCCCGGCGTGGTGGTCAGCTATACCGACGATCCCGACATCCAGAATGGCAAGAAATTTGCCGCCGAAGGCATGCAGATCGCTGCGGGCGTTCCGCTGGCCTGCGACGAACCCGAAGGTTTCATGACGTTCCGCCTCGGTCTTTTCGGCCTCGATAAGCTATACGATACCGGTGCCACGCTGGCCCGGCTGAAAGCCGTGCTCGACAAGGTGCTCTGACTTTCAGCCCTTCTTCTGTTGGTAAATATTCCGGGGGTGAGTGCGCCCCCGGGGCGCAGAGGGGGCAGCGCCCTTTGTCCGGCCGTTAATTGCCAATTCGTTTTCGCCGGCTCAGCTTTTTCCTTGTGACCTTTGTTGCGGTATGCGTCGACGGCAGCTGTGCGCAGGAAACGAAGTTTGCAAAGGCGAGGTCACCGCGCGGGGCTGAATGGTGCTTCACGGCCCAGACCGGACCTTGGGTAAACAGTCAAGCGCTGCAGCGCAGCGTCATCAGACCTGACATTCGCCTCCCGGCTACGTTCGTTTTGTTGACTGCGTTCATAGCGGCATCGGTGCTTTAGGGATCAATGTGTCGAAGTCTGTAGTATCGCCCTCGATGCGCTTTATTATAGCCGACCAAACGCTTTGCTGCCCGCTTTAGTTTGCTCTCTGCCTTCGGCTTCTACATCTATCTCACCGGTATGGACTGCCGCAGATCCTGCATGACGGCGAGAACATTTCCGCCATTGCCTGCCGCAATGGTGTGGCACCCGATCTGCTGTATTGTTGGGGCAAACTGATACTCGAAGGGCCAATATCTCCAGCCGTGGTCTATTGGCTGGGAAAAGAAGAAACGCAAACTGATCGGCAGGAGTAAAAAGTAGCCTAATTTCCGACACATCCTGCCCAATGGATAGGCGGCAGTTCGCTCAATGAGCCTTCTTCGGCAGCCTGCTAAAACTTCCTGGTGTCAACGCCGTTTCTACAACTGCGGAAAACTAACCGCAATCAGTCATGCAATCCGGCGTCTGCGCCTCGGGTTAGGAAACCGAAGGCAGAAAATGACGATGAGACCGACAGAAGATCAAGGTGTGCGCCGCGTTCGTCTTCAAGTTCAACGCGAATTATATGTCGCGGAAATCAACTTTCAGGCGCCAACTCGAAGAAGGGACTAAACATCCATGTTTCTCAAGAACGTTTCCATAAGCCGAAAACTGACCCTCGGCTTCTTAGCTATGGTTCTCATCTCGGCGGCCATGTCCGTAGTCTCCTGGAGGAGCCTCAACGAGATTGAACATCAGGTTAAGTGGAATACCCACACTTATATCGTGCTAGCAAAGTCGACTGACATGCTGGGGGCGGTGGTCAATCAGGAAACAGGCTTGCGTGGCTATCTTATAGCAGGAGAAGAAGCATTCCTGGAACCGTACATCGCCGGGCAAGCGGATTTCCAGACTCACCTTGCCGCGCTCAAGGATCTCACCTCCGACAATCCGGCCCAGCAGGAACGGCTCGACCGGATCGCAGAGGCGGAGCAGACCTGGCGGACTACCGTCACTGAACGTGCAATCTCTTTGATGCAATCTCCCGACACGCAAGACGCGGCTCGCGAGATTGAGGCCTCCGGCGCAGGCAAATCGCTGATGGATTCGATTCGCGCAATCCAGGCCGATTTCTCTGCCGAAGAACAAGCGCTTCTAACCGTGCGCTCGGCGGCCATGTCAGATGCCTCGGCTTTCTCGCGGACCGTGATCGTTGTCGGAACATTGATCATGGTCACTTTCGCGGCTCTGATCGGTGTTTTGCTGACCCGAAACATCGGCAACGGGCTGAGCCGCGCGGCGTCGGTGGTTCGCGAAGTGGCACACGGCAATCTTGAGGTCGACACCAAGTCCGACAGCCGCGACGAGATCGGAGCCCTGCTGAACGATGTCTCCGGCATGGTCGAACGGCTGAAATCCGTGGTCGGCGACGTGAGTTCGGCGGCGCGCAGCGTGGCGTCGGGCAGCGAACAGATGGCGGCCAGCTCTGAACAGCTCAGCCAGGGCGCGTCCGAACAGGCGGCGTCGTCCGAGGAAACTTCGGCTTCGGTCGAGGAAATGGCGGCCACTATCAACCAGACCGCCGAAAACACCAACCGTACCGAAACCATTGCCCGAAAAGCGGCGCAAGACGCGGAAACCAGCGGCAAGGCCGTCGGCGAGGCGGTCAGCGCGATGGAAACGATTGCCGACAAGATCATGGTAATCCAGGAAATCGCGCGTCAGACCGACCTTCTGGCGCTGAACGCGGCTGTCGAAGCGGCGCGGGCCGGCGATCACGGGCGCGGGTTCGCGGTGGTGGCGTCCGAAGTGCGCAAGCTGGCAGAGCGTTCACAGGAGGCCGCAACGGAAATCTCCGGGCTTTCGGGCGAAACGGTCCGGGCTGCACAGGCAGCAGGTGATCTGCTCTCGAACCTCGTTCCCGACATTCAGAAGACGGCAGAACTCGTCAGTGGCATCTCGTCTGCCAATGGCGAACTGAACGCCGGTGCGGGCCAGATCAGCGTTGCTATCCAGCAGCTTGATACGGTTACACAGCAGAACAGTTCGGCCGCCGATGAAATGTCCATGGCTGCAGTTGGCCTGTCGTCAGAGGCCGAGCGGCTGCAAAAAAGCGTCAGCTTTTTCAAGCTCGATGCCGCAACCGAACAGCGTGGGTCAATTGTGATGCCGCAATCTGCGATTTCGGAAGAGATCGTTGCTGGCACTGGGGGGAAGGGGACCACAACTTCCGGCAGCCAGCAGGATAGCGGTTTTACCCTCGACGTTTCTAACGACGACGGCGAACCTGATTTCATCCGCGTCGCAAATGGATGATCGGATAAGGAACCCGGGATAGTCCAACGGGCGGCCGGGCAACCGGCCGTCCTTTTTTGAACTGGGCGGCGGCGTAGACCACCCGATGCCGTGCGGCTAGGTTAGCCTCGTGCGCCCAATCCCATCTGCATCATCGTTTTACGAACTGGGGCAAGCGAATAGATCGCGTTTAACCCGACTGCCCGCAGATCACGCAAGGGACGAGATTGGAGCATCGAAGCACGGTTCAGCAGGTCGATCCCCGCTACTCGTGCGCGCACTTCCGCGTGCCGTCGGCGATTGTAGGTGTCCAGCATCCGGGCGTCGCCCAACCGTTCCGGCGCAGCTTCGGCCAGTTCCAGCAGCACCCTCATGTCGCCCAGTGACATGTTCAGTCCCTGCGCACCGATCGGGGGCACCACATGGGCGGCCTCGGCGACAAGGGCCACGCGTTCGCCCTGCATCCGGTCGGCAACCTGACTGATGATCGGCCAGACGCTGCGGCGCGAGGCCAGTTTCAGCGGCCCGAACAGTGAACAGGATCGTTCGGTCATCGCGGCTTCGAAATCGTCTTCCGCCAGACTCGCCAGTCGCATTGCTTCTGGCCCGCGTTCCATCCAGACCACGGCCGAGGACGGCATGCCCTGATAGTCCGGCAGCGGCACCAGCGTGAACGGTCCGCCAGACCGGTGGATCTCGGTCGATACATTCTCATGCGGGATCGGATGGGTGACGGCAAAGGCCAGCGCTTTCTGGCCGTAGCGGGTGGTTTTCACCTTGATGCCCATCGCGTTGCGCACCGGTGAATTGCGGCCATCGGCAGCGATCACCAGACGGCAGGTAACAGAACTGCCATCGCTCAGCCCGACCCGCGCCATCGCGTCGCGGGTGAACACCGATTTGGTTCCGGTGCCAGGGCGAAATTCGACATTGGGCAGATCGTTCAGCCGCGCCATGAATTCGCGCCGCAAAAGCCAGTTGGACAGGTTCCAGCCAAAAGGCAGATCGGAAAGATCTGTGGCGTTGAAATCCTTCACCACCCGAGGTTCCGGCTGGGCACCTCCGGCATCGACAATGCGCATGATCTGCAACGGCGCGGCATCCGCTTGGACCCGTTGCCACAGACCGGCCTTTTCCAGCAGGGCCTGTGCGGGTTGAAGGAACGCGGTGGTGCGCAGGTCCGACCCTTCGGCATCCCGATCAGTCACCGGCGGGGTCGGGTCGACACAAAGCACGCTGAACCCGGCCGCGCCGAACACGGCCGCAGCGGTCAATCCGGCGACGCCGCCGCCGGACACCAGAATATCGACATCGTAATTTTGCATCGGACTGCCTCCTGAAGCGGCAGGTTAGACCTATCGGCGGGACAGTCCAAGGGCCATCCTGTCACCCTCGGGTAATGGCGATCAGCACGATCCAGATCAGCGGCACCGAGGCCAGCGCGGGAATGTACAGGCCCGGAATACCGAACAGGAAAATGGACAGACCCCAGACCAGCAACAGCAGCGCGACGGCAAGCAGGATCACAGCGTCGCGCGAATTCTTCTTGGGGGCTGCGTCGGATTTGGGGGTGGTGTGGGAAGAATGGGAGGCGTCAGCGAATGTCATTTTCGGTTCCGGTTCAGTTAGAGGTGACCGTTGACATAACATTCATTCGGCCCGCGTGAAGGCGCGGAATCGCCGCAGTGCGGCATCCTGCCCCTCTGGACTTTTGGTCTATTTGATACGTGCCAGAAACGCAGTCAGATCGTCGGTGTGATGATGGATGTGATCTGCGGCATGGGGTTCGGGGGCAACGTGTACCGTACGCATTCCCATCGCGTGCGGCGCCGCCAGGTTGCGCGGGTCGTCTTCGAACATCGCGGCGCGGTCCGGTGTGATTCCATCCCGCGCGAAAATCATCTGAAACGCCTCGATTTCCGGTTTCGGGCGGTATCCGGCATGTTCGACACCATAGACCGCATCGAACAGTCCGGACAGGCCGCGCGCCGCCAGAACCCGTTCGGCATAAGGTGCCGACCCATTGGTATAGACGATCTTGCGCCCCGGCAGGTCTTTGATATGGGCGGCTAGCTGGGTATCTGGTTCCAGATGGTCGAGCGATATTTCATGCACATCGATCAGGTAAGGATCGGGATCAAGATCGTGTTCGCGCATCAACCCGGCCAAAGTGGTGCCGTAGGTGGTCCAGTAGTGATGCCGCAGCTGATCGGCGCGTTCGCGGCTGACGCCGAGTTGATCCATCACGTAGCGGATCATCTTCCGCTCGATCTGATCGAACAGGCGGGCCTGGGGCGGATATAGCGTGTTGTCTAGGTCAAAGACCCATTGATCGACATGGGCGAAATTCGTTTTGGGCATGGCGCAAACTAGGCCCGCGCGACGAATGGTGCAATATGTCAGGGTTGATTACCAACAAGGCCTGCGCATAATCTGCGCGGATTATTGCCCGAACGGGCAGGATGGAAGGAGACCGCCCGGTGCAAAAGGATGCCTATACGCTGATCCTCGAGGCTATTGACACAGGGCTTTACCGTCCTGGGGACCGTCTGGTGGAAAGCGAACTGGCCGACCGCTTCGGGGTGTCTCGCACCCCGATTCGTGAAGCCCTGCAGCGGTTGGAAACCCAATCCTTGCTGGCGCGGGATGGCCGCAGCCTGATCGTAGCGTCCCTTGATCATAATCAGTTGAGCGAACTGTACGTGGTGCGGTCGGAGCTGGAAGGTCTGGCCGCGCGTCTGGCGGCGCGGCACGCGACGCAGGAAGAGGTGGATGTTCTGAAAGAAATGGTCTCAGAAGACCGGGCCTTGGTGAACGATCCGGTAGCTTTGTCGCGCGCCAATCGGCGGTTCCACAAACAGATCCATTTAGCGTCGCATAACCGCTATCTGGTGCAGCAGCTTGATCTGGTGCACCGCACCATGGCGTTGATGGCGACGACATCGCTGGCCGCCGAAGGCCGTGGCGAAGGCGCGCTGGCCGAACATACTGCTATCGTCGATGCGATCGAAAAACGCGACGAAGACCGTGCCTATTCAGCGCTCAAGGCTCATATATCAAAGGCGTTCACCACCCGTCTTAAGCAGGATTCTCTTTCCAATATCTGACCGGCTGAACTCCGATGTTTCAGGCTTTGGCTGGGGCGTGCCCGGGGGCAGCGACAGCCCGTGCTTTGTCTTGTCCCAGTAGAACGGCTGAAACACCAGTTCGAAAATCGCTTTGTAGGCAGCAAGAACACCTAGCGGAAAATAGAGATGCAAAGTCGGCAGCCAGGGCAGTAAATGCCGGTGATCCGGACCTGACACCGCTTTGATCGCATACCCGACACTGCAGATTTCAACGGCAAAAAAACAATAGCTGGTGGCGCGTAGCAGACCCGGGGCGACAAAACCGGTCAGCGGATGCGGCAGGCCGAACACCAGCAGCCAGCACGACCACAGTAGCGGGGCCAACAGAAACTGAGACAGAGCCGTGATGAAATGCAGCTGGAAACCAAGGAATTTCCATGCACCAAGCTGCTGCAGCAAAGTTGCCGGGTTTCGCATATGCACCAGATAGGTAACCATATACCCTTTCAGCCAGCGCGACCGCTGCTTGACCCAGGGCAGGAGGTGGCAATTGGCTTCCTCGCTGGTGGTGGTCTCTAGCATTTCGGTGCGATAACCATGCCGGGCCAGACGGAAACCCAGATCGGCATCTTCCGTGACGTTAAATGCGTCCCAGCCGCCCAGACGCTCCAACACGTTTCGGCGGAAAAACAAAGTGGTCCCACCCAGAGGAATGGCAAAACCAAGCCGCGCCATGCCCGGCATAAGCACCCGGAACCAAGTGGCATATTCCGCGGTGAAACAGCGAGCCAGCCAGTTTTGCCGGGAGTTGTAGTAATCCAGCACCCCTTGCAGGCAAACGACATCCTTCGCTGCGGTTCTGAAGTGATCGACAACTTTCTCGATTTGATCCGGGTCGGGCGCGTCTTCGGCATCAAAGATGCCAACGATGTCGCCGCGACAGAAATCGAGCGCATAATTCATCGCCCGTGGTTTGGTCCTTGGTTGACCATCCGGCACGGTCACCACCCGCATCCAGCTCGGCAGGTCCGCCACGGACAGGGCTTTTTTCGTCGTCAGATCGTTTTCTTCCAGGATCAGCACTACGTCGAGCAACGATTTGGGATAGCTCAACTGCTGTAGCCGGTTGACCAGAACATGAGCCACCTCGCTTTCCTTAAACAGCGGCACAAGGATGGACACTTTGGGTCGTTTAACCGGGTGCTCTGGTGGGGGCTGTGGCGAAGGGGCAGGGCGGGTCAACAGGGACAGAAAGGATGCCATTTTCATCGCCGCAGTGATGAGCAGGGTGAAACAAGCCCAAAGGGTCAGGGTGGCAAAAACCGCTTCGGGAGCCTGCGCGGTCACCAGAATCAACAGCGCCACGAAAAGGGCCGTGAACACGATGCGTCGGTGCGGATACTGGCCCCAATTGCGGCAGCTTTCCTTGCTATTGACGCGGGTCGCGGCGGCATCTGTCAGGTGGGAGCGGAAATGATCCGCCAGCCGGTCCTGAATCGCCTGTTCCTGCGCCAGCGCCCAATCGATGCCGCGCACGCGCCCTTTAAACCCCAAATCGAAAATGCCCACTTTGCCGGGGCGGCTGGTCGCGATCTGGACGCGACCGTTTTTCAGTCGCAGCGGCAGGGTCGCGTGTTTCAGGCACAGACGCGGGTCGAACCGGTTCAACAGGGCGGGATCCGGGACAAGTTCGGCGGCTTCGAGATAGTCAAGGTCGAGCCAATCAGCATGGTGCCGCTGCGCTTCGTTTTCTTCCAGCACTTGCTGCGCGACAAGAATATCGCAAAGCGAACAGTCGGCCAGTGCCATTTCGCCATAAGCGGCCAGAAGCTGAGCCGCAGATAAAACCCCGCGATCCAGCAAAAACTGCCCGAAATTCCGCGATCTTTTCCTGTGGTCGATGCGTTGAGCGGCATACATATTCTGCGCCTCCGGGAGCAATTGCTCAGGAGACAGCATCGCGCCGCACGGTTAATGCGCGGTTAAGCAGTTTTTAGTCAGGCTTTGACTCGCGCGGTCATTGAGTCCGCAAACCGTTCGAACAGGTAAAAACTATCCTGCGGTCCGGGGCTGGCTTCGGGGTGGTGCTGCACAGAAAAGACCGGTCGGTCGGCCAGGCGGATACCACAATTTGAGCCATCGAACAGCGAAATATGTGTCTCGACAACGCCCTCGGGCAGGGTCTGGCTGTCGACTGCGAAACCGTGGTTCATCGAGGTGATTTCCACCTTGCCGGTTTCATGTTCCTTGACCGGGTGATTGGCGCCGTGATGGCCGTGGTTCATCTTGATGGTCTTGGCGCCAAGCGCCAGCGCCAGCATCTGGTGGCCCAGACAGATACCAAAGACCGGCAGATTGGCCGCCAGAATACCCTTGATCATCGGCACTGCGTAAACCCCTGTCGCCGCCGGGTCGCCCGGGCCGTTTGACAGGAAAACCCCATCGGGACCATGCGCCAAAACCTCTTCTGTCGTGGCGGTGGCGGGCACGACAGTCACGTCACACCCGGCCGAGGCAAGGCAGCGCAGGATATTGCGTTTGGCACCGAAATCGATGGCGACGACCTTGTGCTTGGGCGCGGTCTGACGGCTGTAGCCTTCGGGCCAGGCCCACCGCATTTCGTCCCAGCGATAGGATTGCGCGCAGGTCACGTCCTTGGCCAGATCCATGCCTTCGAGCCCCGCAAAGTCGCGCGCCTTGGCAACCAGCGCCTCGATGTCGAAATTGCCCTCGGGATCGTGTTGCAGCGCGACATGCGGCGCGCCCTGCTGGCGGATCGCCCGGGTCAGTCGGCGGGTGTCGATGCCGCCGATGGCAATCCGGCCCCGGCTGGTCAGCCATTCAGTCAGCGTCTGTGCCGCGCGCCAGTTGCTGGGCTCGGTCGGGTCCCATTTCACCACCATGCCGGATGCGACCGGATTAGCAGTTTCGTCATCATCCGGGTTGACGCCCACATTGCCCACATGCGGGAAGGTGAAGGTCACGATCTGCCCGGCATAGGAAGGGTCGGTCATGATTTCCTGATAGCCGGTCATCGCAGTGTTGAAACACAGCTCGGCTTGCGCGGTGCCGGTCGCGCCAAACCCCTTGCCATAAAAAATCGTGCCATCGGCAAGAGCGAGGCAGGCGGTCGGACGGGTATCGGTCTGCTGGGCCATGGGCTTTCTCCGGCGATCTGGGCAAATTGGCGGATATCTACGGCTGGCCGGACAGGGGGTCAAGGCCCCGCGCTGTGAAAACCCACGGCTTTGGGGTCTGTTTTGGCGCTTGCAGGGAGGCGCAAGCGGACAGGTTGTCAGTCCGGCTGCAATTGACTAGGGTCGGCGGCTATCGAAACCCCTAGGGGAAGGGATCAAATGGGTATGCGCGAACGGGTCACAACGGCCCTGAAACAAGCCATGAAGGACAAAGCCACGCTACGGTTGGCGACTTTGCGCCTGATCAATGCCGCGATCAAGGATCGCGATATCGCGGAACGCGGCAATGGGAATGAAGACGGCGTTGGCGATACCGAAGTGCTGGCGATTCTGGGAAAGATGGCCAAACAACGCCAGGAAAGCGCGCGCCAATATGAAGAAGCCGGGCGGCTCGACCTTGCTGAACGGGAACTGGCCGAGATCGAAGTGATCGAGGATTTCCTGCCGCGCAAGCTGAACGAGGACGAGGTTGCGAAAGCAATTGACGCTATCATTTCCGATGTCGGTGCCGATTCGATCCGCGACATGGGCAAGATCATGGGCGCATTGAAGGCCAAATATACCGGCCAGATGGATTTCGGGTCGGTCGGGCCAATGGTCAAGGACCGGCTGTCCTGACAGCCGGTACAATAAGCAAGTATACAAAACCCCGCCCATCGTGGCGGGGTTTTGATTTTGGCAAACTGACATTGGATGTCCGGGCCGATTTGGCCTGTGGGCTCAGCCTTGCGCTGTGATCGACGACCCGGCGGCAAAACCCGACGACCATGCCCATTGGAAATTGAACCCGCCGAGCCAGCCAGTCACATCGACGCATTCACCGATGAAATAGAGCCCTGGAACGGTCTTGGACATCATCGTTTTGGACGATAGCCCGTCTGTATCGATCCCGCCCAATGTGACTTCGGCGGTGCGATAGCCCTCCGATCCGGTCGGGACCAGGTCCCACCCGGTCAGTCGGTCACATAGCGTGCGCAGAGCGGTGTCGCTCTGATCTGCGAGATTGCCGCTCAACTTCCAGTCGTCCACCAGATGTTCGGCCAGCCGTGACGGCAGCATTTGGGCCAAAACCGTCGACAGGTTCTTGCGACCGGCCTGTTGACGCTGGCTGCGCAAGGTTTCGTATGGATCGGAATTGGGAAACAGGTTGATCCGGACCGTGTCGCCTTCGCGCCAATAGGATGAAATTTGCAGGATCGCCGGACCTGACAGCCCACGATGGGTAAATAGCATCGCTTCGTCGAAGCTGGTGTTGTTGCAACTGACGCGCACGGGCAGGGCAACACCTGCCAACCCGGCAAAACGCCCGTCGGGGAAGGTCAGCGGCACCAGCCCGGGGCGGGTTTGGGTCAGCGCATGACCGAATTGCCGTGCAATGTCATAGGCCAGACCGGTTGCCCCCATCTTGGGGATGGATTTGCCTCCCGTCGCGATCACCAGATTTTGGCAATCAACGGTTTTCTGTGCGCTTTGGTTTTCGATTGTCAGCCGGAACCCGGTTTCGGTCTTGTTGACCGAGGTGATCTTGGTTTGCAGCCACATCGTGGCCCTTGTCTGTGCCATTTCGTCCAACAGCATGGCAACGATCTGCTTTGCGCTGTCATCGCAAAACAGTTGGCCCAGCGTCTTTTCATGCCAACCAATTCCGTGTCGCCCGACCAGATCGAGAAAATCCCACTGCGTGTAGCGCGCCAGCGCTGACTTGGCGAAATGCGGGTTCTGGCTAAGAAAATTTGCGGGCCCGGCGTGTAAATTGGTGAAATTGCAGCGCCCGCCGCCGGAGATGCGGATCTTTTCCCCCGGCGCCTTGGCGTGGTCCAGAACCAGAACATCGCGTCCGGCATGGATCGCGCACATCATGCCGGCGGCTCCGGCACCGAGGATGATCGTTTCAAATTGCATGGTTGCGGGCCTGCCCGAAACCACCGCTTTTGACAAGGGTGCGCTGCAATCAGGCGCTCAAAAAGCTGGTCAGCGAATCGCATTCGCGCTAAACTGCGACCCAGACCCCGAAAACGGGGCGATGTTGAGGCAGATACGGCGGTAACCCATGACGGCAATGGTGCATGGTTCCACCCCTTTACGGGATGTGGAACCGGTTCTTCCAAAATGGTGGCGGACAATCGACAAGTGGACGATGTCCTGCATTCTGATCCTGTTCGGGGTTGGGCTTCTTCTGGGCTTTGCGGCGTCGCCGCCGCTGGCGGAAAAGAATGGCTTTGCGCCCTTTCATTACGTGCAGAAACAAGCCTTTTTCGGAGGACTGGCGCTCACAGCGATGTTCCTCACCTCGATGATGACGCCGACACTGGTCCGGCGTCTGGCGGTGCTGGGCTTCACGGTCTCCTTGTTGGCCGTGCTGGCGCTACCGATCTTCGGGACCGATTTCGGCAAAGGCGCGGTGCGCTGGTATTCGCTGGGCTTTGCCAGCGTGCAGCCGTCGGAATTCCTCAAGCCCGGTTTCGTGGTGGTGGCGGCGTGGCTGCTGGCTTCGGCGCAGGAAATCAACGGGCCGCCGGGGCGGATGTGGTCGTTCTTACTGACCGTTTTCATCGTCTTCGTGCTGGCGTTGCAACCCGATTTCGGTCAGGCTTCGCTCATCCTGTTTGGCTGGGGCGTGATGTATTTCGTCGCTGGTGCGCCGATGCTGCTGCTGGTCGGTATGGCCGGGATGGTGGTGCTGGCAGGCAGCTTTGCCTATGGCAATTCGGAACATTTCGCGCGCCGGATCGACGGGTTCCTCAATCCCGATATCGATCCCACCACGCAGTTGGGCTATGCCACCAATGCAATCCGCGAAGGCGGTTTTTTTGGGGTTGGCGTCGGCGAAGGTCAGGTGAAATGGTCGCTGCCTGACGCCCATACGGATTTCATCATCGCGGTGGCGGCAGAAGAATACGGGCTGATACTGGTGCTGTTCATCATCGGGCTTTTTTCCCTGATCGTGCTTCGGTCGTTTTACCGGCTGGTGAAGGAACGCGATCCGTTCATCCGGTTGGCCGGAACCGGGCTGGCGGCGATGTTCTGCGTTCAGGCTCTGGTCAATATGGGTGTGGCGGTGCGTCTGCTGCCTGCCAAGGGGATGACATTGCCCTTTGTCAGCTATGGCGGTTCATCTTTGATCGCCGGTGGTATCGCAGTGGGCATGTTGCTGGCCTTCACCCGGACCCGACCGCAGGGGGAAATCGGCGATATTCTGCGCGGACGCTTGCGGTGACGCGATCTTCCCGTTTCCTTGCGGGCGCGTTTTCTCTAGAAGGAAACGCCACGGAAAATTCGAAATTTACCGGCCCTGCGGGGCCGGGTAGGAGGCCTCAATGACCGCTCCGCTTCTTGTTATCGCTGCTGGCGGCACAGGGGGGCACATGTTTCCCGCCCAGGCGCTGGCCGAAGTCATGTTGCGCAAGGGGTGGCGGGTAAAACTGTCCACCGATGCGCGCGGCGCGCGCTATACTGGCGGTTTCCCTCACACGGTGGAAATCGAACAGGTCTCAAGCGCCACTTTCGCCCGTGGCGGCCTGTTGGCCAAGGCTTTGGTGCCGTTTCGCATTTTGGGCGGTGCCGTTGGCATGACCCTGAGAATGATGCGCGACCGACCGGCGGTTGTCGTGGGCTTCGGCGGATATCCGTCGATCCCGGCGCTGGGCGCGGCGGTTCTGTTGCGTCTGCCGCGGATGATCCATGAACAAAACGGCGTCCTGGGCCGGGTCAACAAGATTTTTGCCAAGCGCGTCGATCAGATCGCCTGTGGCACATGGCCGACGACCCTACCCGAAGGCATTGAGGGACATCACGTCGGCAACCCGGTGCGGGCGGCCGTGCTGGAACGCGCCGGTGCGGGCTATATCGCCCCGGGCGATTATCCGATGTCGATTTTAGTGATCGGTGGCAGTCAGGGGGCGCGCATCCTGTCCGATGTGGTGCCCGCCGCCATCGCGGCACTGCCCGAAGATTTGCTGGCTAATATCCGTGTTGCCCACCAGGCCCGCGATGAAGACGGCGACCGCGTCGCCCGGTTCTATGCCGAGCATGACATTGCCGCCGATGTGCAGCCATTTTTTCACGATGTGCCCCGCAGGATGAGCGAGGCGCAGCTGGTGATTTCACGCGCCGGGGCGTCCAGCGTCGCCGATATCAGCGTGATAGGGCGGCCTTCGGTCCTGATACCCTATGCGGCTGCAACCGCCGATCACCAGACCGCCAATGCCCGCGGGCTGGTCGATGCCGGCGGCGCGATCCTGATCCCGGAAAACCGGCTTGATGTTGCCGCGCTGGCAGAGCAGATAACCGCGGTGCTGACCAACCCGCGCGGCGCGTCGATGATGGCGCAGGCGGCATTGTCGCGTGGTAAACCCGATGCGGCGCAGGATCTCAGCGAAATGGTCGAGACGCTGGCAGAGAAAGGCAAGACATGAATGGGGCAACCAAACTTCCCGTCGATATCGGACCGATCCATTTCGTGGGCATCGGCGGCATCGGCATGTCGGGCATTGCAGAAGTTCTGATCGACCACGGCTATGCGGTGCAGGGCAGCGATCTGAAAAGTTCGAAAATCACCGAACGTCTGGCCGGGATGGGGGCAAAAGTTTTCGAAGGTCAGCACGCCGAGAACCTCGAAGGGGCGGAGGTCGTGGTGATTTCATCAGCCATCAAACCGGGCAACCCGGAACTGGACGAAGCGCGCAGGCTGGGCCTGCCGGTGGTGCGCAGGGCCGAAATGCTGGCCGAATTGATGCGGTTGAAATCCAACGTGGCCGTGGCCGGAACGCATGGCAAAACCACCACCACCACGATGGTGGCGGCGCTGCTGGACGGCGGCGGCATTGATCCGACGGTCATCAATGGCGGCATCATTCATGCCTACGGATCGAACGCTCGGGTGGGGGCCTCTGACTGGATGGTGGTCGAAGCCGATGAAAGCGATGGCACGTTCAACCGGTTGCCCGCGACCATCGCCATTGTCACCAATATCGACCCCGAACATATGGAACATTGGGGTACGATCGAAAACCTGCGTCAGGGTTTTCTCGATTTCGTGTCAAACATCCCCTTCTACGGGTTGGCTGTTTGCTGCACCGATCATCCCGAAGTGCAGGCTTTGGTGGGCAAGATCACCGACCGACGGGTGACCACCTTCGGCTTCAACGCGCAGGCCGATGTGCGGGCGGTCAACCTGACTTATAAGGCTGGCGTGGCGCATTTCGACATCGCGCTGCAGGTCGATGGCCAGATGATTGAGGGCTGCACTCTGCCGATGCCCGGGGATCACAACGTATCCAACGCTTTGGCGGCGGTCGCGGTGGCTCTACATCTTGGCATGACAGCTGATCAGATACGCGATGCTTTGGCCAGTTTCGGCGGCGTGAACCGGCGCTTTACCAAGGTAGGTGAGGTCAATGGCGTCACCATCATCGACGATTACGGCCATCATCCGGTGGAAATCGCCGCCGTGCTGAAAGCCGCGCGCCAGGCTACCGAGGGCCGGGTGATCGCCGTGCATCAGCCCCACCGCTATTCCCGGCTGCATTCGCTGTTCGACGATTTCTGTGCCTGCTTCAACGAAGCCGACGTGGTCGGTATCGCCGAAGTCTTTGCCGCAGGCGAGGACCCGATCGAGGGCGCCAGCCGCGACGATCTGGTAGCCGGTCTGATCCGCCACGGTCACCGCCATGCCCGCGCGATCAGGTCCGAAGACGATCTGGAACTCATGGTGCGCGAACAGGCGCGGCCGGGTGACATGGTTGTCTGTCTTGGTGCCGGGACGATTTCGGCCTGGGCCAACCGGTTACCGGAACGCCTGAGGGATGGCTGAAGCGCTCAAGCGACGGATCGGACCGGTTGTCCTGACGCTATACGGCATCGGTATCATGGTGGGCGCGGGTATTTACGTGCTGACCGGGGCTGTGGTCGGGGCGGCTGGCATGTGGGCGCCGGTTGCGTTCCTGCTGGCGGGTCTGGTCGCGATCCCTTCGGCGCTGTCCTTTTCCGAACTCTCGGCCCGTATACCCGAAGCTGCGGGCGATTCTGCCTATATCGAGAAAGGGCTGGGCCTGCATTGGCTGGCCGTTCTGGTCGGCTTGATCAATGTCGTTGTCGGCACCGTCGCCGCTGCCGCCGTGCTGCGCGGCGGAGTCGGTTATTTGTTGGCGCTGGTCGATATCCCGTTTGTCTGGGGCGTGGTCGGCCTTGGCGTGCTGCTGACCGTGGTGGCGCTGATCGGGGTACTGGAAAGCCTGAGCTTTGCCGCGATCCTGACGCTGATCGAAATCGCCGGGTTGGGCATGGTGATCTGGGCCGGGTTCAGCGTGGCGGCACCCGTCGCCGATTACCACCTGCCTCTGCCGTCGCCGGAATGGGGCGGCATTGCATTGGCCATGATTTTTGCCTTTTTCGCGTTCATCGGGTTTGATGACATTGTGAATGTAGCCGAAGAAACCCGCAGTCCCGCGCGAACCATGCCGATTGCGATCCTTGCGGCGCTGGCTGTGACCGCGTTGCTTTATGCGCTTGTGTCGCTGGCTGCGATCCGCGCGGTGCCGCGCGAACTGCTGGCGGTGTCGGATCGTCCCTTGGCATTGGTCTGGGAAGCCGGGGCAGGCCGGTCAGCGGCTTTTCTCAGCGCGATTGCCGTCGCGGCGGCGCTGAACGGCGTTCTGGCGCAGATCGTCATGGCCAGCCGGGTGCTGTACGGTCTGGGCAAACGATCGCTTTGGCTGACCATGTTCCGTCGCACCAATGCGCGGCTGGGCACGCCCGTTCTGGGAACGGTTCTGATCGGTGCGGCGACGATTGTCTCGGCCCTGACCTTGCCCGTGGCGGTGCTGGCCGAAGGGTCGACGCTGGCGCTGCTGGTGGTCTTTGCCATCGTCAACGCCGCCCTGATCGGGGTGAAGCGCAAGCAGCCCGAGGCCGATTTCAAAGTGCCGTTGTGGATGCCATGGCTCGGTATTCTGAGCTGTATCGCCACCTTCGCGGCGTCGTTTCTGGGAAAATTGGGATGAGCCTGTCTTTTGGTCTTGCTTGCGGCTGGCTGGTGCTGGTCAATATTCTGGGGCTGTTTCCAAGTAAACGTAATCATTGGCCGCAGGCCTATGCAATGATCGCGCTGGGCGTTCCGATCCTGATCTATCTGATTTACCAGAACGGGCCATGGATGGGTCTTTTGTTCCTGGCCTCTGCGATGTCGGTGCTGCGCTGGCCGGTGATTTATCTGGGCCGCTGGATCAGACGGCAGTTGGGGCGCGGATAAGGCGCATCCGGCTTTACAAGTGCAACCCGCTGCGTCTTGCGGCGGTATGGTACCAGAGCCGTTTGCCCCTTGCGGGTTTTGCCATTAAGACGCGTTGGACCGAATTGAGGGCGCGAAGATGATCCAGAACTTACCGCAGGTGCGCGGACGGCTGACCGAAGACAAACCGCTGTCCGATCTGACATGGCTGCGCGTTGGCGGGCCGGCGGATGTGCTGTTCCAGCCTGCCGATATCGCCGATTTGCAGGCTTTCCTGCGCGTGCTTCCCGGTGACGTGCCGGTGTTCCCTATGGGCGTGGGCAGCAACCTGATCGTGCGCGATGGTGGCCTCAGGGCGGTGGTGATCCGGCTGGGACGTGGGTTCAACGGGATCGAAATCAAGGATAATCGGGTGATCGCAGGCGTGGCGGCGCTTGATGCGCATGTGGCGAAAAAGGCGGCCGAGGCGGGGTTGGATCTGACCTTTTTGCGGACCATTCCCGGCAGCATCGGCGGCGCGGTGCGGATGAATGCGGGCTGCTATGGGGCCTATGCGGCGGATGTTTTTGTTTCAGCCCGCGCAGTGACGCGTCAGGGTGACCTGGTCGAACTGGGCCCGGAAGATATGAAATTCCAATATCGCCAAAGCGACCTGCCCGAAGGCTGGGTTCTGGTCGAGGCCACGTTCGAAGCCCCTTCGGGCGATCCGCAGGCCCTGACCGACCGGATGGAGGCGCAACTGAAAAAGCGCGATGACACCCAGCCGACCAAGGAACGCAGCGCTGGCAGCACCTTCCGCAACCCGGCCGGATTTTCCAGCACCGGGCGCGCCGATGACGTGCATGACCTCAAAGCCTGGAAAGTGATCGACGAAGCCGGGATGCGCGGCGCATCCCGCGGCGGGGCGCAAATGAGTGAAAAACATTCGAATTTTTTAATCAATACCGGCGGTGCGACAGCGGCCGACCTCGAAGGTCTGGGCGAAGAGGTTCGAAAAAAGGTTTACGAAAACAGCGGGATCACGCTAGAGTGGGAAATCATGCGGGTCGGTGAACCGATCCCTGAATAAGCGCCGCTAAAAGGCGCAAGCAGGCGGGCCGGAACAGGTCCATACATAAAGTAATAAAGGCCGCACAAGCGGTCATGCAGTTGAGGCACAGTGTGGGTATGTCGAGCAGGGCAAACCCGGTAGTGGCGGTATTGATGGGCGGCCCCTCGGCCGAACGCGAGGTGTCGTTGACAACCGGGCGCGAATGCGCCGCGGCGCTCCGGGAAGAAGGCTATGAAGTGATCGAGGTCGATGCGGGCCGCGATCTTGCTTTGCGCCTTTCCGAACTCAAGCCAGATGTGGTTTTCAATGCGCTTCACGGTCGCTGGGGCGAAGATGGCGGTGTCCAGGGATTGCTGGAATGGATGGGGCTGCCTTATACCCATTCCGGCGTGCTGGCGTCGGCTTTGGCGATGGACAAAGAGCGCACCAAACTGATCTATCGTGAGGCCGGTCTGCCGGTGGTGCCCAGCAAACTGGCCACCAAGGCCGAGGTCGAGGCGCGCCATATCCTGCCGCCGCCCTACGTGGTCAAACCCTATAATGAGGGATCGAGCGTCGGCGTCTACATCGTGCAAGAGGCCGCCAATGGTCCGCCGCACCTGTCCGAAGACATGCCCGATACGGTCATGGTCGAAGAATATGTGCCGGGCCGCGAAATGACCGCAACGGTGATGGGGGACCGGACCCTGACAGTCACCGATATCTATTCCGACGGTTGGTATGACTACCACGCCAAATACGCGACAGGCGGGTCGCGTCATGTGGTGCCCGCCGACCTGCCGCAGGATATTTTCGACGCCTGTCTCGATTATGCTTTGCGCGCGCATCAGGCGCTGGGCTGCCGTGGTTTCAGCCGCACCGATTTCCGCTGGGATGAAGCCCGCGGTCTGGACGGCCTGTTCCTGCTGGAAACCAACACCCAGCCGGGGATGACACCGACCTCGCTGAGCCCTGAACAGGCAGAGGTGATGGGGATAAGCTTTGGCGCGTTGTGCCGCTGGTTGGTGGAGGACGCCTCATGCAACAGGTGACCCGCCCCGATCCGGCGCCGTCGCGCTGGTCCTACCGGATGCAGCGATTGATGCTGACGCCGCTGTTTCGGTTTTTGCTGCGGGTTGGGTTGCCGATGGTGGTGACCTTTGCTGCGCTGTCGATCTACTTTGCCCAAGAGGGCAATCGAGACACCTTCAGGCTGTGGGTTTCCGATATCCGTAACGAAATCGAAACCCGACCGGAATTCATGGTCAAGCTGATGGCCATAGACGGCGCCGGGGGCAGTGTGGCCGAAGATATCCGCGAAATCATCCCGATTGATTTCCCGATCAGCTCTTTCGATCTTGATCTGGACCGGATGCGTCAAACCATTGCCGAACTGCCCGCTGTCAAAGATGTCAGCGTGCGGGTGCGCCCGGGTGGTGTGTTGCAGGTCGATGTCACCGAACGGCTGCCGGTGATCCTGTGGCGGGGCGAAGACGGTTTGGCACTGTTGGATGAACACGGATACTACGTCGGTCAGGCCGAAAGCCGGATCAAATATGCGGATTTGCCGCTGATCGCGGGCGAAGGCGCGGACAGGGCGGTACCCGAAGCTCTGGCTTTGATTCAAGCGGCGGGGCCGCTGCGGTCTCGTATGCGTGGATTGGTCCGTATGGGCGAACGGCGCTGGGATCTGGTGCTGGATCGTGAGCAGCGCATTCTACTTCCTGAGGACAAGCCGGTTCAGGCATTAGACCGGGTTATTGCACTGCATCAGGCGCAGGACGTCATGGCGCGCGATCTGGCGCAGGTCGATATGCGGATCAGGTCACGCCCGACAATCAGAATGAACGAAGCCGCCGTCGAGCAGTGGTGGCGCATTAACAAGATCGGTTTCAAGGACTGACGGCATGATAGAACTTTATGAATCCCAACGGGCGATGCGGGCAATGCGCAAGGCGGCGATGCAGCGGGGTGTTGTCGCTATTCTGGACGTGGGCAGTTCGAAAATATCCTGTCTGGTGTTGCGTTTCGATGGTGCCGAACAGGGTTTCGAAAGCGAAGGGATCGGCCCCCTGGCCGGGCAGGCGGGGTTCCGGGTGATCGGGGCGGCGACGACCCGGTCGCGCGGTGTCAAGTTTGGTGAAATCAGTGCCATGCAGGAAACCGAGCGGGCGATCCGGACCGCGTTGCAGGCGGCGCAGAAAATGGCGAATATCCGGGTCGATCACGTGATCGCCTGTTTTGCCGGGGCCGAGCCGCGCAGCTATGGTCTTGCCGGTCAGGTCGAGGTCGCAGAACAGATCGTTTCGGAACAGGATATCAGTCGGGTGTTGTCGGCCTGCGAGGTGCCCGATTACGGTATGGGGCGTGAAGTGCTGCACGCTCAGCCGGTGAATTTCGCGCTCGATCACCGGTCGGGTCTGGCCGATCCGCGCGGACAGATGGGCAATACGCTGTCCACCGACATGCATATGCTGACCATTGATGGGGCGGCGGTGCAGAATCTGGCGCATTGTGTCAAACGTTGCGACATGGAATTGGCCGGGATCGCCAGTTCGGCCTATGTGTCGGGAATCTCGGCCTTGGTTGAAGATGAACAGGAACTGGGCGCGGCCTGCATCGACATGGGCGGCGGCGCCACCAGCATTTCGATCTTCATGAAGAAACACATGATCTATGCTGACAGTGTGCGCATGGGCGGCGATCATGTGACCGGCGATATTTCGATGGGGCTCTCGGTGCCATATAATACTGCCGAACGGATCAAGACTTTTTACGGTGGCGTGGTGGCGACCGGGATGGACGACCGCGAAATGATCGAAATCGGCGGCGATACCGGCGATTGGGAACATGACCGGCGCTCTGTCAGCCGGGCCGAACTGATCGGCATCATGCGCCCGCGCGTCGAGGAAATACTGGAAGAGGTCCGGGCGCGGTTGGATGCGGCCGGCTTCGAACATCTGCCCAGTCAACAGATCGTTCTGACCGGTGGCGGCAGCCAGATCCCCGGCCTTGATGGGCTTGCCAGCAAGATCCTGGGCCAGCAGGTGCGCCTGGGACGGCCTTTGCGCGTGCACGGCTTGCCGCAGGCCGCGACCGGACCGGGATTTGCCAGCGCGGTGGGCATGTGCCTGTTTGCAGCCCATCCGCAGGATGAATGGTGGGATTTCGACCTGCCGGTGGATCGCTACCCGGCGCGGTCGCTGAAACGTGCGGTAAAGTGGTTCAGGGACAACTGGTGATCCGCAAAAGCCTCAAAAGAGGGGGTGACGGGCGGAATTCTCTGCGTTAAGTTATCCACAACCACATGTGTAAAAGTGGACAAGACCGAGGACCGGGCAGGCCCTCTGAACATAATTGGCCGGACTGCGTCGCGTGAATTTCGCGCGCGGGGTTCGCTTTGCCTTGTGCTCCGGAGCTGTTGGTCCGCTAAATCTGTGCGGGATTGGCAAGATACCGCAGGTGCAACCCCGGTTTTGTCCATATTTCGTGGTGAAATTGCGTTTTTTTGATGACGCATGGGTTGGTTCTCGCTACCATCGACGATAATAGGCAGAAAAACCGCGAATGCGGATCACAACATCAGGCGGATAGATCCATGACATTGAACCTTTCGGTGCCCGGGCACGACGACGACTTGAAACCCCGTATCACTGTGTTTGGCGTCGGCGGCGCGGGCGGCAACGCTGTGAATAACATGATCGAAAAAGATCTGACCGGCGTTGACTTCGTGGTTGCCAATACGGATGCACAGGCGCTGCAACAATCCAAGACCGATACACGCATTCAGCTGGGCGTGAAAGTCACCGAAGGTTTGGGCGCAGGCGCGCGGGCAGCGGTCGGCGCGGCGGCTGCAGAAGAAAGCATTGAGCAGATCGTCGATCATCTGGCCGGGGCGCATATGTGCTTCATCACTGCCGGTATGGGCGGCGGCACCGGCACCGGCGCGGCTCCGATCATCGCCCAGGCGGCGCGTGAACTTGGCGTCCTGACCGTGGGTGTGGTCACCAAACCGTTCCAGTTCGAGGGCGCGAAACGGATGCGTCAGGCCGAGGAAGGCGTCGAGACGCTGCAGAAGATGGTCGATACGCTGATCATCATCCCGAACCAGAACCTGTTCCGCCTGGCCAACGAAAAAACCACGTTCACCGAAGCGTTCAGCATGGCCGACGATGTGCTGTATCAGGGTGTGAAGGGCGTGACCGACCTGATGGTCCGGCCGGGCCTGATCAACCTCGACTTTGCCGATGTCCGTGCCGTGATGGATGAAATGGGCAAGGCGATGATGGGCACCGGCGAAGCCGATGGCGAAGATCGCGCAATCCAGGCCGCAGAAAAAGCAATTGCCAACCCGCTGCTGGACGAAATCAGCCTGCGCGGTGCCAAGGGTGTTCTGATCAACATCACTGGCGGGCACGACCTGACCTTGTTCGAACTGGACGAAGCCGCCAACCGCATCCGCGAAGAAGTCGATGCGGATGCCAATATCATCGTCGGCTCCACGTTGGATACCGGCATGGAAGGCCATATGCGCGTTAGCGTCGTTGCCACCGGTATTGATGCGGCAGATGTGAATAGCGAACTTCCGGTTCCGCGCCGTTCGATGGCTGCGCCGCTGACCCAGACAGTCAGCGCCGAAGCCGCGAAAGCCCCGGTCGCAGTCGAAACCGTGCCGCAGGAGGTGCCGGCGGAACCCAGCCTGTTCGAGGATCTGGATGCGCAGCGCGCCGCGGCAGAAGACCAGATGGAAGACATCTTTGAAGAAGAATACGAAGCCGAAGGCGATTTGCCGCCCCCGGCCTATCAGCCGCAGGTCGCGCAGTTCAATCCGCAGTCCGATGCGTATGAAGCCGAACCGGAAAATCTGGAAAGCTTCGTTGCGCCCAAGGCCCGTCCCGTCGGGCAGCCCTCGGACGAAGCCATGGCCCGTTTGCAGGCCGCGGTTCACAACGTGCCTTCGCAGCAGGCCGCGCGGCAACAGCCGGTGCAGCAGGCGGAGCCAGCAGCGGAACAAGGTCAGGCTGATCGCAGCCGCTTCGGTCTGAATTCGCTGATCAACCGTATGACCGGTCATGGCACCGAGGCCGCACCGCAGCAGCATGCTGGCCGTCAGCAGCCGCAGCTGCGCGCTCAGCAACCGGTGGCACAACCCGAAGCGGACCCGGAACAGGAACGGATCGAAATCCCCGCATTCCTGCGCCGTCAAGCGAACTGACGCGGAATACCAGATCAATGAATGGGCCGCCTTTTGGCGGCCTTTTTCGTTTTTTTACAAAGCGTTATCGCGTTAATGCGCGGAAAACGGCGCATCTGTGGACCGGATGTTTCAGTACGTTACAAAGATTGAGTTGAGCCTACTTTAGGCTAGGGGTACCACGTCCCTGTGGTGCTCAAAGAAGCATCAACAAGATGTTGGGGAAGATCTTGCAGACAACTCTTAAAGGGCCGGTCACATTCACTGGCATTGGACTGCATTCAGGGAAACCTGTCCGTATGACGCTCAGACCGGCTATGGCCGATCAGGGGGTCTGGTTTCGCCGTACCGACGTTCTGTACAAGGACGCAATGGTCGCTGCGCATTGGAATGCGGTAAAACAATCCCCCCTTTGCACCCGGATCGAAAATGATGCCGGCGTGTCGGTTTCTACCATCGAACATGTCATGGCGGCGCTTTCGGGCTGTGGGGTGCATAACGCTTTGATTGATGTCGACGGGCCCGAAGTACCTATTCTCGATGGCAGCTCTGCCAGCTTCGTGCGCGGCATTCTGTATAAGGGTCTACGCGTACAGGCCGAACCGGTGCGCGCGATCAAGATTTTGAAGCCGATCGAGGTGACACGGGGCGACGCATGGGCCCGGCTGGAACCGCATGACGAATTGCAGATTGATTTCCATATCGATTTTACCGACGCCGCAATCGGGGTTCAGAAAAAATCTCTGGCGATGGCCAATGGCAGCTTCGTGCGTGAACTTAGCGATTGTCGCACCTTCTGCCGTCAGTCGGATGTCGATACGATGCGTGAAAACGGTCTTGCCCTCGGTGGCACACTGGAAAACGCCGTTGTGGTCGAAGGCGACAAGGTATTGAGCCCGGGCGGGCTGCGCCGGAACGACGAACCGGTGCGGCACAAGATGCTGGATGCCCTAGGCGATCTGGCGCTGGCGGGAGCGCCGATCATTGGGCGCTATATTGGTCACCGTGCCGGACATGCGATGACAAACGATTTGCTGCGGGCTTTGTTCGCGCAGCCCGATGCATTCCGTATGGTCACCTGTGACCGCGATCTTTTGGCGCGTTTGCCCGGCGTTGGCGTGCATCTGGGCGAAATTCCGGCCGTCGCGTGATCCCCGCGACAGGTCGGGAAAGCTTTACCTGAGCGTTCCCAACGTGAAATCCAGCCAAAGGCGTTTTGCACCGGAATTTTCTGTGCTAGGACCAGAACGAGCAAGGGATCTAACATCCCTGATAAGGGTCCAGACGAGGGTGAGACAGGTCATGACAGGCAGCGGATCGCGCAAACGGGTGATCGGTGTTCTTCTTCTGGTCGGACTGCTGGCCGGTTGCAGCGGGCAGGGCGCGCTGGATCGCGGCGAAGTTCCTCTCGAAGACTACACCGCCGAACAGATTTACGGGCGTGGTGAATTCGAACTGGACCGCAATCGGCCGGAAAAGGCCGCGTTTTTCTTTTCCGAAATCGAACGGCTTTATCCCTATTCCGACTGGGCCAAACGGGCGCTGATCATGCAGGCCTTTTCCTATCATCAGGACAAGGACTATGAAAACAGCCGTGCGGCGTCGCAGCGCTATATCGATTTCTATCCCACCGATGATGACGCCGCCTATGCGCAATACCTGTTGGCGCTCAGCTATTACGACCAGATCGACGAAGTCGGCCGCGATCAGGGACTGACTTTCCAGGCGTTGCAGTCGCTGCGCACAGTGATCGAACGCTACCCCGACAGCGAATATGCCCGCTCTGCGATTCTGAAATTCGAACTGGCCTTTGACCATCTGGCGGCCAAGGAAATGGAAATCGGCCGCTATTATCTGCGCCGTGATCATTTCACCGCCGCGATCAACCGGTTCCGTGTGGTGGTCGAGGATTTCCAGACCACGACTCACACGGCAGAGGCCCTGCACCGTCTGGTCGAGGCTTATCTGTCGCTGGGTCTGACCGATGAAGCGCAGACCGCAGGCGCGATTCTGGGCCACAATTTCCGTTCCACCGAATGGTACGAGGACAGCTACAAGCTGTTGACCGGACAGGGGTTGGAAATGAAGGCGAAGGGCGACAGCTGGCTCAACCAGATTTATCGTCAAATGATCAGGGGCAAATGGATCTGAGCGACCGATCCGATCCGAGGTGGCGGGATGCTGCGCGCGCTTGAAATTCGCGATATGTTGATTATCGACCGGCTTGAATTGGATTTTCAGCCGGGTCTGAACGTGTTGACGGGCGAAACCGGGGCAGGAAAATCGATTTTGCTGGATTCGCTGGGATTCGTGCTGGGCTGGCGCGGGCGGGCCGAACTGGTCCGTGCCGGGGCCGATCAGGGTGAAGTGGTTGCGGTTTTCGAATTACCTGCGGATCACGCAGCCCACGGCGTTCTGGAAGAGGCGGGACTGCCCGGTGGCGGGGAATTGATCCTGCGGCGTGTGAACCGCAAAGACGGCCGCAAGACCGCCTGGGTCAATGACCGGCGTTGTTCCGGTGAGGTACTGCGCGCGCTGTCGGAAACTCTGATCGAACTGCACGGGCAGCATGATGATCGCGGGCTGCTTGATCCCAAGGGACACCGGGTGCTGTTGGATGCGTTTGGCGCATATCCCGATTTACAGGCTGCCAACCGTGCGGCGTGGCGTGATCTTGCGCAGAACCGCAAAGCCTTGGCCAAGGCTGAAACCGCCTTGACCGAAATGCGCGCCGAAGAAGAATACCTGCGCCACGCGGTGGCCGAACTGGACGCGCTTGATCCTCAGCCGGGCGAAGATGCCGAGTTGGACAGCCGTCGCCGCCAGATGCAGGGGGCAGAACGGATCCGCGAAGACGTCGCGCGCGCATTGCAGGCGTTGTCGGGCGACGGTGCCGAAGGCGCGATCGGCGATGCGATGCGCTGGCTCGACGGGGCGGCGGACAAGGCCGAAGGCACGCTGGACGGCGCGATCGAAGCCTTGGGTCGTGCCTTTAACGAACTTGGCGAGGCAGTGCAGGGGGTCGAATCCGCTCTGGAGAGCCTGAGTTTCAACCCGCATGAGTTGGAAGAAACCGAAGAACGGCTGTTCGCGATCCGTGGCTTGGCCCGTAAACATGGTGTGATCCCGGATGAATTGAGTGTCTTTGCCGAAGAATTGCGCGGACGTTTGGCGGCGCTGGACCGGGGCGATGCCGATATGGCTGTGCTGAAACAAGAATTGGCCGAGGCGGAAGCGACTTACGCTCAAGCTGCGTCGCGTCTGAGCGCCGCACGGAACGAGGCGGCGGTGCGCTTGGACAATGCGGTGGCGACGGAACTCGCACCGTTGAAAATGGAACGGGCGGTGTTCCGGACCGAGATCACACAGGCCGAACCGGGGCCGGAGGGCCGCGATGCGGTCGCGTTCACCGTCGCCACCAATCCCGGTGCGCCATCCGGGCCGCTGGCCAAGATCGCATCGGGCGGCGAACTCAGCCGGTTCCTGTTGGCGCTGAAGGTCAGCCTGCATCAAGCCCAGTCTGGCGTAACGATGATCTTTGACGAAATCGACCGCGGGGTCGGTGGCGCCACTGCCGATGCGGTGGGGCGGCGTCTGGCCAGTCTGGCGCAGGGTGCACAGGTTTTGGTGGTTACCCATTCGCCGCAGGTCGCGGCCCTGGGCGCGCATCACTGGCGGGTGGAAAAGCGGGTCGCGGATGACGTGACGACCTCGACCGTGGTGCCGCTGGACGCAGATGAGCGGGTCGACGAGATCGCCCGCATGGTTGCTGGTGATACGATCACCGAGGAAGCGCGCGGCGCGGCAAGGGCGCTTTTGGCGGCGACGTCCTAATTCCCGACGCTCTACGGTTCAAACTCAAATTTTGTTTGCAACAAGTCCGGCCCGGAACAAGCTCGCGCCGGGCCAGCGGTATATCAAAAGGTCCGGCGTGACCTGTCTTAATTCCCGCGCAGCATCTTGCCCGGGTTCATGATGTTCTGCGGATCGAGTGACTTTTTCAGATCGCCCATCACATCCCATGCCGCGCCGTGCTCGGCTTCCATATACTTTTTCTTACCGATCCCGATGCCATGTTCGCCGGTCGCGGTGCCGCCCATGGCCAGTGACCGTTCCACCATCCGGTGCGACAGGTCCTCGACCGCCTTTACCTGTTCGGGGTTTTCGTCGTCGAACAGCAGGATCGCGTGGAAATTGCCGTCGCCGACATGGCCCAGGATCGGACCTGAAATCGGCGATGCTTCAATATCGGCGCGGGTTTCGTTAACCGCGTCGGCGAGCCGGGAAATCGGCACGCAGATATCGGTGACCAGCGCCTTCGCTCCGGGTTTCGAGGCCAGAACCGCCCAATGGGCGTGATGCCGCATTTTCCACAATGCGGTGCGCTCCTCCGGCTTGGTTGCCCATTCGAAACCCCTGCCGCCGTGATCGGCGACGATTTCGCCGAAGATTTCGGCCTGTTCCTTCACGCCTGCCTCGGAGCCGTGGAATTCCACCATCAGATGCGGGCACAGCGGCATGTCGGACCCCGAATAGCCGTTGAAGGCCGCCGCTGTCGCCTCGTCCACGAATTCGATCCGGGCCATCGGGATGCCCATCTGGATCGTGGTGATTACCGCCTGCACCGCGTCGTCGAGCGTATCGAACGCGCAGACCGCCGCCGTCACCGCCTCGGGTTGGCCCTGCAGCCGCAGGGTCAGTTCGGTGATCAGCCCCAAAGTGCCCTCGGCACCGACGAAAAGACCGGTCAGGTCGTAGCCTGCGCTCGATTTGCGCGCCCTGGTGCCGGTGCGGATGATCCGCCCGTCGGCCAGCACCACCTCGAGCCCCAGCACGTTGTCGCGCATGGTGCCGTAGCGTACCGCCGTGGTGCCGCTGGCGCGGGTCGAGGCCATGCCGCCGATCGAGGCGTTGGCGCCGGGATCGACCGGGAAAAACAGCCCCGTCGCGCGCAGCTCGGTGTTCAGCGCCTCGCGGGTGATACCGGGTTGGACAGAGACATCCATATCCTCGGCGCCGACCCTTAGAACCTTGTTCATTTCGCGGAAATCGACCGAGATACCGCCTTGGAACGCCTGCGCCTGCCCCTCCAGAGAGGTGCCCGCGCCCCAGCCAACGACGGGGCAGCCGTGGCGGGCGCAGATCTTCACGATCTCCGAAACCTCTTCAGTGGTTTCCGGATAGGCTACCGCATCGGGCGGGGTCAGCGGAAAATGCGTTTCTGACGCGCCATGCTGGTCAAGATCGGACCTGGAGCGGCTCAACCGTTGGCCCAGCAACGCAGATAGATCTTCTAGGGCAGGTTGGATCGTCATTTTCGGCCTCACTGGCTGCAGGGATAGGCATAGTGTAGCTTGTCACGCCCGGGCGGTACCAGCTCCAGATGGTTGATCGCCGCGCCGAAGCTGATCATATGCACCTTCAGCAGCGCACTGTCTTGCGGCAGGATCTCAAGCCAGTCGCCATTCAACCGGAATTCCGCCAACAGGCTGATGCCGTCGCGGGCCATGCCGATCCGGCCATGTTCGAAGGTAATTGCGTCGGTGCATTTCATCAAAGTTCCCAAACCGGCGCGTGTTTCCTTGTCTCGCAGCGTCCAGCGCCCGATCAGGAAAGACGGGGTCGTCGGGTTGAAATTCTCGAAATTCTTCAGCTTGCTGAATTCGCGGACGAAAGGCGAAAATCCTTCGATCTGTCGAATTTGGTCAAGGTAACCGTCGGGATCCGAGGTCCGGAGCGTATCCAGATACTCTTCCGCTCGCCGGTTCTGAAATTCGAGAAAAAGCAGATAGAGGATCGAAAATGCAAAGCCGCATGCCAGAAAGATCAGTGTGCTTCTACGCATCTCGATCCGGCTTTTTTCCAACAAACCCGGCATTAGATCATCTCTCCCCTGTTATTCTGTCGTGGATTGGACATGTTGCCCCGTTGCATCCTACCTACCAACGTCGTAATCGGAGGGTGTCCTGAAGGCGCAGACTGTCCCGCTTCGTGGCGGTCAACTCCACTGCGTATGGCGTTCCGACCCACCCACAAGAACAATGGTAAGCAATTGACTGATCCGATGCCACAAACCGAGACGACTGACAACCGTCAAGTCTCGCTCATTACACTCTCTCTGCTCTCGGTCGTAATTGGCGTGGTAACCGGTTTCGGGGCCATCCTGCTGCGGTACCTGATAGCGTTCCTGCACAACCTGTTCTTCTTCGGAACGTTCTCGATTGATTATGACGCGAACGTGCCAACCGAAGCATCGCCCTTTGGCCCTTTCATCATCTTGTCACCTGTTATCGGCGGGGTGATCGTGTTGTTCCTGGTGCGGCGCTTTGCGCCCGAAGCCAAAGGCCACGGTGTGCCCGAAGTGATGGATGCGATTTATTACAAGAACGGCAAGATCCGCCCTGCGGTCGTGATTGTGAAATCTCTGGCCTCGGCGTTGTCGATCGGGTCGGGGGCCTCGGTCGGGCGCGAAGGGCCGATCATCCAGATCGGTAGCGGCATTGGGTCAGTGTTAGGTCAATTTTACAACCTGCGCCGTTGGCAGGTCATCACACTGGTGGCTGCCGGTGCCGGGGCAGGCATCGCCGCCACCTTCAATACACCGCTGGGCGCAGTGCTGTTCGCGGTCGAGCTGATGTTGCCTGAATTCAGTGCCCGGACGTTGATGCCTGTGGTTCTGGCGACCGGCACCGCCACCTATATGGGGCGGCTGGCCTTTGGCATGGCCCCCGCATTCCTTGTCGCGTCGCATGAACGCCCCGATATCTTCGTGCCGCTGTCGGTGGACATGCTGCCGCTTTACGTGCTGACCGGGATGATGATGGGGGTCGCTGCGGCGCTGTTCGTCAAAGTGCTGTACGGCACCGAAGATTTCTTCGACGGACTCAAACTGAACCCTTATGTCAAAACCATCATCGGGATGAGCGGCCTGGGTGTTCTGATGTATGTGCTGATGCTGACCACGGGGATGTATCACACCGCCGGCGTCGGCTATGCCACCATCGAACGCGTACTGACCAGTCAGATCACGTCGCCGCTGTTCCTGCTTTTGCTCTTCGCGCTGAAACTGCTGTCGACCTCGGTCAGTCTTGGGGCAGGGGCTTCGGGCGGGGTATTTTCGCCTTCGCTGTTCCTCGGCGCTACGTTGGGCGGTGCCTTCGGGGCGATGCTGGACATGATGTTCCCGTCGCTTGGGTTCAGCATGGTGACCTTCGCTCTGATCGGCATGGCGTCGATCGTGGGGGCCAGCACCGGGGCGACGCTGACCTCGATCATGATGATCTTCGAGATGACCGGTGATTACACGATCACTGTGGCTGCTATTATCGCCGTCGTCGTGGGGGTGGGGGTGCGCCGCGGGCTCATGGTCGACAACATATACACGATGAAACTGACCCGGCGCGGCCACCGCATCCCAAGCGACATCCGGTCCTACCTGTTTCCGATACGGTTAGCGAGCGAGGTAATGGAGCCGGTGATCGGCACCATTGAACAAAGCGAATTGACGCCCTACCCGGAAATCGTGCATGTGCCGGTCGGTAAACGCAGCTTTGCCGTGGTTACAGAGGGACGCCATATCGTCGGTGTCGTTCCGGTTGACCCGGATAACCCCAACCGTACTCACGGCGCGGTGATCAGCCCCGTTGGCATGGTGCGCGAGCAGAGCTTCCTGCAAAATGCGATGAACCGGATGGCTGACCGCGGGCATAATGCGCTGCTGGTCATTAAAGAGGACGAGCGTCCCCGCGCCGAAAACGTGATCGGGGTGATTACCCGCGTCGCCATTGGTGCCGCTGTGGTACAGGATTACCGCAGCTGATCAGGCGCGTCCCGGCGCAGCATGAAATGTAAAAAGGCGGCCTTAAAGGCCGCCTTTTGTTCGCTCTTACGCGACGCTATTCAGACCCGTTCAACCGCCAACGTGTCAGAGCCGTGAAAGGCGAGGTACTCCTTGATCCGCGCGACCTCCTCCCTGGGGGCCTCATAGGACCAGGCGGCGTTCTCCAATGTCGTGCTTTTGGTCACGATGGAATAATAGCTCGCATCGCCCTTCTTTGGACAATGGGTGCTGTGATCGCTTTTGTCGAGAAACGCCATGGCCACATCGCTGCGCGGGAAATAGATCACCGGGGCCAGACCGCCTTCGCTCAGCTCCAGCGCATTCTTGCTTTCCCCCAGAACGGCCCCGCCAGCGCGGACAACCCAAGTGCCTTCCGCCTTGCGGATCGTAATATCGGTCATGCTTTTCTCCCTATTTCCTGTTCGCAACTCGCTGTGCCAACCATTTATGACAAACAGGTGTCACAGCGGTGCGGTGGCTTGGTGCAACCATAGCCGCGCAGCGTCGCTAAGCCGAGGGCTGATTTTGTCGCGGCACGCAGCGTGATACCTGTCGATCCAGTCCCGTTCAGCCGTGCTTAGCATCTCGGGCAGGATCAGGCGGCGGTCGATCGGTACCCAGGTCAATGTATCGAATGCGAGCATGGGCCGGTCATCGGCCCCGTCCAGATCGGCGGCAGACCGTACCACGATCAGGTTTTCGATACGGATGCCAAATCCGTCCTCGCGGTAATAACCCGGTTCATTCGACAGGATCATTCCGGGTTTCAAAGCCACATGCGAAGCCCGGCTGATCCGCTGCGGTCCCTCGTGAACACACAGGTAAACCCCGACGCCATGGCCGGTGCCGTGGTTGAAATCCTGTCCCGCCAGCCAAAGCGGCATACGGGCAACCGCATCGATATCGCGCCCCGCCAGGCCGTTGGGAAAACGCAGACGGGATATTCCGATCATGCCCTGCAACACGCGGGTGAAGCAGCTCTTTTCCTCGTCGCCGACATCTCCGACCGGCAGGGTGCGGGTGATATCGGTGGTCCCGTTGAGATACTGTCCGCCGCTATCGACCACGATCAGTTGGCCCTCTTGCAGCACCGCATTGGTGTCCTGTGTCACCCGGTAATGGATCACCGCCCCGTTCGGACCGGTGCCAGCGATCGTGTCAAAACTGATATCGCGCAGCGCATTGGTGGCGCGGCGACAGCCTTCCAGCTTGGTCACCACGTCGATTTCGCTGATGCGACCCGGGGGCTGGGCATCGAACCAGCACAGGAATTCGCACATTGCGGCGGCGTCGGTCAGATGTGCGGCTTTGGTATTGGCGATCTCTGTGGGGTTTTTGCAGGCTTTGGGCAGGATGCAGGGATCCGCACCCCAGACCAGCGGCACATTGGCCGCCTCCAGTTCCCGCGCAACCTGCAGCGGGGCAGAGGTCTTATCGACCCGCACCGGCCCGGTCAGTGATCGAAGCGCCGCCGCAAAGGCCGCCGGCGGGCGTTGCGTAACCTCGCTGCCCAGATGCGCCCGCACTGCGTCGTCGAGCTTGTCGGCATCAATGAACAGGGTCAGATGGCCAGTGTCATGCAGGATGGCAAACCCATGAGCCACCGGATTTCGGGGAATATCGCTGCCGCGGATGTTCAGCAGCCAGGCGATCGAATCGGGCAGGGTGATCACGGTCGCCTTTTGCCCGTCTTGTCGCAGAATCGCTGCCAGCCGGGCGCGTTTTTCGACATGGGTTTCACCGGCCATATCGTCGGGGTAGACCGACATCTTGCCGCAGGGCGGATCGGGCTGATCAGCCCAGATTGCATCGATCCGATTGGCCACCGGTCGCAGCTCAATGGCGCTACCCTTCAGGCCCTGTTCCAGTTTCTCGATCTCATCTGCACAGTGCAGCCACGGGTCGAACCCGACCACGCCACCTTGCGGCAGACAGCCGCGCAGCCAGTCCTGTAATTCGGTTTCCGGCCAGGGTACCGGGGTGAAATGATCGGTATCGACCTGTGCCTTGACCTGGGTGCGATAGCGCCCGTCGATGAACACGCCCGCCTCCCGCAGCAACGCGGCACAGAACCCCGCCGATCCGCTGAACCCGGTCAGCCAGGCCAGCCGGTCATCATGCGGGGCGACGTATTCCCCCTGATACATATCGGCGCGCGGCACCAGAAAGCCGCTCAATCCATCCTGCGCCAAAACCTGGCGCAACGCGGCAAGCCGCGCCGGTCCTTGGCTTGGGTTGGCATTCTCTTCAAACGACTGGAACATTGCGTCTCCCAAAATTTTCTCAAGCCCAGAAAACGTGTTTCAGCCTTCGGAAACAACCCCAAGCCGTGCGTGGCTTTCATCTTGGCCGAAATACTCCCGCCGGAGGCGCATCCGAAAGAAAATGACGCAGCCATTTTCCAGAGATGTAAAGCGGGCCCGGAACGGGCGCACTTCTGGATCACATCCGGCTCAGCTGGCTTTCTTGATGCCGATCATCCGCGCCCGCGCCCGCGGGTCGTGATCGAACAGACCCGCCAATTGCTCGGTCATTGCGCCCGCCAACTGCTCGGCATCGGTGATTGTTACCGCATGCTGATAATAGCGCGTCACGTCATGGCCGATGCCGATGGCGATCAGTTCCACCTGTTTGCGCTTTTCCACCATCGCGATGACGTCGCGCAGATGTTTTTCCAGATAATTGGCCGGATTCACCGACAAGGTCGAATCGTCCACCGGGGCACCATCTGAAATCACCATCAGGATCTTGCGCTGTTCGTGACGCGCCAGCATGCGCCGGTGCGCCCATTCCAGCGCTTCGCCATCGATGTTTTCCTTCAGCAAGCCTTCCTTCATCATCAGGCCCAGATTGGCCTTGGTCCGGCGCATAGGCGCGTCGGCCTTTTTATAGATGATGTGGCGCAGGTCGTTCAGCCGCCCGGGCTGCTGCGGCCGGCCCTCGGCAAGCCATTTCTCGCGTGCCTGTCCGCCCTTCCAGGCGCGGGTAGTGAAGCCCAGGACCTCGACCTTCACGTCGCAGCGTTCGAGCGTGGAAGCCAGAACATCGGCACAGATCGCAGCGATGGAAATTGGCCGCCCCCGCATCGACCCGGAATTGTCCAGTAGCAAAGTCACCACCGTATCGCGGAATTCGGTATCCTTTTCGACCTTGAAAGACAAAGGCGTGGTCGGATTGGCGACAACCCGCGCCAGACGTCCGGCATCCAGAATGCCTTCTTCCATGTCGAACAGCCAGGATCGGCTTTGCTGTGCCTGCAACCGCCGCTGCAACTTGTTGGCCAGACGGCTGACCGCACCCTTGAGCGGTTCAAGTTGCTGATCGAGATAGGCGCGCAGCCGCTCCAGTTCGGCCGGTTCGGCCAAATCTTCGGCGGCAATCTCTTCGTCAAAACTGCTGTCATAGACGGTGTAATTCGGATCGGCCTCGGATGCGGGCGGTGGCGGCGGCGGTTCCAGCGGCGCGTCGCCATCGGGCAGATCGGTTTCTTCCGACATCTCGTCCTCGGCCAGATCATCCATGCTGACCTGGGCTTCGGAACTGTCCTGGGTTTCGTCCTGGGACCGTTCCGGATCGGCCTCGGCTTCGGGATCGTCCTGATCATCCTGACCGGCATCGTCCTGATCGGACTGGTCTTCGCTGTCCTCCTCGGCGTCGTCCTGCTGGTCGTCGTCTTCCTGATCGGGATCATCGCCCAGCTGATCGCCATAGCCCAGATCTTCGATGACCTTGCGGGCCAATCTGGCGAACGCCGCCTGATCGGACAGATTTTCCTGAAGGTTTTCCAGCGTGTCGCCAGCCTGGTTTTCGATAAACCCGCGCCACAGCTCCATCACGTTGTCACAGGCCGGGGGCAGGTCGCGCCCGGTTGCCAGATGGCGGATCATATACCCTGCGGCGACCGACAATGGCGCCTCTGAAGGTTGCTTGATCTGATCGTAGCCCAGCCGCCGCGCCTCGGTCTCCATCTTGACGTCGATATTGCCAGCGGTGCCCGGCATGTCGCGGGCTCCCATCGCTTCGCAGCGGGCGGTTTCCATCGCCTCATACAGGCTGCGGGCCATATCGCCGGGCGGCGCATAGCGTGCATGGGTGCTATCGTCGTGATACCGCCGCTGCATGGCCAGCGCATCGGCGGTGCCGCGCGCCAGCAGGACTTCGTCGCGTGTCATCCGGCGGCTGACCTGCGGCAGGCGCATCGTATCACCCGCAAGCCCGGCGGGATCGACCGAATAGGCCACGTTCAGTTCCGGGTCGTGGGCCATCACCTTGGTCGCTTCGGCAAGGGCTTTCTTGAACGGATCGGCGGGATTATCAGAGGCTTTCTTCATGAGATTGATAAATCACGTCCCCAGCGCAAAAGGCAAGGCGGGAATCGCGTTCCGGCGGGCTTGCGACGCAAGATCAGGTCAGCAGAAGCGACCGGCAGGCACCAATCTTATGTTGCGCCGCCCGCTGCGCCCACCGCGCATCGCGCTTGTCGGGGTTGAACATCGAACGCCTCAGCAACGCGGCCTGGGCGATTTTCGCTTCGACTCGCCAATTCAGAACCTCGCGCGCTTGGCCGGGGGGCGTCATCGCCGCAAGTATGTCGATCAGGCTGGCCCGTACGGCTTTGGTTGCGTCGGCTTTGCTACCATCGAACATCCACTGGAATTCCATTTGCGCCGACAGTCGCCCGGCGCAGGTGGCGACAACACGCAGAGGGTCTAACCGGGGGGCGGCAAAGGTCGGCGCCGCAGCGATGACAGGCACCGGTGACAGCATCAGAACACAGAAAAAAGTTTTCAAAGCGCCCATCATGCAATCAGTGCAGCACAAAATACGCCCAAAAAGAAGGCGAAACTGGAATTCTGTTCTGGCGCGGACATTAACGGTACTGTGCCAAGGGGCCGCCTTTTACGGTCTCGATTGGCCCATTTCCCCGTTTCACCTTGGTTTAGACTTCCCGGGGGGGATTGAAAATTGACGATTTTCAACGATCGGGGCGGCGCCCTCGCCACTTCGCCTTGGGCAAAGCAAACCCTGAGAGCCGTAGGCGCTCTTGGGTGGAACCCTTCTTCCGTTATTCGGCGGGCTGAAACCCTTCGATCAGCTGGCGAAGCCCGAACGCCGCCCCGGCAAAGATTGCCAGGAAAGTAACTGGCGCGGAAAAGGCCAGCATTGAAAAGGCCGACAACCCCTGTCCGACGGTGCAGCCAAGCGCCAGCACCGCGCCTGTGCCCATCAGCGCGGCACCGGTGATCTGGCGACGCAATTCGCGCGGGTCTTCGCAGGCTTCCCAGCGGAAATGCCCCTTGAACAGCGACCCCACAAAAGCTCCAAGCGCCACACCCGCCACCGATCCGACCGCAAAGGAAGGGACCCGCGCCGAAGCGGTCATCAGGTACAGCAGGCTTTCGCCAACCGGGGCGGAGAAGCTGTGCGACACAACCGGGATATCTTCGAAGCCATGAGTGGCTACCCAATAGCTGCCAGCCCAACCGGTGGTGATGGCGATACCCACGACGACGGCCCAGAAAACTGCCTTCGCATCGGTAAGGAATTCCTTCTTGGCCAAGACTCCAATGGTGATCAGCCCGCCGATTGCTATCCCAACGGCGTTCACCGAAAGCCCGGTCCATTGTCCGATCAGATGGGCCAGCCCGGGCGGCATGTCATTGATCACTTCGCGTTGCGGGAACAAAGTCACACGCAACCCCGCCAGCGGCCCGGACAGGACGATATAGGCGCTGACGCCCATCACCACTACAATCACGAAGGCGCGCAGATCACCGCCGCCCAGCCGCGCGATCGAACCATATCCGCAATTGCCCGCCAGAGCCATGCCATAGCCGAACATCAGCCCGCCCAGGATCGAGGCGACCGGCATCCAGCGAATCGACAGGTAATAAGAGCTTTCGGTCTGCAACAGCCCGACCGAGGACAATCCAAAGCCGCCCAACACCGCGACACCGATGGCCAAAATCCACATCCGCATACGCCGGTCAGAGCCACCGTATAGCAGGTCTTCGATGGCGCCCATGGTGCAGAACCGGCCCAGACGCGCCGCCAGCCCAAGCAACACCCCTCCGACCAGACCGACCAAAGCGATGGCTATTTCTTCTCCGAGAACATCAAGCATTGCCGGAACCTCCCAGACCTGACAGCGCGGTCGCCGTTCAGCCCTGATTGTCTGTGGCGCAGAACAGCTCGTAAACCAGCTCGAGTATACGCCGGGGACGATCATCAGCCAAACGATAATAGATTGCCTTGCCATCGCGTCTGGGAACGACCAGTCCTTCCAGACGCAGACGCGACAATTGCTGCGATACGGCGGCCTGACGCGCCGAAAGCAGATCTTCCAGTTCGGTGACGGATTTTTCTCCGGTAACAAGGTGACAGAGGATCATCAGCCGACCTTCGTGGCTGACAGCTTTCAGGAAATTCGACGCTGTGGTGGCATTATCCACCATCAGGTCCATTTCTTCCTCGCTGATGCTGTCGTCGAATGCCGGCAGTCCCATACAACACCTCTTGCAGGTATTTTCCGCGTTAACGTTTGGGTCGTTTAGCCCAATTTGCGGACCATCGTCCAGCCCGATGCCGCGTTTCGGCGGCACTTTCAGACCCCTCCGTTAAAATCTGTTTTAGATTTCAACATCATCTCAAGCAGTCCCCAGAAGAAGTCTTCTCCCGGATAACCTTCGATTCGGCCGATTTCCCGGCCCTCTTCCACAAGAACAAAGGTGGGTGTAAAAACGACCTTGCGAACAAAGCTCAGGTCGGCTGGCACATCATCGGCGATATCAATGACACGCAAAGGGGCGTATTTGCCTGCTGCCGTATTGGGGTAGATCGGTCCGAGATCGGTCTTCCATTCGATGCAGTAGTGGCAGCCTTGGCGTTCGACCATGACCAATTCGACCGCCTGCGCGAAGGCGGGCAATATGATAAGTAGAAGCGGGGCAAAAATCCGGAAAAGACGATGCATGATAAACTCTGGATTGACGGATATATTTTCCATAACGTAATATGAATATGTGAATTAATCAAGGAATTGCGGTAATGCTGGATATTACCTTTGCCGGGGCAGCCTTGGCGGGGCTGTTAAGTTTCTTTACTCCCTGTATCCTGCCGATGGTCCCGTTTTACCTGTGTTACATGGCCGGGATATCAATGTCGGAATTGCGCAGCGACGGGGCGATTGCCCCCGGGGCGCAGCGCCGCCTGATCTTGTCGGCGATTTTCTTTGCGCTCGGTGTCAGCACGATCTTCGTCTTGCTGGGCATGGGCGCAACGGCTTTGGGACAAGCCTTCGTGCAGTGGAAACAGCCGCTTAGCTATGTTGCTGCGGCTGTGCTGTTCCTGTTCGGTCTGCACTTCCTCGGGGTGGTCAAGATCGGGTTTCTTTATCGTGAGGCGCGGATCGAAAGCAAAGCCGAACCGACCTCGGCGGTCGGCGCCTATGTCATGGGGTTGGCCTTTGGGTTCGGTTGGACACCATGTGTCGGACCGGCTCTTGCGTCCATTTTGATGGTGGCCAGTGGCATGGGCGATATCTGGCGCGGCGGGTTGCTGCTGTTGGTCTACGGATTGTCGATGACCGCGCCTTTCGTGATCGCGGCGCTGTTTGCGCGCCCGTTCCTGGGTTGGATGCAGCGCAATCGCAAATATCTGGGCTATGTGGAAAAAGTCATGGGCGTCATGTTGATCGTATTTGCGATCCTGATCGCTACAAACGGGGTGAACCTAATTGCAGATATGATGATCCGTTGGATACCGTCATTCCAGACGGTTGGATGATTTCAGGGAGGAAATGTAATGAAACGATTTATAACTGCATGCGCTGTGGCGATTGCGGTCGGCTTGCCTGCCGGGGCGTCCGAAATGGGCGACGACGGTCTGCATAAAGCGCATTGGATGCGCGACACGTTCAAGGACCTGCGCGAAGATCTGGGCGAGGCGAATGCCGAAGGCAAGCGCTTTGCCATCATCATCGAGCAGCGCGGCTGCATCTATTGCAAGAAGATGCATGAAGAGGTCTTTCCCGATCCGAAAATCGATTCGTTCATCACCGAGAATTACTTCGTGGTGCAGCTGAACATGTTCGGAGATGTCGAGGTAACCGATTTTGACGGTGAAGCCTTGCCGGAGAAGGATATGGTGCGGAAATGGGGGCTGATGTTCACTCCGACGATGATGTATTTTCCCGAAGACGTGGCAGAGGGATTGACGGCTCAGCAAGCGGCTGTTTCTGTGGTGCCAGGGGCATTTGGCAAAGGTACGACACTGGCCATGCTTCAATGGGTGAAAGAAAAGGGATACGATAGTGACGAGCCTTTTCAGAAGTACCTTCAGAGGAAACTCGAACAGTAATATTCTTTCGTATAGGCCGCCAAACGAACAAATCGGTAAATTCAAAATCATGAATTTGATGTTGCGTTAAGGGCGGGCGTAGACTACGGTACACAGAGCTATCTCAGTCAACGATCTGGTAGCCAAGGGAGGAAACATGAGGCTTTCAACACTGACACTGGCGGCAACTCTGGTTGCCGGGGCGGCATTCGCCAACCCGGTCACATATGCCGATGTGGTTTTCAATGAAAATGGCGGCGTAGAGGCTTCGCTTACGGGCGTGGCCGGCAACCCTGAAGAGGGCGCCAAAATCTTTTCCACTAAGAAGTTGGGGAACTGCGTTGCCTGTCACGAGGTTTCCACGCTGGATGCCCCCTTCCCGGGGAACGTAGGTCCGATGCTGGATGGGGTCGCCGATCGTTGGGACACAACCCAGCTGCGCGGCATCCTTGTCAACGCAAAGATGACCTATGAAGGCACGGTCATGCCGGCCTATTTCAAAACCGACGGGTATACCCGTCCGGGTAACGCCTATACCGGCAAGGCCGCTGAAGGTCCGCTGGACCCACTGTTGTCGGCTCAGCAAATTGAAGATGTGGTCGCGTTCCTCGGCACTCTGAAAGAGTGATCGGGCGGGCCTGAAGTAAGGAGATGAGTATGGAATTCTCAAGACGCGATACGCTGGCGCTTGGGCTGGGGGCAGCGGCACTGACCGTTCTGCCGTTCCGGCTGAATGCGGCTGCGGATGACGCAATTGCCGCCTTCACTGGCGGTGCTGAAATCGGTGAAGGCGGGGTCACTTTGACCGCTCCGGAAATTGCCGAAAACGGCAACACCGTGCCGGTGTCGGTCGATGCGCCTGGCGCTTCGGCGATTCTGCTGCTGGCAACCGGAAACCCGACGCCGGGTGTGGCCACCTTCAACTTCGGCGAACTGGCCGGGTCGCAGTCGGCATCGACTCGTATCCGTCTGGCGGGCACGCAAGAGGTCGTTGCCATCGCCAAGTTGGCGGATGGGTCCTTTGCCAAGGCAGCTCAGACCGTCAAGGTCACCATCGGCGGCTGCGGCGGCTAATCAGGATATAGGAGAAAAAAGATGGCAGAAGGTGTTAAACCACGCGTCAAGGCCCCCAAAAAGGCGGCTGCTGGCGAAACCGTCACGCTCAAGACCCTGATCAGCCACAAGATGGAATCGGGTCAGCGCAAGAACAAGGATGGCTCTGTCATCCCGCGTTCGATCATTAATCGTTTCACATGCGAATTCAACGGCAAGTCCGTGATCGACGTGACGATGGAGCCGGCGATTTCGACCAACCCTTATTTCGAATTCGAGGCCACTGTGCCCGAAGCCGGTGATTTCAAATTCACCTGGTATGACGATGACGGGTCGGTCTACGAAGAGAGTAAAAGCGTCGCAATCGCATAATAACAATGGCGCTTTGTTCCCTCTGGGGAACAAAGCCGCTTTCAGGGAGGAAGCTAGATGAAATTCAAGCCAATGAGCGCAATTGCGGCCCTGGCCCTGTCGGTTCCGACGTTTGCGATGGCGGACGCGGATGATGACACGCTTGTCATCAACGGCGAGATTGAAATCGTAACCAAGGCCCCGGCGCCGGCGCATCTCGATGGTGCGCTGGATGAAGTCATGTCCGGTTGGCATTTCCGCGATGACACCACCCAGGCAATGGAAATGGACGATTTCGACAACCCCGCTATGCTGAACGTCGAGGCCGCTGCTGAGGTCTGGAACACCGTGGACGGTAGCGAAGGCAAGTCCTGCGCATCCTGTCACGGCGATGTCGAAGAAAGCATGAAGGGCGTCAAGGCGGTCTATCCGAAGTGGAACGAAGCCGCCGGAGAAGTCCGTAACCTGCAGATGCAGTTTAACGACTGCCGGGTGAACCGGATGGGCGCGGACGCGTGGAAGTATGATGCTGGTGCGGCCAAGGACATGGAAGCGCTGGTCACTTCGGTGTCACGTGGCATGCCCGTTAACGTGGCGATCGACGGGCCGGTACAGGCGATGTGGGAACATGGTAAGGAAATGTACTATACCCGCACCGGTCAGCTGGATCTGTCCTGCGCAAGCTGCCACGAAGAAAACTATGGCAACATGATCCGCGCTGACCACCTGAGCCAGGGGCAGATCAACGGATTTCCGGTATACCGCCTCAAGAATTCGAAGCTGACCAGCCCGCAGGGCCGCTTCAAGGGGTGCGTCCGCGATACCCGCGCCGAAACCTACAAGCCCGGCAGCAACGATTTCCTCGCGCTTGAGCTTTATGTCGCATCGCGCGGCAATGGGTTGTCGGTCGAAGGACCGTCGGTACGTAACTAATCAGATTTCCGGGGGCGGCGCGATCGCCCCCGGACAACTATAATAATTCTCAACAGGTTGAATTTTAGGCCAAAACCGGCCTGACCTCTGTCCGTCAGGCCAGGGGAATAGACCACTCTAACCAATCGGAGCTTTGGGAAATGATCTCTCGCCGCGATTTTATGCAGGTATCTATGGCTGCCTCCGCGATGCTAGGTGCATCGGGATTTGGCAGCTGGGCGCGCCTGGCCGCACAGCAGAAACTGACACAGGATCAGCTGTTGCAATTCGATACCTTCGGCAACGTGTCGCTGATTCACATCACCGACATCCATGCGCAGCTGAAGCCGATCTATTTCCGCGAACCCGAAATCAATCTCGGTGTTGGCGCGGCGCGCGGGCAGGTTCCGCATGTCACCGGTGCCGATTTCCGCAAGATGTACGGCATCGAAGACGGATCGCCTTCGGCCTATGCGCTGACCTATGACGATTTCACCTCGCTGGCGCGTGGCTATGGCAAGGTTGGTGGGCTGGACCGGGTATCCACAGTGATCAATTCGATCCGCGCCGAACGGCCTGATGCGCTGCTGCTGGATGGCGGCGATACCTGGCACGGGTCCTATACCTGTTATCACACCGAAGGCCAGGACATGGTCAACGTGATGAACGTGCTCAAGCCAGATGCGATGACCTTCCACTGGGAGTTCACCCTTGGCGGCGACCGCGTACGCGAAATCGTGCAGGATCTGCCTTTTGCGGCATTGGGCGCCAACATCTTCGATGCCGAATGGGATGAACCGGCCGAGGATTTCGCCCCTTATAAGATGTTCGAACGCGGTGGCGTCAAAATCGCCGTGATCGGTCAGGCTTTCCCCTATATGCCGATCGCCAACCCGCGCTGGATGTTCCCTGAATACAGTTTCGGTATCCGGGATGAGCGGATGCAGGAAGTTGTCGACGAAGTGAAGGCCGCTGGTGCCGAACTGGTGGTCCTGCTCAGCCATAACGGCTTTGACGTCGACAAGAAGATGGCCAGCCGCGTGCAGGGCATCGACGTGATTCTGTCGGGCCACACGCACGATGCGTTGCCCGAACCGGTTCTGGTGGGTGAAACCATCATCATCGCATCCGGGTCCAACGGCAAATTCGTCAGCCGCGTCGATCTGGACGTACGCGATGGCCGGATGATGGGTTTCCGTCACAAGCTGATCCCGATCTTCTCGGACGTGATTGAACCTGACGCTGCGGTGACAAAGGTCATCGACGAACAGCGCGCACCGCATCTGGACAAGATGTCCGAGGTGGTCGGCCGCACCGATGATCAAAGCCTTCTCTATCGCCGGGGCAACTTCAACGGTACCTGGGACGACCTGATCTGTGACGCGCTGATCAGCGAACGCGATGCCGACATCGCGATGTCGCCGGGCGTCCGCTGGGGCCCGTCGATCCTGCCGGGGCAGGACATCACAGTCGAAGATATCTGGAACGCGACCTCGATGACCTATGGTCAGGCCTATCGCTCGGAAATGACAGGTGAATTCATCAATGTCATTCTCGAAGACGTGGCTGACAACCTGTTCAATACAGATCCCTATTACCAGCAGGGCGGCGACATGGTCCGCATTGGCGGTATGGGCTACGAGATCGACATCACCAAGCCGCAGGGCGAGCGGATCAGCAACATGACCCTGCTCAAAACCGGCGAAAAGATCGATCCTGCCAAGACCTATATGGTTGCCGGCTGGGCCAGCGTAAACGAAGGCACCGAAGGCCCGCAGATCTGGGATGTGGTTGAAAACCATATCCGCAAACAGGGTACCGTTTCGGTGCCCCCGCGCGATAATGTCAAGGTGGTTGGGGCTTAAGCCCCAACCGACACGAAAAAGCGCTTTACTCTCACCAACAAATTCACGAAAATGAATTTGATGATTTAATAGGAGGCAAAGACAAATGACCGTCCGCTTCACTGGCAAGAAACCCTCGCGGCGCGCGTTCCTGAAAGGAACGCTGGCGTCGACGGCGGGGGTTATGGCCGGAGCCGGGGCAGCCAACGCTGCTGGCCCCGATCCCCTGATCACCGAAAAGCAAGACTGGGCAATGGGCACCGGCGATGGTGTCGATGCAACGCCCTATGGCTTGCCGATCCGGTTCGAAGACGATGTGATCCGTCGCAACGTCGAATGGCTCACCGCCGACACGATCAGTTCGATCAACTTCTCGCCGATCCACGCTCTGGACGGCACGATCACGCCGCAGGGCTGTGCGTTTGAACGCCACCATTCGGGTGCGATCGAACTGCGCAAAGAAGACTTCCGTCTGATGATCAACGGGTTGGTCGATACGCCGCTGGTTTTCACCTACGAAGACTTGGAACGGTTCCCGCGTGTGAACAAAACCTTCTTCCTCGAATGCGCTGCGAACACCGGAATGGAATGGGCTGGTGCCCAGCTGAACGGTGCGCAATTCACGCATGGTATGATCCACAACATGGAATATTCCGGTGTGTCCCTGCGGACGCTGCTGGAAGAGGCTGGCGTCAAACCCGAGGGCAAGTGGGTCTATGTCGAAGGCGCGGATGCGTCCTCGAACGGCCGGTCGATCCCGATCGAAAAGGCGCTCGACGACTGCATGATCGCTTTCAAGGCCAATGGCGAGGCGCTGCGCAAGGAACACGGTTATCCGGCGCGTCTGGTCGTTCCCGGCTGGGAAGGCAACATGTGGGTCAAGTGGATCCGTCGTATCGAGATTAAGGAAATCGCTGTCGAAAGCCGCGAAGAAACCTCCAAATACACCGACACGCTGGCCGACGGAACGGCGCGCAAGTGGACTTGGGTGATGGACGCCAAATCGGTTGTCACCTCGCCAAGCCCGCAATCGCCGATCAAGCACGGCCACGGCCCTCTGGTCATCACCGGCCTGGCCTGGTCTGGGCGTGGCGCGATTACCCGTGTCGACGTGTCCAAGGATGGCGGCAAGACGTGGGAAACCGCGCGCCTGGCCAATCCCGGTCAGCCAATGGCCCTGACCCGTTTCTATCTCGACACCGAATGGAACGGCGAAGAGATGTTGCTTCAGTCGCGTGCCATGGATGAAACCGGCTATGTCCAGCCGACCAAGAACATGCTGCGCGAAGTCCGCGGTGAAAACTCTGTTTATCACAACAACTGCATCCAGACCTGGTGGGTCAAGGCAGATGGGGAGGCCGAAAATGTCGAAGTATCGTAATCTCCTGATCGGTTCTGCACTGGTCGCCATGGCCGCATCTCCGGTGCTGGCCGAAAAACTCGGCCTTGGTCGCCCGGCGCTGCCCGAAGAAATTGCAGCGTGGAATTTGGACGTGTCCCCCGATGGCACCGGCCTGCCCGTTGGGTCCGGTTCGGTCGAGGATGGCGAAGCTATCTTTTCGGAAAACTGCGCCATCTGTCACGGCGAATTCGCCGAAGGTGTGGATAACTGGCCAAAACTGGCAGGCGGCGAAGGCACGCTGGCTGATAAGGACCCGTTGAAGACCGTCGGGTCCTACTGGCCCTACCTGTCGACCACCTTTGACTATGTCCGCCGCTCGATGCCGTTTGGCAATGCTCAGACCCTGAGCGACGACGACGTCTATGCGATCACCGCCTACATTCTGTACTCGAACTACCTGGTCGAAGACGACTTTGTTCTGTCGAACGAGAACTTCCTGGATGTGGAAATGCCCAACGCGAACGGCTTCATCGTCGATGACCGCGACACGTCAGAGGCGCATTTCTGGACCGAACCCTGTATGGAAAACTGCAAGTCCGGAGATGTCACCATCACCATGCGTGCAAGGGTTCTGGACGTGACACCGCAAGAGGAAGGCGCCGAGGAAGAAGCTGCTGCCGAAGAAGCACCGGCTGAAACCGCGGCACCGGCCGAGGAAGCCAAGGCGGAAGAGCCCGTCATGGAAGAAACTGCGGCGCTTGACCCTGAACTGGTCAAGGACGGTGAAAAGGTCTTCAAGAAGTGCAAAGCCTGCCATCAGGTCGGTGAAGGCGCCAAGAACAAGACAGGCCCGGTTCTGAACGGTATCGTCGGCCACCCGGCCGGTGCAATTGAAGGTTTCAAGTATTCCAAGGGAATGCAAGATTTCGCCGAATCCGGCGGGGTCTGGAACGAGGAAAACCTGGCCGCTTTCCTGACCAAGCCAAAGGACTTCATCAAGAAGACCAAGATGGGCTTTGCGGGCTTGAAAAAGGAATCGGATATCGCGGCTGTGACCGAGTATCTGAAGTCCGTTTCGCAATAACCGGGTAAAGAGTTTTGAGTTGAAGACGGGGCCGCAAATGCGGCCCCGTTTTGCTTTTTACCGAAGTGGTGTCACAATGGGTGTGCAACGTTTACGGAGGAAAACGATGCTCACAAGACGTAATTTCTTGAAAAACGGGTACGGCTTCGGTCTGGCGGGGGCGATTTTACCCGCTGCTACCGGGGTGGCAGATACGGGCGGCGCTGTGCTGGGCGATGACGGTTTACACAAACAGCCTTGGTTCACCGATTCCTTTCTGGAACTGGGCGATGACCTGACCACTGCATCTCAAAACGGCCGCAGCTTGATGATCCTGTGGGAACAGCGCGGCTGCCCTTATTGTCGGGAATTGCATCAGGTCAATTTCAGGCGTCGTGAAATCGTGGACTATGTCACCACTCATTTCGACGTGGTGCAGCTCGACATGTTCGGTGCGCGCGAAGTACTGGATTTCGATGGCGAAGCGCTGGAAGAACGCGATCTGGCGGAAAAATGGTTCGTGAATTTCACCCCGACCACGATCCTGTGTGATCGGGCCAATACCGGGGCGGCGGATCTGCGGCAGGCCGAAACCTTTCGCATGCCCGGCTATCTTAAACCGTTCCACTATCTCAGCTCACTGGAATACGTGGTGACGCAGGATTACCGAAATCAACGCTTTCAGCGCTACCTGCAGGACAAATTCGATAAGCTCCGACAGCAGGGAATCGACCCCGATGTCTGGTGACCGTCTGACCGGGGCTCAGGACCAGTATTTGCGGAAAGAATTCGGGTTGTTCCCATATTTCTTGCGAAACGCGCGGGCCAGATGGCTGGCTGATCGGAATCCGGTCGCCGCCGCGATTTCCGTCACCGTCATGTCGGTTTCATTCAGGAAACCGTAGGCCCGGGTTAGACGCAGATCGTTGTAATAAGACATCGGGCTTTGGCCCAGATATCGCTTGAACAACCGCTCGATCTGCCGCCGGGACACGCCCAACGTGGCGCAGAGCTCTTCCATCAGCAGCGGTTCTTCGAGCGCATTTTCCATGACCCGAATCGCCGCCAGAAGATTGCGGTTACGGGTGCCGATCGTGAAGGACCGTGATGACTTTTGCGGCGAATTGGTTGGTCCGGACCGGGTATGCAGGCACATATCCGCCACCAGCGCGGCCAGGTCCGGGCCATGCCGTTCCTCGATCAGCGCCAGCATCATGTCGATCGCCGAATTGCCGCCGCCGCAGGACATGATCCGCCCGTCGATTTCATAGATGTTGGGGGATGGCGTCAGCTGGGGATAGGTTTCCTGAAAACTGTCATGGTTTTCCCAATGCAGGGTAAACCGCCGCCCATTCAGCAAACCCGCTGCGGCCAGCGCGAAGGCACCGGTGCAGATCCCGCCCAGCGGCCTGCCGAACCGATCCTCGCGCCGCAACCAATTGAGGGTCTTTTCCGATGCAGCGCCAAGGGGTTGGATGCTGCAACACACGAAACCCACGGAATTGGACGGCAATGGCTGTAACGCCGTGTCAGGCGTCACCTTAATGCCGGTCGAACAGGTAACCGGTTCGCCGTCCTCGGTCATCGTGAACCAGCGATAAAGCCTGCTATTGGTCAACTGATTGGCGATGCGCAACGGTTCGATCGCGGAAGCCACCGACAGCATCGTCATATTGGGCAATAACAGGAAATAGAAATCCTGGGGCGGGCCGTCGAATGTCATCGGAAAGCTGGCAGAAGCGGCCTTCTGAATGAATTGGTCTTGTTGCATTGTGAAGCCCAAGCAAACGGATGGAGGGGGAACTGGCGCAGGTGTTGGCGCAGATATCGAGATCGTGGTTTTCGCTCAATATACATTTTACGACAAGGTTGAAAATATCTGCGCCAAATGGCGCGAGCATTAAGCCGGATGCGACAAATGATTTTCCTGCCCTTGCAGCCGGTTTGGTGCAGCACTAAGATTCTGTAAGGAATTGGTCAATAATGATCATAACGGTAAGCAATAGGCAGGCGGAAATGAAAGATCCCTTAGACGTATACATGAACACCCTTGTTCCGATGGTTGTGGAACAAACCAGCCGCGGCGAACGGGCTTACGATATCTTTTCGCGCCTGTTGAAGGAGCGGATCATTTTCGTATCGGGGCCGGTGCATGACGGCATGTCGAGCCTGATCGTGGCACAGTTGTTGCACCTTGAGGCGGAGAACCCGTCGAAGGAAATCAGCATGTATATCAATTCGCCGGGCGGCGTGGTGACAAGCGGCCTGTCGATCTATGACACGATGCAGTACATCAAACCCAAAGTGTCGACGCTGGTGATCGGTCAGGCGGCCTCGATGGGGTCACTTCTGCTAACCGCTGGTGCGGCGGGGATGCGTTTCTCACTGCCCAACAGCCGGGTGATGGTGCACCAGCCCTCGGGCGGATATCAGGGTCAGGCAACGGATATCATGATCCATGCAGAAGAGACGCAGAAACTGAAAAAACGTCTGAACCAAATTTACGTTCACCATACCGGTCAGACGTTGGAAAATGTCGAAAGAGCACTGGAACGGGACAACTTCATGTCCCCGGAGGATGCCAAGGAATGGGGACTGATCGACGAAATCGTATCCAGCCGTGCGACCGGGGATGACGAAAAAGGCGGTTCCTAAGCGACAAGGCGCGGCTGTAAGTACTGCCGCGTCGATTTTTACATTGTAGCGACCATGGGCCTGTCCTAAGCTGCTTGACCAAGAAGCACGGGACGGCCCGCAGGGTCGCAAACTTCGACTCAAGGCCTGAAAGGGAAGAAATGGCGAATTCCACCGGCGGCGACAGCAAAAACACACTCTACTGCTCCTTCTGCGGCAAAAGCCAACATGAGGTGCGCAAGCTGATTGCCGGTCCGACCGTTTTCATCTGCGACGAATGCGTGGAACTCTGCATGGATATCATCCGTGAAGAGACCAAAAGCGCAGGGCTGAAGTCGTCCGAAGGGGTGCCGACCCCGCAGGATATCTGCAATGTGCTGGATGATTATGTGATCGGTCAGGCGATGGCGAAACGTGTGCTGTCTGTAGCTGTGCACAATCACTACAAACGGCTGAATCACGCGCAGAAATCCGGTGATATTGAGCTTTCGAAATCGAACATCCTGTTGATCGGCCCCACCGGCTGCGGCAAGACGCTTCTGGCGCAAACGCTGGCGCGGATTCTCGACGTGCCGTTCACCATGGCCGATGCGACCACGCTGACCGAAGCCGGTTACGTGGGCGAGGATGTCGAAAATATCATCCTCAAACTGCTGCAGGCGTCTGAATACAACGTCGAACGGGCGCAGCGCGGAATCGTCTATATCGACGAGGTCGACAAGATCACCCGCAAGTCGGAAAATCCGTCGATCACCCGTGACGTGTCGGGCGAGGGCGTGCAGCAGGCGCTGCTGAAACTGATGGAAGGCACCGTGGCTTCCGTCCCGCCGCAGGGCGGCCGCAAGCATCCGCAGCAGGAATTCCTGCAGGTCGACACGACCAATATCCTGTTCATCTGCGGCGGCGCCTTCGCCGGGTTGGACCGGATCATCGCGCAGCGTGGCAAGGGGTCCGCGATGGGCTTCGGCGCCGATGTGCGTGACGTGGACGAACGCGGCGTTGGCGAGGTGTTCAAGGATCTCGAACCCGAGGATTTGCTGAAGTTCGGCCTGATTCCCGAATTCGTCGGTCGTCTGCCGGTGCTGGCAACGCTGGAAGATCTGGACGAAGAGGCGCTGGTCACCATCCTGACCGAACCGAAGAACGCGCTGGTTAAACAGTATCAGCGTCTGTTCGAACTGGAAGAAACCCAACTCAGCTTCACCGAAGACGCGCTGCATGCGATCGCCAAGCGCGCCATCGCACGCAAAACCGGTGCCCGCGGTCTGCGGTCCATTCTGGAAGAAATCCTGCTCGACACTATGTTCGAACTGCCGGGAATGGAAAACGTCGAAGAGGTCGTGGTGAACGAAGAGGCGGTGAATTCGGAAGCCAAACCTCTGATGATTTATTCGGACGCCAAGAAAGAAGAAGCCAGCGCTAGCTGAGCTATTTCGAAATAGGAGTTAGGAAAGGGGGCCGGGTGGCCCCTTTTCTTATCCGTTTGTACGGCTTTGAAAAAGGTGAAAAAGATGACCATCAAACGCATTCATTCGGGCGGCGAATTCGAAGCCAAGATCGGCTATTGCCGCGCTGTCGTCGCGGGCGGTTTCGTCCATGTGGCGGGCACCGTGGGGCAGGGTGACACGGTCGAGGAACAGTGCCGCGCGGCGCTCGACACCATCGGCAAGGCGCTGGAACAGGCGGGGACCTCCTTCGCCAACGCGGTGCGGGTGAACTACTACCTGCCCGACGCGGCCGAATTCGAACCCTGCTGGCCGATCCTGGCGGCCGCTTTCGGCGACAACCCGCCAGCGGCCACGATGATCGAATGCGGGCTGATTGACCCGAAATACCGGATCGAAATCGAACTGACTGCGCTGGCCTGATTGGCGCGTTCGCAGAAACTGCACGGCCCCGGGCAGATCATGCCGGGGGCACCGCGACACCGCCCCAGCTACCTACTGGACCTTGCTCCAGAATTAAGCCATACCAAGCCTGAGAAATTGCGGAGAGACTCATGGGCCTTCTGAACACTCTTTTGCGCGCTGTCACCTGGTGGGACGGTCAAACGCTCAACACCCAGATTTATACCGCCCGCAAAGGCGTGAAAGTGGGTGAAGACGAACAGGGCAACGTGTTCTACCAGACCCGCGACGGCAAACGCCGTTGGGTCATCTACAATGGCGAAATCGAAGCCAGCCGGGTCAGCCCCGACTGGCATGGCTGGCTGCACCACACCTTCAAGGAAGCGCCGACTGACCGCCCGATGGCCCACAAGGCTTGGGAAAAACCGCATATGGAAAACCTGACCGGGACCGCGCAGGCTTATGCGCCCGTCGGTTCAATCCGTCGCGCCGCGCCAACAAAGCGCAGCGATTACGATGCCTGGTCGCCGGAATAAGGCTGCAGCAATGTCCACTAACCAAACCGAAGTGGCTGTTGGCGGCATGGTTCTGGCCGTTGCCATCGGCTTTGTTGTCTATGCCGGGCAGATGACCGGGTTCACCGATCGCAGCAGCGGCTACCCGCTCAGCGCGTCGTTCCGGTCTCTGGAAGGCATCACCGTAGGCACCGATGTACGCTTGGCGGGGGTCAAAATCGGAACCGTCACCGATATTGCGCTCAACTCGCAGACCTTCCGCGCCGATACGACATTCAGTATCAAGGACGGGATTGATATTCCCGACGACAGCGCGGTGGTTGTCGCCTCTGAAGGGTTGCTGGGCGGTAATTTCATGGAAATCGTACCGGGTGGATCGCCGTTCAATCTGACCGCTGGCGACGAAATCGAAGACACCCAAGGGGCGGTATCATTAGTGTCGCTGCTGCTCAAATTCGTATCCAGCGGTTCCAGCAGCCCGACCGGATCGGGCAGTACGGAATGATCCGCTTCCTCTCCGTCCTTGCTCTGTTGACCGCTACCGGACCCGCCCTGTCCGAAGAGGTCAGCCTGGGTCTTGGCGCAACGCTGCGCGGGCTCGACAAGGTTAATGGTGAGACCACCGATATCGAATTGCAGAATGGCGCGTCGGCGCATTACGGTCGGCTGACAGTGGAATTGAGAGAATGCCGCTATCCGGTCGGTAATCCGGTCGGCGAAGCCTACGCGTTCCTCACGATTCAGGAAGACGGCAGGGATACACCGACATTCCAGGGCTGGATGATGGCATCCGCACCCGCGCTGAACGCGCTGGATAACGCGCGCTACGATGTCTGGGTGTTGCGCTGTAACACCTCCGACGGGGACTGAGGCAATTCCGGCGCGGTGAAATCCGCATGTCCCTGCAACGCCTCTTCCAATCGTCTGTGATAGTCCGCCCGCGGTATTTCGATTGCCCCCAATGATGCCAGATGCGGGGTGATGAACTGGGTGTCGAACAGAATAAATCCGGCCATATTCAGCCGGTCCACCAGATAGGCCAAGGCAATTTTCGACGCATCTGTGCGGCGCGAAAACATGCTTTCTCCGAAAAACGCCCGCCCCAGAGTGACACCGTAAACCCCGCCGACCAATTCGCCGCCCATCCAGATTTCCAGAGAATGGGCATGCCCCAGCCGGTGCAGTTGCAGGTACAGATCGTGGATCACGTCGCTGATCCACGTTTCCTCGCGGTCCGCACAGCCGTGCAGCACGCCTTCGAAATCGGCATTGACCGACACGCCGTAATCGTCCCGCCGCAGGCGCCGGGCCAGAGATCGTGAAATGTGAAACTGGTCCAGAGGGAAGACGCCGCGCAATCTGGGGTCGACCCAGAATATATCCGGATATTCACGTCCTTCCGACATCGGGAAAACTCCCGACGCATAGGCGTGCAGCAGCAGTTGCGGGGTCAGAAAGGGATCGTCATCCTTCACCGGGAACGCGTCCTGTTCGAAACGAACCGGCGGGCGTCAGGCGCCCGCCGCAAAAGGCCTTAGCCCAAATTGGTTTCCAGCCAGTGTTCCAGCCAGTGGATGTTGTAATTGCCGGAATGGATATCTTCTTCCTGCAACAGCGCGTGGAACAGCGGCAGAGTGGTATCAATGCCGTCCACGATCAATTCGCCCAAAGCGCGGTTCAACCGGCTCAGCGCCTCGGCACGGTCGCGACCATGCACGATCAGCTTGCCGATCAGGCTGTCGTAATAGGGCGGGATCGAATAACCATCATACAGCGCCGAATCCATCCGAACACCCAGTCCGCCGGGGGCGTGGAATGCGGTGATCTTGCCCGGGCAGGGCGAGAAATTCGGCAGCTTCTCGGCGTTGATCCGCACCTCGATCGCATGGCCGTTGATTTCCAGATCGTCCTGAGTGAACGACATCGGCAACCCTTCGGCAACGCGGATCTGTTCGCGCACCAGATCGATACCGAAAATGCTTTCGGTGACCGGGTGCTCCACCTGCAGACGGGTGTTCATTTCGATGAAATAGAATTCGCCGTTTTCATAGAGGAACTCGATGGTACCAGCGCCGATATAGTTAATCTTGGCCACCGCATCGGCGCAGACCTTGCCGATCCTGGCGCGCTCGTCGGCGCTGATGCTGGGACCCGGCGCCTCTTCGAAAACCTTCTGGTGGCGGCGTTGCAGCGAACAATCGCGTTCGCCCAGATGCACAGCCTTGCCCTTGCCATCACCAAAAACCTGAATTTCGATATGGCGCGGCGTGGTCAGGTATTTTTCGATATAGACCTCGTCATTGCCAAAGGCAGCCTTGCCTTCGGCGCGTGCGGTCATGAAGGCGCTTTCCATGTCTGCGGCGGTCTGGGCCACTTTCATGCCGCGCCCGCCGCCACCGGCAGTGGCCTTGATGATTACCGGATAGCCGATTTCTTCACCGATCCGCTGGGCGTCCTCTAGGGTCGCAACCCCGCCATCCGATCCGGGCACGCAAGGCACGCCAAGCGCCTTCATCGTGTCCTTGGCGGTGATCTTGTCCCCCATGACTCGGATATGTTCGGCGGTGGGACCAATGAAGGTGACGCCGTGATCTTCGACGATCTGCACGAAATTGGCATTTTCCGACAAAAAGCCATAGCCGGGATGGATCGCCTGTGCACCGGTGATTTCGCAGGCTGCAATAATCGCCGGGATCGAAAGATAGCTTTGCGTGCTCGATGGCGGGCCAATGCAGACCGCTTCGTCGGCCATGCGCACATGCATCGCATCCGCATCGGCGGTGGAATGCACTGCGACCGATTGGATGCCCATTTCGCGGCAGGCCCGGATCACGCGCAGCGCGATCTCGCCCCGGTTGGCAATAAGGATTTTCTCGAACATCACCCGCGCCTTATTCGATGATGACCAGAGGAGCGCCAAATTCCACCGCCGCGCCGTCTTCGACCAGGATGCGTTTGACGGTCCCGGCCTTGGGGGCGGGAATATGGTTCATGGTTTTCATTGCTTCAATGATCAGCAGGGTGTCGCCTTCGCTGACCTGGCTACCGACCTTGATGAAGCTCGGCGCGCCCGGTTCGGGTTGCAGATAGACCGACCCGACCATGGGCGACGTGACTGCGCCGGGAAGGTTGGCGGGATCTTCGGACGCGGCGGCTGCATCCGCAACCGGGGCTGGTGCCGGTGCGGCTGCCACAGGGGCTGCTGCTGGCGCGGCAACCTGTGCCACGACCTGGCTGGCGCGGCTGACACGGACATTCAGGCTGTCGTTGTCGCCATATTCGCGCATTACCTCAAGTTCAGTCAGCTCATTTGCCCGCAACAGTTCTGCCAGGGCCTGAATGAAGGCCACGTCGGAGTCATGGTTTTTCTTTGTCATATAATCCTCGACCGGTTTTCGGTTGGGCGGCTTATTGGCTTGGCCCGGTTCCCCATCTGGCCGTCTTATAGGCTATCCTTGACGGAGCGGAAAGCGCCCTTGTGTCCGTAAAAATGGGGGTTTCCATGAAAAATTACGAGGGGAAAAACACGATGGCCGCCTCAATCGGCGGAATCACATCGGCATACCCGACAGTTTGGCAACCAGTTCGGCCAGTTTCCGGGCTTGAAATTTCTCCAGTAGGCGGGCGCGGTAGACCTCGACGGTGCGGTAGGACAGTTTCAGTTCCAGACCGATTTCCTTGCTTGTCATGCCGCGGCAGGTCAGGATCGCCACCTCGCGTTCGCGTTGGGTCAGCGCAACAATAGGACGTTCGTCCGACAGATCGGAAAACGACCAGATGCCGCGCTGGAACGGATCGTCCGGGGTCAGCGATTGTCCCCGCACGCGGCACCAGAACAATACTCCCGATCGCCGTTTCATGATCCGTTCATCCGAATAGCGTCCGGTTTCCCGCATCGCCGCCAAACCGCGCGCGCCGATGGTTTCGTAATCTTTGGGACTGGCGTAGAATTCTGACAGCGGCACGTTGTCAAAACTGTCGGTCGGGCCTTGAAAAATTTCGGCGAATTGTTGGTTGCAACCGCGAATGACGCGGTTTTCCAATATGCACAGCCCGACAGGCGCGTATTCGAAGCCTAGATTGCTTATCTCCATGCCGCCATCATATGCCGTGAAATCGGTGTCTTGGGAAGGGCCGCGTATTTCTACCAATTGATCATAAAACGCGCCGATGATTTGCTGCGGCCGAGGAAAATGGGAGAAAGTCATGGTTTGCATTGCAGGATGGGGGCACACCAAATTTGGCCGTCTGAGCGAACAGTCGCTGGAAGATTTGATTGTCGAAGCCGGGCGCCAGGCGCTGACCAATGCCGGGATCTCGGGTGCGGATGTCGATGGCATGTGGCTGGGGCATTTTAATGCGGGCATGGTTGATGACGGCTTTGCCTCGTCGCTGATGCTGGGCATCGACCCGGGGCTCAGGTTCAAACCGGCCACGCGGCTGGAAAATGCCTGTGCTTCTGGATCGGCAGCGGTGCACGCAGCGCGGCAGGCGATTCTGGCCGGAGACTGCAAGGTGGCGCTGGTTGTCGGCGTGGAAAAGATGACCCATCTGCCGGGGGCCGATGTGACCGCGGCACTTGGTCGGGCAAGTTATCAGAAAGAAGAGGCCGGAACGTCTTTCCCCGGCATTTTTGCGCAATTCGCCCAAGCCTATTTCAAGGAATTTGGCGATCATTCCCTGGCATTGGCGAAAATCGCCGCCAAGAACCATGGAAATTCGGTCAACAACCCGCTGGCGCAGCTGCAGAAACCATTGGACCTGGATTTCTGCGCGACCGAAAGCGATCGCAACCCGATGATCGCTGCCCCGTTGAAGAAAACCGACTGTTCGCTGGTCTCGGATGGCGCGGCGGCGGTGGTTCTGGTGGCCGAAGACATGCTGAACGATTTTGACAAGGTGGTGCGGTTCCGCTCCGTGGCGCATGTCAACGACCTGCTGCCAATGTCTGCGCGCAATCTGACTGATTTCGAAGGTCCGGCACGGGCGATGGCGCTTGCCTATGAGAGGGCTGGCCTTACGGTGGATGATATCGACGTGGCCGAGGTGCATGATTGCTTCACCATTGCCGAATTGCTGATCTACGAAGCTATGGGTCTGGCACCCAAGGGGCAGGGAGCTTCGGTTCTGGAAGACGGCAGCGTCTATGCCGGTGGCCGTCTGCCGGTGAACCTGTCCGGCGGATTGAAGGCCAAGGGCCATCCGGTTGGTGCCACCGGTGTGTCGATGCACGCCTTGATCACGCGTCAATTGACCGGTCAGGCCGATGCGATGCAGCAACCTGGTGCGGAACTTGGACTGGTGTTTAACATGGGCGGGTCTGGCGTGGCGTCGCACGTGTCGATCCTGGAAACGGTAAAGTCATGAATATCGCATGTTGGCTGGAACGAATCGCGCAGATCCATCCCAACCGCCCGGCGCTTCATCTGGGCCGCGATTGCGTGTCCGATTATGGTGATTTCCACCGCAAAGCGTTGCAGGTGGCGGGTTGGTTGCGCGACAAGGGCATCGAACCCGGCGACCGGGTGGCATTGTTCATGAAAAACTGCCCCGACTACCTGATCGCGCAATATGGTGCGTGGTATGCCGGGGCGGCTGTGGTGCCGATCAATGCCAAATTGCACGGCCGCGAAGCCGCGTGGATTATTGAAAACGCCGCCGCCAAACTCAGTTTCACTTCTCCCGGTTTGACCGAAGCCTTGGCGCAGGCCGGGGCCGCAGGGAAAACTGTCGATATCGGCTCTTCCGCCTATGCCGGGATATTTCAGACCGATCCGACCGGCACCCCGGAGCCGCGTGACCCGGCTGACCTGGCGTGGTTATTCTACACCTCCGGCACCACCGGGCGGCCCAAGGGCGTCGTGATCGATCACCGGATGCTTATGACCATGTCGCTCAGCTATCTGGCTGATGTCGATCCGGTCGGGGCCGATGACGCAGTGCTATACGCAGCCCCGATGAGCCACGGCGCGGGCATCTACAACATGGTGCATGTGCTGATGGGCGCGCGCCATATCTGCCCGCCTTCGGGCGGGTTCGAGGAGGCCGAGATTTTCGATCTCGCCCGCCATTTCGGCAACGTTCAGATGTTCGCCGCCCCAACCATGGTCAAACGGATGACCCAGATTGCCAGGGCGACCGGCGAAACTGGCGAAGGTCTGCGCAGCGTGGTCTACGCCGGCGGGCCGATGTACCTGGCCGACATTATCGAGGCGGTCGATCATTTCGGCCCCATTTTCATTCAGATCTACGGTCAGGGAGAGGCGCCGATGGGGATCACCGCGCTCAGTCGTCACGACGTCGCGGACCGGACCCATCCGCGCTGGAAGGAACGGCTGGCGTCGGTCGGTCGGGCGCAATCGGCGGTCGAGGTGAAGATTGGGGATGCTGAAGGCCGCGAATTGCCGCGCGGTCAGGCGGGTGAAATCATGGTGCGGTCCGATGTCGTGATGCCGGGCTACTGGCAGAACCCCGAAGCGACTGAAAAGACGATCCGCGACGATTGGTTGCTGACGGGTGATGTCGGTTTCATGGATGAGGATGGCTATGTCACCATGCAGGACCGGTCCAAGGACATGATCATTTCGGGCGGCACCAATATTTATCCCCGCGAAGTGGAAGAGGTGCTGTTGACCCACCCTGCGGTGGCCGAGGTCAGCGTCGTCGGTCGCCCCAACGCCGAATGGGGCGAAGACGTGGTTGCCTTCGTGGTGATGGCCGAGGGGGCAGAGATGGATCAGGCCGCGCTGGACGCGCATTGTCTGGATCAGATCGCGCGGTTCAAACGACCCAAGGCGTATTTTACCCTAAATGAGCTGCCCAAAAACAATTACGGCAAGGTTTTGAAAACCGAACTGCGCAAACGTCTGGAGGAGATATGAAAATGGATCTTAACGGGAAAACCGCCCTGATCACCGGATCGGTACAGGGGATCGGCCTGGCAATTGCGGAAAGCCTTGCCGAAGCGGGCGCACGGATCGCGGTGCATGGCATTGCGGGCGATGCACAAATCCACGAGGTCTGCGAACACCTGCGCGCCAAAGGATCGCCACAGGCGGAGTTTTTCCGCGGCGATCTGCGCCAGCCTGACCAGATCGACGACATGATGGATGCCGTTGAAGCCTGGGGCGGGGCGGATATTTTGGTCAATAACGCGGGTATTCAACATACCGCGCCGCTGGCCGAGATGCCGCGCGAAAAATGGGATTCGATTCTGCAGATCAACCTCAGCGCGGCCTTTGCCACTATGCAAAAGGCACTGCCACGGATGGCCGGTCGTGGGTATGGCCGGGTGATCAATATCGCCAGCGTACACGGTCTGGTCGCCAGCAAGGACAAAGCGCCCTACGTGGCTGCCAAATTTGGGTTGGTCGGGCTCAGCCGGGTGGCGGCGCTGGAATATGCCGCCGCAGGGACCAAGGCTCTGGGCGGGGTGACGGTCAACTGTATTTGCCCGGGCTGGACCGAAACTGCCATTATCGGCCCGCAGGTCGACGCCCGTGCCGCCGCCCATGGCGGCGACCGCGATGCCGGGATTGCCGACCTGTTGTCGGAAAAACAACCCAGCTTGCGCACCTCCGATCCGTCAGAAATTGGCGCGCTGGCGCTTTGGCTATGTGCCCCGATCGCCCATAATGTGACCGGCACCGCGATTCCCGTCGATGGTGGCTGGACCGCGCAGTAACGGACTGGCCGGAAGGTGTATATACATTGTATGTGCTTTTGCTGTAGGTTGCTGCCAAATCCTTTGAACTGGTGAGGAAAGGCAGAGATGACAGAAATATCCAACGTCAAGGGGGTGGGCCCGGCGATCACCGATCAACTGACCGCGCTGGGGATCAAAACGGCGACCGATCTGGCCAAAGCCGATCCGGTCGATTTGACCGCCATACCGCGGGTTGGGCCCGCGCGTGCGTTGATGCTGATCGCAGCGGCACGCGAAGTGGCCGAGATATTGCCAGATCCTGAACCATTGGCCGTTTCGGAACCTGCGCCTGCACTCGTTCCAACCCCGGCGGCACCTGCGGCTGAAAATGCCCCGGCCAAGACGGGCAAACCAAAGAAAAAGCCGAATAAGGCCAATAAGAAAGACGCGAAAGCATCGAAAAAGGCTGACCAGACTAGAACCAAATCAGCCAAAAAGGCGGAAAAACCGAAAAAGGCCAAAGCCGAAAAAGTCAAAAAGGCCGAAAAGTCCAAGACCTCGGGCAAAAAGACATCAAAGGACAAGCCGAAGAAAAAAGACGGCAAGAAATCCAAGAAAAAGGGCAAGTAGCCGCTCGCATGTCGCGAGCGGCTCAATGTTAACCGTTATCTGCAGGGCCGCACGTCGTAGCGGCCATCCCCGCGGGCATAGGCACATTCATTGGTCCGCTGATTGACCGCGACCTGCGATCCCGCAGCGGCCCCGGCCAGACCGGCAATAATCGTCCAGTTGCGGTTGGCCCCCAGCATGTCTGCTGTCATCACGCCCAAAGCCGCCCCCGTCAATCCGCCCAAGACAAAGGTCTCGTCGCGGCTCATCCCGTCGCAGCCGGGCAGGGCCAGTAGGGCTGCAACACAGCCGCCGATGATCAGATGTTTCATGATTTTCCCTTTCGCGGATGGTGAAAATTTCCCGTTACCTCGTCACTATAACCGCAAATCTCATGTCCCTTGTTGATCCTGCGCAAGTTCAGAAACGAAAAGACCGGCCTAAAGGCCGGTCTTTCCCATAATGTCAAAGCCTTCGGAACCTACTTATTCATCCTGTTTTCGATGAGGTCGTCGACGACGGAAGGGTCGGCGAGGGTTGATGTGTCGCCAAGCGCGCCGTAGTCGTTTTCGGCGATCTTGCGCAGGATCCGGCGCATGATCTTGCCGGAC
>NZ_JAXMOH010000011.1:0-144306 GCF_034670005.1 Thalassovita sp.
GAAACAGACGATCCGAAAACGTCGCTTGCAGCACCAATCCGCTGCCGCATAAACTCAAATACAAACCGAACCAGAGCCTCCGTTACGAAACAAGCTCAGCATTCCGAAAAACTCTGACGACGGACACACCCTGCAAGCTGGGCCAATTGTTCTATGGCCACCTTCTCACCCCGAAAGAGCGGGTCGATCGGAAAGGCAATGTCTCCGCAGAACCTCTGCATCGAAACGGCGCCGTTCCTGGCCGCAAGTCGTGACAGCAAGGAAGTAGCGGGCTCACACGCGGCATGTGCCACCGTCAGCGGCAATTGGGGGAAATTCGTTCCGGGAGTGGCAGGTAGGCTTTTGACCAAGCGAGGCTTCCGAGATCAGACAAAGGCTGGATTGGCCGGATCTTACGATCACCCGCTCAACTGAGCAACGTCGCTATGATTTCAGGAAGTTCCGCCGCCTGGGTCAGCTACCTGTCACAAAAGTCGGTTTTGCTTGGCATCTGACAGGGTTTTTGTGGCGGACCGAGGAGGATTCGAACCCCCGACCCCCTGATTCGTAGTCAGGTACTCTATCCAGCTGAGCTATCGGTCCGTGGAGGCGGGGTTTAGACCTTGCCGCGTACCTTTGCAAGGGCAAAATTGAAGAAACTTCCAATCCGCTGAACTGGCTTGGAAATCGTACGTTTTCAATCCCCTAGATCAGGACGCCGCCTCGACCCGTTGGAGGGCCGTGAACTCGTTGAGATCGCCTTTGGGCAGGCAGATTTCGAACACGGTGCCGTCCGCTCCGGTTTGGCGCAGCCGCAATTGGCCGCCATGGCCACGCACCAATTCCTGTGAAATGACCAGCCCCAGCCCGGTGCCGCCCTTGCTGGCGCCCCCCTGAAACGGGGTGAACAGGAATTCCTGCGCTTTCGGCGGCAGGCCCGGACCGGTATCCGAAACCCGGACGATCCATTGTTCATCGTCTTCGTAGGCGGCCACGCTGATTTCACCCGGCGCCCCTGACCGTATGATCGCCTGACGGGCATTGCGCACCAGATTGAAAATCACGCGGTACAGCTGCTCGGAATCGGCGCGCAGATGGAAATCCGCCGGAATGTCTTCGGAAAAGGACAGATCGTGATCGCCCACCGACAATCTTTCACTGTCGATCACGTCACTGACCAGATCGGCCAGACGGACCCGTTCCAGCCTTGGGGCAGGTTCCTCGACCCGACCAAAGGCCAAGGTGGATTCGCACAGGTGCACCGCCCGTGTGATCGAATTCACCAGTTTGGGTGCCAGGCGTTTCACGCCGGGATCTTCGGACATCTCGATCCGGTCGGTGAACAATTGCGCGCTGGTCAGCATGTTGCGTAAATCATGGCTGATCTTGGCCACCGCCGCGCCCAGTTGGGCCAGTCTTTCCTTCTGTTTCAACGCGCTGGTCAGCTGGCTTTGCATTGAGGCCAGCGCCTCTTCGGCGTGGCGCAATTCCTGTAGGCTGGATTGTGGCTGAATGATACGGCGGGCGTCTTCGGGGTCGGCCGCATAGGCTTGAACCTGCTGCACCATCCCTTTGATCGGGCGGACCAGAAACCTTTGCACCGCCAGGAACAACAGCATCGCCGTCACCACCGAAATCAGCGCCGACAGCAGCAGGATGCGCAACCCGTAATCGATCATCGCGGTGCGCAACCCGCCGGTTTCCATCGTGATCTCGATCAGAAGCCCAGCCTTGCGCACCGGGTCGCCAATGACCCGGATGATCTGTGGTTCGGGATTGGCAAGCCGGGCCATGGCATCCCGGATCAGGGTAAAGGCGGGGGCATCACGCAGATCAAAGGTGGCACCGATCGATTGCGGCATCGGTGCCGATAGGATCAGCTGCCGCGCTTCATCGCGGCGCAGCACCACATTAAACACCTCGGCATTGCGCAGCAATTCCTCTTCCAGATCGGGCGAAATCATGTCGTCGGCCAGCAGAGCCAAGGATGCGATCTGTGCCCGTTCCAGACGCGAGAGCAAGTAGTCCTCTCTGAATCGCGCGACCGAAGGTACAAAGATCAGCACTTCTGCCAGCATCACGAAGATGATGGTCAGCACCAAAAAACGGCCTGAAAGCGTGTTCAGCATATACACTCCGTCATGCGGGTCACGGCAGCAGCTTTTGCACCAGCCGGACGACCCGTTTGACCGCTAGGTTATCAAACAGTCTGGGAGAGAAATAGGCCCCCGCAACACGCTTGTTAAGCTCTGCAATGGTGGGATAGGGCGCAATCATGGCAGAAATGCCCGACATTTTGATCTTATTGGCGATGGCCAGAGACCAGGTCGCAATCAATTCGCCGGCCTGATAGCCGACGATCGAGGCCCCGACCGGGCGACCTTTGACCACCATCACCTTGATCAGCCCCTTGTCCTGCCGGAGAGCGATGGCGCGGTCGTTATGGCTGTAGTCGAACCGGGCGACCTCCATCCTGTCACCATACAGGTCGCGTGCCTGCGCTTCGGTCAGGCCGACCTGGGCGATTTCCGGGTCGGTAAAAGTGGCCCAGGGGATATGCGCGGTGTTGACCCGTGCAGGCAGACCAAACAGCACCTGCTTGATAATCAGCCCGGCGTGATACCCCGCGACATGGGTGAATTGCAGCCCGCCCGCAACGTCGCCGATCGCATAAACCTTATGGTTGCTGCTGCGCAGACGATCATCGACCTTGATCCCCGCGCGGGTGGTTTCAATCCCGGCCTTTTCCAGATCAAGCGTGTCGATATTCGGTTTGCGCCCCACCGCGACCAACAAATGTGACCCGGTAAATGCGCCCTTTGGCGTTTCAACGGTGATCTGTCCGTCCCGACCGGTGATCTGCTGCGCCTGCGCATTCTCGACAATCTCGACACCTTCGGCGCGCAGGTTTTCCAGCGCGATCGCGGCCAGTTCCGGATCGTCCTTGCCCAGCGCAGTCATGCCTTCGATCACCGTTACCTGACAGCCCAGACGACGATGCGCCTGCGCCATTTCCATGCCAATGGGGCCGCCGCCGATGATCAGTAGATGATCGGGTTTGTCGCGCAGATCGAACAGGGTTTCATTGGTCAGATAGGGCACCTGACCCAGCCCCGGGATCGGCGGCACCAAGGGGGACGACCCGGTCGAAATCACGATGCGCCGCGCGGTGATTTCGGTGGCGCCTGCCCGGACCGTCCGCGGCCCGGTAAAGTGGCCATATTCACGGATTACCCGAACGCCCAGACCTTCGAACCGTTCCTGACTGTCAACCGGCGCGATCTGGCCGATCACCCCCGCCACATGATCCTTGGCCGCCGCATAGTCGATTTCCGGCACAACCGGCGTGATGCCCATCGCGGCCCCCGCCCCCATCGCATGGGCGGCGTGACCGGCGGCCAGCAGCGCCTTGGACGGCACGCAACCATAATTCAGGCAATCGCCGCCCATTTTGTCGCCTTCCAGCAGGGTCACATCGGCCCCCATCTGCACCGCTCCGGCAGCAACCGACAGGCCACCGGATCCGGCTCCGATGACCAGAAGATCGGTTTTTATCCGAGTCATCAGATTCCTTTCCGGCCGCGCAGGGCCTTAATGAGTACGGGCAGCAACGCCAGCGCGCAGAGCCCCAGCAGCGGCAACAGAATTGCAGGTTCGAAAAACACGCCCAGATCAGGGGTTTCGCCACGCTCGAACACTTCGCTCAACCCGGCACCGACCGAGGTGAAAACCAGACCGGCCGGAATGATGCCGAAAAACGTCGAAACCAGATAGCGCGACAGTGACACGCCGACCAGGGCAGGCACCAGATTGGCGACAAAGAACGGCACTGCGGGGACCAGACGGATCAGGAACAGCATCGACCACTGATTTTCATCGATTCCATCCTTGATCCGCTTCACCGTGCCCGTGCTGGCCTCCATCCGGTCGGCCAGCCGGTCACCCATACCCCATTTTGCCGCCAAAAAGATCAGGGCCGCACCGATGGTCGACGCCGTGACATTGAATAGAACGCCGGGAAAGATGCCGAACAGAAATCCGCCCGTCAGTGTCGAAATCGCCGACCCTGGCAAAGAAAAGGCGACAATCGCCACATAGGCCGCCATGAAAAGCAAGGCACTGAGCGCATAATTCTCGTCGCGCAAATCCAACAGCATCTGGCGGTTTTCCTGTAACGCTTCAAAGGACAGGTAGTCGCGCAGATACACTGCTCCAAGAACCGCCACCGTCGCAATGGCGATCATAGGGATGTAATGCACAACATGGCGGCGGCGGGGCGTTTTTTCTGAACCGGGTGTCGTCATCGGGGCGCTTTTCTATTTGTGTGAAAAACAAGATGCGCGTTTCGCCGCCGATTTGACAGGGACATCACAGTGGCTTGATCATTCAGCCTGAAAATCATGTATATTCTTCGCTGAATCGGGCTTTTGTAACAATTGCGATGGCCTATGCCGGTTTCCCCGGCTTTTTTGTTGCAAAAGCCCGATCTGGTATTTGACTTGTCGGACACTCCCCCCTATAGGACGGGCTTCGGATATATCGGGCCGGGCGAATCCGCTCGCCAGGCCACAGTTGAATTGGAGACGGAGCGATGAAACGCACCTACCAACCCTCGAACCTGGTTCGCAAACGGCGCCACGGTTTTCGTGCGCGTATGGCCACCAAAGCAGGCCGCAAGATTCTGAATTCGCGCCGCGCCCGTGGCCGCAAGTCGCTGAGCGCATAAGCTCAGCCGATTTGACGGACAGATGACACCGCCGGAGGCCCCTGTGAATGGCGTTAACGCCAACACCGGGATCACCCCCCCGGCGGTTTCTGTTTGCCTGTCTACCATGCAAAAACGCCCCGATTTCCTGCGTGCGGCCCGCGCCCGCAGGCAGGGCACCGGCGGCATGATGGTGCAGGCGCGCAGACGCAGCAATGATGAGCCGACGCAGGGCATCCGCGTCGGCTTTACCTGTTCCAAGAAGGTCGGCAATGCCGTGGCACGCAACCGCGCCAAACGGCGGCTGCGCGAAGTGGCGCGGCTGATCCTGCCGGATCATGGCCGTGATGGCTGGGATTATGTTCTGATCGGCAGAGCCGAGGTCACAGCGTCGCGCCCCTTTGATCAGCTTCAAAACGATCTTATCTCTGCGTTAAAGAAGCTGCATCAGGATCGTACATGACCCCGCTTGCCCATATCGCCGCCCTGCCCGTGCGGGCCTATCGGCTGATCTTCAGCCCCTGGGTCGGGTTTAACTGCCGCTATCAACCCACCTGTAGCGCCTACGCGCTGGAAGCGCTGGAAAAGCATGGTGCGATCAAGGGCAGCTGGCTGGCCGCCAAACGGATCGGGCGCTGTCATCCCTTGGGTGGGGATGGCTATGACCCAGTGCCGGGTTGCGATCCGGACCATGATGCGCGCTGCGGCAAAGACCGGGCCTAGGGTCAATTCACCAGCTTGTTCTTGAGGATCCATTTGCCCGGCCCCCAGTTTTCGAACCGTGCGTTCCCCACGGTGCCGATCGCGACATTGTCCAGCCCGATTTCGGGGATGACAAGAATTCCGTAGGTAAAGGCCCCTTCCAGATTACCAGAGTCTGAAAATAACCCGATTTCGTTCTTTCGCCAAGCCACCGTTCCATTGGTTGCGCCCAGAAATTCGGGCGGGTAACTGCGCCATTCCTCAATGCCCGGTGCCGCCCCGATCTTGATATGCAGCTTGGCTTTGCGCCCCTGCGCCTCCAGATCGAATGAAAAGCTTGAAACAGATGCCATTCCCGTACCCCCGTGAATTGCTGCCCAACCTTTGGGCCGCGCCAATGCAGATACGTTAGCTGGGCTCTTACGCGGTTAGATTGAGCCAGATCAATCCACACACAACTCGTGTGAAATCTTCGACAGCCAGTTCAAATCCGTCAGACGGGTAAAACCTTGGCGCCTGCCCTGCCACTGCCGCAACGAAAAAGGCCGGCATTCCTGCCGGCCTGCGGTTGTGTCCAGTTGTGCCCTCAGGTTCAGGCCAACAGCAAGGCGTCCTGAAACGCCTCCAAGTGGTTGGCCGACCCTGCCAGCAGGTTTTCGTAGATTGAGGCAAGTGCCGTGCCTTCGACCGCCTCAGCGGCATCGGCGATGTCGACCATATCTTTCTTCTCGATCGCCATGCCGACTTCGAGCGCAGCCCGGACCGATTCGGTGCCTTGCGCGATCAGTTCATCGTACATGTCCTGCAGATCTGCATTGATAAAGGTGCCGCCGTCTTCGTAGACGAATTCGTCGACGTCCAGCCCGATGCTTTCGGCTAGGTTGATCAGCGCGTTGAAATGCTGGTCTTCGGATGCCGCGATATTCGCGAAAATGTTCAGCCCATAGAGATCGTAGAAGGCCTCGTAGACATCACCGGCAAGTTTTTCCTCTTCGATCATGAAAAGCAATTCGCTGATCGCTTCGTCGCTATAGGTGGCCGAAAGGGTTTGCCTGTCCGTCTCGCCGGTCCAGAAACCCGTTTCTCCGCCCCTCTTGTCGATAAAGAGAGATTCAACGTTCGTTTCGCTGCCATAGGTCACCGAAATGGGTCGGACAACCGTTTCTGCGGTTTGCTCGACCTGATGGCGTGGGCCGCCGTCCCTGCTTCCGAACTCTTTACCGTATTGATACTGAAACCTAGCTTTCACCATTTTTCTTCCTCTTCTTGGTGCGCATTTCACTCATTAATAATATTCCAATTTTGATATGTGAAAACCCGCAGCTGGGCAAGTCACCAGACACAGTCCAGCCGTTTCCCGCCAATAGGCAGGCAAAACCCCGCCCAAACCCTTGAAATAAAGACTTCTTTTCTGTCAGAAACCCGACGTCACACCAGAGAGCTTGTGAGCAGCAACATCAGAGTAGTCCAAGTTAAAAGTGGGGCACCTACGGTGTCACCCTACCCCTGAACATTGATTTTGACCGGACATGCAATGCGCACAAAAACGGACCAGATACGACCATTTTCTGATCATGCGATTCTCGCATCAAACGCCCCTCTCTGGTCAGTTTATCAAACCGGAATCACCGTAATTTCAGGCCGAAAGCCGCATAGGGCTTTGCAACGCCGCGACCGCATGGCATATGCCGCTGATCTTTCGGAGGCCCGACATGCTTGACGATGCAGATGAAATTCACCCGCTGTTCCACGGTGCCCCGCAAACGACAGAGTTCAAGAAGCTCCGTAAGCGGATCGTACGCTATACCCGCGAAGCAGTCGAACAATATGGCATGGTGGAAAAGGGGGCCAAATGGCTGGTCTGCCTGTCGGGTGGCAAGGACAGCTATACCCTGTTGGCGGTGCTATATGAGCTGAAATGGCGCGGGCTGTTGCCGGTCGAGTTGCTGGCCTGCAACCTGGATCAGGGCCAGCCGGGATTCCCGGCCACGGTGCTGCCAGAATTCCTGAAAAAAATGCAGGTGCCGCACAGAATCGAATATCAGGACACCTATAGCATTGTGATGGATAAGGTGCCGCAGGGCCGGACCTATTGCGCGCTGTGTTCGCGGCTGCGCCGTGGCAACCTTTACCGGATCGCACGCGAAGAAGGCTGCAGCGCCGTGGTGCTGGGCCATCACCGCGACGACATCCTGGAAACCTTCTTCATGAACCTGTTTCATGGCGGACGTCTGGCCACCATGCCGCCGAAACTGGTGAACGAGGAAGGCGACCTGTTCGTCTATCGCCCGCTGGCCCATATTGCCGAAGCCGATTGCGAAAAATTTGCCCGCGCGATGAACTATCCTATCATTCCCTGCGATCTGTGTGGATCGCAGGACGGGTTGCAACGACAGCAGGTTAAACAGATTCTCGATCAGTGGGAAAAGAACAGCCCCGGCCGCCGTCAGGTCATGTTCCGGGCGCTGATGAATATCCGGCCCTCGCATATGCTGGACCCGAAATTGTTCGACTTCGCAGGGTTAACGTTGGGTAACGATAAAATTGACCAGATTTCGGACGTTATTCCCAAACTTCGTTAAGCCCCTCTTGAGATTCTCGCCCTAGCCTTTCAGCAAGTTTTGCGAAAAGGGCATTTATCATGCAGCACATCCCGCGGGCGATGGAAGAACTGCGCCGCAAGCTGCGCAGCGCACTGTCCGGACCTCATATCCTCGCCTTTCTGCCCGCCGTCGTGCTGGGGGCCTTCTGGCTGGGCGGCGAAGTTTGGCTGCTGATTGTTTCGCTGGGGCTGCCGGTGCTTTTTGGCGTCGCAGGCGGGTTCACCCAATGGCGTCCCGCGCTGATTGACGACAGCCCGCCGCAATTGCCCGACCTGCTGCGCGACAGTCTGGTTCGGGCCCGGCGCAAAGATCTGCATCTGGGTTGTTTCCTGCTGGCGCTGGATGATTTCGACAAGCTGATCGACCATCACGGGCGCAGCGTTGCGCAACGGATTTCCGGCCGGATGGTCGACAGGATTGGATCGGCGCTGCGACAGGGCGATTACGTACTGCAACGCGACGCCGGAGAATATGCAGTGGTTTTGGCGCCGGTGCGCCAGATCGACCTGGAAACCGCGATACAATTGGCCCGCCGCCTGCAGTCCGCGATCGAGGATCCGATATCGGTCGACGCCAGCAGCGTTTATGTCTCCTGCTCCATTGGGTTCGTGCTGGATGGCCAGGTCGGTACACCACAATCCGATGACCTGCTCGATGCCGCCGAAGCGGCGCTGGACGATGCCCGCAGCAACGGTCCTTCGGCAATCCGCAGCTATGCCCCGGGTATGAAAACGGTGCATCGTGGCCATGTCGAAATGGCCCGCGATATCGAACGGGCACTGGAAACCGGCCAGTTCCAACCTTGGTTCCAGCCTCAGATTTCGACCGATACCGGCCAGGTCACCGGGTTCGAGGCGCTGGCGCGTTGGATCCATCCGCACCGCGGCGTGGTGCCGCCGTCGGAGTTCCTGCCGCTGCTTGAACGCTGCGGGTTGATCGAAAACCTGGGCGAGATGATGCTGACCCAGTCGTTGCTGGCGCTGGCCAAATGGGATGCTTCCGGGGTTGAGGTTCCCAGAATCGGGGTCAATTTCGCCTCGGCCGAATTGCGCAATCCGAAACTTGCCGACCGGGTGACATGGGAACTGGACCGTCTGGATTTATCGCCGAACCGTCTCTCGGTTGAAGTTCTGGAAACCGTGGTTTCGGCCTCGCCCGACGATGTGATTGCGCGCAATATCAACGCGCTGGCGAAACTCGGTTGCGTTATCGACCTTGATGATTTCGGCACCGGTCACAGTTCGATCGCTTCGGTGCGTCGGTTCGATGTCAGGCGGATCAAGATCGATCGATCCTTTGTGATGAAGGTCGACACCGACCCCGAGCAGCAGAAAATGGTCGCAGCGATCCTGACCATGGCGGATCGGTTGGGGCTGGAAACCGTCGCCGAAGGGGTGGAAACCGCCGGGGAACATGCCATGCTGGCACAGCTTGGCTGCACCCATGTTCAGGGCTTCGGAATTGCACGCCCGATGCCGTTCGACCAGACTCTGGACTGGATTCGCAACAATGACATAAAACGCAAGAATACCCCTCGGATCGGACGCCGCACCGGCTAAGCCCTACCGAAACGCCGCAGATCAGGCGGTATTGGGTGAATCCGCTTGACCTTTGGGGCCGCACTCTGTTGAACCGGCACCGAAGAATTCCAAGGACAGGCACGCACCCCCGATGGACGATCAGAACAAAAACCTCATCTTGGCAACCGCTCTCAGCTTTGCCGTAATCCTGGTATGGTTCCTTCTGTTTCCCCCTCCGGAACAGGACGCCGCCGATCCCAACGCCGCTGTTGCGACCCAGCAGGCCCCCGCCGTCGGCACCGCGCCCACGGTTGAACCCGCCAGCACCGGGACCGCAGCACTGACCGCCGTGGTCGAATCCGGCGCCGACGCTCCGCGGCTGACCATTGACACCCCGCGCCTGGCCGGGTCGATTTCGCTCAAGGGTGGGCGGATCGACGAATTGCAGCTGAAGGATTACCGCGACACTCTGGATTCGGATTCCGGTAATGTTGAAGTGCTGGCGCCGCTGGGCACCGAGCATCCCTATTACGCGCTGTGGGGCTGGGCCCCGGGAGCAGGGCTTACGCTGGATCAGGTACCTGGCGCCAACACAATCTGGTCGGTTACAAGCGGAAGCACATTGTCGACCGACAGCCCGGTTACCCTGACTTGGGACAACGGCGCGGGTCTGACCTTCCGCCGCGAAATGACGGTCGATGAAAACTACATGTTCTCGGTCCGCCAAAGCGTGCAGAATAGTGGCACAGCCACGGTGACGCTGGCCCCTTATGGCGTGATCGCGCGCCACGGCGAACCGCTAAGCGACAAAAGCTCGCCCATCGTGCACAAGGGGTCAATCTCCATGTCGGATGGGGAACTGAACGAAACCAAATACAAGAAAATCACCAAGCTCGACTACAATGAACGCGAAGGTACGTTGGCCGAGGTCACCCAGGTCACCGAAGCAGGCTGGGTCGGCTTTACCGATCACTACTGGATGTCGACCCTGATCCCCGCCGCAGGCACGCCGTTCAAATCAGTGGTGAAATACGACGAAGCCCGCGACGTCTATCAGACCGAAGCGGTGCTCAAGACCCTGACCATGGCCCCCGGCGAAACGATCGAAGCCGATATGCGTCTGTTCGCCGGCGCCAAGGAATGGGAAACCATCCGGTCCTACGAAAAAGACGACAACGTCACCCGTTTCATCGATTCAATCGACTGGGGTTGGTTCTTCTTCTTCACCAAGCCAATCTTCTGGTTGCTCCATACGCTGCACGGCTTGATCGGCAACATGGGCTGGTCGATCATCGGCCTGACCATCGTGATCAAGGCGATCGTCTTCCCGCTGGCCTATAAATCCTATTCTTCGATGGCGAAGATGAAGGAATTGCAGCCCAAGATGGAAGAAATGAAGAAAGCCGCTGGCGATGACCGCCAGAAGGTGCAGCAGGGCATGATGGAACTGTACAAGAAGGAAAAGGTGAACCCCGCCTCGGGTTGTTTGCCTCTTCTGATCCAGATCCCGATCTTCTTTTCGCTCTATAAGGTGATTTCGGTCACGATGGAGCTGCGCCAGGCCCCCTGGCTGGGCTGGATTCGCGATCTGTCGTCCCCCGATCCCAGTTCGATCCTGAATCTGTTTGGTCTGCTGCCTTTCGCTGCGCCTGATCAAAACTCGATCCTGGCGATCATCTCTCTGGGTGTCTTGCCGATCCTGCTGGGGATCTCGATGTGGCTGCAACAAAAACTGAACCCGGCCCCCACCGACCCGGCACAGCAGATGATCTTTGCCTGGATGCCGTGGGTGTTCATGTTCATGCTGGGCAGCTTTGCCAGCGGTCTGGTGTTGTACTGGATCACCAACAACACGATCACCTTCATCCAGCAATATTCGATCATGCGTTTCCACGGTTTCAAACCGGACGTGTTCGGTAATATCAAAAGCAGCTTCAAGCGTAAGAAGTCGGCGGAAAAATGAGCCATCTGGCCCATATTGTCCGCCATCCGATCAAGTCGATCGGATATGAGGACCTGCAAAGCGCGCCCCTCACGGAGGGGCGCGTTCTGCCTTTCGACCGGCATTGGGCCGTGGCGCATGACGCGGCCCAGCTCAATGGTCAGCCAACCGAATGGATGGCCAAGGGCAATTTCATCCGCGGCGTGGCCGGGCATCCGCTGATGGCGGTTCAAGCAGCGCTCAACGAGACCGACGAAACCGTCACCCTAACCCATCCAGAAGCCGACAGCATCACGGTGCGACCGTTAGAGGACGGTGCCGCCCTGATCGACTGGCTGCGCCCTTTCTGGCCCGACAATCGCCCTGCCCCGGCCCAGGTGGTCAGCCTGAAAGATCAGGCGATGACCGATGTACCCGAGCCCTATGTCTCGGTCCTGAACCTCAGCTCGCTCAGAACGCTCGGGGAACAGATGGGGACGGACCTTTCGATTCACCGGTTCCGGGGCAATCTGTGGATTGATGGCTGGCCTGCCTTTGCGGAATTCGACCTTATCGGAAAAACCATTCGGATCGGCGCTGCCGAGTTGAAGGTGGAAACCCGTATCACCCGCTGCCAAGCGACCACCGTAAACCCCGAGACAGGCCATGCAGATGCGGATACATTGCGCGCATTGAACGCCGCTTTTGGTCACCAGGATTTTGGCGTTTATGCCCGGGTCACCAAATCGGGCACGGTAACGATCAACGACAAGGTGGAGATCCTGTAATGCAACTGCCCTTTCCGCTTGCCGACGAACCCGATGAGATCAGCGCCGAAAAGGGCCGCAAGCTTTTCGCCGGTCAGACCGATTTCCTCAAAGGCGTCGTGGCAATGTCCGGCCTGCCGCCCTCGGACCGGCTTGAAGTCTGTTTCGCCGGGCGTTCCAATGTCGGAAAATCATCGCTGATCAACGCGCTGACCGGGCGCAAGGGTCTGGCCCGGGCGTCCAACACACCGGGGCGGACGCAGGAGATCAACTTCTTCACGGTCAATGATGATCATTATCTGGTTGACCTGCCCGGCTATGGTTTTGCCAATGCGCCGCTGGCGGTGGTGGAAAAATGGCAACGGCTACTGAAACAATACCTGTCTGGCCGCCAGAACCTGCGCCGCGCCTTCGTGCTGATTGACGCGCGCCACGGCATCAAGGCGGTGGACGAGGAAATCATGTCGCTGCTCGACAGTTCCGCCGTGACCTTCCAATGCGTACTGACCAAGACCGACAAGGTGAAGGCACAGGACCGCGAAAATGTGCTGAAACAGGTGCGTGAGAAACTGGCGAAACACCCCGCCGCCTTCCCCGAATTGATCCTGACCTCCAGTGAAAAGGGCGACGGTATCCCCACCCTGCGCAGTACCATCGCATCACTCATCTGACGAAAAGAAAGCGTGGCGGGCCGCGCCCGCCTCAGCCGCGCTCAGACATGCTGACCGCCATTCACCTCGATCTCGGTCCCCGAGATGTAGGACGACGCATCAGTGCACAGGAAATAGATCGTGTTGGCCACTTCGTCGGTATGGCCCAACCGGCGCAGTGGAATATCCTCAATCATCTTGTCTGTGCCGGGCGAAAGGATATCGGTTTCGATCTCACCCGGCGCAATCGCGTTGACCCGCACCCCCAAAGGGCCGAAATCATGCGCCATTTCGCGCGTCAGGGCCGCCAGTGCCGCCTTGGAAGTAGAATAGGCCGCCCCGGCAAAGGGATGCACCCTGTAGCCCGCAATCGACGTCACATTGACCACAGCGCCCTTGGCGGCGGCCAATTCCTCGCGCAACCCCCGTGCCAGAACCACCGAGGCAAAGAAATTCACGTGGAACACATGCCCCCATGTTTTCAGGTCGGTGTCCAACGTGTTCAGCCGCGCGCCGCCTTCGCCTTTGGGTGAAATCCCGGCATTGTTGACCAGCGCGTCCAGTCGACCGTCCAGCCGGTCGCGGATCTCTGACACCTTCTTGATCGTGTCGGAAGGGTCGGCCAGATCGATCTGAACATGGTTTTCCTCGCCACCGCCCCACGGGCATTCGCTGGGAAACGGCGCCCGTGAACAGGTAATCACACGCCATCCGGCGCGGTTAAACCGCCGCACCGTGGCATGTCCGATCCCCCTGCTGGCCCCGGTCAACAAAAGCGTTTTCTTGTACTGTTCCATTGATGCAGCCCCACACTGTGCCCGCGAACCCTAGCATTCGGGCGGACGAGTGCAACGGGACACTTGGCTTGGCGACGCGAAGCCGGTAACACAGAAACCGTTTAGGGATGGATTCAATGAGAAAGCAGAGCATGAACCGCGACTGGATCGCCACCGCCCGGACCCTGTCCGAGGCCCTACCGTATCTGCAGCGCTTTACCGGGGCGATTGTGGTGGTGAAATTCGGCGGCAACGCGATGGGCGACGACGAGGCCATGGCGGATTTTGCCCGCGATATCGTTTTAATGCGGCAAGTCGGGGTCAACCCGGTCGTGGTGCATGGCGGCGGTCCGATGATCAATAGCATGTTGGACAAGCTTGGCATTAAAAGCCAATTCGTCCGCGGCAAGCGAGTCACCGACAAGGCCACCGTCGAGGTGGTCGAGATGGTGCTGGCGGGCCTGGTCAACAAACGAATCGTGCAGGCAATCAACGATGAAGGTGGCCGCGCGGTTGGTATCTGCGGCAAGGATGACGATCTGATGGTCTGCGAACCGGACGATCCGGAACTGGGTTTCGTCGGCAAGCCGGTCGAAATGAACGTGCAGGTGATCCGTGATCTATATAATGCCGGTATCATCCCGGTAATCGCGCCAGTGGGCACTGGCGTGAATGACAACGAAACCTTTAACGTCAATGGCGACACCGCTGCCGGGGCCATAGCCGGGGCGTTGCAGGCTGACCGCCTGCTGCTTCTGACCGATGTGGCAGGGGTCAAGAACAAGGATGGCGAGGTTCTGACCGAAATGACGTCGGAACAGGTGCGTGCGCTGATAGCAGATGGCACCATTGCCGGAGGCATGATTCCGAAAACCGAAACCGCTCTCGATGCGATCGAAAAGGGCGTGCGCGGGGTGGTGATTCTGGACGGGCGTGCACCCAATGCCGCATTGCTGGAACTTTATACCGAACATGGTGCCGGGTCGCTGATCCGCGGATAAAGTATATATTTTTCTGAATATGTCTATTGCCAGTCTCCGCAGTGAGCTTAGATTGGACATATGGAAAACGAAGCCATCATTCGCCTCACTGCCTTTCTGGGCCTGTTCAGCCTGTTTGCGCTACTCGAATCCCTAGCCCCGCGCAAAGCGCGTACTCAGCCCAGATCAAAACGCTGGCTCACCAATTGGGCGATGCAGATCATCGACACCATCGCGCTCAGGGCGCTGGCTCTGGCATTACCGCTGCTGGCAGTGGGCGCGGCAGTGGATGCCGGACAAAACGGCTGGGGCCTGTTCAATAGGATCGACCTGCCGGTCTGGGCTGAGGTCATGCTGGCGATCCTCATTTTCGATTTCGCGATCTGGTTCCAGCATCTGATTACCCACAAAGTGCCTGTCCTGTGGCGCTTTCACCGGGTCCACCATGCCGACCGCGATATCGACGTCACCACCGCGATCCGCTTTCATCCGGTTGAAATCGCCTTTTCGATGCTGCTGAAGATCGGGCTGGTCTATCTGATCGGGCCATCTGCCTTGGCGATTATCCTGTTCGAGATCATCCTGAACGGCACCGCCCTGTTCAATCACGCCAATCTGCGCCTGCCTCTGGGGCTGGACGCGATTGTGCGATTGGTTCTGGTAACGCCCGACATGCACCGGGTGCACCATTCGGTGCATCGGCACGAACATGACAGCAACTATGGCTTTGCATTGTCGATCTGGGATAGGATTTTAGGTACCTACATCGCCCAACCGCAAGCGGGACATGACGACATGACCATCGGCCTGCAATGGCAGGATGACAGACCGACCAAACTCGGATGGGCACTGAGCCTGCCGTTTTTCCGCAAATGACGCTCGCCGCGCTGGAAATCCGCGCCGATAAGAGCGCCTTAGAAATCTTCGGGGCGCTGCACCCGACCGATCTGGAAGGGATCGGAACGCTGATTCTGCTGGGACCGCGCGAACCTGGTTTCTGGCCCGGATTTATTCAAAGCCCGGAATATCGCGATGGCAATCCTGACGCGATTGACCGTTGGTCAACCCGGGTGATCGGGGCCTTGGCAGATGAGTTCGGGGCCAAGGCGTTTTTCCCCTTTGGCGGTCCGCCCTATCACCCATTCATCCGCTGGGCTTTGGACAGTGGGCGGGCCTGGCAATCGCCGGTTCACCTGTTGGTGCATGACCGGGCGGGCCTCTTTGTGTCCTACAGGGGCGCATTGGGCTTTGCCGAGAGATTAACACTACCGCTTCAACCTGCGGCATCCCCCTGCAACAGCTGCGCCGACAGGCCCTGCCTGACAGCCTGCCCCATCGCCGCCCTTTCGGATCGTGGCTATGACGTTCCTGCCTGCAAATCTTTCCTGCGCTCGGATGCGGGGGACGACTGCATGACTGGCGGCTGCCTTGTCAGACGCGCTTGCCCGATCAGCCGGGGGTATGGCAGGGTGGCCGAACAATCCGCCTTCCATATGAAAGCTTTCTTGTGACCCTGCGCCTGATCCTGATGCGTCATGCCAAATCCGGGTGGGATGATCCCAGCCTGTCCGACCATGACCGACCACTGAACAAACGCGGGCGGCTGTCGGCCACGGCGTTAGGGGGTTGGCTGCGCGGGCGTGGCTATTTGCCCGATCTGGTTCTGTGTTCGGATGCGGTCCGCACCCGCGAAACCCTTGACCGGTTGAACCTTGGCGCCAAGGTACGGTTGCTTCCTCAGCTCTATCTCGCCCCACCCGGCGTGCTGATGCAGCAACTGCAACAGGCGGAACAGATGCCCACCATACTCATGATCGCTCATAACCCCGGTATCGCGGACTTCGCGGCCGCGCTGACCGCCGCGCCGGGGAATGCCGATTTTCTTCGCTATCCCACCGGCGCGACCAGCGTGATCGACCTGCCGATTGCCGATTGGGGTGGCGCAAAGACCGGCACCGGCAGGCTTGTCGATTTCATCATACCTCGTCAGTTGATCTAGGCTTTTGCCAGCCCAAACCGCACCAGTCCGGGGCGCTGCGCCCGCTGACCGGCCCAGATGCTGGCCAAAACGACCAAAACGCCTGTCATCTGCCACCCTGACAGTTCCTGCCCCAGCACCAGCCACCCCAGCAGAACCGCGCTCAGCGGGCTGAGAAAGCCCAATCCGGTGATCGCCGCCGGTCCCAGCCGGGCGATTCCGCGGAACCACAGGTAATAGGTCGCCGCCGCGCCGATCACGCTGAGCCAGGCAAGACCGATAGCAGCATCGAAATCGGGGCGTGGAAATCCGGGTTCCAGCAACAGTGCGATAGGCAACAAAATCAACCCTCCGGCGGTCAACTGCCACGCTGCAAAGGTGACCGGCGCAACTGGCGGCTGCCATTTGCGGGTCAGCACTACGCCCGCAGCCATAGATGCGGCCCCGATTAGTGCCGCGATCACACCAAAGCCATCCAGCCGCGCCTCGGGTCCAAGGATCAGCAGAGCAACACCGACCATGCCGGTCAGTGCAGACGCCACGCCCAACCCGGTTACCCGGCTGCCCAGCAGAATATGCGCCAGCCCCAGCACGATCAGCGGCTGCACCGCCCCCAGCGTCGCGGCCACACCACCCGGCAGCAGGTAGGCCGCCGCGAACAGCGCCGCCCAGAAAATCGAGAAATTGAGAGCGCCCAGCAGCAGGATGCGGCCAAGCCAATCGCGCCCCGGTAATTGCCGCACAAGGGCCAGCAGGATCAGCCCGGCCAGCAGCGCACGCAGCATTGCAATCGTCAATGGAAATCCATCGGGCATCAGTTCGGTGATGACAATGTAGCTACTGCCCCAGATCAGCGGGGCAAGGCCGGTTAGGGCCAGATCGGTTTGTCGTGACATATCCAATATCCGTTCATTTTATCTTGACGTCAAGATATTCAAGAAAACCTTGACGTCAAGATATTAATTGGGAAAACTGCTAACCATGGATCATGTCGACAAAATTTTGGCCCAATGGAGGGCCGAGCACCCGGAGTTTCAACTACGTCCCATGGGGCTAATGGGACGAATGAAGCGTTTGACGACTCATCTGACCCAAGGGTTGGATACGGTATTTGCCGCTCATGGGTTGAACGCGGCCAGCTTCGACGTGTTGGCCACGCTGCGCCGCTCCGGCGCGCCCTACGCGCTGACGCCATCGCAATTGATGGACTGGACCATGGTGACCTCGGGCACGATGACCAACCGGTTGGACCGGCTCGAAGCCAAGGGGCTGGTCGACCGAAAGAAGTCGGCTCAGGACGCCCGCAGCGTGGTGGTACAACTGACGGTGAAGGGGCTTGACCTGATCAATGCCTGCGTTTCCGACCATGTCGTCAATCAGAACCGCATGACCGAAGCGCTGAACGCCAAGGAACAGGAAGAACTGGACCGGCTGCTGGCCAAATGGCTTGCCGCTTTCGAGCCGCCAGATGACTGAGGGTCAGCCAAAGAAAAAGGCGCGCCCCAGAGAGGCACGCCCGGAAGGGGGCGACAACCGCCCCCGATTTCATAACCCTCAGTGACCCAGAATCTGGCTCAGGAACAACTTGGTCCGCTCACTTTGCGGGTTGTTAAAGAACTCTTCTGGTTCGTTCTGTTCGACGATCTGGCCCTGATCCATGAAAATCACCCGGTTGGCCACCTGCCGCGCAAAGCCCATTTCGTGGGTCACACACAGCATGGTCATACCTTCCTCGGCCAGCTCGATCATGGTGTCGAGCACTTCCTTGATCATCTCGGGGTCCAGCGCCGAAGTCGGTTCGTCAAACAGCATGATGCGCGGCTTCATGCACAAGCTGCGCGCAATCGCCACCCGCTGTTGCTGACCGCCCGACAACTGACCGGGAAACTTGTCGGCCTGTTCGGGGATCTTGACCTTCTCAAGGAAATGCATCGCCGTCTCAATGGCCTCTTTCCGGGGTGTCTTGCGTACCCAGATCGGTGCCAGCGTGCAGTTTTCCAGGATGGTCAGATGCGGGAAAAGGTTGAAGTGCTGGAAACACATCCCGACTTCCGACCGGATCTTGTCGATATTTTTCAGGTCCGAAGTCAGTTCGGTTCCATCGACCACGATGCGGCCCTGCTGGTGTTCTTCCAGCCGGTTGATGCAGCGGATCAGGGTCGATTTACCCGACCCTGACGGTCCGGCAATCACGATCCGTTCACCCTGATTCACCGTCAGGTTGATGTCGCGCAGCACATGAAACGCACCGTACCATTTGTTCATGGCACTGATTTCGATGGCGACCTCATCCGAGACCTGCATCTTGGAACGGTCGATTTTACGGTCGGTTGCAAGATCAGACATATGTGATCTCCTTACTGATGATCGGTTCTGAGCTTGCGCTCGAGATACATGGAATAACGCGACATGGAGAAACAGAAGACCCAGAACATCAGGGCAATAAAGCCGTAAAGTTCCCAGACAATCCCGTTCCAGTCAGAATCCGCACGAATGGCATTCGACAGGCCCAGCGGGTCCAACAAGCCGATCACCGACACCAGCGTGGTGTCCTTGAACAGGCCGATAAAGGTGGACACGATACCGGGGATCGAGATTTTCAACGCCTGCGGCATGATGATCAGCCGCTGCGCCTGCCAGTAATCCAGCCCCAGCGAATCGGCGCCCTCGTACTGTCCCTTCGGCAATGCGGCCAACCCGCCCCGGATCACCTCGGCCATATAGGCCGACGCAAACAGGGTCGCCATGATGATCACCCGCATGATGATGTCGAAATTCGTACCCGGAGGCATGAAGATGTTCAGCAGCGTCGAGGCGACGAACAGCAACGTGATCAGCGGCACACCGCGAATGAATTCGATGAAACCCACGCAAAGAGATTTCACGATCAGCAGATCAGATTGACGCCCCAGCGCCAGAACGATGCCGATGGGCAGCGAACAAGCGATGGCGACAACGCCGATGGTGATTGACAACATCATGCCGCCAAAGTTCCGGCTGTTGATGGCTTCCAGCCCGATGGGCAGAATCGCGTTGAGCCCGCCTACGGCGTTGGGGTCATCGGAATTCGGCAGGCCGTTGACCACATATCCCGACAGGATAAGCCACCAGACCAACGCGGCAACGACGGCCGCGATCACTGCAGCAAGGCTGCCTGCGGCCGTATTCACGGCCTTGTAGACAAAGAAGCCGATGACGAAACCGGCGGCCGCAGCCAGCGGTCCCCAGATCGTCCCGCCCCATAGCAGCCAAGGCATCAGGAAGGGGAAGATCGCGGTGAAGTAGATCAGCTTGCCCGGAACTTTCTCGGCAAACAATATGGGGGCCAAAGCGACCGCCAGCAGAATGAAGGTCAGGATCGGGCGCCAGTAGGATTCAGGCGGATAGAACCCAAACAAAAGCTGCACCCAGCGGTCCCGGATCACCCCCCAACAAGCCCCTTCGTGACCAGCCAAGATTTCGCGGCATTCGTTCAGCGACATCGCCCCCCATGTAGGAGACAAGGCCCAGCTCAGGATCGCCTCGAGCACGAAGAGGACGAACAGGCCCGACACCACGGTCAGTATCGAATTCAGCCAGCCCGAAAACAGGTTTTCCCGCATCCAGCCAACGATCCCGACCGACGTGGCCGGTGGCGTCTGCTGTTGCAGCATTTCTGTGCGGACAAAAGATACATCGTTCATGTTATCTCTCCACCAGTTTGACGCGGTTGTTATACCAGTTCATCACCATCGAGATGCTCAGGCTGATCACCAGATAGATCAGCATGCCCAGCAGAACCGTTTCCAGTTCGCGGCCGGTTTGGTTCAGGGTGATGCCCATCAATGTGCCGGTCAGGTCCATATAGCCCACGGCGATGGCCAGAGACGAGTTTTTGGTCAGGTTGAGATACTGCGAAATCAGCGGCGGGATGATCACCCGCAGTGCCTGCGGCAGCACGACAAGGCTCATGATCCGGTTGGATCGCAATCCCAACGCCGCGGCAGCCTCTGTCTGGCCCTTGGAAATGGCCAGGATACCGGCGCGCACATTTTCTGCGATGAAGGCCGCGGTATAAAGCGACAGAGCCAACCACAGCGCGATCAGTGAATTGCGCATATGGGTGCCGCCCTGAAAGTTGAAGCCTTTCAATGCGGGATAGCCCAGATGGAACCCCAACCCGATCAGTACCATCGCCAGCGGCACCACCACAGCGCCAAGGCTCAGATACCAAGTTGTCGGACGGTTGCCTGTTGCTTCCTGAATCCGATTGGCGCGCAGCTTGATTTTATGCCTGACGAACAGCCCCAGACCTAATGCTATCAGGACGACGATCAGATCCAGTGAGACATTGAAACGGAAACTGGACGCCCCGAACAGATGAATGTCCCCCAAGCTGCGGGAAAACAGTGGCTCGGGCACATAAATGCCGCGGTTGGTGACGACTATGGACCCGGTTTCAACCCCCCTGAACGCGCGTGGCGAGGGTAAGGTTTCGATCAGCACAGCCATTGTGAACACGATCCACAACAGCACTGGCACATTGCGGAAGGTTTCCACATAGACCGTCATCAGCTTGGCGATCAGCCAGTTCTTGGACAGGCGTAAAACACCGATAATCACACCCAGAATGGTCGCTGTGATACAGCCCATCACTGCCACCAGCAGGGTATTCAGCAGACCGATAAAGGCGGCCCGCATATGGGAGTTCTGATTGTCATAGTCGATCAGGCGCTGGTTAATGTCATATCCGGCAGGTTCACCAAGGAACTTGAAACTCGGTTCTTTTCCGAGATCCAGCAGGTTTTGCGCGGTATTGTTGATTAACCATCCGATCAGCAGCATGAAGCCGAGCATGGCGACGACCTGAATGGTCATCGACCGATACCGGGTGTCGTAAATCAACATAGACAGCCGGAACGACTCCTTGGGAGGGTCGATAAGTGTTGTCATTTGGGATGTTCCCCGTCATTCGACCTTATTGTTTTAACTGGCCTCAAGGGCCGATGGTCGATCTTGTCAGACTGATAGAGTAGAAAGGGCGCGGCTTGCGCCGCGCCCTAAGAATGCAGAAATTACCGGAACGGCGGAGCGTAAAGCAGACCACCCTCGGTCCACTGTGCGTTCAGACCACGCGCCAGACCGATCGGGGTGCTTGCGCCGATGTTCTTTTCGAACAATTCGCCGTAGTTACCACCCGCCATGATGGCGCGCTTGGCCCATTCGGCATCCAGACCCAGCATTTCACCCAAGGTACCTTCAGTCCCCAGCATACGGTTGATTTCTGGGTTGTCAGTGCCGCTCGACAGTTCGCCAATATTGGCCGAAGTGATACCCAGCTCTTCGGCTGCGATCAGCGAATTCAGCGTCCAGCGCACAACGTCACCCCATTCGGCGTCGCCGTGACGGACCAGCGGACCCAGCGGTTCTTTCGAAATGATTTCAGGCAGAACCACAAAGTCGCCCGGGTTTTCGAAGGTTGCACGAGTCGCGGCCAGGCCCGATGCGTCGGTTGTGTAGACGTCGCAGGCACCAGCCAGGAACTGCTGCTGAGCTTCGGCGTTGGTTTCGATCGGAACCGGTTCATAGCTGATGTTATTCGAGCGGAAGAAATCCGCCAGGTTCAGCTCGGTGGTGGTGCCGGTCTGGATACAAACGGTCGCGCCGTCCAGTTCCTTGGCCGAAGACACGCCCAGTTCCTTGGGAACCATGAAGCCCTGACCATCATAGTAGTTCACGCCGACGAATTCGAATTTCAAATCGACATCGCGCGAGAAAGTCCAGGTAGTGTTTCGGGCCAGCATATCCACTTCGCCAGAGGCGAGAGCGGTAAAGCGGGTCTTACCGGTGGTTGGGACGAATTCGACGGCATCCTTGTCGCCAAGGACAGCAGCGGCGACAGCACGGCAGACGCCAACGTCAAAGCCTTCCCAATGGCCGTTTGCGTCAGGCGCTGCGAAACCAACGAGACCAGTGGTCACACCGCAGTTCAGCTTGCCGCGTGCTTTCACATCATCGAGAGTCCCGGCTGCTGCGACACCAGCCGAAAGGCCGGCAACGGTCAACGCGCCAAGAAATACGGATTTTTTCATGTTTACCTCTTCCTGATTGTCCGCCCTGTGGTTGAGCGGTTTTCGACCCCTTTGCGGAATCGAGGACGAATATGACAGGTGTTCCCCCGTCAGTGACCAAACTTTGGGCGATTTCATCGCAAAAGGTCAAGTCACAGTTCGTCAAAAGCGAGCACTGCAAAGGGTTTCCGCAAGGGAAAGGTAATCTTTTCCCCAATTACAGAATAATATCTGCCTCAGATCACGTCGTCGCGCTTAGGTCGAAAAATCGCTTGGCATGCAGGAATTCCTGCCGCTTATGCTCGGCCTTTGCCGCAGCTTCTTCGTCGACGCCCCATTGTTCAGTCTGCCAAGTTTCATCTAGCTGCGAAACTTGCCAAATTTGTTCGATATCGCAATAGTTCCGCACCGCAGCGAACCCTAGGATCAAAGACCCAGACATGCAGACCAGGTCATGAAACGCGGCCAGTTGGAAATCGTCCAGATCCTTTACCAACTTCTGCATCCTATCCAGAACGGCCTCACTTTGCGCCATCGGCATCACCCCTGACACAACTTGCAACCGAACGCCCAGATTTTGTGCAGCCCAGTCCAGCACCGGATCCCACGCGTCCGCCTGTCGCGAAATCAGCTCTTGCGGATGAGTCGCGCGGTAGCAAAGCAAATCCGAACCGCCATATTCGGCCAGCATTTCAGCAACCGCATCATGCTGAACCGCCACTTTGTCCAGCGCCGAATTCGACATCCGGGTAAAGGGCATGAGCGAGGGGTCGATTTCGTCTTCCTGAGCGTCCCATTCAGATGAGACCGCCTGCGCCAGCCGCAGTGAGGGCAAGACCATCAGCCGTTTGGCGGGGGTCCGGACTGAACGTCCGTCCAATGCCACCTGCCAACCGTTTTCGACCGGCTCTGGTGTGGCTTCTTTCCAGAAACGCTTGGGTTTAAGAATGCTCATTGCTTGCTCTCCCACATACGTTCGATTGCGCCGGGCAGGTCACGTGCATCATGGATCACATCATCGGCCAGACCAGCCAGCACCTCGGCCCGGTGATAGCCCCAGCCGACACCAAGCGCCCCCACCCCGGCGGCCCGGGCCATATCCATGTCAAAGCTGGTATCGCCAATCATCACCGCGTTTTCCGCTGCTATACTGGTTTCAGACAGTGCCGACATGATCATCGCCGGATGCGGTTTCGACGGATGGTGATCCGCGACCTGTTGGGTCAGAAACAAATGTTCCATGCCATGCCCTGCCAACAGCGCATCCAGTCCGCGTCGGGATTTGCCGGTGGCAACCCCCAGCAGATAATGATCAATTGTCGACAACTGATCCAGTACCGCACGGATATGCGGATAAAGCGGCGAGTTTTTCTGCGCCCCCTGCGCCGCGCGCAGCGCCATATAGGACGCCTTATAAGCGTCGACCAATCGCGCATAGGCCGCCTGTTCCAACCCCGGCGCCAGCTTGGGCATCGCCACGTCGAGCGACAACCCAACGATGCCAAGGATCGCCGCGCGCGCGGGCGGTGCCATCCCCTCGGACGCAAAGGCGCTCGTCATCGAGGCAACGATGTCGCCCTGACTGTCCACCAGCGTTCCGTCGACATCGAACAGGATCAGCCGCAGGGCGTCGTTCATTGCAGCGTCTCGAAAGGATCGTCGGCGGCCAGATCCTCGGTCCAGCCGAAAGTGTCCCAACTGTGTTTCATATGTTCGGGCAACGGTGCCGTAATCGTCACCGGTTTTTTCGTTACCGGATGAAGGAAGGTCATGGACCGGGCATGCAGGTGCAGTTTTTTACTGATCACCCCGCCCAGTTGCGCACCCCAGCCATCCCCCATATTTTCCTGCCTCGAGCCGCCATATTTACCGTCACCGATAATCGGATGTCCGATCTCTGCCATATGCGCACGCAGCTGGTGGGTACGCCCCGTCAACGGTTCCATCGCCACCCAGGACGCGCGCCCGGCAACCCGATAGAGCGTGGCATACAGCGTATGCGCCCGCTTCGCGCCAGGTGTTCTGTCGATGTCGTGCGGATGCACGCAAACCATCTTTTCGCCCTCGCCCTTGGCACCGTGGCCACCAGCCTTGACCAGCCCGTATTTGACTTCGCCCAGATAGGGGGTGGGCACCCCGGCCACCAGGGCCCAGTAAATCTTGCGGGTCTGCTTGTGCCGCAGCGCGGCGGTCAACGCCTGCGCCGCCGCGCGGGTGCGCGCCAGCAGCAGCACCCCGGAAGTATCCTTATCCAGCCGATGCACCAGCCGCGGCTTTTCCTCCATCCCGAATTTCAGCGCTTCGGTCAATCCGTCGACATGTCGGGTCTGCTTGCTACCGCCCTGCGTCGGCAGCCCGGCGGGCTTGTTCAGCGCGATGATATGGTCATCGCGGTACAAAACGCAGGATTGAATGAGCTTTTCATCCTCGGGCGAAACCGTGGAGGGCCTGGGTTTGGCCGCCGCTTTCGGCATCTCGTCCGGGTCCGGCAAGGGTGGGATTCGCACCTGTTGCCCGGCTTCCAGCCGGGTCGATGCCTTGACCCGGCCACCGTCGACGCGCAATTCGCCTTTGCGGCACATCTTTTCGATGCGGCCCTGTGCCAGATGCGGGAACAGCCGTTTCAACCAGCGATCCAGCCGCTGATTGCCATCGTCCGACCCCACGGTCAGTGTTTGTACAGCACTCATGTCAGGGCCCACCGCATAAGGTTTACTCCGGCCACCAGCGCCATCAAAGACAGCAGCACCGATAGCCCGACATAGATTGCCGCCTGCCCGACGGCGCCGCGTTCATAAAGCGTGAAAGCTTCCAGAGAAAAGGCCGAAAAGGTAGTGAAACCGCCCAAAACCCCCGTCATCAAGAACGGGTTGAGATGGCTCAATCCACGCTGACCAAGATAAACCAACATCGCCCCCATGATCCCCGATCCCAGGATATTGACGAAAAGCACACCCAAAGGGAAACCGGGGCCCATCAGCTTGAAGATGGCAACTCCGGAAAGATAGCGCAGCATTGCGCCGAATGCGCCCCCGAGGGCGACTTGAAAAGCCGTTATCAACATGGCGCCCCTCCTGATCTGCTACTGCCGGATTGTCAAGTTTTCAAAGCTGGAACAGTCAGACCAGCCAAAATCGCGGGCCGGTGACCTGCGCCTCCGGCGGGAGTATTTTGGCCAAGATAAAATCGGGGAGTACAAATTTCATCTTGGCTGAAATACTCAGGCGCCGCGCTGCCGGCGCAGCTTTTCGAAATAGTCCAGCCGCTTTTTCAATTCCCGCTCGAAGCCGCGTTCAACAGGCAGGTAGAAGCTTTGCCGGCGCATTGTTTCAGGGAAATAATTCTGCCCAGAAAACCCGTCCTCGGCATCGTGATCATAGGCGTAGCCAGCGCCAAAGCCCTGTTCCTTCATCATCTTCGTCGGTGCATTCAGGATATGTTTCGGGGGCGGTTCGCTACCAGATTTTCGGGCGCTCGCCCGGGCGGCCTTGTAGGCGATGTAAACCGCGTTGCTTTTCGGGGCCAACGCCAGATAGGCCACCGCCTGCGCCAGTGCCAGTTCACCTTCGGGACTGCCCAGCCGTTCATAGGTTTCCCAGGCCTGCAGGCAAAGATATTGCGCCTGCGGGTCGGCCAAACCGATATCCTCGACCGCCATCCGGGTGATCCGCCGCGCCAGAAAGCGCGGATCTTCACCACCTTCCAGCATCCGTGCAAACCAATACAGCGCCGCATCCGGGTCGGAGCCACGCACAGATTTGTGCAGCGCCGAAATCAGGTTGTAATGCTCTTCGCCCGACTTGTCATATTTTGCCGCCCGCTTCATCAGCCGCTGCGATAGCGCCTCCACCGTCAGCTTGTCTTTGACGGTCCAGGCTGCCACCTGTTCAATCAGGTTCAGCAGCGCCCGACCGTCGCCATCGGCCATTTCCAACAACGCTTCGCGCGCAGGCCCATCCAGTGGCAAAGCCCGGTTTAATTCCTTTTCCGCCCGCTGTGCCAGACGTTCCAGATCGGCCAGTGCCAACCGTTCCAGCACCAGAACCTGCGACCGGCTGAGAACGGCGGCGTTCAGTTCGAAACTGGGATTTTCCGTGGTCGCACCAACCAGAAGGATGGTGCCGTCTTCCATATGCGGCAGGAAACTGTCCTGCTGCGCCTTGTTAAAGCGATGGATTTCGTCGACGAACAGAAGCGTCCCCTGCCCGGTCTGACGCCTGAGCCTGGCCGCTTCGAACACTTTCTTCAGATCCGGTACACCGGTAAAAATCGCGCTGATCTGCACGAAATGCAGATCGGTTTCATCCGCCAGAAGCCGCGCGATGGTGGTTTTGCCCACCCCCGGCGGCCCCCAAAAGATCAATGAAGACAGACTGCCCGAGCCCAGCATTACACCCAACGGCGCCTCTGGCCCCAGAACCTGATCCTGACCGATCACCTGCGCCAGCGTCTGCGGCCGCAGACGATCCGCCAGCGGCCTATGCGCGCTGCTGTGTTGGTCCGGGTTACCGGGGGCGGGATCGAACAGGTCGGCCATGTTTCACAGCCTGAACCGGATCACCAGCCGCTGCAAGCCGCGCTGCACGTCGAAGGCCAGGCGCTGTACCCGACCCGACAGGGCCTTTTCGACATCCTTGGTGGTTTCGACCGTTTTACCGTTAATCACATGCAGGATATCGCCGGATTGCAACCCGACCCGCGCCCCATAAGGGCCGGGCTTTTCGACCATTACGCCGGTGCTGCCCAAGGGAAGGCCGTATTCGGCCAGAATGGCGGGGTTGATATTGGAAACTTCCAACCCCGGCAGCGCCGTCTTCTTGTTCAGCACCCGGGTATCGCGTTTCGGGGTGTCGGGGGCCGCGATCAACCTGACACCAAATTCCTTGTTTTCCCCATCCCGGAACCGGGTTACCGGCACCTCCTGGCCCAGCCCCACCACCGACATGCGGAAAATCATCTCGGCGGGTGTGTTCACCGGTTGTCCGTCTACCGCCGTGATAACATCACCCGGGGCAAACCCCGCCTGCAGGAACGGGCTGACGGGGTGCAGCCCCGAAATCAGGATGCCGCCGGGGCGGTCAAGCCCGAGGCTGGCGGCGATATCGGCATCTACCGGTTGGCCGTTCATCCCGGCCCAAGGGCGCAGGAACCGATCATGGCCTTGCCGAGCCTGCGCCACGAATTGCGCGACAAGATTGGAAGGAATGGCAAACCCGATCCCGTTCGATCCACCCGAGCGGGTCAGGATCGAGGTATTGACGCCAATCAGGCGGCCGTTCACATCAATCAGCGCGCCACCGGAATTACCCGGGTTGATCGGCGCATCCGTCTGCAGGAAATAGCCGCGTCCATTGCCGGTCGCGGTGCCCGATCGCGCCAGCCCCGACACGATGCCGCTGCTGACGGTCTGACCGACCCCGAACGGGTTACCGATGGCCAGTGCCAATTCGCCCACCTCTACGCCGTCACTGTCGCGCAAGTCCAGAAACGGCATGTCGCGGGCACCGTCCAGCGAAAGGATCGCCAAATCGCTTTCTTCATCGGCGAGAACCACTTTTGCGTCGAATTCGCGCCGGTCATTCAGCACCACGCGGATTTCCGCCGCATCTCCGACCACATGGTAATTCGACACCACATAGCCGTCTTCGGACAGGATCACCCCGGATCCCAGTGAATTTTGCACCTGAGGCCGGACTTCGCCGAAATCCCGGAACATCCCGCGAAAGAACGGATCGTTCTGGAACGGGCTTTGCCGGGCCTGAACGATCCGCTTGGCATAGATATTCACCACTGCGGGTGTGGCCTGCTTCACCAAGGGGGCAAAGCCCAACTGAATTTCCATCTGGCTTTTCGGAACCTTGGTATCCGCCACCACAGGGCTGGCAAGGATAAGAAGAATGGAAATCAGGATACGCAGCATTTTGGTCCGCCTTTCATTGACTTGCCCCTGATATGCGAAGCGACGGGCCGGATTGCAAGCACCGAAGGCCCCTCCACGCGGCAGGAGCCTGCACGGTTCCCTTTAACCGGCCCGACGCAATGGAAGGGACCGGCGCTTTTCCACCGCCTTCGCCATCTGTTTCAACGCGATCACGGTGTCGTCCCAACCAAGGCAACCATCGGTGATCGATTGTCCATAGACCAGCGGCGCAGTTCCCAGTTCCTGCCGTCCGGCCACAAGGTGGCTTTCGACCATCACCCCGGTGATGCGCCCGTCACCTGCCGCGATCTGAGTGGCCACATCGGCCAGAACCAGCGGCTGTTTTTCGGGGTCCTTGTTGCTGTTGGCGTGGCTGGCATCAATCATTACCTGCGGGCGGATACCGTCCTGTTGCGCCTTTCGGCAGGCGGTTTCGACCGAGGCCGCATCGTAATTTGTCCCGCCGCCACCACGCAGGATGACATGGCAGTCGGGATTGCCGCTGGTGGCGGCAATGGCAGCACGACCGTTTTTGCCCAATGCCATGAAGTGATGCGGTCGCGCGGCCGAACGCACCGCGTCGATGGCGATCTGGACATTGCCCCTTGTACCGTTCTTGAACCCAACCGGGCAGGACAGCCCCGACGCCATTTCGCGGTGGATCTGGCTTTCTGTAGTCCGCGCACCGATGGCGGCCCAGGCCATCAGGTCAGAAATGTATTGCGGCACGGACGTATCGAGGAATTCGGTCCCCACCGGCAGGCCCATCCCATTGATATCGAGCAACAACCTACGCGCCATTTCCAGCCCCTCATTGATCCGGAACGATCCATCGAGTCGGGGGTCGTTGATCAACCCTTTCCAGCCGCCAATGGTACGGGGTTTTTCGAAGTACACCCGCATGACGATTTCCAGCGTATCAGACAGGTCATTTCGCAACGGTTGCAGCCGCTTGGCATAATCCATCGCGGCTGCCGGATCATGAATAGAACAGGGACCGACGACGGCAATCAAACGATCATCCGCCCCCCTGAGCACGTTTTGAATGGCCGCGCGCCCGTCCAGCACGGTCTGGGCGGTGCGGGCGGCGACAGGCAGCCGCGCGGTCAGGTCTTCGGGCGAAACCAGCTCTTGCATGCTGGTGATACGTAGGTTTTCGGTTTCCATTTTCTGGGCTTCCTTGTCGGGGCCCCGGGCGGACAAAAAAACCGCCCAGCGGGGCGGTTGGTGTGATGTCTGCTGTCTGATCCTAGTTCAGAACGCGTTGACCCCTCCGACCGCCGGTTGGCTCGGATAAAAATAAAACCAGACTGCGGCAAAAGTTTGGGTCATGTCCCGGACGCTAAGGGGGATTCGTGGCGCTGTCATCACAAAAAATGCGAATATCGTCGTTCCGGGCAAAAGGTGGGCAAAGAAAAACCCCCGCCAATGGCGGGGGTTCCATCTGGTCCGAGACCGGATATCTTATTCTGCGTCGGCAGCTTCAGCTTCCAGGCGGGCTTTGTCGCCAGCACCTTTGGCAGCCGGATCACGGTCGACGAATTCGATGATCGCCATCGGGGCCATGTCGCCATAGCGGAAACCCGCTTTCAGGACGCGGATGTAACCGCCCTGACGATCCTTGTAGCGCGGGCCCAGGATGTCGAACAGTTTCTCGACATACTGGTCCTGCTTGAGCTGCGATGCGGCCTGACGGCGGGCATGCAGATCGCCACGTTTGGCCAGCGTGATCAGCTTTTCAACGATCGGGCGCAGTTCCTTGGCTTTCGGCAGGGTGGTTTTAATCTGTTCATGTTCGATCAGCGAACCGGCCATGTTGGCCCACAGGGCCTTACGGTGTTCATGGGTTCGGTTCAGGCGGCGGTAACCACGAGCGTGACGCATTTTCTATCTCCTAATATCGCGTTTTGCTTTGTCTGGCCGGCGATGCGTGTCACCGGCTCTCCTTGGGGCAAGGCCCTGTATTTCCCCGGCAACCCGGGCATTCAGTGTTGAGAGGGCGGGGTTTCCCCCGCCGCAACTCAGAAAGCGTCTTCGAATTTCTTGGCCAGATCTTCGATATTGTCCGGCGGCCAATCTTCAACATCCATACCCAGATGCAGGCCCATGCCCGACAGCACTTCTTTGATCTCGTTCAAAGATTTGCGGCCGAAGTTCGGGGTGCGCAGCATTTCTGCTTCGGTTTTCTGGATCAGATCGCCAATATAAACGATATTGTCGTTCTTCAGGCAGTTGGCCGAACGCACAGACAGTTCCAACTCGTCTACTTTCTTCAGCAGCAGCGGGTTGAATTCCAGACCGTCATCTTCGTCCTGACGGCCAGCGGCTTCGGGTTCTTCGAAGTTGACGAAGATCGTCAGCTGGTCCTGAAGGATGCGCGCCGCATAAGCGATGGCATCTTCCGGGGTGACCGAACCGTCGGTTTCGATCTTCATGGTCAGCTTGTCATAGTCCAGAACCTGACCTTCACGGGTCGGCTGCACGTCGTAGCTGACTTTCTTGACCGGCGAATAGATTGCGTCGATCGGCATCAGGCCGATCGGTGCGTCTTCTGGTTTATTGCGGTCGGACGGTACATAGCCCTTACCAGTATTCACGGTCAGTTCCATGTACAGATCGGCCCCATCGTCGAGGTGGCAGATCACGTGTTCTTTGTTCAGGATCTCGATCCCAGCGCTGTCGCTGATGTCGCCCGCGGTGACAACCGACGGACCTTTGGCGTTGATCGACAGCCGCTTCGGCCCTTCGACTTCCATCCGCAGCGACACGCCCTTGAGGTTCAGAACGATGTCTGTCACGTCCTCGCGAACACCGGCCACGCTGGAGAATTCGTGCAGAACGTTATCGATCTGCACGCTGGTGATGGCCGCGCCCTGAAGCGAGCTCATCAGCACGCGACGCAGCGCGTTGCCCAAGGTCAGACCGAATCCGCGTTCGAGCGGTTCAGCGACCAGAGTGGCCTGACGAGTCGGGTCATTGCCCGGCTTCACATCAAGCTGTGTCGGCTTGATCAATTCTGCCCAATTTTTGTGGATCATGCGTCCCTCCATTCCTGTCCTGTCCCCATGTCCGAAGGCCAAGACGCCCGAGGTTTCAAAATGACGTACTGGGGCCGTGCGGATGCACAGCCCCAGTTGATAAGATGTTCTTAGACCCGGCGGCGTTTCGGCGGGCGGCAGCCGTTATGCGCGATCGGGGTCACATCACGGATCGAGGTGATGTTGAAACCGACAGCAGCCAAAGCGCGCAGCGCCGATTCACGGCCCGAACCGGGACCCTGAACTTCGACTTCCAGGGTTTTCACACCATGTTCCTGAGCCTTCTTGCCTGCATCTTCTGCAGCCATCTGAGCGGCATAGGGGGTCGACTTACGCGAGCCCTTGAAGCCCATGGTGCCGGCCGACGACCACGAAATGGCGTTGCCCTGCACGTCCGAGATCAGGATCTTGGTGTTGTTGAAGCTGGAGTTCACATGTGCGACGCCAGTTGCGATATTCTTGGAGACCTTTTTCTTGGCCCCACGACGGGTATCACGTGCCATTGGTAGCTACCTCCCTTACTTCTTCTTACCGGCAATGGCCTTTGCGGGGCCTTTGCGGGTACGAGCGTTGGTGTGGGTACGCTGACCGCGCACAGGAAGGTTGCGGCGATGGCGCAGACCGCGATAGCAGCCCAAGTCCATGAGACGCTTGATGTTCATCTGAACTTCACGACGCAGGTCACCTTCAACGGTGTAATTGGCGTCGATATGTTCACGGATGGCCAGAACTTCGGCATCCGACAACTCGTTAACCCGGCGGGCTTCGTCGATGTTGACGGCCTCGCAAATGGATTTAGCCGAGGAGGGGCCGATTCCGGTGATATATGTGAGGGCGATGGGAACCCGTTTGGCGGTCGGGATGTTTACGCCGGCGATACGTGCCACGTGTCACTTTCCTTTTCGTTGCGGTTCCGTAGCTCCAGAACCTTTTTTCACAACGTAAGCCCGACGCTATTCTTCGCCGGGCCTCAGCTGATCAGGTGATCTGCAAGACGGGCAAATCCCGCGATGCAAAAATGATTCTCTCTCCGAGATGAGGGTAGGTAGGAGGATTTTTCCACAAGGTCAAGGCCGGATTCCCGAAAGGAATTGGGGCCTATCAAAGCAGTACTGTTGATTGGACGCCTCTGCAGCGATGCGGGCATTCAAAAAGCGTTCGCAATACAGGTCGCACTGAAGTGTTGTCGCGTTCGATTTCATCGCGCTGCTCTTACATCGCCTTTACAGCCACCGAAATTGTTCGCTATCCTCACAAGTCCGATTTGTATGTCCCAAGTAGTAGGTTAACATGTTTCAATTGCTTTACTCCAGCAAACCCCTTTTCAACGCTGGCAGCCGTCAAGACGAAGAAATCTTACGCGCTGCGTTACAACACAACATCGATCAAGACATAACCGGCTTCCTTCTTCGGGACGTGTCGACCTTCTATCAGGTGCTGGAAGGGCCCGAAAAATCCATACTCGGTCTGTTTGAGACGATCAAAAGGGATTCGCGACACAAGGACGTTCAACGGGAAGGCTTCTGGGAAATAGAACGCCGATCATTCGGCCACTGGGCGATGGGATATCGCTGTTTGACATCCGAACTGGTGTCTTGCGAAACACTGCCGGAATCTGTCGGCGCCAAGCGGGGAGAGGCGATACGTAATTCGATCATCCGTATCGCCAAACCCGGTTTTTCTGCTTGATTTGCTAAAGCAGTTCTAGCCAAGAATGTCGGAAATCGCCGCTTGCACACCCTCGATCTCGCCCAGACCGTCCACGGTGCTTAGCTGACCCTTGGCATAGTAATACCCGATCAGAGGTGAGGTTTTCTTGTAATATTCCATCAGGCGCTGCTTGAGGCTTTCCTCATTGTCATCCGCCCGGCGTTTCTGGCTGCCGCCACCGCAATTGCTGCATTTGCCGTCGGCAGGCCACGGCTTGGTCTCGTCGTGATAAACTTCGCCACAGTTGCTGCAAGTCGACCGACCGGTGATGCGCGACACCAACGCAGCGTCATCCACCTGCATTTCGATCACTGCATCCAGGTTTTCACCCTTCTCGGACAGCAATTCGGCTAAAGCATCCGCCTGCCCCAAGGTGCGGGGAAAACCGTCAAAGATAAAACCGCCCGCCTTGTCGCCTTCCAGCTTCTCGCGGATCAGGCCGATCACGATTTCGTCGGTGACCAGATCGCCGCGCGCCATTACATCGGCCACGATCTTGCCCATCTCGGTGCCGCTATCCTTGGCTTCGCGCAGCATGTCGCCGGTCGAAAGCTGGATCATGTTACGGGTTTCCACCAAATGGCGGGCTTGCGTTCCTTTGCCCGCTCCTGGCGGTCCAAGCAGAATAATATTCATCGACGTGCGGGTCCCTTCCTTGCGCGTTTCTTCCCTTTACCGCGTAGCTGCGATTTTTCAATCAGCCCTTCGTACTGGTGTGCCAGCAAATGGCTTTGCACCTGCTGGATCGTATCCATGGTCACGGACACGACGATCAGTACCGAAGTACCGCCAAAATAGAATGGGATCGACAACTGGTGACGCAGAATTTCAGGAAGGAGACAAACTGCCGCAAGATAGGCCGCGCCCAGTACCAAAATCCGGTTGGTAACATATTCCAGATATTCGGCAGTCTTCTTACCCGGGCGAATGCCGGGAACGAAACCATTCTGATTCTTCAGATTGTCCGCCACTTCGTCGGGCTTGAAGGACACGTTGAAGGTATAGAAATAGGCGAAGAACACGATCATACCGACAAAGAACAGCAGGTAAAGCGGCTGCCCGGGGCCAAAATATGCCAACAAAGTCGACATGACTGGCCCGGTCTGTTGCCCTGAGAAGGTGCTGATCGTGGTCGGCAGCAACAGCAGCGAACTGGCAAAGATCGCCGGGATCACACCGGCCGGGTTAACCTTGATTGGCAGATGGCTCGATCCGCCATCATAGACTTTCATACCGACCTGACGGCGGGGATATTGAATATGGATTTTGCGCAGCGCGCGTTCCATGAATACAACGAACGCGATCACCGCCACGATCATTATCAACACGCCAACGATCACCGCCGGGCTGATCGCGCCAGACCGGCCCTGGCTCAGGAACTGGGCCAGCGCAGCGGGGACTTCGGCGATGATGCCGACGAAAATGATCAGAGAGATACCATTGCCGATGCCGCGATTGGTGATCTGTTCACCCAGCCACATCAGGAACATCGTGCCGCCAACCAGAGTGATCACGCAGGAGGCGCGGAAAAACAGCCCCGGATCGGTAACCAGATCACCCGCTTCCAACGATGCTGCCAGCCCGTAAGCCTGCAACGTGGCAAGGGCCACGGTGCCGTAACGAGTATACTGATTGATCTTCTTGCGGCCCTGGTCGCCTTCCTTCTTCAGCTGCTCCATCGATGGCACCATCGAGGTCAGAAGCTGTACGATGATCGACGCCGAGATATAAGGCATGATGCCGAGAGCCAGAATGCCCATCCGACCGAGCGCACCGCCGGTAAACATCGACAGAATACCGCCCAAACCAGCGGCCGCACCTTCCATGAAGTCGCGCAGCGCCACACCGTCGATTCCGGGAACCGGAATGAACGTGCCGAGGCGGTAGACAATCAGAAGGCCCAGGGTGAACAGGATGCGGCTGCGAAGCTCGGTCGCCTTTCCAAGGGCGGCCCAACTTGTGTTCGCGGCCATTTGTTCGACTGCAGATACCATGCGTGGTCTCTCTCATATGACAACGCCGCCTAGAGCGTTTTCCAGCTCAGGCGGCGTTCTTAGGAAAACTTGGGCCTATGTAAGCGGCTCAGCCGCCGCTCACAACCCGTTAAGCTGTCGCTTACGCTTTGACCTTCAGCGAGCCGCCCGCTTTTTCGACCGCTTCGATGGCCGACTTCGATGCGCCGGTCACGTCCAGATCGACCTTGGCGCTGAAATCGCCTTTGGCCAGAATGCGTACGCCGTCCAGCTTACGACGCACCAGACCGCTTTCGACCAGCACGTCTTCGGTGATCGGAGCCTTGGCGTCGATTTTGCCAGCGTCGATGAATTTCGCCAGAAGGCCAAGGTTCACAACGGCATATTTCTTGGGGTTCGGGACGTTAAATCCGCGCTTGGGCAAGCGTTGATAGAGCGGCATCTGGCCGCCTTCGTAGCCATTGATCGCCACACCCGAACGCGATTTTTGGCCTTTGATACCACGGCCACCCATTTTACCTTTACCCGAACCGGGGCCACGGGCCACACGGGTGCGTTTTGGGGTGGCGCCGGGATTGTCGCGCAGTTCATTCAGTTTCATTTCGCTTCTCCTTGCCGGATATGATCCCCGAAGCGTGATAGGATCAAACGCGGCTTTTTTTGATTGTTGATTCTGTGGCACACAGGGCCACCGGGGGCGTATAGACGCAAGGCCTGCGCATTGCAAGAGTCACAACTTGTATCGCTGCGCCTGAATTCAGGCTGCCGCCAATTCGATCCAGACCCGCGCCCCGCCCGCTGGCGATTGTTCCATCCCGATCCAGCCACCCATCGCATCGATATAGGTTCGCGCTAAGGTCAGCCCCAAACCAACGCCCGATATGTCGCTATGCTTGTAAGCCAGCCGTTCAAACGGTTCGAACACCCTTTGGGCATCCGCCGAAGCCAATCCCGGACCGTTGTCATCAATCCGAATATGGCACATTCCGTCACTTACTTCTGCGGTAACGGAAACCAGACAATCCTTGCCGCCATATTTTTCGGAATTCTCGAACAGCAGTGCCAGCGCACGAACCAGCAGTTCGGTATTTGCACGCAGTTTTTGGCCATCGGGCACCTGAAAACGGTAACTGATCGCATGTTTTGGCCGAAGCCGTTCATTCCGTTGACGCGCCATTTCCAGAACATCCAGAAGATCGACCTGTTCGATGGACGACGCCACCCTGCCGGTGGATACCGTCGTCATATTGGTCGCCTTTTGGGTCAGGCTGATCAGGTTTACCCCCGCGTCGAGAATGAATGTTGCGTAATCCCTCAGCCTTTTGCCCGACTCCGGAGACCCGTCAACGTGAAGTAAATCCAACAGTTCTGCATAACCGATGATCGTATTCAGCGGAGTGCGGATTTCATGACTGAGCGTTGACATAACATTGTTGAGCAACTGTACATTGGATTGTGTCGAGTTGAGCGCCAATCTCAGATCCTCGGTTCGTTCACGCACCAGTTCTTCGAGATTTCTGTGCTGAATCTCCAGCTCTTTCAGATTGCGACGGTGCCGCAGCAATTCATCGCTTTGCGAAAGTCGCTCGGTAATATCGGACACGAAGGCAGTGCTATAAGTCTTTCCGTCGGCCACTATTCCGGTCAGACCGATTTCAATAGGAACGTCCCGGCCATCCCGATGGCGCCCGAACAGGACCTGGTTCCCCCCCATCGGCCGGGATTTCGGCGCCGCCACGAAACCGGAGCGCAGTTTGACGTGTTTATCATGCAAATGCTCAGGGAGCAGAATTTCCAAGCGTTTGCCGTGCAGCTCGCCGCGCTCATACCCGAAGATATCACACAAAGAATGATTGGCCCAAACCACAATGCCCATATCATCCACGATGATCACACCGTTCGGGGAACTTTCTGCGGTCGCTTTCAAAAGAAAATCGAGATTCGGCCCAGCAAAACCGTCTTCCACAGGCTGGGTATCCTGTGAATTTTCCGGGTAATCCGTGGGTCTTGGCATATTAGCTTCCGGCTCCGCGCAATTCCATTAGGACTTGGAACGACAGATATTAACAATATCTTACCGGAATAAAGAAGCTGTAAGTCAGATAGAACTTTTGCCGCTCTTGCGATGCCGTCATATCAACATCTCGTTGGTCCGAATACCCGTCCCCAATTCGCACGTGTTCAGGCCAAGGGCAATTCCAACCACACGCGCAATCCGCCCTGCGGTGATTGCTCCATTCCCATCCTTCCACCCATCGCGGTCATGTAGGCCTGGGCCAATGTTAACCCCAGCCCGGTACCGGACACGCTGCCATGTTTCTGTCCCAGCCGCTCAAAGGGTTCGAACGCCCTTTGATAGTCCCCCTCGTTTAGTCCAGCACCATTATCATCCAGCCGCAAACGGCACCGCCCTGCCCTTTTTTCCGCCGAAATGATCAACTTGCTGTCAGCACCGGCATATTTCGCCGCGTTCTCGAACAATAAATCCATGGTGCGGATCAAAAGGTCCTCATCGCCCCTCACCATCGGAACATCGACAAGATTGACCTGGAATTCCGAAACCATGGACCGCATCAACTTGGCACTGCGGCAGCGCGCCCGCTCCACGATTTCATCCAATGCCAGCGGCTTGGTATCCGCTACCGCCCCGCCGGTGGAAACCACCGTCATCTGAGACGCCTTCGCCGCCAACTCGATCAACATGTTGCCTGCGTCCAGTATGAGAGCCGGGTAATCCTCATGGTCTCTGTCGAAATCGACAATATTGTTGTCCGCCATTGATTTCATCATTTCGGCATAGCCGACGATAATGCTCAATGGCGTCCGGAATTCGTGACTGAAAGAACGCAGCACGTCTTGCAGCAGCTTTACATTGGATTCGGTTGACCGCAGTGCCATGCGCAGATCTTCGGTTCGCTCATCAACCATCTGTTCCAGATTGCGGCGATAGATCTCCAGCTCTTTTTCACGCCTGTAGCGCGGCGTGACATCAATAACGAAAGCGATCGAATACACCTGATCGGCGGTTTCCAGACTGCCAAGCCCGACTTCAATGGGAATATTGCGGCCATCCCGGTGCCGCCCGAACAGAACAACCGTTCCCCCCATCGGCCGCCGTGAAGGTTCACGCGCAAATGCATCCCGCAAAGCTACGTGGCGTCCTTTCACATCATCGGGAACAAGTACTTCAATCGGCTCTCCGATCAAATCCGGGCTGGTGTAACCAAAAGTTTTTTCAAATGAGGCGTTGACCCAGACAATCGCCCCCGACTTGTTAGTTATGACGATCCCATTCGGCGAAGCATGGCCGACCTGACCTGCCAATTGCTCAATCGAATCGAGATCCAGTCCAGAATCTGCCAATGCAGGTCGCCTCCAACAAGCGAATGCTTCGCATACCTGACTTTATGGTGCATGTTTTATCAACAACCGCCAAGTGTTTTGTCTTGTGCCTTTTCCCAATAAGCTACTGAAACCACACGCCAAAGGAGAGTTAGGCAAATCTGTTCGATCCATAAGGTGAAGACAGCTGCCCGCCTCGCAACTAAAGCTCCATGCCGAACACCTGACAGGCACTGGCAATTATCCGCTAAAAGCCACGGGCTGGCCTGATTTTTGCTATATTTTCCAGTATCGTTACCGTTAAACCATTTATCCACTGTCTAAGGCTCGTGAAAGATTAATGATCCGCACTCTGACCTATGTTCTCGGTATCCTTGTTCTCGCGCAATCCGCGCTGGCACAGAAAGCGGGCGTTGGTGCCTGGGAAAACCCCGGTAAAACAACTCTGGAATGGATCGAACAACGGCCCGGGCTTGAATGGTATTACAACTGGCGCCCAGATCAGATTTGGCATCGCGGCGGCGTGTCCCGTACGGTCGAATTCGTGCCGATGATCCACAATGCCCGTGACGTGAATAAACGCATTGTGTCGTCCCGCCGGGCCAAAGCTTTGCTGGGCTTCAACGAACCCGACCGCAACAATGGCAAGCATCAGGCCGGTCTCTCGGTCAAAAAGGCCGCAGCGCTCTGGCCCAAGCTGGAAGCGCGTGGCCTGCGTCTCGGGTCCCCGGCCACGACACAGGGTGAAACGCTTGGCAAGGGATCGTGGCAACACCGGTTCATGACCGAAGTGGGCCGCCGCGGGTTGCGGGTCGATTTCATGGCGGTACATTATTATTCGAAAAACGGCGACGTCGCGGCTTTCCGAAAATGGCTGCAAGCGGTGCACCGCGCCTATGGCCGCCCGATCTGGGTAACCGAATTCGCCATGATCGACTGGAACCGCCCTGGTGCTGTCAGCTATCAACAAAACGCGCGCTTCGCTGAACAGGCCATCGCAATGATGGAAAACCTGGCCTTTGTCGAACGTCACGCCTGGTTCGCGGCCAACCCTTATCCCTGGAACGGCCAGTCCCCTCAGATCAACCTGGTGGACCGCAATATGGAACCAACCCCGGTTGGGCTTGCCTTTGACCGGATACTGACCCGTGTGGGATCACGCAAGGTTGCTGGCCTGACCGAATAAGGCAGCAAACTGGGTTTTCCAGCGCCTAACGATCAGGATACTCAATCCCCCAAAGTAAAAAAACACCCCCGGTCATTTCTGACCGAGGGTGTATCATTTAGCAAACCGGACGTCTGTCCGCTAGCTCGCCTAGCTTAGTCGCGCTCTTCGACGATCTCGACCAGATGCGGGATCTTGTTGACCATGCCGCGGATCGCGGGGGTGTCTTCAAGTTCGCGGGTCTTGTGCATCTTGTTCAGGCCCAGACCGATAAGGGTCTGACGCTGAATGGCGGGACGGCGGATCGGAGACCCGATCTGTTTGACAACGATAGTAGCCATGTCGATTTCTCCTTACGCTTCCGCTTGCGCGGTTTCTGCCGGTGCAGGAGCTTCATCCTTACGAAGGATGTCGGCCACTTTTTTGCCACGACGGGCCGCAACCGAACGCGGGCTGGCTTCTTTGGTCAAGCCGTCCAGCGTTGCGCGGATCATGTTATAGGGGTTCTGCGACCCGATCGACTTCGACACGACATCCTTGATGCCCAGCATCTCGAATACAGCACGCATCGGACCACCGGCGATGATACCGGTACCTTCCGGTGCAGTCCGCATAACGACTTTACCGGCGCCATGACGGCCTGCCATGTCGTGATGCAGGGTGCGGCCTTCTTTCAGCGGCACACGGATCATCTGACGCTTGGCCTGTTCGGTGGCTTTGCGGATGGCCTCGGGGACCTCTTTCGCTTTACCTTTACCAAAACCGACGCGACCTTTTTGATCGCCAACAACCACCAGGGCAGCGAAGCCGAAGCGCTTACCACCTTTTACGGTTTTCGACACACGGTTGATCGCGACCAGACGATCGGCGAATTCCGGGGTTTCATCACGATCGCGGCGGTTGCCACGACGGTTATCACGTTCTGCCATTCGGCATTCCTTTCATGCTGGCGCGACGAGGCGCCCAAATATCTCAATCCTGGTGGCGGCCCCAAAACGGGGGCGCGTCCCGGATCATCGGGGGGACGCGAACGTCCCCCGCAAGTCTTTAGAACTTCAGACCACCTTCACGCGCAGCGTCGGCCAGAGCCTTCACCTTGCCATGAAACAGGAAGCCGCCGCGGTCGAAATAGCATTCCTCGACGCCGGCTTTCTTGGCGCGCTCGGCGATTGCCGTGCCCACCTTGGCAGCTGCTTCGACATTGTTCTTGCCAACCACACCGAGGTCCTTCTCCAAAGAGGAGGCCGCGGCAAGGGTGACGCCTTGAACGTCGTCGATCAGCTGCACGCTGATGTTCTTGTTGGAGCGATGAACCGACAGGCGCAATTTGCCACGATTCACTTTCCGCTGCTTGTTCCGAACGCGCAAGCGGCGCTTCAGAAACAGGGTACGTTTGCTGTTTGCCATTTTGCTCGTCCTTACTTCTTCTTGCCTTCCTTACGGAAGATATACTCGTCTTTGTACTTAATGCCCTTGCCCTTATAGGGCTCCGGCGCACGCCATTCGCGGATATTGGCCGCGACCTGACCGACGAGTTGCACATCGTCACCTTCGATAACGATTTCAGTCTGCTTCGGGCAGGTCACGGTTACACCGTTCGGCACCTCGAAGTTGACTTCATGCGAATAACCAAGGTTCAGCTTCAGGACGTTGCCTGCCATCTGTGCCCGGTAACCCACACCGTTGATCTCCAGCTCTTTCTTGAAGCCTTCGCTCACACCTTTGACCATGTTGGCCACGACGGTGCGCGACATGCCCCACTGCTGACGGGCGCGCTTGGATTTGCCGCGCGGCGTCACGGTCACGACATTGTCGTCGACCGTCAGGGTCACATCGTCAGTTGCAGTAAAGCTCTGGGTCGCTTTCGGACCCTTCACTTCGATGGTCTGACCCGACACGGTGGCGGAAACGCCGCTGGGCAGGTCAACCGGTTTTTTACCAATACGAGACATTGCAACCTCCTTAGAAGACGGTGCAGAGCACTTCGCCGCCAACATTGTTGGAGCGCGCAGCTGCGTCCGACATCACACCTTTCGGAGTGCTGACAATCGACACGCCCAGACCTTGACGGACAACGGGGATGTCATTGACGCCCATGTAGACGCGACGACCGGGTTTCGAAACCCGTTTCACTTCGCGAATGACAGGAGTGCCTTCGTAGTATTTCAGGCTGATTTCCAAGGTCGGATGACCGTTGCTATCAGTGCCTTTTTCGTAGCCGCGGATGTAGCCTTCGTCAGCCAACACATCCAGAACCCAACCGCGCAGTTTCGAAGCGGGGGTCGACACGGTCGACTTGCCACGCAACTGAGAGTTACGGATACGGGTGAGCATATCGCCGATAGGATCGTTCATATCACTCTCTCCCTTACCAGCTGGATTTCACCAAACCGGGGATCTGGCCAAACGAGCCCAGTTCCCGCAGCATGATACGGCTGACCTTGAGCTTACGGTAGTAAGCGTGGGGACGACCGGTCAGCTGACAGCGGTTGTGAAGACGGGTAGCCGAGCTGTTGCGCGGCAGTTCAGCAAGCTTCAAAGAAGCGCGAAAACGCTCTTCCATCGGCTTGTCTTTGTCATTGATGATCTCTTTGAGAGCAGCACGCTTGGTGGCATAACGGGCCACCAGCTTCTCGCGCTTCTTCTCGCGTTCGACCATGGATTTCTTAGCCATTACTCTATCTCCCCGCGTCAGCTATTGAAGGGCATGTTGAAGGCTTTCAACAGGCTCTTGGCTTCCGCGTCGGTATCCGCGGTGGTGGCAATCACGATGTCCATGCCCCAGACTTCATCGACTTTGTCGAAATCGATCTCGGGGAAGACGATGTGCTCTTTCAGACCGGTGGCATAGTTGCCGCGACCATCGAACGATTTGCCCGACACGCCGCGGAAGTCGCGGATACGAGGCATTGCGATGGTGATCAGACGGTCCAGGAATTCGTACATCCGGTCGCCGCGCAGGGTCACTTTCGCGCCCATTGGCATACCTTCACGAACACGGAAACCAGCGATCGAGTTCTTGGCAACGGTGGTCAAGGCCTTCTGACCGGCGATCAGCGTCAGGTCTTCCTGAGCCGACTTGGCTTTCTTGCTGTCTCTGACAGCTTCTGCACCACAGCCGATGTTCAGCACGATCTTGTCCAAACGTGGGATCTGCATGTCGTTCTTGTAACCGAACTCTTCTTTCAGAGCGGCCCGGATCGTTTCGACATACAGCGCCTTCAGACGCGGGGTATAAGTCGCGGTATCAAGCATCGATCACGTCCCCCGTGGTCTTGGCAAAACGGACTTTCTTGTCGCCTTCCATACGGAAGCCAACACGGGTCGCTTTACCATTTGCGTCGAGATAGGCCAAGTTCGACAGCTGGATCGGCATTGCCTTGGGCAGGCGGCCGCCTTGGCTGGTCTGAGTCTGGCGGGTGTGACGGATGGCCATGTTCAGACCTTCAACCACGGCTTTACCGGCTTTCGGGTCGATCGAGGCGATAACGCCTTCTTTGCCCTTGTCCTTGCCGGTCAGGACGACGACCTTGTCGCCTTTTTTCAGTTTGGCAGCCATCTTACAGCACCTCCGGGGCGAGCGAGATGATCTTCATGAAGTTCTTCGCGCGAAGTTCGCGAACAACCGGCCCGAAGATACGGGTGCCGACCGGTTCGCCTGCGTTATTCAGAATAACGGCGGCGTTGCGGTCAAAACGGATCGAAGTACCATCTTCGCGACGGACTTCTTTGGCGGTGCGTACGACGACGGCCTTACGGACGTCACCCTTTTTCACGCGACCGCGCGGGATGGCTTCTTTCACCGACACCACGATGATGTCGCCGACCGACGCATAGCGACGGTGCGAGCCACCCAGAACCTTGATGCACTGAACTCGGCGAGCGCCGGAGTTATCAGCAACATCCAGATTGGTCTGCATCTGGATCATTTGGTTTCTCCCGACCTGTGGGGGGGCTTGCAGTCACCCGTGTCCCCAGGGTTTCGATTAAAGCTTTGCAAAGTGGATCGCTTACGCGACGACCACTTCCCAACGCTTGGTTTTCGACTTCGGTGCGCATTCCTGAATGCGGACGGCGTCACCGACGTTGAATTGGTTGTTTTCGTCGTGAGCCCGGTATTTTTTGGACCTACGAATGGTTTTCTTAAGAACCGGATGGGTGAAGCGGCGCTCGACCAGAACGGTCACGGTCTGTGCGTTGGCGTTCGAGGTAACGGTGCCGGAGAGAATACGTTTGGGCATCAGACAGGTCCTTATTCAGCAGCCGCTTGGGCTTTTTGGTTCAACACGGTTTTGACACGAGCAGCATCACGGCGGACCTGACGCATGCGAGCGGTGTTTTCCAGCTGACCAGTGGCCTGTTGAAAGCGCAGGTTAAACGCTTCTTTCTTCAGCGAACCCAGTTCCTCGCGGAGCTGGTCCGGGGACTTTTCACTCAGTTCCTTGGCGTTCATCGCCTTTTCCTTTTCTACTGCACCAGAAGGCCCCAAAGGTCACCTTGTTCCTGGTGGTTTCAAAACAAATTCGCGAATCCCAGTCACCCGGAATCCGCGAGATGTCGCTCTATAGTGGGTGTGCTTAGGAGTGGCAAGCGAAAGTTCCGGAGCTTTCCCTATTTTGGCACAGAACTCCGCCCCCTGAACTCCGCCCCCTGATTTTTCAGGAGCCTCCCTGCCCGGTCCCAGTGAGCGATTGTTGCAATGGAACTGCATAGTTGTTCCGGAAATTGGACCGACAAAAATCCGGATCACGACAGTCAGAGGTCGGCAAACCGCCACCTTTTTGCCCTTCGCTCCCCGCCCAGGGCTAAGAGCCAGATTATCGAAATCCAGTCCTGTCAGGGGCCTAACAAAAACTCACTGCAGGCCGTTCACAGCCATGTGCCCAACAAATTCAGGAACTTCTATTACCTGCTGAAGTCGTTTCATTCAAAGTTTGTTTTCAGTGCGAAACTCATCTGACGACATTGGTTGGGCTGGAAACCGGTAGTCCCCCCACGCTGTAAGAAAGACCAAGTATATGACGATAAAGACCCGCCTCGCCTTTACCTTCTTCATATTGTCACTGATGTTCGTCGCCGTTGGCGCCATGGCACTCTATCAGTTGCGCGAAGTGAAACAGCGCGGCCAGCAGATCGTCGACACCAATGTCAGCACACTGCGCAGCATCGATGCAATGGCAAAGCTGCAACAAGAGGCCCAAGTTACCATCCGCGACTATCTGTTGATCAAGGATTTCAACAGCCGCAAAGCGATCAGCGACGAGCTGGATATGCTGCGCTACCAGCAGGATCTTCTCACCAATGACGCCGCCAACGATGCCGACGCGGAAATGGTCGAATTTTTGGAAACCTACACCACGATGAATGACCAGATCGGCACAGCATTCGAAAAGGTGATGGAGGTCGTGTCCTACGGTGGTAGTGATCTGTCAATATCGGCCCTGCTACAAGAAGCAGATGCCGTACAGGACGATTTGACGATCGCTACCGATAAAATCTCGTCTGCCCAAACCGCCAAAATGCAACGCGCACTGATCGAATCCGAACGCATCTACACCCAGGCATGGATGATTGTAGCGGTTCTGGTCGGGTCTGCTTTGTTCATCAATTTGCTGAGCGCCGTCGGCACCCATCGGAGGCTGAGCCGCGGTTTCCGTATGGCCGTGTCGCTGAGCCGCGATGTGGCCAATGGCGATCTGAGCCAGATGGTCGAGCACAAGGAAAAAGGCGAATTCAACGACCTTCTGAACAATCTAAACCGGATGGTTGGCGGGCTGCGTGAAATCGTATCATCGGTCGCCGCTGGTGCCGGCAACGTTTCCGCAGGGGCCGTGCAAATGGCCCGGACCTCGGAGCAATTGCGCGAAGCCGCCACCGATCAGGCCACAACCACCGAAACCGCGTCAAGTGCAGTCGAGCAAATGACCGCCAATGTGATGCAGAACGCCGACGCCACCCAGGAAACCGAACGCATGGCGGCGAGTTCGGCCAGCGACGCCCGCGAAAGCGGCGCGGCAGTCAAGGAAGCGATGGACTACACCACCACTATCGTCGACCGAATTCAGATCATTCAGGAAATCGCCCGCCAAACCGATCTGCTGGCGTTGAATGCCGCTGTGGAAGCGGCGCGCGCTGGCGATCACGGTCGCGGCTTCAGCGTGGTGGCCGCCGAGGTCCGCAAGCTGGCTGAACGCAGCCAGGCCGCTGCAAGCGAGATCGGGTCGCTGACCAATGAAACGGTCAGCGTTGCCGAAAAGGCGGTTCAAATGCTGGACCGGCTGGTTCCCAATATCGAACGAACCGCTCAGCTGGTCAGCGATATCTCGAAATCCAATAGCGAGATTTCCATCGGCATGACCCAGATCAACACGTCGATCACCCAGCTTGACGGGATCACCCAGACCAACCATTCGTCGTCCGAGGAACTTTCCGCCACCGCAGAAGAGCTGGCCGCCCAGTCTCAGGCGTTGCGTACAACCATGGAACAATTCCGGCTCGTTTCAAACAGCGAAGAAACAGGCACAGAAGACAATGAGCAAGAGGCGACCGCCGCCCCCGCTGCGGTAAACGCTGACATCATCGAATTCGATCTGGACCTGTCGGACGGTGACGACAAGGTTGATTTCACGTCAGCCCCGAAAAACAAAGTTGCCTGACCGGTCGGGCCTTCCATACGATCCCTGCCGATATTCGGCAGGGATCTGACCTGCGGCGCAACAGCCTCTCGCCCTTTGCAGCGGGCTGCGCTAAGACACCTGCATGTCACAGATTGAATCGCTTTTCGTCACCCGCCTCTACCGCGCCAAGCTCAGTGAATTCGGCCCCGCCGTCGATACTGATGAGCTGGAAGCCTCCTGCTACTCGATCGCCGAAGATGACGAGGCTGGTCAGGAATGGTGCGAAGAGAACGGTTATCCCGGCTACACCTCCTATGCGTCGCTGACCGATCTTGGTTGGCGCTTTCCGATTTTTGCCGACGTGATCAAGTCTCTGGACCAGCACGTGGCGAATTTTGCCAAGGACCTTGAATTCGATCTGGGCGACAAGGAACTGATGCTGGAAGACCTGTGGATCAACATCCTGCCCGAAGGCGGCACGCATTCATCGCACCTGCACCCGCATTCGGTGATTTCCGGCACCACCTACGTGTCGATGCCCAAGGGCACCAGCGCGCTGAAGCTGGAAGACCCGCGGTCCGCCCGGATGATGGCCGCCCCCGCCCGCCGCAAGGACGCGCGCCGCGATCTGCAGACCTTCATCTACATGAAGCCCGAAGTCGGCGACGTGCTGCTGTGGGAAAGCTGGCTGCGCCACGAAGTGCCGATGAACATGGCCGAGGAAGACCGGGTGTCGGTGAGCTTCAATTACAAATGGGGCGAGTGAGGCGCTGATTGGAACGGGCGGTTGAGTATTGGTGTAGGTCGGGGTAGAATCTCAACTTGAGGTTTGCTAATGCTTGTTTAGGTCTGTGACAAACAATTTACGGTGGCTCAATCCACATTTTCCTCTCCGCAAGATAAAGATACGATTGGATCGTATTCTGTCATTTCCGATGAAACTGGAGGAAAGACCTTGGGCGACTGGATGCAATATCCAAATAGGTTGGAAGAAATTTATAACGTCATTTTAGGAGAAAGCGAACGTGGTTCCGTGCTTTTGGCGTGCCACATAGTAGACGAATTTCTTTTTGAAATGATTTCTAAGTATAAAAATAGTAACGTCAGCGGCAAGGTTTTCAAAGACACAACAGGCTATGGCGGCGCATTTGGCAGCCTTTCAATGAAAAGCAAAGCTCTGTTTGTTCTCGGGGTAATTAGCGATCAGTCGTTCAAAGCGATTGATGAACTGAGAAGCATTAGGAACAAAGCGGCTCATTCATCTGTTTCATTCAAGCTGACAGACCATCAAGATCGATTTGATAATTCCCTCAACAGCTTCGGAAGCCATGTGGCTGTTAAAAATATGGCTCTAGAGCTCGCTATGAGAAATTTTTTAGAAAGAATGCGGATAGAGGGGCCTGAGTTATCGGAAAAGATTGGCGATAACCCCTTTCCCGACGAACAGTCTTGCATAGCTTACCTAAGAGGAAATCCTGAGCTGCAGGCAGTTCTTGAAAATCAATTGCCGAAATGGCACATGGCTACTCTCACCTATTTGCTCATTGAAACGATTGGCCTGAACTTTCGTACACATTTCGATCAATAGGCGATCACAACAAAACCCCCGCGCGATCACTCGCGCGGGGGTTTCGATTTTTCCGTAGAGTGGGGTTTCACCCCACCGCCACCTTACCAGTCTTCGCGAACGACGACGCGGGTCTTGATCGGCAGCTTCATCGCGGCCAGACGCAGCGCTTCACGCGCAACATCTTCGTCGACGCCGTCGATTTCGAACATCACGCGGCCGGGCTTGACCTTGGCAGTCCAGCGATCCACAGACCCTTTACCTTTACCCATACGAACCTCGATCGGTTTCGCGGTGACCGGCAGGTCGGGGAAGATGCGGATCCAGACACGGCCCTGACGCTTCATGTGACGGGTCATGGCACGACGTGCGGCTTCGATCTGACGGGCAGTGATCCGCTCCGGCTCAATGGCCTTCAGGCCGTACATGCCGAAGTTCAGGTCGCTGCCGCCTTTTGCCAGACCGTGAATCCGGCCTTTGTGCATCTTGCGGAATTTAGTACGCTTTGGTTGAAGCATATCTCAGGACTCCTTAACGACGGCCGCGCGGTGCAGCACCACGAGGGGACGGGCCATCCTGAAGTTCAGCGGCGCGACGGTCACGAGCCTGCGGGTCGTGTTCCATGATCTCGCCTTTGAAGATCCAGGTTTTAATGCCGATGATGCCATAAGGCGTCGCGGCTTCTGCATGTGCGTAGTCGATATCGGCCCGCAGGGTGTGCAAAGGCACGCGGCCTTCACGATACCATTCGGTCCGTGCGATTTCTGCACCACCCAGACGACCGGCAACATTCACACGAATGCCCAGGGCGCCCATACGCATAGCGTTCTGAACCGAACGCTTCATCGCGCGGCGGAACGAAACCCGGCGTTCCAGCTGCTGGGCGATCGATTCCGCCACCAGCTGAGCGTCCAGTTCCGGCTTGCGGACTTCGACGATGTTCAGGTGCAGTTCGCTGTCGGTCATGTTCGCCAGCTTCTTGCGCAGAACTTCGATATCGGCGCCTTTTTTACCGATGATCACGCCCGGACGCGCGGTGTGAATGGTCACACGGCACTTCTTGTGCGGACGTTCGATGATCACGCGGGCCACGCCGGCCTGCTTGCATTCATCCTTGATGAACTCACGGAGTTTCAGGTCTTCGATCAGAAGATCGCCGTAGTCCTTGGTATCGGCGTACCAGCGGCTGTCCCAGGTGCGGTTGACCTGAAGACGCATGCCGATCGGATTGGTCTTGTTACCCATTAGACTTGCTCCTCAACTTGACGCACCTTGATGGTCAGTTCCGAGAACGGCTTGATGATCTTGCCGAAACGACCACGGGCCCGCGGGCGACCGCGCTTCATGGTCAGGTTCTTACCGACATAGGCCTCGGCGACGATCAGTTCATCGACGTCCAGGTTATGGTTGTTCTCGGCGTTGGCGATGGCCGACTGCAGGCACTTCTTGACGTCCTGCGCGATCCGCTTCTTCGAGAAGGTCAGATCGTTCAGAGCCTTGTCGACTTTCTTGCCGCGGATCATTCCGGCAACCAGGTTCAGTTTTTGCGGGCTGGTGCGAAGCATCCGGGCTTTCGCCATTGCTTCGTTTTCGGCCACGCGGCGGGGGTTCTTTGCCTTGCCCATGGCTTACTTCCTCTTCGCTTTCTTGTCGGCCGCATGCCCGTAATAGGTACGGGTCGGCGAATATTCACCGAACTTCTGGCCAATCATATCTTCGGACACGTTGACCGGGATATGCTTATGGCCGTTGTAAACGCCAAACGTCAGACCCACGAATTGGGGCAGGATCGTCGAACGACGCGACCAGATTTTGATGACTTCTTTGCGCCCCGATTCACGCGATGCTTCGGCTTTCTTAAGCACATAAGCATCCACAAAGGGGCCTTTCCAAACAGAGCGAGACATATATTAGCGCCCTTTCTTCTTAGCGTGACGCGAGCGAACGATAAGCTTCTGCGACGCCTTGTTGGTATTACGGGTGCGTTTGCCCTTGGTCGGCTTACCCCAGGGGGTAACCGGGTGACGGCCACCTGAGGTACGGCCTTCACCACCACCATGGGGGTGGTCGATCGGGTTCATAACGACACCGCGGACGCTCGGGCGGATGCCCTTGTGGCGCATACGGCCGGCTTTACCGTAGTTCTGGTTGCTGTTGTCGGGGTTCGACACGGCACCCACGGTTGCCAGGCATTCCTGACGCACGAGGCGCAGTTCGCCCGAGCTCAGGCGGATCTGGGCATAGCCACCGTCACGACCGACGAACTGGGCATAGGTGCCTGCCGCGCGGGCGATCTGGCCGCCTTTGCCGGGCTTCAGTTCGATGTTGTGAACGATGGTACCGATCGGCATGCCCGAGAACGGCATTGCGTTGCCGGGCTTGATGTCTGCCTTGGCCGACGCGATCACGCTGTCGCCAATCGCCAGACGTTGCGGGGCCAGGATATAGGCCTGCTCGCCGTCTTCGTATTTGATCAACGCGATGAACGCGGTCCGGTTGGGGTCATATTCGATCCGCTCAACCGTGGCGGCGACATCGAATTTATTACGTTTGAAATCGACGATACGATAAAGGCGCTTTGCCCCGCCGCCTTTGCGGCGCATCGTGATCCGTCCGGTGTTGTTACGGCCGCCGTTCTTGGTCAGACCCTCAGTGAGGGATTTGACCGGACGACCTTTCCACAGCTCCGAACGGTCGATCAGTACCAGCCCACGCTGGCCTGGCGTCGTCGGCTTATACGACTTGAGTGCCATGCTTTCTGTCTTCCGAATTGTAAGATGGGCCCCTGCCCACCCGGGTTATAGCCCCCCCGAAAGGTGACCAACTTGATAGGGCCCCGAAGGTCCCCGGCTAAAAATCACGGGCCCCGGAACGAATCCGGGGCCACGCGATTGGCGTCGTATAGCCGGGTCGCAGGAAGGTGTCTATAGGAATAAGGCGTTTTCGCCCTGTATTTGTTGCGCACACAAGAGCCGCGCATCGACGACGCGCGCGGTGGCGATCCCAACTTTCGATCCTATTGATTTATCTCGACCTTGCCCGAAGAAGACCAACGCGATGCGCTGCCCAACCAAATCGCTGCGGCGTGGGGGCGCGTCATGCCGAAGGCATGCTTCCAGCATGACGATGCGCGGCGGCCCAAGGGCCGCTATTCGCGCGAGACATTCCACTGCATAAAACTATCTAAGATTGACTTATTGGGAGTTGTTCTCGAACTTAAGCTGTATACGCGTCAAACTAATAGGATCGCTATCTATGTTCAAGAAATTCGCAACAGTCGCTTTCGTTCTTGCCGCATCAAGCGCGCACGCCGCCGATTTCAAAGTATACGGGCTGGGAGGTAGCGATACGGTGTTCGTGTGGAAAAACAAAGCATCTCATGATGAAGCGCTTGACCTAATTTCGGCAAATGTTCACAAATCCAACCCTGCTTTGGTAATGAGACTGCTTTCCTGCATTGTTCCAAGCGGCACAGGCGTCATCATCACAGATATGGGATTTGCCACGCATGATATCATGGTCATCGACGGCGAAAAAGCAGGCTGCCGAGGGAATATTCCTGCAGAAGCGCTGAAGTCTAACTAAAAATTTTGTGGAGAAACTTTCGAGCGCACAGGCTAGCTATATGAAATCCGTGCAACTTTGCCAGTAACATACTGTTTCTTATACAAAAAGCCCCCGCCTTTCGGCGGGGGCTTTCATGTCTTCGATCAGGCAATCCGATCAGAGGCCGGTCGACACGTCGATCGTGTTGCCCTCTTCGAGGGTCACATAGGCCTTCTTGACGTCCTTGCGCTTGCCCAGGGTGCCCCGGAAACGCTTGGCTTTGCCCTTGGTGATGGTGGTGTTGACCGCCTTCACCTTGACCCCGAACAGAGATTCGACGGCCTCCTTGATCTGGGGTTTGTTGGATCCGATCGCGACCTCAAACACCACAGCACCGTTTTCAGAAGCCATGGTGGCTTTCTCGGTGATGACCGGCTTGCGGATCACGTCATAGAGTTCTGCTTTGGTGGTCATTTCAGACGTGCCTCCAGAGCTTCGACAGCCGCTTTGGTGAGCACCAGAGTGTCACGCTTGAGGATGTCATAGACGTTTGCGCCCATCGACGGCAGGATATCCAGACCTTCGATGTTGCGGGCTGCTTGGGCGAAACCTTCGTTCACGGTGGCGCCGTCGATGATCAGTGCGCGCTTCCAGCCCAGGTTTTTCACCTGCTTGGCCAGAGCCGAGGTTTTACCTTCGGCATCCGCGTTTTCGATCACGACCAGTTCGCCGGCTTTCGCCTTGGCGGACAGTGCGTGCTTCAGGCCCAGCTTGCGGAACTTCTTGGTCAGCTCGTGACCGTGGCTACGCGGGGTCGGACCTTTGTAGATACCGCCTTTGCGGAAGATCGGAGCATTCCGGTCACCGTGACGTGCGCCGCCGGTGCCCTTCTGGCGATAGATCTTCTTGGTCGAATAGCTGGTTTCCGAGCGGGTCTTGACCTTGTGGGTACCGGCCTGCGCGTTGTTACGCTGCCAGCGGACCACACGGTGCAGGATGTCGGCGCGGGGTTCTAGGCCGAACAGGTCGTCGGACAGGTCCACCGAACCGGCGGTGCCGCCGTCCAGATTGATCACATCAAGTTTCATTCTTCACCCCCTTCGGCAGGAGCTTCCACGGCCGGAGCCTCGGTCGCAGCCGATTTCAGAGCCGCCGGGAACGGAACGTTCTCGGGCAGTTTCTTCTTCACGGCGTCTTTGATGGTGACCCAGCCGCCCTTGGAACCGGGAACCGCACCTTTGACCATGATCAGGCCACGGTCGGCATCGGTTTTCACGACTTCGAGGTTCTGGGTGGTAACACGGGCAGCCCCCATGTGACCGGCCATCTTTTTGCCTTTGAACACCTTGCCCGGGTCCTGACACTGACCGGTCGAACCGTGCGAACGGTGGCTGATCGACACACCGTGCGTAGCGCGCAAACCGCCGAAGTTGTGGCGTTTCATAGCACCGGCAAAGCCTTTACCAATCGACGTGCCTGCGACGTCCACCTTCTGACCGGCAACATAATGCTCGGCCGAGATTTCGGCACCGACTTCGATCAGGTTGTCTTCGCTGACGCGAAATTCAGCCAGCTTCCGCTTGGGCTCAACCTTGGCCGCCGCGAACACGCCGCGCATGGCTTGGCTGGTCCGCTTGGCTTTGGCCGAACCGGCACCCAGCTGAACGGCAGTATAGCCGTGCTGATCCGCAGTCCGCTGCGAAACGACCTGCAGGTTTTCCAGTTGAAGAACGGTCACAGGAATCTGTTTGCCGTCTTCCATGAACAGGCGGGTCATGCCCACCTTCTTAGCGATAACACCAGAGCGCATCTATATACCCTCCGATCTTAGGACTGCAGCTTGATCTCGACATCCACACCAGCGGCCAGGTCGAGCTTCATCAGCGCGTCCACGGTCTGGGGGGTCGGATCAACGATGTCGAGCATACGCTTATGCGTACGGATCTCGAACTGGTCACGGGATTTCTTGTCGATGTGAGGGCCACGCAGAACGGTGAACTTCTCAATCTTGTTCGGCAGGGGGATCGGGCCACGGACCTGAGCGCCGGTGCGCTTCGCCGTGTTGACGATTTCCTGGGTGCTGGCGTCCAGTACCCGGTAATCGAATGCCTTCAGCCGAATACGAATATTTTGGCTTTGCATTATATCAGCCTTTTTCTTCAGGCGTTGGAGTTGAGAGGAGGACAGGCGCTCATCGCCTCCCCTCATCGAACCCAAAAGGCGGGAATCATCCCGCCTTGACGTTCACGTAGAGAACTCGCGCTCCATACAGGGGGAAAAAGGGTGTGACAAGAGACAATGTTGTGCCGTCGCCGCAACTGGATGAATTAGGCTCTAACCTATGTCCATCTTTACTATGTAGACCAAAAAAAGGCCATCGTCGCAAATACAGATGAGGCAGCAAAGGTTGCTTGTATCTTCAATTTCGACAGGTTCGGCTGCTTCAATTGGCTCCGTCTCATCAATGCTGCCCGGCGGCAGCATCAAATTCTGCTATAGGGTAGCTACACTGCCAGCCCAGGTAACGAAAAAGGGCCGCCCAATGGGCGGCCCTTTCTATCTCTGCCAAGCGGGAAGCTTAGGCGATGATTTTCGAAACAACGCCCGACCCGACGGTGCGGCCGCCTTCACGGATGGCGAAGCGCAGGCCTTCTTCCATCGCGATCGGGGCGATCAGCTCGGCGGTGAATTTCAGGTTGTCGCCCGGCATCACCATCTCGGTGCCTTCGGGCAGTTCAACCGTGCCGGTCACGTCGGTGGTCCGGAAATAGAACTGCGGACGGTAGTTCGCGAAGAACGGGGTGTGACGGCCGCCTTCGTCCTTGGTCAGGATGTAGACCTCGGCTTCGAACTTGGTGTGCGGGTTCACCGAACCCGGCTTGCACAGAACCTGACCACGCTCGACCGCTTCACGGTCGATACCGCGCAGCAGCGCGCCGATATTGTCGCCGGCTTCACCGCGATCCAGCAGCTTGCGGAACATTTCAACACCGGTACAGGTGGTGGTCTGAGTGTCCTTGATACCAACGATTTCGATGGTGTCGCCGACATTGATCACGCCACGTTCGATACGGCCGGTCACAACGGTACCGCGACCCGAGATCGAAAACACGTCTTCGATCGGCATCAGGAACGGCTGGTCGATGGCACGTTCGGGCTCGGGGATATAGTCATCCACGGCCGCCATCAGTTCGCGGATCTTGTTTTCGCCGATTTCCGGATCGCGGCCTTCCAGCGCGGCCAGCGCCGAACCTGCGACGATCGGGATATCGTCACCCGGGTAATCATATTCGCTCAGCAGCTCGCGGACTTCCATTTCCACCAGCTCCAGCAGTTCCTCGTCGTCGACCTGGTCAACTTTGTTGAGGAACACCACCAGCGCCGGAATGCCGACCTGACGGCCCAGCAGGATGTGTTCACGGGTCTGCGGCATCGGGCCGTCAGCCGCGTTCACAACCAGGATGCCGCCGTCCATCTGCGCCGCACCGGTGATCATGTTCTTCACATAGTCAGCGTGGCCGGGGCAGTCGACGTGAGCGTAGTGACGCTTGTCGGTTTCGTATTCCACATGCGCGGTCGAGATGGTGATGCCACGGGCTTTTTCTTCCGGGGCGCCGTCAATCTGATCGTACGCTTTGAAGTCACCGAAATATTTGGTGATTGCTGCGGTCAGCGTGGTTTTACCGTGGTCAACGTGGCCGATCGTGCCGATGTTGACGTGCGGTTTATTACGCTCAAACTTTTCCTTTGCCATGATGGCCTCCTTTGTCTTGAAAGGGGGACCGTGCAGCCGGTCCCCCGAATTCGCTTAGGCGTATTTCGCCTGAATTTCGTCGCTGATATTCTGCGGCACGGGATCATAATGCGAGAATTGCATAGTGAACTGGGCACGGCCCGACGACATCGAACGAAGAGTGTTGATGTAGCCGAACATGTTGGCCAGCGGCACATTCGCGTCGATTGCGATTGCGTTGCCGCGGTTTTCCTGACCAGACACCTGACCCCGACGGGACGTCAGATCGCCGATGATACCGCCGGTATATTCTTCCGGCGTGATCACTTCGACTTTCATGACCGGTTCGAGCAGTTTCGCACCAGCCTTTTTCAGACCTTCGCGCATCCCGGCACGTGCCGCGATTTCAAAGGCCAGAACCGACGAGTCGACGTCGTGGTAGGCACCGTCGATCAGGGCAACCTTGAAGTCGATCACCGGGAAACCAGCCAGTGGGCCGCTATCCATGACAGACTGGATGCCTTTTTCGACGCCCGGAATGTATTCCTTCGGCACCGAGCCCCCAACGATTTTGGATTCGAAGGAGTAGCCTTCGCCCGCTTCGGTTGGCGTGATGACCATCTTGATCCGCGCGAACTGGCCCGAACCACCCGACTGTTTCTTGTGGGTGTAATCGACTTCAGCTTCGTGGCTGATGGTTTCACGGTAAGCCACCTGCGGCGCACCGATATTGGCTTCGACCTTGAATTCACGCTTCAGACGGTCAACCAGAATGTCCAGGTGAAGTTCGCCCATGCCCTTCATGATGGTCTGACCCGATTCGAGGTCAGTTTCCACACGGAAGGACGGGTCTTCTGCAGCCAGACGGGCCAGACCCTGAGACATCTTTTCCTGGTCGCCCTTGGTCTTGGGCTCAACAGCGATTTCGATCACCGGATCGGGGAAGGTCATCGTTTCCAGAACCACCGGTTCCTTGATATCACACAAGGTATCACCAGTGGTGGTGTCCTTCAGACCTGCCAGCGCGATGATGTCGCCAGCGAAGGCTTCCTCGATTTCCTCGCGGTTGATCGAGTGCATCATCATCATACGGCCAACGCGTTCTTTTTTGCCTTTGGTCGCATTCAGGATCGAGTCACCCTTGCTCAACACACCGGAATAAATCCGGGTAAAGGTCAGCGAACCGACGAAGGGGTCGTTCATGATTTTGAACGCCAGACCTGCGAAGGGCATGGTATCGTCCGCGCGGCGGGGGATATTACGCTCTTCGGTTTCGTCATCGGGTGAAAAGCCCATGTAATCGACAACGTCCAACGGGCTGGGCAGATAGTCGACCACTGCGTTCAGCAGCGGCTGAACACCTTTGTTCTTGAACGCGGAACCGCCCAGGACCGGCACGAAGTGCAGTGCCAAGGTGCCTTTGCGCAGCAATTTGCGCAGGGTAGTGACATCAGGTTCTTCGCCTTCAAGATAGGCTTCCATCGCGTCGTCGTCTTCTTCGACGGCAGCTTCGACCATCTTGCCGCGCCATTCCTCGGCCATGTCCTTCAGTTCGGCACGGATCGGTGCTTTGACCCACGATGCGCCAAGATCTTCACCCTGCCACAGCCACTCTTCCATGGTAACGAGGTCGATCAGGCCTTCCAGTTCGGTTTCGGCGCCGATCGGAATACCGACGGGAACGGCGCGCGCGCCGGTGCGGTCTTCGATCATTTCGACGCAGTTAAAGAAGTCTGCGCCGATCTTGTCCATTTTGTTGACGAAGACGATACGCGGAACCTTGTAGCGATCAGCCTGACGCCACACGGTTTCGGTCTGCGGTTCAACACCAGCATTGGCGTCGAGAACAGCCACCGCACCGTCGAGAACCGCCAGCGAACGTTCGACTTCGATGGTGAAGTCAACGTGGCCGGGGGTGTCGATGATGTTCATCCGGTGCTTCGGAGTGTCTGCGGTCACGCCATCTTCGGTGCGTTCCCAGAAAGTGGTTGTCGCAGCCGAGGTGATGGTGATGCCGCGTTCCTGTTCCTGCTCCATCCAGTCCATGGTGGCCGCACCATCGTGCACCTCACCAATGTTGTGGGATTTGCCGGTGTAATACAGGATACGTTCCGAGCAGGTGGTCTTGCCTGCGTCGATGTGCGCCATGATACCGAAGTTACGGTACAGTTCGAGCGGATATTCGCGTGCCATTGGTTTCGTACCTTCGTGGAATTACCAGCGATAATGGCTGAACGCTTTGTTCGCGTCGGCCATTTTGTGGGTGTCTTCGCGCTTTTTCACGGCGGAACCGCGCGATTGAACTGCGTCCAGCAGTTCGCCGGCGAGGCGTTCTTCCATCGTGTTTTCATTGCGGGCGCGCGAGGCGTTAATCAGCCAGCGGATGGCCAGAGCTTCGCGGCGCTCGGGGCGCACTTCAACGGGCACCTGGTAGGTCGCACCACCAACACGGCGCGAGCGAACTTCGACGGCCGGTTTAATGTTGTCCAGGGCTTCGTGGAAGACTTCGACGGGGGCGCGCTTGATCTTGGTCTCAATGCGTTCCAGCGCATTGTAGACGATCTTTTCCGCGACCGATTTTTTACCGTCGATCATCAGGTTGTTCATGAATTTGGTCAGCACACGATCGCCATACTTGGCGTCGGGCAGTACTTCGCGCTTCTCAGCAGCGTGACGACGAGACATATCGTGATCTCCTTACTTCGGACGCTTGGCGCCGTATTTCGAACGACGTTGCTTACGGTCTTTGACGCCCTGGGTATCCAGAACACCACGCAGAATGTGGTAACGGACACCCGGAAGGTCTTTCACACGACCGCCACGGATCAGGACAACCGAGTGTTCCTGAAGGTTGTGGCTTTCACCGGGGATGTACGAAATGACTTCGAAACCGTTGGTCAGGCGAACCTTTGCAACTTTACGCATAGCCGAGTTCGGCTTCTTCGGTGTAGTGGTGTAAACCCGGGTACATACGCCACGCTTTTGCGGGCACTGTTCCAGGTGCATGGATTTCGAACGTTTGACTTTGGGCTGCCGCGGCTTGCGGATCAGCTGTTGGATCGTTGGCATTGGGTCGCTTTCCCCGTTTCCTTACACATGTGAGCCCACGGCCGAAGCCAGGGGCGGTTCATTTTGTTGCATCACGCGCATCCGCATAACGCAAAAACCGCTATCGTTCCCATTCCGAGGCGAACGACGCGGTGAGTTCCCAGAGGACCGAAGCTTCAAAGTAGCTTGGGACTTGGCCACTGCAATTTTGATATCGGCGTCAGGGGCGTCCCTCTTTGCCGGATGGTGGGCGTATAGGGGGAGTCGGAAGGCTTGTCAACAAGCGCGGGGGCGTCCGCGTCATTCTCGGTCAAGGACCGTGTCCCAAGCCGTTTTCAACCGGTCCAAAGGAATGTTGAAACGCTCCATCATGGTTTCGGGCAACTTGTCCTTGTCGAACCAGACTTCTTCGGAATTATGCGGGTTATAGCTGACTGAACTGTCGTTTTCGCCATGCGCCCCGCGCAGGAACATTGGCACCCGCGGGAAGGACAGCATCGGGATGCGTTTCCACATTTGTGCATGATTGAAATGCAGCAAGCTTTCTGCTGCCTGTGGCCGCAGATACAACACAAGACCGGGCGTCCAATAGCGCGTCGTCACAGGGATCAGTTTGACCCCCGACAAATCAGTCTGCAGGATGAACCCTTTGTTGAAATCCAGCGCCAATTTTCCACCGTTGCGGAAAATGCCCTTCACCTTGGGGAAAAAATCACGGGTCCGTTCGACGAAATCAACCGCGACAGCATCGTCGTCATCCAGTCTGAATTCGGCGACCGCCCGCATGTCCATATCGCGTTCGGCCACCATCACGTCGCGGCAAATCTCCTGATGGTGCTGACCTTCGCGGGCGAAAACCGGTTTGATCTGTGGAATGTCTGAAATCAACTCCAGCACCTTCGACCTTGCCGGTTCCGGCAGGGTGTCCCCCATCAACAGGATGATCTTGAAATCCGGATCAGTCTGCGCCCTGAGCGATGGCAACACCACGTGTTCCAGATAGAACAGCCGCAACTCCAACCGCAAAGGATCGTACAGCGCCTGCCGCAGTGTTTCGAACCCGCCTTTTTCTTCTTTCTGAAATGCCCCCGGGGCGGAAGGATAGGACCACCGGCACAAGCCAAGGATTTGGACTTCGACTGTCAAATTCAATTCATCCGTTACGTTTCGCCCGCTTGGCGATCTGGCCTTCCCGATAAAGCATGAAAACACCGCTACAGACAACAATTGCTGCGCCGATCAGTGTCATTGGGGCCGGCCATTCCCCAAAAACGAACCACCCCAGCGCTAAGGCCCAGATCAGTCCGGTATATCGGAACGGCGCGATAAAACTGATTTCGCCAACCCGCATCACCAGCACCGAACACAAATAGCCCGCGATGATCGAAATTGAGGATGCAAGGACGAAACCCCATGTCCGCATATCCATTTCGACCCAATCCTGACCGAGGCCAGCAAGACCGAAAAACACCATTACAGACATTGAAGTCGTCCATGTCACCAGCATCGACGGGGTGTTGCGCGATAGCCTGCGCGTGACCAGATCACGCATCGTAACAAACGCGACCGCGATCAGCGCGTAGACGGAATACAGCGTGAATCCATCGGCCCCCGGTCGAACGATCAGCAAAACCCCCAGCAACCCGACCAGGATCGCAGACATCCGACGCCACCCCAAGCTTTCACGAAAGAGCAGAGCCGCCAGCAGCGACACCGTCAGCGGTAGCGATTGCAGGATCGCGGTGACATTGGCGATAGGCATATTGAACAGCGCGGTCAGGAAGAAATAGGCCGCCCCGATTTCTGCCACGATGCGCAGCGCTATCAGTCCCAAATCCCGACGTGGCAAGCGAAGATGCAATGCGCCCAGCCGCCACGCCCAGAAGCCTGTAAACACCGAAGTCAGTATCCCGCGCAGGAACAGCAGTTGAAACAGCGGCACCTCGCCTGCCAGCGCCTTCATGAAAGTGTCGTTTATGGTGAAGGCCGCCATTGAGGCCATCATCAACAACGCACCACGCATATTGTCGGAAAGAGGCATTTTCAGATCTCAGAAATACAGACCCGCAACTGCTGCATATTTTTCGTAGCGCCGTCCAGAGAAAAGCACCGTCCGACCGGCCAGGCAGCCCTGCCCCACATATAAAAAGGCCCCCGCAATGCGGGGGCCTTTTTATCTTCAGTCTCAGCCGCTTATTCGTCGCGGCTTTCCGGTGTTTGAACCAGATTGTCGAAATCGTCGCCACCAACCACGTCGTCGATCGGAGCCGCCAGCGCTGCAGCCGCTTCGGCCTCTTCGCGGCGGGCTTCCAGCACGACGTTGTCACGTGAACGCGCGATCTTGCGCACCCGTGCGGTCGCACCACCGGTCCCGGCAGGGATCAGACGGCCAACAAGGATGTTTTCCTTCAGGCCGATCAGACGGTCGCGCTTGCCCTGAACCGAAGCTTCGGTCAGCACGCGAGTGGTTTCCTGGAACGATGCTGCCGACATGAAGGACCGGGTCTGCAACGATGCCTTGGTGATCCCCAGCAGGATCGGACCGCCGGTAGCCGGACGACCGCCACGAGCGAGCGCCTTTTCGTTGGCCTCCTCCAGTTCGGCCTTCTCGACATGTTCGCCCTTCAGAAGCGTGGTATCGCCGCTATCGTCGATCTCCCACTTCTTCAGCATCTGGCGCACGATCACTTCGATGTGCTTATCGTTGATCTTCACGCCCTGCAGACGATAGACCTCCTGCACCTCGTTGATCATGTAATCGGCCAACGCGCCGACACCCATAATGGCAAGGATGTCATGCGGCGCGGGGTTGCCGTCCATGATGTAATCACCCTTCTGCACGAAGTCGCCTTCCTGCACCGGGATGTGCTTGCCCTTGGGCACCATGTATTCGACCGGTTCGCGGCTTTCGTCCGCCGGTTCGATCGAGATGCGGCGCTTGTTCTTGTAGTCGCGGCCAAAACGCACGTAACCATCGATTTCAGCGATGATCGCGTGATCTTTCGGACGGCGCGCTTCGAACAATTCCGCAACCCGTGGCAGACCACCGGTGATATCCTTGGTCTTGGCACCTTCACGTGGGATCCGCGCGACGACGTCACCCGCCTTAACGTCCTGACCTTCCTCAATCGACAAGATGGCGTCAACCGACATCGGATAAGTGATCGGGTTGCCGGCTGCATTGCGAACAGGCTCACCGTCGCCATCAACCAGAATGATTTCCGGTTTCAGTTCGTTACCCTTGGGCGCGGCACGCCAGTCGATCACGATCTTCTGGGTCATGCCGGTCGCATCATCGGTTTCATCGCGAACGGCAATACCGCTGACCAGGTCAACGAATTTCGCCATACCGCTCTTTTCGGCAATGATCGGCAGGGTATAGGGGTCCCATTCGAACAGCTTATCACCGCGATTGACCTGCTGGCCTTCGGCAACGAACAGCTTGGTCCCGTAATCGAGCTTGTGGCTGGCGCGTTCTTCGCCGTTTTCACCCATGATCCGAAGCTTCAGATTTCGACCGATGGTCAGAACCTCGCCATTGGAGTTGGTGATCAGCTGCGCGTTTTCAAACTCGATCTTGCCTTCCTGGCTGGCTTCCAGGAACGACTGCTGGCCACCCTGAGCAACGCCACCGATGTGGAACGTCCGCATCGTCAGCTGAGTGCCCGGTTCACCGATCGACTGCGCCGCGATGATGCCGACGGCTTCGCCGGTATTCACCTTGGTACCGCGCGCCAGGTCACGACCATAGCACATCGCGCAAACGCCGTCATCGGCCTCACAGGTCAGCGGGCTGCGGATCTGCATCGACAATACACCAGCGGCTTCAATCGCGTCGGCAGTGCGTTCATCGATCATGGTCCCTTTGGGCACAACGATCTCTTCAGATCCCGGTGCCATCACGTCTTCCGATGTCACCCGGCCAAGGATCCGTTCGGCCAGCGATGCGACCACTTCACCATCGTTCACCGCCGCTTCGACGAAGATCGATTTATCAGTGCCGCAATCGTTTTCACGCACGATGCAATCCTGCGCCACATCGACCAGACGGCGGGTCAGATAACCCGAGTTCGCCGTCTTCAGAGCGGTATCGGACAGACCTTTCCGCGCACCGTGGGTTGAGTTGAAGTACTCAAGCACGGTCAGACCTTCTTTAAAGTTCGAAATGATCGGCGTTTCGATGATGTCCCCGTTCGGCTTGGCCATCAGGCCACGCATCCCGCCCAGCTGTTTCATCTGCGTGACCGAACCCCGTGCACCGGAGTGGGCCATCATGTAAACGCTGTTCGGTTCCATCTCGGCACCGTTTCCGTCCGTTTTCACGGCCGAAATCGTGCCCATCATCGCATCGGTGACCTTGTCGTTACATTTCGACCAGGCATCGACAACCTTGTTGTACTTTTCACCCTGAGTGATCAGGCCGTCCATGTACTGCTGTTCGAAATCTTTCACCTGATCGCGGGTTTCGTCGACAAGTTCCCATTTGTTGTCAGGGATGACCATGTCGTCCTTGCCGAAGGAAATCCCGGCCTTGAACGCTTCGCGGAACCCCATCGACATGATCTGGTCACAGAAAATGACCGATTCCTTCTGCCCGCAATAGCGGTAGACGGTGTCGATGACCTGCTGCACTTCTTTCTTGCGCAGCAGACGGTTGATCAGATCGAACGGCGCCTTGGCGTTTTGCGGCAACAACGCGCCCAGACGGACCCGGCCCGGCGTGGTTTCATAACGCTTGACCACTTCCAAACCGTTTTCGTCGATCTGCGGCACCCGAGCAGTGATCCGGGAATGCAAATGCACCGAACCGGTATCCAGAGCGTATTGCACCTCTTCAATCGACGAGAACACCATGCCTTCGCCCTTCATGCCTTCGCGCATGATGGTGGTGTAATAAATGCCAAGGATCATATCCTGCGACGGAACAATGATCGGTGCGCCGTTGGCGGGCGACAGAACGTTGTTCGTCGACATCATCAGCACACGCGCTTCCAGCTGCGCCTCAAGGCTCAGCGGCACGTGAACCGCCATCTGGTCGCCGTCAAAGTCAGCGTTGAACGCCGAACAGACCAACGGGTGAAGCTGAATGGCTTTCCCTTCGATCAGCGTGGGTTCAAATGCCTGAATGCCCAGACGGTGCAGCGTCGGTGCCCGGTTCAGCATCACCGGATGTTCGCGGATCACCTCGTCCAGGATATCCCAAACCTCGGGACGTTCCTTTTCCACCAGCTTTTTGGCCTGCTTCACGGTGCTGGACAGGCCACGGGCCTCCAGCCGCGAATAGATGAACGGTTTGAACAGTTCCAGCGCCATCTTTTTCGGCAGGCCGCATTGATGCAGCTTTAGTTCCGGACCGGTCACGATGACCGAACGACCCGAGAAGTCGACCCGCTTACCCAAAAGGTTCTGGCGGAAGCGGCCCTGCTTGCCCTTCAGCATGTCCGACAGCGATTTCAGCGGTCGCTTGTTGGCGCCGGTGATCACGCGGCCACGACGGCCGTTGTCAAACAGCGCATCGACCGATTCCTGCAGCATCCGCTTTTCGTTGCGCACGATGATATCGGGCGCACGCAGTTCGATCAGGCGCTTCAGACGGTTGTTCCGGTTGATGACCCGACGATACAGATCGTTGAGATCCGACGTCGCAAAGCGGCCGCCATCCAGCGGCACCAGCGGGCGCAATTCGGGCGGTATGACCGGAACCACGGTCAGGATCATCCATTCCGGACGGTTGCCCGATTCCAGAAAACTTTCGACCACTTTCAGACGTTTGATGATCTTCTTCGGCTTCAGTTCGCCAGTCGCTTCTTTCAGGTCGGCGCGCAGCTGTTCGGCTTCGGCCTCCAGATCGATCGCGGACAGCATTTCGCGGATCGCTTCGGCACCGATATTGGCGGTGAAAGCGTCCATGCCATAGGCATCCTGGGCGTCCATGTATTCTTCTTCGGTCATCATCTGGCCGTATTGCAGGTCGGTCAGACCCGGCTCGATGACAACGTAGTTTTCGAAATACAGGACCCGTTCCAGATCACGCAGCGTCATGTCCAGCATCAGGCCGATGCGGCTGGGCAGCGATTTCAGGAACCAGATATGCGCAACCGGCGACGCCAGTTCGATATGGCCCATCCGTTCGCGGCGGACTTTCTGCAGCGTGACTTCAACACCGCATTTTTCGCAGACGACGCCGCGATATTTCATCCGCTTATATTTGCCGCACAGGCATTCGTAATCCTTGATCGGGCCAAAGATACGGGCGCAGAACAGACCGTCGCGCTCAGGCTTGAAGGTCCGGTAGTTGATGGTTTCCGGCTTTTTAATCTCACCGTAGGACCATGACAAAATACGCTCAGGCGATGCCAGAGAAACGCGGATTTCGTCGAAGACCTTGGGCGGGGTCAGCGGGTTGAACGGGTTGTTCGTGATTTCCTGGTTCATTTTGATACCTCAAATTTTGCGGAAAGGGGGGACGGGAAGAGGGCGCGACGCCCTCACTCCTTTTCCTCCGCATCCAGGAGTTCCATGTTCAGGCCGAGGCCACGGACTTCTTTAACCAGAACGTTAAACGATTCCGGTACGCCCGCTTCATAATTGTCCTCACCCTTGACGATCGATTCATAGACCTTGGTCCGGCCTGCCACGTCATCCGATTTCACCGTCAGCATTTCCTGCAGGGTGTAAGCGGCGCCGTAAGCTTCCAGAGCCCAGACTTCCATTTCCCCGAAACGCTGACCACCGAACTGCGCCTTACCACCCAGCGGCTGCTGAGTAACGAGGCTGTACGGACCGGTCGAACGGGCGTGAATCTTGTCGTCCACCAAGTGGTGCAGCTTCAGCAGGTATTTCATACCCACTGTAACCTTGCGGGCGAACTGTTCACCAGTACGGCCGTCAAACAAGATCGACTGCCCCGACTGATCGAACCCGGCGCGAATGAGCGCGTCGTTCACATCGGCCTCTTTCGCACCGTCGAAGACCGGCGTTGCGATCGGCACACCGCGGGTCACATTGCCCGCAGCTTCGACCAGACGATCTTCGTCCATGTCGACCAGACCTTCTTGATAGACGTCTTCCCCATATGCATCACGCATGGCTTCGCGTACCGGGGTCAAGTCGCCCGTGCGGCGATAAGCCTGCAACGCATCGTCAACCTTCAGACCCAGACCGCGTGCGGCCCAGCCCATATGGGTTTCAAGAATCTGACCGACGTTCATACGCGACGGCACACCCAGTGGGTTCAGACAGAAATCAACCGGCGTACCGTCTTCGAGGAACGGCATGTCTTCCATCGGGACAACCCGGGAAATAACACCCTTGTTGCCGTGACGACCGGCCATTTTATCGCCCGGCTGCAGCTTGCGCTTCACCGCGATAAAGACTTTGACCATCTTCATCACGCCCGGCGGCAGGTCATCGCCACGACGGACTTTTTCGACCTTGTCCTCGAAACGGGCATCCAGTGCGCGCTTCTGCACTTCGTACTGTTCGTGCAGCGCCTCGACCACCTGAGCGTCGGCTTCTTCTTCCAACGCCAGCTGCCACCACTGACCACGGGTCAGAGTTTCCAGCACTTCTTCTGTCACGACCGAGCTGGCCTTGACGCCTTTGGGGCCTTTCACTGCGACCTTGCCGATGATCATGTCTTTCAAACGGGCATAGATGTTGCGATCCAGGATCGCCATCTCGTCGTCACGGTCACGGGCCAGACGTTCGACCTCTTCACGTTCGATCTGAAGCGCACGTTCGTCTTTCTCGACGCCGTGACGGTTGAAGACACGCACTTCGACCACGGTGCCAAAATCGCCCGGCTTAACGCGCAGCGAGGTGTCGCGCACGTCAGATGCCTTTTCGCCGAAGATGGCGCGCAGCAGCTTTTCTTCCGGGGTCATCGGGCTTTCGCCCTTTGGCGTGATCTTGCCGACCAGAATATCACCCGGTTCCACATCCGCGCCGATGTAAACGATGCCCGCCTCGTCGAGGTTGCGCAGCGCTTCTTCACCGACATTGGGAATGTCGCGGGTGATTTCTTCCGGCCCAAGCTTGGTGTCACGGGCGGCGACTTCGAATTCCTCGATATGGATCGAGGTGAACACGTCATCGCGTGCGATCCGTTCAGAGATCAGGATCGAGTCTTCGTAGTTATAGCCGTTCCACGGCATGAACGCGACCATCACGTTCTTACCCAGTGCCAGTTCGCCCATATCAGTGGACGGGCCGTCGGCAATCACTTCGCCCTTGAGAACGGTATCGCCCACCTTCACCAGCGGACGCTGGTTGATACAGGTGTTCTGGTTCGAACGCTGGAATTTGCGCATCCGGTAGATGTCTACACCGGCATCGCCCAGTTCCAGATCCTCGGTCGCGCGGATCACGATACGCTGTGCATCGATCTGGTCGATGATACCGCCGCGTTTCGCCATGATCGCAGCGCCGGAATCCCGGGCCACGATTTCTTCGATCCCGGTGCCGACCAGCGGCGCCTCGGCGCGCAGCAGCGGCACCGCCTGACGTTGCATGTTCGACCCCATCAGGGCGCGGTTTGCGTCGTCATTTTCAAGGAACGGAATCAACGAGGCGGCCACCGACACCAGCTGTTTCGGGCTGACGTCGATCAGGTCAACGTTTTCACGCGGGGCCAGAGTGTAATCGCCCGATTGACGGGTCGACACCAGATCGTTGATGAACTTGCCATCCTCATCCAGCGTCGCGTTGGCCTGCGCCACGGTGTGGCGCATTTCCTCGGTCGCGGACATGTAATGGACTTCGTCGGTCACCTTGGCGTCAGTCACAACACGGTACGGGGTTTCGATGAAGCCGTACTTGTTCACCCGGGCGAAAGTCGCCAGCGAGTTGATCAGGCCAATGTTCGGACCTTCCGGCGTTTCAATCGGGCACATCCGGCCATAGTGGGTCGGATGCACGTCGCGGACTTCGAAGCCAGCCCGTTCGCGGGTCAGACCGCCCGGCCCAAGCGCCGAAAGGCGGCGTTTGTGGGTGACTTCCGACAACGGGTTGGTCTGGTCCATGAACTGCGACAGCTGCGACGAACCGAAGAATTCACGCACAGCCGCTGCAGCAGGTTTCGCATTGATCAGGTCCTGCGGCATCACCGTGTCGATCTCGACCGACGACATCCGCTCTTTGATCGCGCGTTCCATCCGCAGCAGACCGACGCGATACTGGTTCTCCATCAGTTCGCCGACAGACCGCACCCGGCGGTTGCCGAGATGGTCGATGTCATCGATATCGCCACGACCGTCACGCAGATCGACCAGCGCCTTGATGCAGGAAATGATGTCTTCCTTGCGCAGGGTCCGCTGGGTGTCTTCCGCATCCAGCGCCAGACGCATATTCATCTTGACCCGACCCACGGCCGACAGATCATAACGTTCGGAATCGAAGAAAAGAGTGTCAAACAGTGCCGATGCCGCGTCAACGGTCGGCGGTTCACCCGGACGCATGACACGATAGATGTCCATAAGCGCGGTATCGCGGCCCATGTTCTTGTCCATCGCCATGGTGTTGCGCATATAGGCGCCCACAGTGATGTTATCGATATCCAGAACCGGGATCTCGGTAATACCGGCATCCATCAGGTCCTGCAGGCTGCCGCCCGAGATTTCGCCGTCCTTGCCATATTCCAGGGTCAGCTCATCGCCAGCTTCGACATAGATCGCGCCGGTTTCTTCATTGATGATGTCCTTGGACACGAACTTGCCGACGATATGTTCGAACGGCACCAGCAATTCGGTGATCTTGCCTTCGTCGATGATCTTCTTGACAGCGCGCGGCGTGACTTTCTTACCGGCTTCGCAAATCACTTCACCGGTGGCCGCATCGACCAGATCATAGGTGGGACGGGTGCCACGGGCACGTTCGGGGAAGAACTTGGTGACCCAGCCCTTGCCCTTTTCAAGCTTGAATTCGACGGTGTTGTAGTAGGCATCCATGATGCCTTCCTGGTCCAGACCCAGAGCGTAAAGCAGGGTGGTCACAGGCAGCTTACGACGACGGTCGATACGCGCGAACACGATATCTTTGGCATCGAATTCGAAATCCAGCCACGAACCGCGATATGGGATGATGCGGCAGGCGAACAGCAACTTGCCCGAGCTGTGGGTCTTGCCTTTATCATGATCAAAGAACACGCCGGGCGACCGATGCATCTGGGAAACGATCACCCGTTCGGTGCCGTTCACGACGAAGGTACCGTTCGGCGTCATCAGGGGCATATCGCCCATGAAAACATCCTGTTCCTTGATGTCCTTGACCGATTTGGCACCGGTGTCTTCATCGACATCGAACACGATCAGACGTAGGGTGACTTTCAGCGGCGCGCTGTAAGTCATGTCGCGCTGCATGCATTCCTCGACGTCATATTTCGGCTTTTCCAGCTCGTATTTCACGAATTCCAGCACACTGGTTTCGTTGAAATCCTTGATCGGGAAAACCGACTGGAACACGCCCATGATGCCTTCGCCCTCGGTGGGCTGAGCGGCATCGCCGGAACGGAGGAATAGATCATACGAGGATTTCTGAACCTCGATCAGGTTCGGCATCTCCAGCACTTCGCGGATTTTGCCATAGTATTTACGCAAACGTTTCTGGCCAAGGAAGCTTTGAGCCATGACAGTCGTCACCTTTCGTTTCCAATCGGTCGCGCCTGCCGTCGGGCCCCGGCAGCACGTCCATTTGAAACAGGTTGATTACGATCCATTCATGGTTTCTGTCCCACCAGAAACCTCCCGATCACAGAACCAAACCTTAGAAAACGCCCCTCCTCTCGCATCAGAGAGGCCCTTGCTAAGACAGGTTCGGCTGGGCCCGGATATTCCGGACCCAGCCTGAATTTAGCGGGACAATTGCGTCCCCAAAGCCGATTACTTCAGTTCGACTTCGGCGCCAGCTGCTTCCAGCTTGCCTTTGATTTCTTCGGCTTCGTCTTTCGACACGCCTTCTTTCACGGCTTTGCCACCTGCTTCGACCAGTTCTTTGGCTTCTTTCAGGCCCAGACCGGTGATGCCGCGGACTTCTTTGATCACGTTGATCTTCGAAGCGCCGGCCGACTTCAGGATGACGTCGAATTCGGTCTGCTCTTCAGCGGCTGCGCCACCGGCGTCGCCACCAGCTGCCGCCATCATCACAGCGCCACCAGCGGCGGGCTCGATGCCGTATTCGTCTTTCAGGATGGTTTTCAGTTCTTGAGCTTCCAGCAGGGTCAGACCTACGATTTGCTCAGCAAGTGCTTTCAGATCAGCCATTTTACTGTTTTCCGTTCGTTTAGATGTGTTCCAACGTGAGAGTTTTTACCCCACGCAGATCAAAAGGTTGCTTACGCGGCTTCCGCCTTCTCTTCGATGGTCGAAAGAATGCTCGCGATGTTCGAAGCAGGTGCGCCAATCGCGCCGGCAATATTCGAAGCAGGCGCGCCGATGCAGCCAACGATCGAAGCAATAAGCTCGTCACGAGAGGGCATTTTCGACACGGCTGTTACGCCGTCACGATCCAGAGCGTTCTCACCCATTGCACCGCCGAGGATTTCGAATTTCGAATTATCCTTGGCGAAGTCCTCGGCCACCTTGGCAGCTGCCACGGGGTCCTCGGAATAGGTCAGAACGGTCATGCCCGAAAGGTAATCAGCAATGCTTGCGCAGGGCTTTCCTTCCAGAGCGATTTTGGCGAGCTTGTTCTTGGCGACACGTACGGACCCACCGGCTTCGCGGGCGCGAGCACGTAGGTCCTGCATCTCAGCAACCGTGAGACCTGCGTAGTGGGCTACGACCACAACGCCAGAGCTTTCAAAGATCTGGCCGAGTTCGTCGACCAACTTCTCTTTTTGTGCTCTATCCACAGTTTCACTCCAATTATGGGGGTTGCCCCCCGGCTCTTCACTGCCGGGCGAACCCGGCGACTAAGTCCGAATTACGGGGCAAAGCCAAAATCACCCGAGGAACCCAGGCTGAATTGGTTATTCCCGTCTCAGGCAGGAAATTAAGGCATCAGATGACACCACCCACCGTCTTGGACGAAACAAAATAAAGCGCACGAAGAATCGCACGCTTTATTCCGCAATGCTGTCTAGACCAGTTCCCGGAGCTTTCCAAGGGGGGAAGGTAAAATATTTGACATTCTCCCGCGCGCCGGTAACCGCTGCCGCTCTCGCTACAAAGAATAAGGGCGCCACGAGGGCGCCCTTATCCGAAATCGATCTAAAGAAAGCTTACTCGGCGTTGGCGGCCGACACGTCGACGCTTACACCCGGACCCATGGTCGAGCTGATCGCGATCTTCTTCATGTAGGCGCCTTTGGCTCCCGACGGCTTGGCCTTGGCCACGGCCGCTACGAACGCTTTGACATTCTCGACCAGCTTGGCTTCGTCGAAGGATGCCTTGCCGACACCGGCGTGAACCACACCGGCTTTTTCAGCGCGGAACTGAACTTCACCACCCTTTGCAGCCGCGACAGCGTCTTTCACGTCCATGGTCACAGTACCGACCTTGGGGTTCGGCATCAGGTTGCGCGGACCCAGGATTTTACCCAGACGGCCAACAACCGGCATCATGTCAGGGGTCGCAATGCAGCGATCGAAATCGATCTTGCCGCCCTGGATGGCTTCCATCAGATCCTCGGCGCCAACGATATCTGCGCCTGCGGCCTGGGCTTCTTCCGCCTTGGGGCCCCGGGCGAAAACGGCGACTCGCACGGTTTTGCCGGTGCCGTTGGGCAGGCTAACAACGCCGCGGACCATCTGATCGGCGTGACGTGTGTCGACACCCAGATTCATCGCGATTTCGATGGTTTCGTCGAATTTGGCGGTCGCATTGGCCTTAACCAGCGCTACGGCTTCTTCGACAGTCAGGTTTTCCTTGCCGGCGAAAGCTTCACGGGCAGCGGTGGTGCGTTTTCCAAACTTTGCCATCTTACTTCACCTCAATGCCCATGGACCGGGCGGACCCGAGGATGATCTGCATCGCCGCTTCGATATCGTTGGCGTTCAGATCCTTCATCTTGGCTTCGGCGATTTCTTTCACCTGCGCCACGCTCACCGACCCAACGGTTTCGCGACCGGGCGTCTTGGCGCCCGACTTCAGCTTGGCAGCCTTTTTCAGGTAATAAGACGCGGGCGGCGTCTTGATGTCCATGGTGAAGGACTTGTCCTGGTAATAGCTGATGATGGTCGGGCACGGTGCGCCAGCTTCCATGTCCTGCGTCTTGGCGTTAAACGCCTTACAGAATTCCATTATGTTGATGCCGCGCTGACCCAGTGCCGGACCAACCGGCGGGGACGGGTTTGCCTGACCGGCGGGCACCTGCAGTTTCAGCGTGCCGACGAGTTTCTTGGCCATTGGCCTTCTCCTTTTTCCAACACCCCTCGAACGCGTTCTCGGGGGTTCTCAGTTGTGTGGTCTGGTCCGGACATCGCGATGCCCTCGCCTCCCACTCTCGGGGGCCGCCACCAGGGCGGCCGTTCGCTCAGATCTGTTTGGTGACCTGAGTGAAATCCAGTTCGACCGGGGTTTCGCGGCCAAAGATCGACACAGACACTTTCAGCTTCTGTGTATCTTCGTCCACCTCCTCGATCATGCCGTCGAAATCTTCGAACGGGCCATCGTTAACCTTGACCTTCTCGCCCACTTCAAAGCGGATCAGCGTGCGCGGCGCTTCTTCGCCTTCCTGCACACGGTTCAGTATCTGGTTCACCTCGGCATCGCGCATCGGCATCGGGCGACCTTGCGGCCCCAAGAATCCGGTGACGCGGTTGATCGAGTTGATCAGATGATAACCCTGATCGCTCATTTCCATCCGCACCAGCACATAACCGGGCATGAAGCGTCGCTCGGAAGTCACTTTCTTGCCTCGGCGCACCTCGATCACTTCTTCGGTGGGAACCAAAACTTCTTCGATTTCGTCCTGCAGACCGTTTTCTTCTGCGGACTGACGAATCTGCTCGGCGACTTTCTTCTCGAAGTTCGAGAGAACGCTCACCGAATACCAACGCTTCGCCATCTTGATCCCGTCCTTGCATCCACGCGCCCCGAAGGGCAAAATTCCAATCAATCCCGGGCCCTTGCCCGTTTCTCCCGGAAATAAAAAAGCGGCGTGCAACTCGAATCGCCGCACGCCATTTCCGGATAAGGCCTGTCACCTACCCCCGAACCCATTCGAATTCAAGAGGAAAGGCTCCAATCCAAGGCCTCTGGCCTCAGCCAAACAGCGACAACAGCCCGCGTAATCCGCCCTTGATCGCCAGATCCACCAGCGCAAAGAAAATCGCGGTCACCGTCGCCATGATGAACACCATCACGGTGGTCAGCAGTACCTCGCGCCGGGTCGGCCAGGCGACCTTGCCCACTTCGCTGCGGACCTGCTGAATGAACTGAAGCGGATTTGTGCGTGCCATGCTTTCGTCTTTTCTGTCTGGAATGCGCCGCAGATACGCGTATCGCGGGACGAATTCAAGAGGGCTCAGCCCGGCAGTGCCCCACTCAGCACATAACGCAGCATTTCGACCACCTGGCGCGGCTCTTCGGCCACGGCCAAAGCGGCGGCATCGACCTCTTTCAACGCATGTTGATGATCGGCCCCGTGCAGCACGATCAGTGACTTTCCAAGCGCGGCGGCATAACCCGCATCGAAGGCCGCATTCCACTGCTTGTATTTCTCGCCAAAGCGCACCACGACGATATCGGCATCGGCGATGCCCTTGCGGGTACGGATCGCATTCAGCTTGGCCCCCTTGTGATCATGCCAGAACTTATTCGGCTCTGCCCCCATGATCGCCACGCCGCAATCGTCGCTGGCGCCGTGATCGGTCACCGGTGCGCTGAACTCGACATCCAGCCCCGCGGCTCCGTCGATAATCTGTTCGCGCCAATCAGTGTGGATTTCGCCGGATAGATAGACCTTCAACGCCATTGCAGCCTCCTCGTTTTTTGAGGCTGTCATAACCTGCCGGACAATAAAAGCCCAGCCTCCGGGCGGGCCTTGCCTCTCATTTCCGGCGGGCGACCAGATAGCGACTGGGCGGATTGGCCGGGAAATTCCCTGCCTCGATGATCTCAAAGCCGGCGCGCTCAACCGCCCGTTCCAATGCGCCGATGGTCAAAAAATGTACAAAAGGTGCCTTGCCCAGCAACCGCATCAGCGGCAAGGCCAGCTTGATCGCCCGCAGCTTCAACGAACCGCCACCTTCGGCCAGACAGGCTGTTTTCGAAATGAACAGTCCACCCGGCTTCACCATGTCGGAAATATGCGCCAGAGCCACATCGGTGGCTTCGATCAAATGCAACAGGTTAAACGCCATGACCACATCATAGGGCACTCCGCGCAATCCCGGATCATCCATGTCGGCCTGCACAAAGTGGACATTACCGGCCCCGGCTTCCGCCGCACGCACCTTGCCGATCTCCACCATCTGCGCCGCCACGTCGCTGGCGACGATTTCCCCCGCGTCACCCGACAGCTTGACGGCGGTAGTGCCGGTACCACAGCCCAGCTCCAGAACCCGATCGGTCGGCTTCAGGTAGGACCGGGTCCGGTCCAGTGTATATTCATATGCTTCCATATCGCGGATCGGCGATTTGGCATAGCGGACTGCAAGTTTGTCCCAGAAATCTGCGCTACTGTGCATGTCGGGTCTCCTTCATGCCGCACTCTACAAAGTCAGGAAGCCATAAGAAATTGCGAAAATCCGCAGCGGCTTTATACGTAATCGCATGGATAGCCCACTTCTGCCTTTCGATTGGAACCATGTCCGCGCCTTTCTCGCCACCGCCGAAGAAGGCTCGCTTTCCGCCGCCGCGCGCAGGCTAGGGCTGACCCAGCCGACACTGGGCCGGCAGGTCGCCGCATTAGAACAAGAACTCGGACTGATGTTGTTTGAACGGGTCGGGCGCAGCCTGCTTCTGACCCGTGCGGGGACAGAGCTGCTCGACCATGTCCGGGCCATGGGCGAAGCCGCCGACCGCGTGGCGCTGGTCGCCTCAGGGCAATCGCAGTCGATCGAGGGGCTGATCCGGATCACCGCCTCGGATGTGTTTTCGGCCTTTGTGCTGCCGCAGGCGCTGAAACGACTGCGCGTTCAGGCCCCGCGCCTGCAGATCGATATCGTAGCCGCCAACGATATCCGCGACCTGATGCGGCGCGAAGCCGATATCGCCATCCGCAATCGGCGCCCCGAACAACCCGACCTGGTCGCCCGGTTGGTGAAGGAAGCGACGGCGCATTTCTACGCCTCCCGCGATTACCTCGACCGGATGGGTCGTCCGCAAAGCCCGGCGGACCTGGCAAATCATGACTTCATCCATTACGGCGACGCCGAAAACATGCGGGACTATCTCACCCCGCTGGGCCTGCCGGTCACGCAGGACAATTTCCGCATCGGGTCAGGCAGCGGACTCGTCGGCTGGGAACTGGCGCGTCAGGGCTTCGGGATCGTCCCGATGGATGAGACAGTGGCGCGGATGTCCCCCGACATGGAACGGGTGCTGCCCGACCTCGGGCCGATCCTCTTCCCGGTCTGGCTCGCCACCCACCGCGAATTACACACCAGCCGCCGCATCCGTCTGGTCTTCGACCTGCTCGCCGATTTCCTGTCGAAAAGCCGCTAAATCCACCTGCGCTTCATATTAGCCGAAACACCCCGGGGGAGGCGCGTGCAAGGTGACGGGGGCAGCGCCTCCAATTCCGCTCACCACAAGAAAAGGGCCACCCTAGAGCGGCCCCCTTGTCAAATCCGGCAGACGGGCTTTAACCCCGCCGACCGAAGCTGTACTCAGCCACGCAGCGCCCCGCCGGTGGCCTTGCTGACCTTCTCGACGATCTTGGCCGCGACAGCCTCAATGTCCTTTTCCTTCAGCGTCGTTTGTGTCGGCTGCAACCGCACGGTGATGGCAATGGATTTCTTGCCCTCGCCCAAGCTGCCGCCGATGAACTGGTCAAACACCCGGACCGCTTCGATCAGGGACTTATCGGCCCCGGCGGCGGCATTGACCAAAGTCAGCACCTCGACTTTTTCATCGACCACGAAGGCGAAATCGCGTTCCACCGCCTGCAGATCGCGCAGCTCCAGTGCCGGGCGCGTGGCCGCTTTCTTCTTCGGCAGCGGCACCTCTTCGGGCCAGATCGTGAAGGCCACGGCAGGTCCTTTCACATCCATCTCGGCCAGAACCTTGGGATGCAATTCGCCAAAGACACCCAGCACCTTTTTCGGTCCCAGACAGATTTGGCCATGGCGGCCCGGATGCCACCAGCCTTCACCGTTCCGCAACACCTGCACCTTGGCGGGGGCCCCGATGGCGGCCAGAACCGCCTCGGCATCGGCCTTAGCGTCATAAACATCGACCACCCGCGATGCGACATGCACATCCTTCGGCCCGGTGCGCCCAACCAGCAGGCCGCTGACCTGCAACCGCTGCTCGCCCGGTTCGCCACCGACAAAGGCCGGACCGCATTCGAACAAGGCCAGATCGTGGAACCCACGTGCCTGATTGCGCGCCGCCGCCTGCAACAGCCCGGGCAACAGGTCGGGGCGCATATGGCTCATCTCGCTGGAAATCGGGTTATCCAGCATCGTCGCATCCGTCCCGCCGCCGAACAGCATGGCCGAGGCCTTGTCGATGAAGGAATAGGTCACGCATTCATTATAACCCAGCTGCGCTGCCGTGCGCCGCGCCATCTGTTCGCGCACCTGTATCGGCGACAGGATCGGGCGCGGAACCCCGACCGAAGGCCGCGCCAGCGGCTTGGGTTCCAGCTTGGTCAGCGACGCAATCCGCGCCACCTCCTCGACCAGGTCGGCCGGCCCCTGCACATCGGGGCGCCAGCTGGGCACGTGCGCCAGATTGCCTTCCATCCGGAAACCCAGCTTGGTCAGGGTCTGACGCTGTTCGGATTCGGCGATATCCATACCGACCAGCGACACGACCCGGCCCGCATTCAGGGTATAGGCCCGCGCCACATCCGGCACAGCCCCCGCCACCACCACATCCGACGCTTCGCCGCCGCACAGATCAAGGATCATCTGCGCCGCGTCTTCCATTGCCTGCATGTTATAGGCCGGATCAATGCCGCGTTCATTGCGATAGCGCGCGTCGGTGTTGATCTTCAGTGCGCGGCCGGTCTTGGCGATCTGGATCGGGTCCCAGACGGCAGCTTCCAGAAACACATCGACCGTGTCCAGGGTACAGCCAGACGCCAATCCGCCCATGATGCCACCGATGGATTCGATACCATTGTCATCGGAAATCACCACCGCATCTTCGGGGAAACTGTATTCCTTCTCGTCCAGACCAATCAGGGTTTCGCCGCCCTTGGTGCGATGCACATGCAGGTCGCCCTTGACCTTGCCCGCGTCGAACACGTGCAGCGGCCGGTTGCGATCATAGGTGAAGAAATTGGTCACATCGACCAGCGCCGAAATCGGCCGCAGACCGATCGCCTTCAATCGCTGTTGCAGCCAGTCCGGGCTGGGCCCGTTTTTCACGCCCCGGATCAGCCGACCTGCAAACACTTCGCAGCCGCCCTCTTGCGCGTCTTCGTCGATCACCACCTTGATCGGGCAGGAAAACTGACCGTCGATATTATGCTCGGTAACCGGCTTCAATTCGCCCAGGCCCCTTGCTGCCAGATCGCGGGCGATACCGCGCACACCCAGAGCATCGGGACGGTTTGGCGTGATGGCGATGTCGATCACCGGATCGACTTTCACCGGATCGTTCTGGGCCAGCCAGTCGATGAATTTCTGCCCCACCTCGCCCGAAGGCAGTTCGATGATGCCGTTATGTTCGTCCGACAGCTCCAGTTCGCGTTCCGACGCCATCATGCCGTGGCTTTCGACGCCGCGGATGTTGCCGACGCTCAGGCTCACGTCGATGCCGGGCACGTAATCGCCGGGCTTGCACAGGACCACGGTGATGCCTTCGCGCGCGTTCGGCGCGCCGCAGACGATCTGCTTGTCGCCCTCGTCGGTTTCCACCGTGCAGACGCGCAGACGGTCGGCATCGGGGTGCTGTTCGGCGTGCTTGACCTTGGCCAAGGTGAAGGAGGCCAGTTTCGAGGCCGGATCTTCGACCCCTTCCACTTCCAGACCCAGATCGGTCAGGGCGTAGAGAATTTCGTCCAGAGACGCCTCAGTTTCGAGGTGTTCTTTCAGCCAAGAAAGGGTGAATTTCATTTTTATGTCCTCCAAAGGCACCGCTCAGCGGTCTGCCAAATCCTCAACCAGTTCGAATGTTTCGAACACCAGCATCATTTCGTTGTCAAAGCGGCCCTCACCCCTGAAAGCGACTTCATGCCGCTTACGCCAAGCATCAAGCGTATCGTCTTCGCCTTCGGTTAAAGCCAACGCTTCGGTGATGTCGCAAAATCGGGTATTCTGAACCGATATGGTGCGGATGATCAGGGCAGGTGTGCCGTCCCAATTGGCGGCAATGTCGTGACGGCCCACTTTAGGCAATGCTTCGGGATCATCGTCGAAATCAGCCAAAGCCGCACAATTCGCGGTTTTCTTACCAGCACGCACCAACGCCAGCAAAGCGTCAGACTGGACCTTGTCATCGCTGAACGTAAACGTTCCCGCCCCTGGAAAGGTAACTTGCAGGTCTTCCATTTCGTCAATCATTGCTTAATCCCCAATCGCAGAGTCGGCGCATCAATTCCGTTGGGCAACAGGCTGCCGTCGCGACCGCCCTGCAAGAGACGGTCAGGTGGATCACCTGCTCAGCCCCCCATGCAGGGTCGGCACGTCAAGCGACGCGAACCCGTAATGGCGCAGCCAGCGCAGATCGCTGTCGAAGAACGCCCGCAGGTCGGGGATGCCGTATTTCAGCATCGCCAGACGGTCGATCCCCATGCCGAAGGCAAAGCCCTGCCATTCGTCCGGGTTCACGCCTGCGGCCTGCAGAACATTCGGATGCACCATGCCCGATCCCAGAACCTCCATCCAGTCGTCGCCTTCGCCGATCTTCAGCTGACCATCGACCCAGCTGCACTGAATATCGACCTCGGCCGAGGGTTCGGTGAAGGGGAAATGCGACGCGCGGAAACGGGTCTTGATGCCGTCGATTTCGAAAAACGCGGCAAAGAATTCCTCCAGCACCCATTTCAGGTTGGCCATCGAAATGTCGCGGTCGATGGCCAATCCTTCGACCTGATGGAACATCGGCGTGTGGGTCTGGTCATAGTCGGAACGATACACCCGGCCCGGCGCGATCACGCGGATCGGCGCGCCCTGCTTTTCCATCGCGCGGGTCTGCACCGGCGAGGTATGGGTGCGCAGCACGTGCGGCGGGCGGTCGTCGCCTGCGTCCCGGTGCATGTAAAACGTATCGAATTCCTGCCGCGCGGGGTGATGCGGCGGGATGTTCAGGCTGTCGAAATTGTACCAGTCAGTTTCGATCTGCGGACCCTCGGCCACGGCGAAGCCCAGATTGGCGAAGATCGCGGCGATTTCTTCGCTGACCTGGCTGACGGGGTGGATTGTGCCGTGACGGTCGCCGCGCCCCGGCAGGGTCACGTCCAGCCATTCGGTGCGCAGCCGTTCATCCAGCGCGGCATCGGCCAGCGCGGATTTTTTCGCCGCCAGCGCCGAATTGATTTCATCCTTCAGCGCGTTCAGCGCGGGACCGGCCACCTGGCGCTCTTCCGGGCTCATCTTGCCCAGCGCACGCATTCTCAGGCTCACTTCGCCCTTTTTGCCCACCGCCTGCAGGCGCAGTTCCTCCAGCGTGGCTTCATCGCCTGCATCGGCGATGGCGCTGAGGTATTTCTGTTTCAGATCGTCCATCCGACCCCTCCAATTCCGTTAAGCCTCTGCTACCCAGCGCGGGCCCAAAACGCAAGAAGCCGCGAGACCCGATAAGGTCCGCGGCTTCTTTAATCTTGATCCCAGTGTGGGATTTACGCGAGCGCGGCCTTCGCCTTTTCGACGATGGCGCCAAACGCTTCGGGTTCATGCACGGCCAGATCGGCCAGAACCTTACGGTCAACTTCGATGCCAGCCAGGCCCAGACCGTTGATGAAACGCGAATAGGTCAGCGCTTCGTCATGGCTGCGAACTGCGGCATTGATCCGCTGAATCCACAATGCGCGGAAATTACGCTTGCGGTTCTTACGGTCGCGGGTTGCGTATTGATTCGCCTTGTCGACGGCCTGACGGGCGACCTTGAAGGTATTCTTGCGGCGGCCATAGTAACCCTTGGCTGCCTTGATGACCTTCTTGTGACGGGCGTGAGTTGTGGTACCACCTTTAACGCGGGACATATCAGCTCTCCTCTCTTAGCGGTCGTAGGGCATGAAGCCCTTGACGATTTTGGCGTCGGGAGCCGACAGCGTGGTGTTGCCGCGTGCGTCGCGGATGAATTTCTTGGTGCGCTTGATCATGCCGTGGCGTTTGCCGGCCTGACCCCCCATGACCTTACCGGTCGCGGTCACCTTGAAGCGCTTCTTGGCGCTCGACTTCGTCTTCATCTTGGGCATTTTCGTCTCCTTGTCTATTCAACGATTACACGCGACTCGGCATGCCACTATCGGCCGGCCGCGCAGACAGGCCGCCCCTTTACGAAGGAACCGCCGCGATTGCAAGCATAATTCAGTTCAAGATACGTCCGACCACTCGGATATAGGCCATCGGAATATCGGTAAGGTCAACGCCATCCGCTTTGAGCACATAAGCATAGACCGTCAAGGCCATGCCCAGCAGGAAGCTCAGTATCGGCACGCGCGGCATCAGGCCATCGCTCCAGGCTGATACCATCGACGGGATGGAAAACCCCGCGACGGTCACTCCAATGACAAGTATGAGATCGGAATCCATCGCCTTCTCCACGCCTCTATCGGAAAAGGTTACTCCGGGTCGGTGGCATAGATCAAATGTTCCGCGCAGGGCGCAACACGCAAAATGTTCGTGGTGCCGGGCACGTTGAAGGGAACACCAGCGGTAACGAGGATCTGATCTTCTTCACCGGCATAGCCGCCCATCCTCGCGGCGCGCGCCGAATTGACCACCGCCTGCTTGAACCGGTCGACGGGTTCTTTGATGACCACGCAATCGGTGCCCCAGGTCAGAGCCAGGCACCGCGCGGTGTCGCGCAAGGGCGTCATCGCGATGATCGGCACCCTCGGCCGTTCGCGCGCCACCAGCGCAGCGGTGGTACCCGATTGGGTAAAACAGCAGATGGCCTTGATATGGGTGGTTTCAGCTATTTCACGGGCGGCGGCAACGATGCCGTCGGCAACGGTTTTGCGATCCGCCGACCGCGACGCGTCGATGACATCGCGATAGGTCTCGTCGCTTTCGACCTCGATGGCGATATCGTTCATCATGGTGACCGCTTCGACCGGGAATTCACCCGCCGCCGATTCCGCGCTCAACATGATCGCGTCGGTCCCTTCATAAATCGCATTGGCCACGTCGGACACTTCGGCCCGCGTTGGCATAGGCGATTCAATCATCGATTCCAACATCTGGGTGGCGACGATCACCGGCTTGGCCACTTTACGACATTTGCGGATCAGTTGCTTCTGGATCGACGGCACGTTCTGCACCGGCAATTCCACGCCCAGATCGCCGCGCGCCACCATTACCCCGTCGCTGACATCAAGGATCGCATCAAAATCTTTCACCGCCGCCGGTTTTTCGATCTTCGACAGGATCGAGGCCCGGCCATTGGCCAGTTGCCGCGCTTCCCAGACATCCTCGGGCCGCTGAACGAAGCTCAACGCCAGCCAGTCCACCCCAAGCTGACAGACAAATTCGAGATCCTTGCGATCCTTGTCCGACAGCGCCGCCAGCGGCAGAACCACGTCGGGTACATTGACCCCTTTCCGGTTCGAAATCATGCCGCCATTGATCACTTCGCATTCGGCGAAATCGGTCCCGCAATCGGTCACCCGCAACCGGATCTTGCCGTCGTTGACCAGCAGGCCCGCCCCGACTTCGAGTGCGGCAAAAATCTCCGGATGCGGCAGGCAGACCCGGTTCACATCGCCCGGTGCCGGGTCCAGATCCAAACGGAAGGACGCGCCGTTTTCCAATATCTCTTCGTTTTTGGCAAAAACCCCAACACGCAGCTTGGGTCCCTGCAGATCGGCCAGAATGCCGATCGGATTGTCCAGATCGCTTTCGACCTGACGAATCATCGCATGGCGTTCGCGGATCTCATCGTGGCTGCCATGGCTCATATTCAGCCGAAACACATCTGCACCGGCTTCGTGCAATTTGCGGATCATTGCATAATCGTTCGAAGCCGGCCCAAGTGTCGCCACGATCTTAACATTGCGAAAGCGTCTCATTCCGTCTCCTAGCTGCGTCAGAACGTGTTACCGCTAACTTATAGCGATTGTGGCGATACAGACAATTCCCATTTGTAGCATTCTGCCGTACAGGGGCATGAAAGGAAGTGAAACTTTCATGACTTATGAACCTTATCGCATAATCGGGGCGGATCGCCCCTCACGCTGGTTGATCACCTGCGACCACGCCGCCAATACGGTGCCGCCCTTTGTCAACGACGGCCAGTTGGGTCTGGCCCGGGGCGACATGGAACGCCACATTGCCTATGATGTCGGCGCAGCCGGACTGGCCGAAGCACTGGCCGAAGCAATGAACGCGCCCGCCATCCTGTCGAACTTTTCCCGGCTGGTGATCGACCCCAACCGGGGCGAAGACGATCCGACCCTGCTGATGAAGCTTTATGACGGCACCATCATACCGGCCAATCGCCATGCCGGTCCGGACGAACTGGAACGCCGATTGAATGCCTGCTATCGCCCCTATCACACCGCGCTGGCAGAACTGGCCGCGCGGCGGGACGACACCGTCATCGTGTCTGTGCACAGCTTCACCCGGCAATTGCAGGGGCGCGAACCGCGACCCTGGCATATCGGCCTGCTATATGCCTCCGATACCCGGCTGGCCAAACCGATGTTGCGGCTGCTGCGCGATGAAAAGGATCTTTGCGTCGGGGAAAATGAACCCTATGGCGGTCACCTACCGGGGGACGCGATTGCCCGTCACGCGATTGCCTATCAGCGGCCCAACGTCCTGATCGAACTGCGCAACGACCTGATCGAAACCAAAGACCATCAGGGCGAGTGGGGTAATCGGCTGGCACCGATCATGGAGCAGGCGCTTAAACAGTCGGGAGCCTGAAAAACCCTAGTGCAACAGCACTAGAATCGCGCCCATCCGGACCGTAAGCGCGAAACGCAGCCGGATGGCATCCAACCTGTTGCGGGCCTGCTCCCGATCCATCGTCGCCCTGCAGGGGGCTCACCCAAAATAGAATAATCGCCCGCAGGAAGCGAACTCACAAATTTGAACACAATACAAACGCTCGCCGCACCAAGATCGATTTGTTCAAACGGGAAGTTACTGCCCCGATGACGGTTCTGTCGTTTCCCCGACTTCGCCGATCCAAACCTCGAAATTTTTAAGTTCGTGCTGACCGAAACTGTGGGTCAACGGTACATCAGCCGCATCACGCCCACGCGCGATCAGGACGCGGCCAAGCCGGGCGTCGTTGTTGCGCGGATCGAACACCCACCATTTCCCACCGAGATATACTTCCATCCAGGCTGCAAAATCCATCGCGCCATAGGGCGGTGGTTGCCCGATATCGCTGATATACCCTGTGCAATACCTTGTCGGGATGTTGAGACACCGACACAAGGCGACCGCAAGATGCGTGAAGTCCCGGCAAACACCGACAGCTTCATTCAGCGTTTCCACGGCTGTCCGGGTCGGTCGCGAATTTTCATAGCCGAACCGGACATGATTGTGGACGAAGTCGCAAACCGCCTGAACCCGCGGCCAACCAAGAGGTTCGTGATTGAAACGGTTCCATGCGAAATCCGAAAGGACGTCGCTTTCGCAGTAACGGCTCGGCAGCAGAAAAGGCAGCACCTCGCTTGGAAGCTGATCAACCGGTTGCTGCTCGGCTGACAGATCAATCGGGTCGGGTAGTCCGGAATCTTTGATAATCCCGTCGGTCGAGACCGTCATCATGCCCGGAGGCGCCACCAATCGGTTGCACCAATTTCCAAAGCTATCCCGATAGGCCTCTATCTCGACCGGTGGATCGGTCATCAACAGATCCGGCCGGACAAGATCGCTGGCGCGTGAATAATGAACGTTTAGCAGTAATATCATAGGGGTCGGTTGCGGAAGCCAGAAAGACAGTCGGCATCCCAGTTGCATACGCATTATAATGCTCCGGAAGATTGTTTTTGTTTAAAAGTCGGTGAGCTGCGCCAGAGTTCTGGCAGGGTTGCGAACATATTCGCTCGGTCTTGCGTCTGGGGTACTATAACCATCCGGGCAAGCTTTGTCCGCATTGCCTTGCCTTAACACGAAGAGAAAACAGCCCCCCGCATTCGATCCGGTTACGAAAAGGTTGGCTGAGTGTGGGCACCGCTGCTATGCCTCGGGAAAGAAAGGAGTTCCCGACCATGACTGACCTTTTTGAGAATCCCCTTCGCGGAACCGGCCTGCCCGATGCGACCCGATTTCCACTGAGCGACGCGACAGCGGTTGGTGAATTGCTGTCCCTATGCCCGGCGCACAGCCAAACCGCGTTGCTGGACTTGCCGAACCTGGCCGCGCAGATGGGCATTGCCAAGCTTTATGTCAAGGATGAACGGGACCGTATGGGGCTGGGCAGCTTCAAGGCACTTGGCGCCTCCTATGCTATCGCGCGGGAAGCGGCCGGAGTTGTTCAGGACGACGACTGGATACAGGCGCTTGCCGGTCGGGTTTTCGTCACCGCAAGTGCAGGAAATCACGGGTTATCGGTTGCAGTGGGCGCGCGGCTGTTCGGCGCCAGAGCAGTGATTTACCTGGCCAAGACGGTGCCCGAGGCCTTCGCAGAACGATTGCGGGCGAAAGGTGCCGATGTGGTGCGCGCCGGGGCAACCTATGGTGCCAGCATGGAGGCGGCGGAAGCGGCGGCCGACGATAACGGCTGGACCCTGCTGTCGGACAGCTCATGGCCCGGATATGAGGACCTGCCCACGCGGGTAATGGAAGGCTATTTGCAGCTCGCAGCCGAGATTGCAGAGCAGATTGAAACGCCGCCCACGCATATTTTCCTTCAGGCCGGTGTTGGCGGATTGGCGGCGGCGGTTGCCGCCTATGCGCGGGCGGTCTGGGGAGCGAACCCGGTCATTATCGTCGTGGAACCCGACGCCGCCCCGGCACTGATTGAAAGCATCCGCGCCGGACGCCTGATCACAACCGAAGGTCCTGTGTCGTCGATGGGACGTCTGGATTGCAAAACGCCGTCGATGATCGCGCTGGCCGGTCTGGCACGCGATGCCGATCTGTTCGTGACGATCAGCGAAGACGAGGCTGCAACGGCGGTTGCCCGGCTGGCCGAAAGCGGATTGCCGACAACCCCGTCCGGCGGGGCCGGATTGGCCGCATTGTTCGCCGCGCGTCCCGAACTTGGTGCGCAAGCCCGCGTTCTCGCCATTCTGAGCGAAGGACCCGAAGATGGCTGAACCGTCGCTGATCTTTCCGGCAACGGAATACCGGCTACGGGTGACGCGCCTGCAACGGCGGATGCAGGCGGACGGGCAGGACGCGCTTTTACTGACGACGCCCGCAGATGTGTTTTATGTCACTGGCTTCTTGACCCGGTTCTGGGAAAGCCCGGCGCGGCCGTGGTTCATTGTCGTCCCTGCCACAGGCGCCCCCATCGCCGTGATCCCCGCCATCGGGGCCGACCTGATGCGGCGCTGTTGGGTGACGGATATTCGCATATGGGATGCGCCGGACCCGGAAGATGACGGTGTGAGCCTGCTGGCCGACACACTGACCGCTTTGGTACCCGAAACGGGGTCTATCGGGGTGCCGATGCGGCTTGAAACCCAACTGCGGATGCCACTGGCCGACTACGCCCGGGTGGGCGCGCGCATCGCGCCGCGCCGTTTCGTCGATGCGACCGATACGGTACAACGAGTGCGCGAGGTCAAATCCGAGGCTGAGATCGAAAAGATCCGGGCGATTTGCGGCGTTGCAGATCGCACTTTTGCCCGTGTGCCGGATTTTGCCGGGGCGGGCCGTCCGCTTGATCAGGTGTTCCGCGATTTCCAGATCGCCCTGTTGCAGGAAGGCGCGGATTGGGTGAGCTATGTCGCCGGCGGCGCCGGTCCGGGCGGGTATGGCGATGTGATTTCTCCGGCAGGGTCGCGCCCGCTTGCCCCGGGTGATGTGCTGATGCTTGACACCGGGGCGGTGCGCGATGGGTATTTCTGCGATTTTGACCGGAATTATGCCATTGGCAAAGCCGATGACGCCGCGCGCCGGGCCCATGCCGCGCTGTTTACGGCAACAGATGTGGCGCTGTCGGATCTGCGCCCGGGCATGACCGCGCGCGATCTGTATGACCTTCTGACCGGAGCGCTGCACATGCAGGGTGCCAAGCCCGGCAGCGGTCGCTTGGGCCACGGGCTTGGCGTCACGTTGACCGAATGGCCATCAGTCACAGCAAAGGACGGCACAGTGCTGCGCGAAGGCATGGTTTTGACACTGGAACCAGGCGTCGAAATCGCGCCGGGAAAGATCATGGTACACGAAGAAAACATCGTACTTCGCGCGGATGGGGCCGAACTTCTGTCGGCCCGTACCCCGCCCGAATTACCGGAGTTCCACTGATGGCATCCTTTCCCTACCGTCTGACCGGTCCGATCGGAACCAAGGCAACGCTTGGCCTGATCGTGCTGCAGGTCGATGAAACGGTGGAACAGGATTTCCGCCGGGCCTTTGCGCTGCCCGATGTCGCCCTTCATATTTCGCGCATCCCGTCAGGGGCTGAATTAACCCCGGATACGATTGCCGCGATGGAGGCAGAATTACCGCGCGCCGCCGCTTTGTTGCCACCCGCAGCGGCGTTCGATGCCGTCGGATATGCCTGTACCTCGGGCACCACGCTGATCGGGGCCCAGAGGGTCGCGTCTCTTGTTTCGGGCAGCGTGAACACCCGTGCTGTCAGCAATCCGTTAACCGCCAGCGTCGCAGCATTGCAGGCGGTCAATGCCCGGTCAATCGCCATCGTATCCCCCTATATCGCTTCGGTCGCCGATTCCGTTTCCGCGACGTTCGGCGCGCACGGCTTCGATGTGCGCAACACGATTTCCTTCGGCGAAGAAATCGAGGCCCGGGTTGCGAGGATCGACCCGCAGTCGATCCATGACGCGGCGATGCAAGCGGGAAGGACGGAAGGAGCTGAAGCGGTGTTTCTATCCTGCACTAATCTACGCACATTCGACATTATTGACGATCTGGAAAACCGGCTTGGCATGCCGGTGATCAGCAGCAATCAGGCGCTGATCTGGCACATGGCCCGCAGCGCAGGTGCGCCGCTGACCGCCCAAGCGCCGGGCGGTTTGTTCCGGCTCTGATCCGGCGCGGCCTACCGTGGTCCGGGCAGGCGCCTAGTCAGATGTGCCCGATTTCGCGCAGGAATTCGGTCAGTGCGGCGGTGTATTCCTCTGGCTGTTCGACACAGGGCAGATGGCCGGCCTTGCGGATCAGGTGGAATTTCGAGCCGGGGATCAGGTTTACCGTTTCGCGCACCAGATCGGGCGGAGTCGATCCGTCTTCTGATCCGGCGATCCCGAGCGCAGGCAGGCGCAAACCGCTGGTGGGCGTGTAGAAATCAGTGCCCGAAATCGCCGCACAGCAGCCGATATAGCCCTCGACCGGCTGTCGCACCATCATATTGCGCCATGCGCTCAATTCGACGGTTTCGCGGAAGGGGCGGGAAAACCAGCGTTCCATAGTGGCGTCGGCCAGTGCTTCGATACCGTTCTGCCGGGTCGCGGCGATCCGGTCTTGCCACATTTCGGGTTGGCCGATCTTGGCTGCGGTGTTCGACAGCACCAGCGCACGCACCAGATCAAGCCGCTTGACCGCCAAGCCTTGTGCGATCATGCCACCGATGGACAGGCCGACGAAGACGCAATCCTTGATCTCCAGATGGTCGAGCAGCCGTTCGGTATCGCGTACCAGCATACCCATCGAATAGGGACCGGGCGGGCAATCGGAAAGCCCGTGGCCACGTTTGTCGAAGCGGATGATGCGCAGGCCCTCGGGCAAGCGCGGTACGATCTTATCCCAGAGCCGGAAATCGGTGCCGAGCGAATTGGCGAAGACGATCGGAGCGCCCGCGGGATCGCCGTCTTCGCGGTAGTGCAGCTTGATGTCTCCGAGATCGGCGATTTGCATGGCTGGGTCCTTCGGTAGTCGGGTTTTTGGGAAAGTCGGGGAAAATCGGGCCGGGGTCAAATGGGGATTCATCCGAGCGATGAAACTGGCCCGGCTTTCGCCTTTTAACCCTCCTCAACCCCCATCCGGATATGCGCCATGATCTGACCGTGGTCGGAGGCGAGCTTGTTATAGGGTGCCTCAGGGTGCGATCCGTCCGTGATGTGATCGTTGAAGGTACTGAAATATTTCATTTCGCCGATCCGTTTCTTGTAATCGGGATGGAAATGGCGACTTAGGAAAATCTGGTCGATGGATTCGTAGACACCGCCGAAGGCCGCCGTGTAGACCATGTCGCGCATGGATTTGCGCACGAACAGCTTTTCCGCCGAATGCAGCCGCACCCGGTCGACCGCGTCGGTGATCAGCTTGGCCTCTTCACGGGAATAGCGGTCGGCTTCGTGCTGAGCATTGTGGCGCAGCATCCAAGCATAGTTGATGAACGGGATTTCACCCGCGACGATTTCGGAGCTGACCGAATGTTCGCCGTCGTTGAAATCGCCAAGCGCGATGACCGGACGGCCCATGTCCAGTTCGGCCAGAATGGCGCGGCGCAGCACCCAGGCTTCGGCCATGCGGCGCAACGCGCTGCCCAGGCTGCCCATTGCACGGCCCGCCGGGTCATAGCGGGTCAGGTCCGCTTCGGGCGCGAAGGGCGCGCCGGGCGGCTTGATATATTCGCCCAGTTTCGATTTGAAATGGCAACAGAAAACGGTGACCACCTGACCTCCGATCGGGACCCGAACCTTGAGGATCGGGCGCGATAGGCGGGAAATCGTATAGTGACCTGCATCTTCGCCGGTCAGTTCGCGGAACGGGATGGTGAGAGGGTGATCAAGGTCCTGAATGATCTCAGGGTCTTCGGCAAAGCCCATGCGCGACAGGATGGCAACGCCCGGGCGACGTTGCCCCGGCACGCCGGTATCGTTGCTGTTGGGGGCAAAGGCCAACGCGGCATCGCGGTAAGGCGTATAGCCCAATTTTCTGAATATCGCCTTTTTGTGATAGCGTTTCGACGCGTCGGGGATCACTGCGGCGTTATAGGCCTCACCCCGGATATCGGCCTCTTCGATCACCTCGCGCAGGGCGGCTTCCTCGAACACTTCCTGAAACCCGACGATATCGGCGTCCATGGTCAGAACCTGATCAGCGACCCAGTCGAGTTTCCAGGCGTATTCTTCCTGCGTGTAGGTCTGGAACTGATAATATTCCTGCTCGGCACCGATCAGGTTTTTGATATTGAAACTGGCGATGGTGAAATGGGTCATGGGAATGGGGCCTGTCAAAAAGGTGGCAGTCTGCGGCAGCAGATGCGTTGGCCCCAGACAACCGCGAAACAGCTTTGCAATCAAGCCGGGGGCGCCTAAATTGACGGCGGATGCCTGTTTGAAGGTATCGCAATTCCCAATGGGCGAACAAAGAAACCGGGTTGCTGTCTGCCGCCGGACGGACGCTTGATCATAGCGGGCCGTGTCAGGCGTGATCCTGCAAAGCCTGAATGAACATGGCCGGGTCCACATTGCCGCCTGAAGCGATCGCGATCACCGTGGCACCCTCGATTTCGTCGCGATGAAACAGCGCTGCCGCCAACGCAGCCGCGCCCCCCGGTTCGATCACGATCTTCAACCGCAAGAAGGCCAATGCCATGGCACGCAGGCAGTCTGTGTCGCTGACCGCGATGCCGCTACCGCAAAGCCGCTGCATGATCGGGAAGGTCAGATCGCCCGGCTGCGGCGTGATGATCGCGTCGCAGATTGAGCCGGAAAGCCGCGGATTGCGTTCGATATGGCCGCTGGCAATCGACCGTTTCACATCGTCGAACCCTTCGGGTTCGCAGGGGCGCACGACCATTTCGGGCGCGTATTTTTCCAGCGCCAGCGCCACGCCCGAGGTCAACCCGCCGCCGCCGCAAGGGATCAGGACTTCGGCCTGCTCAACGCCATACACGGAGGCTTGTTGCGCGATTTCCAGACCCGCTGTTCCCTGACCCGCGATCACCTGCGGGTCGTCGAAGGGCTTGATCAGGACCAATCCGCGGTCTTCTGCCAATGCTGCCCCGAGCGCGTCGCGGTCTTCGGTCGTGCGGTCATATAGCACCACTTCGGCACCCAATGCGCGGGTGTTGTCGATTTTCAGCTTTGGGGCGTCGGAAGGCATCACGATCACCGCCGGTACGCCATGCTGTTGAGCGGCATAAGCCACGCCCTGAGCATGGTTGCCGCTGGAAAAGGCGATCACACCACGGGAGCGGGTTTCGGGATCAAGCGCCGACAGCGCAGACCAGCCGCCACGAAATTTGAAGCTGCCGGTATGTTGCAGGCATTCGGGTTTCACGAAAACCCGGCGCCCGGCAATGTCATCGAGAAACGGCGACGACAGTAGCGGGGTTTGCCGGGCATGTCCCGAGAGCCGTTCTGCGGCGGCTTCGATCATGTCGATATTCATTGCTTTATGCCTGCTTCAGTTTTTCCAGCCAATCCGACAGGGCAACTTGCGCTTCGGCTTCGTCCAGAAACGGAATATGCGCCCGGTCGGGAACATGGGCAACGATCAGATCAGGATTGCGCCGCTTCATCTCCGCAACTGTTTCAAAACTGAGCAGGTCGGAATTTGCACCGTGGATAATGGCGCAGGGCAGCGGAGCGATTGCGTCGAAATAGGGCCAGAGATCGGCCGTACCGGTCGCTCCGGCCTCGATCACCGCGTCGCGCAGTTTCGGATCATAGTTCAGCCTGACACCTTCTGGGGTCTCGACATGGGTATGGGTGACCTCCTTGCGCCAGCGGTTCAGCGGGACACCGGGGAAAAGCGGTTCCATCGCCTTTTTGCGCATGGCGGCGGCTTCGTCAAAATCCTTGAAATCCGGATGGCGGCCAAGATGGCCCATGATGTAATCAAGTCCGCCAGTTTCCAGTACCGGGCCGATATCGTTCAGACAGATGCCCAGCAACCGATCCTTGGCAACCGCTGCCAATCCCATCGAAATCAGTCCGCCACGCGAGGTGCCGAGGATCGCGGTCTTGTCGATGCCGAGGTGATCGAGCAATTCCAGCGCATCCTTGGATTCACGCGGGACGTTGTAGCTGAGATAATCTTCAGCCCAGTCCGATTGGCCGCGACCACGATAATCGAGCCGGATCATCCGGTATCCAGCCAGTTGCGGCGCGACAAAATCGAAATCGCGTGCGTTTCGGGTCAGTCCCGACAGGCACAAAACCGGCATGCCCTGCCCTTGGTCTTCGTAATGCAGGGACAGGCCGTCAGAGGTGGTAAATCGGGGCATCAGGACCTCGCTAAATCGGGGATCTGGGTCAAATCTGTCAAGACATGGTCGGGGGTGGAATGCAGTCGATCCATCGGGTCACCGGCGCGATTCACCCAAGCGGTGACAAAGCCATAGCCGCCCGCCGCCGCCGCATCCCAGCCGTTTGAGGACACGAACAACGCCTGTTCATTGCTGCAGCCAAAGCGTTGGCCGACAAGTTCATAGACCGCTGGGGCGGGTTTGAAGATGCCAACGCTTTCAACTGACAGCACATCGTCGAGCAGATCGCCAATCCCGGCGCTGTCTACCGCACCCTGAAGCATGTCCGGCGACCCGTTCGACAGGATCGCGGTATTCAGTCCGGCTGCTTTCAGATCGGCTAGCATCTTCGGTACTTCCGGATATGCCTGCAATTGCCAATACAGAGCCAGCAGTCGTTCGCGCAGGTCGGTATCGCCTTGCAATCCGCAGGCTTCCAATGCCCAGTCGAGGCCATCTTGGGTGACTTGCCAGAAATCGGTGTGATTGCCGGTCAGGGCACGCATCCAGCTGTACTGCAACTGCTTTAGGCGCCAGTATTCGGCCAGTTTGGGCCAGGTTTCAGCCAATTTGTCACCTCCCGGCCCGGCGGCAGCCTGCCGTGCGGCGGCAGCGACGTCGAACAAAGTTCCGTAGGCGTCGAATACGCACGTTGTAATCTTCATGAAGATTTCCTCCCTTCTGCAACGTTTGCACTTCTGACACGTCAGCGAAAGATCGGAGTTTTACGTAGTAGTACGTTTGCAGTTCAGGACCGGTCTGATCAACTACTGGACGCGATCCGGGCAGATTTGCAATCGCGTTCGGCTGCGGTTAGGCTTGCTCCATCATCCAGAGCACCCGCCTGACCAGATACGGCGGCCTCATTTTCCAATCCCCCCACATCACAGGACATTCAATGACTCAGGTTAAAACGGGAGACACCGTTCGTATTCACTATACCGGCACTTTGGCAGATGGATCGGTTTTCGACAGTTCAGAAGGTCGGGAACCGCTGGAATTCCAGGTTGATGCCGGGCAGATCATTCCGGGACTCGACGCGGCGATGCCGGGGATGAAGGTCGGTGACAAGAAAGTTGTCGAAGTGCCTTGCGACCAAGCCTATGGCGAAGCCAATCCACAGGCCGTTCAGGCCGTGCCACGCACCGAAATTCCCGCTGATCTGCCGCTTGAGGTCGGATCCCAGCTGCAGGTACAGACCGCTGATGGTCAGGTATTGCCGGTCACCATCGCCGAAGTGACCGACGAAACAGTGACGCTGGACGCCAATCATCCGCTGGCCGGCGAAGCACTGACCTTTGCCATCGAACTGGTCAGCATCGCCTGAGCGGGGCATTCCTGCTTCATCGGGTTCGATCGGAAAACCGAGTTACGTTTGCAAGCGTCGTAAAGGCGTTTCCGCAAGGCGCGTAAGCGCCTTGCTTTTTGCCTGCTTCCATCCGAAACGAACCAGCGCGGCGTTGGGCGAAAGACTTGGTTTGCAGTCAAGCTGTGCTAGGCTAGCCAATCAACCTGACGTGAGGCACCCAAATGAGCAACAAAACCGAAACCCTTCTTGAGCGTATCCGCGAGTTGCAGGAACAGGTCGAGGTGGAGCTAGCCAAGCGTCGCCGCGCGTTCCGGTATGAGCTGGAAAACGGGCGCGTGGTTTTTGACGAAGAGGTGCGCAAGCAGCACCGGCTATTGCGGGTGACGCTGCTGCGCTTTCTGGCCCGGACAAGGCCGTTGGTGGTGCTGTCCGCGCCGGTGATCTATGCGTTGATCGTGCCCTTTGCCATTCTGGACCTGTTCGTGACCATCTACCACGCGATCTGTTTCCCGGTTTACGGCATCCCCAAGGTGCGGCGCCGCGATCATATACGGTTAGATCGTCAACATCTGGCCTATCTCAACGGATTGCAAAAGCTGAACTGTATTTATTGCGGATATTGCAACGGGGTAATCGGTTATACCCGTGAAATCGCTGGCCGGACCGAAGCTTATTGGTGCCCGATCAAACATTCCGACCGGATCGAAGCCCCGCATGACTACTACACCGGCTTCGTGGATTATGGCGATGGTGAACGCTTTCAAGCCGGCCTGGCAAAATCGCGCCGTGAATTGAAAGATTTGGAATGACGCTACGGGTTTGGCAAGGGGGCTGCCATTGTGGTTTCATTTGCTTTGAGGTCACCGCAGATATTGATCATGTTCGGGTCTGCGATTGTTCGATCTGTCATCAGCGCGGAGCGCTGATTTTCCGGGTTCCAGAAGCGGCGTTGGTTTTACATAGCCCGGGTCTGGACGATTTGCGCCAGTATGAATGGGGCAGCCATACGGCAAAAGACTATTTCTGTCCGCATTGCGGTATCTTGCCGTTTCGCCGGCCTTCGGCCCCGTCGCCGCAGGAACGCCAAGAAGGGGGGCAGAGGTTTTATGGCTGGGCGGTCAACACCCGCTGCCTGACCGGGTTCGACCCGGTCTCGGTGTCAGTCGTGCGGGTGCATGGCAGTGAGATCGTGGTCGACTAGATTCTGACCCCACAAACGGAATTCACAAGACCATCGTATTTTTCTTCACCTCCGGTTTGGAGGTGAGGCATGGCGCGCTTTGATCTGATCGCTACGCATAGCGCGGGCGGGGACAAATCCCCGCCCAGCGAGACAAGAAAGCGCAGCGCCCGGTAGAGCCGGTGACTATCGCCAAGCAGCTATCGAACCGCCGGTCTCACCGCTTCTTCGAGACTATGGATGCGATTTTGTGATTTCGCTTCCCAGACCACTCCAGCAGACCTTACGGCCCTGCAAAAATGTTGCCCAACATTTTACCACGCACAGATGCCTGACGTTCGTTCGAAGCCTCGAATTCTTTGACCTCGGCGCGTGCCACGACCTGATGATGCACCTCGTCCGGCCCGTCAGCAAACCGCAGGGTGCGCTGGCCGGTATACATGCCCGACAGTGGCGTCCATTGCGACAGACCCGTCGCGCCATGCACCTGCATTGCCGCGTCGATGATTTCGCATGCCTTTTCGGGCACCATCGCTTTGATCATCGACACCCAAATGCGGGCTTCCTTGTTGCCCAGCAGGTCCATCGCCTTGGCGGCCTTCAGAACCATCAGGCGCATTGCCTCGATATCGATCCGGGCGCGGCTGATGGTTTCCATGTTCTTGCCCAGATCGACGATCCGCTTGCCAAAGGCTTCACGGCTGACACCGCGCGCAATCAACATTTCCAGTGCGCTTTCAGCGGCACCAATCGACCGCATGCAGTGGTGAATCCGGCCCGGCCCCAGGCGAACCTGGCTGATCTCAAAGCCACGGCCTTCACCCCACAGAATGTTTTCCTCGGGTACACGCACATCGGTGAAGCGAATATGCATATGGCCGTGCGGCGCATCGTCGTGACCGAACACATGCATCGGGCCAAGGACCTCAACGCCCGGCGTATCCATCGGTACCAGAATTTGGCTCTGTTGACGGAAGGTTTCAGCGTCAGGCGACGTCTTGGCCATCACGATCATGATCTTGCAGCGCGGATCGCCGGCGCCGGAAATATAGTATTTCTCGCCGTTGATCACCCATTCGCCGTTTTTCAAAACCGCGCTGGTGGAGATATTGCGCGCATCGGAAGATGCAACATTCGGTTCGGTCATCGCAAAGGCAGACCGGATTTCACCAGCCAGCAGCGGCTTGAGCCACTGTTCTTTCTGCTCTGGCGTACCGACACGTTCCAGCACTTCCATATTGCCGGTATCGGGTGCCGAGCAATTCAGCGATTCCGGTGCCAGCGGGTTCTTGCCCAGCTCGGCAGCGATATAGGCATAATCGAGATTTGACAGACCCTCGCCGGTTTCAGCGTTGGGCAGGAAGAAGTTCCAAAGCCCGGCATCGCGAGCCTTTTGCTTGACGCTTTCCAGCAGTTCCAGTTGACCCGGCGCATAAGACCAGCGATCAGCCCGGCCTTCGCCAAGTTCGAAGAATTCCTTGGTGATGGGTTCGACGTTTTCCTGAATATGCTTGATCACGGCATCCAGCAAAGGCCGGGCCTTTTCGGACATTTCCAGGTTGTTCATGTTGTCTGCGGTTTGTACCATTCAGCGCTCCAGTATCAGTATCGGCAGCCTTGGCGCCCGATATATTTGTGGCTATGTCAGTTGCGGGTTGGCGTTTGAGATCCCGGCGCAGCGCGGCCCATTCCGGACCAACCTTTTTGGCGTGCCGCAGTCCTCTCCGAAGATCGCGTTCAACTCTCCCTCCCATCGGATCGGTTTACCGAAACATCGGCGCAAGATAGTGACGCGCCAGAGCTGCTTCGGATTGTGACCCTCGTAGTCATAGTGCCTCAAGTCACACCGTTTATGAAATTTATTTTGATAATTGGAGCCATTCACGGCAGTTATAATACTGCGCGACGACAACCCCGGTGGAAACCGTGCCTGGAATTTTATTGAAATCCCCTGATCCGCAGCCATCCCGTTGCGAAACCCGACTATGTCAATCGCCCAGTACCATCGGCAAGTCTTTGATCAGGTCGAACAGCCAGACAATCGCAGCGTCGCCGTTGGAGCGCACATGCCTGTGCAGCCTGACCTCCATCGGGGCAAGGTCGATGGGCAGAGGCAGCACCTCCAGATTCAGCGCCCGTGCCCACCCCGCGGTAACCGTGACCGCAAGGTCAGAATCCTGCACCAAAGTATTGACCGCCAGATAGCTTTGAAGTTGAAAGATAATATTTCTTTTCAGTCTCATACGCCGAAGCGCAATATCAATCGCCCCCCGGCCCCGGGGCCGACCCGACACATGCACGTGGCCCAAAGCCAGATAACTATCGAGGGTAAAGTCCTTCTGCAAAGCGGGGTGCCCCTTGCGGACCGCGCAGACGAAATGTTCCGAACGCAGGGTATGGCTGATCAGATCGGCATTATCGTTGATCGGGATATCGATCGCCAGATCGACATGTCCGCGTTCCAATGTATGACGCAGTTCGGCGCGTGGCACCCGGAAACTGTGCAGCGTTGTCGCGGGCGCTTCTGTTTGCAATGCTCTGCCGATCAGCGGCAGAAAGCTTGCCTCGTTGAAATCCAACATGCTGATCTGGAACCGCCGGTCACTGGCAGCAGGGTTGAAAAACACCGCTGGCTGAGCCGCGATCTGTAGCGATTGAAGCGCTTCCCCGACCCGACCGGCAATGCTTTCGGCAAAGGCGGTGGGCTGCATGCCGCTACTGGTGCGAATAAACAACGGATCCTTGAAATTGGTCCGCAGGCGCGCCAGCGCATTGCTAACTGCAGGCTGTGTGATCGACAGCCGGTCCGCTGCGCGGGTCAGGTTGCGTTCGGCATAGATGGTGTCGAAGACAACGAACAGATTTAGGTCTATCTGCGTCAGTTTCACCGGGCCAGCCCCATTTATCCTATGAATAGATTCTGTCTAGCGGGTAAATTTGGGTGATGCCAGTGCCTCACCCATAAAGGCCTTCCCGTTGGTCCCCGCCCACCCGATCCTAATCTACAATTGGTATCGGTGATTGATTGCCACTCGCGGAATCGCAAGATAGCGTCGCGTCTGAACAACCAAAGGATCGACAATGACCACCGAACCCCACCTGTTTCAGCCACTGACGCTGCGCGGTGTTACGACCCGCAACCGCGTCGTGATTTCCCCGATGTGTCAATATTCCGCGCATGACGGACATATGGAAGATTGGCATCTGGCGCATCTCGGCCGCTTCGCTATGGGTGGGGCCGGAATCATTTTTACAGAAGCCACAGCTGTACAGAAACGGGGCCGGATCACCCACGGATGCCCTGGATTGTGGACCGACAGCCAAATCCCCGGTCATGCGCGCATTGCCCAATTCGCATTGCGGAACGGCGCCATTCCGGCCATCCAACTGGGACATGCGGGCCGTAAGGGCGGCATGCAGCGCCCATGGTTCGGCAACGGTCCTTTGGATGACGCGGACATCGCGCGCGGCGACATGCCCTGGACACCGGTTGGCCCGTCTGCGGTGCCTGTCGCTGAAGGCTGGCCAGAACCACACGCCATGACCAAGGCCGACATCGACGCGTTGCTTGACGACTACGCCTCAGCCACGGCGCGGGCGCTTGCCGCCGGGTATAAGATCGCGGAAATTCACGGCGCGCATGGCTATCTGGTTCACAGTTTCCTATCCCCCCTGTCCAATCAGCGGACCGACGAATATGGCGGCGATTTGTCCGGGCGCATGCGGCTGGCGCTGGAAATTGCGCAAAAGGTACGTGCGGTCTGGCCCGACGACCTACCGCTGTTTTTCCGCACCTCTGCTGTCGACGGGCATCCAGACGGCTGGTCGCTTGAGGATACCGTCGTACTGGCCCGCGAACTGAACCGCATCGGGGTCGATGTTATGGACTGTTCTTCCAGCGGGATCGCAGGATCGGCGACATCCTCTAAGGGTCAGAAACGCCAGCCGGGTTTCCAGGTCGGCTATGCGGAACGGGTCCGTAAAGATGCTGACATGACCACCATGGCCGTCGGGCTTATCACCCACCCTCAGCAGGCCGAAAACATTCTGGCTGAGGGAAGCGCGGATTTGATCGCCATCGGCCGCGAAGCGCTGGTCGATCCCAACTGGGCGCTTCATGCGGCGCGTGATCTGGGCCACGATACGATGTTTGAAACCTGGCCCGAACAGTCGGGTTGGTGGCTGGCAGGCCGGCAAAAGACATCTGAATTCTATGTGCCCAAGGGCGACGACGACTCCTGACCCCATTGGTCTCGGCTTCGGCGGGCCGGTTCCGGGCCCCGCTCTAATCGCCAGACATAATTGGCCCGCCATTTCCGAATGGCGGGCCAAGCTTGGTGATCTGACTGGGACCAAACCGGTTTTTTCCCGAAATGGTCCCCACCGGTAGCGTTATCCAACCCTCATCAGGATCAGTGATCGCTGTGCCGCAAATCAGGCCGGCAGACGTTCAAGCGCAGCACCCAGTTTTTCCAAGAGCTCGTCAATCTGAGCGTCATCAATGATCATCGGCGGGCACAGGCCAATCGTTTCATAGATATTGCGCACGATCAGCCCCTGCTCTGCGGCGAGTTTCGCAGCCGTCGCAGCGAGATATCCTGCGGGTTCATAGCTTTTCTTGGTTGCCTTGTCGGCCACCAGCTCGATCCCGGCGATCAAGCCGACACCGCGCACCTCACCCACCATCGGATGATCCGAAAACTTGCGCAATCCCGATTGAAACTTGTCCTCAAGACGCACCACGTTGCCCATCAGATCCTCTTCTTCGATGATCTTGATGTTTTCCAAAGCGACGGCACAAGCCACCGGATTGCCCCCGGCAGTGAAGCCATGACCCAAAGTGCCCAACTGTTCGGTGTAATCAGCGATCACCTGATAAACCTCGTCTGACATCAGGATCGCCGCCAAGGGCATGTAGGACGACGTCAACTGTTTCGATGTCACCAGAATGTCGGGCTTGAAACCGTAGCGTTCGCAGCCAAAGGGTTTGCCGGTGCGGCCGAACCCGTTGATCACCTCGTCCGAGACAAGCAGGATATCATATTTGCGGCACAATGCTTCGATGCCCGGCCAGTAACCTTCGGGCGGGGTCATCACGCCGCCCGCGCCCATCACCGGTTCGCCAATAAAGGCGGCAATGGTTTCAGGACCTTCGGCAAGGATCGTTTCTTCGGCCTCTCTCAGCAGGCGCGCGGTGAACTCCGCCTCGGTCTCACCTTCTTCGGCCCAGCGATAGTAATGCGGGCAGGTCAGGTGAACGACCGGGATCGCGGGCAGATCGAAGCCTTTCTGGTTGCCAGGCAGGCCGGTCAACGAGCCAGAGGCGACAGTGATGCCGTGATAGGCTTTGTTACGCGACAGAAACTTTTTCTTTTCCGGACGACCCAGCATGTTGTTCATGAACCAAACGAACTTCACCACGGTGTCGTTCGCCTCGGAACCCGAGTTGGTATAGAAGACCTTGGTCAAATGTTCCGGCGTGATTTCCACCAGCTTTTCGGACAACAGGATGCCCGGTGCGTGCGCCTTATGGGCAAAGTTCTGATAATAGGGCAGCTCGGCCATTTGCTTGGCCGCCGCCTCGACGAGACGCGGCTGGGAAAACCCGACGCCAACCGACCACAGCCCGGCAAGCCCTTCGAGGTATTTTTTACCCTCGCTGTCATAGACATAGCAACCGTCACCTTTGGTGATGATCATCGGACCCTGCTTTTCGTGCACACGGGCATTTGTGTAGGGGTGCAATTGATGGGCGATGTCGGTTTCTTGCAGCGAATTTGAACGTGTAGTCATCAGGTTCTCCGGTTTCTCGGTGGGCAATTTGCGCCGTGTTCGTAAGCGTTAGGTTCTTCCGGTATAGCCCGAAAGAAATGCAGTAAGTGACATGCTCAGATCAGGCGAGAGGTATCCCCCCTCTTGGATCAGAACTGTTGGCAGGTCCGCCGCGGCAATCATGCTGCCAGCCCGGGTAAATCCGTCGAACGTCACTTCCAGCCCCTTGAGCGGGTCATTTTCGTGCGCATCCAGCCCAAGGGCGACGACAAGCGCATCTGGCGCGAATTCCGCGATCCGGTCAAGGGCGGCCGCGATCGCGTCACACCATCCGTCGTCCGAGGTCGAGCGCGCCAGAGGCATATTGACGTTAAACCCTTCGCCCGCACCGGCCCCGGTTTCATGCTCATAACCGACAAAGAAAGGATAATAGCTTTCCGGCGTGGCGTGAATCGAGATCGTCAACACGTCGTCACGCTCAAAAAAGATGTCCTGGGTCCCGTTCCCATGATGCACGTCGATATCCAGCACAGCGACCTTGCCATATTTTGTTCGCAGCGTTTCCACAGCGATCGCGGTGTTATTCACGATGCAATGCCCGGCCGCGACATCGGCCGAACTGTGATGCCCCGGTGGTCGGCACAGGCCATAGGCGGCATCAGCGCCCTGCAACACGGCCTGCGCGGCGGCATAAGCCGTGGCGGCCCCGGCCAATGCCGCTACCCAGCTATGTTCGCCGATCGGGGCCGAGGTATCGCCAAGATGCCACCCTGCCTTTCCCAGAATATGAGCTGGATAAGTTTTGACCGCGTTCAGCGCATGAACGTTGGGGATCACTTCCTTGCCTGCAGCCGGCAGTGTCTGCCATTCGGTCCACGCCGTTTCCATGAATTTAAGGAAATTTTCGGTATGAACCTTTTCGAGAATCTCTCGCGGGATACCTGCCGAAGGTTCCTCGGTGACGTAGCCAAGCTTCGCCAGCCCCGCCAGAAGCAGATGCGCACGCTCTGCCTGTTCGGCGTTCTGTGCAACCACACCGGCAGAGAGTCGAAACACCGGGTCATGCAATTCGGTAGCGGCCGCATAATAACACTTCATCTGTCAGAGCTTTCTTCATCCGTTTCAAACAATTTGGTCACCGCCTCACGCGCAACGCCGATATGATAGTCAATAGCGGCTATAGCTGCAGCACTATCGCGCGCCTCGATCGCGGCCAAGATGGGTTCATGGGTCTCCGCCATCTTATGGGGGTCGTCATACAGACGTCCGATCACCATAAGCCCCAGTTTGGTTTCATTCGCAATCTGGTCGAAGACCTGCAAATAGCGCGGGTTCCCCGACCCCTCGCATATCAGGCGGTGAAACTGAAGATCGGCATTCACATGCGTGATCATGTCGGTAGCCTTATCTGCCAAACGATAGAGCTCTCTCAACTGAGCCTTGAGACCGGGAAGCGCAGCTTCGGCATTGGTTTCAACCAGCCGGGCGATGGCGGCGGATTCAATCACGATCCGCAGCTCATACAGGTTGTCCATCGTCGCCGCGGACACGGAATGCACAAAAAAACCTCGATTTGTCTTATAGTCGACAAGACCGGAGCTTTCCAACAGCCGCAACGCTTCACGCACCGGCGCGCGGCTCAGGTCCATCTGTCGGGCGATGGTTGATTCGGCCAGCCGGTCACCAGGGGAAAGCCGCCCCGTCAGGATCGCTTCGGCCAGCGACTTCGCCACCTGATCAACCAACCCATCCCGCGTCAGTGGTAAAAAGCCCCCACCCTGATCCTGCAAACCATCGTCACCCTTGCCCATACACCGCCCCTTATCGGCTCAATATTTAGCGCATTTCTCTTTTTGACTATCTGATCATTTGTCGATTGTCGACTATTTACTTGACTCCTCAGGTCAACGCCCTTTTGCTGTCATCAACCAAGTAAACTGGGTAAAAAATGACAGATATTACAGCAAACCGACCCCAGCAGTCGGTTCGAAACAGCGAGATGCCGGACCACCCGAACATGGTCCACACGTCGAAAAACCAAACCGCGGAGGGGCAATCCGTCAGGGCAACATTCCCCGCCGCACCAGACGAAGCCTCGCTGCGCCACGATCTGGCCGCCGCTTACAGAATGATCGCGCTGATGGGGATGGATGACAGCATCTATACTCACATTTCTGCCCGGCTGGCCGATGGTCCGGACGGTCAAAAACGTTTCTTGCTGAACCCGTTTGGACTGCGCTTTGACGAAGTTACGGCCTCGACCCTCGTGACCATCGACGAATTGGGCAATATTCTGGATGACCCCTATGGCGCGGGGGTGAATGCCGCTGGATTTACGATCCATTCTGCGGTTCACATGGCCCGTCATGACGCAGCTTGCGTCTTGCACACCCATACCGTAGCGGGCGTCGCCGTCAGTTCGGTCAAGGAAGGCCTACTGCCGCTGAATCAATGGGCTGTCCAATTCCACGATGCCATCGCCTATCATGACTACGAAGGGATTGCGCTCGATCTGGACGAACGCACCCGCATCGTTGCAGACCTTGGCGACAAGAACGTGATGATTCTGCGCAATCACGGCGTGCTGGTCTGTGGCCGCACCATTGCCGAAGCCGTTCGGCTGGCTCTGAATCTCGAACGGTCATGCAAGGCCCAGGTCGCAGCACTGTCGATGGGATTGACGCCCACGCCGCTGTCAGACAACGTCGCCGCACATACCGCCGGACAATATGCCAGCGGATATGACAAAGTCATCAGTTCCGGCAATGATCCGGAATGGATGGCCATGCTGCGACTTCTCGACAAAAAAATGCCCGGCTATGCCGATTGAGACCACGGCCTGACCGCGGCCAAGAACAAAAAAAGTCCATGCAAACATGGACACCTCATCACCAAAACCAAATTAACAGGGATGAAAAAATGAAGTTCTTTAAGCTCACAACTTTTCTGGTTGCAGCCGCCTTTGCTCAAAGCGTATCGGCTCAGACCGATGGTGGTCGTCTGGACGTGGTCGTCCAGCCTGAACCACCCGGGCTGATGCTGGGGCTGGTGCAAAACGGTCCGACACAGATGGTTGCCGGTCAGATTTACGAAGGCCTGCTGCGCTATAACTCTGATCTTGAACCGCAGCCTTCGCTCGCCAAGAGCTGGGAAATCTCCGAAGATGGCATGACCTACACGTTCCACCTGAACGAAGGCGTGACATGGCATGATGGAGAACCCTTCACCTCGGCTGATGTTCTGTTCACCACCGAATTCCTCAAGGACAGCCATGCACGTTTCCGCGCATCGTTCAGCCATGTGGAAGGCATCGAAACACCCGACGATCTGACCGTGATCATCCATATGAAGGAACCCTACGGGCCTTTCATCAACGCTTTCGAGACCGGCTCGATGCCGATCGTGCCCAAACACATTTATGAAGGCACTGATTACGCCACCAACCCGATGAACGCGACGCCGATCGGGACCGGTCCGTTCAAGTTCAAGGAATGGGTCAAGGGCAGCTATATCCATCTGGTCAAGAACGATGACTATTATCTCGATGGCCTGCCGCATCTGGATGAGGTGTACTATCGCGTGGTTCCCGACGCCGCCGCGCGCGCGGTGGCCTTTGAAACCGGTGAAGTCGACGTGTTACCCGGTGGCGCCGTCGAAAACTGGGACGTGAAGCGCCTGACCGAAATGGACAATGTCTGCTCGACCTCGGCTGGCTGGGAATTCTTCGCACCGCACGCCTGGATGTGGCTGAACAACCGCGAAGGCCCCACCGCTGACAAGCGGTTCCGCCAAGCTGTGATGTTCGCGCTGGATCGTGAATTCGTAAAAGACGTGGTCTGGAACGGCTTTGGAACCGTGCCCACGGGTCCGGTTTCGACCAAGACCAACTTCTATTCCGACGATGTGCCGATGTACCCGCATGACCCGGAAAAAGCCAAGGCGCTGCTGGCAGACATGGGCTATGACGGGACACCGGTCCGCCTGCTGCCCCTGCCCTATGGTGAAACCTGGCAACGCTGGGCTGAAGCGGTCAAGCAGAACCTTGGCGAAGTCGGCATCGTGGTCGACATCGAATCCGCCGATGTTGCCGGCTGGAACGAGAAGACGGCCAATTGGGATTACGATATGGCCTTCACCTATCTCTACCAGTATGGCGATCCGGCCTTGGGTGTGTCGCGTAATTATACCGTGAGCCAGATCAAGAAAGGCAGCCCGTGGAACAACGTCGAAGGGTATGAAAACCCCGAGCTCGACAAGAAATGGGAAGCCGCCGCGATTGAACCCGATCTGGCAAAACGGGCCGCGCTCTACGCCGAAATCCAGAAGGAGATTGTCGAAGATGTACCCGTTGCATGGTTGCTCGAAATCGAGTTCCCGACGATCTATCGCTGCAACGTTAAGAACCTGATCACCACCGGTGTCGGGCTCAACAACGGTCTGCGCGACGCCTGGATCGAAGAGTAATCGAAGGTACGGGGCGGGAATTCCCGCCCCGTACCGATCAGTGCTTCCTCCATACGGCCACGGCGGACAATGTGCCCCTGGCCATTCCTTTCCGCCTTCCCGACAAAGGACGACCAATGAACATTGCCGGAGCTGTTCTAGGACGCTTGATAAAGGCTGTTCTGACGCTGCTTGCCATCGCGGTTCTGAACTTCTTTCTGATTCACGCCGCGCCTGGCGACCCTGCTGCGGTGCTGGCAGGTGAAGCAGGTGCCGCAGATGAACAGATGATCGCGGATCTGCGAGCCCAGTTCGGACTGGACCAACCCTTTTACATCCAGCTCTGGACTTATGTCAGAAACGTGCTGACGCTCGATCTCGGTTACTCCTTCCGTCAAGGTGCCCCCGTGCTGGAACTCATCCTTGACCGGTTGCCCGCCACTCTCATCCTGACCATGTCGGCGTTCGGGATATCACTGACATGCGGGATCATGCTGGGCGTGGCGGCTTCGGCGCGCGTGGGCAAGCTTGCCGACAGTCTATTGACCGGCTTCGCCCTGATTTTCTATGCGACTCCGCTATACTGGGCGGCGCTGATGGCAGTGTTGGTGTTTTCGGTACAGCTTGGATGGCTGCCCGGATTTGGCTACGAAACCGTTGGCGCAGATTATTCGGGGTTCCAGCGCGTCGGCGATATTCTGGCTCATCTGGTCCTGCCGGCGCTGACGCTGGGACTGTTTTTCATGGCGGTCTATATGCGCATGACACGGGCCTCGATGCTGGAAGTCGCGCAACAGGATTTCGTTAAGACCGCGCGGGCAAAGGGCCTTTCCCCGGCAGTGATCCGTCGCCGCCATATTCTGCGCAACGCGCTTTTGCCCGTGGTTACACTGGCCGGTTTGCAGGCGGGACAGCTTATTGGCGGCGCGGTTCTGACCGAAACGGTGTTCGCATGGCCGGGTATTGGGCGACTGATGTTCGAAAGCCTCGCGGCGCGGGACTATAACACCATCCTAGGCGTGTTTTTGGTTTCGGCCGCAATGGTGATCCTGTTCAACATCGTGACCGACATCGTCTATCGCCTGATCGATCCACGCATTCGTCATTCGGCCTGAGGAGACTGACATGAGCTTCTGGAAACGCTTTGCCAGGAATCGCGGCGCTGTCCTCGGGCTGGTGCTGCTGCTGGCAGTTATCGTCATCGCGCTGATTGCGCCGATGCTTTACCCACGTGGCCCCTGGCCAATGGTGCAACGCCCCTTTCTCGCCCCCTATACCGTGGATGGGCTGCCGCTTGGCACCGATACGCTGGGGCGAAACGTGGCTGCGGGCCTTGTTTATGGCGCGCAGGTCTCGTTATTGGTCGGGTTGATTTCGACCGTCATGGCCCTGTTGATCGGTGTGCCCCTTGGTGCAGCGGCGGGGTTTTATGGTGGTTGGCTGGATGAAGGCGCAATGCGCTTTACCGAGTTCTTTCAAACCATCCCGAACTTTGCTCTGGCTATTGTTCTGGTGGCCATTCTCGAACCTTCCCTGACATCAATCACACTGTCGATTGCCATCGTCAGTTGGCCCCCCGTAGCGCGCCTCGTGCGGGCCGAGGTCATGTCGGTGTCAAAGCGCGAATATGTCGATGCCGCCCGTCTGGCCGGTCTTTCGAACCTGCGTATCCTTGTGGGTCAGGTTCTGCCCAACACCGTTTCACCGATCATCGTCATGGCCTCGCTCATGGTTGCAACTGCGATCCTGCTTGAAAGCTCGCTATCTTTCCTCGGTCTTGGCGATCCCAACATCATGTCTTGGGGATATCAGATTGGCGCGGCACGTACCGTGATCCGTTCGGCCTGGTGGCTCAGCTTCTTTCCGGGTCTCGCCATCGTACTAACCGTGCTGGCGTTGAACCTAATCGGTGAAGGACTGAACGACGCCTTGAATCCCCATCTGTCAAGGAAGGGTCGCACATGACCAATCCAGTTCTCTCGATCGAGCATCTCAGCATCAAGCTGCCCGACGGGGCGGACCGGCAATTCGCCGTGGACGATTGCAGCTACACGCTCGACAAGGGTGAAATCCTTTGCGTCGTCGGCGAAAGCGGCTCGGGTAAATCAATGACGGCAAACGCCCTCATGGGTCTGTTGCCTGAAGGCGTGAGCGTCGGTGCGGGCCGCGCAGTTTTCGAAGGCAAGGACATCCTGCGCCAATCCGAAGCGGAAAGCCAAAACCTGCGCGGCGCCAAGATCGCAATGATTTTTCAAGAACCTATGACTGCGCTCAATCCGCTTATGCGCATTGGTGACCAGATCAGCGAAGTGTTCGAGGCGCATAAACGGCACACCCCATCGGAACGGCGCAAAAGGGCGCTGGATCTGGTGCGCGAAGTCGACTTACCCGACCCGGAAAAAATCATCCGCGCCTACCCGTTCCAGCTTTCCGGAGGGCAACGTCAGCGGGCGATGATCGCAATGGCTCTGGCTTTGGAACCGCAAATTTTGATCGCCGACGAACCGACAACGGCGCTCGATGTGACAACGCAGGCGCAAATCCTCAAGCTGATCCTCGACCTGCGGAAAAAACGTGACATGGCAGTGATATTCATCACCCATGATTTTGGCGTCGTGGCCGAGATCGCCGACAAGGTGCTTGTCATGCGATACGGAAAAATCGTTGAACGGGGCACCGCCGACGCGGTACTGAAAAACCCGCAACACGACTATACCAAGCACCTTTTGGCTGCGATCCCATCAGGTCTGGTCCCGCAAAATGCCGAGGTTCAGAACTCTCCGGCGCTAGAAGTAAAAGCGCTCAACAAGGTTTTTCGCACCGGTGGCGGGTTCATGAAGCCACACCGCGAAGTGTGTGCCATCGATAATATTTCTCTGTCCATCGCCAAGGGCGAAGTCTTGGGGCTGGTCGGTGAATCCGGCTCGGGGAAATCCACGCTGGGCCGGGCGGTGGTGCGGCTTGTCACGCCGGACAGCGGTCAAATCCTCGTCGGCGGCATCGACATGGCCGCGTTGAGCGAATCCGAGCTGCGCCGCGCACGATACAAAGTGCAAATGGTGTTCCAAGATCCCTATGCCTCGCTCAACCCGCGACACAAGATTCTGCGCGCGCTGACAGACGGCCCGATCGCCAAGGGTGTCGCCAAGGAGCAGGCCCGGTCCCGCGCGCGCGAGCTGATGGAAATCGTCGGCCTCGGCTCGGACGCCGTGGATCGGTTCCCGCATGAATTCTCTGGTGGGCAACGGCAGCGTATCGGTATCGCCCGCGCACTCGCGATGGACCCGGACTTGATCATCGCGGATGAAGCCGTTTCGGCCCTCGACGTGTCGATCCAGGCACAGGTTCTGGACTTGCTCCGCGAGTTGCGCAGCCAGCTGAACCTGTCGATCCTCTTTATAACTCATGATCTGCGCGTTGCAGCCCAGCTTTGCGACCGTATCGCGGTCATGCAGAAGGGCAATCTCGTCGAAATCGGGCCAGTGTCAGACGTATTCCTGAACCCGCAGAACGACTATACCCAACGCCTGCTTGCCGCCGTCCCCGGGGGCGGTTGGGATCTCGCCAAGGCACCGCTGAGTTTATAAGCGCTGCTTGGTCGATTTACAGGCAAGCAGACACGAAGAACTCGGGCCGCGTTGCACCGCGCTTGTTGTTGTCGCGCCTTGCGCGCCAAACACGACCACGAAAAGGCCCACCGGGAGGCGGGCTTTTTACTGGGTTTATCACTCTGTTTGTACCGTACTTAGCGGTGAAGGTGTTCCGCCCCGGAAATTTTCTTCCCATTGGAATTCGAGCTCGAATCAACTTGAGGATGCAGAATGGTGCAAACGAGATACAGCGAAATCAGATCATCAACATCCTGACCAAGCATGGTGTAGGGGCGCTGCGCGCTAAACTGCGCCGAAAGCAGGGAATGTCGAAATGCACCTTTTATGCCTGAAAGTCCAAGTACGCGGCATAGCGTTTTCTGACACCAACCGGTTCAAAGTGCTGGAATGAGGTGCAAGCGCCATCGGCTGCAGCAGCCCTGAAGATCCGGTAAGAAAAAGCAGTCATTCATAGACCGCACCCCCGACCACTCATGTTGCTCCGCCCCAACAAGTGCAGCATTAGGCACGAAGCTTCATTTGTAAAATCGTGTTGATCTCGCGGAGACGGCCGAAAGCTGCACTATCCACGTGCAGAGAGGCCCGTCGCACTGGCCTGACGCTTTTAGGTAGCGTCGCAGACTGATTGAAACACTGATATGCAGCAAAACTGGGACTACACCATTCTGCTTCAAGCAGAATGGTGTAGTCCCTATGTCATACCCGCACGGGCGCAAAGACCGACTATTCCGCCGCTATTGCGCAAGCGACATCAGGCTGCCCTCTGAATGGGGTCCATTTCAGGTCCCCGCTATAGCGCCAGGCCAGCGCGCCTTTGTCATCCATGGCGATCAGGTGCAGCCAACCGTTATCGAACAGCTCACGTATACCGGGATGCCGCGCGAGGATCTCGGACATCGCCTCGCGCGGGGCTTCGATGATCACGGACAAGCGCAGCGGATCATGTTGGAGCCCGTTTCCGTCGTGGACGGATTGCCACGGCAAACCTGGGCGTGGAGCGCCGTTGTTGCCCTCCAGGACTCCGATGCCGCCCACTACGTTGTGCAGCAGCTTGTTGCCACCACCGAACAGGGCCGGGGCCACGGTCGAACCATAATACTGCAGGCTGATCCAGCTTGCGACGACCACCGGGGCTGTCATGATCAACTCGAGAACACCGAACCCCTCATCGCGTTTCCAGTCATAATTGTGCAGGAACGCCTGGCCCGACAGGTTCGCGCCGCCGGTACGGTAGCGCGGCGCCGCGACAAAGGCGCGGCACCCTGCCAACCCCCATTCAGGCCTCGTTTCCGCCCAGTCGCGTGCCCGCTGCTGGATTGTCCCCGCGCCGGTCGCACGCGGCAGGCGTTTCGCACGTTCTGCACGGGCGAGTTTCCCTGCTGTGGCCAGCCACTCTTTCAGTTGCGCAAGCCCGGCAGTCGAATCGCCCTGAGGCAGATCGTATTCATAGAGTGTGACGCTGTCCGTCGTCGTGTGGTGCATTGCGGGAAGGAAAACGGTGTCAGCGGGGATTTCGGTCCCTTCTTTACGCAACCCAAGCTGCACCTCGGGATCGTTCAGCAAACCCGCCAGAAGCCGGGCGTTCACATCCCCCGTATAGCCGCCGCATGCACCACAGTGCAGCGCGCTTTCGTGCGGGTTGTTGACCACATCGGCACCGTGACCGGTCAGCATGACGATCCGCGCAAAATTGTCTGTAAGCGACATGGCCGTCAGCACTGAGTTTGCCATTCCAACACGCGTTTGCAGGTCGATTTTCTGGTCCAGCTGCGGAGCAGGATCGACCTTGGCCACCCCGCCCAACCCCAGCGCATCCCGCACCAGTTTCCCGGCGTAAAGCGGCCCTGTCGCCTCGACAAAGGCGAAAGACGAGACCGCAGCCAGCTTGAACCGCCCCCAGGCCCGCTTGGCCCGCGCGGCATACCTGCGATCGAGATTTGTCTTCTCGGGTTCGGCCGCCTGTGTTGTCACGCCGGGGTTCAAGAGCACCGGGCCGCGCCGTTCGATCACATCTGAGCCAGCGGCCTTGTGCGCGCTCGCCAACCCGAAGAAACCGGCAAAACCGATGGTTTCGATGTTTTCATCCTGAGATTCCAGGGCGCGGCGGAAGACTTCTGACCGAACGTCGATACAGAAGACCGCCTGTACATCCGGACGGCCCCGGACCGTTCGTGGTGTGGCCCGCAGCAACCTGTCGGCCAGAACACGCTGCTCAGCCCTTTCTGCCGCGTCCTGTAGCACCGCGTCGATGACAATGTCCCCTGTCGGTGTGACAGGGGTCTGGTGGGCCGCAACAGCTTCCGACCAACGCGCCGAAATCTGGTCTTCATAGAGGTTAAACAGCGCTTGGTCGAACACCATCCGGACTGCCAGAAGCTCGGTCACTGTACTTTCCTGTTCGCCGTCCAGTTCTGCCTGCCACAAAAGGTAACGCCCATATTGCGCCCATCCGCCCAGCGTCATCAGCCAACGGTGGAACGCTGTCGGCGCGGCGCCGGTGGTCACTCCGAGCTTTTCCGACGCGCGGCCTATCGCACGCCAATGCGACCGGTTGGTTTTGGACACAAACGAACAAAAGCCCTTCAGGCCTTGGATCTCGGGCGTCAGATCGCGCGACGCGAAATCCCGCCATGCGTTGAAGGCGCCGCCGGTGTTGACCTGCTGCCAGAGAGCCTGACCTTGGTCAAAATGACCGGCGGCCCATGCGCCGATGCGATCCTCGATCAGCGCCGGCCAGTCAATGCCTGACACGTCTGCCGCCAGCTCAGCCACGGTGGGAATGGCATTGGGCGCGGCTGCCTCGTCTTCCAACGCGGCTTTGATGTCCTGCAGACTCGGCGCAGTGAAACGCCCATCAATCGCGGACAACGCATCCAAAAGGTCCGTTTCAGCGATTTCACCTGCGTCCAGTTTCCTTGCCCAATGCGCGCGCGAAGGTGTAATCCGGACACCGCCAACCCGCGCCAGACGCGCAGCGGTGACCGCGAGCGGCTCGCCGGCCTGACCAAGAAACGGATTCACCGCGACATTCGCGGAAAGCGGGAACAGCGGCGGGATTGCCCTAGCAGCATTGTTGGCCTCGGCGACAAGTTCCAACAGGGCGGCGGGGTAGGATTCAAGTTTTGCAAACATGAGGTTTGTTCCTTTCAGGCTGCTGGGCGCCTGGACCAGCCGTCCAGAAGCTTGTCGAAGATAGCATTGGCATAGAGGCCGTTAGTCAGGTGAACGCGGAGTCCTGCCGCTGCAGGGTGCGACGCCCAAAGCGGGAATGTCGCCTGAGCCACGGCTACACAGCCAAAGCTGACAAGAGCGAGGATGATAAGGGCCCACTCCAAGGGACCCGGGGCCGGGGTCGGAGGCAGGCTGCCATCTGTGAGAGACAGCGCAACGACCTGAAGCGCGAAATAGCTCACCGAGGTCACCAGCGCATAGATTGCAGTGCGCTGCATCAACTCACGCGGCGCCGCATCGGCAAAACCCTGCGCTAGCAGGTAGGCAACACCAAAGATAAGGATCACGCCCAAGGCAATGGCCTGAATAGATTTTTCATCAAACCCCAGAATGATGCCGACAAGACCGTAGATTACGATGGCTGCAGCGAAGGCCTGCAAGACGTTACGCGCACTCGGCACTGCAATCGGTCCGGGGCGGCGGATCGCCGCGACATTGCGCACGGCCTCACCGGAACTGAGGAACGCGTGCGCCTTGTACAGCGAGTGCGCCACGATATGCAGCAAGGCCAGCGGGAAAAGCGCCAGACCGCATTGCATGACCATGAAAGCCATCTGCGCGATGGTCGACCATGCCAGCGACGTCTTGACCGCTGGCTGTGTCAGCATCACCAAACCACCGAACAGCGCCGTGAAACCACCGAGCATGACAAGAAGCGCCATGACCCCCGGAGCCAGGAGCATCACATCCGCGAACCGGATCAAGAGGAACCCGCCCGCATTGATAACCCCCGCATGCAGCAGGGCGGATACCGGCGTTGGGGCCTCCATCACCTCGGTCAACCAGCCATGCACCGGGAATTGTGCCGATGCCAGCGCCGCCGACATGGCAATCAGCAACGCCGCCGCCATCGTCAGCCAGTTGGCTTCGACTGACGCAAGGATCGTTTCGATGTCGGTGGTGCCTGTTTCAGCGATCAGCAGGATGACCGCGCCGGCCAGTGCGCCTTCGCTCAGCCGCGCGACTATGGCTTTCTTGTGGGCCGCCCGCTGAGCCGTCGCACGTTCGGGGTAAAACAGCAGCAGCCGGTTCAACGACAGGCTTGTGAGCGTCCAGGCCACGAAAAGCTGAAGCAAATTACCAGACATCACAAGGAATAGAACCGCAGCCAGCGTCGCGGACATCCAGCTTGTGAATGCCCCCTGCCGGGCCTCTCCATCCATGTAGGTCTTCGAATAGCGCAGAACGATCCAGCCGATGAAGCTGACCAGAACCAGCATCACCGCGCTCACTGCGTCGAGCCGCACGGACAGGCCGACGCCAAACAGGCCGATCAGCGCCGAGGTGCCGGGGCCTTTGACCTCAAGGAGCGTTGCAACAACTACCGTGGTCGCGAAGGCGGCGAATGCGGCCGCCTCGGTCAACTTCGGCACCAGTCCGGGACGTCTCCCTGGATGCCGCGCCGCATAAAACGCCGCCACCAGCAAGACGAGCGGGCTGACAAGGGGCAAAAAGAGATAAGCCATGATCGGGTTCCTTTTTTTTCGCGGCCAAAAACCTTGGGAAACCGATTAGGACAGAACTTCTTCCAGTAAAAATTCATTGTTTTTGAGTTTTCGTTCTAATAAATCGAATGATATGCCGCTGAATTATCATCATCTCCGATATTTTTGGGCCGTTGCGCATGACGGGAACCTGACGCGTACGGCACAGCGTTTGAACCTGTCACAGTCGGCCCTGTCGGTTCAGATTAAGCAATTGGAAGAACGTCTTGGCCATGCACTTTTCGAACGGCGCGGGCGGCAGCTTCATCTGACCGAGGCCGGACGTATTGCGCTGGACCACGCGGATGCGATTTTCTCGGCAGGACAGGAACTTGTCGCCACTCTGACGGGTAGCGTTCAAAACCGCAGGGCGCTACGCGTGGGCGCGCTCGCAACCCTGTCGCGCAACTTCCAGATCGGATTTCTGAGACCGATTCTCTCACGCATTGATGTTGAGGTGATCCTGCGCTCGGGTAGCCCGACTGAATTGCTTGAAGGATTGGGAACGCTCAATCTCGACCTCGTGCTCATGAACCGCCCGCCACCAGACGATAGCCTGACACCGTACGAAACGCATCAGATCGGGGAGCAGGACGTCAGCATTGTTGGTACTCCCGAGCGGCTCGATCCGGATCGTCCGATCAGGGAACTTCTCCTCGATCAGCCCTTTATTCTACCCACGACCGAAAGCAGCGTGCGCACCGCTTTCGACGCGATGGCCAGCCGTTTATCCGTGCGCCCGCAAATCGCCGCCGAGGTGGACGACATGGCCATGATACGCCTTTTGGCACGAGAGGATATCGGGCTTGCGCTTGTCGCACCGATCGTCGTGAAAGATGAATTGAACTCCGGTCGGCTCACCGAAGCCAAGGATCACCCCCGGATCAAGGAAACCTTTTTCGCCATCACGCTGCGCCGCCGGTTCCCAAATCCCTTGGTCCAGGAACTTCTCGAACGGAGTGCCGAGTCCGCATTTTTATCTTGAAATGCAAACATGCGTGTAATCCGCAGGTTGCTGAGTAGCCAACGGTAGCTCACCTTGCTGCGACGCAGCAATTCTCTCGTGTTGGCTTTGCCGACAAGATTGCCGATGACCTGCTACGACCCTTTCACCCAGCCAAAACCCGACCCCTTTGGGTTGAGACGCCTCTTGGCGCAGGTCACGATCGACCTCTAGAAATGTCGTTTGAACCCCGAACCGGAGCGCCAGCTCGGCCACCGTCTGCCCACGCTTCAGCGCCTCAAACGCCACCTTCGCCTTGAACTCAGGCGCATGCTGCTTCCGCTTCGATATCTGTGATCTCCTTCTCGTCGAAGATGAGCAGACAACGAAGCGTAGCTTACGTCAGTGTCCGATTTTCAAGGGAGAGCTCGGACGGGGTAAACCAAGGTGAACAGAAAGATCCGAAACCTGAGCGCAGAACGCGAGAAAATGTTGGCGACAACGGAAGCCTTCTAAAATCTACGCACTCCGCCCGCGCGGCCCTCAGGTTGTGGTTTCTTGGTTCGGGGCGACGCCCAACTCGGTGGTGTTCGCAGCGAGTTAACCACGGCGATGAAGTGATCTAATCGCGTCCAATCGGTGTCAGGCTGTCAAATTCTATGCCGGTTGCACGCTTGTATTCAACCTCATCCCAGAAGCCGATCAGGATGCCTCCTTCGGCAGCCTTCTTTTGCCGCGCGAGCACAGCCGGGGTTGCGGTGATCCGCGTATGATGGCGGGTCGCCCAATCCAGCAGGGCGGCCTCCATCTGGGTGCGGACGCTTCGGTGGCCTTCGGCTTGCGAGGCTCCCAGATCGGTTAATTCATGTGGATCGGTTTGCAGATCGAACAGAACCGGCCGGAAACCCTCGCAGCGGATATATTTCCACCGCCCATCGAAAATCATTGTTGTATGCGCATCTTCTTGTGGTTGGTCCAAGGTGCGCGCCATGTCAGACCAGTGATAGTCGTGCTGGCTGATGGCGTAGCGGCGCGAAAACCCATCTGTTCCGTGCAGGATCGGCGTCAGGTCGCGACCTTCGATCACATGCGGCTTGGCCTCGCAGCCAAGCGCGTTCATGAAGGTGGGGGCAAGGTCGATCATCTCGACCAGCGCGTCAGAGACAAGACCGCGGCTGGTATCGGCCTCGGCCCGTGGATCGGCAATGATAAGCGGTACCTTGACCGCCATCTCGTGGTAGAAATCTTTATCACCCATCCAGTGATCGCCCATGTAGTCCCCATGATCGGAGGTGAAGGCGATGATCGTATTTTCGCTCAGACCAGCTTCATCCATCCATGCGAACAACCGACCGAGATTGTCGTCGAGTTGCTTGATCAGGCCCATATAGGCAGGGACGACGTGTTCGCGCACTTCGTCTCGGGCGAAGCTTTGGCAGACCCGCGCCTTGAGGTAGGCCTGCATCAACGGGTGGTCGCTGGTGTGTTCCGCCGCAGAGCGGATCGGAGGTACAATATGGCTCTCGTCATACATGTCATGGTAGGGCGCAGGGACGATATAGGGCCAGTGCGGCTTGATGTAGCTCAGGTGGCACATCCATGGCCGTCCATCCGCCTTGGCTTCTTGCATGAAAGCAATCGCGCGGTCCGTCATATAGGCGGTTTCGGAATGCTCTTCGGGAACATTCGCAGGCAGGCGGGAATTCTTGAGCAGCCAAGCAGAGAGAAGGTCGCCATCTGGGCCGACCCCGGAATTAGCAAAATCTTCCCACGGGTTGTCTGATGAATAGCCATGCGCAACGAGGTAGTCGTCATAGGCAGACCAGTTCTGCCGCTGGCTGTCAGGGTGCAGGCCGTCGTCACGCTCAAACGGTTCAAAGCCACATTCGGAGACACGCGCACCGATTTCACTTTCGGGGTCGATGCCGAGCCACGCCATACCTTCGGCGTCTGCCGTCATGTGTGTCTTGCCCACAAGCACGGCGCGTGCGCCCACCTCGCGCAGGTGGTCGCCCAGGGTCGGTTCGCCTACACGCAGTGGCATCCCGTTCCAGGTCGAGCCGTGGCTGCGAACGTAACGCCCTGTATAGGCCGACATCCGCGACGGGCCGCACACAGGGGATTGCACATAGGTATTGGTGAAGCGCACGCCCCGGGCTGCCAGCGCGTCGATATTGGGGGTGTGCAAATGTGGATGGCCGTAGCAGCTGAGGTAATCGAAGCGCAGCTGGTCGGCCATGATCCACAGAACATTAGGGCGTTTGGTCATTTCACGGTATCCTTCGTTGCAATATGGTCCGCTGCGATTTGGTCCGCCGGGATTCTGAGAAACTCTTCCAGCCGGTCAACGAACCCTACGAAAATGCGTATCTCCTCTTCGGAAAAGACATCTTTCAGTGCAGCACGGCGGCTGGCCATGACGGGGGCTGCCTTGTCGTAGGCAGCGCGGCCCTTTGCGGTCAGTGCGACAATGGTTTGCCGGGCGTCGCGCGTGTCGCGGTGCATCGTGACATAGCCTTTTTCGCGCATGTCTGGCAGGGCGCGACTCAGTAGGGAATGGTCGGCACGCTGGATCGCGGCAAGGTCGCGGATGGTCAGAGGTCCGGCTTCCGCCAAGTCCCAGAGCGTCCGCCACTCCACGACTGACAAACCTCCGCCGATCTTTAGGAAATTCCGGCTTTGCGTACGAGATGCGGCGTAGACCGCGGGCAGGCGCGCAAAGATGTTCAAACCCTCGCGTTCCATCCGTGCGCGAATCTGCTCAATGTCGATCTTCGGCTTTTCAGTCATATGCAGTCCTTTCATGCCCGCTATAATTATAGAAAAAAAAATTACGTGACAAGTCATATAAATTCTGCAAGCCTTGAGTCGGGCTCTGATGAATTGGGCCTGCGTGTCTTTGGAGGAAGGCGCGGGATTAGGGGAGAATATCATGATTAAGGCAGCAATTTTTGGTGCGGCAATCGCACTCGCACCTTTGGCGGCATCCGCTCAGGCGAACTTGACCGCCGAAACCACGACGCCGGGTTCGACGCCGCATTACATCGACACGACATTGGCCGCCATTCTAGATAGCGCTGGCGTTGCCACCATGCAGATTACAGAAGGGGCGACCCTGACCAACTCTGTACAAGCAGTTGCCGAGGGGCGGCTGGACATGGCCCCTGCGCCGCTGATCCTACCGTTTCTTCTGTCACGGGGCATCGGGCCCTATAGTGGTGTCGGGGCCGAAAACGGCGCCGAACTTGCGGCAAACCTGCGGGTGATCTTCTGGAACTCGGGCTCGGCCCAGATTTTCGGTTACTACAATAACAATCCCGTCGCGGATATCCGGTCTCTGGACGGGTTGCGCATCTGGAACGGCCCGCCACGCGGTGCGGCACTGACCTCGGGTCGGGCCATGGTGCAGCTGCTGTCCGGCGCAAAGGACGGCGAAGATTATGAAGGCATCCAGACGCCTTGGCCTGATACGGTCTCGGCGATCACCGGTGGCGGGGCAGATGCCTGGACTATTCCCGAGGGTCTGCCGTCAGGCCGCGAAATCGCTATCGCGGCAGCAGGCGGGATCACGATTCACGATGTGCCATCGGATCTGCTGGCCAGCGAACTTGGCCAGCAAATCCTTGCAGCCCCGGGACATGCGCCCTACTCACTTCCGGTTGAAGATTTCCGTGCGGCTTATGCCGGCAATGACATCACCATCGTGACTGATGACGACACCTTTGACAGTTTCGCTACTGCCTTTGGCCAGATCGTGAATGCGTCCATGGATGAGGAACTCGCCTTTCAGATCACCAAGGCATATCTCGAAGGCCAACAGCGCTTTCTCGAAGGCTCCCCGCGTGGGCCCTTCGCCATGCTGAGCTTTAGCGATATCGACGGTGTCTCGCAGGGTGCCTGTGGGGCGGTGCAGATCAAGATGCACGAAGGAGCGATCCGCGCCTTCGAAGAAGCTGGCCATACTGTTGCGGACTGCCTGCGTCCATAACGTTTGAAAACGGAGAGGTCGGTCCTACGGCCTCTCCAAGGGAAGCGAAGCGCCATGAACACACAAACACCCCTTCAGCCACTTGGTCGGCGCATCGCCATCGCTCTGGCCTTGGTGCTGGTCTTTGTTGGTATGCTGAACACCATGCCAGAAATTCCGGGCCTGCAGGACTGGACACGCCACATCACCGGTCGGCCGTTTTTTCGGGTATCGAACTTCCCGCCCGAGTATTTCTATCCCCCAGTTTTCTTTCTGATGATGATAATCGTGGCGCTGGATGCCAGCGTCTATCGGGCTTGGCGGATCAACAAGCCGCATCTTGCCTGGCTGGGGCTTCTGCTGGATGTGGGGCTGGTGCTCGCCGCGTTTCTTGCTGCCTTCGGCTATCTTGTCGAAATCGATTCTATCTGCCTGATCGACCAGATCACCGGCGAGAGGGCGCGTCTTATCCAAGACGCGGCGGAAAGGTCGGCAGGGGTCATTCCGGGGATATCATTCGAGGCCGAAGTGCCCGCCTGTCAGGCCCGTTTCGGGATCTGGATCATTCCGCTGCTTTTCACCATCATCACGCTTTTCTTCCTCTATAACATTCGCGTCTGGGGCCTGCCGCTGGTGGCGGTGGCCAGTGTCGTGGTGCTGTATACGATTGGCACGGCGTTGATCTGGATTTTCGATCTGTCGGACAACAATTTCCTGCTGACCAAACTGGGGGCCGACAACGGCGACGTAACGGCCGCGGCGATCCAGAAAGCCACAAACATCTTTGTCACACCAGACGGGTTCATGGGCCGGTTCATGGATATCGTCGTGAATCAGGTCTTTCCATATGTGGTCCTCGGCGCACTTTTCGGAACCTCGGCGGGAGGCACCTCATTGATCAAGCTTGCGGTGCGGACCACGCGCAATTTGCGCGGTGGGCCTGCCCACGCGGCCATCGTCTCATCGGCGATGTTCGGCACCATCACTGGCGGTCCGGTCACAAATGTGCTTTCGACCGGGCGGCTGACGATCCCGATGATGCGGCGCAACGGCTTCTCGCGGGACTTCGCGGGCGGGGTCGAGGCTGCAGCATCCTCGGGCGGGCAAATCATGCCGCCGGTCATGGGGGTCGCGGCTTTCGTACTTGTGGCGTTGACCGCTGTGCCCTACACCAAAGTGATCACCGCAGCCTTCCTGCCGGCGCTGTTCTTTTTCTTTTCAATCTTTCTCGCGGTGATGTTTCAAGCCCGTCGTGAACGGGTCGAAGCGATGCGGGAAATCCCTGCGGATCTGGTTATGAACCGGCAAGACTGGTTGAACCTGCTCATCATCATGGTGCCGATTTTGACCATCCTGTTCCTGCTTTTGGGCAGCAAGGATGCGATTGGCGGCGGACTGGTTGCGGCCATCCTGCCCGATACTGTGGTGCGCACGATTACCAATTCCACGGGCGATGCGGTGTCTGCCGGGTGGTGGGCGGTCGTGATCTTGCTGCCGCTGCTGATACTTGATCCGGAAACCCGCGCCAAACCGTCCAAGATACTCGCTTCACTTGCGGATGGCGGGCTGCTGATTTCACGCCTTTTCCTGTTGCTTTTCGCCGTGTCCATCATTTCCGCATTCTTAAACGAAAGCGGGCTGACGGGGGAGTTGACCCGCGCGGTGACCTCTTGGCTGGAACAGGCACAGGTGGTGCGGATTTTCGGCATGGAGGTACAAATCGTCGGCGGGGTCTACCTGATGCTGGCGTTGACCTGCGCGATGTTCTGCGCGATCTTGCTTGGTATGGGGATGCCGACGGTTCCGGCCTATGTGAACGTCGCTCTGTTGCTGGGGCCGCTGCTGGCCAACCTCGGAGTCAGTTTCTTCACTGCGCATATGTTCGTTTTCTACTTCGCCGTCGCCTCGGCGATTACCCCCCCTGTTGCCGTTGCCGCCTTTGCCGCCGCCACGATCACCGGGGGTGAGCCAATGCGGACCGGCATCGCCGCCGTGCGGGTGGGCATCGTCATGTTCACGATCCCTTTCATCTTTGCCTGGTACCCAGAGCTCTTGCTGATCCCGGAGGCAGTCACAATCACCAGCGATTCCGGCGCCAAGGTGCTGATCGATGGCTATAGTGGCGAAGTCGATCTTGTCGCACTCGGCTTGCTGTCGGCCCGTCTAATCCTGGCGCTTTACCTTATGGCCTCGGCGCTGGCGCGGTTTGATCGCGGGCCGGTGCGCTCTTGGGAGATTGCCTGCCGGCTTGTTCTTGCTGTCCTTATCATGTGGAAGACCGCACCAGTGATGTGGTTTGGCATCCTCGCCGGGTTCGCGCTGATCGGCCTGCACATCATCCTTTCGCAAAAGCAAGATAAACCTGCCGAAGCTTGAATTCGCCTTCCACCTCGACGCAACCCTTGGTTCGATCCGTGAATTGGGGCCCGGACGGGCTGGTCATCGCCGGATCATCCCGATCATCGGCGGTACGGTTAGCGAGCCAAAGGTCACCGGCTGCGTTCCAAACCTCGGGCCCAACTGACAGACCGTTTTCGAAAACAGCACCGAGCACCGCATAGCTTGATACCCGCTATGCGATCGAAGCTGAACAAGGCAGGTGTCTAGGAAACGAGGGGCACCTCACTCAGGCGAAACCGATGATACACATAGACGGCATAGAAAATCATGGACCGAGGGAAGCGGAAGTTTTTTAGGCAAGGCTGTGAGACTTGGCTAATCATGAGAGATGGCTATGCGCGCAACCGGGGCGCGTTAATAACATGACAAAACCAAGCCATTTCCTACCCAACAAATGAGAGCAGATAAATGAAAACCGGCAGCGTCAGCGCGGAAATTGCCGTGCCGTATAGAACCGCACGCGCCGACAGTGGAACGCTGAGCCCTTCTGCCCTGGCCATCACATAGACGTTTGCGGCAGGCGGCAGCGCCCCCATTATGATGGCCGTGGCGATCCAAACCGGATCGACCCACGACACCCATGCAAAGGCTAGAACAACCGCAATTGGATGGCAGATCAACTTAACGGCGAGACAGGCCCCCAACCGTGCATCCAACGCCCCATCGCGGTGACGTGCAAGCGTGAGCCCTAGCGAAAACAAAGCCGTCGGCGCGGCCGAATTCTGAAATCCGGTCAACGGTTTGTCCAACACCTCGGGCAGGGTCAAACCGCTTTGCGCGAACAGTAGCGCCAAAAGCGTGGCCAGAATGAACGGATGGGTGGCGACTTTGCGTGCAGCAGCCATCAGCCGCGCTGGCCCGTGCCCTGAGGCACCAATTACCAATGGCCACACGGTAAAAATCAGCAAAACATCGGCACAAAAGATAAACGCGGCAGGCGCACCCGCCTCCGGCCCCAAAACAGCAACGGTCAGCGCCGGCCCCATGTAGCCGATGTTGGAATAACTTGCCGCAAGTCCAAAAACCGCAGGGCTGTCCCCGGTCTTGTTGGTGCGGCCAATCAGCCAGCCGGTTGCGAACATGGCACCCGTAAGAGCCGTGGTGATTAGCAAGAATCCGAACAGGCTAGAGGCATTCGGCGGCACCATGCGCACCGACTGAAACAACAGCGCGGGCAAAGCGACATAATAGATAAACGCGTCCAGCCAACGCTGTTGCACTGCGTCATGGCGCAACAGCACCTGCGCCAACACCCCCGCCAAAATGTACAGGAAGAAGGGGGCAATCAGGATCAATCCAGCAATCAATGTGGTGCTTTCTATGGGGCTTTGGCCTCAAACTGGCCGAACAAAAGACAATTGAGCATGTGCAAAGTTCTAACTCCTTGCCAAACACAGACACAAGGCACCCGGATTTAAAACTGGGGCTTCGGCGACAGGAAAGCCCTTACAAAGTAGGCTTTTATCGCCTCGATAGTCGGGGTAGTCCGTTTCGCTCGACTAAACGCCAGCCCCACATCCATCGACGGGATTTCGACATCTGTCGGCACCGTTTCGATCCTCCTCCCCTCTAGCGACCAAGGCCGGTACACCATATCTGACAAGATCGTGATCCCCTGTCCATTCGCCACAAGCGAGCGTACCGCCTCGACCGACGATGTGCGCAGCTTGATGTTTGGCCGCGCGTTGTGGCTGTTCCAGTATTTCATGCTAGAATGCGCCGCCTCATCGACGGTCAGCATCACGTACGGCTCTTGCGCAATGCGGGCCAGCGACACCTCGCCCCCCTTGCAAAAGGCATGGCCTGCAGGCACCCACAACCGGCGGGGTGATTTCAGCAGCGTCACCGTTTCCAGTTCGGGACGGTGGATATTCGAGGTCAAGGCCACGGCCATGTCGATCTGAGTGGCCAAAAGCTGTTCTTCGATGCTTTGCCGGTTCAACTCGACGATTCTGATATCAATGCCCGGATATAGCTGGGCCAAACGTCCCAGATGATAGGGCAAAAAATATCCGATCACCGTATAGGTTGCGGCAATGGTGATGGTGCCGGTGATGTCTGAATTGCCGCGATTGATTTGCTGCGCCGCATCCAGTTTTTCCAGAATGTCGCGCGCTGCGTGCAAAAACTCGCGCCCTGCGGTGGTCAGTTCCATCCCCTGCGCACGTCGTGTGAACAAAGTTACGCCAAGTTCTGCCTCAAGATCGCGCACAGAACTGGTGACAGACGACTGGGAAATCGACAAAAGTTGGGCTGCGCGGCTGACCTGTCCAGTTTCCGCCGTCGCCACAAAATATTTCAAATGCTTGAAATTCATAGATTTTTTTACACTTCGTTGCTACTCAAAGCAACATTATCTGATTTACCAATAATGCGTCAGCAAAAAAAACAAATTTCAATTTCGCTTGGATGCACGAATTATTAGTCAACCAACAAGGAGAGGGCATCGGCATGAAAGAAGCAGTCGATCTGAATTGCGATATGGGCGAAGGCTTTGGCCAGTGGGTACTGGGTGACGCTCCGGACGAAGAGATCATGCAGATCATCAGTTCAGCGAATATCGCAGCGGGCTTTCACGCGGGCGACCCAAATTCGATGAATCGGGTGGTCAAACTGGCCCAGATCCATGGCGTCGGCCTAGGCGCGCACCCCGGCTATGCCGACCTGCAGGGGTTCGGGCGGCGCTATATCAAAACGGACGCCGCCGAACTGATCAATGACATCCTTTACCAGATCGGCGCAATCCGTGAATTCGGGCGGCGCCATGGCTCGGCTTTGCAGCATGTGAAACTGCATGGCGCACTTTACATGGAAGCCGCGGTTAATGAGGACCTGTCACAGATGCTGGTCGATACCTTGCAAGTGACCAGCCCTGACGCGCTGCTGTTCTGCATGGGCATATCCAAGACTTATGCGGCAGCGAAACGTGTTGGCCATCCGGTCATCCGCGAATTCTATGCGGATCGCGACTATGACAATTCGGGCTCCATCGTGTTTGCCCGCAAGGTCGGGCGACCCGACCCGGCACAGATCGCCGAAAAATGCGTCAAGGCCTGCAAAACCGGCAAGGTTACCACAGTCGAGGGTGACGAACTGGAGATCGAATTCGAATCCATCTGTTTTCACTCTGACACCCCTGGCGCGCTCGCCATGGGGCAGGCCATTCGGGCCGGGCTTCAGGATGCGGGCATCCGCATCGCGGCAGCTGCCGAAATCGCAAAAATGCGCACCTAACCACATCATCAGGAGATTCAAAATGGCACAGGTTCTTTCCCCGATTCCGGGCACGTTTTACACTCAATCCGCGCCCGAAGAGCCGGCCTACAAGACCGAAGGTGACGCCGTCGCCACTGGCGATGTCATCGGGCTGATCGAGGTGATGAAAACTTTTATCGAGGTAAAGGCCGAAGCATCAGGCACCTTCAAGGGATACCTATGCGAGAACGAAACCCCGGTGACCGCAGGTCAGCCGATCGCCGACGTGGAGGGTTGAGCCGTGCCGATCAAACGCCTGTTCATTGCCAATCGGGGCGAGATCGCAGTGCGGATCATTCGCGCGGCAAAGGCCATGGGCATCCACACGATCCAGGCCTATTCCGAGGCGGACGAGGATATGCTCGCGGTGCGTCTTGCGGACGAGGCCATATACATCGGCCCGGCGCAAGCCGCGCGATCCTATCTGGATATTGATGCAGTCGTTGCTGCGGCCAAGGCATCGGATGCCGATGCGGTTCACCCAGGCTATGGCTTTCTGGCCGAAAACGCCGATTTCGTAAGGGCGCTAGATGCCGCTGGCATTGGTTTTGTCGGCCCTTCCGCAGACACCATTGACCGGCTTGGCGACAAGGTTGCAGCACGACAGGCAGCCGAAGCGGCAGGTGTCCCGGTGGTGCCGGGATCAAAAGGCCGGTTGGAAACGGTAGATGAGGCCGCCAGTGTTGCCGCGGACATCGGCTATCCGGTGATGATCAAGGCGGCTGCAGGCGGCGGCGGCAAGGGCATCCGGATTGCCCAGACCGAAGAAGAGCTGCGCAAAATGGCACCGCAAGCGCAAGCCGAAGCCAAGGCCTCGTTTGGCGATGGCGGTCTGTATCTGGAACGCGCGATCCAATCGCCGCGCCACATCGAAGTGCAGATCATGGGCGACGGCACTGACGCTGTGCATTACTTCGAGCGCGAATGTTCCATGCAACGGCGTCGGCAAAAGGTCTGGGAAGAAGCAGGCGCTGCCTGTCTGGACGATGCGACCCGCGCCAAGCTGTGCGAAACTGCCGTGGCGCTGGCGAAATCGGTCAACTACGTCGGCGCAGGCACACTGGAATATCTTTATGACAGCGTCACCAAAGAGTTCTTTTTCATCGAGATGAACACCCGCATTCAGGTCGAACATCCGGTGACGGAAATGCTGACTGGTGCCGATCTGGTACAAGAGATGATCCGTGTCGCGGGCGGTGAAAAACTCGGCAGCACCCAGGATCAGATCACCCGCACCGGCCACGCCATCGAAGTGCGCCTGAACGCCGAAGACCCGACCATGCAATTCATGCCCTTCCCCGGTCAGATCGCAGCCATGCGCATCCCCGAAGGGCCGGGCATCCGGTTCGACCATTTTCTATACGAAGATTACCAGATTCCGCCATTCTATGACTCGCTTCTGGGCAAGCTGATTGTGCATGGAGCCGACCGGGACGCCGCAATTGACCTGATGATCAGTGCGTTAGAAGGGTTGGAAATCGAAGGGATCAAAACCACCAAACCCCTTCATCTGGCCTTGGCCCGCGACCCCGCCGTGCGCGCGGATGACTTTCACACGCAATGGCTCGAACCGTGGCTGGCGGCGGGCAACCTCACTCCCACTCCCTCATAACAGGAGGCAATCATGAAGACTCGTTACAGCTATGGCGGCGACGAACATATCTATGTCGAGATGGACGATGAGATGTCGCTTGATGCGTTTTTCAAATCCCTCTCGATGAGCAACGCAGTGCGCGATGCTAAGATCGAGGGCGTCACGGAAATCTGCCCGGCCAATGCCTCGTTCCAGGTGCGGTTCGACCCAGATGTCATTGCCCCCGAGGCCATGATGAACCGGATCAAGGAACTGGAACATCTGGCAGAGGACGCGGACAAACGCCTGCACACGCGGATCATCGAAATTCCGGTCTATTATCAGGACCCGTGGACCCATGAAACGCTGATGCGGTTCCGCGAACGCCATCAGGACCCGTCAGGCACCGATCTGGACTATGCCGCACGGATCAATGGATTCGACAGTGCCGAAGCATTCATCGAAGCACACCATTCGCAGCCATGGTTCGTGTCGATGGTGGGTTTCGTGGCCGGTTTGCCGTTTCTCTATCAACTGGTGGAGCGCGAAAAGCAGTTGCAGGTGCCCAAATACTTGCGCCCGCGCACCGACACGCCGAAACAGACGGTGGGTTACGGCGGCTGTTTTTCCTGCATCTATTCCGTGCGCGGTGCCGGTGGCTATCAGATGTTCGGCATTACACCGATGCCGATTTTCGACCCCGAACAAAAGCAAAGCTACCTGAAAGATTTCATGGTGTTCTTCAAACCCGGTGACATCGTGAAATGGAAACCGATTGATCGCGCCGAATATGACCGCATTCTGGCCGAGGTCGAGGCCGATACCTATATGCCGCGCATTGCCGAGGTGGATTTCGACCTTGATGCGTTCAACACCGATATGAAAGGCACCAACGCCAAACTGATGGAGGCTCTCGATGTCGCTTAAGATCATTCAACCCGGCCTGTCGACTTCCATCCAGGATTTGGGCCGCCCCGGCTATTTCCACCTTGGTATTCCGATCGGCGGCGCAATGGACCGTTTCGCACTGCGCGTGGCCAATATGTTGGTTGGAAACCCTGAAGGGGCTGCCGGTTTCGAAGTGGTGTTCATGGGGCCGACCATCGAATTTGAATCCGACGCACTGGTCGCTGTCACAGGTGCCGATCTGCCTGCAAAAGTCGACGGCGAAGCGCGCGACGGTTGGACCGCGTTCGAGGTGAAGGCAGGCCAGACGCTGAGCTTCGATTTTCTCAAATCCGGAGCGCGCGCCTATATCGCGATCAGCGGCGGGATCGACACGCCACCTGCCCTTGGCAGCCGGTCGACCTACCCGATTGGTGCACTTGGCGGCGTAGACGGGCGCAACATTCAGGCGGGCGACGTGATCCCGCTGGGCGATGTCGAGATGATCGAACCGGGCCTGAGCGTTCCCGAACAACTGCGCCGGATGCCGGACAACCCTGCCGAACTTCGGGTGCTGCCCGGCCTGTACTGGCACCGCCTGACGCCCGCAGCGCAAGAGGGGTTCTTCAACGATGATTGGGCGGTCGCGCTTGAGGCGGACCGGATGGGATACCGCTTCAAGGGGGGTAAGCCGCTGGAATTCGTCGACCGCGAACAACCGTTTGGCGCGGGCGCCGATCCGTCGAATATCGTCGATGGCTGCTATTCCTATGGATCGATCCAAGTGCCAGGCGGTTTGGAGCCCATCATTCTGCACCGCGATGCGGTCTCGGGTGGCGGTTATTTCACACTTGGTGCGATCATTTCCGCCGATATGGACCTGATCGGGCAATTGCAGCCACACACACCAGTCAAGTTCCGCAAAGTTGATATGGCTGAAGCCTTGGCCGCTCGGGCCGAACGCAAGAAAATGCTATCGGACGTGCGCGCGCATCTGGGCTAATCCCATGCACCTAAGGGCGTCCGCATCAATTGCGGGCGTCCGACCTGAACGCCGACGGCGTGATCCCGAATTTCGCTTTGAACAAACGTGAAAACTGCGCCTGATCGGCAAAGCCAAAGCGGTAGGCAATGGCAGATAACGATTCTTGTCCTGCGCAGGCAAGCTCATCATGCGCCGCCGTCAAACGGTAATCACGTACCTGCTGCGCCACTGTCATATTTGCCGACCGGAATAGATCGTGCAGATAACGTTTCGAAATTCCACAACGCGCCGCAATCATTTCCGGTGATAGATCGGCAGCTTTGATGTTATTGCGAATGAAACGGTCTATGCGTGCCAGATGCGCGGCCCGTACCGCGCTTACATTTTCTGCTGCATCCGCATCACCGTTGTCCACGGCCATAGAAAGAAACATCAATAGCTGACGGCCAAGCGCGTCTTGCGCCGAGGACGCGACAGATCCGTCCGTATCTTGCGCCAATGCCACCATGGACGAAAACAGCCGCGCGGTGCCGTTCGTGGCATCGAACACCCGCGCGCACAACCTGTCGGGTCTTCTGACCCGCGTGCCCAATTCCGCCTGAGAAATCTTCAGAACGAACAGGTCGTTCGGATGCTCATAGCGAAATCGGTAAGGCTCGTCCCCGCGTTCAATGATGAACCCGCCCGGATCACAGCGCACATCACGCCCCAGCTGGCGAAACTCGACCGGGCTGCGCAGCGGGATGGTGATCAGGTAATCCTCTGCCTGGTCTTCACGGATCTGCCGACCGTGGCGGGTATAACTGACTGGATCAGAGGTCAGCCGCGACAGCGAAACATCGCCAAAGGCCCGGTGGCTTAACCGCCCCTTGAAAGCGGCAGGGTCACGGAAATCAAGCTGCAACGGGAAATAGGTCTGCGAGATGATCTCGCTCCACCTAGCGGAACGATCATCGCTGGATACGCCATGTGTCGATAGCGGTGTCATGCTTCCGTCCTTTCCATTGCAGGGCATTAAAGCACCAGACGGGGTTTCCACAAAATCAATTTTTCAACTGTGCACCCAGCGTCAAACGATCCTGCACCCAGTGACAAGACAGTGCCCTTTCGCTGCGCAAACATCGTAAAAATTGTAAAGGAGATGCGATATGGCGCAATCGAACGTGGATCCGATCACTTTGTCCGTGGTGCGAGGTATGCTAGAGACGACGCAGCGGGAAATGACGCTGACACTGGAAAAGACCGCGCGCTCATCGGTCTTCAACCTTGCACACGACTATTCAACGGCACTGTTCAACCATACGCCCGAAATGGTGTTGCAAGGGCAGGACATTCCGATCCACCTTGGCTCGCTCATCCCCGCGATGAAGGCGGTCGCTGGCTTCTTTGAGGGCGAGATCAACGAGGGCGACCTGATCCTTCACAACGATCCGGATTATGCAGGCAGCCACATCATCGACACCTGCATGTACTATCCCGTCTTCTACGAAGGCGAACTGGTGTTCTGGACCGTCTGCAAAGGGCATTTGACTGACATCGGCGGGCCGGTGCCTGCGGGCTACAACCCCGAAGCCAAGGAAATCTATGCCGAAGGCCTGCGCATTCCGCCGATCAAGATCTGGGACAAGGGCGTACCGCGCCACGACATCCTGAACATGCTGCTGACCAACATGCGCGCCCGCCGCGACCAGGAGGGTGACTTTAACGCCCTGATCGGTGCCTGTCAGGTCGGTGCGCGCGCGCTGATCGGCCTGATGGACAAATACGGCAAACAAACCGTGCAGGACTGCATCGAAGAACTGCTGCGCATGGCCAACACCCATATGAACAGCCTGATCGCGGAGGTGCCGGACGGGCTCTATTCGGGCACTGCAGTGCTGGAGGATGCCGGCCACGGCTTTGGCGATTTCGACATCACCGCGCATGTGACGATCAAGGGCGAAAGCTGCCATATCGAAATCGAAAGCCCGCCGCAGATCCCGTATTTCATCAACTCTTACGAGGGTAATTCCTATTCCGGCGTCTATCTGGGCCTGATGATGTTCGCCCAGCTTCCGCCGCCCTATAACGAGGGGCTGTACCGGAATGTGACAGTGAACATGGGGCCAAAGGGCACGCTGTGTAACGCGAAATCCCCGGCCCCGCACATGAACTGTACCACCACCCCGATGGAAACGCTGACCGATGCCGTGCGTCTGGCGTTTGAAAAGGCCGCTCCTGCGAAAGTATCGGCAAGCTGGGGTCATGCCAACGGCTGCAACATCGCCGGTTGGGACAAACGCCATGACGAAGAATATGTGACCATGGTCCTGGCCTCGATCATTTCAGGTGCGGGGGCCACCAACAGTCAGGACGGATGGCACGCCTGCGGGCCGGAATGCTGCTTTGGTGCGCTGACTTCGGGCGACATCGAAATGCTGGAACACAGCTATCCGATTATCATCCATCAATACGCCCTGATGGAAGACAGCGGCGGCGCGGGCCGGTTCCGTGGCGGGTCCGGCACCTGCTGGGAGGTGGAACCGCTGGACGAGCCGATGACGCTGATCACCTTTGGCGAAGGCCGCCGTATCCCCGCCATGGGCGCGGGCGGTGCGCAATCCACCATGGTCGACAAAAAGGTCGGGCGGCTGGAAATCACCCGCAATGGGGGAACCGAGGTCATCACCGACAACGTGATCGAAACCATCAACCCCGGCGAACGCGCCGCCAACAAGAACCCCGGCGGGGGTGGCTTTGGCAACCCGTTCGAGCGCGACGTGGAAAACGTGGTCGAAGACGTACGCAATGGCCTTGTTTCGCTTGAAGGCGCACGCCTGGACTATGGCGTGGTGATCGCTGACCGCGAGAGCCTGACCGTCGATACCGCCGCCACCGAAAAACTGCGCGCCGTCTGAGCCGTCAAAGAAAAGGACTAAACCATGAAAACCGAATACAGGCTTGGCATTGATGCTGGCGGCACCTTCACCGATTTCGTACTGGCTAACCGCAGCGGCGATGTACAGTTGTTCAAAGTGTTGTCGACCCCGAACGACCCGACCCGCGCAATCCGCAACGGGCTGGCGCTGATCACCGAAGAAACCGGCGTTTCAGCCGAAGATATCGTGTCGAATTCCGACCTGTGCATCAACGGCACAACCGTTGGCCTGAACGCGCTGATCACCCATAACGGGGCCAAAACCGGCCTGATCTGCACCAAGGGGCACGAGGATTCGATCGAAATCCGTCTGGGCCACAAAGAGGACGGCCACCGTTACGACCCCGAATACCCACCCGCCACCATGCTCGTCCCGCGCCACTTGCGGCGCGGCGTGGCCGAACGTGTTGTGTCCAACGGCACGGTCCATACCCCGATGAACGAGGCGGACGTGCGCGCCGCCTGCGAATATTTCATCGCCGAAGGAGTGGAATCCGTCGCCGTTTCGTTTGTTTGGTCGGTCCTGCATCCCGAACATGAAAACCGCGCCGCTGAAATCGTGCGCGAAATGATGCCCGATGTCCGGCTGACAGTCGGTGCCCAGCTATATCCGCAAGTGCGCGAATACACGCGGACCTCGACTGCGGTGGTCAACGCCTACCTTGCGCCGATCCTGCAACGCTATGTCGAAGCCGTGGACAAGTATTTCAAAGACCTCGGTTCGAAAAACCCTGTACGTTATTTCCAATCAAACGGCGGACTGGCACTGGGCCGCGTGGTAACGGACCAGTCAGTCTATGCCATCAACTCCGGTCCCGCATCGGCCCCGCAAGCGGCGCTGGACGTGGCCGCACCGTGGGGCGACCGCAATATCATAACCTGTGACATGGGCGGCACCTCTTTCGACATCACGCTGACCCGTGACGGCAAGGCGAACGTCAACAAAAACATCGACTTCCTCCGCTACCGCATCGGCATCCCGATGATTCAGGTGGAAACGCTGGGCGCGGGCGGCGGATCGGTTGGCTGGATCGACAGCATGGGCCTGATGCAGATGGGCCCGCAATCGGCCGGCGCGGAACCCGGTCCGGCCTGCTATGGTCAGGGCGGCGACCGCCCCACCACGACCGATGCCAATCTGGCACTGGGCTATCTGAACAGTGACGGCCTTGTGGGCGGGCGCCTTCCCTTGGACGTTGAAAAATCCCGCGAGGCTATCCGCACAAATTTAGCCGACAAACTTGGCCTGAGCGTACAAAAAGCCGCCTACGGCATGTTCACCATCGTCAACAATAATATGGTCAACGCCATCCGTCGCGTGTCGGTTGAACGCGGCTATGACCCGCGCGATTTCGTGCTGATGGGCGCTGGCGGTGCGACCGGTGCGCATATCACGGCACTTGCACGGGAAATGGGCATCAACAAGGTGCTGATCTCGAAGCTTGCCTCGGGGCTGTGCGCCTACGGGCAAATCCTGTCGGATGTGAAATACAACTATATGGCCCCTGCCCCGATCCGCCTGGATGCCGAAGGCGCGGCGGCGCGCCTGAACGATCTGTTCACCGGCCTGGAAACCCGCGGAACCGACGATCTGGCCGGTGACGGTTTCAAATCCGACGAAATTTCGATCAGTCGCAGCCTGGATATGCGCTATGTCGGGCAAGTCCATGAATGCACGGTTGAGATTGACACATTCGACATCACCGAAGGCGGGCTGGATGTGATCAAGCAGGCGTTCCACCAGCGTCACAAGGATCTTTACACCTATGACGAGCCGCACAACCCGGTCGAGGTGGTCAATGTCGAAAGCACCATCGTCGGTCACGTGGCCAAGCCGACCCGACGGACCATCGCAGCTGGCAAAGGGGCCGAGGCCGCGCTGAAAGGGCACCGGGACATGGTGTTCTCACTTGAAGGCGAAGCGCAACCGACACCGGTTTACGATGGCACGGCCATGGGCGCAGGCGACCACCTTAGCGGTCCGGCCGTAATCGAAGAGGTGACAACCACGATCGTCGTCGAACCCGGATGGGACGCCACGCTTCACGAAAGCGGCGTTTACGTCCTTACGGCGCAAGCCTAACGTAGTTTGTGCGGGGCCGCATTTGTCTCGTCTAAAGGAGAGCTTATCCGCCCATGCCTACAGATCTTCATGTCGCGCACAAGATTGCTTCGCCGCCGCGTGTAAAGCGTCGAAAGCTGATGGTGCGCGGCACCAATGTCACCCTGTTGGAAGAAGTGCGAAAACTGGCAGTCGCAGATTTGCAATTCGACATTGAATTCGAGGTGCTGGATTTTCTGACATGCCAACACCGCGCCGCCTTGGACCCGCTGAACTACGATATCTACGAGCAATGTTTCCACAACCTGGATATCGTTTGGTATTGGGGCGCCTTGCAGCCGATTGCGACCGAACGCATTGCAGAATGGGACAACATCGGAAATCTGGCCAAGGCGGGGGGAATCAGCAAATACACTTGGCAAGGTCACGGCGACGCCCCTGTGCGCAAGCTGTATGTGCAACCCGACGGAATGCTGGACCAGCAACCGATGCCACAGATTAGTATGCTGCCAACCGCCCATAATGTTGACAGCTTTGGTTTTGACCGACGCCTCTTCGGGGATGAAGGGCCGGAAGGATCCAGTTGGGCATGGCTGCTTGACCGGCGTGCACGCGGGCGTATCGCATTGGTAGACGAGCCTGCGATTGGCATCTTCGACGTGGCACTGGCCGCAGAAGCGAACGGAGATCTGACATTTCAAGACATCGGCAATATGACTGTTGATGAAATAGACAGCCTGATGGCTTTGCTTGAAACGCTCCGCCAGCAAGGGTTCTTTGTCGGCAGTTGGATTTCACCCGATCAGGCAGAAGAGCTGGTCCGTACCGACAGGGTTTCTGTGCAAAGCATGTGGGCGCCATCTTATGGGAACCTGGGCATCATGGCGGGCGATTTTTGCGAAAGTGTCCCGCGCGAAGGATACCGCGCGTGGCACGGCGGTGCCTCACTCGCACGCCATCTTTCGGGGGCCAAGCTGGATATGGCGTATGAGTATCTGAACTGGTGGCTGACGGGTCCGGCCGGTGCGATCATGGCGCGGCAGGGCCATTACATGACCAATCAGGAACGGGTGCGCGACTATCTAAGCCCCGAAGAATGGGGGTACTGGTATGATGGCGATCTGGCACGCTGCGATCTAAAAGATCCCAATGGCAAAGTGGTGGTCAGAACCGGACAACGGCGACCCGGCGGTGCCTACCGCGAACGGGTCAGCAGGATCGCCCTGTGGAACACCGTTATGGATGAATACAACTACGCAGCAAGAGCGTGGAACAGCTTTATCGCCACTTTGGGGCCAGCACGGCCATGAACCAAAAGAACACAAAATCGGGCCAAGAGCCGCTCTACGAGACAATTAGCCAGATCCTGCGGCACAATATCGCGTCAGGGCACTTGCCTGAAGGGCTGGTGCTGATCGAAGGCCCGATCGCCAAGCTGATGCAGACAAGCCGTGCGCCGGTTCAGGCATCGCTGCGCATGTTGCACGCCGAAGGTTTGGTGCAACGGTTCCGCGGGCGCGGCTATCTGGTCGGACCACCCAACAAAGCCTGTGTGCCGATCCGCCGGTCGCTAGATGAATTCGACGTCGAAATCCCTGAGGCGTCGCGCTCTGCTCTTGTCGTTCGGGGAACGTGGCTGCGCGTCTATGATCAGGTCGAGGCGGAAATTGCCGCCTGCCAGATCTTTGGCGAATTTCGTGTGATCGAGACAGAGATGGCCGACTACCTAGGTGTAAGCCGCACGGTCGCGCGCGATGTTCTAAGCAGACTGAATGAACGTGGGTTGATCCGCAAAGGGGCGTCATCACACTGGCTCGCCGGACCGCTGACGGCCAAAACCCTTAGCGAGAAATACGAACTACGCGGTATTATGGAACCCGCAGCCCTTCGTCTGGCCGCCGATCACATTGATCCGATACAGATCACCACACTGCGCGCGCAGATAGATCAGGACAAACTGAAAAGCGCTGCAGCTCTGGATGATGCCTTTATGCGCCACTGCCTATCGCGGGCCCCCAACAGCGCATTAGTCGAACTCATCGGCAACAATCGGCTGCTCTTGTCGGCAGTGGACAAAGCCCTAAACGGTCTGGGCCTACCAGCAGACACTGTCGCAATAGAACAGTATCGCACGCTTTTCGACCTGATCGGCGCACGTCAGATCGAGGCCGCGACAGAGTTCCTCAGAGAACATTTACGCGAAATGTCCCACAAAAGTCTGGTGCGGCTCAAGATCGTCGCGCTGGTCCCCGAAAGTGAGTCGTTGCCTCGCTACTTGAGTTCGGTGTAAAAAATGGATTACGAATTCAATAACCATTTTCAAATTGTCGATTTTGACCGAAAATGGGTAATTTTTCTCGTTATGGTAGCCTTATTACGCGAAAAATACCTAAAAATGACTCTTGCCGCAAAATTCAATTAGTTATTTCATACGTTATACATTTTGTGACAGCGTGACTCACAGCGAAAACCGGGACGGGCTTGCTTGGAAATAATGGTCTGTCTTCACAACTAACGAGGGTCGAATGACGCACAGTGAACCTATCTTCCAACTTGAAGGCGTGACGCGCCGATACGGCGAACTGACTGCGCTCGATCACGTCGATTTCGTTGCGCAGAACAACGAATATATCTCGCTTTTGGGGCCATCCGGAGCTGGGAAAACCAGCCTGCTTCGCGTCATCGCGGGGTTTGAAAAGCCAGAATCAGGCCGCGTCCGGTTTCTGGGTCGCGACATCACCGACCTGCCCGCGCACCAACGTGGCATCGGGTTTGTCTTTCAAAACTTCGCCCTGTTTCCGCATCTCAGCGTGTTCGAAAACGTGGCCTTCGGGCTGCGAAACGGAACTGAACACGTTCCTTCGGACGAAATTCAAAGCCGTGTACAGGAAACGATCGAAATCGTCGGCCTCGAGGGCCTGGAAAACCGTTCCCCCGATCAGATTTCCGGCGGTCAGAAGCAGCGTGTCGCACTGGCCCGTTCACTGGTCATGCGGCCCAAACTGGTACTGCTGGACGAACCGCTTGGCGCGTTGGATGCAAACTTGCGTGAACGGATGCAAACCGAACTGCGTTCCATCCGTGAAAAACTGGATGTGACCTTTTTACATGTCACCGGCAGCGAGACAGAGGCGCTTGCCATGGGCGATACTGTGGCCGTGTTGGACGCGGGCAAGATAGTACAGTTTGGCACACCAGAACAAATTTACGACACGCCCCAAAGCTCTGACGTGGCGCTGTTCCTGAATCGGTTCAACCTGTTTGACGGATCGTTCAAAGGCGGCAAGTTTACTGGCCCCTTCGGCAAGGTTGCAGCACCCGCCGCCCGCGCGAATGATCGCGATGTCTACGCGATCCGTTATGACCGTACGCAAATCTTCGACAAGGGCGCCGCATTGCCCGGCGCCGCATTGCCCGGCCCCGCCCTGCCCGCCCGTTTCCTGGCCAGCGAATACCTCGGTTCTTCGATCATGTTCCTATTCGAAACCGCTGACCACAAAACGGTCGAGGTTGATCACCATCTCAGCTTTGGCGAACCGCGCAATCTGGAGGTGGGGCAAGACTATGTCCTGTCTTGGGATCCGGCGCACGCCATCGTATTCGGCAAGGAGGCCGCAGCATGAGCGCCGATACCGTCACCAAGCAAAAATCACCGACGTTCAAACTGCTCGCCCCCGGCGTCGTCTGGATGCTCCTGTTCCTCGTGGCCCCGATCATGATGATCGTCTACGTGTCCTTCTGGACACAGACGACATTTGCTATCAATTCCACCCTGACGCTGGAAAGCTGGCGGAACTTCTTCTCGTCCGATGCTTATGTGGGCGCACTTTGGACGACGATCCGGCTTTGGCTGATCGTTCTGTCGCTGACCTTCATCATCGGCTACCCCGCCGCGCTATATGTCGGGTTGCTTGTCAAAAGCAAAACCGTTTCCACCGTGCTGCTGGTACTGTGCGTGATCCCCTTCTGGACCTCTTTCCTGATCCGCGTTCTGGCCTGGCGGCCAATGCTGGGCAAGGAGGGTGCGATCAACATCATCTTGCAAAAAATAGGACTGATCGACGCCCCGATCGAAGTGCTTTTGTTTTCGGAACTATCGGTCGTAATCGGCATGACCCAGATCTATGTCGTGTTCATGGTCGGCCCGATCGCCTTCATGCTTGGCCGCATTGACCGCAACATCATCGAAGCGGCCCGCGATCTTGGCGCAAGTTTCGGGCGCATTTTTTGGAAGATCATCTTTCCACTCAGCCTGCCCGGCGTGGTGGTTGGTGCAATCTTTGTCAGCGTGATGGTTCTGGGCGAATTCGCGACCTCAGGCGCACTTTCGGGCCGCAAGGTAAACCTGCTGGGCAACATTATCGTGACGCAAGTCGGCTCGCTCAAATGGGCGATGGCGTCGGTCGTCGGGGTCATCCTGACCATTCTTCTGGGCATCGTCGTGGCGGGCTTCCTGCGCATCGTCGATCTGAAAAGGGAGCTTTGAGCCATGGAGTCCAAGGTACTCAAACCCATTCTCGGCGTTTATGTCGCACTGTTCATCCTGTTTCTTTATGGGCCGTTCATCGTGCTTGGCATCATCTCGTTCCAGCAAGGACCAGAGGGCGGGCCGCAATTCCCGATCATCGAATGGTCGACATACTGGTATCGGCACCTGTTCGGCATGACCCCCCCGTCGCGTATCGCGCCCCTTCCCGTGGGCGAAGCGCTTGTGCGCTCCCTGATACTGGCGTTCATGACGATGGTGACATCGACCGTGCTGGGCGTCATGGCGGCACAAGCATTCCGCCGCCGGTTCCGCGGCGCAAGCGTGGTGTTCTACCTCATCGTGTTGGGCATGATGGTGCCCGGCGTACTAACAGGGCTTGGCACTTCGCTTTTGGCCAACAACGTGGTCGGGATCGAACGTCACTGGTGGAGCACGGCCTTCGTCGCGCATGTGGTCTACACCTTCCCCTTCGCCTTTCTGGTGATGTTGGCCATCCTCAACCGGTTCGACGCCTCGGTGGAAGAGGCAGCGTGGTCGCTGGGCGTTTCGCCGGCGCGCACCTTCCGCAAAGTGACCTTTCCCCTGATTTTCCCCGGCGTGCTGTCGGCCATGCTGTTCGCCTTCACGCTGAGCCTTGATGAATTCCCCCGCACGCTGTTCGCGTCGGGCCGCGATCAAACGCTGCCGCTGGCGATCTACGGGACGTTCTCGGTTGAAATTCACCCGAACATCTTTGCCTTCGGCGTGATGACCACCCTGTTTTCCTTTGCCCTTCTGGCGGTCTACGGCATCTTGATGGGCCTCAGTGTGCGTCGCACCAAGAAAATGGCGATGCAGGAGGACATAGCGTGAGCATCGTTATCGTTACCGGCGCGGGGTCCGGAATTGGCCGCGCTGTAGCGCAAAATCTAGCCGCGCAAGGCTATCAGGTTGTGATCAACGACTTCAACGGCGACGCGGCCAAAGCGGTCGCAGCCGAAACCGGCGGGCTTGCCGTGCAGGGCGACGTGTCCAACGAAGCCGATGTGACGCGCATGGTGGCGGAATGCACCTCCGCATACGGCGCTCCGACACATTTGGTCAACAACGCGGGCCATGTCCATCAGGCACGGTTCACCGATCTAACCGCCGCAGATTTCGACAAGATGATCGCGGTGCATCTGCGCGGGACGTTCCTCTGCACGCACGCCGTGCTGCCCGCAATGATCGCCGCTGGCAAGGGATGCGTGGTCAATATGGCCTCGCAGCTGGGTCAAATCGGCGGGATCGAACTAGTGCATTACTCTGCCGCCAAGGCGGGCATTATTGGCATGACAAAGGCGCTTGCCCGCGAGGTGTCCACCCAAGGCGTGCGGGTTAATGCAGTGGCCCCCGGCCCGATCAACACACCGCTGGTACGCGCGCTGTCAGACGACTGGCGCGCGGCCAAAGCCGCCGAACTGCCGCTGGGCCGTTTTGGCGAGCCAGAGGACGTGGCGGAAACGGTCGCCTTCCTGTGTTCGGACGCCGCGAAGATTTATGTGGGGCAAACCCTGAGCCCCAATTCAGGAGATGTGATGCTATGACCTCTGTTGCTTTGATTACGGGTGCCGGAATTGGAATCGGAAAGGCCGCGGCTCGCACTTTGGCTGCACGCGGCGATCATGTGGTCGTCACCGATGTGCTTGAGGACGAAGGCCGCAACGTCGCTCAGGAAATCCGCAAAGCAGGCGGTGCGGCGGAGTTTCAGCACCTTGACGTGCGCGACACCGACCGTGCCAACGCCGTGGTGAAAGACATCGAAAAACGCTTCGGCGGTATCGACACGATCGTTGCGAACGCAGGCATCGCACACCGCGTGCCGCTGGAACAGCTGACCGACGAAAAGTGGGACCAAACGTTTGATATCGACCTGAAGGGTATGCTGCGCGTAATCCGCCCGGCAGCGGCAGGCATGAAAGCCCGCGGCAAGGGCGCGATCGTTTGCCTTTCCTCGATCATGGGCGTCGCCTACGGCTGGGACGAACACGTACATTATTCTTCCGCCAAGGCCGGCGTGGTCGGCTTGGTGCGTGGGCTGGCGGTTGAACTGGGGCGTAGTGGCATCCGCGTCAACGGGGTCGCCCCCGGTTACATCCGCACCGCGCAGCTTTTGTCGGAAAAACATTCTCTCGGGCCCGAAGGTGCCAAAACGGTGGGCGATATCGTCCCGCTTGGCCGGATCGGCCAACCCGATGACATCGCCGATGTGGTGGCGTTCCTTGCCTCTGACGCCGCGCGGTATCTGACGGGTCAAGTCATTGCAGTGGATGGAGGGCTTTTGGTCGGGCGCTACTGAACACGCAAGGAAGGGCAACCTTCCCAACTACGAAAAACAAAACGACCTCAACAAGGAGAAGACAAATGACAAGTTTCTCAAGACGCAACTTTCTAAAGACTACGGCGGCCGGAGCCGCGATGGCTTCCACCGGGATGCCGTTTATGGGTGGGCAACAAGCCTTTGCCGCAGGTCTGGCCAATCAGGAACTGCGCACAGTCGGGCTGTCGGTGACGGTGCAAGAACGCATTCTCAACGACTTCAAGGAAAAATCGGGCATTGGCGCCGTCAGCGGCAAGGCCGACATTTTCCCCAACACGCAGACTGAAATCCTGTCGGGGTCGGATGCTTATGATTGCTGGGAAATCATCGGCGAACGTCTGGCGGCCATGGTCGCTACGGACAAACTGGCCCCCGTGCCTGCCAGCGATCTGAAAAACTGGGCTGGCATCCGCGACACCTTTACCAAGCCGTCGGACCGCTGGGACCTCAACCGTCAGATTGTCGGCCAGATCTGGGAAGACGAAAGCCAGAAGCGCCTGAACATGGTGCCCACGGTCTATAACTACGACTCCATCGGCTATCGCCCTGACCTTGTGGACGCGGAAGAAGCCTCGAACTGGTCCGCGCTTTTTGATCCCAAGTTCAAAGGCAAGACCGGCCTGAACGTTGACCCGCTGATCGCATTCGGCCAGGCCGTTCTGGCGATGAACGAACTGGGCCTGCTGGAAGTGTCGAACCCTGGGAATCCAGACGCCGCATCCATCGAAGAAGCGGCCAAATTCCTTATTTCAAAGAAGAAAGAAGGTCAGTTCCGCGCACTTTGGGGCGATTTTGGTGAACTGGTTAACCTTCTTGCTTCGGGCGAGATGGTCATCGCAGATGCGTGGCAGCCTGCCGTTATGGCGGTCAAGGCACAGGGCGTTGAATGTTCCTATGCGACGATGAAAAGCGGCTATCGCGGCTGGGCGATCGGGGTTTCCCCGCTCAAGACCTCACCGAACCTCGAAGCGGTCGCGGCCTATGCTGATTACTGGCTGTCCGGCCCGCCCGCAATCGCCGTGTCCGAGCAGGGCTACTATTCGCCCACGACCAACGTGAAAAACGTGATGGATCCCGACAAATACGCCTTCTGGTACGAAGGCAAGCCTTGGGTCGGCGCCCCCGAACGTGGCATCAAAGAGGGCGACCTGCGCGATGGCGGTTCTCTGGAAACCCGCGCGGCAAACGTCGCTTACTGGCACCAGTGGCCGGATGAATATGACCTCTTGATCCGCAAATGGGACGAGTTCCTGTCAGCGTAAATCAAAGCGGGTCCAGCCGATAACGCGGCTGGACCCACCTACCCTTTCTTTCCATGAAAAGGACGTGCCCGCCTTGGCCTATGATCTTCAACTCACCCATGTCCACAAGACCTATGACAACGGGACACCGGCCGTTATCGACTTCAACCTTGATGTTGAAAAAGGTGAATTCATCGCATTTCTCGGGCCATCGGGCTGCGGTAAGTCCACGACTCTACGGATGATTTCAGGCTTTGAATCGGTAACATCTGGCGATCTGATGATCCGCGGCAAACGTGTGAACGACCAGTTGCCCGAAAAGCGCCCCACCTCGATGATCTTTCAGAACTACGCGCTTTTCCCGCATATGAACGTGCGTCAGAACGTGCATTTCGGACTTGGCGTAAAGGGCATTCCCCGCGCAGAGGCCGACCGCAAGGTTGACGGCATTCTGGAAAAGCTTGGTCTGCTTGATATTGCCGAGATGCCAACCGCGCGCCTGTCGGGCGGCCAACGCCAACGGATCGCATTGGCCCGGTCGCTGGTTGTGGAACCCGACATCCTGCTACTGGACGAACCGCTGGGCGCACTGGACGCCAACCTGCGCAAAAGCATTCAGAACGAACTGAAACTGCTTCAACGCGATTTGGGCATCACCTTTGTCTTTGTCACCCACGCCCAGTCCGAGGCGCTTGCCCTGTCTGACCGTATCGTGGTGATGAACGCAGGCCGCGTCGAACAGATCAGCCCCCCGCGCGAGCTGTACACACGCCCCAGCAGCCAATTCGTTGCACGCTTCATCGGGTCCAACACCATTCTTCCGGGAACAGTGAAAAGCTGCGACGGCGAAGTGGTCATGCTGGACACGGCCTTTGGCCCGCTGGCTGGCACCAACCGTGCCGGTATCGACGCGCACACCGACCGCAAGATGAGCATCGTCCTGCCCGCTGAAGCGGTCGATCTGTTGCCTGAAGACATGCCGGATGCGGAAATCCGCGCCGATTTCGGGTCTAACACGATCCCCTGCACCATCGAGCGACTTCAGATCGTTGGTCACATCATGAACATGGTCGTCCGGTTCGACGACGGTCAGACCATCAACGTCGAAGGGCACGTGGACAAATACCGCAACCGCTTGAAGGCGGGCGGGCGCGCCTATGTCGCCTGGCGGTCCCGCAACGCAACCGTCATCGACCAGTAAGGAAACCCGCCATGGCACATGCAACAGCGGTAGAAATGGCAGAAGGTCTGCGTAAAGGGCGCCTTGATCCGGTCAACCTGACCGAAGAGGTGTTCGCCCGCATTACGGCCCACGGTGACGACGCGATCTACATCGAAAAGATGCAAGACCGCGCCATGGCCGAAGCGCAGGCCGCGCGGCTGCGCTGGCAGGCAGGTCTGCCTGCCAGCCCCCTTGATGGCGTGCCGATGGCGTGGAAAGACCTGTTCGATCTGCGTGGGCGGGTTACAACCGCCGGTGCCGTGGTCACAAAGAACGACCCGCCTGCGGCTCAAGACGCCCCCGTAGTCGCCACAGCGCATCGCGCAGGTCTGGTCACGACCGGCACCGTCAACATGACCGAATTCGCCTATTCCGGCATCGGGTTGAACCCGCATTACGGCACGCCGCGCAACGTCCACAGCCCCAAGGGCCAGACACGCGCGCCCGGCGGATCATCGTCGGCGTCTGGCGTGGTGGTCTCGGCGGGTATCGTGCCCTTGTCGATGGGGTCGGACACGGGCGGATCGGTGCGCATTCCGGCGTCTTTCAACGGGGTTGTGGGCTACAAAACCTCTGCCGGGCGCCACCCAATGGCAGGTGTGTTTCCGCTTGCCCAATCGCTCGACACCATTGGCCCGCTGGCCCATACAGTTGCCGATTGTGCGCTGTTCGACGCCGTGCTGCGCGGGCGCGATGCCCCCGATGCACAGGCCGCAGATCCTGCGACATTGAACTTCGTAATTCCTGACGACGTCCTGCTCGACGCGCTGGCCCCCAACGTGGCCACCAATTTCGACGCGACAGTCGCCAGACTGGAAGCCGCAGGCGCACGGGTCCGCCGCATCGCACTGCCTCAACTTCGCGAAATCATCGACCTTATGAGCCGCCACGGATTTCTAGCCGGGGCCGAGGCGCTGACTATTCACAAGGACCGCGTATATGGCCCTGACGCGGCACGAATGGATGCCCGCGTCGTCGCCCGTATCCTTCAGGCCGAAGAGATGAACGCGGTGGATCTTCTGATCCTGCAACAGGCCCGCGTCCGCCTGATGGCGACGACCGCCGCCGCGATAGGTGATGCCATTGTTCTGTGCCCAACCACCGCCACCACCGCGATGGACATTGGGCCGCTGGAAGCCGATCAAGATGTGTTCTTCCGCCACAATGGCCTGACCCTGCGCAACACCTCGTTGGGGAATTTCCTGGACTGGTGCGGCGTGTCGATCCCGAATGGCACGGATACCGACGGTATGCCGACCGGCTTTCTCATGTCTGCACCCACCGGCCACGACACCAGATTGATGGCCGCTGCACTGGGCTGCGAGGAAATTATTCGCGGCTAACCCGCTCCTCCAAACCTTCGACGCTCACTCAACAAGGAGAGAAAACATGACCAAGAAAATCTACTGTGCTTTTGGCACCGACATCGATTCCGTTGCGGGCCAGATCGGCTCTTATGGTGGGGGCGACTCTCCCAATGATATTCAGCGCGGTATCTTTGCGACCGAGGTCGGCATTCCCCGCCTTCTGCGCCTGTTCAAGAAATACGACATGCGCACCTCGTTCTTCATTCCCGGCCACTCCTTGGAAACCTTCCCCAAAGAGATGGATATGATCGTCGAAGCGGGCCACGAGATTGGCGCGCATGGCTACATGCATGAAAACCCCGTCGCCATGACCCCGTCGCAGGAAGAGGACGTTCTGGTCAAGTCCATCGAACTGATCAAGGGCCTGACCGGCGAAGCGCCCAAGGGCTATGTTGCACCTTGGTGGGAAATGTCCAATGTAACTGCCGCGCTCTTGGGCAAATACGGCTTTTCCTATGACCACAGCCAAAGCTACCGGGACTTCCAGCCATTCTATGCCCGTGTCGGCGACGAATGGAACGTAATCGACTATTCCAAAACCGCAGCCGAATGGATGCATCCGCTGAAGCACGGCAAGGAAATCGACCTCGTTGATATTGGCGCGAACTGGTACGTGGATGACCTGCCGCCGATGATGTTCATCAAGAACGCGCCGAACAGCCACGGCTTTGTCAGCCCGCGCGACATTGAACAACTGTGGAAAGACCAGTTCGACTGGGTCTACCGTGAAATGGAATATGGCGTGTTCCCGATCACCATTCACCCCGATGTCGCAGGGCGTCCTCAGGTACTGCTGATGTTGGAACGGCTGATCGACTATATCAACACGCATTCCGGTGTGGAGTGGGTTGATTTCAACACCATCGCCGACGACTTCCGCGCGCGCTTCCCCTTCGACGGCGACAAGCGCCCCGAAGTGATCTGATGCATCTTGGGGCGGCGCATGACTGCGCCGCCCCATTCCAACACGAACGAGGTTCCAGATGTGCAACGCTTGTGGCTTTCCTACCCGTCCGGGTCACTGGACCGATGCTGGCGCGGATAACGCGGGTGACCGGCTGCGATTGCAAATGAGCCGCGCCAAAATCTTGAATAGAATACTGGCAGGCTATGGGTTTACCGCCCGCCCACCGGGCCACGGCCCCGGCTTTGCGCTTGCTTCATTCACCGGACGCACCACACTTTTACCGGATCTGGAGGCCGTCTGGGCCGAAGCCGAAAAGCAGCTGGGCCATCCGCTTGACCCGCTGGATGCCCGCTTTACCAGCGCGCCCGCCCCGCGCGCATGACCCGCACCGCAAACGATGGCCGGTTGCGGATGACCATCCTTGGCGGATATCTCGGGTCCGGCAAGACAACATGGCTGCGCCACCAACTGTTCAAAGGTGCCTTCGGACATACCCATATTCTGGTCAACGAGGCGGCAGAAACACCCGTTGACGACACCTTGCTTTCCGCGCAAGCGACCGGAATAACCATGCTGGCAGGAGGCTGCGCCTGTTGCACCGGAAAGGCGGATTTGATCGCGGCGTTGCGAAGCATCATCGATACCCGCAGCCGCGAACATTCGGACAATAGGAAAATCGACCAGATTGTTCTGGAAACCAGCGGGCTTGCCGATCCCGCCGCGATCCTAAGCGCGATCCGCGAGGATAGTGTCCTTGTCCATCACATCCGCGTGGCGGAAATTATCGTACTGGTGGATGCGTCGAATGCCGCCGACCAGCTTGCCACCGAACATCTAAGCCGCCTGCAAATCGAAGCCGCAGACCGCATCATCGTAACCAAGGCCGACGCTGTGTCACCTCCCCAGCTTGCCACTGTCGTGGCGACAGCCAAGCAGTTGAACCCCGCCGCCAACATTGAGGCCGCGGTGAAAGGCCAACCTTTCGCGTTGGACGATTTGCCGGATGCCAAACCGATTGATTTGCCTGACCTGATTGGCGATAGCGCGCCCATCACCCCCACGCGGATCACGATTGGCCCCGACGTGGATTGGGCCACCTTTTCCGTTTGGCTGTCCGCACTTCTATTCGCACGCGGCGACGATCTGGTACGGGTGAAAGGTGTGATTGATACACCTGCCGGGCCGCTGCTGCTTCAGACTGTGCGCAAATCCGTGCAGCCGCCAGAACTGTTGCCGCCCGAGGTGACAAGGAACGAAAATCAGGTGGTGTTCATTGGCCGAAGTTATACGTCGCAAGACTTGCAACGCTCGCTGGAATATTTCACCCACGCCTAGGTTAGTGCATATCATCTGGATTTCATATTCCTCGGTGTCATTTCGGGCAAGCGCGTCGTGCGGGGGATGCCCAGCTTGGCCGGCGTCTGTCGTGCTGACAGATGTGCCCCCTCGATATGCTGGGTATCCCGCGCACCACATTCTACCGCTGGTATGACCGCTACGTCGAAGGCGGCATTGATGCCCTGGCAGATCGCTCGCCTCGGCCAGGGTCGGTCTGAAACCGGATTCCCCATGACCGGCGCGACGATCTCATCGAGTTCGCGCCGGAACATGAGGCGCTGACGACCCGGGAACTGTCGGTCTGAATAGTGAGGTGCCCCTAGATTTGTAGACGCTTTGCCCCCTAGTTTTGAGGCAAGGAGGCCAACATGGGGACAAGCAATTACAGTGACGATTTCAAGTTCGATGCGGTGCATCCCTTGACCGGCAGTTGATTGCGCAGCAATCAATGAGAGGGGGATCACGGTGCGGGGCTATCCGGTTCGGGAGGTTTCCCGGCGGCTGGGCGTGAGCACGCATTCCCTTTACAA
>NZ_JAXMOH010000012.1:0-117914 GCF_034670005.1 Thalassovita sp.
GCGCCGCCCGCTTCATAAACCTCAATGTTTTCTCGCTTCGCTTCCCTCCAGAGCACCGCTCCGTCGTTCCGTCCCGCGTCCCGTTGTGCGCCTCAGCGCCGCCGGTGAAGGGGGTTCTAAGGTTATACGCCCACCTCCGCAAGCGGTTTTTTGAAAAAACTCGGTTTTTTGTGCAGCGTTTTAAAAAAATCAATAATAACAATGCTTTAATGAATCATAAAGCCGTTAACTTCATGCTAAGAAAGCCCCTGAAATCATGTCTAAGCGGTGAAACAGCGTTTTAGAGCTTGGAATCGGGGGGGCTGGGCACGAATCCGGACGATTCAGGCGTGAATCACCCGTGCAGCAGCGGACAAATCCAGAGACTGTTAGCGGTCAGGATCAGTTCGGGACCACGCAGACCTAAGAAAGCCCGTGGCACACCAGCCTGGCCACCTTTGTCCCCAGCAGACAGTCCTGCCAGCCCAGCCGGTACGATCAGACCACGATCAGGTCACGATCAGGTCACCGCCCGCGACTTCAGTGGCATACAGTACCACCTGATAGACCTTGCCGTTCAACATCGCGGCGATCTGCATATCGTCCACCCTACTGTCGGGAGACTGCCGGGCCAGCGATTATGAACAAACTGACGCCTCGCGGGCCGGAAAACCGGAAGCGCCGACGGCCGAGCGCCTGAATGCGGCTCTGAAGGAAAGGGTCGGCAAATTCCCAGAATCGGCGATATCCGTGATTGCGGATTTGTCCGGGGGATTAAGCTGGTACAGGACCGGCAAAGCTGCCCCCCGTTTTCGCCCGATCATGCGCTGAAAGAGAAAGTCAAATCCGCCGCGTCCGAAGCGGGTTTGATCTGTTACCCGGTCGGGGCCACGCTCAATGGCATTCAGGGGGAACATACATTGCGGGCCGGAATGCCCGGCAGGGCGCGAGCGGGCGACATGCCATTTAAAACCATTTTAGAATCGCTGAGACCGGGCGTGTCGGTCTCAGCCTGACCCGTCCCCGCTTAGACTGGAAACGCGACACCATCCATCAGCTTGCGGGCGGTGCGCAGGATCGCGGCGCTTTGCACCGTGCCGTCCGCGCCCAGATTGGCGACCACCGTCATTTCGCCGGTGGGATGTTCCACCGACAGATCGCGGGTTGCCCCCTCGCCGGTCTGCGCCAGCTCATGCGCCGGCGCGCCGTCCAGCAGGCAGGCGGTGGCAACGCTGACCGCGCCCAACACGCCGATCGTCTTGTGACAACGATGCGGAATGAAGGTGCGCGTTGAAATCGCGCCACCGTCGCGCGGGGCGCTGACCATGGTCATCTTGGGCACCGATTTTTCCGAAACGTCGCCCAGATTCATCATCGGCCCGCAGGCCAGCCGGATCTTTTCCAGCCTGGCGCGCAGATCGGAATTGGCTTCCAGTTCCTCGGGCGTCTCGGTGCCATCAATACCCATGTCGGCGGCACGCATCACCACGCAGGGCATGCCGTTGTCGATCATGGTCAGTTCGACCCCGTCGACCACGTCGCAAACATGGCCGGTGGGCAGAAGCGCACCGCAGCTCGACCCGGCGGTATCCTTGAATTCGATCGGCACCGGGGCGGAGGTGCCCGGCACCCCGTCAATTTGTGCGGCGCCGACATAGCTGACCTGCCCGCCCGGTGTCTGGACCTGCGCCACGGCGACCTGGCCGGTGTTTTCCATGTAGATGGTGACCGGGGTCACGCCGCGCTGCGCCGCGACCAGCCCGCGTTCGATGGCGAAGGGGCCGACACCGGCTAGGATGTTGCCGCAATTCTGCGCGTCCGTCACGATGGGTTGGTCGACGAAGACCTGCAGGAACAGGTAGTCGACATCAACGCCATCGCGATCCGATTTGCGCACCACTGCCACCTTGGAGGTCAGCGGATCAGCCCCGCCCATCCCGTCGATCTGGCGCGGATCGGGCGATCCCATGATCCCCAGCAGCGCCGCATCGCGTGTCGCGATGTCGGCAGGCAGATCGGAGGCCAGGAAATACCCGCCCTTCGAGGTGCCGCCACGCATCCACATCACCGGAATTCCGTTCGCCATGTTTTGCCCTTTCCAAACGCCTGGCAGCGCCCTGTTACAAGCGCTGCCGGTATTCGATCCGATCCGTATCAGACGTATTTCAGACCTTTTTCGGCCAGACGCCCACGCATGTCGTAGATGTCCAGCCCCAGCTCGCCGGCCCGCAGCCGGGCGCGCTTGGTTTCCTCGTTGGCTTCGCGGGCGCGGGATTTTTCCAGCACCTCTGCGGCTTCGTCGCGGCGCACCACGCACACGCCGTCATCATCGGCAACGATGATATCGCCCGGGTTGATCTGTTCGTTGGCGCAGATGACCGGCACGTTGACCGATCCCAGCACTTCCTTGACCGTGCCTTGCGCGAAGACCGCCTTGGACCAGACCGGGAAATTCATCTCGGTCAGGTCGCGCACGTCGCGCACGCCCGCGTCGATGATCAGCCCGCGACAGCCGCGCACCTGCGCCGAGGTCGCCAGCAAGTCACCGAAATACCCAGCGTTCGACGGCGAGGTCGGGGCGAGGACGATGATATCGCCCTTTTGCAGCTGTTCGATGGCGACATGGACCATCCAGTTGTCGCAGGGCGGGGCGGAAATCGTCACCGCCGACCCGGCGATGCGGGCACCCGAATAGATCGGCCGCATGTAATCGGCCAGCAGGCCCTTGCGGCCCTGTGCTTCGTGCACCGTGGCAACGCCGCATTCGGCCAGCCCGTCAATGACGGCCTGATCGGCCCGGGTGATATTCTGGACGACGACACCTTTGGTTCCGACAGGATATTCGCTCATGACAGTTCATCCACGCAGGTCGGGAAGATCGATTCGAAGCCTTCGGCATATTTGCAATCGCGCCCACCGGCCATGCCGCCGGAATTGCGCTTGAAGTGGTTGGCGCGCTGCTCCGCTACGCGGGTATAGAAATCCCACAGATGGACCTGACCGTTCATGCATTCCATCGCGGCGCGCTTCTTGTCCCAGACTTCGGTGATGTCGAGAAAGACATTCGGCTTCCACCCCATCTGCTCGGTTTGGTGCGGCTCGAACAGGTAGAGCTGTGGCGCGCCCAGTACCTTTTCGCCCGGGTTGTGACCCCAGGCCTGCGCGATCATGCGGCAGGTCAGGGCGAACTCGGTCGTTTTCATGTGGTCGGTATTATAAGGGTCCCACTTGGAATGCGAGAACATGAAGTTCGGCTGCACCTTGCGGATGATGTCGACCACCTTTTCCTCGGCTTCCTGACCGAAGCGCAGCGGGTAATCGCCCATGTCGAGAAACTCGATGTCATGAACGTCCAGCGCCTTGGCGGCATCTTCGGCTTCCTTCTTGCGGATCGATTTGACCTCGTCCAGCGTCTTGCCTTCTTTCCACAGGCGGGCGCTTTCGCCGCGTTCGCCGTAGGACAGGCAGACGACGGTTACGTCGTATCCCAGTTTCTGATGCTTTGCGATGGCACCACCACAGCGCCAGACAAAATCGGCGGCATGGGCACTGATAACAAGAGCGGTTTTCTGTTCGGACATGGCAGACCTCAAAGGTTTTGAATTGGCCACACTATACGCTTGTCGCAGGTAAACTTGCTATTTCGTTTCATCGCAGCCACTATTGATTTTCGCTATAGCATGTATGAGCGATTGAAAATGAACGGTCAGAATTTCAATCTGCGCCATCTGCGCGCCTTCACCTTGGTGTGCCGTTTGGGCGGGATCTCGGCGGCGGCGGGTGCTGTGCATATGTCACAACCCGCGATCACTCAGGCGATTGCCAAGCTCGAAACGATCCTGACCGAACGGCTTCTGATACGCAGCAGCCGCGGCATGTACCCCACCGAAGCCGGCGAAATTTTCGCCCGCCGGAGCGAACGCGCACTGAACATCCTCAAACAAGGGTGCATTGATGCCGCCGGGCGGCAAAAATCCGGGGCGGGATCGCAATTCGATGCAAGGATCACCAGCACCCAGCTGCGCGCGCTGATCGCCGTGGCCACGTATGGCAATTTTTCCGTCGCGGCGCGGGCCAATGGGGTGTCGCAACCATCGCTCTACCGCACGGCGCGCGAATTGGAAAAAGTGTCCGGACTGGCGCTCTATCGCGAATCCGAAAGCGGCTATGAACCCACAGCGGCCGCGCGCATCCTGATCCGCGCGGCAAAACTGGCCTTCTACGAACTCGATCAGGCGCTTGACGAACTGTCCTCGTGGCGCGGCGCCAATAGCGGCCGGATCGTGGTCGGTGCCCTGCCCTTATCGCGCAGCGCATTCCTGCCGCAGGCGATCAACCGGATGACGCCAGTTTATCCAGACATCGATATCCACGTGATCGACGGACCCTATGACGATTTGCTGAACGGGCTGCGCCATGGCGAAATCGATCTGATGCTGGGCGCGTTGCGCGATCCGCCGCCCGCCGACGACGTGACGCAGACCCGACTGTTCGACGACCGGCTGGGGATTTTCTGCGGGCCCGGCCATCCTCTGTCCGAGCGCCACGATATTCCATTGGCACACCTGACCCAATATCCTTGGGTCCTGCCGCGCCAAGGCACCCCCACCCGCGATCAGGCTAGCGCATTTTTCCACGCTCAGAACCTGCCGGACCCGACCCGGGTCATTGAGACAAGTTCGATGGTTTTGGCGCGCGGTTTGCTGGCCGACAGCGACCGGCTGACCATGATGTCGGTTTCACAGGCGCAGGTCGAAATCGAACATGGCGCGATGCAGCGACTACCGGTTGAAATTGGCGACACGCCGCGTCCGATTGGCATCACCCAGCGGATCGACTGGCAACCGACACAGGTCCAGGACCGTTTTCTGACGGTGTTGAAAGAGGTGGCCATGCCCTGCCCCACCGCAGGGCGCGTATAAGAAAACCGCCTCAGTGCGGTTTCTGCATCTGCCGTTCAAGTTCGTCTATCGCGTCCTCGTCATCCTCGGGATCATTTGACGGGATCGCATATTTCCCGCTCATCCAGCGGCCCAGATCGATATCGGCGCAGCGCTCGGAACAAAAGGGGCGGAATTTCGGATCGGTTTTCTCCGAACAGATGGGACAGCTCATTTCAGAACCTCTGTCAGTGGCAGCCGGTCGCGTTTGCGTTGCAACTCAAAATGCCCCAGCGGCGTCCAACCGGCCTGGATGGTTTCAATCGGATCAGACTTGAACGCCGCACGCAGCGACATTTCAAAGGCGCGACGATCCTTCTTTGGCATCGGCGCGAGATCAAGCGTGATCTGCCCGCCTAATCCGCGCAGCCGCAACTGCCGCGGCAAATCCCTGACCGCCGCGATATTGGCCTTCATTCCCGCCGCCGGGGACGTATCGCCACCGGTGTTCACATCCACCGCGACCAATGCACGTGTGGGTTCGACATACATGAAGGCACCACCGCTCAGCCGCACAAACGGTTGCCGCGCGGCTTCGATCATATCCAACACGCCATGACGTTCGAACCCGCCGGGATCGGTCACGACCTCGGCCGGATCGTTCCATTCGCGCCAAGCCAGTTGATGTGGGCCGTAGCCTTCGGTCAGAGTTTCGGGATCGCCATCACGATCGGCAATCACATTCGCCGCGAGATCGACCATGTCGGCGATGTCTTCTGCGATTTCCCCCGCCTCGCCATCCGCGCAGGAAGACCGCAGGATCAGACCCATTTCAGCCTCGCCCATCACTTCGTGGGCAATGCCCATCAGCATGTCGCGAATATCGTCATCCTTGATCCGGCGACTGATATTCAGACCCGGCGCGTCGGGGGTGACTATCGCATAGCGGCTTTTGAACAGTAGTTTCTGGGTGACCGGCAGCGCCTTGCCGTCTTCAGCATAGCCGGTGACTTGTACCAGCATCCGTTCGCCCGGCGCGATGCCCTTGACCTGACGCAGGAACCCTTTGCCGTCGGGCGTTTTCACAAACAACCCGCCCTGCCCTTTCATCGGCCTCTCGGCCACGGCACGATAAATCGTGCCAACCCTCGGCAGGTCGGCATCAATCAGGATATCGTCCAGCTTGCCATCGACGATCAAAGCCGCGGCTTCGCGTCCATTGATGTGGTCGAGGATGATTTGACGGCCCTTCACGTCTGCCTCCATAGCGGATATCCCGCAGCCTTGAGCAATCCGGCAGTTTCCGCCAGCGGCAGCCCTACCACGGCGGTGAATGACCCTGAAATCCACGGAATCAATGCACCGGCAGGTCCTTGTATACCATAAGCCCCTGCTTTGCCCTGCCAATCACCGGTCGCCAGATACGCGTTCAGTTCCTCATCCGACAGGTTTTTCATCCGCACCGTGGTGACCACGTCCTTTTCCCAGACCCGGGCGCCCCGGCGCACCGCGACAGCTGTGATCACCCGGTGCCGACGACCCGACATGGCCAGCAGGAATTGCGCCGCTTCACCCGCGTTTTCGGGTTTGCCCAAAATCCGCCGCCCCAAAGCGACGGTGGTATCGGCGCACAGCACGATATCGTCGTCATCGGCCTGCACCGCGCGCACCTTTTCGATCGCCATGCGGGCGCAATAGGGCCGCGGGAGTTCGTTTTTTAGAGGGGTTTCGTCGATATCGGGCGGGCGGATATCATCCGCCACAACCCCAATTTGGCCCAGCAGCTCCTTGCGCCGTGGGCTGCCTGACCCGAGGATCAGACGCACTTACTTAAAGCGGTAATTGATCCGACCCTTGGTCAGATCGTAAGGGGTCATTTCGACCTGAACCCGGTCGCCAGCCAGAACGCGGATGCGGTTCTTGCGCATCTTACCTGCCGTATGTGCGATGATTTCATGGCCATTCTCAAGCTCGACCCGAAACGTCGCATTAGGCAGGAGTTCCTTCACGACACCGGGAAATTCGAGCATCTCTTCCTTGGCCATGTTCTCTCCTTGCTATTTCGACCCGTCATGTGCGGGACGCGCGTTAAATGATCCCATTCCACCAGATTTTCAAGAGGGAATCGCCTCTACAACTGGATGTTGATCGGTTTTTCGCTGCTCCCGCACTGTTCATCCCAATGGGTTTTGTTCAGCACATGGCCATCGGCGCGCACTGCGCGGATCTGATCGACGTCGATTTCACCATAGCTCCAACCGGGTTGCCCAAGCGTGCCTTCAGCAATCACCCCAGTCGCCGGAAAGCCCATATCGGGCGGACCGAAGACACCGCCCATGCCGGTGTTTTCTTCGACCGCATAGATGTCGGCGCGCGCGCCCACGAGCGACGCCATGACGGTGACGCATTGTCCTTCCAATGCCCGCGCCATAGCCCCGATCCGAACCCGCCAATAGCCTTCCAGCGCCTCGGTGCAGGACGGGACCAGGATCACCTCGACTCCGGCCTCAACCAAGGCCCGGCCCAGCAGGGGGAATTCGCTGTCATAGCAAATCAAGACCCCGATGCGCCCCAGCGCCGTGTCGAAAACCTTCAACGGAGCGGCCCCGACAAGCCCCCAGTCATCGCGTTCGAACCGGGTCAGTATCTGTTTGTCCTGATAATCCGATACTCCCGATGGCGCAAAGAACGGTGCCCGGTTCACCACCTTGCCGCCCTCTTCCAGCGGAGCCGATCCGCCGAGGATGTAAACCCCGAACTCCTGCGCCAGCGCGGACAGAACGGCATTTGCCGCTGCCAGCCGCTCCGACACAGCGCGGATCGATCCGTTCGGATCCGCAGCCGCTTCGCGACCTGCCAGAGACGCCAGTTCCATCGCGCCAAATTCCGGGAAAACCAGAAGCTCCGCGCCCTGCCCCGCCGCCTCGGTCACCCAGGCCCGCATTTTGGCCTCATACCCGGCCCAATCGGAAAACCAGTCCAATGGATAAGCCGCCGTTGCCACTTTCATGAATTTTCCTTTCAGCTTGCCCCAAACAGTTCCGTCAGGACCCCTATCCAAAATTGCGGCGGCCTCACACCTGCCGCGGCGGCCCCCAGCGCTCGATCAGACGATTGACGATCTCGTCGCGGCTCCTGCGATAGGCTTGCAGCTTCGACTCGCGGGCTTCGCCGTGGCCGCTGGGATCGAAAATCGGCCAGTATTCGACATCCAGATGAAAAATCCGGGTCAGTTCTTCTGCCTGCTGCTTGCTGGCCGGGGTCAGCGCGACGATCAGATCAAAGGAAGACAGATCCTCGCCGTATTCGTTCAGCGCATCGAAATCCCGTGTCTTGTGACGCGACAGTTCGACCCCCAGTTCCTGACACACCGCAATGGCAAAGCCGTCGATTTCCATATCGCCTTTGACGCCGACGGATTGCACATAGGTGCCAGACCCATAAAATTTCTTCATAATCCCCTCGGCCATCGGCGAGCGGATCGAATTATGGTCACAACAGAACAGGACCGATTGAGGCAGGGTTTCGACCACGCCATCAGCCTCCGAAATGCAAAACGCAGATCAGGGTGAACAGCCGCCGCGCGGTGTCGGTATCTACATCCGCCTTGCCCTCCAGCCGTTCCTGCAGGATACGTGCGCCTTCATTGTGGATACCGCGACGCGCCATATCGATCGTTTCGATCTGACTCGGCGGCATATTTTTTACCGCATCATAATAGCTTTCGCAGATCGCCCAGTAATCCTTGACCACCTGCCGGAACGGGCTGAGGCTGAGGTGAAACTCGGCCGCCTTCTGCTCGTCCTCGGTGGCAATGTCGAACACCAGCCGCTTTTCCTTGATCGACAGACCGACTCGATAGGGCCCATCAGGCACCGCACGGTCGTCGCGCTTGGGCAGATCGAAACTGTTATCTTCCAACAGGTCGAACATCGCCACTTTGCGTTCCTGCTCGATCTCCGGCGTCGGGGGCGGCAGGTTGCGGTCATCCAGGTCGATATGGCTGATATGGGACATGAGCCTTAGGTCCTCATTCATTCAGATGGGTCAGGCGGGCGCGTACCGACAAACCGTGGGCCTGCAGGCTTTCCGAGTTTGCCAGAATTTCAGCAGAAGGTCCGATAGCGCGCAACGCGGCGGGGGTCATTTTGGCCAAGGTGGTGCGTTTGACGAAATCCATCACGCTCAACCCGGACGAAAATCGCGCCGATCGCGCGGTGGGCAAAACGTGATTGGGTCCGCCGACGTAATCGCCGATCGCCTCGGGCGTCCACCCGCCAAGGAAAATCGCACCAGCATGGGTGATTTTTTCGGCCAACGCGTCCGGGTCTGCGACGCATAGTTCCAGATGTTCCGGCGCCACCCGGTTCGACAATGCGGCAGCCCGGTCAAGATCGCCGACCAGAATCACCGCGCCATAATCGCGCCAGCTCGCCCCGGCAATTGCGCGCCGTTCCAGCGTTTGCAGATGGCGTTCCACTGCCGCAGTCACTGCATCGGCCAGCGCCGGGCTGTCGGTGATCAGAATCGACTGAGCGCTTTCGTCATGCTCGGCCTGACTCAGCAGGTCCAGCGCAATCCAGTCAGGATTGCTGTCAGCATCGGCAATGACCAGTATTTCCGAGGGACCGGCGATCATATCGATGCCAACCTTGCCGAACACACGCCGCTTGGCTGCGGCGACAAAGGCATTACCGGGCCCGGTGATCTTGTCCACCGGCGGAATCGTTTCGGTGCCATAGGCCAGCGCCGCCACTGCCTGTGCCCCACCGATGCGGTAAATTTCGTCCACCCCGGCGATTTGCGCAGCCAGCAAGACCAGCGGATTGGCCACACCATCTGGCGTCGGCACCACGATGGCCAGCCGCTCCACCCCGGCCACCTTAGCCGGAATCGCGTTCATCAGCACCGAAGACGGATAAGACGCCAACCCGCCCGGCACATACAGCCCTGCCGCCGAAACCGGCGTCCAGCGCCAGCCAAGCTCGGCCCCAGTATCGTCGGTCCAATAGGCATCCTTGGGCAATTGCTTTTCGTGATAGGCACGGATGCGTGCAGCGGCCAGTTCCAACGCGGCACGCTCATCGCCGGGCACCTCGGCAATCAGCGCCTCGATCTCGCTTTCAGAAAACCGCAGCGTTTGCGGCGTCAGTTGCAGACGGTCGAATTTCGCTGTCAGTTCGATCAGTGCCTCATCGCCGCGGGCGCGCACATCCGCGATGATCCCAGCAACGATGGTATCGACATCGGGGCTGTCTTCGCGCTTGGCGCCCAAAAGCGTGTCAAAGGCGGTTTCGAAATCGTCGTCCGAGGCATTCAGAAATACAGGCATGGTCCCTCCGGGTCTTGCACCGACATACAAGGCCCGCTCGACAGTCTCAAGCATTCCTGTAGATAACATCAACGGGCGCCGCCCCTCTTGGCCAAGGACCAATTCACCCCGGGATATTTGGGAAAAGAAGAAGCGCAGAAAGCGGTGTTCTTCTTGGTTCAAATACTCCCGCGCAACGCGCGCAATCCCGAACGAATTTGGCGTAGACAAATTCGAAAGATATTCAGCGCGCCCGGAACGGGCGCACAATCAGATCATGCCGCGTCGGGATGTCCCGGCGCCTTGCCCGATGGCGCGCGATAAGGCCGGGTGACATCCTTCAGCGTCACCTCCAGCGCTTCCACCTGCAACCGGATCGCACCATCACCGGCCAGCGTCAGTTCCACCGTGCCGCCCGGGGCCTCTCCGGGATGCCAGTCCAGCGCCAGCAGCGACAGGATCATGTCGCCGTCACCCCGTTCCACGCCCTGCGACGCGATCTTTTGCACGTTGTCGAACAGCAGCACCGACTGCACCCGTTCCGCGCCGTGCCGGTCGCGACCGCGATCTTCCCAGCGAAACCGGTTGAGAAGAATGGCGAAACGCCGATCTTTCGGTCGCCATGTCATTTCCGACGCCGGAAACACAGCATCCTGCACCAGTGCTGAGATGATCTGCAAATCGTCGGAATCCAGCGCCCCCAGATTCAATGGCACCTCGCGCCCGTCTTCGAACCGTGCATCTTCGCTCATGATCCGCTCACCCGTTCGATTTTGGCGCCAACATTGCGCAGTTTCTCTTCGACCCGTTCATAGCCACGGTCAAGATGGTAGACCCGGTTGACGATGGTTTCACCCTCGGCCGCAAGCCCGGCCAGAATCAGCGACACGCTGGCACGCAGATCGGTCGCCATCACCGGCGCACCTTTCAGCTTGTCGACTCCGGTCACGGTGGCGATCCCACCCTGCACATCAATCTGCGCCCCCATGCGCACCAGTTCGGGCGCGTGCATGAAGCGGTTCTCGAAAATACGTTCTTCCAGAACCGAGGTGCCTTCCGCGGTACACATCAGCGCCATCATCTGCGCCTGCAGGTCGGTGGGAAAGCCCGGGAAGGGTTCAGTCACCACATCGACCGCGCTCACCCGTCCATTCCTCCGCGCCACCTTCAGGCCGTTCGCGGTTTCCTCTACCGCGATCCCGGCCTGGTCCAGCTTTTCGCAGAAAGCCTCGACCAGCTCGATCCGGCCACCGAGCAACTCCACCTCGCCGCCGCAGATCGCCGGGGCCAGCATATAAGTGCCCAGTTCGATCCGGTCCGTCACCACCGGGTGGGTGGCGCCATGCAGCCGGTCGACGCCTTCGATCGTAATGGTCGAGGAACCTTCGCCCTCGATCTGAGCCCCCATCTTGCGCAGACATTGCACCAGATCGACGATTTCAGGTTCGCGGGCCGCGTTTTTAAGAACCGTTGTCCCCTTGGCCAGCGTCGCCGCCATCACCACGTTCTCAGTCGCCCCAACCGAGGCAAAGCGCAACTCATGCACCGCGCCTTTCAGCCCGCCCGGCGCCTTGGCGTGCAGATAGCCGTCGCGCAGCTCGATCTGGGCCCCCATCGCTTCCAATGCAGAGATATGGATATCCATTGGCCGCGCCCCGATGGCACAGCCGCCGGGCAGCGACACTTCGGCGTGATGCGCACGTGCCAGCAGAGGCCCCAGCACCAGATTCGAAGCGCGCATTTTCCGCACGATTTCATAGTCGGCCCGCGTCGTGGCCAGGTTGTGGCTCGACATCGCCTGCACCTGGCCATTCTGCATGCTGGTGACTTCGGCACCAAGCGATCGCAACAGTTCGGTCATTGTCTTGATATCGCTCAACCGCGGCGCGTTGGTCAGGGTCAGCGGTTCCTCGCTGAGCAATGTCGCGGGCATCAGCGCCAGACAGGCATTCTTGGCGCCAGCAATCGGGATTTGCCCATTCAAGGGACCATTGCCCGTCACGATAATCGAATCCATCAGTCCTGCCCCTTGTCGGTTTGCGTCCCGGCCGCCCCAGCGCGCGCGCGCGCCTGAGCTTTGCGTTTGGCCATATTTGCCTTCAACGCCGCCTTCAACCGATCTTCGCGCGGATCGGGTTTTTTCTGTTGTTTCTTACTGGGATTATTCTGCTCCATAACACTGTCTTACATTAGGGTGAAAAAACCGTCCAGATAACGCTTGCACACGGAATCAATTCCCGCTAATCAGCGCCCCACGGTCGGGCAGGACATGCTCTGACGATCGTAAAACGGCGCTGCTGTAGCTCAGTGGTAGAGCACTCCCTTGGTAAGGGAGAGGTCGACAGTTCAATCCTGTCCAGCAGCACCATTCTACCCTCCCTGACATGAAAAACCCTAATAGACCGATTTGGGGGGATTTTTATCGTTCTGGTGCCCGCTTTCCCAATGGTCAATTTGGCTTGCGGTTAGGCATCGGAAGCACCAAACGACGCCCAGATTGGCAGTCATTGCAGTATCCGGTTCTGCCCAGTTTCGGAGACCGGACGGGGGTTTGATCAAGGTTTCAGCATCTTCGTTTCAGCCCTCCAGTAAGGTGGTGTTTTTCGCGCCAATTTATCACCCAGTTTAGCCTACATGACCTACTTTCGCTCCAGATTCGCAGCAAACCCTTCGCTGACCGCCAAAAGCCTTCGGCTGAGTGTTTCGATTGAATGGCCGAGAGGCTTTCAATTTGGTCTGCAACGGTTTTGAGCGAGCTGGTGACCGCGACCTCGGCGGCCAGCGCGCCAGTCAAACACTATTCGGCTTGTGGAATTCAGGTGCCGAAAAACGGCTGACGGCAGGTTCGCTGCGCAACCTGGGTCGGCTGCATCCTTTCGCGGGGCAACACCGCGAAGGCGAACTGGCGCCAGGGCACGGCTCCGCTGGACAACACCTATCCGGCCTGATCCCGGCAAGGATGTGCGCGGTGCGCATCACACCATCCCGCCCAGGTGCCTGTGGCCCGGACGGGATGTGAATATTTCTGGAACAGTGAAAGGATCAGAGCCCGGAGACGCGGTGCCCGGCATAGATCTGGATGATCTTTTCCACCGCCTGTTCGGGCGGCAGTTCCTCGCTCTCGCCGCTGCGGCGGCTGGTCAGTTCTACCACGCCGTTCTTCAGCCCGCGCGGGCCGACGGTGATGCGCCAGGGCAGGCCGATCAGGTCCATGGTGGCGAATTTACCGCCAGCGCGTTCCTTGCGGTCGTCGTAAAGCGGCTCCAGCCCGGCGGCGGTGAAGCTGTCGTAAAGCGCTTCGCAGGCGGCGTCGGCTTCGGCGTCGCCCTGTTTCAGGTTGACGATGCCGACGTGGAAGGGGGTCACGCCTTCGGGCCAGATGATGCCGTTTTCGTCATGGCTGGCCTCGATGATCGCGCCCAGCAGGCGCGACACGCCGATGCCGTGCGACCCCATGTGGATCTGCACCGGTTTGCCATCGGGCCCCTGCACGGCGGCGTTCATCGCATCCGAATACTGGGTGCCGAAATAGAATATCTGGCCGACCTCGATACCGCGCGCGGTACGGCGGCGGTCCTCGGGGACCTCGTTGAACAGCGCCTCGTCATGGGTTTCATCGGTGCGGGCATAGCGCGAGGTGAATTCTTCCAGCACCGACTGGCACTGTTCGACGCTGTCGAAATCGATCTCGCGGTCGCCGAAGGTCAGATCGGTGATTTCGCTGTCATAGAAGACTTCCGATTCACCAGTGTCGGCCAGCACCAGGAATTCATGAGTGTAATCGCCGCCGATCGGGCCGCTGTCGGCGCGCATTGGGATCGCCTGCAGCCCCATCCGTTCATAGGTGCGCAGATAGCTGACCAGGTGACGGTTATAGGCGTGCAGTGCGGCTTCTTTCGACAGGTCGAAATTGTAGCTGTCTTTCATCAGGAATTCGCGGCCCCGCATGACGCCAAAACGCGGCCGGATTTCATCGCGGAATTTCCACTGGATTTGATACAGCGTCAGCGGCAGGTCCTTGTAGGAATTCACGTTGGCGCGGAACACGTCGGTGAACAGTTCCTCGGCGGTGGGGCTATAGAGCATGTCGTGCCCGTGCCGGTCCTGCATCCGCAGCATTTCTTCGCCATAGCCGTCGTAACGGCCGGATTCGCGCCACAGGTCGGCCGATTGCAGCGTTGGCATCAGCATCGGGATATGCCCGGCGCGGACCTGTTCCTCGTGCACGATGTTTTCCAGCTTGCGTAGCACCTTGAAGCCCAGCGGCAGCCAGGCATAGATGCCCGCCGATTGTTGCTTGATCATGCCAGCGCGCAGCATCAGCCGGTGGCTGACGATCTGCGCCTCGGACGGGTTTTCTTTCAGAACGGGCAGGAAATAGCGCGACAGACGCATGGATGACCCCTTTGGCCTTGGATAATCGAGTTAATCGACGGTTTAGAAGGTGACGGGCATGCAGACAAGCCCGATGAGCGGACGAAGCGGTCCGTATCGCACCCCCGCGCACATTAAGTTTTTGGCAAGTTGATTTTGCTACCCAGATATCATCATGACAGAAAACAATAAAACCCCGCCCAAAGATATGCTGGATTGGTTCTGCCTGACCGACGCTTCGCGCTGGAGACTGGTACGTCCGCTGGGCGCCGGCATTGCGGTGATGCTGGCGTTCTTGGTGATGCTGGCACTACTCGCCGGCGCTGCCATTTTGGGGCGCGCGATCCTTGATCAGGATGGGACAGCGCAGAATGCAGGCATCGTGATCGCCGCCATCATCGCAGCACCCTACCTGCTTTGGTCGATGTCGATCCGGCACAAGCTGTTCGGATTTCAGAAAGAGGGCCAGATCACCGACCGGATACTAAACGCGCTGGAACAGCTGGGGACAGAAAAAACCCTGCGAACCACCGCAACAGACGCGCAGGGCAATCCGCAGAGGATCGAAAAAACCGTTCCCAACATCGAAATCCGCATCGGTGGGTTGCTGGCTCTGGAACGGATCGCGCAGGATTCAGCGCGGTATGATCGTGGCCGTGATCATGTCCGGGTGTTGGAAATCCTGTGCGCCTATATCCGCCAGAACGCCCCGGCCAGTACGGCGCGAGATTTCCCGCTGCCCGACTGGCCAGCGCTGCCCGAAGATCCTACTGACGAGGCGCGGCAGGTCCATGAAATGTGGCGTCAGGCCCGGTTTGCCGACCCTCACAATAGCAATGCCCGCGATTGGGCCCGGTCGCTGCCGGTGCCACGGGTAGATATCCAGATGGCGCTGAACATCGTGACCCAGCGCTCCCCAGCGCAACGGCGTGCCGAGGCGGATTGGGGCGACGACGCTTCGGAGCCGGCAAGCTGGGTGTTCGACAGCGAAGCCTTGCCGCAATTGCCTGCCAATGTGGAGCAAGAAGGTCTGTCGGCCGAAGAATGCAAAGCGTTCCAGCAGCGTTTGACCGGCTGGAGAGAAGTGATCTGGGCTTATGGCGGATACCGGCTGGATCTGAGCAACACCAACCTGCAGGGCGCCAATCTGTCGGCGGCGCTGCTATGCGGTGCGCGAATGGAGGGCGCGCGGATGGAAGGCGCCAATCTGGCCGAAGCGCGGCTGGAAGGGGCGCGGCTGTCGAATGCGCGAATCACCGGGGCGAACCTGTTCGCGGCGCGGTTGCAGGGCGCGCGATTGCTGGAGGCGAAGATGGAAGGGGTCTACCTGAGGCGGGCGCGATTGGAAGGGGCGCTGCTGACCGAGGCGCGGTTGGAAGGAGCGCTGCTTTACCGGGCCCGGTTGGAAGGCGCCGACCTGAGGGGCGCGCGGCTGGAAGGGGCGGATTTTGGCGAGGCCCGAATGGAAGGGGTGAACCTGACCCGGGCACGGATGGACGGGGCCAGCCTGTTCGGGGCGCAGCTGGAATGGGCCAACCTGTTCGAATCGAACCTGCAACGGGCCAGCCTGTTCGAAACCCAACTGAAAGGCGCTGATCTGCGCGGGGCGCGGATGGAAGGGGCTTATGTCATTCGTACGCGGATGGATGCGGACACCGCGCTGAGTGCGGCAAGCATGATTGGCGCGGCAATAAAGGAGGTGGATTTCGCGGATGTTCGGATTTCGTCCGAGCAGCTTCTGTCAACCTTTGGCGACACCACCGTCACCATGCCACGCAGCGCCGGCCATGACCTGCTGAATCGGCCGGGTCACTGGCCCAAATGGGCGCTGCCGGTCGCTGTCAGCGATGGCAACGATTTCCCCACCCAGTGGAACATCTGGCAAAACCGTCCGCAGACATATACCCCGCCACCACCGCCCGGCACCTGAAACCGCAAAGAAAAAGAGCGCAGTGCCGGGCCGTTCAGGATCGACGATGACCAGTTTCCGAACCGGCGGCGCGATGCCTGCGACCCAAAACGGTCTTGCACAAAATGTCGCAACAGACGACATAGAGAAGGTCGAAACAGGGGAATGCAATGGCTTTGCCGGTTCAGGATCAGGCGAAATACTGGGGGATCGCCGCAGCGGTTTTCGCGCTGGCGCTTTGGTTTCTGGGCGATGTAATGCTGCCTTTTGTGCTGGGCGGCGCGGTGGCCTATTTTCTCGATCCGGTCGCCGACCGGTTGGAGCGGATGGGATGTTCGCGCGCGGCGGCGACCGCGATCATCACCGTTTTTGCCATTCTGATTTTCGTGCTTCTTGTCCTGCTGGTGCTCCCGTCTTTGGTCCAGCAATCGATTTCCCTGTTCAATACGGTGCCCGATCTATTCAACGATCTGCGCACCTTCCTGACCGGAAAATTCCCCGATCTGATGGATGAAAACTCGACGCTGTATCAGTCGCTGATACAGGTGGGCGACACGATCAAATCCAAGGGCGGCGAATTGCTGAACACGCTGCTGAGTTCGGCAATGTCGATCATCAATGTGGTAATGCTGCTGGTGATCGTTCCGGTGGTGGCGTTTTATCTGCTGTATGACTGGGACAACATGGTTGCCAAGATCGATGACCTGCTGCCGCGCGATCACGCCCCGGTGGTGCGCCGGGTGGCCGGAGAGATCGATCAGACCCTGGCCAGCTTCATTCGCGGCATGGGCACCGTTTGCCTGATTCTGGGCAGCTATTATGCGGTCGCACTGATGCTGGTGGGGCTGCAATTCGGGCTTGTGGTGGGTTTCGTCGCCGGGGCGCTGACCTTTATACCGTATGTCGGGGCCTTTGTCGGCGGCATGCTGGCGATCGGGCTGGCGCTGTTTCAGTTCTGGGGCGACTGGCTGTCGATCGGGCTGGTGGCTGGTATATTTGTGCTGGGTCAGGTGGCCGAGGGCAATGTGCTGACCCCAAAGCTGGTAGGCAGCTCGGTCGGACTGCATCCGGTATGGTTGATCTTCGCCCTGTCGGTATTCGGTACCCTGTTCGGATTTGTCGGAATGCTGGTGGCGGTTCCGGTGGCGGCCGCATTGGGCGTTATCGCCCGGTTCGGGATCGAGAATTACAAGGATGGCCGCCTTTATCGCGGCCATAGCGGGACAGATAAGTGACACCCCGACAACTGAGTTTCGACCTGCCGGTGCGCCCCGCGCTGGGGCGCGAGGACTTTTTCGTCTCGCCTGCCAATGCGATGGCGGTGGTGCTGATCGAAGGCTGGCGCGACTGGGCCGGGCGCAAATTGGCGCTGATCGGGCCGGCGGGCGCGGGCAAATCCCATCTGACCCATGTCTGGGCCGCCGCGAGCGGGGCGCGGATCGTGTCCGCGCAGGATCTGGTCGGGACCGATATTCCAGCACTGGCCCAAGGTCCGGTGGCGGTCGAGGATGTCGATGCCATCGCTGGCAACCGCGCTGCGGAAGAGGCGCTGTTTCACCTGCACAATCTGGTTCTCGCAGAGGGCCATTTCCTGTTGGTTACGGCCGCGCGCGAACCGCATCTGTGGCGGTTGGGGCTGCCCGATCTGGCCAGCCGGATGATGGGCACTCAGGCGGTAACGCTGGAACAGCCAGACGACCGATTGCTGGCGGCAGTTGTGGCCAAACTATTTGCCGACAGGCAGTTGACGCCGGGGCCAGAAACGATTTCCTATCTGGTCGCGCGGATGGACCGGTCGCTTGAAGCCACGCGCGATCTGGTCGCGCGTATCGATCGCGAAGCATTGGCGCAGAAACGCCCCGTCACCCGGCGGCTGGCCGCAGAGGTTCTGGGCCAGAGCGAATTGCCGGACCTGCTTGGCTGAATGACCGAAACGTAAACCGGGCGAAAAGCAGGACGGCCTTCCGACCGGACCTGGATCATCTGGCCTCCCGGCTGGACAATCCCGGCCCACGGGCGCAAACTTCGTCACCATATCTTCACATGATCCAAGCATAAGCGCCTCATGACACAAGCAGATTTCCTCAAAGCTCCTTTTGAAGAGCCGATCGACCTGCCCGACCTGGATTTTTCCGGACCGGCGCGATTTTACAACCGTGAACTCAGCTGGCTGGGTTTCAATTGGCGGGTCCTGGAAGAAGCCAAGAACCCCCGGGTTCCATTGCTGGAGCGGGTCCGGTTTCTGTCGATTTCTGCCACCAATCTGGATGAGTTTTATACCGTGCGTGTCGCCGGTCTGCGCGAGCTGAAGCACGAAGGTCATACGGCCCCGGCACAAGACGGTCTGACCCCGGCGGAACAGTTGGAGCTGATCAACGAAGACGCCCGCAACCTGATGCAGGAACAGCAACGCATCTTTGATCTGCTGCGCAAGGAAACGGCGGAGGAGAATATTTTCCTGCTCGACCGCAATGACGTCCCGAAGGAAGATAAACCTTTCCTGCTGGATGTGTTTCTGAACAAGGTGTTTCCGGTATTGTCGCCATTGGCGGTAGACCCGGCGCACCCATTCCCGTTCATCCCCAATACCGGTTTTTCTCTGGCGCTGCATATGGAGCGGCGCAGCGACAAGCGGCAGTTGACGACGCTGTTGCCAATCCCGCAGCAGATCGACCGTTTCGTGCAGCTTCCTGTGATCTCGAAAGGGGCGCATCGTTTCCTGCCTCTGGAAGAACTGCTGCTGTTATTCGCCGACGAACTTTTCCCGGGCTACGCGATGAAGGGGCACTGTACCTTCCGGGTGTTGCGCGACAGTGATCTGGAAGTCGAAGAAGAAGCCGAAGATCTGGTGCGCGAATTCGAAGTCGCGCTGAAGCGCCGCCGCCGGGGTGAAGTGGTTCGGATGAAGATTTCGACCGGGGCACCGGAAGCTCTGAAAACGGTGATCATGCGGGAACTGCACGTCTCCGATGACGAAATCGTCGAAGTCGAGGGCATGATCGGCATTGCCGACGTAAAAGAACTGGTGATCGACGACCGGCCTGATCTGCTCTGGCCCAATTTCACCCCACGGGTGCCAGAACGGGTGCAGGACCACGATGGCGACATGTTCGAAGCGATCAAGCAGAAGGACATGCTGCTGCATCACCCCTACGAAACCTTCGACATGGTGGTTCGGTTCCTGCAACAGGCGGCGCGCGATCCCGACGTGGTGGCGATCAAGCAGACGCTGTACCGGACCTCGAAATATTCCCCGATTGTCGAAGCTTTGTGCGAAGCAGCAGAGGATGGCAAATCGGTCACTGCCCTTGTCGAGTTGAAGGCGCGCTTTGACGAGGCCGCCAATATCCGTCAGTCGCGGCGGCTCGAACGCGCGGGCGCCCATGTGGTTTATGGTTTCACCGACTGGAAAACCCACGCCAAGATTTCCACCGTGGTGCGCCGCGAAGACGACAAGCTGGTGACCTATACACATTATGGCACCGGCAATTACCACCCGATCACCGCCAAGATTTACACCGATTTGAGCTTCTTCACCTGCGATGAAGCTTTGGGCCGCGACGCCACCAAGGTGTTCAACTACCTGTCCGGCTATATCGAACCGGAGGGATTGGAAAATCTGGCTATCTCCCCCAGCGGGTTGAAACAGCGGTTGCTGGAAAGCATTGAAAACGAGGCGGACCATGCCCGCGCCGGACGACCGGCGGAAATCTGGGCCAAGATGAATTCGGTGATCGATGCCGAAATCATCGACGGTCTTTACAAGGCCAGCCAGGCCGGTGTGAAGATCAGCCTGGTGATCCGTGGCATCTGCGGCATCCGGCCCGGGATCAAGGGATTGAGCGAAAACATCCGGATCAAGTCCATCGTCGGGCGGTTCCTGGAGCATTCGCGCATCGCCTGTTTCGGCAACGGGCATGGATTACCCAGCAAACAGGCGCGGGTCTATATTTCCTCGGCCGACTGGATGGGTCGTAACCTGAACCGGCGGATCGAAACCCTGGTCGAGATCAAAAACCCGACTGTAAAGGCCCAGATCGTCAGCCAGATCATGGCCGCCAACATGGCCGATGTGGCGCAAAGCTGGGTCATGAAGCCGGATGGCCATTTCGAGCGCGGCGCATTGAAAGAAGGCGAATTTGCGTTCAATTGCCACAGGTTCTTTATGGAAAACCCATCCCTGTCTGGCCGCGGTTCGGCCGGGGCGAAGGATGTGCCGAAGCTGACCCACACCAACGATTGACCTCAGGCCCCGGCTTGGGCATGAACGTCGGGGACCACAAGGAAGTACGCGATGGACGATCCCAGCGCACCGGCACAACAAAACTGGGGCCCGTTTGGCAGACCGCTGTTCAACGACCCCGAATCGCGGGCATTGTCGCGGGTTGGGGTGATTGATGTCGGATCGAACTCGGTCCGGATGGTGGTGTTTGACGGCGCGGCGCGGTCGCCTGCCTATTTCTATAATGAAAAAATCATGTGTGCGCTTGGCGCGGGCCTGTCGGAAACCGGAAGGCTCAATCCCCAAGGCCGGGTACGGGCCTTGGCGGCGATGCGCCGCTTCCAGCGGCTGGCCGAAGGCATGGATATGCCGCAGCTGACGGCGGTGGCAACGGCAGCAGTGCGCGAAGCCGAAGACGGACCCGAATTCGTCGCTGAAGTGGAACGCGAAACCGGCATTCAGATTTTTATCATCGACGGTGAAGAAGAGGCCCGGCTTTCTGCACAGGGCGTGTTGCTGGGCTGGCCGGGGTCTTATGGGCTGGTCTGCGATATCGGCGGGTCTTCGATGGAACTGGCTGAAATCGCCGGCGGGCGGGTGATGCGGCGGGTCACATCGAAACTGGGTCCGTTGAAATTGTCCGATGTTCCGGGCGGCAAAAAAGGCCGCAAGGCCTATATCACGGACACGATCGCCACTTTGGCCGAACGAATGGGGCCGCAGCGTAACCGGTTGTTCCTGGTCGGCGGGTCATGGCGCGCGATTGCCCGGATCGACATGGAACGCCGTGGCTATCCGTTGCATGTGCTGCATGAATACCGAATGAACAAAAAATCTGTGAATGCCACGCTCACACATATCGCCCAAAACGATCCCGAAGCACTGCGCAAGCGCTGCGGACTGTCAACCCAGCGGATGGCCTTGGTACCGCTTGCGGGCGAGGTGCTGAAACAGGTGATCAAGACCTTCCAGCCGCATGACATCGCGGTATCGAGTTATGGCATTCGTGAAGGCCTGCTTTACGAACAGATGCCAACGCAACTGCGGGATCGCGACCCTCTGATCGAGGCGAGCTATTTTTCCGAGGCCAAGGATGCCCGCCTGCCCGGCTTCGGGCGCCGCCTGTTCGATTTCGTGTTGCCGTTGTTCAAATCCGCGCCATTGGAACGCAAGCGGCTGATCAAGGCCGCCTGCCTGCTGCACGATGTCAGTTGGCGCGCCCATCCCGATTACCGCGCCGAAGCCTGTTTCGACAATGTGACCCGGGCCAATCTGGGCGGGCTGCGGCATTCCGAACGGGTGTTTCTGGGTCTGGCGCTGATGCATCGTTACCGAAATTCGCGTTCTGGCACGCGGTTCGAACCGATTTTCGAACTGCTGGATGAAAAGGCGCTGAAAGATGCTGAAATTCTGGGCAAGGCGATGCGCTTTGGGGCGATGCTGTGGCCGCAAAAGGAACAGCCGATCGGTGAATTGCGCTGGTTCCCCAAAAAAAGACACCTGAGCCTGATCCTCGCGCGGGATTCCGAACCTTTGTTCGGTGAAGTGGCGCAGGCGCGGTTCAAATCCCTGGCCAATTCTCTGCACGCGGAAACCGAGGTCAAAATCCGGCGGTGATCCTGATCCGGTGCTGCGGCACGCCTTGTCACCGACCGGGATCACGCAAGATCACAGATCGATTTCTCCCTCGCCTTTTTCCGGCACAGGTAACCGCTCTGGCGGCATTGGCTGCTTGCGGCGCAGAATGATGTCGCCATTGGGCAGCAATTCGGGTGGATGATAGAGAGTGATATCATCCACCTTTTCCATCAGATCGCGCAGCGCGGGCCCCATTTCCTGTACGAATTGGCGCAGGGCGGGTTCCATGTCTTCGCTCAACTGCTGCAAATCGTCCAGCGCAGGTTCCATTTGCTGCATGATACCTTTGAAGAACAGCTTGGCCCCCTCTTCCATCAGAGAAAAACCCTCGGCTTCCTCCGCAGGAGGCTGGGTCTGGTCTTCGGCCAGAACCGGCTGGGCCATAAGAGTGACGGTCAGGGCGGCGGTCAGAATGTGTTTCATCGTTCCAATATAACCAGTTTCTGCAAAAGTTTTTAGGGGCACGCGCAATTCCCGGCTAATTCCGGCCTGAATTGGCCAATCACAATCACGTCAGGCCGATCCGCTAGGTTAGGTCGATATCCAGCGTCACCGGAAAATGATCCGACGCGGTCAACAGCGCATCGCACAGTTCCGGCACTTTGAAACAGCCCACATCCTCGAACGGATGCCAAATGCGCCAAGTGGGCGCGCGTTCATTCAGATCGGGCGACACCATGATGTAGTCCAGCAAGGCCTGCAAAAAGCGTTTTTCAGGCGCGATATAGAACCGCGCGGTGCTGATATGAGCCCAGCGATCCATCAGCGCCCGGTACGCGTGCGGATCGTATAGCTGCGGCTGGCTGGCATTTCCCAGAACGATTTCGACCGAAGACCGCCCGAACAGATCCTCGTATTCGTCCAGACCCGGACCGTCATTCAGATCACCCAGCACGATCAGGGGATCACCGGCTTGCAAATGGGCTTCAATCCGGCGCCGCAACCAGATCGCCTGCGCCAATTGTTTGCGACGGTTGGAAATGGCCGCCCGCATGATCGCATCGCGGCCACGCGCGCCATACGGTGCCTTGGATTTAAGATGTGCGCCGATCATGCGGAATTCGAACCCGCCCGCCGTGCGCAGGCTTAGTTCCAGCGGCGGTTTGGAAAAACTGATCAGGTCCTCGGTCGCGTCGATATCCAGATCAATGCGAAACACGCCGTCGAAACGCGGTGCCCCTTCCGATCCTTTCTTGCCGGTGGGATCGCCCAAAGGGTCGTGCCACGCGGTCAGCCGGTCGGGATCATACAGCAGCGCAATTTCCTGCTGGGTATGGTTGGGAAAGCCAACAACCGCTTTGCGGCAGCGCAGATTGAAAGTACGGGCAAAGTTTTCCAGCGCCGGAACAGTGGTCCGTTTGCCGTTGTGATCGGGCGCTTCGATCACCATCACCGCATCGGCGTCAATCGCGGTAAAAACGATGCCCAGAGCGGTCAATTGCTGGGTCCGGGTGACATCCTGCCGCCCCGACCAGCCGGAATCGTCCAGCAAGGCGCCTGATTCGTCGAACAGGTTGTTGAACCATTCGACATTATAGGTGGCGATCCGCATCACGCGTCCTGCCGGTCGGCGATTTCTTCCCATGCGTTGTTGAGGTCGATCATGCGTTTTTCCGCCAGTTTCACAGCCTCGGCCGGAACGCCACGGGCCTGCATGGCATCGGGATGGGTGTCGCGGACAAGCTGTTTCCAATGTTTTCGGATCTCGGCAACCGACATGTCGTGGGTAACGCCCAGCACTGCGTAAGGATCAGGTGCCGCATCGGGAACAAAACGGCTGCGGAGACCGCGAAACTCAGCTTCGCCCATGCCAAAGATTTCCGCCACCCGGGCGAGGAACGCGTCTTCGGCCGGATGATAGGTCCCGTCGGCCATGGCGATGTGGAACAACCCTTCCATCAAATCGCACAGGCAGTCCTGTCCATCTCCGAACATCGCCCGAATGCGTCGGGCGTAGTCTTCGAATCCGGCAACGTCGCGACGGGCCAGGTTGAACACCCGGGCCGCGCCGGGTTCGTCCTCGCGGGCGATCTGGAACACCTCGCGAATGGCGCTGACCTCGTCGCGGGTGACCATACCGTCGGCCTTGGCCATCTTCGCCGACAGGGCGATCACCGCGATGGTAAAGGCCACACTGCGTTCCGGCGGTGTGCGCAACCGGTCGAAAATAGAACTCAACCCTTCGCCACTGGCGAGGGCCGAAATCGCTTCGCCTATGCGTCTCCAAATCGACATACTGCCATCCTAGCCCGCGCCTGCCTGAAAGTCATGGCGCATAAAGCAGATGCGGCGCGGGGATCAAAGGATTTTCTGCATCAAGACAAGGTCCATCCAGCGATCGAACTTGCGCCCGACCTCGGGCAGGCGGGCGATTTCCTTGAATCCGATGGCGGTGTGAAAGGCGATCCCGTCGGCATTTTCGGCGCTGACCCCGCCAAACAGCGAATGCGCGCCGCCCGCGCGGGCGTGATCCTCGATCGCTGTCATCAGGCGCCGCCCGATGCCCCGCCCCCAGGCGCGCGGCGACAAGATCACCGTGTGCTCCATCGTGTGGCGGTAACCCGGCCCGCCGCGAAACTGGAAATAGGTGGCGAAGCCCACCACCTCGCCATCCAGTTCGGCCATTAGGAAGGTCTTGCCATCAGCCTCTTTGGCGGCGAAGTCGGCGATCAGGCCGTCCTCGGTCTTTTCCAGATTGGTGAAGGTCGCGGCGCTGCTGCGGATCACGTCGTTCCAGATTTCAGCCACCGCGGCGGCGTCTTGCGGTTGGGCCTGCCGGATCGTCATTGCAGGATTACCTCTCCGTTAGGTGTGTCGAATATGGCCGTCATCATCGGCGCTTCGCTTTGCTCGATCGCGATCCGATCATCGGACAGCAGCCCGTCCAGCGATGCCGAAAATCCCGCGCTGTCCGGGTGCCCGATCACCAGCCGCGTCAACCGGCAGCCCGACGGCGCGAGCCGGTCGGCGGCCACCGGCCCCTGCCCCCAATCGATCATCGCCGGGAACAGGTTGTCGAAGGGCAGCGTGCCGTCCCCGGGCATCCCCATGCGCCAGCTCAGATCGCCACGTTGCAGGGCAAGCGGCGCCAGGTCCGGCCCGAAGGCGCGCGCCATGTCCGCCTCCAGCGCATCGCTGCGGCAGACCCAGTTGCTCAAGCGCGGCGCGCCCGCGAAGCGGTCCAGGTCGAACATCCGCGCCCGCTCCGGATCGGGGGCGTCGGGATCGACGGCGATGATTTCCAGATAGACCCTGTCTGCCAGCCCCAGCAGCATGTTATGGGTGCCAAACAGCGCGTGCTTGCCCCCCGCCTGCACTCCCACGCCCAGAGACGCCTCGACATAGGCGCGCCCCTCTTCCAGAGTATGCGCCGATACGACGATGTGATCCAATTGCAACATTTCACCCGTTCCCCGGCCCCGCCTGGTTGAAGCGGCGCAAATATAACCCATTTCGTCAGGAAATCTGACTCCGCATACAGGGAAACGCAATGCTGCTCAGGACCATCGACCGATTTTTCCGCCATGAAGCGTCTGGCGGCATCCTTTTGATGCTTTCAGCTGTTGCTGCGCTGATCGTGGCGAATTCTTCTCTTTCGGGTTTCTACGACAGTTTCCTTGGCGCCAAACTGGCCGTCACGCTGAATGGCGAAGGTCTGCAGAAACCGCTGATCCTGTGGATCAACGACGGTCTCATGGCCGTGTTCTTTTTCCTGATCGGGCTGGAACTCAAGCGCGAAATGATGGAAGGCAAGCTGAAGAACCCCAAGGACGTGATGTTGCCGGGCATGGCGGCGGTGGGCGGCATGGCGATCCCAGCGGTGATCTATGCGGCGCTGAACTGGGGTCAGCCCAGCCTGTCGGGCTGGGCCATTCCGGCGGCCACCGATATCGCCTTTGCCCTTGGTATTCTGGCCCTGATGGGGACCCGCGCACCTGCCTCGCTCAAGGTGTTTCTGCTGACGCTGGCGATCCTGGATGACCTCGGCGCGATCGTGATCATCGCGCTGTTTTATACGGCCGATTTGAAGATCGATTACCTTTACATGGCGCTGTTGCCGCTGGGCGCGCTGATCTGGCTGAACCTGCGCGGCCAGCACCGGATCGCGCCTATGATCCTGCTGGGAACGATCCTGTGGGTTCTGGTGCTGAAATCGGGCGTCCATGCCACACTCGCTGGCGTGATCACGGCTTTCTGTATTCCTCTGACCGACAAATGGGGCAAATCCCCGCTGCACGCGCTGGAACATGGGTTGGCGCCTTATGTGCTCTACCTGATCGTACCGATCTTTGCCTTTGCCAATGCCGGGGTGGTGCTGACCGGGATCACGCTGGCCGATCTGGCGGCGCCGCTGCCGATGGGGATCGCGCTTGGCCTGATCGCGGGCAAACAGCTGGGTGTGTTCGGGGTGACCTTCTTCATGGTCAAATCGGGCATTGCGCGGATGCCCGGCGGGGCCAACTGGATGCATATCTACGGCATTTCCTGCCTTGCAGGGATCGGGTTTACCATGTCGCTCTTCATTGGCGGTCTTAGCTTTGACGATGCTGCGCTAATGAATCAGGTGCGGCTGGGCGTGCTGTCGGGATCGCTGATTTCGGCGCTGCTGGGATATGCCGCTCTGACGCTGGCCAGCCGCCGCAGCGCTGAGACTTCTGTACAAGCTGCAGGCTGACACCACACCAAAAGGGCCCGCGCGGAATGATACCGCCGGGCCCTTCTTCTTTTCGAAAATATCCTCGGGGGGAATGCGGGTCTGAATGCTTGCATTTCGACCAGCGTAAAAGGGGGGCAGAAAGCCCCCCTTGCTGTGTTTACGCCCGCGCCGCGCGAATGAGGTTCAAGATATCCTCGGCCGCCTCGGGAATATTGGTGCCGGGACCGAAGATCGCCTTAACCCCGGCTTTTTTCAGGAACTCGTAATCCTGCTGCGGGATCACACCGCCACAGATCACGATAATGTCACCCGCATCCTTGGCCTTCAGCGCTTCGATCAGCTGCGGCGCCAACGTCTTGTGTCCCGCCGCCTGAGACGAAATACCGACAACGTGCACGTCATTGTCGACCGCATCCTGCGCCGCTTCGTCCGGCGTCTGGAACAGCGGCCCGACATCGACGTCGAACCCGATATCGGCAAAGGCCGTCGCGATCACCTTGGCACCGCGATCGTGCCCGTCCTGGCCCATCTTGACCACCAGCATGCGCGGACGGCGGCCTTCTTCCTCGGCGAAATCCTCGACCGATTTCTGGATCTTGGCAAAGCCTTCGTCGCCCTCGTAGGCGGCGCCATAGACGCCCGCCAGGGTTTTCACCTCGGCGCGGTGACGGCCGAATTCCTTTTCCATTGCCATGCTGATTTCTCCGACGGTAGCCCGGGCGCGGGCGGCTTCGACCGCCGCTTCGAGCAGGTTGCCGCCTTCCTTGGCGCGGCGGGTGAGTTCGGCCAGGGCCGCTTCGCAGGCGGCGTCGTCCCTGGTGCTGCGGATCTTTTCCAACCGGGCGATCTGGCTTTCGCGTACCGCAACGTTATCGACGTCGAGGATGTCGATCGGGTCTTCCTTGTCCTTGCGGTACTTGTTGACGCCGACGATCACTTCCTGACCGCGGTCGATCATGGCCTGTCGGCGGGCAGCGGTTTCTTCAATCCGCAGCTTCGGCATACCAGAGGCCACCGCCTTGGTCATACCGCCCATTTCCTCGACTTCCTGCATCAGCGCCCAGGCCTTATCGGCCAGTTCAGCCGTCAGGCTTTCGACATAGTAGGACCCGGCCAGCGGATCGACCACATTGGTCACGCCGGTTTCTTCCTGAAGGATCAGCTGGGTGTTGCGCGCGATCCGGGCAGAGAAGTCGGTGGGCAGCGCGATCGCTTCGTCCAAGGCGTTGGTGTGCAGCGACTGGGTGCCGCCCAGAACCGCGCTCATCGCCTCATAGGCGGTACGGATCACGTTGTTGTACGGGTCCTGTTCCTGCAAGCTGACACCGGAGGTCTGACAATGAGTGCGCAGCATCTTGGACCGTTCGTTCTGCGCCCCAAATTCGGTCATCACCTTGTGCCACAAAAGACGTGCAGCGCGCAGCTTGGCGGCTTCCATGAAGAAATTCATGCCGATGGCGAAGAAGAAGGACAGCCGCCCGGCGAACTTGTCCACGTCCATCCCCGCCTCGATCGCGGCGCGGACGTATTCGCGCCCGTCGGCCAGCGTGTAGGCCAGTTCCTGCACCAGGTTGGCGCCCGCTTCCTGCATGTGATAGCCGGAAATCGAGATCGAGTTGAATTTCGGCATCTCGTTCGAAGTGTATTCGATAATGTCCGAAATGATCTTCATCGAAGGTTCAGGCGGATAGATATAGGTGTTGCGGACCATGAATTCCTTCAGAATGTCGTTCTGAATCGTGCCCGCCAACAGCGATTTGTCATGGCCCTGTTCTTCGCCCGTCACAATGAAACTGGCGAGGATGGGAATGACTGCGCCGTTCATCGTCATCGACACCGAAACCTTGTCCAACGGGATACCGTCGAACAGGATCTTCATGTCCTCGACGCTGTCAATCGCCACGCCAGCCTTGCCGACATCGCCCACCACGCGCGGGTGATCAGAATCATAACCGCGATGGGTGGCCAGATCGAAGGCCACCGATACGCCCTGCTGACCGGCGGCAAGGTTGCGGCGATAGAAGGCGTTCGATTCCTCGGCGGTGGAAAAACCCGCATATTGCCGGATCGTCCACGGACGCCCCGCATACATGGTGGCCTTCACCCCGCGGGTAAAGGGTCCGAAACCGGGCAACGATCCCATATGTGGCAGCTCACCGGTATCGTCCTCGGTATAGAGCGGCTGAACCTTGATGCCTTCCAGAGTATCCCAGGTCAGGTCGTCCAACGGGCGGCCACGCAGTTCTTTTTCCGCCAGTTTGCGCCAATCGTCCTTGCTGTGGGTCATGGTCAAGTCCTTCTGTCTGCGCACCGCTTCGGGGCGGCACAATAAGGGGATGTAAGGGGGTCGCCGCAATTCTGCGGACCCGCCGTGAAATAGTCATTCGCATTTGGCCCCGGGATGCCTATATCTTGATCAACAGGAGGCCCCATGATCACGCGAATACTTGGAATTGCTGCATTTATCGCCCTGCCAGGCTGGGCTATGGCGACCGACGCCACCCTGCCCGAGACAATCTCGGCTGAAAGCGGCGAGGTTACGTTGGAGCAATTCTTGTGGCTCAAACGGCCCATCGTGGTTTTCTCGGACAGCCCCGCCGATCCGCGTTTCGTCGAACAGATGCGGTATCTGGCTGCGGATGTGAGCGGTCTGACCATCCGCGATGTCGTGGTTCTGACCGATACCGACCCGGGCAGCAAAAGCGCGCTACGCGAAAAATTGCGCCCACGCGGGTTCATGCTGGCGCTGGTCGACAAGGACGGGCAGGTCAAGTTGCGCAAACCCGCCCCTTGGACAGTACGCGAAATCACCCGCTCGATCGACAAATGGCCGACCCGGCAACAGGAAATCCGCGAAGAGCTGGGCAAGGAATAGCCGTTCCAGCCCGCCCACCGGGGGGCGGGCGCATCGCTCCCTTCCCACCGGATCGGGCACAAGGCATTATTCGGAACGGCCTTCATTCCTTCACTCGAATTCGATGATCACTTCATCAACCGCAAGGCTGTCGCCCGGCGCAGCGTTGATTTTCTTGACCACTGCTTTTCTTTCAGCCCGCAGGATGTTTTCCATCTTCATCGCTTCGACGGTACAAAGTGCCTGGCCTTCCTGTACTTCCTCGCCTTCTTCGACATTGATTTTGACGATCAGGCCGGGCATCGGGCACAGCAGCATTTTCGATGTATCGGGCGGCATTTTTTCCGGCATCAACCGGGCCAATTCGGCCTGACGCGCGCTGCGCACATGCACTTTCAGATCAGCGCCACGCGACCGGATGCGGAACCCTCCCGAAATTTTGCCAACCTTCAGTACCAGACCTTCATGACCGTCAAAGACAATTTCGGCCAGTTGATCGCCGGGTGTCCAGTCACTGGAAACACGCAGAGAACCGCCATCTTCGAATTTGACAGTCGACCCGTCGTGATCGGCGTCGATATGAACCGGGAAATCCTGCCCTTGAAGCGTCACCATCCATTCGGTACCGACGCGGCGTTCGTGATTGTCCATCCGGCCCGACACGCGGGTGCGTCGGATTTCCGCGACACGGTGCATCGCGGCAGCGGCGGCGGCGATCCGGCGCAGCGTGTCGCCGGGCAGTTCCACCCCGTCGAAACCGTCGGGATATTCCTCGGCAATGAAAGCGGTGGTAATGTCGCCCGAGATGAATTTCGGGTGATCCATCACAGCCGACAGGAAAGGCAGGTTGTGACCGATGCCTTCCACCTCGAACCCGTCCAGCGCATTGCGCATCGCTTCGATCGCGTCGGCCCGGGTCGGGGCCCAAGTGCAAAGCTTGGCAATCATCGGGTCGTAATACATGCTGATTTCGCCGCCTTCAAAGACGCCGGTATCGTTGCGCACAGCATGGTCGCCTGCGGCCGCATCGCCCTGCCATTTATCATTGGTCAGTAGCGGCCCCGCAGCCATTTCCACCGGCGGGCGGTACCGCGTCAGGCGTCCAATGGACGGCAGGAAGTTACGATAGGGATCTTCGGCGTAGAGCCGGTTTTCAATCGCCCAGCCGGTCAGTTTCACATCGTCCTGCGTCATGGTCAGCTTTTCACCCGCCGCGACACGGATCATCTGTTCCACAAGGTCCACTCCGGTGATCAGTTCGGTCACCGGGTGTTCCACCTGCAAACGGGTGTTCATTTCGAGAAAGTAGAAATTCTTGTCGCCATCGACGATGAATTCCACCGTGCCGGCGCTGGCATAGCCGACGGCCTGCGCCAGGGCCACGGCCTGTTCGCCCATCGCCTTGCGGGTGGCTTCGTCGAGGAACGGCGAAGGGGCTTCTTCGACGACTTTCTGGTTGCGGCGCTGGATCGAACATTCGCGTTCGCCCAGATAGATGCCGTTGCCATGCGCGTCGCAGAGAACCTGAATTTCGATATGGCGCGGTTGCGTCACGAATTTCTCGATGAAAATCCGGTCATCGCCAAAGCTGTTTGCGGCCTCATTCTTGGAGCTTTGGAAGCCTTCGCGGGCTTCTTCGTCATTCCACGCGATCCGCATGCCCTTGCCGCCACCGCCAGCAGAGGCCTTGATCATCACCGGATAACCGACCTGATTGGAAATCTTAACCGCGTCATCGGCGTCTTCGATCAGGCCCATGTAACCCGGGACGGTCGAAACGCCTGCTTCCTGCGCGATCTTCTTCGAGGTGATCTTGTCGCCCATCGCCTCGATTGCGCCGACCGGAGGGCCGACAAAGGCAACGCCTTCGGCGGCCAGCGCCTCGGCGAATTTGCTATTTTCCGACAGGAAGCCGTAACCGGGATGAACCGCCTGCGCGCCGGAGGCACGGATCGCGTCCATCACCTTGTCGATAACGATATAAGACTGGTTGGCGGGCGGCGGACCGATATGCACCGCCTCATCGGCCATCTGCACATGCAACGCCTGTTTATCCGCATCCGAATAGATCGCGACGGTCTGAATCCCCATCTTACAGGCCGTCTTGATCACCCGGCAGGCGATTTCGCCCCGGTTCGCAATCAGGATCTTATTGAACATTTTTCGTCCCTTCCGGTACTTGGCCGCCGGGCAGACCCGGGGCAATGGCAACAAAAACCCCATCGCGGCGGGCTGCCGCGATGGGGTCTACAGTCTTAATCGGCCCGAAGGCCGCCCCTGGCTGCTCAGTTGCAGCGCGAAGGGTATTTTTCGCAATAGGCGACATTGGCCGCCGCGCCGACAAGCGCGCCTGTGGCAATGTTGCCGTCAAGAATGGCAGCGCCCGCCACGCCCGTGCCTGCGCCGATAAGCGCCCGTTCCCCGAACGTGTCGCCACAGGCGGCAAGCCCGCCACAGGCGAGGAGTGCAATGATCCATTTTTTTGATCGCATGATACTTGGCCTTCTTTTCCCGATGCTGAATATGGCATCAAGTTGACCAAGTCCGGGGATTTGTCCAAGCCCCTAAAAAGGATCGGCGGATTTTGCGCAAATCCTTGCTTATAAAAGGAATTATTGATCTTCCACGCAGCAAAAAAAGTGGGCGGCCGGCCATGACGCAGGCCGATCCGCCCAGAAGGGGAAGGGTAACGGTTCAGAACACTAGCCGAAGCCCAGTCGACGCGGGCTACTGCTACGGGCTTCACGCTGACGCAACTACACGGCGCGGCCAAGCCACCCTTTTGCGGTTTGTGAAATTGAGCAGTTTCCCGCGCAAGTTGGGACGCATTGTGCAGTTTCATGCCGATCAATCCTCGAATATTTCGGGGAAAGAGGCGCGTGCGCGGGCTTCGTCGACCATCAGAAGCGCTTCATAGCTGGCGGGGTCGAACGGGTCTTCGGCAGGAATCACTTCGCGCCCGAACAGCCAGCTCAACCGGCCAGCATCGAGATTGCCGCGTTCGAACGGCTGATCGCCAAAATTTTCCCACAGCGCCTTCATGAAAGTGGCATCGACACGCCGGTCCACCGATTTACGATCGCGATAGCGGTCGCGGCGGGTCAGCGGCGTAACGCCTTTGGGATTGGCGCGGCGAATCGTGAATTGGAAATCGCTACCGGGCATCCGGCCCGGGAACCCGCGATGTTTCAGCATGGTCTGCTCCCTCTGGTTCGGGAGCGCGGGCAGACCGGAACAGGCCGATGCCCGGCCTGTCCCTGTTTCACAAGGCGTGCGCCCCGGTTATTTATATTTGCCGGTGTAGACCGGTTCGACCGAAATAGGTTCGGGCGTGACCATAACGTATTCTTCGGGTTCCGGCTTTGAACAGGCCGCCACAACGGCGACCAGGCCCAACGCCAGAACAATCTTGATGATGCTCGACATTCGTTTCTCCTGTCTGCTTCGAATGACAAATCAGGGTTGATTAACCCTGCCTGCCCCCAATTTAGGCTTGGGGCCGTTCTGCGACGTCCCCAGTGAAACATAGTCGAAATGGGCCAAAATTGATACGTGGCGGCACCGATAGGCGGGGTCTGTGGCGGCAAAGCCTCAAAACCCATATGAGGTGAAGAATACAGCGCAACATCTTGTAGGTACATCAAAAACCCTCCCAGATGCAGCGACCGGAATCGATGCTGAAAGCTTCGAAAAACTGGATCACTTCGGGGTCTGTGCTGCCAAATTCCAACGGTTTGGAAGACATTGAAATGACGATTTGAGACACAGATTCACCGGCATTGAGCAGCTGAGGCAGCGCGAATTCCGCGCAGAGATGCGGGAAATCTCCCTCGACCTGATCATAGCCGATCCCTTCGGCCAGTTCCGGTGCCACAAAGCGGAACCGGGCCCATGCGGTGCCGTTAGGCTGCGCCTCGATGAACTGATCCAGCAGGGTAAGCTGCAATCCGGAGGGCACGGCGGTCAGGGCCTCCTCTTGCCCTACCGCCGTGGCCGCGCTGGTCCAGCAAAGGACGCCTCCGCACGCGACTAAAACCTTGGTCATCTTATGCATGGCGACCCCCACCGGCATGGGTGACCCAACGAAGGCGATGACCGGGATCGCTCAGCAGCGCCGTCAGCATTTCCACGGATTTCTGCCTTGGGAATGCCCGGTCAACCTGCCCGCCCGCGCGAACCTGCAACCAATCCCCGGCTCGTTCCACCCGGATAACCGGAGCGAATCCATTCAATGTCTGCAAGCCGCGCCACATATCCTGCCGTATTTGCCGGGCCAGGCGCAAGCGCCCACATACCGGAAACTGGGTATCGACGCAAAAATCGAACCGCACCGGCAGGCGACGGGCCAAAGTCAGCACCGGCCCGTCCCGCAAGATATGCCATCCGTCGCGGGTCATTGCGACCCTCGATTCCGCCCAGCGGCGGACCGGACAGCGCCCTTATATGTTGCACATCGTTTCACCAGCGATCACAGCGGGATATTGTCGTGCTTTTTCCACGGATTGCTGAGCTTCTTATTGCGAAGCGAGGCAAAGGCGCGGCTGACCCGTTTACGGGTCGATCTGGGTTGAATCACCTCGTCAATGAAACCGCGTTCGGCAGCGACGAACGGATTGGCGAAGCGGTCTTCGTAATCCGCCGTATGGGCCGCGATCTTTTCGGCGTCGCCCAGATCGCCGCGATGGATGATCTCGGTCGCGCCCTTGGCACCCATCACCGCGATTTCAGCGGTCGGCCAGGCATAGTTGAAATCACCGCGCAGATGCTTGGACGCCATCACGTCATAAGCGCCGCCATAGGCTTTGCGGGTGATCACCGTGACCTTGGGCACGGTCGCTTCGCCATAGGCAAAGAGCAGTTTCGCGCCGTGCTTGATGACGCCACCAAATTCCTGACTGGTGCCCGGCAAGAAGCCCGGCACATCGACCAATGTCAGAATCGGGATTTCGAATGCGTCGCAGAACCGCACGAACCGCGCCGCCTTGCGCGAACTGTCGATGTCCAGACAGCCAGCAAGTACCATTGGTTGATTCGCCACCACGCCGACGGTCTGCCCTTCCAGACGGATGAAGCCAGTGATGATGTTCTTGGCGAACTCTTCCTGAATTTCATAAAAATCGCCTTCATCGGCGATTTTCAGGATCAACTCTTTCATATCGTAGGGGGTGTTGGCGTTTTCCGGCACCAGCGTATCGAGGCTGGCTTCGACCCGGCCCGGTTCATCGAAAAACGGGCGCGTCGGGGCTTTTTCGCGGTTGTTCAGAGGCAGGAAATCGACCAGACGGCGCACCTCGGCCATCGCTTCGACGTCGTTTTCAAAGGCACCGTCGGCGACGCTGGATTTCCTGGTATGAGTCGATGCCCCGCCCAGTTCTTCGGCGGTGACATGTTCGTTGGTCACGGTCTTCACCACATCGGGCCCCGTGACAAACATGTATGAGCTGTCCCTGACCATGAAAATGAAATCGGTCATGGCCGGGCTGTAGACCGCACCACCGGCGCAGGGGCCCATGATGACGGAAATCTGCGGCACCACACCCGAAGCCATGATGTTGCGCTGGAACACTTCTGCGTACCCGGCAAGCGATGCGACGCCTTCCTGAATCCGCGCCCCGCCGGAATCGTTCAACCCGATCACCGGCGCACCGTTCTGCACCGCCATATCCATGATTTTGCAGATCTTTTCCGCGTGGGTTTCCGACAGGGACCCACCGAAAACGGTGAAATCCTGACTGAACACATAGACCATGCGGCCATTGATCGTGCCCCAGCCGGTGATCACACCATCACCTGCAGGCTTGTCTTTTTCCATGCCGAAATCGGTACAGCGATGCGCCTTGAACATGTCGAATTCTTCGAAACTGCCCTCATCGAGCAAAAGCTCGATCCGTTCGCGCGCGGTCAGCTTGCCCTTAGAATGCTGACTGTCGATACGGCGCTGGCCGCCCCCAAGACGGGCAGCGGCGCGGCGTTCTTCCAATTCCTGGAGAATATCTTTCATGGCGGACCCCTTATGATTTGCACTAGGGTATAGGGGCTGTGCCTGCCAACTCAAAGCATAATTCCGCAAATTTGCAAACTCTTGGCAGCCACCCAATAGCTAATCGCAAATCAGCAAACTAACGTAACGTCAGCATTTTGGCGACGCTGGACTTCGGACGTTTTCCAGCCATTAATCTGTACTATGAATAATAACGCTCGGGCCCGTTTTCTGGACCCCTCGACCGCACCACATATCGTAACACTGATTTTCCTGGCCAGCATATCTGCTTTGGCGATGAATATCTTTTTGCCCTCGCTTCCGGGGATGGCCGAATATTTCGGGGTCGAATACAGCTTCATGCAACTGTCTGTTGCGCTGTACCTGGCGATCAACGGCATATTGCAGATATTTGTCGGCCCGCTGTCGGACAAATATGGCCGCCGCCCGGTGATCCTGTGGGGGACCGGGTTGTTTTGCCTGGCAACTTTGGGCTGTCTTTTGTCCACCAGCGGCATGATGTTCATGGTGTTTCGGATGCTTCAGGCCGTCATCGCGGTGGCCATTGTGCTGTCCCGTGCGGTGGTGCGTGACATGTTCCCGGCGGACAAAGCCGCGTCGGTCATGGGGTATGTCACAATGGGAATGTCATTGGTTCCCATGCTGGGTCCGGCATTGGGTGGCTATCTGGAAACCCTGTTCAGTTGGCACGCGTCTTTTGAACTGCTGCTATTCTGCGGCGTGGCGCTTTTCGTCCTGATCTGGTTCGATCTGGGGGAAACAGCACAGAAAAGCGGCAATTCACTTGGACAGCAATTCCGCGAATATCCCGAATTGCTGACCTCGCCCCGGTTCTGGGGCTACAGCATGGCCGCGGCGCTGAATGCGGGGGCGTTTTTCGCCTATCTGGGCGGCGGCCCCTTTGTCGGTACCGAAGTGTTCCACCTGACGCCGGAAAATCTGGGCCTGTATTTCGCCACGCCCGGCATCGGCTATTTCTTGGGGAATTTCATTTCCGGCCGCTTTTCCGCCCGCATGGGTGTCAACCGAATGATTTTATTCGGCACCTCAATCACCTCGACCGGGTTGGTCGTGTCGCTGATCATCACCTTGGCCGGGTTCAGCCACCCGGCGCTGTTTTACGGAACCATGGTTTTTGTCGGGCTCGGCAACGGTATGACCATCCCCAATGCGTCATCCGGCATGTTGTCTGTGCGGCCGCATCTGGCGGGCACCGCGTCGGGTCTGGGCGGAACCATGATGATCGGCGGCGGCGCGGCCTTGTCAGCTCTGGCCGGGGTTCTGCTGAGCCCGGGATCGAGCGAGTTGCCGCTGATCGGACTGATGGCAACGACTTCGATCTCGTCAATTCTGTGTATCCGCCTTGTCATCCTGCGTGAACGCAAAATGGGCATCTGACACCGCTTCCGGCGGCGCGCCCTATTGCACCGCGCCTGCCCTTGCGCAGATGGGTTTGCAAACCTACGATACCTTGATCGCAAATCTGTAAACTTACCTGAGCATCAACATGGCCACTCAAAAGCTTTATGCAGGCGCCAAACTGCGCGAAACCCGATTGCGTCTGGAACTCACGCAGAAGGAATTCGCCGCCAAGCTTGGCGTTTCGCTGCCCTATCTGAACCAGATGGAAAACAACAACCGACCGGTATCGACCACGGTTGTGCTGGCGCTGGCGCAGGAATTCGGCTTCGATGTGACCGAACTGTCCACCGGCGACAGCGAACGATTGGTCAGCGACATGCGTGAAGCCATCGCCGACCCGGTTTTCGCTGACAACATGCCGCCCTTGGCCGATTTGCGGCTGACCGCGTCGAACGCCCCGGCACTGGCGCGCGCCTTTCTGGACCTGCACCGCGCCTATCGGCAAACTCACGAAAGGCTTGCCTCGCTCGACGAAGCCTTGGGCCGCGAAGACAGCCGCACCCAGCCTTCCCCTTGGGAAGAGGTGCGCGATTTCTTCCATTACTGCGACAATTACATCGACGCGATGGACCGTGCGGCAGAACGTTTTGCCGATCAGGCGGGACCGGGTGGAATCCGCCTGCACGCGCTGAAAACGCTGAAGTCAAATGGTCTGAAAATCAATTTCAATGACAAGGCCAAAGTGCGCAGTTTCGATCCCGACAGTCGTACCCTGACCCTTTCGTCGCGGATGGCACCGGAAACCCAGACCTTTCAGTTATTGTTACAGATCGCTTTGATGCAGCAGGATAAATTACTGGAAGCGACGCTGGATTTTGCCCGCTTCCAGTCGGACGAGGCCCGCGCCATAGCCAAGATCGGGCTGGCAAATTATTTCGCCGGTGCGGCCCTGATGCCTTACAGCGCCTTTCTTGCCGCAGCACAGGACACCCGTCACGATTTGGAACTGCTGTCGCATCACTTCGGCGCCTCGATCGAACAGGTGGCGCATCGGTTGTCGACGCTGCAACGCCCCGGTGCCAAGGGCATTCCGTTTTTCTTTGTCCGCGTCGATCAGGCGGGCACCATCACCAAACGGCATTCGGCCACCCGGCTGCAATTTGCCCGTTTCGGCGGGGCCTGCCCGTTGTGGAACGTGCATCGGGCGTTCGAATCCCCCGGTCGGTTCCTGCGTCAATTGGCCGAAACACCCGACGGCGTACGCTATATCAGCTTGGCGCGGGACGTGTCGAAATCGGGCGGGTCGTTCGGGGCACCGGTGCGGCGCTTCGCGATTTCATTGGGGTGCGAGGTTCGCCATGCCGCCGATCTGGTCTATGGCGACGATCTGGATCTGAACAATCCATTGGCCTATGAACCGATCGGCATCTCCTGCCGCATCTGCGACCGCACCGGGTGCCATCAGCGATCGGTCCCGCCGCTGGAACGGCGGCTGCGCATCGACGCCAATGAACGCGACCTGTTACCTTACAAAGTGGAATGAACGGGCAATCGGCAGTCCTCGGCGTAGCGCGGTCGCTGCGGAAATGACCCGGCCGGGGCCATAAAAAAGGGCGGCAAAAACGCTGCCGCCCCGTCTTCATCCAGTCGTCAACGCTTAGTTGGCTTTGAGATAGGCGTAAATCTCGTCCTTCAGCGCCGCGCGACGCTTGCGCAGGTCGACTTCGGACAGCTCTTCGCGCGGCTCAACATTGGTTTCGGCGCGGTGCACCTTGCCGTTCAGTTCGTGATATTCCTCAGCCATTTTGACGAAATGCTGGTCGCTGACTTTGAGAGCGTGGATTTTTTCGACGAATTCGGGGAATTCTTCGTGCAGTTCATGGGGTGTATTCGACATCGCGCTGTCTCCTTCAATATATGTCGCTGCGGACCGTAACCGGAGCGGATCGCGGCAACATTGACACGGATCAATAGAGCGAAAGGCCGGCCCACTTATGGCCAGCCTTTTGGCGACTTTGTGTGGGGCTTACAACCGGTAAATCCTGTTCGCGGTGCCCGAAAACATCGCCTGTTGCGCCGCTTCGGGATAGCGGGCCGCGATTTTCTTCATCGCGTTCCAATAGGTGACATAGCCGACCGACAGCTTGTCGACCGGGAAGTTGCTTTCGAACATCGCACGGTCGGGGCCGAAGACGTCGATCATATGGTGATAATACTGCGCCTGCGCCGCAACCAGTTCGTCTGAAGAAGGCGGCTTGTCGCGCCCGTCCCAGCCAAAGCCGTTAAACGGCATCGCCAGCCCGCCAAGCTTGGCCACGACGTTCGGACACTCGGCAATGGCGGCCATTTCGTCCTGCCATTCGGCAAAACGGTCTTCGCGCTTGCCGGCGAAACGGTGGGTACCGATGGGCCCTCCGAAATGGTTCAAGATGATTGTCGTGTCCGGGCAGGATTTGGCAAGCTGCAGAAATTCACCATTCTGCGGATGGAAATGCCATGTGTCATAGGTCAGCCCGCGCGCGCCCAACAGCTGAACACCACGCTGAAAATCAGGTTTTAGATAAAGATGCGGGATCGGTTGGCCTTTAAACATGAATTTCTCGCGCTCTTCGTCCCAGGCACCGGCATGCCGAATGCCGCGAAACAGGTTCGAAGCCTCTTCGTGGGCGTCCAGCACCGCGTTCAACGTGTCGGGATCGAGATGCAGATCGGCATGGGCGACGATCCCCGCGATCTGCGCCTTGCCGGGCTGTTTCGCCGCCTCGGCCGCGATGGCGGCGACGTACCGGGTTTCGCCCACCGGGGCGAAGGGTTTGGGCGCGTCAAGATCATAGCCGGACCGGCATTCGATGAAGACCGTGCGCGTCACCCTGTGCCCCGACTGGGTGTCGGACCAAAGCTCGTCGAGCTCATAGGTACTGCCCAGCCTTTCGGCCCAGAAATGGTGATGCGGATCGGTGATCTCGCGCTCGGGATCTATGATGTCTTCGCGGACCTGGTCGTGCCAGGCGTTCAGGTTTTCCGGATACTGCATTTGGGTCCCCTCCATTTGCCACAAACCTACGGAGAGGAAAGCCACCGGCGCAACCATTCCGTAACGTTCCGGTATCGCTCAGCGCTGTTCCGTCTGCCAGTTTGGATGCACCCACGGACTTTCATTTGTCGAGGGCAACATGCCGCGCCCCAACAGGTGATCGCTGACCTTTTCACCCACCATGATCGACGGCGCGTTGAGGTTGCCATTGGTGATGCGCGGGAAGATCGAGCTGTCGGCCACCCGCAACCCGTCGACCCCGATCACCCGCGCCTGCGGGTCGACCACTGCCAGGGGATCGTCGGCGGCACCCATGCGGCAGGTGCCGCAAGGGTGATAAGCGCTTTCGGCATGGTCGCGGATGAAGCCGTCGATTTCGTCGTCGCTTTGCAATTCGTCGCGTGGCTGAATCGCATGTCGAATGTAAGGTTTGAACGCTTCCTGCCCGAAAATTTCGCGGGTGAGCCGGATGCAGGCGCGGAAATCGCGCCAGTCACTCTCCTCGCTCATATAGTTGAAGCTGATCGCCGGGGCCTCCTTTGGGTCGGCACTGCGAAGGGTGACGGTCCCGCGCGATGCGCTGCGCATCGGGCCGACATGGGCCTGAAACCCATGACCTTCCGCCGCCGCTTTGCCGTCATAGCGCACCGCCAGCGGCAGGAAATGATACTGGATATCGGGGTATTTAACGCCCGCGTGCGAGCGGATGAAGGCAGCGCTTTCGAACTGGTTCGACGCGCCCAGCCCAGTCTTGGTGAACAGCCATTGCGCCCCGATCAACCCTTTCCAGAACAGGGTCCAGTATTTGTAAAGCGTGATCGGCTGGCTCGCGGCCATCTGGTAATAGACCTCCAGATGGTCCTGCAGGTTGGCACCGACGCCAGCGCGATCAGCGACCACGTCGATCCCGTGTTGGGATAAATGCGCCGCCGGGCCGATCCCCGACAGCATCAAGAGCTTCGGCGAATTGATCGACGAGGCGGCGATGACCACTTCGCGGCGGGCGCGGATCACCTCCACCTTACCGCCGCGTTCGATTTCCACGCCCACGGTGCGGCCGTTCTCGATCACCACCCGGCGCGCCAGGCCACGGACCAGATCGCAATTGTCCCGCTGTAACGCCGGTTTCAGATACGCGTTGGCCGCCGACCAGCGCCGACCCTTCCACACGGTCTGTTCCATCGGGCCGAAGCCTTCTTGCTTTTCGCCGTTGTAATCGGTGGTGGTCTGATATCCGGCCTGCTGTCCGGCTTCGACAAAAGCATGGTAAAGCTTGTTGCGGCGCGGGCCGCGGGTGACATGCAAAGGGCCGTCTTGGCCGCGCCAAGTGGCGTCGCCACCATGGCCGCCCGAATGCCAGCTTTCCATCCGCTTGTAGTAGGGCAGCACGTCGGAATAGCCCCAGCCCTCGGCGCCGCTATCGCGCCAATGGTCGAAATCGCAGGCATGACCGCGCACGTAAACCATCCCGTTGATGCTGGACGATCCGCCAATCACCTTGCCGCGCGGGCAGACCAGACGGCGATTGCCCAGATGCGGTTCCGGTTCGGAACTGTAGCCCCAGTCGTAAAGCCCCATATTCATTGGATAGCTCAGCGCCGCCGGCATCTGGATGAAGGGCCCGGCATCAGATCCGCCATATTCGATCACCAGAACGCTCGCCCCGGCTTCGCTCAACCGGTACGCCATGGCGCAGCCGGCAGAACCCGCGCCCACGATCACATAATCCGCTTCCATTTCAGTCCCTCAGACTCGACCAACCAAGTCGCCTTGGCGGGTCCTGCGGGCAGCCCCGAGGCGGCCCTGTTATGTACCCTCAGAACGCCGCTTCGCAGGCATTCATGCGTACAAAAACTGATTTCAACTGGCTGTAATGCTCGATCGCGGCCTTGGCGTTTTCACGGCCGACACCGGACATTTTCACCCCGCCAAAGGGCATTTCGACCGGCGCGTCATTGTAGGAATTGATGAAACAGGTGCCCGCCTCGAACCCCTGCACCATGCGATGCGCCCGGGTCAGGTCGGCGGTGAAGACACCCGCCGCAAGGCCGAAGTCTGTGTCGTTGGCCCGCGCCAGCGCTTCGGCCTCATCCTCGAAGTCCAGCACGCACATGACGGGGCCGAAGATTTCTTCCTGTGCGATGATCATTTCGTCGCTCACATCGGCGAAAACGGTGGGTTCGAGATAGAACCCGTCGCGCGCGATCCGCTTGCCGCCCGTCACCAGCCGCGCGCCTTCCTCGATGCCCTTGGCGATATAGCGCTCGACAATGCCAAGCTGACCTTCGCTGACCATCGGCCCGAAATTCGTAGCCTCATCCAGCGGATCGCCTATAACGGCCCCTTGCAGACGTTCGGCCAGACGGGCCAGAAACGCCTCCTTGATGTCCCTTTGCACGAAAACGCGGGTGCCATTGGAACAGACCTGACCAGAGGAATAGAAATTGCCGTTGATCGCGCCGCTGACGGCGCTGTCCAGATCGGCGTCGCCGAAGATCACCAGAGGGGATTTGCCGCCCAGCTCCATCGTCACGTGTTTCATGCCCTCGGCGGCAGCGGCATAGACCTTGCGGCCAGTCGGCACCGAACCGGTCAACGATACCTTGTCGACACGCGGATCAGTGACCAGCGGAGACCCCACCGCGCCGGTGCCCTGAATGACGTTGAACAGCCCCGCGGGCAGCCCCGCCTCAACCAGAATCTCAGCCACTTTCAGCGCCGATAATGGCGTGGTTTCAGAGGGTTTGAAGATCATCGCATTGCCACAAGCCAATGCTGGGGCACCCTTCCAGCAGGCGATCTGGGTCGGGTAATTCCACGCCCCGATGCCGACACACAGGCCCAGCGCTTCGCGCATCGTATAGGCCCAGTTTCCGTCGCCCAGCGGGATATGATCGCCGGTCAGGCTACCCGCCAGACCGCCGTAATATTCCAACGCGTCCGCCCCGCTGGTCGCGTCCGCCACCAACGTTTCCTGCAACGGTTTGCCAGTATCGTAAGTTTCCAGCACCGACAGATCGTGGTTACGTTCCCGGATCATATCGGCAGCCCGGCGCAGGATGCGGCCGCGTTCAGTGCCGCTGCGCAACGCCCAATCTTTCTGTGCGGCACGGGCCGAAGTTATCGCCTGTTCGATCACAGCAGGTGTGGCCTCATGAAGATGCGCGATCACTTCGCCGGTGGCGGGGTAGATCACGTCGAGCGGCGTACCGGTTTTGTCTTCGAGATAGCGGCCATTGACGAAATGACTGGCTTCGGGTTGCAAAGGATAGGACATTTTTAAATATTTCCGGAACAGTGAAAGGGTTATTCGCCACGCGGGAAACGTTGGCGTTCTTCGACCTCATTGAGATCCATGTGATTGCGCATGAAGCGTTCGCTGGCTTTTTGCAGCGGCTGGTAGTCCCAGGGGTAGTAGCCGCCCTGGCGCAATGCTTCGTAGACCACCCAGCGGCGGGCCTGGCTTTCGCGCACCTCCGCATCGAATTTGTCCAGATCCCAACGCGCTTCGGATTTCGCCCGCAGGCAGGCCAATGTCCCTGCATGGACTGGATCGCCGGCCAAATTGGTCAGTTCATGCGGGTCGGTTTCCAGATCGAACAGCTGATCGGGGTCCAGCGCGCAGCGATTGTATTTCCATTTGCCATAGCGCAGCGACACCATTGGCGCATAGGACGCCTCGGCGGCGTATTCCATCGCCACCGGGGTGGTGCGTTCCCCGCCCTGCCCCAGCGGCACGAGGCTTTCGCCGGTGGTCCAGGGCATGACCTCGTCCATGCTGACACCGGCCAGATCGCACAGTGTCGGGCAAATATCTATGTTCGACACCGGCGCGGTGATCAGCCCGGGCTGCATCTGTGGTGCCGAGATCATGATCGGCACACGTGATGATCCCTCAAAGAAGCTCATCTTGAACCACAATCCGCGTTCGCCCAGCATGTCGCCATGATCCGACACGAAAAGGATGATCGTCTCCTCTCCCTGCCGGGTGGTTTCCAGTGTATCCAGAATGCCGCCGATCTTGTCATCGAGATAGCTGAGATTGGCGAAATAGGCGCGGCGCGACCGGCGCACGTCGTCTTCGGTCAGATCGAAACTTCGCCAGTCATTGGCATCGAAAATACGCTGCGAATGCGGGTCGTGATCTTCGTATGGGATCGGGCCGACCTCGGGCAGAAGATGATCACAGTCTTCGTACAGGTCCCAGTATTTGCGCCGCGCGACGTATGGATCATGTGGATGGGTGAAGCTGACAGTCAGGCACCATGGGCGGTCGTCCGCCCCCCGCGCCAGATCATAGATTTTGCGGGTCGCATGATAGGCAACCTCGTCGTCATATTCCATCTGGTTGGTGATCTCGGCCACGCCGGCGCCGGTCACCGATCCCATATTGTGATACCACCATTCGATACGTTCGCCCGGTTTGCGATAATCCGGGGTCCAGCCGAAATCGGCGGGATAAATGTCGGTGGTCAACCGGTCTTCGAACCCGTGCATCTGATCGGGGCCGACGAAATGCATCTTGCCCGACAGGCAGGTCTGATAGCCCGCCCGCCGCAGGTGATGCGCATAGGTCGGCAATGACGAAACGAATTCGGCGGCATTGTCATAGACCCGGCTGGCCGAGGGCAATTGCCCCGACATGAACGACGCCCGCCCCGGCGCGCAAAGCGGCGACGCGGTATAGCCGTTACGGAACCGGGTCGACCGTGCCGCCAGTTTTTTAAGGTTGGGCAGGTGCAGCCAATCGGCAGGCCCGTCGGGAAACAGGGTGCCGTTCAACTGGTCGACCATCAGGATCAGGATGTTGGGTTTTGTCATGCTGCCCCCTTTGCCGTTTCCAGCCTGAAGCAGCCCAACACCTTGGCCACCGCGCGATCGCGGTCGGGCTGATCATGGCCGAGCGTGTGTTTCAGATAGACCCCGTCTATCAGGGCCGCGATACGTTCTGCGGCGTCCTCTGCCCGGTCGCCGATCAGCGGGCGCAGATTATAGCGCAGGTTCGAACGAAGCCGCCTCTGATAAGCCCGAAGCAGCCGCTGCGCTTCGTCGGACACTTGCGCCAGAACATAGAAATTCAACCAGGCCGCAACCACCTCGCGGCGGAAATTGGTCGGGCTGAAACTGGCCCTGACAATCGCCTCGACCCGTTCAGCGGGTCCGTTGGCCATTGCCAGAGCGCCACGCGCCTCGGCAGCATAGAGCGTCAGAGTGTGGCGCATCGCGGCCAGGAATATCTGTTCCTTGCCGCCGAAATAGTGATGCGCCAACGCGCTGGACATGCCCGCACGCTTGGCGATCTGGCTGACGGTGACGTCCAATGTACCGGTTTCACCGATCTCCGCGATTGTCGCTTTTACAAGCGCGGCACGGCGTATAGGCTCCATTCCAACCTTGGGCATGACTAAACTCCTTGCCTTATAAGGCTAGTTGTATTTTTATTGACTCGTCAATCAAGAAAAAAGGGAGGTCTCAATGACCGTTAAATCATCGCTCTCTATCCTGGCCCTGCTTGCCGCGACCCCTGCCCTTGCCGATTGCGGCGAGGTCGTCTTCTCGGATGTCGGCTGGACCGACATCACGGCCACCACCGCAGCCGCGTCTGTTGTTCTCGAAGCTCTGGGCTATGACACCGATATCAAGGTGCTGTCGGTGCCAGTGACCTATACCTCGCTCGCCGGTGGCGATGTGGACATCTTCCTTGGCAACTGGATGCCGACGATGGAGGCCGACATCGCGCCATACCGCGACGCTGGCACCGTCGACACTGTGCGCGCCAATTTGGAAGGGGCGAAATACACTCTGGCCGTGAACAAGGTTGCCGCCGATCTGGGGATCAAGGATTTCGCAGATATCGCAGCCCAGAAAGACGCGCTGGAAGGCAAGATTTATGGCATCGAGCCGGGCAATGACGGCAACCGCCTGATCATGGACATGATCGGCGACAACGCCTTTGGCCTCGATGGGTTCGAAGTGGTCGAAAGCTCCGAACAGGGGATGCTGGCACAGGTGGCGCGCGCCGACCGCAAAGGTGAACCGGTGGTATTCCTGGGCTGGGAACCACATCCGATGAACGCCAATTTCGACATGTCCTACCTGACCGGCGGTGACGATTGGTTTGGCCCCAACCTTGGTGGCGCGACCGTTTATACCAACACCCGTGCAGGCTATGTCAGCGAATGCCCCAATGTCGGCAAGCTGCTGACCAACATGAACTTTTCTCTGGCCATGGAAAACGAAATCATGGGCGCGATCCTGAACGACGGCACTGATCCCGCCGACGCGGCCTCCGCTTGGCTGAAGGCGAACCCGGCGCCGCTGGAAGGCTGGCTCGATGGTGTGACCACCCAAGATGGTGGCGACGGTATGGCCGCCGTCAAAACTGCGCTGGGGTTGTAAAAGCCCGTTCTCCACACCCCCCTTCCCCCGCAGCGGGGGGAGGGCGGAAGGAAGCCGATGCGCAATGTCAGGGCAAAACCCTGCCACTTGAATGGCGCATTGCCCTCTACCGAATTTCTAAGCAGGCAGGATGCGAATGGACTGGATCACAGAGACGAAAATCCCCGTCGGCAAATGGGCTGCCGCCGTCTTCGACTGGCTGCAAGAGAATTTTGTCGTCTTTTTCGACGCACTGTCCGAAGCGCTTGAAGCCCTGATCAACGCGATCCTCTGGGTGCTGCAAGGCCCCAACCCGCTGATCGTCATCGCGGTTTTCGCCGGACTGACCTACGTCCTCCACCGCAACTGGAAAACGGCGCTGCTGGTGGCGCTGGGGTTCCTGTTCATCCTCAATCAGGATTACTGGGAAGAGACCACGGAATCCCTGACCTTGGTGTTGTCGGCCTGTGTCGTCTGCATGGGGGTGGGGGTGCCCATTGGCATCGCCACCGCGCACCGTCCGCGGCTTTATGCCGGAATGCGGCCTGTTCTGGACCTGATGCAGACCCTGCCCACCTTTGTCTACCTGATCCCGGCCATCGTGTTTTTCGGCATTGGCATGGTGCCGGGGCTGATCGCCACGGTGATTTTTGTGCTTCCCGCGCCGATCCGGTTGACCCATTTGGGGGTGACATCGACTCCGCAAGCTTTGCTGGAAGCCGCGCAGGCCTTTGGCGCGACGCCGCATCAGACACTGATCAAAGTCGAACTTCCCTATGCGCTGCCACAGATCATGACCGGGCTGAACCAGACCATCATGCTATCACTGTCGATGGTGGTGATCGCGGCGCTGGTCGGCGCCGATGGGCTGGGCGTGCCGGTGGTTCGGGCGCTTAATCAGGTCAATACCGCGCTTGGGTTCGAATCCGGCTTTGTCATCGTTGTTCTGGCCATTCTTCTGGACCGTATGCTGAGGGTAGATCGCAAATGACCACCGCTGTTACTTTCAACAACGTTTCCATCGTCTTTGGTGAACACCCCGACAAGGCACTGCCCTTGATGGACGAAGGTCAAAGCCGGTCCGAGATTCAGGAACAGACCAGTCAGATTCTGGGCGTTCATAACTGTTCGATCGAGGTTGAAACCGGTGAAATCCTTGTCCTCATGGGATTGTCGGGGTCGGGCAAATCCACCCTGCTGCGCGCGGTCAACGGGCTGAACCCGGTGGCGCGGGGCAATGTCGAGGTCGCCACAGAAACCGGTATGGAGGACGTCACCCATGCCGATGCCAAAACCCTGCGCCGGATCAGGCAGAAATCGGTTGCCATGGTGTTTCAGCAATTCGGCCTGCTGCCGTGGCGGACGGTGCGCGAAAATGTCTGGTTGGGTCTGGAACTGGCAGGCATGTCCAAGCCGGACCGCGCCGCCAAGACCGCTGAGCAGCTGGAACTGGTGGGGCTGTCGGACTGGGCCGACCGCAAGGTGTCCGACCTTTCGGGCGGGATGCAGCAACGGGTGGGATTGGCCCGCGCTTTTGCCACCGACGCCCCGATCCTGCTGATGGACGAACCGTTTTCCGCGCTTGATCCGCTGATCCGTACCCGGTTGCAGGATGAATTGCTGGACCTGCAAAAGAAACTGAACCGCACCATTATTTTCGTCAGCCACGATCTGGACGAAGCGTTCAAGATCGGCAACCGCATCGCCATCATGGAAGGCGGCCGGATCGTGCAATGCGGCACACCGCAGGAAATCTTTACCGCGCCGGCCACCGATTATGTGGCCGAATTCGTCGCCTATATGAACCCTTTGGGTGTGCTGTGCGCCCGCGACGTGATGGAACCGGCCAGTGGCACCCATGCGGTGCATGTCGCCCCGGACACCAGTATCCGCGATGTGATGGAAAAGGTCCGTCATGGCCCGGTGGGCGTACGGGAATCGGGCCAGGTGATCGGCCAGATTACCCCGGAGACCGTTTTGGAAAATTTGCTCGACCCGCGCGGCAGCTAAGGGAATTCCGCGCGGTCGAGCCCAATTTTTCCATGAATCATGGGCGCTGGAAACTCAGCATGTTTCCGCGCCCGAAATAAATCAGATCCAACCGCGTCGGCGTGATTGACGCAATGCCATAGCACATCGGATCACGCACCTCGGGATTGGTTTCGATCAAAACCGGGCCGCTGCCCGGCGGGGCGGCATCGCAGCCGTTGGCGATCTGCAAAAACTGGTTGCTGAGGAAACTGCCGCTGTGAAATTCCCACATTTCCGACCCGTGGACGTCGATCTTGTAGGCGGGATCGCTGATCGACACCCATTCGCCCTGCATCGCCGCCCGCATATTTGCGAAGGGATCGGCGCCGGGCGCAATTACCGCGCTGTCCAAAATCACATCCATCGTTATGTCGCCAAAGGACACGATTTCGCCTGACACATGAAATGCTGCGCCCACTGGCTGATTATACAAACGCTCCAGCAGATGCCGCGGTGTACCGCTGCCGTAATAGGCGTAATATTTCCAGCCATTGCCGTGAAAGGCGCAATATTCAGACCCATCATCAACGGTGCAGCCCTGAAAGATCAGCACATCGGAAAACGATTCGACATATGTCCCGCGACCATCACCGCTCAGCAGTTCTTCATCGTTTTTCTGGGGAACCGGCGGCGGCGTATCGTCAACCAGGGTCAGCTTGTACTGGGTGGCGCTTTCGCCGGTGTCGATCTTGCGAAAATCACTGCGGTCATAACCGCGATTGGCGCAATTTTCGTCGCCCGTAATATTGAACACCTGCGGCGTGGTGCAGAACCAATAGCCTTCGCCCTCGAAAGGCACGTCCGCAGCGGTGGCACGGTAATAGTAATAGCGTTGTTTCAGATCTCCGCTGACCACGGTTCCGCACTTGCCGTGATCGATATTCCACCATCCGCTCGACACCCAAGCAGCGCCGGATTTGTAACCGACGGCTATGCTGCGGCTGCGCCCGGTTTCGTTGCAGATTTCCAGCCCGGCCTGCGCCGCGCCCGCAACGCCCAAGCCCAGTGCAACGGTACTCATAAAAAGAACATTCACTACAGTCTCCTTGTCCAGTGCCACAGAACGGCCGGTTCAGAGTAGCCGCATCAGACCTTGGTTGCCAAGGCTGGCGGAGTCAGCATCCGCCGCTTCAGCACCGCTTCGCGCCAGGTGATAAAGGAGACCGACCCGACGATCACCAGACCGCCGACAATCACCCAGATATCAACGCCTTCGTCGAACACGAAATAGCCCAACAGAACCGCCCAAAGGAGTTGTAGAAAGGACACCGGCTGGGTTACCGCCACCGGCGCAGCGGCAAAGGCCAGCGTCATCGTATAGTGCCCGGCCGTGGCTGCGGAGGCGACGCAGAACAGGATCAAAAGGGCCTGCCAGTCCGGCGTGACCCAGTTCATCAGGGCCAGCGGCGCCAGCCCAATCGACACAAAGATCGACAGCATTGCCACGACAACGACCGCGTTCACCTCTTCAGCAAGTATTTTCGCCAGCAGATAGGAGGCACCGAAAACCAAGGCCGTGAACAGCATCGCCAGATGCCCCAGACCGACTTCGCGAAAACCGGGCCGCAGAATGATGATGCCCCCGATCAGCGCCACGATCACCGCCATGATGCGCCGGGCAGCCAGTTTTTCCCCAAGAAAAAACGCCGCCCCCAAAGTGACATAGATAGGTGACATGTAATTCATCGCCGTAACGTCAGCGATCGGGATCCGCGCCATCGCAAAGAACCACAGCGCCACCCCAATGGAATGCGCAAAGCCACGCGCCGCAAACAATTTCCATTGTCGCCGGGTCAGCCCCGTCTTCAACAGTGGCCGCAGCATCGGGATAAAGAAGACAAGCCCCATCACATAACGCAAAAATGCGGCTTCGGGGGCCGGGACACGCGGCCCCAGAAACTTGACCAGAGCAGTCACGCCGACGAACAAGACTCCAGTCACCAGCATCCAGAAGACGCCAACCACCGGCCGAGAGGTTGTTTCTGTACTCATACCTGCATAAGTTCACGATCGCAGCCATTGCTGCAAGCACAGATAGGCCTAAAAAAGCAACGACGCTGCGACGCCCCACATGATTGCCCCCACAATCAGGTCCAAAACCTGCCAGGCACGCGGTTTTGCGAAAAGTGGCGCCAACAGGCGCGCGCCATAGCCCAGGCTGAAGAAAAACGACAGGCTCGCCGCCGTTGCGCCAAGCGCAAAAGCCCACCGATTGTCATATTGTGTTGAAACCGACCCCAGCAGCAGCACGGTGTCGAGATAGACATGCGGATTGGCCCATGTGAATAACAGGCAGGTGATGATCGCCGTCCACAGCGACGGCACTTCCCCCCCATCGCCCTGCAACGTTTCAGCCCCGCGCCAGGCGGCGACAAAGGCCTTGACCCCATAGAGAAAGAGGAAAGCCGCCCCGCCCCATCGCATCAACGGCTCAAACCACGGCAAGGCACGGGTCACCCCGCCGATACCCACAACGCCCGCGATGATCAGGATCGCATCGCTTAGCGCGCAAATCAGCACGATCGGCAACACATGCAGCCGCAGCAGCCCCTGGCGCAGAACAAACGCATTCTGCGCCCCGATGGCAACGATCAGCGACAGGCTAAGCCCGAAACCGGCGATCAATGCGTCCATATCCGTTCCTCTGTTCTGAGAATCCTAGCGCGCGGCGCGGCGGCGTTTAATGACATTCAGTGCGTTTTGACATGTTTTTCAACCGCTGGATCATGATCTGTTGACTTCCCGCGCCGCTGTGCAGCATCTAAATCGCTTTGGCCAGACCGGCCTATAACATTCAGACCTATCCACAGGGATACAGCATCGATTTAGGCACCTGAGTACAGGCATTTTATCCACAGGCCAGTATTATCGTAAATGCTTTTATACAAAAGATAATATTTAGTTATCCATAGGACTAAAAAGCGGATTTTGAGAGGCTGTAGAAAGGGCATATTGGAGTCTATCCAGATCATGGTTGTGGATAACATTGTACCGCTCTGTTGTTTGATCAACGGCTTCGAGACACTTCACGGACGCCGACATAGAAAAGTGGACGAGCAGATCGGGACAACCATAATTCGCACCGGCTGAAAAAGGCATATCTTGAGCGCAGCACTTGTGTCGCCCTCCGACTACGCCACCTTCAGCCAGCCCATTAAAAACCAATAAGTTATTGTAATATAATATTAAAATCAAACAATCTACAGACTTATCCACAGACCCATAGCGACTTACGCACAAGTCTGCCGACAGGCCAAAAAAATATCCCGCACTTATCCACAGAGCGCTTCGGCGGAAAAATCCTTCACAAACTGTCCACAGGTCGAAGAAACCAGCAAGTCTCCCGGACGCGTGCTGTCTTGTTTGCTTCGGGAAAGCTGTGAACAATTAGAAGACCATCGGCCCGATCCCACATCCTGCGCCAGCTTGACAACCGCTGTTGATATTTGCCCTCAGCGGCCCGTAAAAAATAGGGATAACCTGTAATATCCGTCGAGCAAAAGGCGCCAATTCTGCGCTCAGCCCCCGTAAATGACCGGCAAACGCACAGGGCCTGAACAAAGGAAAAACATCACATAAAGAACATTTTCAAGAAATAATTTGCAGGAAACTCCAAATTCACATTGCATTAGGACAAGCGCACCTGACCTCAAAACAGCTCTGTCGCCCTGCTCAAATGGAAACGGCGCCCCGAGAGGCGCCGGTTTGTCGCTGTGGAAGCTCTCAGAGCTGATCCATCACCTCGTCAGAGGCTTCGAAATTGGTTGTCACCCGCTGAACGTCATCATCGTCTTCCAGCGCATCCACCAGCTTCATCAGTTTCTGCATGCCTTCAAGGTCCAGCTCGGTCGTGGTGGTGGGTTTCCACACCAGCTTGGTCGATTCAGATTCGCCCAGCTCGGCCTCCAGCGCGGACGACACCTCGTTCAGGTCGGTATCGGCGCAGTAAATGATATGGCCATCTTCGCTGCTTTCCACGTCCTCGGCACCTGCTTCGATCGCAGCCATCATAACGGTGTCGGCATCGCCCACGTCCGCCGGATAGGAAACTTCGCCCTTGCGGTCGAACATGAACCCGACCGATCCGGTTTCGCCGAGGTTGCCGCCGTTCTTGGTGAAAGTGGAGCGCACGTTCGACGCGGTGCGGTTGCGGTTGTCGGTCATCGCCTCGACGATCACCGCCACGCCATTGGGGCCGTAGCCCTCATAGCGGATTTCTTCGTATTCGTCGCCATCGCCCGCCTGCGATTTCTTGATCGCGCGGTCGATCACATCCTTCGGAACCGAATTCGACTTGGCTTCTTTCACCGCCAGCCGCAGACGCGGGTTCTTGTCGGGATCGGGGTCGCCCATTTTTGCGGCGACGGTGATTTCCTTCGACAGTTTAGAAAACAGCTTGGACCGCGCGGCGTCCTGGCGCCCTTTGCGGTGCTGAATATTCGCCCATTTTGAATGGCCGGCCATGATGCCTCCGATCAATTTCTCTTGGTTTGAGAGTTCTATAAGTCACGCGGGCGGGGGGCTGCAAGCCTCACCCACACCAAAATCAAGCGGTTCATAGCGGCCAGAGCAACGGGATCAGCGCCGAGGCCAGAATCCCCATACTCAGATTGAGCGGAATGCCCACCCGCATGAAATCGGTGAACTTGTAGCCGCCAGGCCCATAGACCAACATGTTGGTCTGATACCCGATCGGGGTGGCAAAACTGCATGAAGCTGCGACCATCACGGCCACCACCAAGGGCCGCGGATCAATCCCCATCGCAGTCGCCAACCCGATGGCAATCGGCGTCACCACGACCGCCACGGCGTTATTTGAAACCATTTCAGTCAAAACCGACGTCAGCAGGTAAATCACCCAGATCACCACGAACCCGGGCATTCCCGACAAGAGGGGTGCAATGGCATTCGCAACCAGCGCCACCGCACCGGTATGATCCAGCGCCGCCCCGATCGCCAGCATGGCAAAGATCATCGCCAGCAACCGACCGTCGATAAAGGAAAACGCTTCGTCGGAATCGATGCAGCGGGTGACCAGAACCACCCCCACCGCGATGATCGACAGCAGCAGGATAGGTGCCACGCCAAGCCCGGCAAGCACCACCAGAGCCAGCAGCGATATCACCGCCAGAGGCGCGTGACCGCGGCGGAACGCGCGTGCCGAAGGTTGGGTCACATCAACCATGTCCATGTCCCGTGCAAGCCGCTGAATATCCTCGGGGGCGCCTTCCAGCAGCAGCGTGTCGCCGACCCGGACCACCAGTTCGTCCAACTGCCGCCCGATATTCTGATTGCGACGATGCACCGCCAGTGGGTAAACGCCGTAACGGCGGCGCAACCGCATCGCCCCCATAGACCGCCCGACCATTTTACACCCCGGCGTGATCAGGACTTCAACGGTCGAGGTTTCCACCGCACCGACCTGATCGAGCCGTTTCAGGCTTTTGTCACGCTGCAGACTAAGCAGTTCGGTGATTTGGGTGCGCAGGACGACCCGGTCGCCCACTTGCAACGTGACGTCCTGCAAATTACGCCGCAGCGATTGATCGCCGCGGATCACGTCGATCAGCCGCACGCCTTCGCGCTTGAACAACTGAACGCCCAACACTTCGCGACCGATCAGGTTGGATTCGGGCGGAATCACCGCTTCGGTGAAAAACTTCATTTTCGACCGGTCCGACAACATCGATGCCATAGATGTCCGGTCGGGCAGTAATTTGCGCCCGAACAGCAGCAGGTAAATCATGCCCCATGCGACCAGGACCAGAGCCAGTGGCGTCACTTCGAAAATACTGAACCCCTGCAATCCCTGCGCCCGCGCAACACCATCGACAAGCAGGTTGGTCGAGGTGCCTATCAAAGTCAAAGTGCCGCCGATGATTGCGGCATAACTTAATGGGATCAATAGCTTGGATGAAGACACCCCCATTGTACGGGCCAATTGCACAAAGACCGGGATCATCACCACCACGACGGGCGTATTGTTCATGATGGCCGATCCGAACACAGCCACCGCCAACAGCATCGCCAGCGCCAGCTTGGGATTTTTCTGTGCCTGCCGGTCGGCTGCGGCCGTGATCGCATCCAGCGCCCCGGTCCGCACCAAAGCCCCCATCACGATAAACATCGCCGCAATGGTCCAGGGCGCCGGGTTCGACAGCACCTGAAGCGCGGCTTCATAGGGCAACAGCCCCAGCGCCAGCAACACCGCCACCCCGGCAATCGCCACCACTTCGGTCGGCAGAACCTCTTTGGTGAACAGCACGAACATTCCCAGCACTACACACAGCGCAACAATGGCCTGGCCGGTCTGGGACATTTCAATCAGCAGCATTCGATCCGCTCGCTCAGGTTATAAACTGATCCAGTTTTGCCCAGCCCGGGCACCGCAACAAGAGAGATTATTACTTTGGTGCCGATCCGCGCAAATGGTCGCGTCAAAGCCCCGCCTGTTGCAAACGCCCACCCTGCCGGATCATCCGGATATCGGTGGCTTTGCCGGTGCGGTCATCGGTTTCGACGAAAACACCGGACAGGGTTGCTTCGCCCAAGGCCGGGGTGAAACGCGATTTCGCCATGCCGGTGACAAAGCGGCGCATCGGTTCGGCTTTCTCCATGCCAATCACGCTATTGTAATCGCCACACATGCCGGCATCGGTCAGAAAACCGGCACCGCCGGGCAGAATCTGCGCGTCGCCGGTGGGTACATGAGTATGAGTGCCGACGACAAGGCTGGCGCGGCCGTCACAGAAATGGCCCATGCCCATCTTTTCGCTCGTCGCTTCGCAATGGACATCGACCAGCGCGGCCTGCACCGCACCGCCCAAAACATTCTGGCGCAACACTGTATCTATGGCCGAAAAGGGATCGTCGAAGGCCCGCTTCATGAACACGTTGCCCAGAACCTGGGCCACCAGTATCTTGCGCCCGCGCCTGTCGGCGAACACCCGATGACCGCGCCCCGGCGCGCCCTTGGCAAAATTGATCGGGCGAATGATGCGCGGTTCGCTTTCGATGAACTGCAGCATCTCTTTTTGGTCAAAAGCGTGGTCGCCCAGCGTCACACAATCTGCGCCGGCTTCCAGCAACAGCTTGGCATGCGCTGCGCTCAGCCCGGCACCGCTGCTGGCGTTTTCGCCATTAACCACGACGAAATCCAAACGCCATTCGTCGCGTAGCCGCGGCAGGGTCTCACTCACGGCGCGCCGGCCCGCGCGCCCCATCACATCGCCTAGGAATAGAATTCTCATACTGCTTGCTAGGCTGCCCGGAGCAAAGGTTCAAGAAAAAGGCTGCACCGCATCGTTTCATTGTTCCAAAAATACTCCCGTCGGAGGCGGAAATCCGATGATTGGCCAAACCAAAATCAGATCGGCACCACGCCCCTTTCGGTCACGATCATGTCGAGCGGCTGATCGGTCGGTTCCAATGGCAGCCTGTCAGCCTGTTGCGCGGCATAGGCAAAACCGATGGCCAGAACCGGGCCGTTTGCGCGCAGAGCTTCCAGTGTTCGGTCATAGAACCCGCCGCCGTACCCCAGACGATTGCCCTGACGGTCAAAGGCGACCAAAGGGACGATCACGATCTCGGGCGTAAAAAAGTCGTCCACAACCGGAATTTGCGCCCCGAACGGGCCGTCTTTCAGCGCGCAACCCGGTTCCCAGCGGGAAAACTTCAGCGGCTGACCAGCGGCCTGAATGACCGGCACCGCCACCGGACCGTATGCCGCGGCTTCGGCCATCGCGGCAAGCGGGCTGATTTCGGTTCGGATCGGCAAATAGCCCGACACAGGCACACCACGATAGCCAGCGAGAATTTCCGACAGGACGGATGAACGCGCGCCCAACCCGGCCTCATGCGCGGCTTTGCGCCGGGCGAATGCGGCCTTGCGCGCGGCCGTTTTAACCGCAGCAAGATCGGTCATATCAACACCGAGGCGGCGAGGCCGAGAAAGGCAAAGAAACCAACGACATCGGTCACCGTGGTCACGAACGGCCCCGAGGCCAGAGCCGGGTCGATACCAGCGCGATCCAGCGCCATCGGGATTACGATGCCGCCCAATGCCGCGGCGATCTGGGTGCATAGCATCGCCAGACCGATCACCAGCGCCAGCATCGGCACCTGGAACCAAAACGCGACAACCAAAGCCATCGTGCCGCCGAATATCAGCCCGTTCAGCGCCCCAACCGAGAGTTCACGCAACACCACGCGCAACGCGTTTTGCGCTGTAAGGTCGCGGGTCGCCAACGCCCGCACCGCCACTGTCATGGTTTGGGTGCCCGCATTGCCGCCCATAGAGGCAACAATCGGCATCAGCACGGCCAGTGCCACCATCTGATTGATGGTATCGGCAAACACGTCGATCACGAGGGACGCCAGGATCGCCGTCAACAAGTTCACGAACAGCCACAAGGCCCGGCCCTTGGCCGCCTCGAAAATGGTATCGGTCAGGCTGGCTTCGTCGCCGACGCCGGCAAGACGCAGGATGTCTTCTTCGTGTTCTTCATCCAGAACCGTCATCGCGTCATCAATGGTGATGACGCCGACCAGACGATCGTCTTCGTCGACCACGGGGGCAGAAATCAGGTGATACTGATTGAACGCATAGGCAACGTCGGCCTCATCCTGCAGCACCGGAATAACCTGAAACACATCCTCGACGATTTCCGTCAGCCGCACATTGCGGCGCGAACTCATCAGCTTGCCCAGCGTGACGTTACCCACCGGGTGCATACGAGGATCGACCAGAACGACGTGATAAAACTGTTCCGGCAGTTCTTCGGCATTGCGCAGGAAATCAATGGCTTCGCCCACCGTCCAATGATCCGGCGCCACCACCACTTCGCGCTGCATCAGGCGTCCGGCGGACGTTTCGGGATAGGCCAGCGCCTGTTCTACCGCGACCCGGTCAGAATCTTCCAGCGCGTCGAGGATCGCTTCCTGCTGCGGTTCGTCCAGATCTTCGACCAGGTCGACCACGTCGTCCGATTCCAGCTCCCGGACCGCTTCGGCCAGAACGTCCGGGTGTAGGACGCTGATAATTTCCTCGCGCAGACCCTCTTCGAGTTCCGACAGGATTTCACCGTCGAATTCACGGCCGTAAAGCTGCACCAGCCGGCGGCGATCATAAGGATTAAGCTGTTCCAGAAAGTCGGCGATGTCGGCCGCGTGCAGCGGTTCCGTCAATTCGATCAGCTTGGCCTGATCCCCGGCGTCCACTGCATAAAGAATCGCGGCAATATCGCGGCGGCTGATGCTATAGTCGCCTTCGGTGGCGCTGTCGGGTTGCGTTTCCCTTTGGTCGAATTCTTCGCTCATACCGCCCCCTTTCGCCTGTTTTCTCCTCATAACCGAAGCAGCTTCAAGGAAACAGGTGCAGACTGGGAATTTACCGATCTTTTCGCGCAGAATATCATGACTGAGAAAGGAAGGTGCAATCGTGCGGGATATTTTGCTGATCGGGCAGGTGCTGAGCTTTGACGGGACTCCGTTCGAGACCGGTATTGATGCAGCGCGGTATGAACGGCGCGGGGGAGTGCTGATCCGGGACGGCAAAATCGCCGCGACCGGAACGGCCGAGGCTATGCGCCGGGATCACCCAAACGCGGAAATCGTCGATCACGGCGACAAACTGATTCTCGCCGGGTTCGTCGACGCCCATGCCCATTATCCGCAGACCGGCATCATCGCCAGCTGGGGCAAGCGGCTGATCGATTGGCTCAACAGCTATACCTTTCCCGAAGAAACCCGGTTTTTCGACCCCGCTTATGCGGCGGAAATCTCGGAGCGCTACCTCGACCTTACACTGGCGCATGGCACCACTACGGTAGTCAGCTACTGCACCATTCATCCGACCAGTGTCGAGGCGTTTTTCAACGCCGCGCAGGCGCGCGGGCAACGGGTAGTGGCAGGCAAGACCTGCATGGATCGCGACACCGCCCCCGATGGGCTGCGCGACAGCGCGCAATCGGCCTATGACGACAGCAAGGCGTTGCTGGAAAAATGGCACGGGGTGGACCGTCTGAGCTATGCGATCACGCCACGGTTTTCCCCCACCTCGACGCCAGAGCAGTTGGACGCGCTTGGCGCGCTTTGGGGGGAACATCCCGATTGCTTGATGCAGACGCATCTGTCCGAACAGGTCGATGAAATCGCGTGGGTGAAATCGCTGTATCCGCAGGCAAGGGATTATCTGGACACCTACGAAGCACACGGATTGTTACGCCCCGGAGGGCTGTACGGTCATGCGATCCATCTGGAAGATCGGGAAAAAGACCGGCTGAAGGAGGTCGACGCGGCGCTGATCCATTGCCCGACCTCGAACACCTTTATCGGCTCGGGCCTGTTCGACATGGGCGGTTTGATGGCTGCGGGACATCGCATCGGACTGGCCACGGATACCGGCGGCGGATCGAGCTTTTCCATGCTGCGCACGATGGCGGCGGCGTATGAAATCGGTCAGCTCAGGCACGCCCCTCTCCACCCGGCGCAATTGCTGTGGCTGGCCACTGCCGGGTCAGCGCGGGCTCTCCGGATGGACGACCGCATCGGCAATATTGCCCCGGGAATGGAGGCTGATCTGGTGGTTCTTGATCTGGCCTCGACCCCCGATATTGCACAGCGCGCAACCCGCGCAAACGACATCTGGGAAGCGGTTTTTCCCACTATCATGATGGGGGACGACCGGGCGATTTCTGCGACCTATATCGCCGGTCGTCAGGTGCAAGGTCCCGCCAGCGTCAGCACCCAATAGGTATTGGACTTGCCAATACCAAAACGGGAATAGCGCCGATTCATCATGTTTTTGCGGTGTGGCGGCGAATCCATCCAGCTTGAGATCGCTTTGGCGACTGAATTTTGGCCCAGCGCAATGTTTTCGGCCATCGCAGCGCGGCAATACCCGGCGGCCTTTATCCGGTCGGAAAACGTTCGGCCATCCTGACTTCGATGGTTGAAGTACCCCCGTTTCGCCATATCCCGGGCATGGCCGGCCGCGGCCCTGTTCAGCGAGGCATCCGATTGCAACGGTTGCAGTCCGCGCCGGGTCCGTTCGGCATTCAGCAGGTCCGCTACCGCGGCAACGGTATCGGCCTGCGCCGGTGCGGCCCGTCCGGTCAGCAAGGCAGGCGCACCGATGGCGATAAAAGCAGCCAGCGCGACAACTGCGGTCATTTTTCTGCCAAACATGCGACCCTCCGGCTATTCCATTAATTTCGATACTAACCGTTGCTGAGTTGCAATCAACATATCCAAAGGAAGGGTCAGCAGATTGCCGTCGCGCACCACTTGCCGTGCTTCGACGAACAGGTCGCGGACCTTCATCGGCCCGGCCAGCAACAGCGCCGCCGGGTCCCAACTGCCAGCGCTTTCGATACCGCTGATGTCCCAGATCGCGATATCGGCGCGCTTGCCAACGGCGATCTGACCGCAATCGGGCCGGTTCAGTACCTCTGCCCCGCCACGGGTGGCGATTTCCAGCGCTTCGCGGGCGCTCATCGCGGCGGCTCCTCTGGCCACACGCTGTAACAGCATCGATTGCCGGGCTTCGACGATCAGGTTGCCGCTGTCATTGCTGGCTGATCCGTCGACGCCCAGCCCGACCTTGACCCCGGCGTCGCGCATGGCGCGCACCGGCGCGATGCCCGATCCAAGCCGACAATTGGAACAGGGACAATGCGCCACCCCGGTCCGGGTGCGGGCGAAAAGGTCGATTTCAGACCCGTCCAGTTTCACGCAATGAGCATGCCAGACATCATCGCCGGTCCAACCCAGATCTTCGGCATATTGCCCCGGACGGCAACCGAACTTTTCCAGTGAATAAGAAATGTCTTCGTCGTTTTCGGCCAGATGGGTGTGCAGCATCACGCCCTTGTCGCGCGCCAGCAGCGCGGAGTCGCGCATCAATTCGCGGCTGACCGAAAACGGTGAACAGGGGGCAACGCCAACCCGGCACATCGATCCCTCGGACGCATCGTGAAACCGGTCGATAACGCGGATGCAGTCATTGAGGATGATTTCTTCGCGTTCCACCAGGCCATCAGGCGGCAAGCCGCCTTCGCTTTCGCCGATGCTCATCGCGCCGCGGGTCGGGTGGAAGCGAAGCCCGATTTCCGCCGCCGCCTCTATCGTGTCGTCCAGCCGTGCGCCGTTGGGATAAAGGTACAGGTGATCCGAACTGAGCGTGCAACCCGACAGCGCCAGCTCTGCCAGCCCGATCTGGGCCGAAACCCGCATTTCTTCTGGTCCAAACCGGGACCAGATCGGATAAAGCGTCTGCAGCCAGCCAAACAGCAGCGCATCCTGCCCGCCCGGCACCGCACGGGTCAACGTCTGATACAAATGATGATGGGTGTTCACCAATCCCGGCGTCACCACGCAGCCCCGCGCCAGAACGATTTCGCCCCGATCCGGCAGGTTCTGCCCAATCTCGGCGATCACCCCGTTTTTCAGGTGAATATCCGCGCGCTTTAGTTCGCGCCGCCCATCGTCCATGGTCAGAACGGTATCGGCGTTTTTAATGGTGAATTCGGTCATGTCAGTCCCCACACACGTATCCGCCCCTTTCGGTTCCAGTGTGTGGAAATGCGCGACAGAAAGGGGCGAAGGACTCGCGCAGTCGTTCTAATCTGCCAGATCGGCGGGATTATTCAACCGGTACGCGCGACAGGATCGCCAGCGCCTCTTTATGCTGCTGCCGCGACGCCGCGGCGATTACCCGCCCGCCCTGATACGCCGGACCGCCCTGCCAATCGGTGACGATGCCGCCAGCGGCTTCGATCACCGCGATGGGCGCCTGAATGTCGTAATTCGACAACCCCGCTTCGATCACCAGATCGATCTGCCCGGTGGCCAGCAGCGCGTAAGCATAGCAATCCATCCCGTAGCGGGTCAGCTTGACTTGCGCCGCGACGTCCTGAAATCCCTTCATTTCATTCGGGTTTCCAACCTCAGGGAAGGTTGTGAACAGAATCGATTCGGCAAGCGACCGGTCGGATCGGGCGACCAGATCGACGGGGCCGCGCGGCCCTGTCATGCAGGCCCGCCCCAGCCCGCCTTCGAATCTCTCACCTATATAGGGCTGATCGATCAGGCCATAAATCGGACCGGTGTCGTCAGAAACCGCGATCAACACCCCCCAGGTCGGTGTACCGCTCATGAACCCGCGGGTGCCATCGATCGGATCAAGCACCCAGGACAATCCGCTGCTGCCTGTGGTCGTGCCGAATTCTTCACCAACAACAGTATCCGCGGGTCGGCGTTCGGCCAGAACCGCGCGCATCGCTTGTTCAGCGGCGCGGTCGGCTGCGGTCACAGGGTCGAATCCCGCTGCTGCCTTGTTGTCAGCGGTCAGTCCGGGCGACCGGAAATACGGCAAAATCACCGCGCGCGCAGCATCGGCCAGCGCATGTGCGGTGTCGATCACACTTTGTACATCCGTTTGTTCAGCCATAAGTCCCCCACTGCGCTGTCTGACGCATGGGTAACTCAGGGCCCGGTCGTGCTCAAGCCACGTCAGACAGGCAACGCGCCAGTTCGAACAGGCGTTTGCGCTGATGTTCGGGAATCGCGTAATAACTGCGCACCAAATCCAACGCTTCTTTGTCGGCAATCAAATCGGACGGAAAGACTTGGGCAACATCCCCTTCACCCTCATCGCCTTCGAGACCGGCAAAGAAAAAGCTCACCGCGACGTCCAATGCTTCGGCAATATCCCAAAGACGCGATGCGCTGACCCGGTTAGTGCCTGTTTCGTATTTTTGGATTTGTTGAAATTTGATTCCGACCTGCTCGGCCAATTGCTGTTGCGTCATTCCCACCAACCAACGGCGGTGTCGAATACGTTTGCCAACATGCACATCCACAGGGTGTGCCATCGAGCGACTCCTTCATACCATTCCTAGGCACCAGACTCACCCCCACACCGGTTCAATACAGCGTTTCCCCAAGGGTTGTATGGCTCGTTACATATTCAAATTGTACTGGCTTTCATATCTCAATCAAGAACAAACACATCTATTGGGTGAAGTTTTCCGTTAAAAACACAATCTTAGGGCCTTACTTTGCAACTTGATCAAAATCGGCCAATGCCCTTATTTGACTTAGCCTTTTTCGCTTCGCATAAGGCGAACAACGGAGGATATCATGAAAGCCTATTATATTTCCGAAAAAGGCGCACAGCCTGAAGTCTGCGACCTGCCCGATCCAATTCCCGTAAAAGGCGAGGCTTTGGTGAGAATCAGGGCCTGCGGTCTGAATTTCGCCGACCTGTTGATGATCAAGGGCAAGTATCAGGACACGCCAGAGGCACCATTCATCCTCGGGCTGGAAATGGCCGGGGTAGTGGAGGAACTTGGCCCCGACACCGACGGCCCTGCCCCGGGCAGCCGGGTGGCGATCTACAGCGGTCAGGGAGGATTGGCCGAACGGGGCTATTTCCCGGTCCACCGGCTGGTAGAAATTCCTGATGGCATGAGTTTCGAAGACGCCGCAGCCTTTCAGATCGCCTATGGCACCAGCCATGTCGCGCTGGACCATCGTGCGCAGATGCGCCCCGGCGAAACGCTTCTGGTTCTTGGGGCGGCTGGCGGGGTCGGATTGACGGCTGTCGAAATCGGCAAACTGATGGGCGCCACAGTCATCGCCTGCGCCCGCGGCGTGGAGAAACTACAGGCGGCCAAGGCCGCCGGGGCTGACCATTTGATCGACGCCAGAACCGAAGACATCCGTGAAACGGTCAAGGCATTGGGTGGCGCCGACGTGGTTTACGATCCGGTTGGCGGCGAACAATGGCAGGCAGCGTTTCGCGCTTGTAAGCCCGAAGCGCGGCTGATCCCGATTGGCTTTGCCAGCGGTGAGGTGCCGCAAATCCCGGCCAATCACCTGCTGGTCAAAAACCTGACCGTGCTGGGACTGTACTGGGGCGGATATCTGAAATTCCGTCCCGATGTGCTGACCGACAGTATGAAAACTTTGCTGAGCTGGTACGATCAGGGGCGGCTGAAGCCCCATGTCAGCCATGTTCTGCCGCTGGACCGCGCCGCCGAGGGGCTGGAGCTGTTGCGCAAACGCCAGTCCACCGGCAAGGTTGTGATCACGCCCTGAGCGGTTCGGGCATTCGCACGGGTTCGTAACCGATCCGGATCATATCGGCCAACCGTGCGACCGGTTCGCTCGGCCGCTTCCCGGCTGTATACATGTTGATCCTGTAAACGCCCAGATCGGGCAGGTCGGTACCGTCCAGTTCGCTCAGTTGCGGCGGTGCGGTGCCTTCCAGCATGGTACAAACAGCCAGATCGGCGCTGACCGTTGCTTCGATCGTACGGTCGCTGTCGGTATCCACAACCGAAGTCCAGGACACGCCTGCATTGTCCAGCGTCGAAATCAGATCGGTCCTGAAAGCGCACAGGCGCCCTTGGGCGATCCGCAGTGGCCGCTGCTTCCAAACCTGTGCTCCCGGCGCCCCGACCCAGCGCAGCGGGATTTCATTCAAGGTTTCGCCATCCCGGTCCAGCTTGCCTTCGGTGGTCAGGATCACGTCCAGTTCCCCCCGGTCGAACATTTCCTTCAACTTGTTGGTATGGCTGGCGTTCAACTGCACCCGCATCCGCGGCATTTCCGCAGCAAACCGCTGCAGCACCTTCGGGATGACCGGATAGACGATGTCATGCGGCACACCGAGATGGATTTCCCCGGCATAATCCTTATGGGTCAACCGCGCGAAAGCTTCGTCATTCAGATCGACCATCCGGCGGGCATAGCTGAGCAACTGTTCCCCCGCTGCGGTCAGACTGACGCCGCGCCCGGACCGTTCCAGCAGCGCCAGACCCAGCATTTCCTCAAGCCGCTTCAACTGCATTGAAACCGCCGATTGCGTCAGATTGAGGAACCCCGCCGCGCGGGTCACCCCGCCCAGTTCGGCCACCGAAACGAAAGACCGCAACGTCGTGATATCCAGATTTCGCATTCATCAAACCTTTTGATGCATCAATTCAAAAACATTCGTTTTCAAAATGTCTCATACTTCCCCATATACATCAACAGAAATGATGAGAAACCCTCAATCAATCACGAATAGGAAGGCGACAAGATGTCAACAATGATCAATACCCAAGTAAACTGCCGTCCTGCCAAGGGCCGGACCCTGTCCCTTTTCACCCGTCTGATACAGGTCAATGCCTTGATGCGTCAGCGCCATGCCCTGCGCAATCTGGACCAAGCTAGGCTGGAAGATCTGGGGCTGAGCCGCGAACAGGCCGATGCCGAAGCACGCCGCCCGATTTGGGACGTCCCCAACACCTGGATCAAATAAACGCGAAAAAGCGCAGATCAGCCGCGCCGGAAACTTGAAAACGGCAACAAGGTCACCGATATTCGCTATAAGCCCCTCTAATGGGGCAAAACAGTTTACCAATCGGAGGCTTTTATGGCTGAATTCGACACGATCCGGAACGTTGCGGGCGCCCGCGCGACCCAGATTGACGAGGGTCTACGCGCCCATATGAACAAGGTCTATGGCACCATGTCCATCGGCCTGTTGCTGACCTTCGCGGTTGCATGGGCGGTCGGCACGTCACCCGAACTACTGGGTATCCTGCGCGATCCGATGACCCTGAAGCCCAATATCTTGGGGTATATCGTCATGTTCGCCCCCCTGATCATGGTGTTTGCCTTCAGCGCGGCGCTGAACCGCCTGTCGGCGGCTGGCGCGCAAACCTTCTTCTACGTCTTCGCGGCGATAATGGGGCTTAGCCTGAGCTGGATCTTCGTGGCCTTCACCGGCTTCTCGATCGCGCAGGTCTTCCTCGTCACCTCGATTTCTTTCGCTGGCCTGTCGCTTTGGGGCTACACCACGAAGAAAGATATCTCCGGTTGGGGATCGTTCCTGATCATGGGGCTGATCGGCATCATCGTTGCTTCGATCATCAATATGTTCCTTGGGTCGCCAGCGATCAATTTCGCGATCTCGATCATCGGCGTGCTGATCTTTGCCGGCCTGACCGCCTACGACACGCAGAACATCAAGTCGACCTATCTCCAGCATGCCCATAGCGGCGATAGCGAATGGCTCGGCAAGGCGGCAATCATGGGGGCGTTGAGCCTTTATCTGGACTTCATCAACCTGTTCATGATGCTGCTGCAACTGTTGGGCAACCGCGAATAAGTCCTGACGGATAATAGATCACTGGGCCGCCCTTCGGGGCGGCCTTTTTGTTGGGCTATTCGAATTTGACCGGGCTTTGCGGATTGCGATCTACGTGCAGCGTAAAGACATCCGGCCTTGCATAGTGACCGCAGGCGTCGAATTTGCGGCGCGAAGCCCGCGCCTCGGACACGTCGATATCATGCAGCAGCAGGCCCTTTTCCTCATGCATAGGGCCAACCACGACCCCACCGAAAGGACGGTAAATTACCGCGTCGCCGGGGTTGATCCATTCGTCTTCGTTCGGGAACAGTTCGTCGCGGCTAGGCACATCTTTGGGAATGTCAGCCGCCTCCAACGCCGTGGCGCAACTGATCACCCAGCAACCGCCTTCGCGGGCAATATGCTGCATCGTGGCCAACCAGGTCGCGCCACTGTCCCAGGTCGGCGCGACATAGATATCGATATTCTGGGCATAGAGCGCGTAGCGCGCCAACGGCATGTAGCTTTCCCAACAGATCAACGCACCGATCCGGCCCACTGCGGTTTCCACCACGTTCAGTCCTGACCCGTCGCCAAACCCCCAGACCATGCGTTCGGGATTTGTCGGCATCAATTTGCGGTGATTATTGGCAAGCCGACCATCCGCATCAATGATGGCGCAGCTGTTATACAGGGTACTACCGCTGATTTCACCGTCGAGTTCCTGATATCCCAGCACCACCACGACGCCATGATCTCGCGCCGCGTCTCGGATCGGTTGCAGCCCGTCTTGGCTGAGATCAACCGAATTCGCCTGCAATTTCGAAAACAGGGCGTCGGTCTTGCCCATGCCCGCTCCCGGCTGCAGGCGCCAGACGAATGTCGGATAGCCGGACAGCCAGGCTTCGGGAAAGACCACCAGTTCGGCCCCCTGCCCGGCAGATTGACCGATCAGGTCAACGGCCCTTTCCAAGGATTTTCCGAGGTTAAGATAAACCGGCGGCTGCTGAATGACAGAAACCTTCATGGCGACACTCCTTATGGCGTATCCTCCGCAGGATAGCACAATCTTGGAATTCACCGAAATTGCTGCTCGAGCCGTGTATTCAGCGGATCAAACGGCCATATCGAAAACCAGCCCCACCACGAAGGTCACAGTCATCGCCAGACCGCCCCAGAACAGCACCCGCACGATGCCAGGCCCCTTGGGGGCACCACCCAGCCAAGCGCCCGTACTGCCCAGCAGCGCCAGCGCCAGCATGGTGATCGTGGCAATCACCGGCATACCAAGGTCATGCGGCGCGAACACCGCCCCGGCCAGCGGCAGGACGCCACCAATCGCGAAGGCCAGCGCTGACGCGATGGCCGCCTCCAGAGGATTGGAACTGGCCAATTCGGTCAGGCCCAGCTCTTCTCGGGCATGGGCATCGAGCGCATCGTGCTCGGTCATCTCATGCGCCACTTGCAGGGCCAGCTCCGGCGACACGCCGCGCGACTGCAATCCTTGCGACAATTCATAAAGTTCGTATTCCGGATCTTCTTCCAGCGCCTGAAGTTCGCGCGCCAGATCTGCGGCTTCGGCATCGGATTGGGCGGACACCGACACATATTCCCCTGCCGCCATCGAAAATGCCCCCGCGGTCACCCCCGCCAACCCGGTCAGCAACACACCCGACCGGTCCATCCCCGCCGCCAGAACACCGACCAACAGGCTTGCGGTCGAAACGATCCCGTCATTTGCCCCAAGGACAGAGGCGCGCAGCCAACTGCTGCGATTGATGTAATGGCCTTCTTTCGGCATCGTCTTCTCCTGCTTCAGCAATGGGATATGCGATTGCCGGGGCCTTGTTGAGAGTAAACTTGTGTGGTTGGGCTGCGACTTAAAGCGCCCTTAGCATAAACATTGCCGGGAATGTTATGCCCGGGCGCAACGGTACGTCGATCCGATGCTGAGGAAGGAACCCCAGCGCGGTATAAAACGGTACCGCCGTCAGCGTGGCCTGACAGTGCAGGTTCAGCATGCCATGTTCTTTAGCATCGGCCAGAACGGTCGTCATCAGCGCCCGTCCGATGCCCTGACGGGTCTGACGATGGTCGGTCACAACATGGCGGATATGACCCGTTTGCGCGGCATCCTCACCTCGTTGCGGCGCGGCACGGGTCCATCCACCTGCGCCGCAGATATTTCCGTCTTTTTCGACGACGAAATAAGTGCCTGACCGCAACAGGTCAGGCTGGGCACGGGATATGATCGGCAGCGCGGTGACCAAAACCGAAGCCGGGTAATCGGCCTTCAACAGCGCCGGATAACTGCGCGACAGCAGCATATCCACTGCGATCATATCGTCGGCAGTACTGCGACGCACGGTCAGGGACGGGATCGTTTGCGACATCAGGCAGTCTTTCAAATCATGCCAGCGCGACACAAAAAAACGCCGCGCGGCCCGGGGCTGCGCGGCGTTTTCGAAACTCAGGTCAGGGAAGATCTTATTTGATCTTGCCTTCCTTGTATTCGACATGCTTGCGCACAACCGGATCGTATTTACGTACAACCATCTTTTCGGTCATGGTACGGGCGTTCTTCTTGGTCACGTAGAAGTGGCCCGTGTCTGCGGTCGAGTTCAGACGGATTTTGATCGTCGTTGGCTTCGCCATTGGTATTTCTCCAGTCTCATTCGAAACGGGTCAGTCGGGCCGCCCGTGGAATCCTTGAAGCCCGCCTTGTAAGGCTTCCGCGCTCCGAGTCAACCGCTATTTGACGTTCCCGCCACGGCAGATCGAATTCCTTAAGCTGACAGCCAGAACGCCCGCTGCCAAGCCCCGCTGCGATCGTCGCGTCAGGCCAGGCCAGAAACGCGCGGAGGGCCTGTAAGCCGGATTCTGTCATAGGCGGGTTGCCCCGCCCGAGATGACCATTCCTCTGAACGAACCGTTACCGATCCGCCTATAGCTGCCAACCCGGGCCTCTGGGTCAAGGCAGACCCTGCGGTGATATCCGGGAACCCGGATCATGCCCGCGCGAGGCCCCTATTCGGCATTGCTCCGGGTGGGGCTTGCCGTGCCGGTCCTGTTACCAGTCCCGCGGTGGGCTCTTACCCCACCGTTTCACCCTTACCCCTGCGGACAGGGGCGGTTTGTTCTCTGTGGCGCTTTCCCTGGGGTTGCCCCCGCCGGGCGTTACCCGGCACCCTTACCTTGTGGAGTCCGGACTTTCCTCCCGGGCCTGAGCCCAAGCGGCCATCCGGCCCTCCGCGCCTGAGTGATCTAGGCGGTCGGGGCGGAATGGTCAACGGGGAAGCGCACCGCCAGATCAGCCATTAAGGCCCGGTCAGTTTGATCCAGCGCGCCGGTCACGCCGGGCCGGAACCGATCGCGGAAGGCCCCCAGGACCGTATCAGCATCGAAACACTCGCAAGAATACCCAAACCGCGTGGCATCGGTGACAAAATCCCCCGGCTCGGCGGCTTCCGGCCAGATCGACAGCCCCTGCCGGGCCAGCCTCTGCCAGTCGAAGCGCGGACCGGGATCGTGTTTGCGATCCGGTGCCATATCGGAATGGCCGATCACCCGCTCGGGCGGGACCTGCCAACGCGCCATGATCCCCGGCAGCAGCGCCTCAAGTGCCGCCATTTGCGGTTCGGAAAACGGATGGGTGCCCAGATTGGCCAATTCGATCCCGATCGAGCGTGAATTGACGTCCGCGACAGCCCCCCATTGCCCTGCCCCGGCATGCCAGGCGCGCATCTCTTCTTCGACCATCTGCCATATCCGGCCGCGTTCGCAGATCAGGTAATGGGCCGAAACCTCGGCCTTAGGGTCGCAAAGGCGATCCAGCGCCGCTCTGGCGCTGGTCATCGCGGTATAGTGCAAAACGATCAAATCGGGCCGCGCAGCTTGGCGGCGGGGCCCGAAATTCGGTGAAGGGTGCTGGATCAGGGCCGGCCTGTCAGCCACCGCTGACCTGACGGAATGGTGCGGGATTCCAGGAACAGGCATAACCATCGCCATCGGGGTCAACGCCCAGACGGTCCTTCTGTGGACCGCCTTTTTTCAGGAACGCAGCCTGCGCCTGATCGGGCGACGGGTATTTGGCACAGTTGCGTCTTGCCCGGCCTTCGCTGGCCGCGAAGCGCGAATACATTTGCTGTCCCACCGGGTTCGACGTCGACAGCGCATAATTAACGATATTGGGTCCTTCGTCCCCGGGGCGCGTCGGCAGCGCGGTCGGCTGGACCACTTCATACTGCGCCCGGTTCTGTTCGATCTTCTGCGCATCGCTTTCGATAGACCGCAAGGTCGAGACATTCTCGAAATCATTTTCCTTGGACATCCCGCTCGGTCCGAGCGCAACCTGCGGTGCCGGGTTCGCCGGGGTGGCATTGACCGGCGTTTCGCCCGAATTCAACGCAGCCGCAGTTTCCGCAGCCAACCGTTCGGCTTCGCTTTCATCGGTTCCAAGGGGCACCGCGCGATTGGCGCTGGCAATGGCAGGTTGTTCCTGGGACACCGCCATCGGGGCCGCCAAAGGCTGCCCCTGACCGGCCAGCGCGGCATCACGCGCGGCCTGCTGTTGCCGCTGATCGGAATAGCTGCCGAAACCGACGCCGGGATTGCTGTCGGGGATCGACGCATCGCAGGCCGCCAGCCCGAGAAGCGCCATAGAACAAAGGATAAACCGCATCGTGAAATCCTGCCCGTGTTTGTTTGCCCGAAGGTTTACCACCATTTACCCGGTTTTGCCACAAAACCGGCGGCCTTTTCCAAGGCATAGGCGGTATTCAGCAAATCGCCCTCTTCCCAGGGGCGACCGATCAGTTGCAGCCCCAGCGGCAGACCTTGCGCATCCAGCCCCGCAGGAACGCTGACGCCCGGCAAACCGGCCAGGTTCACCGTCACGGTGAAAACGTCGTTGAGATACATTTGCACCGGATCGGCATCGGTCATTTCGCCCAGGCCAAAGGCAGCCGACGGTGTTGCCGGGGTCAGGATCGCGTCGATCCCGGCGGCAAACACATCGTCGAAGTCCTTCTTGATCAGCGCACGCACCCGGCGGGCGCGGTTGTAATAGGCATCGTAAAACCCGGCCGACAACACGTAGGTGCCGACCATGACACGGCGCTGCACCTCGTGACCGAAGCCTTCGGCGCGGGTCTTTTCATACATCTCGGTGATGCCATCGCCTGCGTCCAGCTTGGCGCGGTGGCCGTAACGTACACCGTCATAGCGCGCCAGGTTCGACGACGCTTCGGCGGGGGCAATCACGTAATAGGCGGGCAGCGCGTATTTGGTATGCGGCAGCGAAATGTCGACGATCTCGGCACCGGCATCTTTCAGCATCGCGCGACCATCGGCCCAGAGCTGATCGATCTCGGCGGGCATACCGTCCATGCGGTACTCTTTCGGAATACCGATTTTCTTGCCCTTGATATCGCCGGTCAGCATCGCTTCGAAATCCGGCACCGGGATGTCGGCGCTGGTGGAATCCTTCATGTCATGACCGCACATGGTTTCCAGCATGATCGCGGCATCACGTACTGTCTTGGTCATCGGCCCGGCCTGATCCAGCGACGAGGCAAAGGCAACGATCCCCCAGCGCGAACAACGGCCATAGGTCGGCTTGATGCCCACCGTGCCGGTAAAGGCGGCAGGCTGGCGGATCGACCCGCCGGTATCGGTGCCGGTCGCGGCAAGGCACAAATCGGCCGCAACGGCGCTCGCAGACCCGCCCGAAGACCCGCCCGGGGTCAGCGGCGTATCGTCATTGCCGCGCCGCCACGGGTTGACCGCGTTTCCATAGCAGGAGGTTTCGTTGGACGATCCCATGGCGAATTCGTCCATGTTCAGCTTGCCCAGCATGACCGCGCCTGCAGTGAACAGGTTCGAAGACACGGTGGATTCGTATTCCGGCTTGAACCCTTCCAGGATGCGGCTGGCAGCCTGGCTCGGCACGCCCTTGGTGCAGAACAGATCCTTGATGCCCACCGGCAGACCGCACATCGACGGTGCGTCGCCCGCGGCGATTCGCGCATCGGCCGCCTTGGCCTGTTCCAGCGCGATCTCCGGCGTCTTGTGCACGAAGGCGTTCAACGCATCGGCCTTGTCGATGGCGGCAAGGCAGGCTTCGGTCAGCTCGACGCTGGTGACGTCCTTGGCGCGCAGCTTGTCGCGGGCCTCGGCGAGGGTGAACTTGTTCAGATCGGTCATTATTCCACCACCTTCGGAACCGCGAAAAAGCCTTCACGCGCATCGGGCGCGTTGGACAGTATCTTGTCTTGCATATTGCCGTCCGTAACCACGTCTTCGCGCCGCTTCAGTCGCATCGGCGTGACCGAGGTCATCGGTTCGATCCCGTCCACATCCACCTCGTTGAGCTGCTCGATGAAGCCCAGAATGGTGTTGAATTCATTGGCCAGCGCCGGCAGCGCCTCGTCCTCGACCTTGATCCGGGCGAGCTTAGCCACCTTGGCGGCGGTTTTGGTGTCGATCGACATCTGCAGATCTCCGTTTTCCAGTTGCAACAGCGTTTAGCGCCGTGGCGATCCATCCGCAAGCATGTGACGGCGATAGACCTCGATCATCCAGCCCAGCATGATGGCGTTGAGCAAATGCCAGACGAAATGCGTGCCCTGCGGCCAATACGCGCAAAGCGGCTCGTCAAGGCTGCGGAAGGTGATCGAGACGGTCAGGATCGCCGCGCCGATGCCCAGCCCCCGCGCCGTGGCGGGCGCGCGGCGGCGCAGCAGCAGCGCATGAATCGCGATCAGCAGCGGCACCGGCGCGTATCCCGCCGATGATCCCAACCCCGGCAGTAACTGGAACAGTGGCACCGTCAGCGCCGCATAGGGAAAGAACAGAAGCGTGGTAGCGAAGGCCCGCCCCGGCGAGAGGTGCCAGAAATCCCGGTGAGCGGCGAAGATATAGATCAGCACGAAGATCAGGATCGGCGGCGTATCGGCCAGCCCGGCCCAGACCTGCGCATGGGTGTGAAACAGCCATGACCCGATCCCGATCAGCGCCAGGTTGGCGCTCAGCGCCCGTCCCACCCCCAGCCCGGCCATGCGTGGCCACAGGATTGCCGCGGCCAACACGAAACCAAGATTGGTCAGCGCATTCACTGGCTCGGCCCAGTATTCCGGCCCGGCGCGTTCGCAATATCCATCCACTGCACGCAGCCAATCCATCGCACCGCCCTTTCATCTTGCCGGAAATACTCACATCACAGCGGTGCCGAAAATACCCCAGCCTGGCAAGGGGGCGGGCTTGACTGTTTGGAACCTTCCCGGGTTCAGCACCGGACGGCCCGGTTACCTCCATTTAGCGCAATACCCCACAGCATTTGGCAAAGAACTTGCAGGCAATCTTCCGGATGGCCCAGGTGTGTATCGGCAGAAATCGGCAGGTTTTCTCAGGTTTCGGCAGGTTCTTGCGCATACCAGAGCCGACATCTTGATCCGGGACCGGGAACCTGTGACCTATGCGGAGACATTTATATTGGCAGGCGAGTGGCGAGATATGGCAGGCAATGGTTTTGTTGCGCGCAGTGCAGGCGCGTTGGTTTCTTTTGCGATCTTTTTCATGGGGGCGACGGTGGCACAGGCGGCAGTGACCTGCCCCAAACCGTTGACTGCGGACATCCCGCAACGTGCCCTGCGCGCCCCCTCGGGCAGCGAAGTCATGTCCCACCTGCAGAAAGTCAGCGGCACCAAACGGGATCATGAAGTGCTGGGCCAGGTTCTGGCTGGCAATATTCCGTCCTTCCTGCGGCAGCTTAAACCGGTCGAAATCACCGGCACCCGCAAAAACGGCGAAGAGGTGCGCGTCACCCTGTGCGTGATGCCGGAATATCTGGCGGTGGGCGATGACCGCGATTTCGTCCGGGTGCCGATGGGACTGGCCGCGGCGGCGCGGATCGCCAATGAAACCGGGTTCCTGCTGCCGACGACCAAGATGGTGGATGCGATTTACAGTCAGGCCCGCGTCCATCTGGCCCCGCGCCCGATGAAACCCACCTCGCAGATGGAATCCACTGCCTATCTGCTGGAACACAACCACACGCTGGACACGCAGCGCGCACAGGAAAGCCGCGATATGGCCGAACTGACCGCTGGTCAGAAGAAAGACATCGTGCTGACCAACCGGCTGCGTCAGAAACCGGGCCGGGTGGCGATCTACGGCTGGCACCGTCCCAACGGCAAGCCGATCCAACCGCTAAGCACTGTTCATGGCGCATCTTATGCCGATTACAGCCACGGCGTCCGGTTGATCAGCCGCACCGCCTTTGTAAACGGCAAGGCGGAAGACCTGACCAAGCTGATGCAGGACCGCGAACTGTCTTATATCGTCAGCAGTGAAGGCCCGATCTCTGATCCCCAGAAGCTGCTGGCCCGGCAATACTGAACCGCGCCTTTCTGACACAAAACAGAAAACGCCAAGGGCTGATAATGCCCTTGGCGTTTCTCGTTTCTGGGTTTCAGCCCCTAAACCAAGCGTAAACGGCACCAAAGCGCCGGACCCCGGTTTAGTCGATCGTTTTACAGCAGCGGAAACTGAGATGGTAATTCTCATGGCTGGCCGGGCTCATCACCCGCGACCCGTGCCAATACGGCGCGCGCCAGCGGCACCAATCGGGATGGGCGCGGTATTTGTCCCAGATGAACCAGCTGCCTTTCATCTCGGTGACGCCCAGCTTGGTGCTGCCCGTGCTGGCCATCTGATCCGGCGCCATCGGCAGGTTCATGTGTTCGGCCGCATTGCCGTGCTGATCATAAACACCCAACTTGCTGACGCAGTTGGGGAAAGCCCCGGTCGGATAGGTATTCGATCCGCAGCTGCCAAAACCACCACCGCCGCAACTGGCGCTTTTCTGGCTGTTCTGGGCACAGACACCGCGCTGAAACTCCGGACCATAAGCCCAGCTTTTGCTGGCCCCGTATTTGGCGTTATGGGCGCTGCGCATTGCCGCCACCGATCCCAGACCAAAATAGTAATCTGGCGGTTCCAGCGCCCCGGCGCAGGCGCCTTCCCATTCATGGGCATCGCAGATCCGCTTGCCGATGGCGGCGCAGACCTCGGCCGCCTCCTTGGCCTTGGTCCAGACCACCGGATAGGTGCAGGGGATGTTGGGAAATTCGAACATGTCGATGCAGGCCTTGGCATCTTCGGGCCGTTCGCGGCGCGGATCGTATAGCGGCGCCATATATTTATCGCCGCAAATCCGGGTGTTGCGGGCGTTGTTATACCGGCTCACGCCGCCGGGAATGCGGTCACGGCATTCCGCAGGCGTCATCGGATGCCGGGTGATCGCCGGGTTGCCCTGCCCCATGAAACCCGAACGGGCAAATATCTGTTTCACCCGCTGCATTTCGGCATCGCTAAGCCGGTGCTCTGATTTCAGCTGTTTGAACAGAACCTCGTTGGCCTCTTGCAGCGTTTCCGCCCGCGCCGGGGCAGTGAGATTCAGCAAGACGGCGAGGATCGCAAAGACAAAACGTGCAGTCATGGCTTGGGTTCCTTCCGGGTCAGGTAAAACAGATCGCGGTTATCGGCGAAACCGATGAACCGGGGGACGATTGTGCCGCCACGGGCCTTCTTTTCGATCAGCGACATGCCCGGTACCAGATGTTCGACATGCCGCTTACCGCCCTGCGGCACGTAAAGCGCCAGATAGGTATGTTCGAGCGCGTTCATGTCCAGCAGCATAGCATAATTGCAGCCATAGGCCTGAAAAGTCCGCGCCATGGCAGACGGCGTAGCGGTCGAGAAATACCCGTAGATCAGGTACCGGCGGTCATTCGCCGTCGCCATACAGGCCCCGGCGCGCAGCGTGCGCAAATCCGCATCGGCCGATCCGGACCAGTTACCCGGCCCCCATTGGGTCACCCGGTCGCCCGGCACCGGCTGACCGGTGGCGGGGTCAGTCACCACCAAGGGCACACCGTTTTGCCGGGCAAAGACGATCTTGGGCAGCAGCGCGTTATCGCTTTCCTGCCAGGTCTTCATCGCGATGGTGCCGTCGGTCAGCCGGTACAGTGTCGACAGGTCGGGCTGCAATTTGCTCAGAACCACGCCCTTTTCGATAAAGCCGTAATGATGGCCCAGATTGGTCCCCGCATAATCGCCGTATTTGAACGCGCCATGCTGACGCTTGAAGCCGCCGGTAAAGGTGGCCACCGCACGGCTGGCGATCACCGGATTGACCATGCCCAACGTGACCAGCGGCTTGGCGGTGTCGATCCCGTCCGGTCCCGGCAGACCGCGAGGACGGACCGAATAGGGTGGCCGAGAAGACCACCCCAGTGCCGGATGATCGGTGCCCACCGCATAGCCGATATCGTACAGCCCAAGATCGAAGGCGACCATATACCCGGTGGCCCGGGATTCGACCCCGTCCAGCCGGTTCGCGCCAGCGGTGGCGAACACGTCATCGCTGATCGCGCGCGGCTGGAAGGCGCTTGCGAATACACCGTCAATCCCGTCCACGCGGTACCATTGCCCGATGGTCATCCGGCCCGGTTCAGCCCCCGCCAGCCCAAAATCAAGCAGGGTGGATATCACTGGCTGGTCTTCCGGCGCGTCCTTGCCACGCATCGGGACGGGACCGGCATTGACGCCGCCCTCGCCGCCAGTGCCCAGCGCAATGCTGGTTTCAAGCTGTGAATCCTTGTAAAAATTGTCACGCACGAACCGCACGATGGTTTCACCGCCCCAGACATTGTCACGCAGGAAATCGGTCGCGGTTTCGATACTGGTCCGCGCCCCGGTCACCCGGTTGCGCAGGAACAATGCCCCGTCGCAGATCGGCGCATAGGCCACCCCGCTTTTGCGCGCTTCGATCAGCGCCGCAGCGCCGTCGGCCCAAGGGGTGCAGGTCACCTCGCCTTTGGCCGTGGTGACGATCAGCGCCGGGGTGCTGCCGGGGCGCAGGACAACGCTTTGACTGTCAGGGGCGGGGTTTTCGAGGTGATAGTCGTCGGCTTTGCCTTCGGGGTCGTCGCGCAATTGCAGCAGATACCATGCCCCGACACCGGGATTGAGCGATATCAGCGTCACATGTTGGCCGGTCGCGGCATCAGTGGCCGCCGTCGTGTCGCGGAACATCTGCAGGTCGATCACGGATTTGGCCTGCACCGCGTCATAGGCATCGCGCTGAAGCGCCAGCCTATCCGTATCCTGTGCAACTGCCGCCCCGGCCAAGGCCATGGTCGCCAACCCCAACGCGATTCGTCTCATTGTCACGCACACCATCTCAAATCACCCAGCGCAGCATCGCCAGCGCGCCTTTCTTCCACGGCACCCGGTGGGTCACCCCGGTTTGCGCCGAAATGCGGTCACGATTGGCCAGATACCATTCGTAATTGCGGATCAGCGCTTCTTCGTTGGAATGTTCGGGCTTGTAGCCCAACCTGTCCTTGGCCTTGTCGATGCTGACGAAACTGTCCTTGCCCGCGGTTTCATAAATCCACTTATACAGCGGCGACAGGTGCAGCGCCTCAAGCGCCCTCAGCGTCCAGATCGCGGGGGCGGCAGGAAATCCGATGATACGCTTGCCGAAACCGGCCCGGTCCAGCACCGCCTGAAAACTTTGCCGCAAGCTGCCGAAGCGTTCCGCCCCGACGTTGAACACATCATTGACCACATCCGCTTCGCCGTGGGCACACAGGTACACCGCCTGATTCAGATCCTCGACATCGAGAAGCTGATAAAGGTTGTCGCCTGATCCCAGTACCGGGAAACCATGTCCATCAGCCGCGAATTCATACAGCAGTTCGAACGCGCCCAGCCGTTCCGGCCCGACAAAGCTTTTCGGTCGCAGAACCGAAACGGTCAGCCCCTTGTCGCGGGCTTCGATGCAGACATGTTCAGCCTGTACCTTGGATTCGCCATAAGGCCCCACCCCGATCATCTCATCGCTTTCGATCAGCGGATGATGGTCGGGAATGCCGTACACGGCGGTCGAGGAAATATGGATGAACCGGTCGATACCGCGTTCCCGCGCGGCCTCCAGCATGGCCCTTGTCCCGTCGACATTGGTGGAATGGATTTCCCCCGGATCTGCCAGCGGCAAAGCGGCGGCGCAATGCACCACCACGTCGATGCCCTCAAAGGCCGTATCGTGCAACGACCGGTCGCGGACGTCGCCCTGCAACACCGATATCCGGTCCGCTTCGGGATAGCTGAAAGGCGCGATGTCATAGCTGCGCACCTCGTGGCCGCGGTCCAGCAGATAGCGCACCAGATTGATCCCCATGAAGCCGGCGCCGCCAGTTACAAGAAAGCGTTTTTTCTCCATTGTCATGCCTCTTTTGGTCAGCGGCCATCTGCGCCGCCGATCCTGTTCGCGTATTCGTTTCCACCCCAAGTTGGAACAAAGCCGCCCGGTCGGACATGATCTGTATCAAGGGATGCCAGAGACCCGGTTGGTATTCCCCGATGCCGGGGATATCATCGGTGAAACACCGTCCCCTCTGCTACAACGACACAGCTTAACAGGCGCGCCCAGAATGAAAATGACCCCAGCTTCCCAGCATCTGGAAAAGGTGCCGCTGATCCTGCATCTGGAAGGCGCCCTGTTACGGACCGACCTGAGCTACGAAAGCTTCTGGGCCGCCCTGGGGCATGACGTGCCGGTCACTTTGCGGCACATCGCGGCGGGTGCCAGTGTGCAATCGCTGGCCGGGATCGCCGCGCCTGCGGCCGAACACCTGCCATTACACGACGATATCGCCGACCGCGCCCGCGCCGCAATTGCCGAAGGCCGTCAGGTGCACCTGATATCCGGCGCGGATCAGGCGCTGATCGAGGCGGTGGCGGCGCGGCTAAGCTTGCCGGGGCCACATTTCGGGATCGACCCCGACCGCGACCTGAACGGTGCCACATTGGCGGATTTCCTGAGATCCCGGTTCGGGACGGGCGGGTTCGATTATATCGGCGGCCCCGACGAAGATCCCGAAATCTGGGATCTTGCGCGACAGGCCACCGCCGTGACGGGATCGAACCGGCACCCTCAGAAACTGGCGCAGGTAAAAAAGCCCGTCGATGTCATCGAGGATGGCTGGACCTGGGGCGCATTGCTGCGCGAGATGCGGCCGCATCAATGGATCAAGAACATCCTGCTCTTCGTGCCGCTGCTGGCGGCGCATCGGTTCGAAGCTGCGCCAATGCTGCAGGCTGCACTGGCCTTTGCCGGGTTCAGCCTTGGGGCGTCGGCGATCTATATTCTGAACGATCTTCTCGATCTCGACGGCGACCGCCGCCACCCGGAAAAGCGCTACCGCCCGATCGCATCGGGTGCCTTGCCGATCCCGGCGGCGACCCGGGCCAGTGCGGCCTTGGTGCTGCTCGCCCTTGCGCTGGCGCTGATGGTCAGCCCCGCAGTGGCGGCGCTGACCGCACTCTATATGACCGGCAGCCTGAGCTATTCTTTGTGGCTCAAGAAATGGCGCTGGCTGGATGTGATCACACTGGCCTGCCTGTTCCTCTTGCGGCTGCTGACCGGGGCCGTTTCGGTTGAGGTCACGGTGCCGTTACCGTTGCTGGCCTTTGCCTTCGTGGCGTTTTTCGTGCTGGCCTGCGTCAAACGGATCACCGCGCTCAGCCGCCTGCATGTCGATGGCCAACTGCCCCGGCGCGGCTATCGGCCATCCGATCTGCGCTGGCTGGAATGGGCCTCTTTTGGCGCAATCCCGGTGTCGGCCGGGCTGTTCTTGCTTTATGTATTCGGGTCCGAAGCAGCGCAGCTATACGACCATCAGCTATTGCTGTCACTTGCGGCGGTGCCGCTAGTGGTCTGGCTGTTCCGTGTGGTCCGGCTTAGCCTGCAAGGGCTGGAAGATTTCGACCCCGTGCGGTTCGTTCTGCATGACCGTGTTGGCATGGCGATCATTCTGGCCGCCATCGTGTTGGTGGTTCTGGCCGCCTGACCCCGGTCAGCGCGGTCCGTCGGTGTTCAGAAAAACGAACCTACGGTCCAGATTGTATTTCACCAGATATCCAATGCTCAGCCCGATCACCGCCCCCAATTCGCGCATCGCATCGGTCTGCCACACGAACCAGAAGGCGCTTTCACAGCCCCAGAACAGCAGCGTCGTGCCAATCCCCGTGGTGGTATACAGCAGGAACTTGCGCCCCTCTTCGCGTGCCGGTCGGGCGACATCGTAAAAAATCCAACGCTTGTCGAGGAGATACTTTGCGATCAGCCCCGACCCGGTGCCCGCAATCATCGCCGGGAAAAACCATTCCCCGTTGGCCCAAAGCACCCCGCGCTGCGCCGCCAGATTGATCAGCGTCGCCACTGCGGCGAACCCGGCATACCGGATAACAAGCGTCGACATGTTCACAATCGCGTCCCCCTTTGACATGTCATGAAAGCTGAACGCAGGCATTGCAAGCGTGAAATCGACGCTGAAATCCGCATGTTGTCAGCCGCGCCGCCCATGCTAGGTTGACGTCAAAATCAATACAGGAGGTGAGAGATGAAAATTACATGGTTGGGCCATTCCAGCTTCCGCATGGAAATCGCCGATCAGGTGCTGCTGGTGGATCCCTGGCTCAGCGGCAACCCGATGTTCCCCGAAAGCAGCCGCAATGCCGCCATTCAAGGCGCGACGGCGATCCTGGTAAGCCACGGGCATGGCGATCATTCCGCCGATGCTTTGGCGATTTCCAAGGAACTGGATATTCCCATCGTCGGAATCTACGATTTGATGAGCTACTGGGAAGCCAGCGAAGACGCCAAGGTCATCGGCTTCAACAAAGGCGGCACAGTCCGGCTGGGCGATGTCGCGGTCACGATGGTGAACGCCTCTCATTCCTCGTCAATCGGCGGTGAAAACGGGCCGGTCTATGCCGGAACAGAATCGGGCTACATGATCGCGGGCGATGGGCATGTGATCTATTTCACTGGCGACACCGATGTGATGGCGGATATGAAGGTTTTCAACGATCTTCACGCGCCCGATATCGGCATCCTGTGCGCTGGCGGCCATTTCACAATGGATATGAAACGCGCGGCCTATGCGGCAAAAACCTTCTTTGATTTCAAGACGGTGATCCCGTGTCATTACCGCACCTTCCCAATCCTGGAACAGTCGGCAGAGGAGTTGGCAAAAGGCCTGCCCGGCGTCAATGTGATCGAACCGCAAGTGATGGAAGCGATCACGGTCTGAGATCGCTCTGGCGGTCTGCACGATTACTACCGGCCGGGGGGGGCCTGCCCCCCACGGCCTCAGCGGCGCTTGGCGAAGAACGCTTTGAGCAACGCCTCGGACGGCTTGGCGTCGATATGGTCATAGACCTCGGGCACGTGATGGCATTGCTTGTGGCTGAAAATGCGCGGGCCATGCGCCACCCCACCGCTTTTCGGGTCTGCCGCACCGTAATACAGTCGTGCGATCCGGGCCGCCGAAATCGCGGTGGCGCACATCGGACAAGGTTCCAGCGTCACGTACAGGTCATAGCCTGGCAATCGTTCGCTGCCTGCCAGCGTACAGGCGGCGCGGATAACCAATATCTCAGCATGAGCGGTGGGATCGTTCAATTCGCGTGTGCGGTTGCCCGCCTGCGCCACGACATTCCCGTCCGGCGAAACCATAACGGCACCGACCGGAACTTCGCCGCGATCGGCAGCCGCCCGCGCCTCTTGCAGGGCGATATCCATGAAACTGCGAAAAACCATGTCCTTCCTTGCCCCGCGATCGGTGCTTTCGCAATGGCGAATTTTGCGCTAAGCCTCGGCCTTCCCATCCCGAAAAGGTCCGCCCATGTCCGACACGACGCCCGCAGGAGAACGCATCGCCAAGGTCATCGCCCGTGCCGGGGTGGCCAGTCGGCGCGAGGCCGAGAAACTGATCGCAGAGGGTCGGGTGACGGTGAATGGCAAACCGATCGACAGCCCGGCGCTGAACGTCACTCCAAAGGACAAGGTGGTGGTCAACGGCAAACCGCTCGACGCGCCGGAACCGGCGCGCCTTTGGTTGTATCACAAACCCACCGGGCTGGTGACAAGCCACAAGGATGAACAGGGCCGGCCTACGATTTATGACAGACTGCCCGACGACCTGCCCCGGGTGATGAGTGTGGGGCGGCTTGACCTGAATTCCGAAGGGCTACTTCTGTTGACCAATGATGGCGAGCTCAAGCGCAAGCTGGAACTGCCTTCGACCGGCTGGCTGCGCAAATACCGGGTCAGGGTCAAAGGCAACGTGCGTGACGACATTTTGGAACCGCTGCGCAAGGGGATCAGTGTCGAAGGCGAGCGGTTCCAGCCGATGATCGTCAGTTTTGACCGTCAACAAGGCGCCAACGCCTGGCTGACCGTGGGGCTGCGCGAAGGTAAAAACCGTGAAATCCGCCGCGCAATGGAAGCCGTCGGGCTGGTGGTAAACCGGCTGATCCGGGTGTCTTACGGGCCGTTCCAACTGGGTCAGTTGAAATCAGGCGAAGTCGAAGAGTTACGCCGCAAGGTGTTACGCGATCAATTAGGTCTGGACCCGGCGGAACCGGAACAACCGCAACAGCCGCGCGGGCGCGGCCCGCAGATCAAGCGCGGCGGTGCTGAAAAACGAAGCGACGGCGGCAAGCCCGGCACAAGCAAAAAGCCCGGCCTGCGTGGTCGACCCGGTGCGGGCGGCAAACCCGGTGCCGGAGGCAAACACCGCGCGGTCGACTGGCCCGATGCAGGTGGTCGGCCCGGCGCAGAGCGCGGCAAAAAGCCGGGCCAGCGCAAACCAAACGCATCAAAAGGCAGGAAACCCGGCGGCGGGACGCCGAAACGCTAAGTCAACGATCCGGTCAAGAACAAGGCCGTAAACCGCCGGGCCTGTGCCGCGGCGGATCGTCCACCTGCCCTTGCGTCATCCCTGCATGACATCTTTGCGGCAATCTTCCCCCTAGCAAATGCGCCCCGCGCCGCTTACCCTTTATACGACCTGTCCTTTTTTACGCGAGGCGCTGCATGTCTGGCACCGGATTACAAAAACTGGCTTTTATTTTGCTTGTGTTCCTGACCCTCTACGTGACCATCGCAGGAGGCATGTGATGGCTCAACGCTATGGCGGCCAATACAGCCCCAATGGGAAAACGACCGACACCGCCTCCGCGCCGGGGGCTTACCGCGATGCGAAACGCACCCGTGCAGGTGGCCGGGTCAACCTGCTGTTTCTCACCCCGCTGCCGCTGATCTGGAAGGCGTTCACGTCGGACCCCGTGGCGATGGCGCAATATCTGGTCGCGCTTGGCCTGATGATACTGGCCGCTTGGCTGACCCGCGAAGGGATGCTCGCGCAGGAAAGCTATGAGGCGCGCAAAATCGCCCGCCGCCCCGTCCTGCCGCGCAAGATAATCGGCTCGGTTTTGACCGGGCTGGGTCTGGGCTTGGCCGGATTCACCGGCTTCGGTCCTCTAGAGGCGGTAATCTTCGCGGTTCTCGGCACCGTTCTGCATGGGTTGGCCTTTGGGATGGACCCACTCAAAGACAAGGGCATGGAAGGCGTCGATACGTTTCAGACCGACCGCGTGGCGCGCGCCGTGGAAGAAGCAGAACAATATCTGGCGGCGATGACCGACGCAATGAAACGCGCCGGCGACCGCGATGCGGCCGCGCGGCTGGAGCGGTTTCAAACCGCCGCACGCGATCTGTTCCGCACCGTCGAGGAAGATCCCCGCGATCTGACTGCGGCGCGAAAATACATGTCGGTCTATTTGATGGGCGCACGTGATGCGACGATCAAGTTCGCCGATATTTACGGCAGGTCGCGCGATGCGCAGGCCAGGGCCGATTATATGGCATTGCTTGACGATCTTGAGCAAAACTTCGCCGCCCGCACGCAAAAAATGTTGCTGGATGACCGTAGCGATCTGAATATCGAGATCGAAGTATTGCGGGACCGGCTTAAACGAGAAGGCATTCGAGCGGAATAGCCGCCACCTGCCATTGGTATCGAAGGGGAACCTATGTCTGAAACAATTCAGCAGAAAGCCGCGGCCGACCTGGCCATGGTGGAACAAGTCACCGCTGTTATCCTGCCGGAACCGCAAAAAGCCGAAGCGGTCACCGCCCTTGATGAAGCGGATGCACCAGTGGGCGCGGAGATCCGGTCACGGATGGACGAACTGGATATGTCGGACACCAATTCCATCGTATCCTTTGGATCGGCCGCGCAGGCCGAATTGCAGGAAATCAGCCAGGCGATGCTGACCGATGTGCGCAACAAGGATGTCGGCCCCGCCGGTGACAGCCTGCGCGACATCGTCACCGCGATCCGCGGTTTTTCTGTCAGCGAACTGGACGTGCGGCGCAAGCGCAGCTTTTGGGAAAAGCTGCTGGGCCGCGCCGCGCCGTTTGCCAAATTCACCGCCCGCTATGAAACCGTGCAAGGCCAGATCGACAAGATCACCGACAACCTGCTGAAACATGAACATGTCCTGCTGAAAGACATCAAATCGCTGGACATGCTGTATGAAAAGACACTGGCCTTTTATGACGAGCTGGCGCTTTACATCGCAGCTGGCGAAGCCAAGATGAAAGAGCTGGATGAAACCGCGATTCCGGCCAAGGAAGCTGCGGTGCAGGCCGCACCTGAAAACGATCAGGTGATGGCAGCACAGGAATTGCGCGACATGCGCGCGGCGCGCGACGATCTGGAACGCCGGGTGCATGATCTCAAACTGACCCGTCAGGTCACCATGCAATCGCTGCCTTCGATCCGGTTGGTGCAGGAAAACGACAAATCGCTGGTCACCAAGATCAACTCGACCATGGTGAACACCGTGCCTCTGTGGGAAACTCAACTGGCCCAGGCGCTGACCATCCAGCGCAGCGCCGAAGCCGCCGCCGCCGTGCGCGAGGCCAATGACCTGACCAACGAATTGCTGACGGCAAATGCGGCCAATCTGCGCGAAAGCAACAAGATGATCCGCGAAGAAATGGAACGCGGTGTGTTTGATATCGAAGCGGTGAAGCAAGCCAATGCCGATCTGGTCGCCACCATCAATGAAAGTCTGGCGATTGCGGACGAAGGCAAGGTACGCCGCGCTGCCGCCGAGGAAGAGCTGAAGAAAATGGAAGCGGAATTGCGTGACACGCTGGCGTCGGCCAAGGCCCGCAAAACCGGGTTAGGTGACACTGCGGGTACTGCCGTGCCGTCAAGCTGAGATCGGAATGAAGTTGCGACACACCCTCGGACTGTCCCTTGCCGGCGCGCTGTGCCTGCTGACAGCCTGTACCCCGCTGGGCTTGCAGCGGTCGGCGGTTCCGCAGGCCCGCCCGGCTGGGCTGGCACGGCCGGATCCGGCGGACGCGTCCGCCCGCAGCCGCGAACTGGCCGCCTATTTCCGCAAGGTGCAGGCCGATCTGCTGGCGCAGGGGCTGCTGCGGACCGATGGCGGGGGGCCGGACACACCGTTCACCGCCACCGATTTGGTGCGCAATTTCGAAACCATCGCATTCTACGACGAATATGAACGCGGCGCTGGGTTGCGCAATGCCCATAGCGGGCCGGGTTTTCTGCGCCGCTGGACTGTGCCGGTGCGGTTCGGTGTCGAATTCGGTGCCTCGGTGCCGCAGGCGCAGCGGATCACCGACCGCGCCAATGTGCAATCCTATGCTGCCCGCCTGTCCCGGGTGACCGGGCATCCGATATCCGTGTCCGGCGCCAAGGCCAATTTCCACGTTTTGTTCATGGGCGAAGACGACCGCGCCCAGATGCTGACCCGGGTGCAACAGATCGTGCCCAATATCAATCCCGCCTCAATGCAGATCCTGCGCGATATCCCGCAGTCGATTCATTGTCTGGTGATCGCCTTTTCGGCCACTGGCAATAGCAGCGATTACCGCGAAGCGATCGCGCTGATACGAGCCGAACACCCTGAACTGCTGCGCAAATCCTGTATCCATGAAGAACTGGCGCAGGGATTGGGTCTGGCCAATGACAGCCCGCGCGCACGGCCCTCGATTTTCAATGATGACGACGAATTTTCATTGCTGACCACGCATGATGAAATGCTGCTGCGCATCCTTTACGATCCGCGCCTGCGCCCCGGCATGTCGCTGCGTCAGGCCCATCCGATCATCCGGCAGATCGCCGAGGAACTGACCGGCGGCCGAAGCTGAAGAAGCGGCCCGTTGGGTCTAGAAACGATTTTGCAGGTAGCTATAGTCGCCCTGCGCGCATGAAGGAGGTTTCCATGGGCATTTTCGATTTTCTCACCGGTGAATTCATCGATGTCATTCACTGGGTCGACGATACCCGCGACACGATGGTGTGGCGGTTCGAACGCGAAGGGCATGAAATCAAATACGGCGCCAAGCTGACCGTGCGCGAAGGTCAGGCTGCGGTATTCGTCCACGAAGGCCAGTTGGCCGATGTGTTCACGCCCGGCCTTTACATGTTGGAAACCAACAACATGCCGATCCTGACGACGCTGCAGCATTGGGATCACGGGTTTCAGTCACCGTTCAAATCGGAAATTTATTTCGTCAACACCACCCGTTTCAACGATCTGAAATGGGGCACGAAGAACCCGATCATCTGCCGTGACCCTGAATTCGGCCCGGTGCGCATCCGCGCCTTTGGTACCTATTCGGTGCGGGTCACAGACCCGGCCCGGTTCCTGACCGAAATCGTCGGTACGGACGGCGAATTCACCATGGATGAAATCAGCTATCAGATCCGCAACATCATCGTGCAGGAATTTTCCCGCGTGGTGGCCGGTTCGGGCATTCCGGTTCTCGACATGGCAGCCAATACCGCCGATCTGGGCAAACTGATCGCAGCGGAAATCAGCGGCACCCTGTCAGACTACGGGTTGGCAATGCCTGAGCTTTATATCGAGAATATCAGCCTGCCCCCGGCCGTCGAAGAAGCGCTGGACAAGCGGACCTCAATGGGGTTGGCGGGCGATCTGGGCAAATTCACCCAGTATTCCGCCGCCGAGGCAATGACCGCCGCCGCACAAAACCCGGGATCCAACATGGGGGCCGGGCTTGGCATGGGAATGGGCATGGCGATGGCCCAGCAGATGGCCAATCAGGGCCCGTGGGGACCGCGCCCGCAGACCGCCGCGCCGCAACCGGCACCGCAAACCTCTGTCGCCCCGCCGCCGCCACCGGTCGAACATGTCTGGCATGTGGCCGAAAATGGCGAAACAAAGGGGCCGTTTTCCAAGGCGTCGATGGGCCGGATGGCGTCCTCTGGCACCATCAACCGCGACACCTATGTCTGGACTCCCGGTCAGGACGGTTGGAAAAAAGCAGCCGATGTGATCGAGTTGGCGCAACTTTTCACCATTCTGCCGCCTCCGCCGCCCAGCGCCTGAAACCGCGCCTGCCTGCACTTGGCGAACCGGCCATTGTTGGCGTTCGGGCGCGTCGGTTAGCAGAACAGAGGAACCAAGGTTTCGGGCGTTTCATTGCATGCGCCCGGACGCTGCGGACCGGAACCGGGATTGATCCGACCCGACTTTCTGCTATTTAATATAGTGCCAGAGGCATGGAATATCTTCATGATTCAATACTCATTGAAATGCGCACAGGATCACCGGTTCGACAGCTGGTTCCAATCGGCCGAAGCGTTTGACAAGCTCAACACCGCCGGTCTGGTCACCTGCAGCATTTGCGGATCGAGCGATGTGGAAAAAGCCATCATGGCCCCGCGCGTCCGCCCCAGCCGCAACACTCAAAGCGCCCAGCCGGACACTCCGTCCACCACCCCCCTGCCCGACGACGCACCGAATCCGAGCCTCAGCACACCGGCCAACCCGGCTGAACAGGCCCTGGCAGAGTTGAAGCGCAAGATCGAAGAAACCTCGGAATATGTCGGCGACAAATTCGTCCGCGAAGCCCGTGCGATGCATACCGGCGACGCACCGGAACGGTCGATCTATGGCGAAGCGCGGATCGACGAGGCCAAGCAACTGATTGATGAAGGCGTGCCGCTGACACCGCTGCATTTCGTCCCCGGTCGGAAAACAAATTGACCCCCGTAAAAGAGGTGCTGAAATGCATGTTGTGATCACTGGTGCCAATCGTGGGATAGGTCGCAGCCTGTATGACAGATACTGTGATCGCGGCGACGAAGTAACCGGCACCGCGCGGTCAGCCGACGGTTTCGTGCCGCTTGACGTGACGCAGCCGGATCAGTTCGCCAATCTGGCACGGGCACAGGATGGCAAGCCGGTGGATTTGCTGATCTGCAATGCCGGGGTCTATCTGGACAAGGGCCAATCGCTGGCCGAAGGTTACCCGCCCGAAATGTGGGCAGACAGTTTCGCCACCAATGTCACCGGCGTGTTCCTGACTGTCCAGTCCCTGCTGCCCAATCTGCAGATGACCGATGGCGCGAAGATCGCAATCATTTCGTCGCAAATGGCATCGCACATGCGCGCACCCGGCGGCAGCTATATCTACCGCGCCTCCAAGGCCGCAGTGCTGAACCTTGGCCGCAATTTTGCCGTCGATCTGAAGGGGCTGGATATCTCGGTTGGCATCTATCATCCGGGCTGGGTGCAGACCGATATGGGCGGCCAAGTGGCCGATATCACGGTCGATCAGGCGGCAAGCGGCCTGATAGCGCGGTTTGATGAACTGGGCCCCGACAGCAGCGGCTGTTTTCGCACATGGGATGGTCAGGATCATCCGTTTTGACCGCGGTTCTGATCACGTTCGCCGGATTGCCAGGCTCTGGCAAAAGCACCATCGCCCGCCATCTGGCCCCGCGCCTGCCTGCGATGTGGCTCAGGATCGATGTGATCGAGCAATGTCTGCGCGAAGCACAGCCCGAACGTCATGATCTGGGGGCGGACGGCTACAAGATTGCCGCCGCCGTCGCCGAAGGCAATCTGGCTACGGGCCATCATGTGATCGCCGACAGCGTCAATCCGATTGCGCTGACCCGCGACATCTGGACAGCGATCGCCGATGCGGCCGAGGCGCGACAACTGAGGGTCGAAGTGATCTGTTCGGATCACGACAAACACCGCCACCGGGTGGAAAACCGCCGCCCCGACATCATCGGATTGAATCTGCCCGACTGGCAAGGCGTGCTAAATCGCGAATACCAGCCTTGGGCTGAGGCCGATTTGCAGATCGACACTGCGAAACAATCCCCCGAACAGGCGGTCGACGCGATCCTGGCAGCGCTGAATTAGACGGGTCTTGGTCGGTTTATTAATCGGCGCGTGCCAACCATTCGTCGACAAGCGCCTCTAGCGCCGCCCAATCAGTGTATTCCTTGTCGGCGTCCAGATCGGCATCCGGGTCTTTTGCGGCAAGGATACGGCGCATGATATATCGCCGGAACACGTCGTATTCCGACGGTTTATAGGCCCCTGCGATCTGCTCTACCCGGCTTGGCTGCCAACCTGTTGCCGCTGTGAAATCGTCAAGGATCTGATCCAGACCCCGCCAATCCTCCGCGTCATGACCCGCCGCGGCAAGCGACACCGACAGGAAAAGCATTGGCACGTTGCTTAGGTTTTCGACCTCATGGGACAGGAAATCCGACAACGCACGCGAATAATGCCCCGCGTGGATCGGCGCGGCGACAATCATCCGGTCAAAGCGGCTGAAATCTGTGCCTTTTGCTTCGGACACCGGCAACAGTTCGACCGCCTGTCCGCTATCGGCAATGCGATCCATGATCTTGCGCGCAATCTTGCGTGTCTGCCCTTCGCTGGACGCATAGACTATCAGTACTTTCATGACCTTCCTCCTTGGCAATGGACCAGGCTGCGAATTGAGACGGCAACGGGCGAATCGGTTTCGATGGTTTCCGTCCAACCGGCCCCTGATTTGCGCCAAGACGGCCACAGCGTCCTTGACACCGGTCAAAGCGGTGGGGATTGACCGGCGAAATGGCCCATCTGAAAGCCGCTAGACCAAGGCGTCTGACCGCCTCTATCCCACTCTAATTCTCTTGCCCTCGCCCCGCCCTTTCACTAAACCCGGCGCGATTATAGGGACCAAGGACCGACCATGCCCGTTCTCGTGATGAAATTCGGCGGCACTTCCGTCGCCACGCTCGACCGGATCAAACGCGCCGCCAAACGGGTGGGGCTGGAAGTCGCCAAGGGCTATGACGTGATCGTCATCGTGTCGGCCATGTCCGGTAAAACCAACGAACTCGTCGGCTGGGTCAATGAAACTTCGCCGCTCTATGATGCCCGCGAATATGATGCCGTGGTCAGTTCGGGCGAAAACGTCACCGCTGGCCTGATGGCGCTGACGCTGCAGGAAATGGGCGTGCCAGCGCGCAGCTGGCAGGGTTGGCAGGTGCCGGTGCAGACTACCGACGCCCATGCCAATGCCCGAATCGAAGACATCCCACCGGCAAACATCAGCGCCAAGTTTGCCGAAGGCATGAAGGTCGCCGTGGTCGCCGGGTTTCAGGGCATCAGCCCCGAAGGCCGCATTACCACGCTGGGCCGGGGCGGATCAGACACAACGGCTGTTGCCTTTGCCGCCGCGTTCGACGCGGAACGCTGCGACATCTACACAGATGTGGACGGCGTCTATACCACCGACCCGCGGATCAGTCAGAAGGCCCGCAAACTGCACAAGATTTCCTTTGAGGAAATGCTCGAACTGGCCTCGCTTGGTGCGAAGGTCCTGCAAACCCGTTCGGTCGAACTGGCAATGCGCTACAAGGTCAAACTGCGCGTGCTCAGTTCGTTCGAAGAACCGTCAGATGAGGCAGGTACGCTTGTCTGCGACGAGGAGGACACCATGGAAAACCGCCCTGTATCCGGCATCGCCTATTCGCGTGACGAGGCCAAGATGACCCTCATCTCGGTCGCCGACCGCCCCGGCATCGCCGCCGCGATTTTTGGCCCCCTGTCCGATGCGGGGGTGAACGTGGATATGATCATTCAGAACATTTCCGAAGAAGGCCGGACAGACATGACCTTTTCGTGCCCCATCGATCAGGTGCTCAGGGCAGAAAAGGCGCTGAACGGCGCCAAGGAAAAAGGCGATATCAATTTCCATGATTTGATCGCCGACACCGATGTCTGCAAGGTCTCGGCAGTGGGGATCGGTATGCGGTCGCAATCCGGTGTGGCCGCCAAAATGTTCAAGACACTCTCGGATGAGGGCATCAACATCAAGGTGATTGCAACCTCCGAGATAAAAATTTCCGTCCTGATTGACCGGAAATACTTGGAACTTGCCGTCCAGTCGCTGCATGATGCCTTTGAACTGGAAAAAACGGCCTGAATCGATACGCTTGCCCGCGGGCCGGCGTCCGACGCGACAGGCCGAAACCAAGACGGGTTAATCGTGCATGACCGATGGGACCGAAAGCGAAAGCCGCAAACTGCTGCGACGGCTGCGAAATGCGATGGCCGGAGACAGCGCCGGTCAGGCGCGGCTGGATGAGATCACCCATCTGATCGCCGATTCGATGGGCACCGAAGTGTGTTCGGTCTATTTGTTCCGCGACGCTGAAACGCTGGAACTTTGCGCCACCGAAGGGCTGAAACCCGAGGCCGTGCACCAAACCCGAATGCGCATGGGCGAAGGGCTTGTCGGTCGGGTCGCCAAAGTTGGCACCGTGGTGAACGAGGCCGATGCGCCGTCGGCCAAGGGGTTCCGCTATATGCCGGAAACCGGCGAGGAAATCTATTCCTCCTTCCTTGGCGTACCGATTCAGCGGCTGGGCGAAAAACTGGGCGTTCTGGTGGTGCAGTCGAAACAGGCGCGTGAATTTTCTGCTGACGAAGTTTATGCGCTGGAAGTCGTCGCCATGGTTCTGGCCGAAATGACCGAACTGGGTGCCTTTGTCGGCGAAGGGGCGGCCCTGTCGGCCCGGCATCAGCAATCCGTTCTGATCCGCGGCACCTCTGGACAGGAAGGCGCCGCCGAAGGCCATGTCTGGCTGCACGAACCGCGCGTGGTCGTGACCAACCCGATCGCCGAGGATCCGCATAATGAACTCACCCGCCTGCATGAAGCAGTGGATACGCTGAGGATCAGCGTCGATCAGATGCTGGCCGGGGCTTCGGGCGGAGATGCCGATCAGGTTCAGGTCCTCGAAGCTTACCGCATGTTCGCCAATTCAAAGGGCTGGATGCGGCGCATGGAAGAAGATATCAGCCGCGGCCTGTCGGCCGAAGCGGCGGTGGAAAAGGAACAATCGGCAGCACGTGCGCGCCTGGGTCAGGTCAACGACGCCTATCTGCGCGACCGGCTGCACGATCTGGACGATCTGTCGAACCGGTTGCTGCGTATCCTGACCGGTCAGGGCACCGATACCGGGGCGGAATTGCCCGCCGATCCGATCCTGATAGCCCGCAATATCGGTCCGGCCGAACTGCTGGATTACGGGCGTTCTCTGAAAGGGATCGTGCTGGAGGAAGGCTCTGTCGGAAGCCACGCCGCCATCGTGGCGCGGGCCTTGGCAATTCCCTTGGTCATCCATGCGGGACGGATCACCACCGAAGCGCTCAATGGCAACCATATCATGGTCGATGGCGATCAGGGCATCGTGCATCTGCGCCCCGACGATACCGTCGTCGCCGCTTTCCGTGATAAAATCGCGATGCAGGCCAAGGCGCAGGAACGCTATGCCTCGATCCGGGATAAATCCGCCACCACCAAATGCGGTAAAACGATTTCATTGTTGATGAATGCCGGATTGATGGCCGATCTGCCATCTTTGCAGGGCTCCGGCGCCGAAGGCGTGGGGCTGTTTCGCACCGAATTGCAATTCCTGGTGCGTAACAAGATGCCAAAACGGTCGGAACTGTCGGCGATCTATTCGCGGGTGCTGGATGCCGCCCAAGGCAAACGGGTGGTCTTTCGGACGCTCGACATCGGATCGGACAAGGTCCTGCCTTACATGAAGCCCAATGACGAACCTAACCCGGCTCTTGGCTGGCGCGCTATCCGGGTTGGCCTGGACAAACCGGGTGTGCTCAGAATGCAGCTACAGGCGCTGCTGCGGGCCTCCAAGGGTCGCCCGATGTCGATCATGTTCCCCTTTGTCGCCCAATATGAAGAATTCAAGGCCGCCAAATGGGAAATGGAAAAGGCGCTGGAACGCGAACGCATTCTGGGCCACGCGGTGCCTGAACATCTCGAAGTCGGTGCGATGCTGGAAACGCCGTCTTTGGCATTTGCACCGGACCGGTTCTATGAAGAGGTCGATTTCCTGTCGATTGGTGGCAACGACCTGAAACAGTTCTTTTTCGCAGCCGACCGCGAAAACGAACGGGTGCGGCGGCGCTACGACACCCTGAATGTCAGTTTTTTGACATTTCTAGAAGGCATCGTGAAACGTTGCGCGGCGTCGAACACCGCGCTCAGCTTTTGCGGCGAAGATGCCGGTCGCCCGGTCGAAGCGGTCTGCCTTGCGGCGATGGGAATACGTACATTGTCGATGCGCCCTGCCTCTATCGGCCCGGTCAAGAACATCCTGCGCGGCGTCGATCTGGACGGGCTACGCAAGGTGATCGAAACGGCCAATATGAACGGCGATCAGTCGGTGCGCCCGGCGGTGATGGACTACCTGCGCAAACAAACCTGACCGATCACCGCAACCGCACCGGTACCGACAGCGGTCCCCGGAAGGCCCAGCCGCCAAACGGTGCTTCGCCCGTCAACGCGATACCCGCGAACCGGTCAAACAGCATCGGCAGGGCGACTTCGGCAATCAGACAACGCGACGCCCAGGCCCCGGCACAGAAATGCGGCCCGGCGCCAAAGGAAATCGCCGGGGCGATATCCTGTGTCGGATCGAAAATATCGGGGCGGGCAAACACGGTTTCGTCCCGATTCCCCGACCCGAACATGAAAAACAGCCGATCCTCTGCATCCAGCCTGATCCCGTTCAGGTCATAATCCCGCGCGATGCGTCGGGGGGACATGCCGATCGGACTGATCCAGCGGGCATATTCTTCGAATACCTGCAACCAGCTGATGTCTCCCGACCGCACCGCATCAAGCCACTCTGGATGGGTCAGCAGTGCCCAAGCCGCCCCTGCGATGGCATCACGCGGTTCATTCTGCCCCCCCGAAATCGCCAGTTTCACATTGGCGCGCATCTGCGCCTCGTCCAGACCCGCCTGCATCTGAACCGCGATCAGGGACTGGTCGGGGGTGTTCTGCAATACCGGCATCCGTTCGCTGATATGCCGGTCGATCGAAGCCGTGCAATCGTTGCAATGGGCCGTCACCGCCGGATCGTTCGCGTAATTGGCGCAACCGTCAATCATACCCTGACTGACGCGGTCCATTTCGCGCCAATCCATATTGGTCAGCCCGGTGATGGATTTTAGTGCCTCGGCGCTGACCTCCATAGCGAAATCCTTGACCAGGTCAGCATCGTCTTGGTTCGCCAACCGGTCCAGCGCCCGCGCGGTCGCCACTTCGAACTGGGCTTTCCAAACGTTTTTTACCGTCTTGGGCGACACTGTGGGGAAAATCGCGCGACGTTCGGACAGGTGGTCCGCACCGTCCTTGCGCATCATGTTCTGCCCCATCAGAACTGTCATCAGCCCTTGCGGTTGATCGGACGAAAACACATCGACAATTTTTTCATTCACGAAGATGTCGTCGCGCCGGGTGATCAGCGTGGCGTCCAGCTGCGGCACATAGCAAACCGGCGTTTGCGCCCGCATCCGCGCCATATCTGGATAGGGGTCCGCCCAGAAAGCGGCAGGATCTATTTCGTAGACTGGTGCATTGGACATTGGCATTCCTCCCCGCGCCAAGATTGGGGCAGGACCGCGGCAGCGTCCAGCGTTTTGACAGGAACCGCATTTGCCCGGCTAGTTTTTGGTAACCCTCGGGGTCACTCTCTGCCGCAATTGCTCGACCAGTTGATCCTGCGCTGTATCCGCTTCGATCGCCAGACGGCGCAGCCGAAAATGCACATGCGCCATGTCCTGATAATAGCTGGTATAGGCGTAATTCGTCGCCGCCCCCGCAATTGCCCCCAGCACCGGCACCGCCTGTGCGGCCAGCTTCTGGCCCAGAACATTGGCCAGGCGCGGCGCGATCTTGACGATCAGCGCCTGTAAACTGCCCCCATGAAGCGCCATTCGAGAGGTCAGAAATGCCAGATCGGCGCCGTCATCATGGTCCAGCGGCCCAGCCGAAGCGAATACCCGGACGCAATCGAACTGCACGTTTTCCGCCGCCGGGTCAAACCCCTGTTCGGCCGCAACGCCCTGAATTGAACGCAGCAGGATCGTTGTCGTGACCGGCAGCTCTGCCATTGCCGAAGGCAGACCGCCGAACCCGCCCGCCGCTCCCATCGCGGTGGTGACGGTTGTGTTCAGCCATCCCGGCTGATCCCCGATCACCCCGCGCGAACGATGCGCCGCCTTCATCGCAAGCCCCAAAGCGGTTTCGGTCGCTCCATCGAGGTTGTTGCGAATATTGTCCGGCAACCGGTTCAACAATTGATCGGCCTGCCCACCGATCATGTTAAGCACCTGAATACCCATGCCCCCGGCCTTGCGATACCGCTGGGCCAGCAGTTCCAATTCCGCGTCTAAATCAATAACTTCTTTCGAAGCGTCTTCGATCAGCATGATTGAACCCTTCGCTTAGCCTGTCACAGAAATGGCTATTCTGGATCAGGTTTCAAGCATCAATGCGGGTGACTTCGCCGGTGACACCGTCCCAGGCCCCTTCGCTCACCGCATAGCCCAAAACCCGGTCCGGGTTGGTCGGCGGCGGCATGATCACACCGTCAAGCCTGCTAAATCCGAACCGGCTATAATAGGGCGCATCGCCCACCAGCATCACCCGGTCCCAGCCTTCGGCCCGGCCGCGTTCCAGCCCCGACTGGATCAGCAAACCGCCCAGCCCTTCGCCCTGCCGCGTCGGGTGTACCGCCACCGGCCCCAGCAGCAGCGCGGGCTGTCCGCCCACATGCACCGGCCAGAACCGGATCGCCCCCGCCAAAGTCCCGTCAGCGTCGCGCGCGACCAGTGACATCGCCTTGACCGGATCGACCCCATCGCGCAACCGATAGGACGACAACGCCGTTCGACCGGGGGCGAAGCACAGGTCATAAAGCGCCTCGACCTCCCACCAGTCGTCTGCTGTTTCAGGGTTCAGCGTATACAAAGATGCCTCGATTTTCGCGATTGGGATTTGACTTTCGGGTGGAAACGCCACTAGCACGGCGCTAGGTCTGACACAAACCTCAAAGGGCAGACGCGGACAGGAGGCGAAGGGCAGTTGTTTTACGAACCCAAAGACGGTCATGGATTGCCGCATAATCCATTCAACGCCATCGTCACGCCGCGCCCCATCGGCTGGATTTCCAGCCGCAGCGCAGAGGGCCATGACAATCTGGCACCCTATTCCTTTTTCAATGCGATCGCCTATGTACCGCCGCAGGTGATGTTCTGTTCAACCGGCTCCAAACCGGATCAGGATGACGGCAAGGACAGCGTCGCCAATATCCGCGAAACCGGCGTCTTCGCGGTGAATGTGGTGTCTTACGCGTTACGCGATGCGATGAATGCCAGTTCCGCCTCGCTGGCCGCTGTGGACGACGAATTCGCCCATGCCGGGCTGACCAAGGCCGATTGCCGCACGATTCCGTGTTCTTATGTTGTCGATGCTCCGGCGGTTCTGGAATGCAAACTAAGCCAGATTGTCGAACTGGCAGGCGAAGCCAACCGCATGGTGATCGGTGAAGTGACCGGCGTGCATCTGCGCGACGAATGCCTGAAGGATGGCATTTTCGACGTCACCACGTTCCAGCCGCTGGCGCGGTTGGGCTATCGTGATTATTCAATCGTCAAAGACCTGTTTGCGCTGTCCCGCCCTGACGACAAAGGCTGACGTGACTTGTCCCCGCGCCCAGGTTGCGTAATCTGGCATCGCACAACAGGAGAAGTCAAACATCATGAACACATATATCGGCGTCATCGGCGGATCGGGTATCTATGATATCGATGGATTGGAAAACGCCGAATGGACCAGCGTGTCCGGACCGTGGGGCGCCCCGTCGGATCAGATCCTGACCGGCAGCTTGGATGGTGTGAAAATGGCGTTCCTGCCGCGTCATGGCCGTGGCCATGTCCATTCGCCCTCCACTGTCCCTTACCGCGCCAATATCGATGCGCTGAAACGGCTGGGCGTAACGGACGTAATTTCAGTATCGGCCTGCGGGTCATTCCGCGAAGAATTGGCACCGGGCGATTTCGTGATCGTGGATCAATTCATCGACCGCACATTCGCGCGTGAAAAAAGCTTCTTCGGCACTGGCTGCGTGGCGCATGTCAGCGTCGCCCACCCGACCTGCCCGCGCCTGTCGGAGGCCTGCTATAGCGCCGCGAAAGACGCCGGTATCACCGTACATAAGGGCGGCACCTATCTGGCGATGGAAGGGCCGCAATTCTCAAGCCTCGCGGAATCGAAACTCTATCGTGAAAACTGGGGCTGCGACGTGATCGGCATGACCAACATGCCCGAAGCGAAACTCGCCCGCGAAGCCGAGCTTTGCTATGCCTCCGTTGCGATGATCACCGATTACGACAGCTGGCACCCGCATCATGGCGAGGTGGATATTTCACAGATCATCGCGACCCTGACAGGCAATGCCGATAAGGGCCGGGATCTGGTCAAACGGCTGCCGGCATTGCTGGGCGCGGATCGCGCGCCCTGCCCACATGGCTGTGACCGGGCGCTGGATTACGCCATCCTGACCGCGCCAGAGGCGCGAGATCCGGCGATGGTGGCAAAGCTCGATGCGGTCGCGGGCCGGGTGCTGTAATCGGAACTTAGTCCGGGCTAGGGCGGCCTACCGTGGGCCGGGCATATATTTCTGACTGCGGACCGGCAGGCGCTGGCGACTACGCCGCGCCTATTCCGAATTTTCCTTCATGAAATCGCGGATGAAGCGGCGGATTTCGCGGGCAGCGCTGGTATCGAGTTCTTTGCACAGCTCGACAAATTGGTCCCGTTCGTCCTTATCCAGTCGCAAAACCAACTGGCTGTCTTTCTTGCTGGATTTCTTGCCATCTTTCTTCGGCACGCATCATCCCCGTTCGTGCTTGAAATTTTCGCATATACAGTGTATATACATAATACAGCAACACGCTGCACAAATACTCATTGCGGCATTACAGGCGAAAAGGAAAGATAAAATGAACCTTCTTTCAGCAAAAAGCATGCTTGTGCGCGACCGCATGGATTGGCGCAAACCCCATGTCCCTTGGTTGTCGAACAAGTTTTACCGGTTTTTCTCGAATAACCGCTGAATAAGCAACGCCGCCGCCTTCCGGGCGGCGTTGATCTATCTGGCCCTTGAAACCATGACCCAGCCTTGTCAAACCGGCGGGGAAACCGTTTCAAGGAAAGAACACGCCATGGGTCAGCCCGCCAAAACCGTCAAGGATTACATCCGTACCATCGTCGATTTCCCCCATGAAGGGATCATGTTCCGCGATGTCACCACGCTATTCGCCGACCCGCGCGGGTTCCGCATGTGCATCGACCAGCTGCTGCACCCCTATGCCGGACAGCGTATCGACAAGGTAGTCGGGCTGGAAGCGCGCGGTTTCATCCTTGGCGGCGCGGTGGCGCATCAGCTGGGCACCGGCTTCGTGCCGATCCGCAAAAAGGGCAAGCTGCCCCACACCACGATCAGCCAAGAATACCAGCTGGAATATGGCGAAGCGATCGTTGAAATCCACGATGACGCGATTGAGGCCGGGGAAACCGTCCTGCTGGTCGATGACCTGCTGGCCACCGGCGGCACCGCCGAGGCCGGGATCAAACTGATCGAACGACTGGGCGGTCAGATCGTCGGTTGCGCCTTTGTCGTCGACCTGCCCGAACTGGGCGGCCGGGACCGGCTACAAGCGATGGGCTTCGATATCCACGCGCTCTGCGCTTTCGACGGGCTGTAAGGCGGCCCGCGGAAATTGTGGCCTGGATGCTACGATAATTTCCAAGCCCGGACTGTCGCGGCCTTTGCACAGGCCGCTGCGGTCTTTCCGGTTGAAAATCCTGCCGCAACAGGCAAGAAAGCAAAGCGCGTCACGCCTGTGCGCTTTTTGCCTTCGTCCATGACCAGAAAGAACCGATGCGCCGATTGATCTTCCCTTTGTTCTTTGGACTACTGGGCGCAGCCGTGCTGATCGCACTGGGCAGCTGGCAGGTTCAGCGGCTGCACTGGAAACAGGGCGTTCTGGCCGAGATCGAGGCACATATCCATGCCGATCCGGTCGCCCTGCCGGCCGACCCCGACCCGATCCGGGACCGGTTCCTGCCAGTCTCCGTCACCGGCACGATGCATACCCCCACACTCCGGGTTCTGGTCAGCCAGAAAACCGTCGGGGCGGGCTACCGTCTGATCACTCCGATGGAGACGACACAAGGCAGGCGGATCCTGGTGGATCGCGGCTTTATCCGGCTGGAAGTCCAGCCGCCCAAACCGCCCACCGCCGAAGTCACCGTCACCGGCAACCTGCACTGGCCCGATGAACGCGACAGTTTCACGCCGGAAAATGATCGCGCCGAAAATATCTGGTTCGCGCGCGACGTCGGTATCATGGCAAAAGAACTGAACACTGAACCGGTTATGCTGATCGCGCGCAGCACCTCCTTCGACGACGGCCCGGTATCACCCCTGCCGGTCGGCACCGAAGGCATCCCTAACGATCATTTCGAATATGCCGTTACATGGTACGGGCTCGCTGCCGTTTGGCTGGCGATGCTTGGCCTGTTCCTCTGGCGCATGTACAAATCCACACGCAACCCGCAAAAAGGGACTGAGACGTGAAATATATCTCGACCCGTGGCAAAGCGCCCGTTCTGAGTTTCGAACAAGCCATGATGACCGGTCTGGCCCGCGATGGCGGACTGTATCTGCCCGAAACCATCCCGACCTTCAGCGCCGAAGAGATCGCCGCGCTGGCCGGGTTAAGCTATGAAGAAACCGCGTTCCGCATTATGAAGCCCTTTATCGGCGACTGCTTCAGCGACGACGAATTCCGCGACATCATCGCAAAGGCCTATGCCGGGTTCGGTCATGCCGCGCGCGCGCCTCTGGTACAGCTGGACAGCAACCACTTCCTGCTGGAACTGTTCCACGGTCCGACCTTGGCGTTCAAGGATTTCGCGATGCAGCTGATCGGCCAGTTGTTTCAGGCCTCGCTGAAACGCTCTGGCGGGCGGGTGACCATAGCGGGCGCCACCAGCGGCGACACCGGATCAGCGGCTATTGAGGCGTTCAAAGGACTTGCCGCAGTCGATGTTTTCATCCTGTTCCCGCATGGCCGCGTGTCCGAAGTCCAGCGGCGGCAGATGACCACGCCCGCTGAAAGCAACGTACATGCTTTGGCGATGGACGGGCATTTCGACGATTGCCAGGCCCGCGTAAAAGACATGTTCAACGATTTCGAATTCCGCGACGGGGTGCATCTCGCCGGGGTCAATTCGATCAACTTCGCCCGGGTTCTGGCACAGGTGGTGTATTACTTCACCTCCGCCGTCAGCCTTGGCGCGCCGCAGCGCAAGGTCAGCTTCACCGTGCCAACCGGCAACTTCGGCGATATCTTCGCGGGCTACATCGCCAAGCGGATGGGTCTGCCGATCGACCGGCTGGTGGTCGCCACCAACCAGAATGACATTCTGCACCGCTGCCTGAGCACCGGCGACTACCGCCCCGACGGGGTGGTCCCGTCGATCAGCCCGTCGATGGATATCCAGGTCAGTTCGAATTTCGAACGGGCGCTGTTTTACGCCTATGATCAGGACGGCGCAGCGGTCGCGCAGTTGATGGAAGAACTCGGCGCGGGCGGATTCACCATCAGCCAAGGCGCATTGCAGGCACTGCGCGAAGTCTTTGACAGCGGCCATTGTTCCGAAGATGAAACCAGCGCCACCATCAAGACCCTGTTCGACACCACCGGCGAATTGCTGTGTCCGCATTCGGCAGTTGGCGTCAAGGTTGCCAATGAGCTCCGCAACGCGGATGTACCGATGATCACCCTGGCGACCGCGCATCCGGCCAAGTTCCCCGCAGCGGTCGAAGCCGCCAGCGGTCAACACCCGGACTTGCCGACACGTATGGCCGACCTGTATGACCGTTCGGAACGTGTTAGCCGGATCGCAAACGATTTGGGCGCCATCGAAGATTTGATCAAGGATCGCATTGCCAAGTGACAGTAGAGCTTCATACTCTTTCCAACGGTTTCCGGATCGTTTCTGAAAACATGCCGGGGTTGCAGTCGGCCTCGATCGGCATCTGGGTGCTGGCAGGCGGGCGGCATGAACGGTTGGAACAGAATGGCATCGCGCATTTTCTGGAACATATGGCGTTCAAGGGCACCAAAACGCGGACCGCGCTGCAGATCGCCGAAACCATCGAAGATGTCGGCGGCTATATGAATGCCTATACCTCGCGCGAGGTGACGGCCTATTACGCCCGGGTGTTGCAGGCCGATGTGCCGCTGGCGCTGGATGTGCTGGCCGATATCGTGCTGAACCCAATCTTCGATCAACGCGAAATCGAGATCGAGCGCGGCGTGATCCTGCAGGAAATCGGTCAGGCACTGGATACGCCGGACGATGTGGTTTTCGACTGGCTGCAGGAACAGGCCTATCCGGGTCAGGCGCTTGGCCGCACCATTCTGGGTCCCGCAGAACGCGTCAGCAGCTTTACCCGCGAAGATCTGGCTCGCTTCGTGGCTGAACAATATGGCCCCGGTCAGATGATCCTGTCGGCGGCCGGTGCCGTCGATCATGACGCGCTGGTGCGCGAAGCCGAAAAATTGTTCGGTCATCTGTCACCGCTGATCACAACCACGCATGACAGTGCCAAATTTCAGGGCGGCGAATTCCGCAAGGTCAAACCACTGGAACAGGCGCATTTCGCGCTGGCCTTCGAAAGCCCCGATTACGGCAGCGATCAGATCCACGCCGCGCAGGTTTATGCCAATGCGCTGGGCGGCGGCATGTCGAGCCGCCTGTTTCAGGAAATCCGCGAAAAACGCGGCCTGTGTTACACCATTTTTTCCCAGGCGGGGGCCTATGTCGATACCGGCATGATGACCATCTATGCCGGCACGTCCGCTGACCAGTTGGAAGAACTGGCGACCATCACGCTGGACGAAATGAAACGCGCCGCCGACGATATGACCGAAGAAGAAATCGCCCGCGCCCGGGTGCAGATGAAAGCCGGGCTTCTGATGGGGCTAGAAAGCCCGTCCAACCGCGCCGAACGGCTGGCCCGGATGGTGCAGATCTGGGGCCGGGTGCCGGATGTCGCAGAAGTGGTCGCCAAGATCGACAATGTCAGCCTGAAAGACGTGCGCGATTTCGCCGAAACCATGGCCACCAACGCGCCCGCCGCGCTGGCGCTCTACGGCCCGGTCGAACATGCCCCGACATTGGCAACGCTGCAGCAAAGGCGTGCCGCATAATGCTAAGGCCCAAGCGACAGGTCCGGATCGAAACCGAACGCCTGACGTTGCGCCCGCCGGTGCATGCCGATTTTCGTGGCTGGACCGGCCTGCGCCGCGCCAGCCGCGCCTTCCTGAAACCGTGGGAACCATCCTGGGCGAACGATCATTTGGGCCGCAAAGCCTTTGCCAACCGGGTCTATTGGGCCAATCGTGCAATCAAGAACGACACCGCGCTGCCACTGTTCATGTTCCGCCGCGATGATGCAGAACTGGTGGGCGCGATCACCCTGGATCATATCCGTCGCGGTCCGGCGCAGTCGGGGACGCTGGGCTATTGGGTCGGCGAAAGCCACGCCCGCCAGGGCTATATGCGAGAAGCGATCGACGCGCTGGTCTATCATGCCTTTCACCGTATGGACCTGAGCCGGATCGAGGCCGCCTGCCTGCCGGAAAACAAACCGTCGCGCGACCTGCTGGAAAAATGCGGTTTCAAATACGAAGGTGTGGCGCAAAGCTATCTGGAAATCGACGGGCGCTGGCGCACCCATGTTCTGTATGCCTGTATCCGGCTGGACCGGCGCGGACGAACCGAACCGATCTGATCGCTGCAACGGCCCCGGTTGAACAATCGGACCGTGACAAAATCCCAAACCGGTCTATCTTTTCTACGCAGAAAAGAGGACCGTGCCCGTGATCAGAACCTGCATCGCTCTTATCGCCCTTCTGTTGGCCAGCGCAGCCCAGGCCCAGACCCGCATGCCCAGCCATTGCATCGCCATCGCCGATGCGGCACCGGGCCTGTCATATCTGCACAACGCGTCGTTCCGTGATCCCCTGCCCGATTACACCGTCCGGATCAGCTACCTCGCCCATGCATCGTTCCTGATCCAGTCGCCGGGCGGTACCGGCGCGGTCACCGATTACACCGGTTTCATCGGCAACGTGGATTACACCCCTGATGCGGTTACCATGAACCATGCGCACGACACCCACTGGACCGCCGCCCCCGATCCGGCAATCGCGCATGTGCTGCGCGGCTGGGGTGCGGAACATGGCAAGGGCATCGACCATCATCTCGACCTCGGTGACATGGTGATCCGTAACGTGTCGACCGATATCCGGTCATTCGGCGGAATCGAACCAGAGGGCAATTCCATCTTCGTCTTTGAAGTGGCGGGGCTGTGCATCGGCCATCTGGGTCACCTGCATCACGAACCGGACGCTGCGCAATATGCCGCGCTCGGGCGGCTCGACGTGGTGATGGCGCCGGTCGATGGCGGCATGACGCTGGACCTTCCGACGATGCTTCGGGTGTTGCAGCGGCTCAAATCCTCGGTTGTGATCCCGATGCACTGGTTTGGCGACGGTACACTGTCCGCCTTCTTGCGCGGCATAGGCACCGATTTCGCAATCGAACATGTCGGAGACAGTGCACTGGAACTGTCGCTCAGAACCCTGCCGCGCGAACCCACGGTCGTGGTGCTGAAACCGCGTTATCTGCGCTGAGGGCTGGACGGGACAGCCGATCCTGCTAATCCTTTGGGTATGAATTTACACCCCGTCACCCCCGCCTTTATCGACACGCTGCAAAGCCTCCTTCCGGACCGTTGCTTCCGCCCCGCCGACCCGCGCTATCTGGAAGAACCGCGCGGGCGCTGGCAGGGTCAGGCCGGTGCGATCATCGCACCGGACACGGTGGAACAGGTCTCGACCATCCTCAAAGCCGCGAACGCGGCCCGCGTGCCGGTGGTGCCTTATGGCGGCGGCACCGGGCTTGTCGGCGGACAGATCATGGCCGACGGCCCTGCGCCACTGCTGCTGTCGCTGGAACGGATGACGCAGGTGCGCGCGCTTTATCCCGAAGAAAACGTTCTGATCGCCGAAGCCGGGGCGATCCTGCAAGACGTCCACGATGCGGCGCTGGCCGCCGACCGGCTGTTTCCGATGTCGATCGCGGCCAAGGGTTCGGCGCGGATCGGCGGCTGCCTAGCGACCAATGCCGGCGGCGTCAACGTGCTGCGCTATGGCAATATGCGCGAACTGACTCTCGGATTAGAAGCCGTGCTGCCCGATGGCCGGATCTGGAACGGGCTGACCCGCCTGCGCAAGGACAATACCGGATATGATCTGCGCGATTTGCTGATCGGGTCCGAAGGCACGCTTGGCGTGATTACCGCCGCTGCGCTGAAACTGGCACCGCGGCCTGTGGGCGAGGGCACCGCGCTGATGGTGGTCGAAACCCCGGCTGCCGCACTGACCCTGTTGTCACTGGCCCGCGATCAGATGGGCGAAGGCGTATCCGCCTTCGAACTGATGCACCGCACCGGGTTGGAATTTCTCGCAGAAAAGCTGCCGCAACTGCGTCAGCCCTTTGCTCAGGCTCCCGAATGGATGGTTCTGATCGAAGTCGGACTTGCGCGCGGCCTCGACCCCGCCGCAGCGTTAGAGGACCTGTTTACCACCGGGATGGAAGCGGGCCTGCTGTCCGATGGGGTGATCGCGCAATCACAGCAACAACGGCAGGATTTCTGGGAAGTGCGGGAACAGATCCCCGAAGCCAATCGACTGATCGGCTCGATCAGTTCACACGACATTTCACTGCCGCTCAGCACCATCGCCGATTTCATCGCCAAAGGCGGAGAAATCCTGCGCCGGATGGGGGATTTCCGGATCAACTGTTTCGGCCATCTGGGAGACGGCAACCTGCATTACAACGTCTTTCCTGCCAAGGGTCGGCAGAAATCCGACTACCTTGATCAACGCGACGCTGTTCAGCGCGCGGTGCATGATCTGGTCGATGAATTCAACGGGTCGTTCAGCGCCGAACATGGCGTTGGCCGTTTGAAAGTGGCGGATCTGGAACGCTATGGCGATCCGGTCAAATTGCAGATGATGCGGTCGATCAAAAACGCCTTCGATCCAAATGGAATCCTCAATCCGGGCGCCGTTCTGCGCGCCTGACGTTTTCATCTTGGTAAAAATACTCTGGGGGAGTCTTTGAAAATTGCAAATTTTCAAAGACGGGGGCAACGCCCCCTTTGCGAAATGAAAAACCCGCGCCGAAGCGCGGGTTTCAAAACTCTCGTATATCCTGACGGTCAGCCGCCCCAGATGTAAACTGCGGCGAACAGGAACAGCCAGACCACGTCAACGAAGTGCCAGTACCAGGCGGCGGCTTCGAACCCGACATGGGCCTCGGGGGTGAAATGCCCCTTCATCGCGCGCAGCATGCAGACGAACAGGAAGATGGTTCCGACCACCACGTGGAAACCGTGGAACCCGGTCGCCATGAAGAAGTTGGCACCATAAATGTTGCCCGAGAAACCAAACGCCGCGTGGCTATATTCATAGACCTGGAAAACGGTGAACAACGCGCCCAGCAGAACCGCGATCAACAGACCGTTGATCATGTCCTTGCGGTTGTTTTCATGCGCGATCGCATGGTGCGCCCAGGTGGCCGCCGCGCCCGAACACAGCAGGATCAGCGTGTTGATCAGCGGCAGGTGCCACGGATCGAAGGTTTCGATGCCAACTGGCGGCCAGACACCGTCAACTGCGGGCGATTGCGGCCCCATCGGGTACATCGCGTGCTTGAAGAAGCTCCAGAACCAGGCCGCGAAGAACATGACTTCGGACATGATGAACAGCATGAAGCCGTAGCGCAGGCCGATTTTCACCACCGGGGTGTGATCGCCGGTATTGCCTTCTTTGACGACTTCCGACCACCACGCGAACATCACGTAAAGAACGCCGACGAACCCGGCAAGAAGCATCCAGGGACCGTGGTCGTGGAAGAACAGCACTGCTCCAAACAGCATAACGAACCCGGCCACTGCACCCATCAGGGGATGCAGAGAGGGGGGCAAAATGTGATAATCGTGGTTTTTCTCGTGCGCCATTGCGTTTCCCTCGTTGGAAGGTTTTTTAGTTTAGGTTGCTGTCGCTGCCCGTGGAAAGCGAAGCTTGCTCCTCGGGCAGATCGATTTCGTAGAAAGTATATGACAGGGTGATCTGGTGAACGAATTTCGCTTCGCGGTCGTTCACGATTTCCGGGTCAACAAAGAAACTGACCGGCATATTGACCCGTTCCCCGGGCTGCAGCACCTGTTCGGTGAAGCAAAAGCAGTCGATCTTGTCGAAATATCCACCTGCAGAATAGGGCGCGACATTATAGGCCGCCTGCCCGGCGATGGGACGGTCGGTGGGATTGTAGGCCTCGAAAAAGGCCAGTCCGGTTTCGCCGATCCGCAGGGTCATTTCCCGCTGCACGGGTTTGAATTCCCACGGCATACCGCGATCCTTAGAGGCGTCGAAACGTATCGTGATGGTCTGATCCAGAATCGTATCCGACCCGGCTTCGGCCACATTGGTCGTGCCGCCAAAACCGGTGACCCGACAGAACCAGTTGTAAAATGGCACCGACGCCCAGGCCAGCGCGCCCATCACCAACACCACACCCACCAGCATCACAACGGTTTTGTTTTTACTGTCCATCGCCATGGCTCAGTTACTCCCCTGCTGTTTTTGCAGATAGGCAGGTTCCAGCCCGCCGCGTGTGACCTTGACCACGGTCAGACCGAACACGATGGCAACGAATCCCACCAGAACCAGACCGACGCCAAGATTACGCCCAGATCGGCGCTTGTGCAGTTCGTGTTCGACTTTTTCGAACCCCATCCTACCAGCCTCCCAGACCATAAGGTTTCAAAGCAGCTTCGGCCAGAATCGCGCCGAAATGCAGGAATAGATACATCAGCGACAGTCCGAAAAAGCTTTTCTCGGTGCGGTATTTGTCCGCGCTCGCCGCGTCTTCGTCCCGGCGCCAGATCTTGACCGCGCCGAACAGGAACAGCGCGTTCAGCACCACCGAAACGGTCATGTAGATCGGGCCACCGATCGAGGTCAGCCCGGCACCGATCGCCAGCGGTGCCAGCAGGATGGTGTAGACCAGGATATGCTTGCGCGTGGTCCGGCGACCGTGGGTCACCGTCAGCATCGGCACACCCGCCTTTTCGTAATCCGAATTCATGAACAGCGCCAAAGCCCAGAAATGCGGTGGCGTCCACATGAAGATCAGCAGGAACATCAGAACCGATTCAAGGCTGACGCCGCCCGTGGCAACCGCCCAGCCAATCATCGGCGGAAATGCCCCCGCAGCGCCACCGATCACGATGTTCTGCGGCGTCCAGCGTTTCAACCACATGGTATAGACCACCGCGTAGAAGAAGATGGTAAAGGCCAAAAGCCCCGCCGCCACAAAATTCGACGCCAGACCCAGCATGATTACCGCAAAGGCCGACAGGGTGACTCCGATCGCCAGCGCTTCTTGCGGCGCGACCTTGCCCGACGGGATCGGACGCGACGAAGTGCGTTTCATCACCTCGTCGATATCGGCATCCCACCACATGTTCAGCGCACCCGATGCCCCGCCGCCGACGGCGATGAACAACACGGCGCAGAAGGCGATGAATGGATGCACCCCGACCGGTGCGGCCAACAACCCGACAAGCGCGGTAAACACCACCAGCGACATCACCCGCGGTTTCAGCAGGGCGAAATAATCGCCAAAACCCGCTTCACCGGTTTGGGTCTGGGTATTCAGGCTTGCATCGCTCATCTTCTGCCTTCCAAAACCGCTCCGATCGGCGCGGTGCTTCGGTGGGAAAGTCTGGCCGCGCCTATTAAGGGGCGGCCAGACACTGACTTAGTTCGCCGAGGCGAGCTTAACGCCCGGCAACGTGGACATATCGCCAGCATATTCTTCGACTGCGCCTTTCAGCCATTCGTCATAGGCTTCCTGCGACACCACCTTGACGGTGATCGGCATATAGGCGTGGTCCTTGCCGCACAGTTCCGAACACTGGCCGAAATAGATGCCTTCGCGTTCGGCCTTGAACCACAACTGGGCGATCCGGCCCGGCACGGCGTCCTGTTTCACGCCAAAGGCCGGGATGGTCCACGAATGGATCACGTCGGCACCGGTCACATCCATGACCACGACCTTGTTGATCGGAACGACGACCTTGGTGTCGGTTGCCAGCAGATATTCGTCGTCGGCATAGCCGTAATCGGCCAGTTCTTCACGTTCCAGTTTGAAGCTTTCAAAGCCGAAATCGTGATCGGTATATTCATAGCCCCAGTACCACTGATACCCGGTGACCTTGATGTGAATGTCACCTTCGGGGATTTCCTGCTGCTTGAACAGAACCGGCAGTGAAAACGCACCGATCACGACCAGGATCAAAATCGGAATGATGGTCCAGGCAATTTCAACTGGCGAATTATGGGTAAAAGTCGCCGGGGTCGGATTCGCCTTGCGGTTATAGCGCAGGATCACGACGGCGATCAGCGCAATCACGAAAAGGCAGATGGCCGTGATGATGTACAAAAGCAGATGATCCAGCGACTGCAGGTCGCGGGCCAGTTCGGTGGCGGGCGGTTGAAAGCCCAGCGCGCCGGAAACGGGTTTGCCGACGGTTTCGACATCCTGGGCAAGGGCCGGAGCCGCGATGGCAGTTGCTGCTGCGGCCGTGAGGCTAGAGATAAGTCGCATATGTCACCCTGATCGGTTGCGGTGTATTCTTCGGTTTTCTGAGGGGTCCCGGCCTTTTGAGGAGGAATCCCATTGTTTTGTCGTCGCTAGAAATCATATTCTGGGTCACAGAACAACAATTCCGATTGCGGCAAACGGACGCTTTTTTGATTTAGATCAAATCCGGGCCGCTGGAAAGACAGGAAAAACAAGTATGAGCGATATGCCTTTCCGCCCGTTCGAGCAGGCGCTGGATTTGGAACAGACCCTTGGCACGTTGCGCGAAGCGACCGCAGGTGCCGAAGATGGCGAGGTTTTTCTTGAACGGCGCCGGGCCGAAGCGTTGGTTTTCGACGATGGTCGGGTGCGCAATGCGTCCTATGATGCCTCCGAAGGATTCGGGTTGCGCGCGGTTAAGGGCGAAGTAACCGGCTATGCACATTCCACCGAAATTTCCCAAGCCGCGTTGAAACGCGCCAGCGCCACCGCGCGGCTGGCGGTGGGCGACGGCGGCGGTATTCTGGCCGAACCGCCTCAGGTCACGAACAGACGGCTATACACGGACTCCGATCCGATCGCCGGGGCATCGTTTCCGGTTAAGATCGAAACCTTGCGCGACATAGATGCCTTTTCGCGCGACCTTGATTCGCGGGTTGTACAGGTATCCGCCACCATCGCAGCATCGCTGCAAGAGGTCGAAATCCTGCGCCCCGACGGCACCCATCTGCGCGATGTACGTCCGATGACCCGGGTCAATGTCAGCATCATCGTCGAACAGGATGGCCGCCGCGAAACCGGCACTGCCGGCGGCGGCGGACGTGTCGGGTTGTCGGGGCTTCTCGACCCCGCCGACTGGCAGGCCAAGGCGCGCGAAGCGTTGCGCATCGCGTTGGTCAACCTAGATGCGGAACCGGCCCCGGCCGGGGTTATGGACGTGGTGCTGGGACCGGGCTGGCCCGGCATCCTGCTGCACGAAGCCATCGGGCATGGGCTGGAGGGCGATTTCAACCGCAAGGGATCAAGCGCCTTTGCCGGGCTGATGGGCCAGCAGGTCGCCGCCAAGGGGGTGACGGTTCTGGACGACGGCACCATCCCCGACCGGCGCGGATCGATTAGCTTTGACGACGAAGGCACGCCATCGGGGAAAAATGTGCTGATCGAGGACGGCATTCTTGTCGGGTACATGCAGGACCGGCAAAACGCCCGGCTGATGGGGGTAAAACCTACCGGCAACGGACGGCGCGAATCCTATGCTCATGCGCCGATGCCACGGATGACCAATACATACATGCTGGGCGGCGACGCCCGTCCCGAAGATATCGTTGCCGATCTGAAGGACGGTATCTATGCGGTCGGCTTCGGCGGTGGGCAGGTTGACATCACCAATGGCAAATTCGTGTTTTCCTGCACCGAGGCCTATCGGGTGCAGAACGGCAAGGTTGGTGCGCCGGTGCGCGGCGCGACCCTGATCGGCGACGGGGCCAATGCGCTCAAACGGATCCGGGCGCTTGGCAATGACATGGCGCTGGACCCCGGCATGGGCAATTGCGGCAAGGCCGGACAATGGGTGCCGGTCGGCGTCGGCCAGCCGACGGTGATGATCGGCGGCCTGACCGTCGGCGGATCGGCGGCCTGAGCTCCAGCGCGCGGCGGTAAAGCCCACAGCAAGCTTTACCGCGCATTAACCACCAGCGCGGTAGAGATGGGTCTGCAACACGGCGGACCCATCATGACCGAACTGATACCCCCTTCCCGCGCCCCGATACGCCCCCCCGAAACCGACGATGACCGGTTGTCCTGGATTCGACTGCTGCGGTCGCCCCGGGTCGGGGTGTCGACCTTCTACCGGTTGATGGCCGAACACGAATCGGCCCACGCCGCGTTACAGGCGCTGCCAGAGGTGGCCAAAGCCGCTGGCGTCGAAACCTACACCCCCTGCCCCGCCCCCGTTGCGCAGGCGGAATTGCAGGCTGCCCGCCACTGTGGCGCCAGCATGATCTGCATCGGCTCCGCCGATTATCCCGCCGCGCTGGCCGAAATCCCGGATGCACCGCCCTTTTTCTGGCTGATTGGGCGGCAGGACGTGTTGCGACAGCCGATGATCGCGCTGGTGGGCGCGCGCAATGCCTCTTCGCTTGGCACCCGCATGGCGCGGGGTCTGGCCAAGGATCTGGCGGCACAGGGATATGTCATCGTGTCAGGCATGGCACGCGGGGTCGATGCCGCCGCGCATCAGGCCAGCCTGCAAACCGGAACCGTGGCCGTGATGGCGGGCGGCGTGGATGTGCTTTACCCCTCTGAAAACGCCGCTCTGGGGCAGGAGATTCCGAAAAACGGCGCGCGGATTTCCGAACGTGCCTTCGGGTTAAGCCCGCGACCGCGCGATTTCCCGCGCCGCAACCGGATCATTTCCGGGTTGGCTCAGGCGGTGGTGATCGTCGAAGCCGCGGCAAAATCGGGCAGCCTGATCACCGCCCGCAATGCGCTGGATCAGGGCCGCGACGTGCTGGCCGTGCCCGGCCATCCTTTCGATGCCCGGACCGGCGGCTGCAATATGCTGATCCGCGACGGCGCGCGATTGGTCCGCAACGCCGACGACGTGATCGAAGCCTTGCCGCCACGCTCAGTCCGGGTTGAACCGGTCCCTGCAGATCAGGTCCAACTGCCGCTGGCCGATCCTGACCGTCGTAAACCCGATCTGAAACAGACTGCGGAATTGCACCGGCAGATTCTCGATCGTCTGGGCCCGTCACCGCTGGCCGAGGATCAGTTGATCCGCGATCTGCACGCACCGGCCCAATCCGTTATGCCGGTGCTGACCGATCTCGAACTCGAAGGCCGGATCAAACGGCAACCCGGCGGTTTGCTGGCGCTGTCGTGATGAGGCCGGCACCGCCTCAACCGCCACAATATTCCGGGATCACATCATGCCAGATGCCACAGAATGGCCACCCGGCCCACCAGGCATCGGTTCCGCCGATGGAAAACTCCACCACCACCCACATGTTTCCCGACTTGACGAAAATGGCTTCCATATGGACCCCGTCAGTGTCGTCCGGATAATAGTCGCCGCGCTGCGCCATCGGGGTCGTCGCCGGGTCGATCGCACCTCCGCCGGGGCGCTGCGGCAATACCATCGCAAAGGCCACATCGCCCGACACCCGTAATTCATCCACGACGAATTGCACCGGTTTACCCAGCTGCCACCAGGCATGTGGCCGCAGCGCGTCCATCAGGTCCTGGCGCAGGGCGGTGCCGCGCTGCGGTTCATACCAATCGCCTGCCGAGGCCACCGACCCACCGGTCAGGCCCAGCGCCAGAACCACCGCCAGAATGGTATTTGTGATCTTCATCAATTATCCTTTCACTTGCGCTGTGTCTCAGCGCGGCACATTACCCTCGAAAGGGTGCAGATTATCTGGCGGATTGACAATCCCCGCCGGCTGCGCCCATTTTGCCCCGCCTATAGTGCCCGCTGAGTTTATTTCGAAAGGTTATCCTTACCAATGCCCGTTGTTGTCGTAGAATCCCCGGCCAAAGCCAAAACCATCAACAAGTATCTGGGGTCCGATTACACGGTTCTGGCATCTTACGGGCATGTCCGCGACCTGCCGCCCAAGGATGGATCGGTGGATACCGAACATGATTTCGACATGACATGGGAAATCGGGGCCGATTCCCGCAAACATGTCAAAGCCATCGCTGACGCATTGAAAGACGACAACGAACTGATCCTCGCGACTGACCCCGATCGCGAAGGCGAAGCCATCAGCTGGCATCTGGAAGAAGCACTGCGCAAACGCCGCGCGATCAAGAAGGACACACCGGTTTCGCGTGTGGTGTTCAACGCGATCACCAAAACCGCCGTCACCGAAGCGATGCAGAACCCGCGTCAGGTCGATAACGACCTGGTCCATGCCTATCTGGCACGGCGGGCGCTTGATTATCTTGTCGGCTTCAACCTCAGCCCGGTATTGTGGCGCAAACTGCCCGGCGCACGGTCTGCCGGCCGGGTGCAATCGGTCTGCCTGCGGCTGATCGTGGAACGCGAGATGGAAATCGAAGCGTTCAATGCCCGCGAATACTGGTCGGTCAAGGCGATTCTCGCCACGCCAAGAGGGCAGGAATACGAAGCCCGCCTGACCGTTCTGGCGGGTGACAAGCTCGACAAATACAGCATCGAAAACGAAACTCAGGCCGAACTGGCGGTGCAGGCGATCAACAGCCGTGACCTGCTGGTCCAGTCGGTCGAAGCCAAGCCCGGCAGCCGCAATCCATCGGCCCCGTTCATGACCTCGACCCTGCAACAGGAAGCCAGCCGCAAATTCGGCATGGGCGCGCGCCAATGCATGAATGCCGCGCAACGGCTCTACGAAGCCGGTTACATCACCTATATGCGGACCGATGGCATCGACATGGCCCCCGAAGCGGTCGCTGCGGCGCGCGCCGAAATCGAAACCCGCTATGGCAAGGAATACGTGCCTTCCAGCCCGCGCATCTATAAGAATAAAGCCAAGAACGCCCAGGAAGCGCATGAATGTATCCGCCCGACGGACATGTCGCGCGATCCCGGCCAGCTGGCCAAGCTGGAAACCGATCAGCGCCGGCTTTACGATCTGGTCTGGAAACGCACGATTTCGTGCCAGATGGAAGCCGCGCGTCTGGAACGCACCACCGTCGACGTGGGCAGCAATGACGGTCAGATCGTGATGCGCGCCACAGGTCAGGTAGTTCTGTTCGACGGGTTCCTGCGGGTCTATGAGGAAGGCCGCGATGATGTGGTCGTGGACGAGGACGACAAGCGCCTGCCGCAGATTTCCCAGGGCGAAAAGGCCGACAAGCGCACGATCAGCCCGGAACAGCATTTCACCCAGCCGCCGCCGCGCTATACCGAAGCGACGCTGGTCAAGAAGATGGAAGAGCTGGGAATTGGGCGTCCCTCGACCTATGCATCGGTGATCACCACGATTCAGGACCGTGAATATGTCCGCAAGGATAAGAATCGTCTGTTCCCGGAAGACAAAGGCCGGATCGTCACGATCTTCCTGCTGAATTTCTTCCGCAAATATGTCGGTTATGATTTCACCGCCCAGTTGGAAGAACAGCTTGACGACGTGTCGGCAGGCGAACGTGACTATAAGGACGTGCTGGCCCGGTTCTGGCGTGATTTCTCGGCGGCGATCGCCGAAACCAGCGAGTTGCGAATCACCGAAGTCCTGGACGTGCTGGACGACGCGCTTGCGCCGCAGCTTTATCCGCCGCGCGAAGACGGGTCCGATCCGCGCATCTGCCCGAAATGCGGCGAAGGCAAGCTACACCTGAAAACCTCGCGCACCGGCGGCTTTGTTGGCTGCGGCAATTACCCCGAATGCACCTATACACGGCCAATCGCGGGGGAAGGTGCCGATGGCGACGAACGTCTTCTGGGCATGGATGGCGAAGACGAAATTCACCTGAAATCCGGCCGTTTCGGTCCCTATGTTCAGCGCGGCGAACCGACCCCGGAAAACAAGAAACCGCCACGCGCCTCCTTGCCCAAGGGCTGGTCCAAGGACGATATGGATCTGGAAAAGGCACTGACGCTGTTGAGCCTGCCGCGTGAAATCGGGCAACATCCCGAAGGCGGCATGATCACTTCCAATTTCGGACGTTTCGGGCCTTACCTGATGCATCAGCTCCCGGATGACGCCAAACCGGTCTATGCCAATCTTAAAGACCCCAATGACGTGTTCGAAATCGGCATGAACCGGGCGGTGGAACTGTTGGCGGAAAAACGCGCCAGCGGCCCCGGACGCGGTCGCGGGGCGGCGGTGAAGCCACTCAAGGAACTGGGCGAACATCCCGACGGTGGCGCGATCAACGTGATGGAAGGCCGCTACGGGCCCTACGTTAAATGGGAAAAGGTCAACGCGACCCTGCCCAAAGACGTTGATCCCAAGGATGTGACGCTGGAAACGGCGGTCGAGCTGGTCAATGAAAAGGCCGCCAAGAAAAAGCCGGCCAAGAAGGCGGCAGCCAAGAAAGCCCCGGCCAAGAAGACGGCGGCCAAAAAGGCCACGACCAAGAAAACCACCGCCAAGAAAGAAGAACCTTCGAAGTAACGCGGTGCCCCCCCGGTTCCTGTCTTTGGCCGCGACCGGGGGGGACTGCGCGCCCTGCCGCACCGAATGCGCGGCAGGCGTATTACTACGTATTGGCTCTGACCGGGTGGTTTCGCTACAAGCGGGCAACGCGTTCGCTGCGGGCGTCTGTGCGGGGGTCTTCATTGACAGCCGCCTTTACCCGCTGCACTCATGACGTGATGAGCTTTGAGGGAGACATTCATGAAAAAAGTCTACGCAAACGCTGCCGAGGCGCTCGACGGGCTGCTGTTCGATGGCATGCAGATCGCCGCTGGCGGTTTCGGCCTCTGCGGTATTCCTGAGCTGCTGATTCAGGCGATTCGCGACGCCGGGACCAAGAACCTGACCGTTGCATCCAACAATGCCGGTGTCGATGAATTCGGGCTGGGCGTGCTGCTGCAAAGCAAGCAGGTCAAGAAGATGATGTCGTCCTATGTGGGCGAAAATGCCGAATTCATGCGCCAGTACCTGTCCGGTGAACTTGAGCTGGAATTCAACCCGCAGGGCACCTTGGCCGAACGGATGCGTGCCGGCGGCGCGGGCATTCCCGGGTTCTACACCAAGACCGGCGTTGGCACCGTGATTGCCGAAGGCAAGGAACATAAGGATTTCAACGGTGAAACCTATATCCTTGAAGAAGGCATCTTTGCCGATCTGGCCATCGTGAAAGCATGGAAAGCCGACACTACCGGCAATCTGGTGTTCCGTAAGACCGCGCGCAACTTCAACCCGCCAGCGGCGATGTGCGGCAAGGTCTGCGTCGTCGAGGTCGAGGAAATCGTCGAACCCGGCGAACTGGACCCCGATAAAATCCACCTGCCCGGCGTCTATGTACACCGCATCATCAAGGGCGAGCACGAAAAGCGCATCGAACAGCGCACCACCCGCAAGAAGGAGGATGCATAATGCCCTGGGATCGTAATCAAATGGCCGAACGGGCCGCGCAGGAACTCGAAGACGGCATGTATGTGAACCTCGGCATCGGTATCCCGACGCTGGTGGCGAACTATGTCGGCGACAAGGACATCACCCTGCAATCGGAAAACGGCATGCTGGGCATGGGTCCGTTTCCCTATGAGGGCGAAGAAGACCCCGACCTGATCAATGCAGGCAAGCAGACCATCACCGAACTGCCCCGCACGTCCTATTTCGACAGCGCCACCAGCTTTGGCATGATCCGGGGCGGCAAGATCGCCGCGGCGATCCTCGGCGCGATGGAAGTCAGCGAAAAGGGCGATCTGGCCAACTGGATGATCCCCGGCAAACTGGTCAAGGGCATGGGCGGCGCGATGGATCTGGTCGCCGGTGTTGGCCGTGTCGTGGTGGTCATGGACCACACCAACAAGCATGGCGACAGCAAGGTGCTGAAGGAATGCACCCTGCCGCTGACCGGCAAGGGTGTTGTGGACCGGATCATCACCAATTTCGGCGTTCTGGACGTGACCCACAAAGGCCTGCACATCGTCGAACTGGCACCCGGCGTCAGCCGCGAGGATATGATCGCGGCTACCGAAGCGACCATCGTCTGAAACCAACAGCGCCCGGCCTCACCGCCGGGCGCCTCAGTTCATCGCCACAAAGACGCAGCCGTCTGAAATCAGCTGTGGCGGCGTTTTACACAGGCCTCGTGCCACCGAATAGGCCGCCAGAACCTTGGGCACGTAATCGCGGGTTTCGGCATAGGGCGGCACCCCGCCATGATCGCGCACCGCGCCTTCCCCGGCATTATAGGCTGCCAGCGCGAGAATCGGATCGCCGCCGAATTCGCCCAGCAACCAATCCAGATAAGCCACGCCGCCGCGAATGTTTTCATCCGCGTTCAGGCTGTCATCGACCCCGAACCGTTCCGCCGTTGCCGGGATCAGCTGCATCAGACCTTCGGCCCCGGCGCTGCTGACCGCGTCGGCCCGCCCCCCCGATTCGACCATCATCACCGCCAGAACCAAGGCCGGTGACACTTTGGTGCCGATCGTGCTGACCAGCATCGCCCGCCCCTGATCACGAACGATTGGCAACATGTCTTTCAACCGTGGTGCCGCCACCGCCTGTCCTGCGGGCGGGTGCCCCAACGCCTCCAGAGCCGAGTCCAACCGCAGCGCGTTACCCTGTGCGACATCGGGCGACACGGTTTCCCAAAACCAGCCAAACCGACCCGCGACCGGTTTTGCTGCAACCGGTAATTCTGCAACGACCGGTTTCTTCAGCGCGGCCTGTTGTTCTGCCGGATCGATCTGCACCGTGATCCGCTTCTGTCCGGGTTTGGGCGGTGAAATCCGTTTAAAGGTAAAGTCGGGAAACGGCGCCGGACCTTCGGCCCGCACCGGTGCTGTCGTCAGCATCACGCTGACCGCCAACGATAAAAGGACGCCCGGTTTCATGGCTGCCCTGCTCTGCCTCATTATTATTGCTTTGCAGTATCGCAGAAAACCGGAGTTTGAGCCAGATTTCTTGATAAATCCGCGCCGATCGCCCCCATTTTTGCCATATTTGCCCCATGCGCCAGTTCGAAAAAGAAGGAAAACGCATGTTTTTTCTAATAATTTCAATATAATACAACTTTTAGATTAAAATTTTCATACTGCTCTCTTTAAATTGTTTTTTTGCCAAACTGCCGCCCCAATCGAAGGTCTAAATACAGTCATACCACGACGGGGACAGGCAAGTGAGAGAGGCCGGGACGTCAACGACGGGGCAAACTGAAACAAACATCTACTGGAGAGAGACCATGATCAAATTCATCAAAAACTTCCGCAAAGACGAAGACGGCGCCGTAACTGTTGACTGGGTTGTGCTGACCGCAGCCGTTGTCGGCCTGGGCATCGCCGCCGTGTCGACCGTATCCAACGGCATCGACGCCGCAGCGACCTCGCTGAACAGCGACCTGACCACCGACATGACCGCGGCCACCGCAGCCAACAGCTGATCGGTTTGACGCAAGTCACTTAAAGGGGCCGCGCCTGATTTCAGGCGCGGCCCTTTTCTTATCGTCCCGACACTGTCGTGCCATGTCCTGAAACAACCGCGAAAACGTCGTTAACAATTCCCTAATTCGCCCAATTACCGCCCCAATCGAAGGTCTAAATACAGTCATACCACGACGGGGACAGGCAAGTGAGAGAGGCCGGGACGTCAACGACGG
>NZ_JAXMOH010000013.1:0-105277 GCF_034670005.1 Thalassovita sp.
ATAACTATCACCGCCCCCATACGAGCCTCGACGGGCTCACCCCGTGGGAATATCATCAACGGTCGAAAGAGAACCAAAACCTGAACAGAGCTAACTTATAATCGAGGACTCTCAGGGGAGCACGTCATCACATAAAAGCGACTCGGGTCAGCGAACGGCTTCATCCACTTGTACAGAGAGCGTGTGCGACTGCGCTAATGCCGCGAACGCTCCCGAACCGGATAGCTCCGCACCGTGATCTGATGCACGTCATTGTGCTTAAAGTCGTCGCTGGAGTTGTTTGTCCCCATCTCGGTTCCCTTGTCTCAAAGTTAGAAGGCAAAGCGTATACATATCGGGGCACCACAAGGCGCCGTGATTCGCGGGATCGTCATACGACTTCCTGACACACTGCAAACTAGGGTCTGGACCAATTAATCGGTCCTGAGCCTCACGCTGACGAGGCCGCCATTCAGGAGCTATTCGCTAACCATGTTGCAAATGGTGTTCTGGCTTGGGCGCTGGTCGATCAGAATGCGCGGATGAGCCGGATGGTTCAGGCCGGGGGGGCAGACATCTGATTTGCTGACCTGACGCATTTGTTGCGTCAACTGGCTTTGACAGGCTCTTGCAGTTCGCTCAGAACGCCAGCGGCGATTTCGAATGACCGAACCCTTGCCGAATGATCGTGGATCATGCCCGTCACCATCAGTTCATCCGGCTGATATTTGTCAAGGATCGCACCTAGCTGCGCTTTGATTGCTGAAGGCGATCCGGCCGCAGAACACGACAGCATATGCTGCACCCGCGCCATGACAGGCGCGGTGATTTTCGAAGCAAGATCTTCGGTCGGGTAAGGCAGTTTGCCACGTCTGTTTGTGATGATGTTCGCGAAGGACAGCAATTGTGACGACCTAAGCAACTCCGCCTCGGCATCGGTCTCGGCGGCGCATACCCCTGCAGCGATCATCGCATAGGGCCGCGAAAGAGCCTCTGACGGCCGGAAATTCTCGCGGTAAAGGTACAAGGCCTCTTCCAGCATGTCCGGCGCAAAATGCGAGGCAAAACAGTAGGGCAGCCCGAGATAGGCCGCCAACTGCGCGCCATATAGGCTGGAGCCAAGAACCCAAACCGGAACATGCGTCCCAACGCCCGGAATTGCGCGAACAGAGGCGCTTTCGGGCATATCCCCCAGGTAGCCAATGAGTTCCTGTACATCATCCGGAAAGCTATCGTTTTGCGACATATGACGCCGCAATGCTCTTGCCGTTGCCATATCTGTACCGGGCGCGCGCCCAAGCCCTAGGTCGACCCGGCCCTGATAGATTGAGGCCAGCGTCCCGAACTGTTCCGCCACCATCAACGGCGCGTGATTGGGTAACATGATGCCACCGGCCCCGATGCGCATGGTCTGGGTAACAGAGGCCAGATACCCGATGAGAACGGCGGTCGCCGAACTGGCGATCCCGGTCATGTTGTGGTGTTCTGCAACCCAGTACCGGAAATACCCGGCCTTTTCGGCAGCAATTGCCAGATCGGCAGAATTGGACAGGGCATCGGTCGCATTTTTCCCCTCGGGAATAGGCGACAAATCAAGCAGCGAGAATTTTTCCATAGTGGCCTCCGTTCGGACGGAAGCTATGGAGGCCGCGTTTCGGAAACAAGGTCAAATTGGCCTTATGTTCGACACGCCTTCAAAGGAACCCGATAGGCTTGGCTATCCAAACCTACGAAATGTCCGTCTGTTCCTGGGGCGCTAACATATTGGTAGAGATAGCGGCGCCGGACTTTGGGGTCTGAGGTTAGTTGACCAACGCCACTTTCTTGTTTTGCGGCGACACATTGCGCAGCCAGAATTCCAGCTTGTCGCCAAGTTCCTCAATCGAGGTTGGCTTGATCAGGAAATCGTTCATTCCCGCCTCAAGGCATTCGACTTTCTGTTCTTCGAACGCATCCGCAGTCAATGCGATGATCGGGGTTTCATTGCGGCCCTGCTCGGTTTCAAATGCCCGGACCTTGCGGGCAAATTCGATCCCGTTCATCACGGGCATGTTGCAGTCGCTCAGGATCAGATCATAAGCGCTGCTGGTCCATTTTTGCAGCCCCTGAGCGCCGTCACCGACGATATCCACCTCATACCCCATACGGCTAAGCTGGGTACGCAGCACCATCTGGTTGATCTGGTTGTCTTCGGCCAACAGGATTCGATTGCGCCTCTGGATTTCTGTCGGTGCGATGAGTTCGGGAATGTCGACGGGGACGCCACGGGCTTCGGTGCGACCGCTGTTTTGCAGCGCGTCCAGCAGGTTGGACGGAAGAAGCGGTTTGGTGTCCAATACCGTGCAATTGGCAGGCAGCGTCAACTCGGGCACGGCTTCGCTGGCCAGTACGATGAAATGCACTCGCGGATTGCTTTCGGTAATACGGATCATATTATCCAGCAGGGTCTGCGAAATCGCATGTTGCAGCAGAACAACCGGCGGGGTGTCGAACGTGTGCAGCAGATCGACGACTTGCTGATAGCTTTGCGCGTCATGATAGACGCCGTTTGCGGTGCGGATATGGCCGCTGAGGTTTCCAGCTTCTTTCGGGTCGTCGAAATAGCCGATCACCGCCTGATGTTCCAGGTCGACCTTATGTTCATGGGTGACGATTTTCTTGATTGGGAAATCGACACTGAAGGTCGATCCGACGCCCGGTTCGCTGCGGACGTGGATGCGACCGGACATAAGTTCGACGATTTGTTTGGATATGGTCAGCCCCAGACCGGTGCCTCCGAACCGGTTCGATGTGTCGGCCGAGGCCTGAGTGTAGGGGGAAAACAGCCGGTCCACCACTTCCTGGCTCATGCCGATACCATTATCTGAAACCTCGAAATAGGCTCGTCCTGCTTCATTCGCCGAAAAGGTAACGTCGACCGCGCCCTTCCTGCCACTGACCTGCCCTGCAGAAAATTTAATCGCGTTGCTGCACAGGTTCAGCAAAACCTGTTTCAAACGGGTACCGTCGGCATGGATGTTTTCCGGCAAATTGGGTGAAAAGGAAAAGGTCAGATCGACATCCTTTTCCACGGCGATCGACGAACACAGCTGAACAGTTTCTTCGATGGTTTGGCGGAAATCGATCGGTGATGGGGCCAGGTCCATCCGCCCCGCTTCGATTTTGGCGATGTCCAGAATATCATTGATGATCGCCAGAAGGGTCGAGGCCGAAGTCGCGATCAACCCGACATTCTTCTTCTGGTCGGGCTTCAGGTCCGACGATGACAGGATTTGGGTTACTCCGATGATGCCCTGCATCGGGGTGCGGATTTCGTGGCTCATCGATGCCAGATATTTTGTCTTGGCCGCGCTTTTTTCCTCGGACTCGATCACTTCCTTGCTGCGTTCAGTCAGCTTGCGTTCCTTGTTGGTCAGCACATATGCGAAAATGGACAGCGCGGCGATCATGATTACGTTGATGGCGAACAGGAAATTAAAATCGCGCTGCACGTTACCGACAAGATTGATTTCCTGCCGCCGGGCGGTCTGATTGGAAAAATCAGACAGGAAGATCAGTTCAGAATTGAATTCGAACAAATAGGCCTGCAACTTATCGGCCAAGCGCCGCCCCTGATCGGGATCGTTCGATGCCAGGTACTGTTTCACTTCCGTGCCGATCAGATCGACCATCCGCGGCAATGTCTCCACTACCGACATGGACCCGCCTTGCGGCAGATCCGACGTATCCCATTTCTGTGTCGGTCCGTCCTGAGTACGGATTTGCAAAATTTCCTGATGGAACAATATTTCTTCACGGGCGCTATCGGATCCGTGCAACCGGTATTCGTTCACCGCATCCAGCAATTTGCGGAAACGGAATTCGACCTGCATCAAAGCACTGATATCATCGTACATCTCTAGATGATTGAAGGTCAGATTGGGTCGGTCACGCTTAACCGCGAACATGAAGGGTAGCGCTGCCAGGTAGATCAGAACCAGAAGGATAGGGAGTTTCTTGATGCCCGCAACTTTCTGAAAGATACTCATTACCCGTCTCCAAATACTCGCCTTACATGCCTATCTCCCCGTGATCGCGTCGGAGGAGCCTGTCCAAATCAGCTTCTTGAAAACAGGTCTTGCCCGTAAATACGGATCGAAGCAGAAGTTTTTTTATCGGAAATCTCATCCAGCACGATCTGCCCGGAACCGTCGTTGGACCAGAATTCAAGCTTGATCGAATTACGCTGCTCTTGTTGCTGCATCTTTTTCCCATATGGCGTCTGGTTTACGGCAGCTTGGATTTCCTCAAGCAGCGTTGCGCGGCCCATCGGGATCGCCAGATCAATGAGCATCAGGCTGTCAGTCGACGTTTTTGATACGACACGGGTGCCTTCCGGGAAACGGAAGAACGTTCCTTGCGCGACCTTGACCGAAGGCCCTTGTTCTGCCCCGCCAGCAGGTCCAATCCTGATTGTCCGGGCAATGTTACCTGTCGCCTGATCTTTGGGTTGTGGCAATGTAGACGTCGCCGTGGATGACGCTTCTTCCGGGCTGGAATAGTTGGCCAAGACCATCAGATGGGCGGAAACAGACCCGACTGCGGCCAATACGGCTATTGGCTTCCACATCATCCCATTGCCCCTTCGCTCAAAGGCGCGTTCGAACGGATTTGCGGATTCTGGAAGTCATGTTCAGAAAACGGCCACGATCCGGCCGCTGCCCAAAATATCAACCCTTTGTTAATACTCGGAAAATCTGTTTTGTAGCAGATAGTCCCAATCATGACATTCTCTTTTTCATGTACGCGAAACAGCAACTTTTATCTTCACTCACTCATCTGATTAACGTCACACATGGCGTTTGGTTTACCCGAAATATCTCCGCAGGCTTGCAACGAGTGGCTATAAAACAACTCAGGGGATAGTTTTGACAAATAGGGTAGGGATTCCTGACATAGTCACAAAAAGTGCAAACAGCAGAACGGCTTCGTCGTTGCGGCAGAGGGAACCCTGTGAATCCAAAGGGTTTGGCCGTCACGACGATCCGGTCGGTCTGTGGGTACAATCGGCCTGTCGCACCAAGACAAATGTCCAGTCGACATGTTACGCCAAAAAAATGACAATTCCCCGGCTAACTCGCCTTTAAGGTAAAGTGCCTCTTTTGTTTGGTGCCAATACTCTTTGACCTGCGGAATGTATCGGACGGCGTTACCGTGGCGAATTGGGGGTATTGTCCCAACCGCTTGCCTTCAGCTACGGTTTGCGCAGTATTGGAACCCACCTGAACCAACACGGAAACCTCATGACCCGCCTGACCGATGCCCTTGCTGCCATCGACGCTGCCAATGCCGCCGATCCGACGCAGGAAAACAACCGCCCCGCGGCATTGCTATATGGAGAGCGGATGAGCGAGGAATTGGCGAAACTTTTCCCGGATGCATCCGAGGTGTTGCAGATCGCGGCCCGTGGACAGCATGTTGAACGTTGGCAATTGCCGCGCAAGGACTATCCCGAAGGCAAGGCCGGTTATTATGCCTGGCGCAAGGAACAGGGTCGCCGGCACGGCGAACGAGTGGCCGGGATCATGGCCGATGCGGGATATCCCGAGGCCGATCAGGACCATGTCCGGACGTTGTTGCGCAAGGAAGGGATCAAGAAAGATCCCGAAATTCAAGCGCTGGAAGACGTGATTTGTTTCACCTTCATTCGGTGGTATCTGAAACCTTTCGCCGACGACCGAAGTCATGAACAACTGGTCGATATCGTCACCAAAACAGCCCGCAAAATGTCCGAAAATGGCAGGGCACGGGCATTGGCCGAATTCGATATGCCAGATGCCCTTGCTGCCGCGTTCCGGGTCTGAGGCGCATTAGCCCAACAGGTCGGCCGCCATTTCACCGATCAAGCCGCTGATAAAGGCGTCGAACCGGGCATTGGGTTGCCGCGCCTTGACGGTCTCGGCCATCGGATCTTCGGCCTGCAGGGTACTGCCGGACAGTTCCTCCAAGACGGCATGACCGCAAAACGGAACATAGACTTCGGAATAGCCGCCTTCATGGACCATGGCCAACCGGCCATCGCACAGATCATCTGCCGCCTGCATGACCTGACGGGTCATCACGCGAAAGGTTTCCGGTGTACACATCATCCGCGACAGCATGTCGTAAATGCTGGCATCGAAACCACAGGCGACGATGATCACATCCGGTTTGAAACGGCCAAGGGCGGGCAGAACGATCCGCTCCATCGTCTCGATATAGCCATTATGTCCGACCCCGGGCGGCAACGGGATATTCATGTTGAAACCTTCACCCTGACCGCTACCGCGTTGTGACAGTTCGCCGGTGTCCAGTGGGTAATTCCATTCCTGATGCAGCGAAATTGTCAAAACGTCGTCGCGGTTCAGGAATATCGCTTCGGTTCCGTTGCCGTGATGGACATCCCAATCCACCACCGCGAACCGCTGCGCCAACCCGGCGGCCTTGGCGGCTTCGATGGCGATGGCGATATTGTTCAGCAGGCAAAATCCGTTCGGCCAGTCCGGCAGACAGTGATGCCCCGGCGGACGCGACAGCGCATAGGCATTGTCCAGATCGCCGCGCAGCACATCGAACAGGGCTGCCTTGGCCAGCCCCGCCGACAGAGCGGCGATTTCGAAACCGCCCTTCATAAAGGGGGTTCGCAGCCCCAGTTCACCGCCGCCTTGATCTGATAACTGTTTGAATTTGAGTAGAAATTCTTCGGGGTGAACGCGGGCAAGGTCATGCCAGTCTGCCGCCGGGGCCTGCCGCATTGCCAATTCACCCGACAATCCGGTGACATCCATCAGGTTCTTCAGTCGGCGTTTGGTTTCAGGATTTTCGGCCAATCCCCCAGCCGCCAGAGGTTGGACATGTCCTCCGAGTGGGAAAGTGACCGCATAGTCCCCGCCGCCATGCCAGAAACAGCGTTCGTCCCAGTAAAATCCCGTGCTCATCCATGTCTCCCTTGCTGTGCCTGCCCAATATTCGCGGCGGAAACGGGGATGTCCATGCCGTCTAAATCCGGTATGGAAAAGCCGGATCAAACGGGGGGGTGGCATGGCACAGGAAGAACTGAGTCATCTGGCTGTGGCAGGGGCTGAAATCGCGGTGCGTGTTACGCCAAAGGCATCGCGGAACAGGATTATTGTGCAGGACGGCGCGATCCGGGTCTATGTCACGACCGTGCCAGAGGACGGCAAAGCGAACGCGGCGGTGCAGAAGCTACTGGCCAAGGCGTTGGGCCTGGCCAAATCCCGTCTGACGCTTGTGCGCGGGCAGACCGCGCGCGACAAAGTGTTTCGGATTAGTCAGTCCTGATCTGCCGGACGCAGTTTATAGACCCCTTCGGGCAGATCCAGCGCGGCTGCTAATTCCTGCACCTGAGACAGTGAAAAGGTAATTTTCTGCACCTTGTCCAGCCGTGCATCATATTGTTCGACCGTGATGCAATCTTCGAAGGCATTGATGGTGATGTCTTCCTGCAAAGGCGTTGAGCCTTCGTCGATCAGGGTGACGACCGTGGCGTCGAAATCGTGTTCAATGGTAAACATGAAATCAGGATACGCTATGTTTGCCCATAGGCAAGCGCGATCATGACCCGATCGCATCGCGGTCGCTTTTCACAGGCTGGTGCTTGCGCTGCGACATGCTAAAATGGTCTTGCATAGCTAAGGAAATTCAATGCGCCGGTTCTTGATCCTTTTGGTCGCTTTGGGGCTGTCGGGTTGCATGGAACCTTCCGCCCCGGCAGACAAACCCGTCCCGACCGAAACCGCAGAAGCTGCAAAAGTGCCTCAAGAACCGTCGCGCAAGGCGGCGAAGATGTTCGTCGATGTCGTGGCAGCGGTCGAACCGGTAGCGGAGGCACTGTGCCATGAACAAGCGCCGCATCTGAATTGCGATTTCAGATTCGTCGTGGATGAAAAGGATGCCGAAGCTGCCAATGCCCATCAGTTCCTGTCGCGCAAAGGACAACCGATCCTGTCGTTCAACTATGCGATGCTCAATACCGTGCGTAACCCCGAAGAGCTGGCCTTTGTCATCGGTCATGAAGCGGGCCACCATATCGCCGGGCATCTCGCCCGGCAGGAAGTCAGTGCCCGGCATGGGGCCAGTGTGATGGCAGAACTGGCCTCGGTGAACGGCGCGACCAGGACGGAAATCAAGAATGCGCGCAAACTGGGCGCTGTGCTGGGCATGTTGCAGTATTCCAAGGAATTCGAACTTGAAGCGGACCAGATCGGCACGATCATTTCGATCCGGGCGGGATACGATCCGCTGATCGGGGTGAGGTTTTTTAATCGTCTGCCCAGCCCCGCAGATGAAATGCTGGGAACGCACCCCCCTAACGGAAAACGGATTGCCCTCGTTCGGCAAACCGCAAGGGAGCATCCGTTGTCTGCCGCGACCTGGTGAAATTGAAATGTTCCAACTTGAAAACGTCGTTAGCGACCGCGGGTCGCGCTACGCTGTGTCGGGCGGGCCGGTCAACGACCCCGGTGATATCGACACCTTCCTCAAAACGCTCAAGCGGCAGAAAAAATATGCCAAGGCCACGCATAATAGCTGGGCGGTGCTGCAGTCGGACGGCACACAGCGAAAGGGCGACGATGGCGAAAGCGGCGCTGGCAATGTGATCCTGCGGATGCTGGAACGTGATGGCGTCACCGATCAGATCGTCGTGGTCACCCGCTGGTATGGCGGCAAGCATCTGGGCGGGGACCGGTTCCGCCATGTGCAGACCTGTGTGAAGGCTTATCTCGACGCGATTGGTTGAACAGAACCCTTAACGGTTCTTCCCCAAGGCCCTGCAGTTTCGATTCGTAAAACGCGCCAAGCCGAACCGTTTTGGGGAAACAGGACGCGACTCGGACGAATTTCCTGCCGTGCCGGTCTGGCCGCAACGATGACCAAAGCCATTGAATCTGATTTTAAAGAAAACGTTGCGGGCGGGCGAACCGGCTTGGCCGAGGCTACGGATACTGTTCTCGGCGGCACAAGTTAGGTCCGCGCAGAAGGCTGGAAAATCGGCTGCGTAGTGCAAAAGAGGGGCGGTGCTACGTTGCCCTGACATCTACTGCAAGGCTAGATTCTTTGCGCCAGAACTCGCCAAGGCAGGAATTCAACGTTCTTGATCCTCGTCAAAGCGCAGGGTTCAGCATCCGGCTAGCCTGTTCAAAATGACGATAGGGAATGGCTGATGAAACCTTTGGGTGGAACCACGCGTCATTACTGGATGGCGCAACGCATGGCGAAGGCCACGCAGACCGATCTTGTTGGACCTCAGAACGCTGGCATTTTGAGTCAGGAAAAATGGGCCGAGATCGTTCAGGCGTGCCGCGGTTGCACTTGGGTTGATGGCTGCGAACGTTGGCTGGCCAGCCATGACAGCAGCAACGAAGTTCCAAAAGAGTGCCCGAATTGCGGGGCGTATATGCAGCTTAAAGCAGCTGCATTGGAGGAGGAATAGCAATGGGTATCGTGACGCCGCTTGGCGATCCTGTTTTTCACTTCTGGCTGACGCGCTCGGTGGCCCGCAGTATCGATGTGAACCTGAGCGATGCGATGAATGCAGGCCAGATCGATCCGCAGGGGTATGTCGAAATGGTGACGCTCTGCCGACAATGCCGTTTCGTATCGCAATGCGAACAATGGCTTGCCGTGAACGGGGCTGGGGCTGAATCGGCACCCGACATGTGTGTGAACGCCGGAAAACTGAATGCTTTGAAGGCCCCTGGGCGGGCCACAGAAAAAAAGGATGCCGACCATGGGAATTTTTAAGAATATCAGCCGACACGCCGCTGTGATGAATCGAATGGCCGAAACGGTGGGCGCGAATTTCGCCAGCAGAATTCAGGCCGACCCGGAATTCGCCTTTCAATACCGCGGTGCCGTGATGCGCTGCAGTTCATGTAAGCATGATGGCGATTGTTCGGTCTGGATGGATCATCATGCCCGTGCGTCTCAAGCGCCGCGCTATTGCCGGAACAAGGACCTGCTGGAAGCGCTTTCCGAACATTGAACGCATCCCTCCCATTGGGAGGCGTGGATGGGCTGACCTTGTAGGGGAAGTAAGCCCATCCGCGCCAGACTCTGTGAGTAGAGCCGCGGCTAGTACGGAGGCTGTGGCGCATTCCGTCGCAAGAAATATCTTTTCTGACAGTTTTTTGCCGTCCGAACCGTCTTGATCGTCTTGCCGGGCAAGTCCATGATTGCGGATCGGAGGAAATATGCTGTATTTTTTCAAACGCTTGCGTCTGCGCGTGATCTGGAGCTGGGCTGGTCTCGCAGAAGTTTGGCGCAACGAATATTCGTTTCGTAGCTGGATCTGGGCCAATATCGCATCAGCCGGCTTGGCTTTCGTCCTGCCACTGACGGGGGGCGAACGGGCGTTGATCTTGGCGCTGGGCATTCTGGTTCTGGCGGCAGAGCTGTTCAATTCGGCCATCGAACGAGTGGTTGACGATATTTCCAAGCAAGAACGCGATCTGGCAAAACAGGCCAAGGATGCCGGATCGGCAGGCGTCGCCGTGGCGGCGATTGCGGTCGGGGTGGCCTGGGTGGCCGTGTTGGTGTGGTGAGGGGCTGAAATCTTCGTCGCGTTGATCAGCCCCTGCGGTTCGGTCTGATCAGGGCTTCAACACGCCCCACAGATCATATTCCCCGGCTTCATCGACCTCGACCCGCACGATATCGCCAATCGACATCCCATCCGTGCCTTCATCAATGAACAGGTTGCCATCGATTTCCGGTGCGTCGGATTTGGTGCGGCAGGTGGCGATGCCGTCGGCGTCGATGTCATCGACGATCACATCCATCACCTGACCGACCTTGGCTTCCAGCTTGGCCTCGGAAATCGCCTGAGCCTTTTCCATGAAGCGGTTCCAGCGGTCCTGCTTGACCTCGTCCGGTACGTGATCGGGCAGGGCGTTCGATCGTGCACCCTCGACGTTTTCGTATTGGAAACACCCGACGCGATCCAGTTGTGCTTCGTCCATCCAGTCCAGCAAGGTCTGGAATTCCTCTTCCGTTTCGCCCGGGTATCCGACGATGAAGGTTGAGCGCAGGGTGATCTCTGGGCAAATGCCGCGCCATTCCGCGATCCGGTCCAGCGTGCGTTCGGCAGCCGCAGGCCGGGCCATCCGGCGCAGGGTGGCCGGGTGGGCGTGTTGAAACGGAATATCGAGATAGGGCAACACCAAACCGTCGGCCATCAGTGGAATCAGGTCACGCACGAACGGGTAGGGATAGACATAATGCAGTCGCACCCAAGCCCCCAAGGCCCCCAGATCGCGCGCCAGATCGACGATATGCGACCTGTGGCCACGTTCCGACCCGTGCTGCCGGTCCAGCCCATAGGCCGAGGTGTCCTGACTGATCACCAGCAATTCCTTGACGCCGCTTTCTACCAGCTTTTCGGCTTCGCGCATCACCGCAAAGGCAGGGCGGCTGACCAGTTTGCCGCGCATATCGGGAATGATGCAGAATTTGCATTTGTGGTTACAGCCCTCGGAAATCTTCAGATAGCTGTAATGGCGTGGGGTCAGGCTGACCCCGCTGGCAGGCAGCAGATCGACAAACGGATCGGGATCGGGCGGCACCGCAGCGTGGACCGCATCCAGCACCTGTTCGTATTGATGCGGTCCGGTAACGGCCAGAACCCGAGGATGTACGCCGGTGATATACTCGGGGTCCGCGCCCAGACAGCCGGTAACAATCACCTTGCCGTTTTCGGTCAGCGCCTCACCGATGGCTTCAAGGCTTTCGGCCTTGGCGCTGTCGAGAAACCCGCAGGTATTCACGATCACCGCATCGGCCCCGGTATAGTCGGGACTGATGCCATAGCCCTCGGCCCTGAGCCGGGTCAGGATGCGTTCGCTGTCGACCAATGCCTTGGGGCAACCCAGCGACACCATGCCGATGGTGGGTTGGCCGTGGCGGCGCGTATCAGAGATGCGGGCACGCGGGGCGAGGTCGGGGCGAAGATTTGGCGGATTCTGCGACATGAGGGGCATATAGGCGAGCAATCGGGCCTAAGCAAAGGGAATTGCCGCAAAGCGGGTTATCGCTGCTTTGTCGTTCAATTCCGTTGTTGTGGTCTTCACCCTGAATTACGCTACATCCAAAGCTCAGGGGCAAGGGGGTTGCGATGCGTTTGGTATTCCGTCTGATCGGGTTTGTTTTCGTGTTGATCGGCGTGGCTCTGGTTGGGGTGATCTTTTTGCCCGGCGATCGGATCGCGCAAGTGGCGGTCGATCAGATCAAGGCGCAGACCGGACGCTCGGTGGTGCTGAAAGGCGAAAGCAAGGTCAGCTATTACCCGGTTCTGGGCATAAGCACCGGGGCGTTGGAAATCGCCAATGCTGATTGGTCCGATAGCGGACCGTTCATGGTCGCCGACCGGTTGAAGGTCGGGGTTGACCTGATGGCGCTGATTGGCGGAGAGGTGAAAATCACCGGGCTGGAAGCGGTCAATCCCGCGATCCTGCTGGAAAAATCAACTGCTGGGCAGGTGAATTGGCAATTGGGCGTCGAAGGGGTCGCGCCCTCTGGTCAGGCGTCGGGCACCAGCAATGCCTTGGCCTTGTCGCTTGACCGGGCTCTGATTTCCGGTGGCAGCCTGCGCTATGTCGATCACGGGGCGGGTAGTGAAACCCGGATCGGCGACATCGCGCTGGATTTGCGATGGCCAGAATATCGCGGCAATGCGGATTTCGATTTGTCGGCCCGGCCCGACGGGGCTGCGCCCCTGTCTGTGACTGGCAATATCGCCGATCTGGCGGCGTTGATCGAAGGCAAGATTACCAACCTGTCGGTCACCGCCAAGGCTGGTGGCGGCCAAGCGACCTTTGACGGTCGGGCCGGGCTGCCCAATCAGGCACAGGGTAAGGTGACGGCCGACCTGCCCGATACGGCTGGGGTCCTGGCGGCGCTGGGCATTGCCGGGGTTGATCTGCCTCAGGGGTTGGGACGCAAGGCGACGGCTGAGGCAGAATTGACGCTGACATCCGCCATGCAATTAAGCTTGCGGTCATTGCAAATCGCGCTGGACCAGAACCGTTTTACCGGCGAAGTCGATGTCGATCTGGCCGCCAATGTGCCGGTCGTGACGGCAAATCTGTCGGCGGGGGTTCTGGACCTGTCCGGCGGCGACGGGGGTGGCGGATCGACCGGCACGACGGGGTGGTCGAAAGACCGGATCGATGCCAGCGCGCTGGGGCTTTTCAACGGACGTGCCACGCTCAGTTTGCAGGGCTTGCGCGTTGCAGGGCTGAGTTTCGGCAAGACGCAGTTGAGTGCCACGGTCGACCAATCCCGCGCGGTGGTGACGCTGGACCAGATGGCGGGCTATTCGGGCGCCTTTTCGGGGCAGGTGGTGGCCAATAACCGCAACGGGTTGAGTGTTGGCGGCAATGTGCGGGTCAGCGCTGTCGAAGTGCAACAGCTGCTGGGGGATCTGGCCGGGATCACGCGGTTTACCGGTCAGGCGCAAGCGTCGCTCGACTACCTTGGGGCGGGTAATTCGGTGCATGCGATCATGAATTCGCTGTCGGGCAACGGGTCTGTCAGCATGGGGCGCGGTACCATCAAGGGAATCGATCTGGACAGCCTGATGCGCAAGGGACTGGCCACTGGAGGGACCACCGTATTCGACAGCCTGTCAGCCAGTTTCACGATGGAAAAGGGCAATCTTTTCAACAAGGATCTGCTGCTTCAACTGCCGGTGATTTCGGCCCGTGGCGAAGGCCGCATCGGACTGGGCGCACGGGACATTGATTACCTGTTCACGCCCAAGGCCGCCAGCGCGTCGAATGAAAACGGCGTGGTTATCCCGGTACGGATCAAGGGGCCTTGGTCGGGGCCGAAAATCTGGCCCGATCTGGAAAAGGCAATCGATCTGAATCTGCAGGACGAAAAGGACGCGCTCCGGCAAAAGGCCGAAACCCGGGTCAAGGATAAGCTGAAGCAAGAGCTGGGCGTCGAGGTGCAAGACGGCGAAAGCGTCGAAGATGCGGTCAGAAAGAAGATCGAGGACGAGGCGGTGAAAGGGTTGCTCAATCTACTGAAATGATCAGCTGCGCAGCCCCGTTTCTTTTAGCATCCCGCGGCGTTTTGCTTCGTAATAATAGCCCCGTGCATACCACATCACTGCCTTGTCTTGGCTGCCCTCGGACACCATCCAGGCCCCGCGAAGATATTTGACCGCGTATTTCAGGTTGGTTTCCGCATCTAGCAAATCCTTGGCGTCGCCGCGAAACCCCATGCCACGTGCTGTTTGTGGCAGGATCTGCATCAGCCCGTAATAGGGGCCGTTGCGTGCCTTCGGCTGGTACATGCTTTCGCGCTGGACCACCTTGTGAACCAAGCCGCGCGGCACGTCGTAATGATCGGCGTATTTGTTGATCAGGCGGCGCAGTTTTACGGTTTCGTTCGGATGCAGCTGCGGTTCGGAGGATCGCGTGGACCGGATTTCGCGCCTGCGCCGACCGCCACAGGCGGACAGCGCGGCGGCGGAAAACAAAATGAGAGCGGTGCGACGTGAGAACGTTGTCATCTCGGGACTCCTGCAAACTGGCCCGGATTTTACAGATCTCTGACAAAGGAGGACAGAGCTGCGCGAAACGGCAGCGGCTTTTTGCCGGCTGATCGCGGCTGGGTGCTGCACAGTCAGGAAGCGCCCAGCCGCGACCGGTGGCCAGTATCAGACTCCAAGGCACCAGCGCATGATCGCCTTTTGCGCATGCAGCCGGTTTTCGGCCTCGTCGAATATCACCGAATGCGGTCCGTCCATCACCGCGCTGGTCGCCTCGTCGTCGCGATGCGCGGGCAGGCAGTGCATGAACAGGGCATCCGGCTTGGCGTGGCGCATCAGGTCTTCGTTGACCTGATACGGCCGCAGCTGGTTATGCCGCCGTTCGCGGGCCGATTGCGGATCATGCATCGACACCCAGGTATCGGTGACGACAAGGTCGGCACCATCCACCGCGGCGAAGGGATCGCGCACGATTTCGACAGCCGCCCCTTTGGCACGGGCTTCTTCGACGAAGGCCATTTCAGGGTCCAGCGGCGGCGGGCCGGTGAAGGTCAGGTCGAACCCGAACTGCCCAGCGGCATGGGCGAAGCTGGCGAAGACGTTGTTGCCATCGCCGCACCAGACCACCTTCTTGCCCTTGATCGACCCGCGATGTTCTTCGAAGGTCTGGATATCGGCCATGATCTGGCAGGGATGGGTACGGTTGGTCAGCCCGTTGATCACCGGAACGGAGGCATATTCGGCCATTTCCAGCAGGGTTTGTTCCTCGAAGGTCCGGATCATGATCAGGTCGACATAGCGCGACAGCACGCGGGCGGTGTCGGCGATGGTTTCACCGTGCCCCAACTGCATATCCGCACCCGACAGGACCATGGTCTGTCCGCCCATCTGGCGCACGCCCACATCGAAGCTGACCCGGGTACGGGTGGAGGGTTTTTCGAAGATCAGCGCGACCATCTGGCCGTCCAGTGGCTGGTCGTCATCCGGGGCACCTTTCGGGCGCCCCTGGCGGGCGGCTTTCATCATTTTGGCGTTGTCGATCATCGCATGCAGATCTTCGGGGGAGGTGCTATTGATATCGAGAAAATGGGTCATCGTTTTGTCTTTCGTCGGAACGGGGAGGGAGCGCTGCCCCCGTCGTGGAAAATCGGAACGGTTTTCAACGACTCCCCCGGGATATTTTGGAAAAGAAGAAGATTATGTCAGGCTTTGCGCAGCTCGGTCGAGGCGGTTGATCGCCTCGTCGATTTCCTCTTCGCTAAGGTTCAGTGGCGGCAAAAGACGGATCACGTTGTCGGCGGCCGGAACGGTGATGACCAAGTTGTCATAACCGGCCTTTACCACGTCGATATTGGTCCGCTTGCATTTCAGGCCCAGCATCAGGCCAGAGCCGCGAACGCTGTCGAAGATATCGGGATGGGCCGCGACCAGCCCTTCCAGTTTTTGCCGGAAATGACCCGAACGGGCGCGCACGCCGTCGAGGAACGCTTCGTCCGAGACGATATCCATGACCGCGCTGCCGACCGCGCAGGCCAACGGGTTGCCGCCATAGGTCGATCCATGGGTGCCTGCGGTCATACCGCTTGCGGCCTCTTCGGTGGCCAGCACGGCACCCAGCGGGAAGCCGCCGCCGATCCCCTTGGCGACCATCATGATATCGGGGGTGATGCCGGCCCATTCATGAGCGAAAAGCCTGCCTGTCCGGCCCATGCCGCATTGCACTTCATCGAGGATCAAGAGGATGTCGTTGTCGTCGCACAGCGTACGCAGCGCCTTCATATCTGCATCGGGCAGTGGCCGGATGCCGCCTTCGCCCTGCACCGGTTCGATCAGGATCGCGCCCACCGTGTCGGTGATCGCGGCTTCGAGCGCGGCCATGTCATCCCACGGAAGGTGAATGAAACCCGGCAGGATCGGACCGAAGCCCTTGGTCATCTTTTCCGACCCCGCTGCGGCGATCCCGGCCGAGGACCGGCCGTGGAACGAACCCTCGAAGGTGATGATGTCGGTCTTTTCCGGTTGGTCTTTATCATACCAGTATTTGCGCGCCATCTTGACCGCCAGTTCGCAGCTTTCAGTGCCGGAATTGGTGAAAAAGACGGTATCGGCAAAGCTCGCATCCACCAGCTTGTCAGCCAGCGCCTGCTGCTGCGGGATGGTGTAGAGGTTCGACACATGCCAAAGCTTGCCGGCCTGATCGGTCAGTGCTGCGACCAGCGCGGGATGGGCGTGGCCGAGGGCATTCACGGCAATCCCGGCACCGAGATCCAGAAAACGTCGGCCATCCGCTTCGATCAGCCAGGAGCCTTCGCCCTTCACGAATGAAAGCGGCGCACGGGAATAAGTCGGCAGGACAGACGGGATCATTGTTTGAATCCTTGTTCCATAGGAGGCCCCGAGGTTGCATCGCGGGGGCCGGGTGTCAACATTTTAGGTAAGGGTTTGCCGCATTTGCGGCGGTTCAAAGCGAATGGGACGTCAGGCGCGAAGGCGTCGGCGTCGAATCGGAGCGATATGTGTGCTTTTGAACATGGACAGGCGAATAGCCTGTTCAATCCCCTCGCGGAAGAGAAAAACCGCATTCTGTGCGGGATTGTGCTGAATGGATCACGGGTGGGCAGTCGCTGCGCCGGCCGATCAGTTTTTCAGACGGTATCCGCTACGGAACATGTTCCAGGCCAGGACGCTGATCGCAATGGTTGACCCAAGCGCCACCAGCAGCGCCAGCCACGGACTGCTGTCAGACACGCCCAGCACACCATAGCGCACCCCGTCGATCAGGTAGAAGATCGGGTTGAAATGGGTCAGTTCCCGGATCACCGGCGGCAGCGCGCTGACCGAATAGAAAGTCCCCGACAGAAAGGCCAAAGGCGTGACGATGAAATTGGTGATCGCCGCCATCTGGTCGAATTTGTTGGCATAGATGCCTGCGGCCATGCCGATCGCCCCCATCAATGCCGCCCCCAGCACCACGAAGGTCAGCGCCCAGATCGGGTGTTGCGGGACAATGCCGAGAAACAGCGCCAACCCGAGGCTGATCGCCAGCGCCACCATCACGCCGCGCGCGATACCGCCGGCCAGATAGCCGATCACAAGTTCGAGCGGCGCCAGCGGTGGCATCAGCGTGTCGACGATATTGCCCTGCACCTTGGAGATCACAATCGAAGAGGAGGTATTGGCAAAGGCATTCTGGATCACTGTCATCATCAGGATGCCCGGTGCAATGAAGGTCGAGAAGGGCACGCCCATGACATCGCCGCGGGCCGTGCCGATGGCGACGGAAAAGATCATTATAAACAGCGCCGCAGTGGTAAGCGGTGCCACCAGCGTCTGGGTCCAGACCGCGAGGAAACGCTGCACTTCGCGTGCCGATAGCGTGTAAAGACCCAGCCAGTTAACGCGTCCGAAACGCCGTGTGCCCATTTCCATACTCGTTGCTCCTTCAGCGGCAGGTCGCCAGACCCGATTCGATGCCTTGTAACTCAGGCATGGATGGATAAAATAGGGGCTGATCTAGAAATATGAGAGCGGCCCGCGCAAGAGGGGCCGCTTTTTAGGTAAGGAAACCGGCATGTCCTGGACCGATGAGCGCGTCGAACTGTTGAAGAAAATGTGGGGCGAAGGGCAATCTGCCAGTCAGATCGCCAAGGAACTGGGCGGGGTCACCCGCAATGCGGTGATTGGCAAGGTGCATCGTTTGGGGCTGTCGAACCGGTCCAGCGGCACCGCCGCGACGGATGCGCCGAAATCCGAAACCAAGGACAAGCCAGCCACCGCCAAGGCCAAGGCCGAAGCGAAGCCCAAGGCGAAGCCGGCCACCGAGCCAAGCGCGCCTGCTGCGGCCACGCGTCCGGTCGCTATGCCCGCGCGCAAAGCGATCATTCCGGCCGGTCAGCCGCTGCCGCCGCAGCCTTCGGCCAATGAAATCAGCCCTGAAGCCTTGGCCAAGGTGAGCGAGATTGAAAAGAAGGCAAAGCGCCTGACCCTGCTGGAGCTGACAGAACGGACCTGTAAATGGCCGGTGGGCGATCCCGCGACCGAAGATTTCTGGTTTTGTGGTCTGCCTGTACAAGCTGGCAAACCCTATTGCGAAGCGCATGTTGGTGTGGCGTTTCAGCCGATGTCTTCGCGCCGCGATCGCCGTCGTTAAACCGCCAAGCAATCAGACAAAAAGAAAACCCCGCAGGTATCTGCGGGGTTTTTCGTTGTGCGGGCAAGGCAGATGAATCAGCCCGCGACGGAATACAGCAAATAGTAGATCAGCGCCGACATCAGCGCGGCGGCAGGGACCGTGATGACCCAAGCAGCAACGATAGTCATGAAATGCGACCGCCGCACCAATTTGCGCCGACGGCGCTCTTCCAGTGCCAGAAACTTGGTCGCAGACTTTTTCTTGTTTTTGGACTGATACCTGCGTTCGGTATGCCATTCGCGGAAAAACCCGACCCCGAAAACCCCGCCGACCGCGATATGGGTGGAACTGACAGGCAGGCCCAGCCAGCTGGCCACGATCACCGTGATCGCGGCGGCCAGCGATACGCAATAGGCGCGCATCGGGTTCAGCTTGGTGATCTGGCTGCCGACCATGCGGATCAGTTTGGGCCCGAACAGGAAAAGGCCAAAGGAAATCCCGAAGGCTCCAATCACCATGACCCAGCTGGGAATGGCAACTTTGGCCGCGATATCGCCCATGGTGGTGACATGGACGATTGCCGCCAGAGGTCCGACCGCGTTGGCAACATCATTGGCGCCATGAGCAAAAGACAACAGTGCTGCGGACAAAACCAGTGGCAGGCCGAACAGTACCTTTAGCGACTTGTTGCGGTTTTCAAGCCCTTCGGACTGTCGTCGGATCAGGGGTTTTGAGACCAGATACAAAATGACACCGATAACCGCACCGATACCGACCGAGGTCGGCAGGTCGATCCTGATGACATGCTTGAGGCCCTTCAGCGACAAATACGCGGCAAAGGCCGCCGCCATGATGCCGATCAGAACCGGCACCCAGCGACGCGCAGCCGCGATCTTGTCCTCAGTGTAGATGATTTTGGCCTTGATGAAGGCCAGAAACAGCGCCGCGATCATCCCGCCCAAAACGGGTGAAATGACCCAGCTCGCGGCGATCTTTGCCATCGTTTCCCAATTGACCGAACTTAGCCCCGCAGCAGCGATACCGGCGCCCATGACGCCACCGACCACGGAATGGGTGGTCGAAACCGGCGCGCCGACCCAGGTTGCCAGGTTGACCCAAAGCGCCGAAGAAATCAGCGCAGCCATCATCACAAGGATAAAAACCGTGGGTTCGGACATTCCAGCGGGATCGATGATTCCCTTGGCGATGGTCGACACCACATCACCGCCCGCCAGCAAAGCCCCGGCGCTTTCGCAAAACGCCGCGATGAAGATTGCACCGCCCATGGTCAAGGCGTTGGCACCGACCGCCGGTCCCATATTGTTGGCGACATCATTGGCCCCGATGTTCAGCGCCATATAGGCTCCGAAAACCGCAGCCGCCGCGACAGTCAATGTGCCCGAGTTCTGACCAAAGAACATGGCCGCGACCAGACCCGCCAAAATGATGAAGGCGAGCGCGATACCCGGCGCCACTAGAGGGCGTGAAACGTAGTTTGCTGCGTATTCGACCTGTGAAATCCGCCCCAGATCTTTGTCGAGCGTCTTCCATTGCTTGCCAGTGTTCGGGTCAGTCATCGTGGTCTCCAGCCTGCTTTCAGTGCGCCCTAGGTGCAGCGCGCGCTCAAAGCAAGGATTTTGTCACAAAACTGTCGCAGAACCGTTACAAAGACAACAGCAGCGCCTTCAGTTCCTTTTCGTCCACCAGCCGCGCCGCGGCTGCCGGAGTGAGCCATTGCCGGGTGCGTTGATCGGCCTCGGGGTAGTCGGTGCACAGCTCATCGACCTCGACCAAGAATACTTCTGCTTCGATCGGGGTGATATGACCGTCATCGTGCAGCTTGTCATAATGGAACCTGCCCAGCGGCGCTTTAGATACTTTACCGGATTTGACGCCTGCTTCTTCCCAGGCTTCCTGCAGGGCCGCGTCGGCATTTGATTTGTTACGGATCGGCCAACCTTTGGGAACGATCCAGCGACCAGTCCCGCGCGATGTGATCAGCAGAACCTGTTTTTTACCGGATTTTTCGCGCACACAAATGGCCGCCACCTGGTTTGCAGGTGGTCGCAGGGCCAATCGACTGGCCAAGTGGGGCCAAGCTTTCTTTGTGCGTTTGGGCATGAACAGCTGCTCGTTCTTGATTGGTGCACGCCTTAGGGGACGTCTTGGCACACTTGTATATCAGAAAGATAACTTGAGTACAAAATATCAGATTTTGAAACGAAATTTAACGTATACGCGGTTTTGCCCTGAGCGTCGGGTCGGCCTGTGTCGGGTCTTCGGGCCAGGGGTGTTTTGGGTATCGCCCGCGCATGTCCTTGCGCACATCCGCATAGGAACTGGCCCAGAACCCGGGAATGTCTCTCGTTGTCTGCACCGGGCGTCCGGCGGGGGATAAAAGCGTGACCTTCAGCGGCGTATGTCCCACCATCGGATGTGTGGTTTGACCGAACATTTCCTGCAGGCGCAGGCTGATTTCGGGAACTTCACCGGAATAATCAATCGGGATCTGCCGCCCGAGAGGGGTGGTGAAATGCGCCGGTGCCGCCCGGTCGAGCGCCTGCATCTGGTTCCAGTCCAGCATCGCCCTGAGTGGATTGAGAAGATCGAACCTCTTCCAGCCCTCGGCGGTTTTAACGCCGGAAAGATGCGGTAGCAGCCAGTCTTCGAGACTGTCCATCAGTGCGGGTTCGGACATGTCGGGCAGGGCGTTTTCGGCGGTGCGCACCAACATGACCCGCGCAACAAACCGTCTTGCGGCGTCAGATGGGGCAAGGCCCAGATCGCGCACCCCGTCCAGCATGGCACGCGCGATGTACTCGGGCGGTGCGTCTTTCCAAACACGGTCGTCCAGGATCACCGCACCCAGCTTTTCCTGCCTGCGTGCAATGACCCGGCGGTCGCGTCGCGACCATTCACAGTGATCGGTCCAACCGATCTGATCGGTAAAAAGGCCGCGCAGCTCGGCCTCGGATATCTGGATCGCCTGGCGGATACGGGCCTCGCGCGGATTGCCGTCAAGATCGGTGGCAACGATCAGCCGCGCCCCGGCAAGCGGATCGTGGTCGTTCATCACTGCGCCCTTGCCACCTGACAGGATATAGCGCGCGGCGTCGCCCTTGCGGCGTAATCCGATCCGGTCGGGATAGGCGAGGGCAGCCATTTCGGCGTCGCTCATCCCTCCTGTGCGGTCGGGCTTCGTCCGCTTGGTCAGCCGTTTCGCCTCTGATTTGATCCGCTCCACAGCACCGCGATTGGCGGGGAAGGGATGGCGGTCGTTGTAGCCGCGCAGGTCGCGCAGGGCCATCAGCCGTAGCGACAGATCCACCGGGGCCGACCGGGCCAGCGGATCGCGGTCGGCCAACAGGGCGGCCAGCAGAGCAGCGTCAGGACCCGCAACGGCCAGCATATGAGCAAGTCGTGGATGCAGTGGCAGCGCCGCCAGGGCGCGGCCATGATCGGTGATCCGGTTCTGCGCATCAAGCGCCTGCAACATCCGCAACAGGGCCTGCGCTTCGGCAAAGGCACCGGGATTGGGGGCGGTGAGAAGGGCCAGGTCGGAGGGCGACGCCCCCCATAGCGCCAGTTCCAGTGCCAGGCCGGCCAGATCGGCGGTTTCGATCTCCGCCGGAGGAAACGGTTGCAGCCCGCCTTCTTCGCCCTTGGTCCAAAGCCGGTAACATTGCCCGTCGGCCACCCGCCCGGCGCGTCCCGTGCGCTGTGTGGCTTCGGCCTTGGTGACTTTTTCTGTCACCAGCCGCGACATGCCCGATCCCGGGTCAAACCGGGCCCGGCGGGATCGGCCCGCATCCACCACCACGCGCACATCCTGAATGGTGAGCGACGTTTCCGCGATCGAGGTTGCCAGCACCACCTTGCGCCCGGTTTTCGCCGGTTCGATCGCGGCGCGCTGCTTGCCGAACTCCATTGCGCCGAACAAGGGACGGATATCGCAATCAGCGGGCAAGCGGCCTTTCAGCAATGCCTCGGTGCGCCGTATCTCACCTTCACCGGGAAGGAAGACCAACACGCCGCCTTCGGTTTCCGCGATGGCCTGTTGGATAAGGCTGGCGGTGGCCTCTTCCAGCCGGGTTTTGGGCGGCAGCGGGCGGTCGAGCCAGCGGATATCGACGGGGAAGGCACGGCCCTGCGAAGTGATCACCGGAACGTCACCCATCAGGGCCGCCACGGGATCGGCGTCGAGCGTGGCAGACATCGCCAACAGGATCAGGTCGTCGCGCAGTGCATCGGCGATCTCGAGGCACAGCGCCAGCCCCAGATCGGCATTGAGCGACCGTTCGTGAAATTCGTCGAAGATGACCGCGCCGATGCCGGAGAGTTCAGCATCTGACTGAATCATCCGGGTCAGGATACCTTCGGTGACCACCTCGATCCTGGTGGATTTCGACACCTTCGCTTCGCCCCGGATGCGGTAGCCGACGGTCTGTCCCACCGGTTCGCCAAGCGTCTGCGCCATTCGTTCAGCGGCAGCACGGGCGGCCAGCCGCCGAGGTTCCAGCATCAGGATGCGGCCTCCGGTCAGATCCGCTTCGAGCATCGACAGCGGCACAACCGTGGTTTTGCCCGCGCCAGGCGGGGCCTGCAGCACTGCGCGGGAATAACGGCGCAGGGCAGCCAACAATTCGGGCAGGGCGGAATGGATGGGCAGGGTCGTCATAGCCTGCTTATCGGGGATGTGCGGGGTGGGGTAAAGGGATGCGCCGGTATAGGGGCGACGCATCGCTGTGCCGATAAGGCCGGTAAACCCGGCTTCTTTTTCGGCTATCGGCTGGACAAGGGGGACCCGGGCAAGGCAAGAAAGTCCCCGGATCAACGGGATGATGCAATGGATATCGCAAAGCTCAGTGACAAGATCGTGACCGGCGACCGCCGCGCCCTGGCCCGCGCCATCACTTTGGTGGAAAGCAGCCGGGCCGACCACCGGGAACAGGCGGCCGAACTGATCGAGGCGCTGAGCCGTAAAACCGATGCGCAGGCCGTTCGCATCGGGTTGTCGGGGACCCCGGGGGTGGGCAAATCAACGTTCATCGAAAGCTTCGGCATGATGCTGACCGGGCAGGGATTGCGGGTGGCGGTTCTGGCGGTCGATCCCAGTTCGGCCCGTTCCGGCGGGTCGATCCTTGGTGACAAGACGCGGATGGAACAGCTGAGCCGCGATCCCAATGCGTTCATTCGTCCATCGCCCAGCGGAACCCATCTGGGCGGTGTGGCGCGACGGTCGCGCGAAGCGGTGGCCCTGTGCGAAGCGGCCGGGTTCGACGTGATCCTGATCGAAACCGTGGGTGTCGGCCAATCCGAAACCGTGGTGGCCGAAATGTCCGATTTGTTCATTCTGCTGCTGGCCCCGGCGGGCGGCGACGAATTGCAGGGGGTCAAACGCGGCATTATGGAAATGGCCGATATCATACTGGTGAACAAGGCCGATGGCGATCTGAAACCCACCGCGATGCGGACCTGTGCTGACTACGCCGGGGCCCTGCGCCTGCTGCGTAAACGGCCCTATGATCCCGAAGGTTTCCCCAAGGCTATGACCGTCTCGGCACTGGAACAGGATGGATTGTCCAAGGCTTGGGAAGAAATGAATACGCTGGTCGATTGGCGCCGCGAAACCGGACATTTTGCTGATCGCCGGGCCGAGCAGGCGCGGTACTGGTTCGAAGAAGAGGTCAGGCAGGCGTTGCTGGCGCAGCTGCGTACCGGTCAGGCCCGCGCCGCGCTGGACCGGATCGGGCAGCGGGTTGCCCAAGGTCAGACCACGCCATCAAAGGCCGCCGCGCAATTGTTGCAGGACCTTCATATATCCTCGGAGTAACAAGCGCGCACTGGTACGCAATCGCCGCCGCAGCGAATTGGCATAGGGCGCATGATGTATTCCGGGATCCCGACCACCTTTTGACAAGGGAATGGATTTCGTGTGTCTGGTTGCCGACAAGCAGCCCTGTATCTCCGCCCCAGAATTTCCCGCAATTTCTACCTTTGGTGATTGCGATTGCCCACCGGCTGTCGACCATCGCCCAGATGGACTGGTTGACCGTGATGGATCAGGGGCGCGTCATCGAAGGCGGCAGCCATGATGAATTGCTGTCCCAAGGCGGGGTCTTTGCTGGGCTTTGGGCGCGACAATCGGGCGGGTTTCTGGGAGAAGAGGCTGAAACGGGTAATCCGCAGGCCTTGGGTCTTGACGCGCCTGCCGATTCCGCCTACTGACGCAAAACGGAATTCAGGGCGCTGCCTGCGGCGGCGTCCATTTATGTTGTAGGGGCCGGAAGCGCTCCGCTGATGAGACGAGGATAGACACATGTCGCGCCGCTGCGAACTGACCGGTATTGGCCCGATGTCTGGCAACAATGTCAGCCACGCCAACAACAAAAATAAGCGTCGTTTCCTGCCCAACCTGAACGATGTGACGCTGCAATCCGAAACCCTGGGACGGGGTTTCAAGATGCGCATCACTGCTGCTGCATTGCGCACAGTTGATCACCGTGGCGGGCTGGACGCGTTTTTGGCCAAAGCCAAGGACACCGAACTGTCGGCCAACGCGCTGAAGATCAAGAAAGACATCGCCAAGGCGCAAGCTACGGCCTAAGTCCTTCTGACAGATTGAATTAGTGCAGCCCTGCCGAATCCGGCGGGGCTGTTTCCTTTTGTCGCTTTCACATTCTCGTTCCGCGCAATATATCTGGCTTTGATGAAACCCGTATTGCGCTCATATCTTGCCCTGGTGCTGGCCGCTCTGTTGACCCTAACCGGTCAGTCGATGGCCGTGGCGCGTGGTATGCCCAATGCTGCGGGTGAAATTGTTCTGTGTACCGGATACGGTCCGGTATCGGTTCTGGTCGACGACGATGGCCAGCCGGTGGGCAAACCGCATATCTGCCCGGACTACGCCCTGTCGCTTTTCGCGTTGTATGATTCACCGCCTGTTCAAGTGTTGCGTCCCTTAGGGCAGGCTGTTGCGCTGCGAATCGAGGCGGGCACAGTGGCGGTTACGAACGATATCGTGCCTGCTACCGCGCGCGGGCCGCCCGCAATTTTCTGACAACTCAAAACCAAACCTTCAACACTCTGTCAGAAAAAAGGAGCGATTCATGTCGTTCAAATCCACTATTCTTGCCGCTGTCGCGGCCACTGTTTTCGCCGTTCCCGCCTTTGCCGAGGGCATCATGGTCAAAGACCCCTATGCCCGCGCATCGTCGATGATGTCGAATTCGGGCGCAGCCTTCATGATGATCGAAAACCACACCGGTCAGGATGATCACCTGATTTCGGCCAGTTCGGACGCGGCCGAGCGGGTTGAACTGCATACCCATATGGAAAACGCCGATGGTGTTATGCGGATGGTGCATGTGGAAGAAGGTTTCGATTTGCCCAAAGACGGTACGATTGCCATGCAGCGCGGCGGCAAGCACGTGATGTTTCTGGGACTGAAAGCCCCGTTCGAACAGGACGATATCGTCACCGTGACCCTGAGCTTTGAAAAGGCGGGGGATGTCGTCGTCGAAGTGCCGGTCGACCTGAACCGCAAGCCGATGGCTGGCAATATGGGGAACGGCAAGATGAATCACGGCAACATGAAGATGGGTCAGCCGTCGAACTGAGCGTTCAGCCGGACCGCAGGGCCCGGCCTTGAAAAAGAAACAGCCGGGCCTCGTGCTCGGCTGTTTGCGATTTAGCCCTTCAACAGGTTCTCCACCCATTGCGGCACGATTTCGGTCGCTTTTCCAAAATGCGTTTCGGAAAAGTCGGACACGACCGAAGAGGGTTCCAAATTCAACTCCACCGTATGCGCACCATTGCGGTCGGCGTCCTGAACAAAGGCAGCGGCCGGATAGACTTCGCCCGACGTACCGATGGCAGCGAACAGATCGGCGTCGCGCAGATGGTCCCAGATTTCGTCCATGTGATATGGGATTTCCCCAAACCAGACGATGTCGGGCCGAATTGCCGGGGTGGTGCAGGACGGGCAGGGATCATCGGGCTGCATGGCGTCCGGGGCGTCCCAGCGATGACCACATTTGGCACAAAGCGCCCCGGCCAGTCGACCATGCATATGCAGCACAGTTCGAGACCCGGCCGTTTCGTGCAGATTGTCAACATTTTGCGTGATGATTACCACGTTGGCGGGATGCTCTGCCTCAAGCCGAGCCAGAGCGGTGTGGGCGGAATTGGGCAGGGCGCGGGTGGCCTGCAAGCGCCGTGCGTTGTAAAACTCATGCACCAGTAGTGGATTGCGCGTAAACCCTTCGGGGGTCGCCACGTCTTCGATCCGGTGCTGCGACCACAACCCGCCTTCGTCTCGGAATGTACCAAGACCGCTTTCAGCAGAAATGCCCGCCCCCGTTAGAATAACGATCTTTTTCATCTCTCCCCCGTGCTGTAAATCTTGTGTCGTAGAGGACTCCTTATGACCAGTCATATCCTATTCGTTTGTCTTGGAAATATCTGCCGATCGCCCGCCGCAGAGGGGGTGATGCGCAAATTGTCGCCCGAATTGCAGATCGACAGCGCAGGAACGTCGGACTGGCATGTCGGCGAAACACCTTATGGTCCGATGCGGCAGGCGGCTTTGCAGCGTCAGATTGATTTGTCGGGTCTGCGCGCACGGCAATTAACGATTACGGATTTCGACCGATTCGACCTGATCCTGGCGATGGACCGGGAAAATCTGGCGAACATCGAAAGCTTGCGGCCCGAAGGTAGCGAAACGCCGGTACGACTGTTCGCAGATTACGCCGGTCTGGCAGGCATCAGAGATGTGCCAGACCCCTACTATACCCGTGATTTCGATGGCGTTCTGGACCTGATAGAAGCGGCCGCGCAGGGGTTACTGGCTGATCTTTAGGCGGTGAAGTCCTTGCCCAGACTTTGATTGCCTCTGCGGAGGCCACTTGTCAGCTGTCCGAATGCGCCCAGTCCCAGTACAGTTCACGGGCGCGTTTGGTGATCGGGCCGACCTCGTATGTCTTGTCATCAAAAGCTGTGACCGGGGTGACCTTGTTCATATTGCCCGACAGGAACACTTCGTCAGCCCGGTCGAAGTCGTCGAAGGTCAGCACTGTCTCATGCACGGTGAACCCGTCTTCACGCAGGTTCTTGATATGGCGCGCACGGGTAATTCCGGACAGGAAGGTACCGTTGGCGATTGGGGTGAACACTTCGCCGTCGCGCACCATGAACACGTTCGCGGTGGCGCTTTCGGCGACATTGCCCATCGCATCGGCGACCAAAGCGTTGCCGAAGCCTTTCGATTTCGCCTCGGCGATCATCCGGGCATTGTTGGGGTACAGGCAGCCTGCCTTGGCATTGCAGACTGCGTTTTCCAGTACCGGGCGACGGAACCTTGTGCGGGTCAGCGTGGTGGAGGCATCAGCGGGGGCCATCGGTACCGCTTCCAGCGAAATCGCGAAACCGGTTTCGCCGGGTTCAGGCATGATGCCGGTGCTGTCGCCGTTGATTGCCCAATACATCGGGCGGATATAGACGGCAGTTCCCTTATCGAAGCCGCGCAGGCCCTCGTGGACGAGTTCCACCATATTTTCGTCGGTGATGGTCGGTTCGATCATCAGTGCCTTGGCGGACCTGTTCACACGGGCGCAATGGGCATCGAGATCGGGCGTTAGCCCGTCGACGAAGCGTGCCCCGTCGAACACAGTACTGCCCAACCACGCGCCGTGATCGGCGGCATTCATCACCGGGTAATCCCCCTGATGCCAAGTGTCTTTGAAATAGGTGCGGATCGTGTTGCTCAGTGCCATGGAATTCTCCTTTGCGGGCAGGTTAGAAGCGCGCGCGTGGAAGGTCCATACCGTAGAGAAACGGACTTGTGTCACGGGGATGCAGCACTGCTGTTTTCATCCCGCATCACACCATATCGTGATTTGCGAATATGACCGTGCACATGGAATTTGCACCCAAAAGAAGTGAACAGGACAATCACATGAACAAGGTTTTTTCGCGCCGAAGCGTCGTCACGACAGCGCTGGCGGCTATGGCCAGTCCGGCGCTCGCGTTGGATGGCGTGCGGCACAACATTTCCGGTTTCCGCGACATCGCTTGGCGGGATCATTTTGAGTCGTTGGGCGTCGGCGTGATCGTGGCCGACACGGCGTCCAGAGCGTTGCATTTCTGGAATGCCGACGAAACGATCTATCGTATTTACCCGACTTCGGTTCCTCTGAGCGAGGACCTGACCCGCCTTGGGTACACCGAAGTCATTCGCAAGGTCGAAGGACCGACCTGGACACCGACCCCATCAATGCGGGAACGCGATCCGAGCCTGCCGCGAATGATCCCAGCCGGGCCCGGAAATCCGCTGGGGACACACGCGCTTTACCTCAGTTGGCAATTTTACCGGATTCACGGCACGCATGACACACGCAAAATCGGGCGGCGGTCTTCGGATGGCTGCATCGGGCTTTATAATGAAATGATCGCCGAATTGTTTGGTATGGCGAAGGTCGGAACCCAGGTTCGGCTGATCTGATTGGTCCGGCCCGTGGACAGAGTGAGGGGGCTTTCCGCCCCCTCTTGGCCTCTGGCCAATTCACCCCTGAAAGTATTTTAACCAAGAAGAAGGCCAAGCGCCTTCCCCCTGACGAGGTCAGGACCGGATCATCCCGACGATGTCGTAGGCTTTGTTCAGGATTGGCGCCGCGATATCCCGGGCGCGTTCGGATCCGCGGCCCAGTATGCGGTCGATTTCAGCCTGATCCTGCATCAGCCGCGACATCTCGGCCGAGATCGGCGCGAGCTTGGCTACGGCAAGATCTGCAAGCGACGGTTTGAAGGATCCAAACTGCTGACCTGCGTGTTCCGCGATCACTTGTTCGGGTGTCAGGTCGGCCAAGGCTGCGTAAATATTGACCAAGTTGCTGGCCTCGGGGCGACCTTCCAGCCCTTCTACCGTGTCGGGCAGCGGGTCGGGGTCGGTCTTGGCCTTGCGGATCTTTTTGGCGATGGCGTCGGCGTCGTCGGTGAGGTTGATCCGGCTCATGTCCGAAGGGTCGGATTTCGACATCTTTTTGGTGCCGTCACGGAAAGACATCACCCGGGTCGCCGCGCCCTCGATAACCGGTTCGGTGATTGGGAAGAAATCGACGCCGTAATCGTGGTTGAATTTCATCGCGATGTCACGGGTCAGTTCCAAGTGCTGTTTCTGGTCCTCTCCCACCGGCACATGGGTGGCGTGATAGACCAGGATGTCGGCGGCCATTAGCGCGGGATAGGCGAACAGGCCCAGCGAGGCGTTCTGTGCGTTCTTGCCTGCCTTGTCCTTGAACTGGGTCATCCGCTGCATCCAGCCCATCCGGGCGACGCAGTTGAATATCCAGGCCATCTGGGCGTGCTCCGGCACCTGGCTTTGATTAAACAGAATCGATTTTTCCGGATCGAGACCGGAGGCGATAAAACCGGCACACAGTTCGCGCGTGGCGCGGGCCAGATCGACAGGGTCCTGCCAGACGGTGATCGCATGCATGTCGACCATACAATAAATCGATTCGATGCCTTTGTTCTGGGCGTCGGCAAAGCGCTTGAGCGCGCCGAGATAGTTGCCCAAGTGCAGGTTGCCTGTGGGCTGGATGCCCGAAAAAACCCGGGGGGTGAACCCGGCATTCGGGGTGGATTGCGTTTGGACCGCATCCGACATGGTATATCTCCGTCTGGATTTATCTGTGCGGCTGGCTTACCCATGGCCCAATGCCCCGTCAAGGAGAGCCCGATGAGCAGTCACAATAACAGCCCCTTAAACCCTTTGCCGCCGGTGGTGGCCGCATTGGCCGTGTTGATTATCGGAATCGAGGTGGTGTTCCAGCTTGGCGCACGCAGTGGCTTTTTTGGACCCGGCGCGGTGGGATGGCGGTTGGAAGCGGTGCAGCGCTACGCCTTCTCTTCGGACATCTTCGGATGGATGCTGTCGAATGGGCGCTGGCCGTTGGAACATGTGATCAGGTTCCTGTCCTATGCCTTTATTCATGTCAGTTTTACCCAGGCGCTGTTCGCGGGGGTAATGGTTTTAGCGCTGGGCAAGATGGTGGGTGAAGTGTTCAGCCAAGTTGCGGTTCTGATGGTCTTTGTCTCCGGTACCGTCATCGGCGCTCTGGCCTATGGCCTGCTGGTAGAGACACCGATCCCGCTGATTGGGGCGTTTCCCGGGGCCTATGCGTTGATCGGAGCGTTCACCTATCTGTTGTGGCTGCGGCTTGGTCAATTGGGCGAACGGCAAACAAGGGCCTTTTCGCTGATCGGACTCTTGATGGGAATCCAGTTGGTCTTTGGTCTGCTTTTCGGGTCTCAGCCCGATTGGATCGCTGATTTGAGCGGCTTTGTATCGGGCTTTGTCCTGTCAGTATTTGTCAGCCCCGGCGGGTTGCGCCGGATGCGCGACCGGATGCGGCACCGCTGAGGATCCGTCAATTCCTAGCCGCCTCGCCGCATCGCGCTTTTGAATTCGGACAGACGGAACGCTCCGATTACCTGACCGATCACGAAGTAGCTGACGATGCCCAGGAACACGAGCGCAGCGAGCGCGCCGTAGCGAATGCCGGCCATGCCAAGGAATGGGGTCAGCAGGACCATGCCGCCCCACAAAATCGCTCCCATCGCCAGCGCGGCGGCGATAATGCGCCAGATACGGGTGCGAAAGCGGGTGTCGAACCGTGCCACATCACCAAAGCGGCGCCCGCCTATTGTTAAAAGGCCCACCATCACCCAACCGGCTAAAGTGGTCGCTATCGCCGAAGCCAGCCAGCCGATGACAAACGCCAAACCGATGGCGATTGCGGCATTTACCACCATCGCCACCAGCGCATAATAAAAGGGTGTGCGGGTGTCTTCGCGGGCAAAGAAAAGCGGTTGCAAGACTTTTTGCATCACGAAAGCAGGCAGGCCGAGTCCGTAAATCGCCACCGCAACAGCGATGGCGGCGCTGTCATCGGCGCGGGTCGCACCGCGTTCGAACAGGACCGAAACCAGAGGTAGCGGAATCACCACCAGAGCCACGGCAGCGGGGATGGTGAGTGCCAGAGATATTTCCGCCGCGCGGCTTAGCGCATCGCGCGACCCGGCATCGTCGCTGTCTTTCAGGCGACGCGACAGATCGGGCAACAGGACAATTCCAATTGCGATGCCAACGACACCGAGCGGCAACTGGTACAGCCGGTCCGCAGCATAGAGCCACCCCACCGCGCGGTCGAAATAGCTGGCCACTTGCTGCCCCACCAACAGGTTGACCTGTACCACGCCACCGGCCAGTGCGGCAGGGATTGCAACCCGCACCAAACGGCGCATTTCCGGGGTCCAGCGTGGCCGCATCCAAGTTAATTGAAATCCGGCGCGCCGGGCTGCGATCCAGACCAAGATCATTTGCGCCACCCCGGCAACAGGGATGGTCCAAATCAAGGCATAGGCGATGTCAAACCCGCCAAGCACGGCAAAGACCATAGAGCTGATCACCAGCATATTCAGCAAGACCGGAGCGGCGGCGGCAGCGGCAAACCGGCCATGGGCGTTCAATACGCCTGATAGCAGCGCCGCAAGCGAAATAAACAGAATATAGGGGAAGGCGATTCTGCCAAAGACCACGGACAGATCGTATTGATCCTGCCCGGCAAAGCCCGACGCCAACCCGTAGATCAGCCAAGGCATCACAAGCTGTGCCAGCAGGGTCAAAAGGATCAGCACCGATGCCAGGCCGGCAAAGGCCTGACTGGCAAATTCGTCTGCTTGATCTTCCCCTTCGCCTGCAAGCCGCTTGGAATATTGCGGGATGAAGGCCATGTTGAACGCCCCTTCGGCAAAGAAGCGGCGGAACATATTGGGCAGGCGGAAAGCGACGACATAAGCTTCATAGGCTGGGCCGGTGCCAAGATAGTTCAGGATGATTGCGTCGCGGACGAAGCCCAGAATCCGGCTGGCCATGGTCCACATGCCGACGGTCAGGAAGCCGGAAACCAAGCGGATCGGCTTCACGATATGGCCCTTTCAGCGCCTTTTTCGATGGCATCGCGCAATTTCTTCACCAGCGTTTTCTGACGCTGTTCGGAATGGAATTTCAACCCGAACATATCCTTGACGTAGAAGCTGTCGACCACCTGTTCGCCGTAAGTCGCGATCACGGCGCTGGCGATATAGACGTTGTTGGCCGCCAGCGTCCGGGTCAGGTCGAACAACAATCCGGGGCGGTCGCGGGTGTCGACTTCGATGATGGTGTAGATATCCGATCCTTCATTGTCGAAGGTGATCGACGTCGGAACCCGGAAGGCGCGTTCACGTTTCTTGATCTTGTCGCGCGACCGCATCGCCTCGGATGTCTTTATTTCGCCCAGCAGTGTTTTGTGGATCATCTGCCGCAACCGTGGCAGCCGGGCCTCCTCATAGGGGTGACCATCGGCATCCTGAACCCAGAACACGGCAGTGGCATAGCCGTCCTTCGAGGTGTAAGTGCGGGCATCGACCACATTGGCCCCGACCAGCGCGAGCGCACCGGCCAGCCGCGAAAAGATGCCGGGATGGTCGATCATGACGAAACAGGCGCGGGTGGCGTCACGGTTATCGTCCAGGTGCAGGTCAATCCGCACTTCGTCATCTGGAATATCGCGCAACAGGTTGGCGATGATGACATGGGTATTGGTATCCAACCCATGCCAATAGGGCGGGTAATGCCGCCCGGTTTCGCGCCGTAACGCCGCCGGGTCCCAGCCATCCAGCGCCTCGCGCAACTGTTTGCGCGCCTCCACACCACGGTTTTTGCGGTTGAGGTCTTCCAGGCCATGCTCCAGCGCATCTGCGGTATCACGGTGCAATTGGCGCAGCAGAACGGCTTTCCAGTTGTTCCATGTTCCGGGGCCGACGCCGCGAATATCGCAAACAGTCAACACGGTCAGCAAATCCAGCCGCTTGCGCGTTTTCACCGCCTTGGCAAAGTCACGCAATGTGCGGGGGTCCGAAATGTCGCGTTTCTGCGCCATGTCCGACATCAGCAGGTGGTAGCGCACCAGCCATTCCACCGTTTCTGAATCGGATTTGTTCAGGCCCAGACGCGGTGCAACCTTGCGGGCGATCTTGGCGCCCAAAACCGAATGATCCTCGTCCCGGCCCTTGCCGATATCGTGCAGCAGAAGCGCGACATAGATCACCTTGCGATTGACGCCTTCCTTCAGGATACGGCTGACCAGCGGTAACGGTTCCACCAATTCGCCATGTTCGATTTCGCTGAGGTTGCGGATGCATTGGATCGTGTGTTCGTCCACCGTATAATGATGGTACATATTGAACTGCATCATCGCCACGATCGGTTCGAATTCGGGGATGAAGGCGGCCAGCACACCCAATTCGTTCATCCGCCGCAGCGCCCGTTCCGGGTTGCCGTGTTTCAGCATCAGGTCAAGGAAGATGCGGCGCGCTTCCTTGTCGTTGCGCATGTCGTCGTCGATCAGGTCCAAGTTCGCCACCACCAGACGCATCGCGTCGGGATGGATCAGCATACCGGTGCGCAGGGCTTCCTCGAACACCCTGAGAAGGTTCATCTTGTCGGCGAGGAAGGCCGTTTCGTCCTCGACCGCCAGCCGACCATGCACCACTCTGTAGCCCTTTTTGACCTTCGGTGTGCGTCGGAAAATCCTTTCCAGAAGCGGCTCGCTTTTGACATGCATCGCTTCCAGCTTGGTCAGGAAAATACGGGTCAGATCGCCGGTGGCAGTGGCATGGCGGAAATAGTCCTGCATGAAATGTTCGACCGCGCGGCGTCCGCCCTTGTCCTTGTATCCCATGCGTTCAGCCACCTCGACCTGCAAATCGAAGGTCAACTGGTCCGAGGCGCGGTTCGTCAGAAGGTGCAGATGGCAGCGTACCGCCCAGAGGAAATCCTCGGCGGTCATGAAGGTCTCGTACTCCTCTTCGGTGAAGACGTCGAGCTTCACCAGGTCTTCGACCTTTTGTACGCCGTGCAGGTATTTGGCGATCCAGAACAGCGATTGCAGATCGCGCAGCCCGCCTTTGCCTTCCTTTACGTTAGGTTCGACCACGTATCGTTGGCCGCCCTGTCGTTTGTGGCGCTGGTCGCGTTCGGTCAGCTTGGCTTCGATGAATTCCGGCGCGGTGTTGCGGAACAATTCCGATGACAACCGGTCGGCCAATTCCCTGGCCAGCGCTTCGTCGCCAGCCAAAAACCGATGTTCCAAAAGCGCGGTGCGGATGGTGAAATCTTCCTTGCCGAGCTTTAGGCAATCGCGCACGGTGCGTGATGCGTGGCCGACTTTCAGCCGCAAATCCCACAGGATATACAGCATGCTTTCGATCACCTTCTCGGCCCATTCGGTAATCCGGGCGGGGGTCAGAAACAGCAGGTCCACATCTGAATAGGGGGCCATTTCGCCGCGTCCGTATCCGCCGACGGCGACAAGGCTCAGGCGGTCGTCGCGGTTGTTTTGCGGGCTTGGATGCATCAGCCGGGTCGCGACGTCCATCGCGACGATGACGATGCAATCGGTTAGCCAGGTATAGGCCCGCGTGGTCGGACGGGCGGCAAACGGATCGGCAGCGAATGCCTCCGCGATTTTCGCCATACCGACCATGCGCGCGTCCATCAGGATCGGCACCACGGCGGCACGGATCGCCGCTTCGTTCTGCGCCGAACCGGTGGCTGCGTCGATTCGCTGCCGGATGGTTTCGGCATCGAAGATGGAATCAGCCGGACAGATCAGTCTGTCCGGCGCTGGGGGGAGGTCAAGCATATGTGGGTCTTCTGTTGGTTAGAAACCGGAACCGGCAAAGCTGCGTGGCGCAGGATCGATCACGACAACTTGCTTGTTCTGAATTTGAGCGACCGCCAGGCCGCGTTCGTTGGTGCCGTCTTCAAGCAGCCTGAAAATGCCGTTCACCCCCTGAAAACCAGCCCCCTGGGTCAGCGCCGCAGCGGTCAGCGCGTCGCTGTTGCCCGCTTGAACCAAGGCACCGATCGCGGCGATCCCATCATAGGACAATCCACCGATCGGATGCGGTGCGGTGCCGAATGCGGTGGTGTAACGGCTGGAAAACCGTTGCGTCATCGGCGGATCGGGCATCGCGAACCAACCGCCCTGAACGCCCGGCAATTCCAGCGTCTGCGGCGGGATATCCCAGCGGGTCAGGCCGATATACTGCGTGGTTTCGGGATCGACACCGGATTCGTCGAGAAGCTGGGTCAACAGAGGCAGCGCACCTTCTGTCAGCGCGGTCATGAACACCGCGTCTGCACCTTTCTGGACTTCGGAACGGATCGCCGGAATGGCCCTGATCACGCCTTGTTGCGATTTTTCATAAGCGACAGCCCCGACCATTTCGGCACCGGAACGTGCGGCGGCGGACTGAACCGCGTTGCGGCCGAGTTGCCCGGCGACGCTGTTGTCATGTGCTACCACGATGCGGCCTTTGCCCTGAGCAGAGGCAAAGCTCACCAGCCGGTCGGCCGTGTTCTGGAAGGTCGGCCCCAGAATGAACAGGTTACCGCCAGCAATCGTGGTGTTGTTGGAAAACGACAAAACGTTGACGCCGCGCGAAGCGACAGCCACCGCTGCGGCATTGGCGGATTCGCCGTAAACCGGGCCGAGGATGATCTTGGCACCGTCTTGCACCGCTGCGAGCGCTTGCCCCCGGGCCTGAACGGGATCGCCTGCGGTCGCATAGACGCGCAGTTCGATATTCACGCCCTCCAAATCCGAAATCGCCAGCCGGGCGGCATTTTCAAGGCTTTGCGCCAACAGGTCGTCACCGGCATTGGGGCTGCCATGGGGTACCAGCAACGCGACCGGGACCGGGGCATTGGTGTTGATCGAAGGGCCGTCGCCGATTGCGACCGGCTGACAGGCAGTGACGGCGAACAGGGACAGCGATGCGGCAAGCGGTGCGATTGCCTTGCGGGCGGCTTTGAAAACGGCGAACATGGATGAAACGGCTCCTTCGTGACCGGCAAAAACACAGCTTGGGTCTTCGATATAGCATAATAAAGACAGTGAGGTTCGGGTCCAGTGGTGAATCTGCAACAGACAAAGCTGGCGCCGGGGTTATACCTGATCGCCACGCCAATCGGCACTGCCCGCGACATCACGCTGCGGGCGCTTGATATTCTGGCATCGGCGGATGTTCTGGTAGCCGAAGATACCCGCAGCCTGCGCAAACTGATGGAAATTCACGGGATCACCTTGGGTGACAGGCCGCTATTGTCCTATCACGACCATAACGGTGCGCAGATGCGGCCGCGACTGTTGGCGTTGCTGGGCGAAGGCAAGTCGATGGCCTATGCATCCGAGGCGGGCACGCCGATGGTCGCCGACCCGGGGTTCGATCTGGCCCGCGCGGCGCGGGCCGGCGGGCATAACGTAACCAGTGCGCCGGGCGCTTCGGCTGTCATTACGGCGCTGACACTGGCGGGTCTGCCGACAGACCGTTTCTTTTTCGCAGGCTTCCTGCCCAATGCCAAAGGTCAGCGGAAAACCGCTTTGGCTGCGGTGAAAGACGTGCCAGGCACGCTGGCATTTTACGAATCGCCCAAGCGCGTTGCCGCAATGCTTGCTGACGCGGCCGAAGTTCTGGGCCCCGAGCGTGAGGCTGCGGTGTGCCGCGAACTGACCAAGAAATTCGAAGAAATCATCCGCGCACCACTGAGCGAGCTGGCTGATATCTGTAAAGAGCGAAGCCTCAAAGGCGAAGTCGTGGTGCTGGTGGATCGCGGACATTTACCGAATATTGGGGATTCCGATCTAGAGCTGAAATTGTCTGAACTTCTGACGCGGATGACTGTACGCGATGCCTCGGATCAACTGGCGGCGGAAACAGGGATCGCGCGGCGCAGAATTTACCAATTGGCGCTGAAACTGGACCGCGCCTGACAAAGGGATAATTTCAGTGGCGGTACAGGGTGAAACCGGCCAAACCAAACCAGAGGCCAAACATGTCTTGCGCGGCAAGGTGGCCTATCTGTCAGGCCTGGCTGCCGAAGAACAGGTTGCGGCAGAGTATCAGACGCGCGGCTACATCCTGGCCCATACCCGTTGGCGCGGTTCCTGTGGTGAAGTCGATCTGATCTTTGCGGACGGGGACGGTTTCGTTTTTGTAGAAGTGAAGAAAAGCCGCTCTTTCGACCGCGCCGCCGAACGGTTGGGCCGGGCACAGATTGCGCGGCTTTGTTCTGCCGCCGAGGATTACCTTGCGCAGCATGACCGTTCGCTGATGACGGATCTTCGTTTTGACGTCGCATTGGTCAATACCCAAGGGGCGATCAGGATTATTGAAAACGCTTTCGGGCATTTCTGATTTGCCTCTGGCCGGTGGTTGCGCCATGTATTTGGCGACACTGAGCGAGGGATGACGATGAAGATCGCTTTTCAGATGGACCCGATCGGGCCTATCGACATCAATGCAGACAGTACGTTCCGGATCGCGGAAGAAGCGCAGGCGCGCGGACATGAGCTGTTTTATTATACCCCGGACTGCCTGTCCTATCAGGAAGGCCGGGTCATCGCGCGCGGCTGGCCGTTAACGGTGCGCCGTGTCGAAGGCGATCACTACAGTCTGGGCAACGAACAAGAAGTCGATCTGGACGATTTCGACGTGGTTTGGCTGCGCCAGGATCCGCCGTTCGATATGTTTTACATCACAACCACCCATTTGCTGCAACGGGTGCACCCGGGCACGTTGGTGGTCAACGACCCGTTCTGGGTGCGAAATTACCCTGAAAAGCTGCTGGTTCTGGATTTCCCTGGCCTGACCCCGCCGACCACGATCGCCCGCGATCTGGCCACCATACGGGCGTTCAAGGAAAAGCATGGCGATATCATCCTGAAACCGCTTTACGGCAATGGCGGTGCCGGGGTGTTCCGGCTGACCGAAAGCGATCGCAATCTTGCCTCACTGCACGAACTGTTCACCGGGTTCAGCCGCGAGCCTTTGATCGCGCAGAAATTCCTGCCCGATGTCAGCAATGGCGACAAGCGGGTGATCCTTGTCGATGGCGACCCGGTAGGCGCGATCAACCGGGTCCCGGCGGCGGGCGAAACACGTTCGAACATGCATGTCGGCGGACGGCCCGAAAAGATCGGCCTGACCGAACGCGATCTGGAAATCTGCGCCCGGATCGGACCGCTGCTGCGTGAAAAAGGGCAGGTTTTCGTCGGGATCGACGTGATTGGCGACTACCTGACCGAAATCAACGTAACCTCACCCACCGGCATTCAGGAACTGGACCGGTTCGACGGTACCAACACGGCGCAGAAGATTTGGGAAGCGATCGAGGCCAAGCGCCGTTGAGACAGATGCGGGGCCGGAGGAATCACGCGTCCTGCAATGACAGGATGCGGTAGGAAATCGCCTCGGCGACGTGGTTGCGCTGCACGCTATCTGTCCCGTCCAGATCGGCGATGGTGCGGGCGACCCGCAGCACCCGATGATAGCCGCGCGCCGACAGACCGAACCGTTCGGCCACTTTGCCCAGTAGCGCTTTGCCCTCGGCATCCGGGTCGGCAATCCGTTCCAGGAGCTCGCCCTCGGCTTCGGCGTTAAGCATCACGCCCTCAACGTCGCGGAACCTGTCGGCCTGAACCTGCCGGGTTTCGGCGACGCGTTCAGCGACTTGCACCGAAGTGTCGCCCGAAGCTGGCAGGTCGAGATCGGTATAGGCCACCGGCGGCACCTCGATCCGCAAATCGAACCGGTCCAGCAGCGGGCCGCTGATCCGGCCCATGTAATCTTCGCCGCAATTGGGGGCGCGATTGCAGGCGCGGGCCGGGTCGGTCAGATAGCCGCATTTGCACGGGTTGGCGGCGGCGACCAGCATAAAGCGGCAGGGATATTGCACATGTGCATTGGCACGCGACACCATTACTTCGCCAGTTTCTATCGGCTGGCGCAGGGTTTCCAGCACTGTGCGGGGAAATTCGGGAAATTCATCCATGAACAAAACGCCGTTATGGGCCAGCGAAATCTCGCCCGGTTTTGCGCTGCGCCCACCGCCGACGATGGCGGCCATCGACGCGGTGTGATGCGGTTCGCGAAACGGCCGCACCCGGGAAATTCCGCCTTCGTCCAGCAGCCCGGCGAGAGAATGGATCATTGACGTTTCCAACGCCTCGACCGCCGTCAGCGGAGGCAGGATGCCGGGAATACGCGCCGCCAGCATCGATTTGCCTGATCCGGGCGGGCCGGTCATCAACAGGTGATGGCGTCCCGCAGCAGAGATTTCCAGCGCGCGTTTGGCCCGTTCCTGACCCTTTACATCGCGCAGGCAGCGACCTGACTGATCCGGCACAACCTCACCAGGCTGGGCCGGGGTCAGGGGGGACTGACCGGTATAATGGCGCACCACATCGGCAAGGCCCGCCGCGGCAATGACCTGACAGGCCCCGACCCAGGCCGCTTCGGCACCTGATGCCTTGGGGCACAGCAAAATCCGGTCCTCGGCGGCGGCGGCCATGGCCGCGGGCAGCGCGCCGATGACGGGGATCAGCGACCCGTCCAATGACAGCTCGCCCAAGGCGGTGGTGCCTTCCACAGCGTCACTCGGTATGATTTCCAAAGCCGCCAGTAGCGCCAGCGCGATCGGCAGATCGAAGTGACTGCCCTCCTTGGGCATGTCGGCGGGCGATAGGTTTATGGTGATACGTTTTGACGGCAGCGCGATGGCCAGCGATCCAAGCGCGGTGCGTACACGGTCGCGCGCTTCTGACACAGCCTTGTCGGGCAGGCCGACGATGGCAAAGGCAGGCAGGCCCGGCGTCACGGCGCATTGCACCTCGACCCGTCGGGCTGTTACCCCTTCGAACGCCACGGTATAGGCCCGGGTCACCATGCAACCACCCCAATTCTTCTTTGGTGATCAAGGTTAACGGTTGCGGGCTTTAGGAATGGTTAACGGGTTTTGCCGTCGTTAGGCGGCGGGGCTTGGCCATGCCTGCGTGGGCAAATCCAATGCATAAGGCACCGGGTCGTAGGATTTGGTCAGCCCCTGTGCGCGCCATCGGCAGAAGGCAGAATCCGCCAAGGTCGTGTCGACATAGCTTTGCGCCAGATCACCCACCGGCAGCGCATAGCCCGCGATCCGCGCGGCGACCGGCGCAAAGAATGCGTCGGCAAGGCTATAGCGGCCGAACAGCCACGGTCCGTCCTGTCCGAATTCGTTTCGCGCTTTGCCCCATAACAATTCCAACCGGTCAAGATCGGCGCGGACCGCGTCGGAAACTACAAAACCCTGATATTGATGTAAGAGCTGCATTGGGCATTCGTCCCGCAACGCGCTGAACCCGGCGTGCATTTCGGCAACGATCCAGCGGGCAAAGGCGCGGGCGTTGGCCTGTTGCGGCCACATCTCGCGGTCGGGATGCCGACTGTTCAGCTCTTCCGCGATGGCAAGCGTTTCGCCGATGATCGTTCCTTCCGCGGTGCGCAGAACCGGGACCAGCCGCGCTGGGGCCAGAGCCGCGAGGTCTTCTTTGAATGTCCCGCCATAAAGCCCGACCATGTGGGTCTGGAACGGCAGGTCAAATTTTTCCAGCATCAGCCAGCCGCGCAGCGACCAGCTGGAAAAGCTTTGGTCGCCGATATATAACTCATATTGCATTCCATGACCTCCTTGGGCAGTATTTGGTCAAGGTAATGGCAAGAAATGATCACAAAAACCAAATAGTTGTTGCTGAGTTGATCACAGAATTTGATTTATTTCACGCGCCTGCCATTCCGTGCCATTCCAATTCAATTCGGTCAGGGACAGATTTTCGATCCGGTGTGAAAATGCCTCGAAGGCACCGATTTTCAGCGCCTTCTGCACTTGGGTCAGGATGACCCCGAAATGAGCGACGGCGACAATATCGCGGTCGGGATGATCGTTCACTAGCTGCGCAACGGCCCGATCGACCCGGGTTGTGACATCGTTCCAGCTTTCGCCGCCGGGCGGGCGAATATCGCCGGGGTTTTCCCAAAAGGAGCGGATATGATCCTGATCCGCCACCGCTTCAAAGCGCTGCAATTCCCACGCGCCAAAATGGATTTCCCGCAAATCGGGACAGTGCGGCAACCGGGTGCGATTGCCGGTGATGGCGTCGGCGGTGGTCACGGCGCGACTCAAATCCGAGGAAATGACGGCTGCCCGTTTCGGCAGGGCGGCCTCAAGCCGTTGCAATTGAGCAGCGTCGGACAGATCGGCGGGAAGATCGGACCAGCCTACCATAGTTTTAGCGTGAGTCGGCCCATGCCGGATCCAGAATACCCGTGCCATCAGATCTGTCCCTTCAAAACCAACGGCAACCCGGCCATCACGGTGACGACCAGATTGGCTTGGGCGGCAATGCGTTGGTTCAGTTTGCCCTGCGTCTCTCTGAACCTGCGTGCCAGCGCGTTTTCGGGAACCACAGACATTCCCACTTCGTTCGTCACCACCACGACCGGCGCGGCGCATTCTCTCAGCGCGGTGATGAAACGTTCCTCCTCGGTTGCCAGATCGGACCCTGCGAGCAGGTGATTGCTTAGCCACATCGTGGCGCAATCGAGCAAAACAACCTGACCTGAACGGGCGTTCGAAAGTGGTGTGACGATATCCAGCGGGGCTTCGATGGTTGACCAAGTGTTACCGCGCTGGTGCTGGTGCCGATGAATCTTGGCCTTCATTTCCTCATCCCAGGCCTGCGCCGTGGCGACATAGACTTTGTCATAACCACTTTGAATCACAGTATTTTCTGCCCAGTCTGATTTGCCAGACCCGGCTCCGCCCAATACCAGCGTTAGTTTATTACGCATTTTTTGCACACCTTATTGTGATCCGGCGCATATTGCGGTGCGTATCATTCCCGCTTGTAATGAAACAACCCTAAGCGCTGAGGCGCTTTTAATTGCGGGGGAACTGGAATGCCACTTGATGCACCAAATGACACCTCCCTGTCCCGCCAGGCCATGAAGGCCGAGCTTCTGGATGCGGAAACCGAACGACAACTGGCCATTGCATGGCGGGATCACCGGGACGAAGCCGCGCTTCATCGGTTGATAAATGCCTATATGCGATTGGCCATTTCCATGGCGTCCAAATTCAAACGCTATGGCGCGCCCATGAACGACCTTATTCAAGAGGCGGGGCTGGGCCTGATGAAAGCTGCGGACAAATTCGACCCTGATCGCGGGGTGCGGTTTTCGACCTATGCGGTGTGGTGGATCAAAGCGTCGATTCAGGACTATGTTATGCGTAACTGGTCGATGGTACGCACCGGAACCACGTCGTCGCAAAAATCATTGTTTTTCAACCTGCGGCGGGTTCAGGCCCAGATGGAGCGCGAAACCCGCGCACGAGGCGAAGAACTGGACCGCTATCAGATGCGGCAAGCGATTTCGATGGAGATCGGCGTGCCCCTCCGTGATGTTGAAATGATGGAAGGCCGGTTGGCGGGATCCGATTTTTCGCTGAATGCGACTCAAAGCAGCGAAGACGAAGGCCGCGAATGGATCGATACGCTGGAAGACGATGGCGCGGGTGCGGCCGAAATTGTCGAGGATCGGCATGATACCAAGGCATTGCGTGAATGGCTGGTCGATGCGATCGGTAGCCTGAATGAACGCGAACGGTTCATCATCCGCGAACGCAAGCTGCGAGAACAGCCACGCACACTTGAATCGCTTGGCGTCGAATTGAAACTCAGCAAGGAACGCGTACGCCAACTGGAAGCGGCAGCGCTGAAAAAGATGAAAAAGCGGCTGGAAGAAGAAAGCCGCGAGGTGCAAGATTTCCTTCTATGAAGATTGTCGGTTTTGGACTTGGTTTGGCCGCGCTGCTGGCGCTGTCTGGGTTTGCGGTTGCCGACCCGGTCGAGGAACTGGTTCAGGACCGCGATGTGGTGGTGTTGGGCGAGGTACATGATAACCCCGCTCATCACCGGGTGCAGGCGCGATTAGCCGGGGTCATTGGCCCTTCAGCGCTTGTTTTTGAAATGCTCACTGCCGATCAGGCGGCACGCATCACCGATGATTTGCGCACCGACGCTTCGGCATTGAAAACGGCGCTGGATTGGGACAACAGCGGCTGGCCCGATTTCGATATGTATTTCCAGATTATGCAAGCTGCGCCGAATGCCGCAATATATGGTGCCGCGATCCCGCGTACTGCAGCGCGCACGGCGATGAAGACCGGGATCGAGCAAAGTTTTGGTCCGGAGGCATCGGACTACGGATTGGACCGGCCCCTGCCAGAAGATCAGCAAATCGTCCGCTTGGCGCTGCAACAAGAAGCGCATTGTAACGCTCTGCCCGAAGACATGTTACCGGTAATGGTCGAATTGCAGCGGTTGCGTGACGCCGAACTGGCGCGAGCAGCGAAGCGGGCGTTGGATGCGACCGGCGGCCCGGTGGTGGTGATTACGGGTAACGGCCATGCCAGGGCCGATTGGGCGGTGCCGTTTTCGCTGCGAAAGCTTGTCGCCGGTCTGAACGTGGTGACCATCGGACAATCCGAAGACGGTCAGAAACCCGATGGCGCGTTCGACGCGGTTCTCGATGCTCCTGCGGTGGACCGGCCCGATCCCTGTGACGCGTTTCGCTAACCCGCCCTTGTCTCTCTATCACGACATGCCTACTGTCCATCGCAACATAGATCGGGGGGGGTAGCATGTTGAACGGCAAGCGCATTTTGTTGATCATCGGGGGCGGTATCGCAGCATTCAAAACGCCCGATCTTATCCGGCGGCTGCGCGAACGCGGGGCGGCTGTGACACCGGTGATGACCCGCGCCGCGCAGGAATTCGTGACCCCTCTGACGATTGCCTCGGTTTCAGGCGAAAAAACCTATACCGATCTGTTCGATCTGACGGACGAAGCCGAGATGGGCCATATTCAGTTGTCGCGCCTTGCCGACTTGATCGTGGTGGCTCCTGCGACCGCCGATCTGATGGCCAAGATGGCGGGTGGGCACGCGAACGACATGGCTTCGACGCTATTGTTGGCGACCGATACGCCGGTGATGATTGCGCCGGCAATGAATGTGCGGATGTGGGACCATCCCGCGACGCAACGTAATCTGGCTCAATTGCAGCGCGATGGGATCACCGTTCTGGGCCCGGACGAAGGCGATATGGCCTGCGGCGAATTCGGACCCGGACGCATGGTCGAACCGATGCAGATCGTCGAAGCGGCCAATACCGCGCTGTCCGATGGCCCGCTGAAGGGAAAACGGATTCTGGTGACATCAGGGCCGACCCATGAACCGATTGATCCGGTGCGCTACATCGCTAACCGGTCCTCTGGGGCGCAAGGCACGGCGATTGCTCGGGCGCTTGCAGCCCTTGGAGCCGAGGTGGTTTTCGTTACCGGACCGGCGGATGTGCCGCCACCTGCCGGGGTCGAGGTGGTCGCGGTTCAAACCGCGCAACAGATGTTGGGCGCGGTACAAAACGCGTTGCCGGTCGACGTCGCGGTATTCGCAGCCGCAGTGGCCGATTGGCGGGTAGCATCGGCATCGTCGTCGAAGATCAAGAAACAAAACGGGCAATTGCCGGTGCTCGAATTCTCTGAAAATCCCGATATTCTGGCGACGGTCAGTCAAATGAAATCGGGCCGCCCGGGATTGGTCGTTGGCTTTGCTGCGGAAACCGACGACGTGATCGCGCATGCGCAGGCCAAACGTGCCCGCAAGCAATGCGACTGGATCGTCGCCAATGATGTCAGCCCCGAAACCGGGATCATGGGCGGCAGTGAAAATGCCGTCATCCTGATCCGCGATGACAGGGTCGAAGAATGGCCAAGGCTGAGCAAGGAAGAAACCGCTAAACGGCTGGCGGCGCGAATCGCCGAAGCAGTGGGAGACGCATGAGATGGTGCAAATCTCTGTAATCTGGGATCAGGGTGCAGATCGGGCGTTACCCTTGCCCGACTATGCGACCCCAGGGGCGGCCGGGGCAGATATCCGTGCCAATTTCGCCCCGGATTTCCGCGAAGAAGGTATGACCATAGCGCCGGGATTCCGGGCGATGATTCAGACCGGGCTCCGGTTCGAAATCCCCGAAGGCTATGAGGTGCAGATCCGACCGCGTTCGGGTTTGGCGCTGAAACATGGGATCACCATTCCCAACAGTCCCGGTACCATCGACAGCGACTATCGTGGCCCCATCGGGGTGATCCTTTACAATGCCAGCAATCAACCCTTCCACGTCGCCCATGGTGACCGGGTCGCGCAAATGGTCGTTGCGCCGGTGGTGCGGGCACAATTTGTTATCACTGACAGCCTGAACGATACCGACCGGGGTGAGGGCGGGTTCGGGTCGACCGGGCACGGCTGATGGGTCTGGTTCTGATCATCGCGGCGGCGCTTTGGGGGATCTGTGCGGTGTTGAAAATACCGTATGCGCTGCGCGGGTTGATGATCGGGCTTCTATGGCTTGCGGTCATCCTTTTGCATCTTTTGCTTCCTGATGGGAACGCGCTGAGACAAGCCACGGGCGGGTCTGCCGCGCCCTGGCTCTTGCTGGGTGGTCTTGCCTTGCTGATACTGATTTACCGCGAAGCGCTGAAATGGGCCCGTAGCCGGGCACAGCCTGAACAGCAGACGAAACCAAATACTGCACGCAGCTTCAGCGAAACCGAACTTAACCGCTATGCCCGCCATATCGTGATGCGCGAAATTGGCGGCCCCGGACAGAAGAAGCTGAAAAAGGCGCGCGTTCTGGTGATCGGTGCCGGTGGGTTGGGGTCGCCTGCGTTGTTGTATCTGGCGGCGGCGGGGGTCGGCACCATCGGTGTGATCGACGATGACGAGGTCGACAATTCCAACCTGCAGAGGCAAGTGATCCACCGCGATACCGATATCGGCAGCGCCAAGGTTTTTTCCGCCAAGGCAGCGATGGAAGGGCAGAATCCCTTTGTGACGGTGCGCCCATACAAGCGGCGACTGGAACCGGAAATGGCAGCAGAGCTGTTTGCTGACTATGATCTGATCCTCGATGGTACCGACAATTTTACCACCCGCTATTTGTCCAACGCGATGGCGGTGAAACTTGATAAACCTCTGATTTCCGGCGCCCTGTCCCAATGGGAAGGACAGTTGAGCGTTTTTGATCCGGCGACCTCGGGTCCCTGCTACCAATGCATTTTTCCCGAAGCGCCCGCACCCGGCCTCGCCCCGTCCTGCGCCGAGGCAGGGGTGATCGGGCCCTTGCCTGGCGTGGTGGGCGCGATGATGGCGGTAGAGGCGATCAAAGTGATCACCGGTGCCGGTGCGGCGTTGCGCAGTGAAATGCTGATCTATGACGCGCTGTGGGGCGAAACCCGCAAGATCAGGTTGAAGAAGCGCGACGACTGCCCGGTCTGCGGCGGGCTTCAAGACCCTCAGTAGCGTATCCCACGGGGCGTTGACGTTGCAGGTGACGGTGATGCAATCCGCGTGAAAGAACAGGGCTGGAAGTCGGAAAACATCGGGCCTACCCTGCCGGGCAAAGGAGACCTTTCATGACCAACCCGCTTCTGTCCCAATGGGATACGCCGTTCGAAATAGCCCCGTTCAACCGGATCGAAGACACCGATTTCGCCCCTGCTTTCAAGCAGGCCCTGGCCGAGCATAATGCCGAAATCGCCGCGATTGCAGGCAATGCCGAAGCCCCGACATTCGCCAACACGATTGAAGCACTGGAAGCCGCAGGCGACGCACTGCACAAGGTTCTGTCGGTTTTCTACACGGTGGCGGGGGCTGACAGTAATCCCGAGCGCGAAAAATTGCAGCGCGATTTTTCCCCCAAACTTGCGGCGCATTATGCGGCGATTTCGTCGAATAAGGCGCTGTTTCAGCGGGTGGAGGATCTGTGGCTGCGCAAGGATGAACTGGGGCTGAGCGCGGAACAGGAACGGGTCCTGATGCTGACCCGCCGCGGTTTTGTGCGCGCTGGCGCAGCGCTGGAAGGCGACGCAGATACACGAATGGCCGCGATCAAGGGGCGGCTGGCGACTTTGGGCACAGAGTTCACCCAGAACCTGTTGGCCGATGAACGCGACTGGTTCATGGAAGTGGCCGAGGACGACCTTGAAGGCCTGCCTGATTTCGTAACGGGTGCGATGCGTGCAGCAGGGGCGGAAAAGGGTGTTGATGGTCCGATTGTCACCACCTCGCGGTCGATCATAACGCCATTCCTGCAGTTTTCGCCGCGCCGCAATTTGCGCGAAAAAGCCTACAAGGCTTTCGTGTCGCGCGGGGCAAATGGCGGCGATCATGATAATCGCGACATCGCTGCCGAAATTCTGAAGCTGCGTGAAGAACGTGCCAAGCTTTTGGGTTACGACAATTTCGCCGCCTACAAGCTGGAAACCGAAATGGCGAAGACACCGGAAAAGGTGGAAGAGCTTTTGCTGGCGGTCTGGCAACCGGCCAAAGCGCGGGCGGAAGAAGACGCCAAGGTGCTTGAGACGATGATGCACGAGGACGGCATCAACGGCGATCTGGAGGCCTGGGATTGGCATTACTACGCAGCCCGTCGGCGCAAGGCGGAACACGACCTGGACGAGGCGGCGCTGAAACCCTACCTGCAGCTCGACCGGATGATCGAGGCCGCCTTTGCCTGCGCCAACCGATTGTTTGGGCTGGAATTCGCGCCGCTTGACGTGGCGCTTTACCATCCCGATTGCCGCGCCTGGGACGTCACCCGGAACGGCAAGCACATTGCGGTCTTCATCGGCGATTACTTCGCGCGCGGATCGAAACGGTCGGGCGCATGGTGTTCGGCGATGCGGGCGCAGGCAAAGTTCCCGAAGGAACAGGCACCGGTCGTCATCAATGTCTGCAACTTCGCCAAGGCCGACCCGGCGCTGTTGTCCTATGACGATGCGCGCACTCTGTTCCACGAATTTGGCCACGCGCTGCACCAAATGCTGTCTGATGTGACCTATGAAAGCATCTCGGGCACTTCGGTGGCGCGGGACTTCGTCGAATTGCCGAGCCAGCTTTTCGAGCATTGGCTGGAAGTGCCTGAAGTGCTGGAAGAATTCGCCACCCATGCCGAAACCAATGAGCCGATGCCCAAGACGATGCTGGACAAGGTGCTTGGCGCGGCGAATTTCGATCAGGGGTTCCAGACGGTGGAATATGTCGCCTCGGCCCTGGTCGATCTTGAATTCCACAAGGGTGCAGCACCGGCCGATCCGATGGCGATGCAGGCCGATGTTCTGGACCGTCTGGGCATGCCAAAACAGATCGCCATGCGTCATGCGACGCCGCAATTCGCCCATGTGTTTTCCGGCGACGGCTACAGTTCAGGTTATTATAGCTATATGTGGTCGGAGGTGATGGATGCCGACGCGTTTGAAGCCTTCGAAGAGGCGGGAGATCCGTTCGATCCCGAAATGGCCCGCGCACTGGAGGACAATATCCTGTCCACCGGTGGGTCCCGTGAGGCGGAAGAGCTTTATACCGCCTTCCGTGGCCGGATGCCGGGGGTCGAGGCGCTGCTCAAAGGGCGCGGGTTGGCGGCATGAAGGGCGCGGATGTCATCGTCATCGGCGGCGGTATCGCCGGGGTCAGCGCTGCCGCGATGCTGGCTGAACATATGTCGGTTCTGCTGCTCGAAGCGGAACCGCGCACGGGGTATCATTCCACCGGACGATCGGCGGCGATTTTCATTCGGAATTACGGTAACGCGACGCTGCGCGCCCTGAACGCGGCCTCGGCACCATTCATGGAATCCCCCGACGGGGTCGCGGACAGTTCCCTGTTGTCGCCGCGTGGCGAATTGCTTCTGGCGGACGAGGAAGAACTGGATGACCTCGACGCCTATGTCGCGGCGGCGACCGGAATGGAAATACTAAGTCCGGCGCAGGCGGTGGAACTGGTGCCTATCTTGCGCCCGGACCGCATCGTCCGGGCGGCCATCGAATGGGACGCGCAGGATATTGACGTGGACCGCATGCTGTCGGGCTATGCGCGGCTGCTGACGGTGCGTGGTGGGCAGATCGTGACCGGGGCGCAGGTGACGGCGTTGCGGCGCAATAGCGATGCCTGGCAGGTCAGTGCGGGCGGCGTGGAATACAGCGCCCCCATCGTGGTGAACGCCGCTGGAGCCTGGGCCGGCGCGGTGGCAACGATGGCTGGGGCGTCGCCCATCGGGGTGCAGCCGATGCGCCGCTCGGCGGCGATCCTGCCTGCCCCGGATGACCATGATGTTCGTCGCTGGCCGCTCTTCGGCAGTATCTCTGAACAGTGGTATGCAAAACCGGAAGCTGGCAAGCTGATGGTCAGCCCGGCAGATGAAGACCCGGTCGACGCGCATGACGCCTGGGCCGACGACATGGTGCTGGCCGAAGGGATGTACCGTTTCGAACAGGCGGTCACCATGCCCGTCACGCGGGTTGAACACAGCTGGGCCGGGCTGCGTAGCTTTGCGCCCGACAGGACCCCTCTGGCTGGTTTCGATCCGCAGGCCGAGGGATTTTTCTGGCTTGCTGGACAGGGCGGTTACGGCGTTCAAACTGCCCCTGCTTTGTCGCAACTGACCGCCGCGTTGATTGTCGGCCATCGCCCGGATGTTTCGCCGGAGGTTGTTGCGGCTCTCGATCCGAAACGGTTCTTGATCACGTAAAGCAGGGAGGGGGGACTGTCCCCTCTGTTGAGCGTTGATATTTACGCAGCGCTTCTTTTCGTGCTGGGCGTTATCCAGCCCGTGGTTCGGAAAGCAATCTCAAAATGGAAATTGGATGCGGTTCTAGACCGGTGTTCTGCCGCTGTTCAATCCTTACGCTGCAGCGCGATCATCATCAGCGCCAGGGCGGACGATCCGATCATCAGCAACAGCGACACCGCGTTGAGCAGCGGCGTCGAGCCCTCTTTCATCCGGTCGAACATCGCGATGGTCAGCGGCGCGTCCGAACCGACCAGCATCAGCGTGGTGTTGAAGTTCTCGAAACTCATCAGGAACGCCACCACGAAACCGCCGATCAGCGCCGGCAGAAGGAACGGCAGGGTGACGGTGCGTACCGCGGTCAGGTGGCTTGCCCCGAGGTTCAGCGCGGCTTCTTCCAGGGAGCGGTCGAATTTGTGCAGGCGGGCAGACACAACCAGCGTTACGATAGTCGTGATGAATGAAAACTGGCCCAAGATGACCAGCGGCAGGCCAGGGCGCAGGGCTTCGATATCCCAACCGATTGTTTCCTCGATCCCGTTGGCGGCGGTCGAGGAAAAGACGAGAATGGAAATGCCAAGCACGATGCCCGGAACCACAAGTGGCAACAGCATCAGCATGTAGAAGAAGCTTTTCAGCCGGAAATCGTAGCGGTTGAACAGGAACGCGTTGGTCGCGCCCAGCCCAACCGACATCAGCGAAACGAAGAACGCGATGAAGGCCGAGTTGCCAAGCGCCCGCAGAATGGGGCGTTCATGGAACACGCCGATCATCGGGCGTTCGCTGCCGAAGAACCAGGCCAGCGTACCGCCTTCCCACGGCAGCGAAGGGAACTGGCTGTTGTTGAAGGCGAAGACCGACACCACCACGAGCGGTAGCGCCAGATAGAGGAAAAACAGCGCCACGTAGGCACGATAGCCATAACGAACAAGGCGGGGTTGGCGGATTGTCGGGATCATTGCGTTACCCCATCGTCTTTTCAAGCGTCTGACCGGACAGCCGCAGGGTGCCCCAGACAATGACCGAGGACAGCAGCAGCAGCATGAAGCCAAAGGCTGCGCCCAGTTCCCAGTTGAAGCGCACGATGAACTGCGAATAGATCAGTTCGGTGAACCACAGGCTGTCCTTGCCGCCCAGCATGGTCGGGGTCAGGTAATTGCCAAGCGACAGCATGAACACCACGATCGACCCGGACACGATGCCCGGCATCGCGTGGGGGATCACGATTTCACGCATCACTGATACACCGTTGCCGCCAAGGTCATAACCGGCCTCGATCACGCTGTCGTCGAGGCTTTCCATCGTGGTGATCAGCGGCACCACCATGAACAGCATCGAGGTGTAGACGAGGCCGACCATCATGGCGACGTCGTTATACAGCATCTCGACCGGCTGATCGGCCAGGCCCGCCCATTGCAGCAGGTTGGAAAACACACCGGTTTCCCGCAGCAGAATCATCCAGCCGAAGGTCCGCACCAGCTCAGAGACCCAGAACGGCACCAGGCACAGCAGGAAAAGCGCCGATTGCAGCCGCCCCTTGGCGATCTTGGCGATGTAGAACGCGACCGGGAACCCGATCAGAAGAGTCATACCCGTTGCCAGAACCGACATCAGCGCGGTCCGCGCAAAGGTCATCATGTAAAGCGGTTCGCCAAAAAACGTCAGGTAGTTGGCAAGGCTGGTGTCGTATTTCCCGACGCCGACACGTTCACGGATCGAGATCAGGAACATGTCGATATGCGGTATGACGATCAGCAGCCCCAGCCACAGAACAAGCGGCGAGAACAACAGGATGAAGCCTAGTTTCGATGCCGCTCGCATTACTGAAACACCTGTGTGAAAACTTCCGATGCTGCAAAGCTGTTGGCCTGTTCACCAGACCAGCCAAGATGAAGCGTATCGCCACGCTTGACGTTGGAGAATTCGCCTGATTGCGGCAGCGTCACCTCGATTTCCTCGCCGCTTTCGGCTTTGAGGATCAGGCGGCTGGCAGCGCCGTTAAATAGAATGGAAGACACCGTCCCGCCCATCTTGTTTTCGAACTGCGCCAGATCGTCGGCAGACCGACTGATGCGGATCGCTTCGGGACGGACGTAGATATCGGCGGCATCCCCGACAGACAGGTTGCGGCGGTGGTCGCTGCCGGTCATCGTCAACCCGGCCTCGGTAATGATCTGAAGTTGCCCCGCCTCGGCGCGGGTCACCTTGCCCCGCCAGCGGTTGCTGTCGCCTACAAACCCCGCGACGAAGGCGCTTTGCGGACGATAATAAAGGTCCTGTCCGGTCCCGACCTGTTCGAAACGGCCGTTGTTCATCACGGCGATCTGGTCGGACATTACCAGCGCTTCGGACTGGTCGTGAGTGATGTAGACAAAGGTCGTGTCGAACGCGGCCTGCAGCGACTTGAGCTCGATTTTCATATGTTCACGCAGCTTGAGATCCAGTGCGCCGAGAGGTTCGTCGAGCAACAGCACATCAGGTTCCAGAACCATGCAGCGCGCGATCGCAACTCGCTGTTTCTGGCCGCCGGACAGTTCATCGACCTTGCGGTGCCCGATATCCGGCAGGCCGATCCGGTCCAGAACCTCGCCGACCTTTCGGGTGATTTCGTCTTTTGCAATCCCCTTGCGGCGCAGCCCGTAGCCGATGTTGTCGGCGATATTCATCATCGGGAACAACGCAAGGTGCTGGAACACCATGTTCACCGGGCGCTTGTTGGGCGGCACGTCCAGCACCGAACGACCCTTGATCCGGATATCCCCCGAGGTTGGTTCGATAAACCCCGCAACCATCCGCATGATGGTGGTCTTGCCACAGCCCGACGGGCCGAGAATGGAAAAGAAGGAACCGGCGGGAACCGAAAAGGACACATCGTCCACCGCAGTGAATGTGTCGAATTTTTTAGTCAGGTTCTGGATTTCAAGATCTTGGGACGTCATGCAAAGCTCGATCAAATTGCTCACCCCCGAACCTTGGGTCCGGGGGTGATCGTTAGTGGTTAACGTGGAAACTGACGGATCAGTTGGCCGCTTTCACGCGGTCAAGCGCCGCGCCTTCGATCATTTCCAGACCGGCGGGAACCGGCGGATACCACTTGATGTTGTCGACGGCTTCGGGTGGGAAGCTGGCCTGGTAGCGGGCTTTCAGATCGGCCGAAACGAATTCGTCCGCGCCCTTCGAAGCGGTGAAGTTGCCCGCCGCATCGGTGATCTTGGCGGCGATTTCCGGGCGCATCACGAAGTTGATCCAGTCATAGGCTGCGTCGTCGGCTTTGCCCTTGGCTGGCAGAACGAAGGTGTCAATCCAGCCCAAAGCGCCGGAAGCAGGTGCCACGAAGGTGATATCGGGTTTGTCGGCGTTTAGCTTCCAGCCGCCGGTATCCCAAGCCATCGAGGCAACGACTTCGCCCGAGCGCAGCAGCCCCATCAGTTCGTCGCCGCCGCCCCAGTAGGTTTTGACGTTGGCTTTGCAGTCGATCAGCTTGGCTTCGACTTGGTCGATGACTTTCTTATAGGCGGCCTCGTCGCCATAGGCGGCGAACGGGTCCAGACCCATGGCATAGCCAAACCCGATCAGGGTCGGGCGCTTCAGGCGGTAGGACACCTTGCCCGCGACGTCGGCGCTGCACAGATCGGTATAGTCCTTCACGCTGCCCGCCATGGCGGTGTCGACGACCAGACCCGAAGTGCCCCAGACATGCGGCACACCGTAAACTTCACCATCGACGGTGGTGTTGGCTTTGGTCGCGTCCAGCATCGATCCGATGAACTGGCCGGCGTCGATCTTGCTCAGATCAATCGGCTTGTAGATGCCGAATTCCGCCTGCGGGCCGGCGATGCGGTCCTGACTGGGTTGCGCCAGATCGAACCCACCGCCACGAGTAGCGCGCAGTTTTGCGATCATTTCTTCGTTGTTGGACAGGGTGACCTCGACGGTGTGGCCGGTTTCCTTTTCGAACAGGGCAACCACGTCTTCGGGTGCATAGCCGCCCCAGGTCAAAAGGCGCAGCGTGTCGGCATGGGCGATGCCCGCTAGACCGATTGCGACGACGCTGGCAGTAGAGAGGAGCGTTGCCGCCCTTTGGCAGATGGATTTCATGATAACCTCCAGGTGATTTCTTTGCGTTGTTCCGGACACGCGCCAATGCAAATCCGGAACCGCGACAAAGACATTCGAATGATATTGACCAATCAGTCAAATTAAACCGATGACAGATTCGTATGTCAATTGTGTAACGACACGCCCTCATCCGGCATTTGCCCGAAGACAGGGGCGCGCACCCAGTGCCGAGGCAAAGAGGTTGATTGAAATTACAAGCGGCGCGCATCGAAGAATATGTGGATGAACCGCCTGTTATCACGGCGTATAGTCCCCGAAAGGGTAATCAATGGCCGGGCAGGGGGCCTGCCCCTTCTGCGCGTGCGGCGTGCTTTCACCCCGGGAAGTTTTAAAAAAGTAGAAACGCCGGGACGTAGTCCGCCCCGGGACTAAATCTTCTGATCGTAATCACCGACCAGCGGTTCGGTGCGGATTACGGCATCAATCTCTTCAAAGATCGCGCGCATTTCTTCTTCGCTTTCGCTCGATTCGATGACCACCACCAGGTTCGGGGTGTTCGACGACGCCCGCACAAGGCCCCAAGAGCCGTTTTCAAGGATCACTCTGGCACCGTTGACTGTCACGACCTCTTTGATCGCTTTACCTGCGAAGCTGTCACCAGCCTCGCCCTTGGCGATCAGCTTTTCCACCAGCCGATCCAGTACGGCGTATTTTTCGGTGTCGGCGCAGTAGGGTGACATCGTCGGCGTCGACCAGGTTTTCGGCAGTGCCTTGCGCAGGTCGGACATTTTCATGTCCGGGTTGCGGTCCATCAGCTTGCAGATTTCCACCGCCACCCGCATGCCGTCGTCATAGCCGCGCCCGATATCGCCAGCGAGGAAATAGTGGCCGGATTTTTCAAACCCAGCCAGCGCGCCCAGGGCATGGACACGGCGCTTCATGTGGCTGTGGCCGGTTTTCCAGTAATCGGCCTTGATGCCGTATTTCTTCAGCTCGGGATCAGAGGCGAAGAGCCCGGTGGATTTCACATCCGCCACGAAGGTCGATCCAGGGTAAAGCTTGGCCAGGTCGCGGGCCATGATCACGCCCATCTTGTCAGCGAAAATTTCTTCGCCTTCGTCATCGACCACGCCGCAGCGGTCGCCGTCACCGTCAAAGCCAAGGGCGAAATCGGCGCCGCTGGCTTTCACGCTGTCGGACATGTCGTGCAGCATTTCCATCGCTTCGGGGTTGGGGTTGTAATGCGGGAAAGTGTAATCGAGCCGGTTATGACTTGGCACGACTTCGACACCGATACGTTCAAAAAGCTCCGGGCCAAAGGCCGAGGCGGTGCCGTTGCCGGTGGCGCAGACGACCTTCAGCTTTCGGGTCATTTTGAAATCGCCCACGAGGTCATCCATATAGGCATCGAACACGCCGTCGACGATTTCATAGCTGCCGCCGGGGGCTGCTTCGCCTTTGCCTTCCAGCACGATATCCTTCAGCTCCGACATCTCGTCGGGACCGTGGGTCAATGGTCTCTGAAAACCCATCTTTACCCCGGTCCAGCCATTGGGATTATGCGAGGCGGTGACCATCGCCACGGCGGGCGCGTCGAGATGGAACTGACTGAAATAGGCCATCGGCGTGATGCAGGGGCCGATATCCTTGACCTGGATGCCGGCCTGGATCAGCCCGATCACCAGCGCCTGCTTGATCGCCAGCGAATAGTCGCGGTAATCGTTGCCGACCGCGATCACCGGATCGAGCCCGTGTTTGCGCATCTGGGTGCCAATGCCAAGCCCAAGTGCAGTCATCCCCGGCAGATTAATTTCATCGGGATATTTCCACCGCGCATCATATTCGCGAAAACCGGTCGGCTTGATCATCGGGTCTTTGAGGAATTCCCAAGTGTTGGGGGTGACTTCGAAATTGGGCTTGGTCACTGTAAGGCTCGCTTCGAGATTGAAATTTCTGCTGACTTGTATGCCCAGCATATGGCGGGAATACAACAAAATGGCTGACTTTTTCTGGCTATGTGAGCGGGACTGTCTGCAAATGCCGCAGACAGCCCCGGATACAGATCAGGAGGAAACCTGTTCGCGCAGGATTGATGCGGTGAGCGACAGCATCAAATAGACCCCGGACAATACCAGAAAGGCCAGAATCGTGTTTTCGAAGGCGCGGGGATAGGCTGGTGCGTCTGGGGCCACCGGGCGCACGGAGGTGGTTAGATAACGCACCTGACGGTTGGCCTCCATGGCGGTCTGCTTTTCATTCTGCAGCGCCGATTGCAGGAAAAGGTCGGCAGTGGCCAGATCGGCCTGCGCCATCTGGATTTGAGCCGCCTTGGCGGCCAGAGAGGTGTCGCCGTCTTTTGCCTGGTTAAGGCGTGATTTTTGCCGATCCAGTTCTTCCCGCAGCAGACGGGTTTCGGTTTCCAGCGCTTGCACTTTCGATTTGTTGGGACGCGGGTTGTTGAGCTGCGTTTGCAGTTGCAACTCCTTGTCCTGAAGCTGCATTTCCACGTTGTTGACCAGCGCCCGGATGCTGGCCATTTCACCTTCGGGATCGAGCAGGGTGCCTTCTTGCAGTGAAACGAGCTTCTGCTGCGCTTCGCGGCGTTCCTTGCTGGCTTGTTCCAAAGTGGTGCGGGCCTCGCGCATCTGGTCTTCGCGCTTGCGCCGTGACAGGTCGTCGACCCGGTGTTCGGCGTAGGAAATCAGATGCTCAGAGAAGGCGGCGCTGACCTGCGGGTCCGCGGCGATCACTTCCATCTTGATCACCCCTTCGGTGGGGTCATAGCCGATTTTTACATAGCGTTTGAAAAGCTTATAGGCTGTTTCATCGGATGCATCAGGTGGCAGCCGCTTGATCGGGTCGATGAAGTCCTGGCTGAAATGCGCCTTGAAGCCCATGTCCTGATCCAGCCTCTGCATCGCATCGCGCGACATCAGATAGCTTTGCACCGCGATCGCATCCTGATTTGTGGCGAATTGCGTGCCCGATAGCAGCCCGCCCAAGGCGGACCCGCCGGTGGCGTCGGCTTCGAGGATTAAGAATTCCGCTTTGGTCGCGTAAAGCGGCGAGGCGATGAAATAGAAATACCAGCCGACAAGGATCGTCGGAAGGAAGATGAAAAAGCCCAGTCGGGTCAACAGAAGCATCAGCTTGCGCTGCCGCCGCCGTGCGATATCGCGCTGAATTTGCATGATCTCGGCGCTGCGCCGATCTGCCGGGGCGAGTTCGGTCGAAGGCAGGTTTTTGTCGGGCGATGGCACGGTTTGCGGTAATTGTTGCTGAGCCGTTTTCGCCGGCAACTGGTCCATTGCATCTGGCGGGTCGTCCTGAGGCACGACAAGTTCCAGCATGGTTGAGCGTTCGAACGGATCAATCCCGTTAGCGCGTAGCAACCGGACCGCGTCGAAATCCGAAGTCGGTGCCAGCCCGTGTTTTTGTGCCACCCGGCGCGCCATGCGCAATTGACGGCCAGTCAGCCCTTCTTTGCGGATCGCGTCGATTTCCTGATCTACCTGAGTTTCGGTCGCAGAGGACACCATGCCCTGCATTGCGGGGTCCTGAGGCTGTTTCTGGGGTTGGGGACCGCGTTCCACCTGCAATTTGCGGGCCTGTGGTCTGTTCTGTGCCGCGCCATTTCCGGCGGCGGCTCCGGCTTCGGACCGCGCCCGCACGTCAGATATGTAATTGCGCGTCGGTTGACCGGGGGCGGCAGTCTTTTGTGCCGGAACCTGTTCCGGGACATCTTGCATCGGGTCCGCCAACGGCTGTGCGGCCGCGTTGCCGGTCGGCATGGTGCGACGGATGCGGAATTTCTTAGCCTTGGGTTTCATAGTCATAGAGCTGTTTCGCTTCTTCCAAGGAGTCAAACATTTGCAGCTTGCCATTCGTCAGAACGGCCGCTGAACGGGCAAATTTTTCCAACGTCGCGGGCTGGTGCGAGACGATGATCACGGTTGTGGTACGCAGGCGTTCGCGCAGGATATCGCCGGCTTTCTTGTTGAATTCGACATCGGTTGATCCGGGCATGCCTTCGTCGATCAGATAAATATCGAACTCCAGCGCCAGCAGCAATGCAAAGGAGAACCGCGCCTTCATCCCCGACGAATAGGTGCCCAAGGGCTGATCGAAATATTCTCCCAGGCCGCAAAGCCAGCGGCAGAAAGCTTCGACATAATCGGGGTCCAGACCGTAGAGGCGGGCGATATAGCGGCTGTTTTCCACCGCCGAATGCTTGTTAACCACGCCGCCCATGAACCCCAGTGGGAACGACACCCGGCATCCGCGGCGGATCACACCTTCGTCGGGTTTTTCTAATCCTGCCATCATGTTGATGAGGGTCGTTTTGCCTGTGCCATTGGGGGCCAGAATGCCAAGCGATTGTCCCAATTCCACACGGAAAGATACGCGGTCAAGGATCACCTTGCGCTGGGTTCCGGTCCAGAAGGACTTGCTGACATTCTCAAATTCGAGCATCGCGGGCTTGGTTCCTCCTCATGGTGCCCAGTTTGGCGGTCTGATCTTAAAGAATCCTTTGCCGCTTCGTTAACGACCAGATTGGCACGTAAGTATAGTCATGCCACCCCATAGAGGGCAAAATTAGGGCTAAACATAGAAAAAACCGGCACCTTTCAGCACCGGTTTTCCAATTGACGTTAGACTTCGCCTCAGAGTTCTTGCTTAACAACTTTGAAGAACTTGCCGGCGAGAACCGAAAGTCCGGCAGCGCTGAAGCTGAACAGTGCCCCCATTTTCGCAGCGTCCTGAACCGGTCCGCCGGGGAAAGCGACCGAGGCCACGAACAGCGACACGGTAAAACCGATAGCCGCCACGCAGCCGATCACCAGCAAATCAACGGTGCGCATGCCCTGCGGCAGACCGAGGCGCAGAACATGTGCGCCAATGACGCCGAAGATCAGGATCCCGACGGGCTTGCCAAGCAACAGACCGAATAGCACCAGATAGGTCGGTTCCGAAATCGATGAAAACTCCACCCCTGCATTCAGCAATCCAAAGAAGAACAGGATGATTTCAACGGGATGTTTCAACAAATGTTCGATCTGGTTCAGCAAATCCGACAAATACTGTTCGGCTTCGCTGAAAATGCCAAAGGCGCGATCGGCATGTGGAATGGTCGGCACAATTGGCAACAGACCCAAAGCGGGGTGAATGCCGGCTTCCTGAAATCCAAACCAGCTGGCGCAGCCAGCGATCAGATAGGGCCAGAAGTTTAGCTTTTGCCGCACCCAGGTCGAGTTCGGACGGGCGTGGTTGCCGCGATCCAGATACCGTGGCAGCCAGTTTGCCAGCACAAAAACGGCAATCGCGGCACCCAGTGACAGCAGCAGCCATTCCGGCGCCAATTCAGATGACGGATAGAATATGGCCAGAATGATCAGCCCGGCGGCATCGTCTGCAATCGCCAGCAGGAGCAGGAAGCGGACGGCAGGATGACCAGCGCCAAAGACCATTCTGCCAACCAGATAGGAAAACGCGATATCGGTGGCGGTCGGGATCGCCCAGCCATTTTGAACGTCGCTGTAGGTATCGGGCCAGATAAAATAAGCCATGCCCAGATAGACTGCAATTGGTCCCAACATACCGCCCACAGTGGCGAAAAGCGGCGTTGCCGCCTTTTTCCCCCGCAACGACCCGTTTTTCAGGATGATGGCTTCCCAGACTTCTTTTGCGGCAATGGCAAAGAAAAACGCCATCAACACATCGTTGACGAGATAATGCAAAGTCAGGGTGCGATGGCCGTCATGCAGATGACCGATCGGCGCATAGTCCCAGATCGCAAAATCGACAAGTTGGTGATAGCTGTGCGCGTCCAGATTTGCCCAAATCAAGGCTGCCACTGCACCGAAAATCAGCAGCAGGGAGTAGTTGGTTAAGAAGTTCCAGACGCGATACATGTAATCTCCAACCTCTAGCCCTTGGAATTTTCGCGACAATTAGGCGAATTAGCGTGGATCGGCAAGGTTTTACGCAGCTAAAATTGATAGATAGCGGCGTCCGGGCCACGAAAGAACGGCTACAGGCGCTTGCTTGCCGATGACGCGTTCTCGTTTGGTGCGGACAATGCTTATGGATTATGCGGCTGTCCGATCCGGTTAGAGTTCATCGCGGCGCGCACCGCTGCTTTCAGTTCTGGCAGCAGTTCGGTTTCAAACCAGGGATTGCGGCGCAGCCAGCCGGTGTTGCGCCAGGACGGGTGCGGCAACACAAAGATGCCGGGCGCGTAGTTTTGCCAGTTTCGCACGGTCTCTGTCAGCGGGCCTTTCACTCCGAGATGGTTGCGATGGGCATAAGCCCCGACCAGAACCCTGAGCTGTAGCGCTGGCAGAGCCGCCATCACCCTTTCTTGCCATGTCCCGGCGCAGATCGGCGGTGGCGGCAGGTCGGCGCGTTTGGCGCTGTAACCCGGAAAGCAGAATGCCGCCGGTACGCAGGCGACACGATCCAGGTCGTAGAATTCCTCGGGGCTGAGGCCCAGCCAATCTCGTAGCCGGTCGCCGGAGCGGTCGAAGAACGGCTTACCTGTCTCATGCACTCGCAGTCCTGGTGCCTGGCCCGCGACGAGCACCCGGGCCGAGGGCCGGAACCACGGGACCGGACGAGGGGCGTGCCGGGTTGCTGTCGCGGCGAAACGGTCTGCGCAGATGCGGCAGGCGGCGATGTCTTCGGTCAGGCCCATGTATCTTTCCTCGTCCTGCGACTATTCGCGGGGCGGTTTATGCTTGCTCAAAGATGGGGGCCGAAGTACCGCAGGGCAAGCGGAAAGGATGACCGATGACCGACCTGACAGCACTGGACAACGCCCATGCCGCTATGGCGATGGATGATGCGAATGACGCGGCAAGACTGCGGTTTTACGAACGTCTTGCCGATAGTGAGCTGTTTTTGTTGCTGAGCGAAGAGCCCGTGGACGATAACGTGACGCCCGAACTGTTCGACCAGTCCGATCACCGGTTCGTGCTGGTCTTCGACCGCGAGGAGCGGCTGACGCAATTCACCGGCTCCCCTGCACCCTACGCCGCCCTGTCAGGGCGGGTGATTGCCGGGCTGCTGGCAGGACAGGGGATCGGACTAGGGGTCAATCTGGATGTCGCGCCCTCGTCAATCCTGATCCCGCCCGAGGCGGTCAACTGGTTGGCCGAAACCTTGGGTCATGCGCCGGAAGAAGCCGAGGCTCGGATCGAGGAAATCGGTCGCCCGGTCGGTTTGCCCGAAGCTCTGCTACAGGGTTTGGATGCCAAGCTCGCCACTGCGGCAGGGTTGGCGCATTCGGCCTATCTGGCTGCGGCGACATACGAAGGCGGCGGTCGCAACCATCTGCTTACCTTTGTCGATGCCGTGCCGGGGGCCGAAGAGGCGCTGGCCAAGGCGGTGTCAGAAGCCCTGACATTTTCTGGTGTCGAAGCCGGGGCGCTGGATGTCAGTTTCGTGCGGGCCAGCGATCCGCTGGCGGCGAAACTGGCACAATGGGGATTGCGGTTCGATCTGCCGCAGCCGGAACAGCCTCAGGAAATCGGTCGCACCGCGCCCGGATCGGACCCGGACAAGCCCCCCATTCTGCGCTGATCGCGTGTCGCACCATACAGCGCGTCTGCTTTGCTGGCCCATTGACCAACAGCGGGGCTTGCCGGGGTTTCCTAGTACCCCGCCCTACGATCCACCAGATGTAAAAACGGCTCTCCTGCCTCTCCGCGCCGGATGTTTTCGGCGATCACTTCCGAAGCGGTTTCAGGACGCGTTTCCGATGCGATATGCGGCGTCACCGTCACATTCGGATGCGCCCAGTAGGCATGTTCGGCTGGCAGAGGCTCAACGCGGAACACATCGAGCGTAGCACCGGCGATCTTGCCATCGTCCAGTGCGTCCAGCAACGCGTCGTCATCGATCAACTGACCACGGCCGGGATTTACCACGAAGGCCCCTTGTGGCATCCAGCTCAGGCTTTCGGAATTCAGCACATTTTCAGTGGCCGGGGTGAAGGGCAGCAGCAATACCAGGATATCGGCCTGTTCCAGCGTCGCTTTCAGCCCGGCGTCTCCGGAATAGCAATTGATGCCGTCAATCTGTTTAGGAGTGCGGCTCCAGCCGCTGACCGGAAATCCCAATTCGGCCAAAGCCTGCGCGCAGGCGCTTCCAAGCGCGCCAAGCCCCAGCACGCTAACCCGTCGGTCGCGCGCCAGCGGCGGCACCCGGGGTAGCCAGTCGCCGTCCTGATGCCGGAGCGTGTAATCGATATCCAGGTGATGGCGCAGCACATGGCCAGTCACCCATTCCGTCATGCCCTGCGTCAGACCGAAATCGACCATACGGGCCAACGGTATGGTCAAGGTTTCGTTGTTGGTGATCGATTCCACCCCGGCCCAGAGGTTCAAAACGGCCTTGGCGCGACTAAAGGGGGTGAAATCCTGCAGCGGACTCGAAGGCGCATAAACGATATAATCCACGTCTTCCGGCGGCAGATCGCGCGACAGGTTGGCGGTGACCCCGGCATCGGTCAGCGCCTTTTCCAATGGGCCCTTGTAGACGTCCCAATTGGTGTCGTTATGGGCGAACAGAACATTGACCGGCATGTGTTACCTCGGCTTGTGAATATGTGCGCTTTGAACCAAACCGAAAGCGGCCAGAAGTACAAGCATTGCCGACCCACCATAACTGACCAGCGGTAGTGGCACCCCTACCACCGGCGCCAACCCCATTACCATCGACATGTTGACGGCGAAGAACAGGAAGAACGTCACCGCGACGCCCAGCGTCAGCAGGGACGAAAACCGGTCCTTGTTCGACATGGCCGATGAAATGCAAAAGATGATGATCAGAAGGTATAACGTCAGCAACGAAAAGGCACCGAGGAACCCGAACTCTTCGGCCAGGGTGGTAAAGATGAAATCGGTATGTTTTTCGGGCAGGAAGTTCAGACGCGACTGGGTGCCCTGCATGAAGCCGCGCCCGGCCCAGCCGCCGGACCCGAGCGCGATCTTTGACTGGGTGATGTGATAGCCCGCGCCCAGCGGATCGCTGGACGGATCAAGGAAGGTATCGATCCTGCGGTATTGGTAATCCTTCAACAATTGCCAGCCGGTGCCCCGGGATTGAAATACGGCGGTTACCAACCCCATTCCCATCCCGATCACGGCAGCGAAATAACCCCAATGTACACCTGCGAAAAACATCATCGACGCTCCGGCAAAAACCAGCAGCAAAGAGGTGCCCAAATCGGGTTGCTTCAGAACCATCGCGGTTGGCAGCAGGATCAGAAACACCGGGATCGCCACCCAGACCGGCCGCGACACTCGTTTCAGAGGCAACCAGTCGTAATATGCCGCAAGCAGCATTACCAAGGTGATCTTGGCCAATTCCGAAGGTTGCAGCCGCATGAACCCCAGATCAATCCAACGCTGCGCGCCCATTCCCACTGCGCCGAACAAATCGACAAAAAGCAGCAATAACAGCGCTCCGAAATAGGCAACCCCGGCCACGTTGCGCCAGAACCAGATCGGCACCATACCGATCATCACCATGACCACCATGCCGACGGCAAACCGTTTCATCTGCGGCGCTGCCCAGGGCGTGAAGGACCCGCCCGCCACAGAATACAGCATCAGAAACCCGAAACTTGCCACCGCGGTCAGCAACAGCGCCAATGGCCAGTTAAGATAAAGCAGCTTGCGCAGGCCCGCCGGTACGGTTTTGACGGAATATTCAAGATAGCTCATGCGCGCTCCCGGTCGGTGCTGAGGAATTCGCGTCGTTCCCGGCGCAGCCTTTCCTGCTGCGCTTTGATCCGGGACCGGTCAGCGCTGGGATAGGCTTCGAGCGGCGGGTCGCCTTCATAGAGAGCCTGCAACGTCACATCACGGGCGATGGGCGCGGCCGCAGTCGATCCTCCGCCACCATGTTCGACGACCACCGATACCGCGTATTTGGGTGACTTGTAGGGCGCAAAATCGACGAACAGGGCATGATCGCGCCGTTCCCATGGCAGGTCGCTGTTACTGGTCACTCCACGGGCGCGTTCGGCGGTGGTGATATTGCGCACCTGACTGGTACCGGTTTTCCCTGCCATGCGGAACGCATCTTCTATGATGCGGCTGCGATAGGCGGTTCCCCGGCGGTTGTTTGACACCGCGAACATCGCTTTGCGTACCTGTTTCAGCAGTCCTTCGTCCACGGCCAGGGTTTCGCCACCGCGATGTGGCTGTTCGACGCCGTCGATGGTCTTGATCAGCCGGGGTTCGACAGCACGACCGGTGGCAAGACGCGCGCTCATCACAGCCAGTTGCAAAGGCGAGGCCAACACATATCCTTGCCCGATCGAAGCGTTGACCGTGTCACCGATCACCCAGTCCTGATCATAGGTTTCTTTCTTCCATGCTTTGGTCGGGGCGCGGCCCCTGGCAACGGCCGACATCGGGATGTCAAAGCGCTGACCCAGGCCAAGCTGTTCGGCCATGGCCGAAATCTTTTCGATCCCAACCCGCATGGCCAGATCATAGTAATAGACGTCACAGCTTTCCCTAAGCGACGTTTGCAGGTCGACATGGCCGTGACCGGCCCGTTTCCAACAATGGAACCGCCGGTTGGACACTTCGATATGGCCGCGGCAGTAAACGGTTTCATCGGGCGTCACCACGCCGGCATCCAGCGCCGCCAGGGCTGTGACCATCTTGAAGGTCGATCCGGGCGGGTACAGCCCCTGCACCGTTTTGTTCGCCAGCGGGCGATAGGGGTTTTCTGTCAGTGCCTTGTAGTCGGCGACCGATATGCCTCGCACGAATAGGTTGGGGTCGAAGGTCGGGGCAGAGGCACAGGCCAAAATATCGCCTGTATCGCAATCCAATACCACTGCGGCGGCGCTTTCCTGGCCCAGCCGGGCCTGAACATAGTTCTGCAACCGGTGATCGAGGGTCAGTTGCAGATTTGCGCCCGCCTGACCTTCGCGTCGATCCAGTTCCCGCATGACGCGGCCAACCGCGTTCACTTCAACCCGTTTCGCCCCAGCCTTGCCGCGCAGTTGCTCTTCCAGCTTGGCCTCAAGCCCGACTTTGCCGATCTGGAACCGAGGAATGCGCAGCAGTTGATCAGGGTCTTCGATCTTGCTGAGGTCGTAATCAGAAACTGGCCCTACATAGCCCGCGACATGGGCAAAATCCGGGCCCAGCGGATATTGGCGCGACAATCCGACTTCTGGGGTTATTCCGGGCAGGGCAGGGGCGTTGACCGCGATCCGGCTGATTGCTTCCCAACTGACCCGGTCGGCTACGGTTACCGGCAAAAACGGCGCACTGCGCTTCATTTCGCTTAGGGCGCGATTAAGCTCTTCTTCATCCAGCTCGACCAATGCTGATAACCGGCGGATCACCTCGTCCACATCGCCTGCGTCTTCGCGCACGATGCTGATACGATAGCTTGGTTCGTTCTTGGCAATGACCATGCCGTTTCGGTCGAAAACTTCGCCGCGCGCGGGTGGGATCAGACGGATATTGATCCGGTTTTCTTCGGCCAGCAGGCGGAATTCATCGGCCTGATCCACCTGCATGTAGCGCATCCTGAGCGCCAGCAGACCACCGAAACCGATTTGCGCACCTCCCAATAAAAGGGCGCGGCGGGAAATCTTGCGGGCGCTGTCGATGCTTTCGCGGGGGGACCGTCTCATGACCGGTGTCTCAGCGCTTCGGCGTCATTGGCCGCAATGGGGCGCACCCCGAACAGGTAATGTGATAGCATCGCGATTATAGGATAGGTCAGTATGGTCATGATCAACTGGATCAGCGTCAGACCCACCGGGGCCTGCGGGATCAACAGGACCGCCAGCACCAGCCGATTGCCCAGCATGACAAGGATCAGCGCGCCGGATACCGTCAGCCATTCCACCGGGAAGGTCTGGTCGCGCAGGCTGCGCGACCGCCGTTTGAGCGCTTCACTGGCCAGCACTGTCAGCGCCGCCAACAATCCAGGCGGGCGCTGAAACAGCAGATCGCCAAGCAGGAAAACCACCGCGATCAAAATCGCCGGTACGTAATCGGGGCGGCGTACCGCCCAGGAAAAGGTGATCAGGATCAGCAGATCGGGACCGGTCCAGCGTCGCGGCACCGTTTCCAACGGCAAGAGCTGAAAGAACACGATTGCCAGCGCCAGCACAACATAGGCCAGCTGCATGGTCCAGCGGCGGGATGTCAGCGTTTCATTCATTGCTCGCTCCCTCCGTATGGTCGGCAGCGGCCAGCGGAGCACCATCCGGAATGATCAGAGAACCCGGATCACTGATCGTTTCGGTCCCTGGGTTGCGCAGTACACGCAGGAATTCCAGTCGTTCGTAATCGGCTGACAGGCGTACCCGCATCCGGCCACCGGGGTCCTGTGCTACCTGCCCGATCAAAAGGCCCGCAGGAAAGACACCGCCATCGCCCGAGGACACCACCCGGTCGCCCGGGCGGACCAGATCCGGATCTTCCAGAAACGTGATCGGTGGCGCGGCGGTATTGTCGCCGACAATCATCGCATGCTGATCCGAAGGCTGTATCATCACCGGAATCCGGCTGGACGTATCGGTCAGCAGGATCACCCGCGATGTGTTCTTGCCGACCCCGGAAATCCTCCCGACCAGGCCGATCCCGTCCATCGTGGCCCAGCCGTCGACGATGCCGTCGCGCGCGCCCACATTCAGCAGCACCGATTGACGGAATGGCGATCCGCTATCGGCCAACACCACGCCGGTGACATAGGTCAGGCGCGGGTCGAGCCGGACCTTGTTCAGGTCCAGCAAGCGCGCGTTTTCCTGTTCCAGCTGCAGCGCGGCCTCTTTCCAGGCCTTCATCTGCTGCAACTCGCGGCGCAATTCGCGGTTCTGTTCGACGATGCGTTGATAAGATTGAAAGTCGTGGATCAGGTTTACCGTTCCGGTCACCGGGGCCATGGCCCAGTCGAAACTGGGCACCACCTTGTCGACTACCTGCGCCCGGAACCGCTCAACCCGAGGGCTGTCGATTCGCCATACCAGGAAAATCCCAATCAGGCAGAGTACGATCACCCCCGTCAGCAACCGCTTCAGGGGTCCCAGATAATCTTCACCCTGTGATCTGTCTTTCGCCAAGGATAGCCCTTTTTAACAAAAGTTGGGCCGGTTAGCTGTCGTAGTCAATCGCGTGCCGCAGTTGTTTTTCGTATTCCAGCGCTTTACCAGTGCCCAGTGCCACGCAGTTGAGGCTCTCATCCGCGATCGAAACCGACAGGCCGGTCGATTCACGCAGCGCAAGGTCAAGATCGCCCAGCAACGCGCCGCCCCCGGTCAGCATCACGCCCCGATCGACAATATCGGCTGCCAGGTCCGGCGGGGTGGCTTCCAGCGCGGTCATCACCGCTTCGCAGATCTGCTGCACTGGTTCTGACAGCGCCTCGGCCACCTGGGCCTGACTGATTTCGGTTTCCTTCGGGACGCCGTTCAACAGGTCGCGGCCGCGAATCTGCATTGATGCGCCGCGCCCGTCATCGGGCATCCGGGCGGTGCCGATGGTGGTCTTGATCCGTTCGGCGGTGCTTTCGCCGACCAGAAGGTTCTGGTTGCGGCGCAGGTAGTTGATGATGGCTTCGTCCATCCGGTCGCCTCCGACGCGGACAGACCGGGCATAGACGATGTCACCCAGGCTCAGCACCGCGACTTCGGTGGTGCCGCCGCCGATATCGACAACCATGTTACCGGTCGGGTCGGTAATCGGCATACCAGCACCGATCGCGGCGGCAATCGGTTCGGCGATCAGCCCGGCCCGACGGGCCCCGGCCGACAGAACGGATTGACGGATCGCGCGTTTTTCCACCGGCGTGGCGCCATGCGGCACGCAGACGATGATTTTCGGTTTCGAGAAGGTTGACCGTTTATGCACCTTGCGGATGAAGTGCTTGATCATTTCCTCGGCGACGTCGAAATCGGCAATAACGCCGTCGCGCATCGGGCGGATTGCTTCGATCGACCCGGGTGTTCGGCCCAGCATCAATTTGGCGTCTTCGCCCACCGCGAGAACCTTTTTCACGCCATCCTTGACGTGATAGGCCACCACCGACGGTTCGCTTAGGATGACGCCGCGGCCTTTGACATAGACCAGCGTGTTTGCCGTACCCAGGTCGATCGCCATGTCTGACGAAAACAGGCCCGGCAGTTTGTCGAAGAATGCCATGCGGATGGTGCCCTTTGGTAAAATACCCTTTGCGCCTCGCGACTCTCTGGTCGGGAGGCAGATGCTGTTATAGGGGCAGGGGGCACAATGGAAAAGGGTCGATCCGGAGTAAATCAGCGTCTTTTCGCCCAGCCTGCCCGGAAAGCAGGCAAAGGCCGATTGCCATGGCATTGCCTGACACCGTATCAGCACAGCAAAAGAAGGCGCGGACATGCTGTCATATCAACATATCTATCATGCAGGGAACCTGGCGGATGTGCAGAAACATGCGTTGCTGGCCCGGATGCTGACCTATATGACCGCCAAGGACAAACCGCTGAGCTATTTCGAAACCCATGCCGGGCGCGGTCTTTATGCGCTCGATGCGGACGAGTCGCTTAAAACCGGCGAAGCAGCGGCGGGTATTGATGCGGTCGAGGCGCTGGGCTGGTTTCCCGAGGATCATCCCTATGCGGTCGCGCTGGCGCAGGTCCGGGCCCGTTTTGGCGACCGTAGCTATCCCGGCTCGCCGATGCTGGCGGCACAATTGCTGCGACCGCAGGACCGCATGACCTTGGCCGAACTGCATCCGCGTGAATTCGAAGCGCTGAAACAGAGTCTGAGCGGCTCAGGTGCGCGCTGCCTGAAACAGGATGGGTTCGGAATGCTTTTGGCTGAAACCCCACCCGAACCGCGCCGGGGTCTGGTGCTTATCGACCCCAGTTATGAGCTGAAAAGCGACTACGACATGTTGCCCGATTTTGTCGCGAAACTGCATCGCAAATGGAATGTCGGGGTGGTGGCATTGTGGTATCCGATCCTGACCAGCGGTGCGCACCAGCCGATGCTGAAGGTGCTGGAAGCCAGAAATTTGCCCGGTGCTTTGCGCCACGAGGTTCAGTTCGGACCGGCAAGGCCCGGGCATCGGATGATCGGATCGGGCCTTTATGTGATCAATACACCCTATGGCACTCATGACGAGGCCGACCGCCTGTCGGACCTGTTCGCAACGCTTTAACTGAGCGGAGAACAAAGGCGAAATCTGTGTCAGATTTCGCCTCTGGCGTACCGATCCTCAACCGGCCGTTTCGGAACTGAGCGATTCCAGTTTGACCAGCAATGCCTGAATCTGTGCGTCCAGCACCCCTCGCGCCTGATCGACGGCGACGACATAGGCTGTCAGAACCGGTTGTAATGCAGGGACCTTTGTTCCGATCGGACCGGAATAAAGATAAAGCAGCCAAAACGCTGCCGCCACCAAAATGGCCAGCATGAAACCACGTCTGAAACCGCTGCGGCGTGGCTGTGTTCCAACATCAGTCGGCGTACCGGGGGCCGCGTGGTCATCCGCTACGGCCGGGCGGCGGTCCGAGGCGGCGCGCAGAGATGAATTGATTTCGTCGATATCAGGCAGCAGGTCGCGGCGCGATGACGGTGCGTCTTCGGCCAGGGCCTCGGTTTCTGTTTCCCGGTCTTCGGAGGTTCCGCGCATTCGCGCCATCCGTGCCTGTGCTTGGCGCGACCGTCGGGTTGTTTCATCTTCGGGGTCGCTTAGCCCCAGTTCCGGCTGGCTTTCCAACCCGACACTGCGCTCGGCTTCGCGGACCCGCGCTTCGCGTTCAGCTTCGGCTTTCAGAACTTCGGCAATCGAGGGGTCTAGCTGGCGTCGTTTTGGTGATCCGGCCTCCGGAGCGGGGTCTGGCGTCAGCCCGACATCGGGCAAAATCCCGTCTTCCATCTCCTGCGCGCCCGTGTGAGCAGCATCGTCGTCTGGGTGATGCTGGAACCAGGTCTGACCGCAATTGGAACATTGCACGTCGCGACCCGCCACCGGGACCACGCCATCAGGCACTTCATACTGCGCGCCGCAATTCGGGCATGTAAGCCGCATTTCGCCCCCTTTGACCCTGTTCTGCCGGGTTTCCTGTCGAGGCCGACTATATGGCGGATCAAACAGATCGAAAAGTGTAAAGGTAGACAGAGCTTTGCCGCATTGCATCTGCGCTGCGCCTCGTGCAGAAAAAGGCAGCGTTCAAAGGGGGCGGCGGTGATCGAGTTAGAAAACGTAGCCTATAGTTACGGCGGTGGCGAATTGCTGAGTGAAATCTCGGTCAAACTGGCGCCAGGGTCGTTCCATTTCCTGACGGGCCCGTCAGGCGCAGGTAAAACCACGTTCATGAAACTCTGCTACGGCGCGTTGCTGCCCACAGCCGGGCATGTTCGCTTGTTTGATCAGGATGTCCGACTGATGGATCGCGACGATATCGCATTCAATCGGCGCAGGATCGGTGTGGTGCATCAGGATTGTCAGTTTCTCGATCACCTGCCTGTGCATGAAAATATCGCGTTGCCGCTTTCCGTATCGGGGCGCGACAGTCTGGACGAGCAAGCCAACCTGAAGGAGCTGGTGACCTGGGTCGGGCTGAAATCCCGGGCCGGGGCATTGCCGCCAGAATTGTCGGGGGGCGAACGACAGCGCGCGGCGCTGGCCCGTGCGGTGATCATGTCCCCCGATGTGGTGCTGGCGGATGAACCGACCGGCAATGTCGATTGGGAAATGTCCCAGCGGCTGCTGCAATTGCTGATCGAACTGAACCGGATGGGGAAAACCATTCTGATTGCCACCCACGATCTGAACCTGATCCGTGCCGCCAAAAGCCAGGTGCAGGCGCGGGTACTGCGGATCGCCAACCGGCGGGTGCAACTGGCGGGGGCGGATCTATGAAGCTGCTGTCCCGTTTTTCCACGATTTTTGTTGGTGACGTTCAGGCCGACCGGGTGGTGCCACCCACCGGGTTTACCGCGAACCTGACCATTTTCAGCGCTGCCGCGATGGGGTTTCTGGCGGTCTTCGCGCTGGCGCTGTCGCTGGCGGCGGGACGGTTGGCGGATCGCTGGAGCAATGAACTGGCCCGTAGTTCGACCTTGCGTATTTCCGCCCCGGCCGACCAGATTGACACCCAGATCGCCGCAGCTTTGCGGGTGCTGGAAACGACCCCAGGCGTGGCGACCGCCAGAGCGCTGAGCGACGATGAACAGCGCGCCTTGCTTGAACCGTTTTTTGGTCCCGATCTGCCGCTGGAAACCTTGCCCATTCCCCAGCTCATCGAGATCAATGAAACGGCTCAGGGCTATGACCCGACAGGTTTGCGGCTGAGGTTGGCGGCCGAAGTTCCCGGCGCCGTGCTGGATGACCATACCCGCTGGCGCAAGCCGCTGGTCCGGGCCGCATCGCGGTTGCGATTGTTGGGCTGGACCGCCTTTTTGCTGATCGGTGGTGCGATGGCGGCGATGATCACCTTGGCGGCGCAGTCGGCGCTTGCGGCCAATACTCAGGTGATTTCGGTGCTGCGTCTGGTCGGGGCGCAGGACAGCTATATCGCCGGGGCCTTCGTACGGCGTTTCACCTTGCGCGGATTCACCGGGGCGGCCATCGGAATGGTGGCCGGTGTCATCGCCGTTTCCCTGCTGCCTGCAGCGCAGGATGAGGGTGGGTTTTTGACGGGTCTTGGCTTTCACGGGGCGCATTGGCTCTGGCCGCTGTTGATCCCGATGATCGGCGGCATCGTCGCCTTTGCCGCCACCCGCGCCGCGGCGCGCCGCAAACTCAAGGAATTGCCCTGATGGCCTATGCATGGCGATGGTTCCGCAGCCTGATTTTCGTTGGTCAGATGTACGCGATGATGGGGATCATGGGTGTCGTGTTTTTTCCCTGGGCTGTCTTCAGCCGAAAAGGCGCTTTTTTCACCTGCAAAGCCTATTGCCGCTGGGTTCTCTGGACGGCCCGTTGGATGATTGGATTGCACGGCGAAATCCGTGGCGAGGTGCCAACTGACGAGGTGATGATCGCGGCCAAACATCAATCCTTTTTCGACATCCTGTTGATTTTCCATGCCCTGCCGGCGGCGAAATTCATCATGAAGCGGGAATTGCTGTGGACGCCGATCATTGGTCAATACGCCTATCGCATCGGTTGCGTTCCGGTCGATCGGGGCAAGCGTGGCCTGGCGATCAAGAAGATGGTCGCGGACGTCGCCAAAGGCACGCAATTCCCCGGTCAACTGGTGATTTATCCGCAAGGCACCCGCGTCGCGGCGGGGGATTACAAACCCTACAAGGTGGGCACGGCAATATTATCGGAAGAACTGATGCAGGATTGTGTGCCGACCGGCACCAATGTGGGCGTGTTCTGGAAACGCACAGGGATTTACCGCAAACCCGGGCGGGCGGTGGTTGAATTTCTGCCACGTATTCCCTGCGGATTGCCGCGCCGGGAATTCATGGCGCGCTTGGAGGACGAGGTTGAAACAGCATCGAATGCCTTGATGCGCGAAGCAGGGTTTGATCCGGATGAAATGGATTGACAGCATAGAAACGCTGGAGGCGCTTTATGGCGAACCGGGCGAGGCGTCGCTGAAGAAGGTGGCGCGGCGGATGACGCCGGAATACCGTCGCTGGATCGAGGCGTCTCGCTTCTGCATGATTTCGACCGTGGGGCCCGAAGGCGCTGATGGCAGTCCGCGCGGCGATGATGGTCCGGTGGTTTTGGAACTCGACGTACATACACTGGCGCTGCCCGATTGGCGCGGCAATAACCGGATCGACACGCTGCGCAACATCGTGCGCGATCCGCGTATCGCGCTGATGTTCCTGATACCGGGATCGTCCAACGCGGTGCGGATCAATGGCGAGGCGCGGGTGACGGCGGATGCCGATCTGCTCGCCCGTTTCGACCGCAACGGCAAACAGCCGCGTTCTGTGATCGTGATCCGCATCCAGGAAATCTACACCCAATGCGGCCGCGCGATCCTGCGCTCGCGCTTGTGGTCGGGCGAAGATGAAAGCGCCGACCTGCCCACGGTGGGGCAGATCCTGTCGGCGATGACCGAGGGCGATTTTGACGGCGAAAGCTATGACCGCGACTGGGCCGGACGCGCCGCGCAGACCATGTGGTGAGTCCCCGGATTGCTGCGATCCCTGGCAATACCGGCAGGGTTTTTGCAACGTGGTGAACAAGGCATTTTGGCTGCGGCGTACTGTGACGCCGCGTCCTGCGTTGACCCGGCGTCGCAATTGTCCAACCCTTGTCACCGGAAGAGGACAAAGGGAGCACGATATGGAACTGGAACAGGCCATGATGGGGCGGCGCAGCATACGGGGCTATAAACCGGATCCGGTGCCGCGCGAGCTGTTAGAGGACATCATTGCGCTGGCAGGCCGAGCACCGTCCTCGATGAACACGCAGCCCTGGCATTTCCACGTTCTGACCGGCGAACCGCTGGAGCGGGTCCGGCAAGGCAATTCGGAACGGATGCTGGCGGGCGTTCCGCCGCAACGGGAAATTCCAGATCATGGTGCCTATGAGGGCGTCCACCGGGAACGACAGGTGGAGATCGCCAAGCAGCTGTTTGCCGCGATGGGCATCGCCCGCGAAGACAAGGAAATGCGGCAGGACTGGGTGATGCGCGGGTTCCGCCAGTTCGATGCGCCGGTGTCGATCGTGGTGACCTTTGACAAATCGGCGCAGATGCACGGCACCATTGCGCATTTCGATCTGGGGGCCGTGACCCACGGGTTGGTATTGGCGGCATGGGACCGGGGTTTGGGAACGGTGATCAATGGTCAGGGCATCATGCAATCACCCGTCGTGCGCGAAGTGGCGCAGATTCCCGACGATCAGGTGATCATGACCTGCGTGGCGCTGGGCTGGCCGAATGAAGATTTCCCGGCCAATGCGGTGAAGTCGCTGCGCCGCCCGGTCGCAGAGACCACCCGCTTCATCGGGTTTCCCGAGTGATGCGACTTGCGGGCTTGTGGCCCGTGTGTTCTCTGGTGTTATCACAATCTGGGCGCTAGGACTGGACGCATGAGCACAACAACCATTCGAAATATCCTAGGCGCGCGTAAGGTGCATTCCGTTTCGCCCGGGACCTCTATTCAGGATGCGGCCCGTCTGATGGCCGAACTGAATGTGGGGGCTCTGGCCGTTCTCGAGGGCGGGTCGCTCAAGGGGATCCTGTCGGAACGCGATATCGTGTTTCGTGTCGTGGCTCAGGGCCTGCCCTTGTCCGACACCCCGGTCGGCACTGCGATGACAGCAGATCCGGTGACCATCGATATTGACGACGCGGTTTCCGAAGCGTTGGTCGTTCGTCTGGGAGAAACCTTTCGGCATCTGCCGGTAATGGAGGCGGGGCAATTGGTTGGCCTGTTGTCCTACCGCGATATTCCGGCGGAATATGCGATGCTTTACGAACGGTTCCGCGAAATGTCGGGCGCGCGTGCCGATCAGAGGTGAAAGGCCACCCTTTCGGGTGGCCTTTGTTGCGTCGGTTTGTGCGGCTGATCAGGCGTGGATCGCGCCGTCGCCGCAGGCCAGCGCGGCTTCGCGCACGGCTTCAGAGAAGGTCGGATGGGCGTGGCAGGTCAGCGCCACGTCTTCGGCCGAAGCGCCGAATTCCATCGCCACACAAATCTCGTGGATCAGGTCGCCAGCGCTGGGGCCGATGATGTGGCAGCCCAGAACCCGGTCGGTTTCGGCATCCGCCAACAGCTTGACGAATCCTTCTCCCTGGAACACCGCCTTGGCGCGGGCATTGCCCATGAAGGAAAATTTGCCAACCTTGTAGGCGCGGCCTTCTTCCTTCAACTGGTCTTCGGTCTTGCCCACGGAGGCAACTTCAGGCGCGGTATAGATTACGCCGGGGATCACGTCGTAATTCACATGACCCGCTTTGCCGGCAACGACCTCGGCGCAGGCCATGCCTTCGTCTTCGGCCTTGTGCGCCAGCATCGGACCGTCGATCACGTCGCCGATCGCATAGATACCTTTGACATTGGTCTGCCAGTGCCCGTCAGTCTTGATCTGGCCGCGCGGGCTGATGTCCACGCCAAGCGCTTCAAGGCCGAGCTGATCGGTGAAGGGTTTCCGGCCTGTCGCAACCAGAACCACGTCGGCATCGAGCGTGGCCTCACTCTCATCCTTGCGCAGCTTGTAGGTGACTTTGGCCTTGGTCTTGGTGGCGTCGACCTTCTGCACTGCTGCGCCCATGATGAAGTCGAGCCCCTGCTTTTTCAGCATTCTCTGGAAGGTCTTTTGGACTTCAGCGTCCATGCCCGGGGTGATTTGATCAAGGAATTCGACCACCGTGACCTCAGACCCCAAACGTTTATAGACGGAGCCCAGTTCCAGCCCGATTACACCGGCGCCGATCACCACCAGTTTCTTTGGGACTTTCGGCAATTCCAGCGCACCGGTGGAGCTGACAACCACTTTCTCGTCGATCTCGACCCCGGGGATCGAGGCGGCTTCGGACCCGGTTGCGACGATGATGTTCTTGGCGTCATGGACCTCGTCGCCGACCTGTACCTTGCCAGCGGCGGGGATAGAGGCCCAGCCCTTGATCCAGTCGATCTTGTTCTTCTTGAACAGGAATTCGATACCTTTGGTGTTGCCCGCGACGACATCGTCCTTGTAGGCCAGCATCTGTTTCCAATCGACCGAAGGGCTTTTGCCCTTCAAGCCCATTTTGGCGAAGTTGTGTTCCGCCTCGTGCAACTGGTGCGAGGCGTGCAGCAGCGCCTTGGAAGGGATGCAGCCGACGTTCAGGCAGGTGCCGCCCAGGGTGTCGCGGCCTTCGACACAGGCGGTTTTCAGGCCCAGCTGGGCGCAGCGGATCGCGGCCACGTAGCCGCCGGGGCCGGCGCCGATTACGATTACGTCATATTGTGCCATTGGGTGTCTCCGTCAGGTCTTTGAGGGTGGTGTTGCGTGTTGGCAGGCGGGGCGGGGGCTGTCTGCCCCCCACGGCCCTTGCGGGCCTCCCCCGAGGATATTTTCGAACAGAAGAAGTCATGAGGTGGCCTGCTTGGTCCAGGCGCGGCGGGTTTGTGGGGTCAGGATCGCGGCGCGACGGGTTTCGAACCAATCCTGACAGGCGCGTTCGGCGGCGGTAATCCGGGGATCGCTGCGCAGCGCGGCAAGACGGCGGTGAGTGTCGGGCCAATGGCGCAGGATGGTGCGGTCTTCGACGTCGTTGCGGTTGGCCTGCCGGTGCCAGGCAGAGTGCAGGTGGTATTTATGGTTGCCGGATTTGCCTTGTCCGTCCCCCCGGTCGTTTTTCATCAGGAACAGGTCCTGCGACTTGACCCCGTAATGGTTCAGCCGCGCATTGCGGGCGCGGCACGATACGTCCCGGTCGCGGAAGCGGGCGGATTTGGCGTCGTAAAGCGTGCGATTGGACAGCCATTCGTCATCCGGGGACAGCACCAGCGGGTTTTTGGCCAGCGGTTCCAGCGGGTTGTGATCGGTGGCGCGGGCAAAGCTGGCGACGCGGAACAGGCATTTGGATTTGGTTTCGCCCGGCGTTGGGCCGGGTTCGGCGCGTGTGAAGCTTTGCAGCACTGACGCGCCCGGGGTCCAGTCGGTCAGGCCATTGTCGCCGAAAGCGCGCCAGCAGATCGGGATCACATCGGCGCGGCCGACAAGGGTCAGCAGGTCGGCGATTTTGCTGTCACCGAGATCAATCAGCAGGAATTCGTCACTGTCGATATGCAGGCACCAGGTAAAGCCGTTGTCGCGCAGCCAGGCCAGCGCCAGATCCATGCCGTGATCCTGCGGGCTGGCGCCTTCCGGCACGGTTTGGCGGATATGGGTGATCTGGCCGAGATCGGCCAGCCGGTCGAGCAAAGCGTCGGAGCCGTCGGTATTGTCGTTGCTGACGATCAGGATCGCGTCAAAGCCCAGACCCTGATGATAGGCGATCCATTCCAGCACGAAGAGACCTTCGTTGCGCATGCAGGAGACGAGGGCGGTTTTTTCGGGGGTCATGTCAGGACGCCCTTCCAGCGCATCCAACCGAGATAGAGAAATGGCAAGATCAGGATGACGGCCCAAAGGATCAACCGTCTAGCTGCTTCCATGTTGACGGTATCGCGGTTTGCTGGATCGGTGAAGGCAAAGGCCAAGCCGACCGGCCAGAGCACGAATGCAGCAGGCACGAGAAGTGAGACCCAAACGGCTCGGGCCGACATTTTCATGGTTGCTAAATAGAGCCAGACACTGACACCAATCGGAGGAAGCGTGAACAGCGCCATTTTCCAGGGTGCGTCGAAAACCGGCGACGGGGCTGGCTGCCCCGTAAGTGCCCCGACGAGGATGAGAAGCTGAACAGATGTGAGCAGGACGCAAAATGCGCACAGAATCCAGATGCCGATCGGTCGTTTCACCGCGACCGACTTTGCGTCCTGAATAATAGAAGGGCCTGAAATCTTGCGCCGGAACACGAATTGTATCGTCGTGATGGCAGCGATTGTGGAGAGCCCGATTGCAGAGCGAACCAGGGCATGTTCGTCATTGCTTTCACTCGGTATCAAAGCGGCGACGAAAAGAAGTATGAAGATGAAAAGCCAGAAGAAAGCGAGAATTCCAAGGCGTTTCCTCGCCTGAGGCGAATGCTGGATCACATGCCTGGCAGTTGTGAAGTACACCCATGTCACAAAAAAAGTGACGACACCGAGCTGTACCAAGGCGGTCGCGAAATAGTCCTGTGCAGTATGGAAGATCAAGGTCCAAGCGTTAAAGCCGATCAGCGCCGTGCAGAAGAGCACGGACCAGGCGACGAACAGTTTTTGCCAAATCGAACTTTTTTCAAAATCGGTCATAACGCTTCCTGATGACTACGCGGTTCCGCTTTTTTAATTTCGCATAGCAGAAGGCCGCTATAGGAGGCCGTTCTTAGCAAGGCGGGCTGAAGCCCGCCCTATCGCGTTTTCCGTAGGCCGGGCTTCAGCCCGGCACCGCATTACAGATCCATCAGCAACCGGCGCGGGTCTTCCAGCGCTTCCTTGACGCGCACCAGGAAGGTTACGGCGCCCTTGCCGTCGACGATGCGGTGGTCGTAGCTGAGCGCCAGGTACATCATCGGTCGGATCTTGATTTCGCCGTTGATGACCATCGGCCGGTCCTGGATCTTGTGCATGCCGAGGATGCCTGATTGCGGCGGGTTCAGGATCGGCGAGGACATCAGCGACCCGTAGACACCGCCGTTGGAGATGGTGAAGGTACCGCCCTGCATTTCGGCCATGCTGAGTTTGCCGTCGCGGGCGCGCCTGCCTTTTTCGGCGATCGCTTTCTCGATCTCGGCAAAGGACATCTGGTCGGCATCCCGGATCACCGGAACGACCAGGCCCTGCGGGGTGCCGGCGGCGACGCCCATATGGACGAATTTCTTGTAGACGATGTCGGTGCCGTCGATTTCGGCGTTGACCTCCGGCACCTCTTTCAGCGCGTGGCAGCAGGCTTTGGTGAAGAAGGACATGAAGCCCAGCCGCACACCGTGCTTCTTCTCGAACAGGTCTTTGTATTCCTTTCGCAGCGCCATGGTCTCGGTCATGTCCACCTCGTTATAGGTGGTCAGGATCGCGGCGGTGTTCTGGGCATCCTTCAGGCGCCGCGCGATGGTTTGGCGCAGGCGGGTCATCTTGACGCGTTCCTCGCGGGCGGCGTCATCGGCATTGACCGGACCGCGCGGCATTGCGGTCGGGGTGCTGACAGCGGGCGCGGTGGCGGCGGCAGCGACGGCCTTGGCCACGTCTTCTTTCATCACCCGGCCATCCTTGCCGGTGCCAGTGACGGCGTCGCGGCCGATGCCAGCCTCGGCCATCGCTTTCTTGGCCGAGGGTGCGTCTTCGACATCCTTGCCACCGGCAGCGGGCGCGGCGACCGGGGCGGGATGCATTTCGGATTCGGACGGTGTCACGATACCTGCGGCCCCGGCGGAAATCACCGCCAGCTTTGCGCTGGCATCCACGGTGGTACCTTCGGCGGCCACGATTTCAGCCAGAACGCCAGCGGCGGGGCTGGGCACTTCGACCGAAACCTTGTCGGTTTCCAGTTCGCACAGCATTTCGTCCTGCGCCACGGCATCGCCGACCTTCTTGAACCAGCTTGAAACGGTGGCTTCGGTCACCGATTCACCAAGAGCGGGCACCATCACATCGACCGATTTTCCTTCGGCTGAGGCAGGGGCCGTTTCTGATTTGGCGGCCGGGGCAGGGGCGGCGGCTGCCGCGCCTGCGGAGATGCTTGCCAGCAGAGCATCGACGCCCACGGTGGTGCCTTCGGCGGCCACGATTTCGGCCAGCGTGCCCGCGACGGGGCTGGGGACTTCGACGGTCACCTTGTCGGTTTCCAGCTCGCACAGCATTTCATCGGCGGCAACGGTATCGCCGGGTTTCTTGAACCAGGTGGCAACCGTCGCTTCGGTGACGGATTCGCCGAGGGTGGGGACACGTACTTCGGTCGTCATCGGTTAATTTCCTTCGATGGTCAGCGCGTCGTTGACGAGCTGTTGTTGCTGGGCTTTGTGCTGGCTGGCCAGACCGGTTGCGGGCGACGCCGAGGCGGCGCGACCGACATAAGTCGGGCGGGTATGCTTGGCGCCGATCCGGCTCAGAACCCATTCGATATTGGGTTCGATGAAGTTCCAGCCGCCTTGGTTCTTGGGCTCTTCCTGGCACCAGACCATTTCGGCATCCTTGAAGCGTTCGAGTTCCTTGACCATCGTCATGGCGGGGAACGGATAAAACTGTTCGACCCGCATCAGATAGACATCATCAAGTCCGCGCGCATCGCGTTCTTCCAGCAGGTCAAAGTAGACCTTGCCGGAACACAGAACGACGCGCTTGATCTGGTCGTCCGCGGCCAGTTTGGTATCCGAATGCCCTTTTTCGGCGTCATCCCACAGCACGCGGTGGAAGGACGAACCGGTCTGGAAATCCTCGGCATCGGAAATGCACAGCCGGTGACGCAGCAGTGATTTCGGCGTCATCAGGATCAGAGGTTTGCGGTAGGTGCGGTGAAGTTGGCGGCGCAGGATGTGGAAATAGTTCGCCGGAGTGGTGCAGTTCGCCACGATCCAGTTGTCGCCGCCGCACATGGTCAGGAAGCGTTCCAGGCGGGCCGAACTATGTTCCGGCCCCTGGCCTTCGAACCCATGCGGCAGCAGGCAGACCAGGCCGGACATACGCAGCCACTTGGCTTCACCCGAGCTGATGAACTGATCGAACATGATCTGGGCACCGTTGGCAAAGTCGCCAAACTGGGCTTCCCACATGGTCAGGGCATTCGGTTCGGCCAGCGAATAGCCGTATTCGAAACCCAGAACTGCATATTCGGACAGCATCGAGTCGATGACTTCGTAACGGGCCTGACCTTCACGAATGTGGTTCAGCGGGTAGTAGCGTTCCTCGGTGTCCTGATTCACCAGCCCCGAATGGCGCTGCGAAAAGGTGCCTCGAGTCGAATCCTGACCCGACAGGCGTACCGGATATCCTTCGGTCAGAAGTGATCCAAACGCCAGTGCTTCACCGGTCGCCCAGTCAAACCCTTTGCCGGTTTCGAACATCTTCTTCTTGGTTTCCAGCAGCCGGGCGACGGTTTTATGCAGCGGGAAACCTTCCGGCGCACGGGTCAGCGAGTCGCCAACCTGAGCCATGGTTTCCGCTGAAATTGCGGTCTGACCGCGCTGGTATCTATCGCGCTCTTGCTTGTCGAGATGCGACCAGCGACCGTCCAGCCAATCGGCCTTATTCGGTTTGAATTCCTTGCCCGCTTCGAACTCTTCGTTCAAATGGGCCTGGAACGACGCCTTCATGTCCTCGATCTCGCCCTCGGGGATCAGCCCGTCCTGAACAAGGCGTTCGGTGTAGAGCTGAAGCGTGGTCTTGTGTTTCTTGATCTGGTTGTACATGAGCGGATTGGTGAACATCGGCTCATCGCCTTCGTTATGGCCGAAGCGGCGATAACAGAAGATGTCGATCACAACATCCTTGTGGAATTTTTGCCGGAATTCGGTTGCCACCTTGGCGGCGTGCACCACCGCTTCGGGATCGTCGCCGTTCACGTGGAAAATCGGCGCTTCGACCATCAGTGCGATGTCGGTGGGATAGGGTGACGACCGCGAAAAATGCGGGGCTGTGGTAAACCCGATCTGGTTGTTTACAACGATATGGATGGTGCCGCCGGTCTTGTGGCCGCGCAGGCCAGAGAGGCCAAAACATTCTGCCACGACACCCTGACCGGCAAAGGCCGCGTCGCCATGCAGCAACACAGGGATCACCGATACGCGTTCGGTATCGCTCATCTGGTCGGTCTTGGCGCGGACCTTGCCCAGCACCACCGGATTCACCGCTTCCAGATGCGACGGATTCGCGGTCAGCGACAGGTGGACCTTGTTACTGTCGAATTCGCGGTCGGATGACGCGCCGAGATGGTATTTCACATCGCCCGAGCCATCGACGTCTTCGGGTTTGAAACTGCCGCCCTGGAATTCGTTGAAAATGGCGCGATAAGGTTTTCCCAACACGTTGGCCAGAACCGACAACCGGCCCCGGTGCGGCATCCCGATGACGATTTCCTTTGCCCCAAGGCTACCACCGCGCTTGATGATCTGTTCCATTGCCGGGATCAGCGCCTCACCGCCATCCAGACCGAACCGTTTGGTCCCCATGTATTTCACATGCAGGAACTTCTCGAAGCCTTCGGCCTCGACCAGCTTGTTCAGGATCGCCTTGCGCCCTTCGCGGGTAAAGGTGATTTCCTTGTTGAAACCTTCGATCCGTTCTTTCAGCCAGCCGGCTTCTTCCGGGTTCGAGATGTGCATGTATTGCAGCGCGAAAGTGCCGCAATAGGTGCGCTTCACGATATCCAGAATTTGCCGCAGCGATGCGATCTGAAGGCCCAGAACATTGTCGATGAAAATCGGCCGGTCCATGTCGGCTTCGGTAAAACCATAGGATTTCGGATCGAGTTCGGGATGCGGGTTTTCCTCTTGCATACCCAGCGGATCCAGATCGGCCACCAGGTGACCTCGGATCCGGTAGGCACGGATGATCATCAGCGCCCGGATCGAATCCAAAACAGCGCGTTTGACGTCTTCATCGCTGAGCTTCACCCCTTTTTCGGCAGCTTTGGCGGCGATCTTCTTGCCTGCTTCCTTGCCTTCCTTGACGGGGGCTGCGGGCCATTGACCGTCCAGAGCGGCGGTCAGATCGTCGTTCGGGACCGGCGGCCAGTCGGCGCGTGCCCAGCTTGGGCCCTGCGCTTCGGCCTTCACGTCCATGTCCGCGTCGCCCATCTGGCGGAAGAATTCCTGCCACGCCTCGTCCACGGCGTTGGGGTCATTGGCGTATCGAGCGTAAAGCTGTTCGAGATATTCCGCGTTATGCCCCTGCATGAAGCTGGAGGCGTGGAAAGTATCGTTGGGAGACTGGTCATTCATGGCGCTGTTCCTCGAATGAGGCGGGGGGTGAGGAGGAATTAATTGAGCGGATCAGAGCGAAGCAGCGCTCCTCCCCAGAAACTCGTTGTCTGATCGGCTTTCTTGACCGATGCGACGGTGATCGGGACCAAAGCCCCGATCAAGGCGACGAAGAGCATAGCCGCGGGAATGTCCCGTCTGCGGCATTGCCCGTTATGGTCGCGTAGCGGGTCCATATCAGCCCAGTTCGATCGCTTTCAGCACGGCTTCGCCTAGCGTGGCAGGGCTGTCGGCAACTACGATCCCGGCGGCTTTCATCGCCTCGATCTTGTCTTCCGCGCCACCTTTGCCACCGGCGACGATGGCACCGGCATGGCCCATGCGACGACCCGGAGGGGCGGTACGTCCGGCGATAAAGCCAGCGACCGGCTTCCAGCGGCCCTTCTTCTTCTGTTCGGCGAGGAATTCAGCGGCTTCTTCTTCTGCCGAGCCACCGATTTCACCGATCATGATGATCGACTGGGTTTCATCGTCGTCCAGGAACATGTCCAGCACGTCGATATGTTCGGTGCCCTTGATCGGGTCGCCGCCAATGCCGACTGCCGAAGACTGGCCCAAACCGATGTCGGAGGTCTGCTTGACCGCCTCATAGGTCAGGGTACCCGAACGCGATACGACGCCGACCGACCCACGCTGGTGAATGTGGCCGGGCATGATGCCGATCTTGCAGGCGCCGGGGGTGATGACGCCGGGGCAGTTGGGCCCGATCAGGCGCGATTTGCTGTCTTCCAGCGCGCGCTTCACCTTCATCATGTCCAGCACCGGGATGCCTTCGGTGATGCAGACGATCAGTTCCATTTCCGCGTCGATCGCTTCGAGGATCGAGTCGGCCGCGAAGGGCGGGGGAACATAGATCACGGTGGCGTTGGCTTCGGTTTTCGCCTTGGCTTCGTGCACCGAGTTGAAGACCGGCAGGCCCAGATGGTCCATGCCGCCCTTGCCGGGGGTCACGCCGCCGACCATTTTGGTGCCGTAAGCAATGGCCTGTTCGGTGTGAAAGGTGCCTTGCGAGCCGGTCAGGCCCTGACAGATTACCTTGGTGTTTTCGTCTACGAGTACTGCCATTGTTTTAGCCCTTCACCGCTTTCACGATCTTTTCTGCGCCGTCGCTGAGGTTGTCAGCCGCGATCACGTTCAGACCCGAGGTGTTGATGATTTCCTTGCCGGCATCCACGTTGGTGCCTTCCAGGCGGACGACCAGCGGGACCTGCAGGCCGACTTCCTTCACCGCGGCGACCACGCCTTCGGCGATCACGTCGCAGCGCATGATGCCGCCGAAGATGTTGACCAGGATGCCTTTGACGTTCGGGTCCGAGGTGATGATCTTGAACGCCTCGGTGACCTTTTCCTTGGTGGCGCCGCCACCCACGTCGAGGAAGTTGGCCGGTTCTGCGCCGTAGAGCTTGATGATGTCCATCGTGGCCATCGCCAGACCGGCACCGTTCACCATGCAGCCGATTTCACCGTCGAGCGCAATGTAGTTCAGGTCGTACTTGGAGGCTTCGAGTTCTTTCGGGTCTTCTTCGGTTTCGTCGCGCAGTGCTGCGACATCGGCATGCCGATAGGTCGCGTTGCCGTCAAAGCTCAGCTTGGCGTCGAGCACCTTCAGATCGCCATTGTCCATCACGATCAGCGGGTTGATTTCCAGCATCTCCATGTCCTTCTCGACGAAGGCTTGATAAAGCTGACCCATCAGTTTGACGCATTGCTTGATCTGCCCGCCGGTCAGCCCGAGGGAGAAAGCGATGCGGCGGCCGTGGAAGGGCATGTAGCCGGTGGCCGGATCGACGGAGAAGCTGAGGATGCGTTCAGGGGTCGATGCAGCGACTTCTTCGATATCCATCCCGCCCTCGGTCGAGCAGACGAAGGAAATCCGCGACGACTGGCGGTCAACCAGCAGCGCAAGATACAGTTCGCGTTCAATGTCGGACCCATCTTCGATATAGACGCGGTTGACCTGCTTGCCCGCCGGGCCGGTCTGATGGGTGACAAGGGTGCGGCCCAGCATCTTCTTGGCTTCTTCGGCAGCTTCTTCCACCGACTTGGCCAGACGCACGCCGCCTTTTTCGCCAGCGTCGGCTTCCTTGAAGGAGCCTTTGCCGCGGCCACCTGCGTGGATCTGCGCCTTGACTACCCAAAGCGGGCCGTCGAGTTCGCCAGCGGCAGTTTTTGCGTTCTCGGCCTTCAGGACGACACGTCCTTCCGATACCGGGGCGCCGTATTCGCGAAGCAGTGCTTTCGCCTGATACTCATGAATGTTCATGAAATTGTCCCGTCTTGCTACGATTGGGCTTGGTCTGACACAGGCCAACGCAATGTTTAATTGTTTTTTTAGGCGGCAGCGGGATTTGGGGACATTTTCTGCGATTTGTGATCACAGCATTGAAAAGTGTGATCACAAATTAGCTGTCGCCATAAAATATAAGTCAAAAGACAGAATCAAATCGAATTTGGCGGACGGGTGCAGGTTAATTGCATCTGTCAATCAAAGCTAATGGGCTCTCATAACGAAGGGGGCGCTGCCAGCAGCGCCCCCTTGTAAATCTGTTAACGATGACCTCAGGCCAAAGAAGGATCGATTTCCTTACAGGCAGAAACCAAACCTTTTACGGCATCGACCGACTTGTCGAACATGACCTGTTCTTCTTTGGTCAGCTTGATGTCGATGACCTTTTCGATGCCACCGGCACCGATCACGGTGGGTACGCCGACATACATGTCCTTGACGCCGATTTCGCCTTCGCAATAGGCGGCGCAGGGCAGAACGCGCTTCTGGTCCTTGAGGAAGGCTTCGGCCATTTCGATGGCCGAGGTGGCGGGCGCATAGAAGGCCGAACCGGTTTTCAGCAGGCCAACAATTTCGGCACCGCCATCACGGGTACGCTGCACGATGGCGTCCAGCTTGTCCTGCGTGGTCCAGCCCATTGCGACCAGATCAGGCAGCGGGATGCCGCCAACGGTCGAATAGCGCACCGACGGCACCATGGTGTCGCCGTGGCCACCCAGAACGAAGGCGGTGACGTCTTTCATCGATACGCCGAATTCCACCGACAGGAAGTGGCGGAAACGGGCGCTGTCCAGAACACCGGCCATGCCGCAGACCTTGTTCGCGGGAAGACCCGAGAATTGTTGCAGGGCCCAGACCATCGCGTCCAGCGGGTTGGTGATGCAGATCACGAACGCGTCCGGTGCGTGATCGCGGATGCCTTCGCCGACCGACTTCATGACTTTCAGGTTGATGCCCAGCAGGTCATCGCGGCTCATGCCGGGTTTGCGCGGCACGCCTGCGGTTACGATGCAAACGTCGGCCCCGGCGATGTCCTCGTAGGACTGGGTGCCTTTCAGCGTCGCGTCGAAGCCTTCCGAGGGGCCCGATTCAGCGATGTCCAACGCTTTGCCTTCGGGGGTACCTTCGGCAATGTCGAACAGAACGACGTCGCCGAGTTCTTTCAGGGCTACGAGGTGGGCAAGGGTGCCACCGATCTGTCCTGCGCCGATGAGGGCGATCTTGGGTCTGGCCATGGAATTTATCTCCGGTCCGTTGAGAAATCGCGCATGGGGTAGACCCTTCCGGTCATTCACGCAAGGGCGCTGCGATGCGGCACCGGTATTTTTGTGACTGTCATATGACAAATTTTGCAGATAAATCAGGGGCGATAGCGTGAATAGCAGAGATTTGGGAAATGCAGATGGACTTGGCCACTTTGGCGATCGCCGCCGCCGCCGTGGTGTTTGCGGGCATTTCCAAGGGCGGTTTCGGGTCGGGGGCGGCATTTGCCTCGGCAGCGATTCTGGCCATCGTGATGGAACCGGGACAGGCCATCGGCATCATGCTGCCGCTGTTGATGCTGATCGATGTGTCGACCCTGCGTCCCTATTGGAAAAAGTGGAGCTTGCCCGAGGCGCGGGTGCTGATTCTAGGATCGGTGCCCGGGATCGTGGCGGGCGGATGGCTGTATCAATCGGTCGATGCGGATGTGTTCCGGATTCTGATCGGCGGCATCGCCGTGGCTTTCGTGGCGTGGCAACTGGCGCTGAAGCTGAAACTGATCGGTGCGCCAAAGCGGGCGATGCCGGTTTGGGGCGGGGCAGTCGCCGGGGCGGTGGCGGGGTTCACCAGTTTCATCAGTCATGCGGGCGGACCGCCGGCGGCGGTCTATCTGCTGTCACGGGGTCTGGGAAAGACACCGTATCAGGCGACCACGGTTCTGACCTTCTGGGCGGTCAACCTGGCCAAATTCGTCCCCTATTTCCTGCTTGGGATTTTCAGCGTGCAGACCTTCATGGCCGATCTGGTGCTGGCGCCCTTCGCTTTGCTTGGCGCGTGGATCGGCGTGCGGTTGCATTACCGCATCCCGGAAACCGCGTTTTTCGGCCTGACCTATATGTTGCTGATCCTGACCGGGACGAAACTGATCTGGGATGGTTTGACGTAGACGTTGCGCGGGTTGCGGTACCTATCCGTTTGAGGGCCTGTCCCCGATGCGGCAAAGCTTCCGCCCCGGCCTTGAAGTCGCGGTTAACGTAACGTCCCGGGGGCTACGTATTTCTGCGATGCGGCAAAAATATGCTTGAAGTTTTTGGCAAAAAATGCCCAATTCCGCGCAAGATTGTTGCGAGGAGATGAAAATGGACATGACCGCCCGCCCTTATCGTTCGGTTCTTTATATTCCCGGGTCCAAGGACCGGGCGCTGGACAAAGCGCGCGGTTTGGCTGTTGATGCGATCATCTTCGATCTCGAAGATGCAGTAACACCAGACGCCAAGATCGAAGCGCGCACCACGCTGAAAGCGGCGCTGGATCAGGGCGGCTATGGCAACCGGGCCAAAATCATCCGGATCAACGGGCTGGATACGGAATGGGGCAAAGGCGATGTCGAGGCTCTGCGCGATGCCGATGCCGATGCGTTCCTGCTGCCCAAGGTGGACAGCGCCGCCGATGTGCAGGCGCTGGCCGATCTGCTGGGCAACGGCAAACCGATCTGGGCGATGATGGAAACCCCGCTGGGGATCATGAACGCGCTGGAAATCGCCGCGCATCCTCAACTGGCCGGTTTCGTGGCGGGCACCAACGACTTGGCAAAAGAATTGAATTGCCGTTTCCGCGCCGACCGGTTGCCGATGCAAATGGCGCTGCAGACCATCCTGATGGCGGCGCGGGCGCATGGCGTGGTGGCCATCGACGGCGTCTATAACCAGTTCAAGGATGATGAGGGGCTCAAGGCCGAATGCGATCAGGGCCGCGATCTGGGTTATGATGGCAAGACGCTGATCCACCCGGCGCAAGTGGAGGTGACCAATGCCGCCTTCGCACCGTCGGAGGCAGAGATCGACCTGGCCAAGCGCCAGATCGCGGCGCTGGAAGAGGTCGAAGCGGCGGGGCAGGGCGTTGCGGTGGTTGACGGCAAGATCGTCGAGAATTTGCATGTCGAAACCGCGAAAAAGACCCTCGCCAAGGCCGCAGCTATTGCCGATCTGGCTAAATAGGGCACATTAGCGCCCAGACATCCCAATTTTTGGAGGGTTCCATGATCTGGCTTATTCTGGGCGTGCTGCTTTGGTCGGGCGCGCATTTGTTCAAACGGTTGGCGCCCGAACTGCGCGCATCATGGGGCGAAAAGGCCAAGGGCCCGATCGCGTTGGTGCTGCTTCTGTCGCTGGTGTTGATGGTGGTCGGGTACCGCATGTCCGATGGCGCCGTGTTCTGGGGACGATCCCCGATGCTGGCCGGGATCAACAACCTGCTGATGCTGGTTTCGATCTATTTCTTTGCTGCCGCCGGTATGAAAACCCGCATCACCGCGAAGGTACGCCATCCGCAGCTGGCCGGGGTCAAGGCCTGGGCTCTGGGGCACCTGATCGTCAATGGCGACGTGCCGTCTTTCATCCTGTTCGGTGGTCTAATGATCTGGGCGGTCTTTTCGGTCATTCAGATCAATCGGACGAAACCGGAGTGGACAAAACCGACCGAATTTTCGACTGGTAAGGAAATCGGTGCCGCCGTCGGGACCGTGTTGGTGTTCGGCGCGATTGCGATGATCCACACTTGGCTTGGTTATAACCCGTTTGGATGAGACCCATGAAGCTTTATCGTTTTCTGACTGCTGACGACACATCGGCCTTCTGTCACAAGGTGACCGAGGCTTTGAACAAAGGCTGGGCGCTGCATGGCGATCCGACATATGCCTTCGATGCGGCCAACGGGGTGATGCGCTGTGGGCAGGCCGTGACCAAAAGCGCGCCCGGCGAATACCACCCCGAACTGAAACTTGGAGACCAATGATGGCAAAGACCAATGCAGGCCGTTTTTTCGAGGATTACAAACTGGGCGACGTGATCGCCCATGCGGTTCCGCGCACTGTGGGCGAAGGCGAGCGTGCACTTTATCACGCGCTCTATCCCGCCCGTCACGCGCTCTATTCCTCGGATGAATTCGCCCGCGATTGTGGTCTGGAGGCGAGCCCGCTTGACGATTTGGCCGCGTTCCACGTGGTGTTTGGCAAGACGGTGCCGGATGTGTCGCTGAACGCGGTGGCGAATCTGGGCTATGCCGAAGGCCGCTGGCTGCAGCCGGTCTATCCCGGCGACACTTTGCGGTCCGTGTCCGAGGTGATCGGGCTGAAACAGAATTCCAATGGTAAATCCGGCGTCGTTTACGTGCGTACCCGTGGCATGAACCAGATGGGCGAGGTGGTGCTGGATTACGTCCGCTGGGTGATGGTGCGCAAACGCGATCTGGACGCGCCTGCACCTGAAACGGTGATTCCCGAACTGAGGCAGGTGATCCCGGCCGAAGATCTGGTGATCCCTGAAGGTCTGGATTTTTCGAATTACGATTTTGTTCAGGCAGGCGAACCGCATCGCTGGGGCGATTACGAAATCGGTGAAAAGATCGATCACGTCGATGGTGTGACGATCGAGGAAGCCGAACACATGCTGGCAACACGGCTATGGCAGAACACCGCCAAGGTGCATTTCGATGCCACTTTCCGTCCCGACGGACAACGGCTGATCTATGGTGGACATGTGATCAGCATGGCGCGCGCGCTGTCCTTCAACGGGCTGGCAAATGCGCAGATGATCGTCGGCCTCAATGGCGGCGCCCACGCCAACCCCTGTTTCAGCGGACTGACGGTGAAAGCGTGGTCCGAAGTTCTGGACAAGGCCGAAACCAGTGCGCCGGGTGTCGGCGCGATCCGGTTGCGTCTGGTCGCCACCAAGGGGGGGGATCCCTTCGCGTTGAAGGGTGAAGATGGAAAGTACCAGCCCGAGGTTCTGCTGGACCTTGATTATTGGGCCTTAATGCCGGTGTGACGCCTACGATTTGGTCAGAAGCAGAGGATCTGCTTCTGTCCCGCTCGCGCTGCAAGCCGATACGGTCGATATCTAGCCGTCTGGTTCGTGGAGAGATATTCGGGCCACGATATTCAAGGGAATCTGTGGAACGACATCTCCGCGCCGAGCACGATCCGGCATTTCCTGCCCCGCAATGTCGGTTCGGTTGGCTTTGAGAGACGCTTGGCCTCTTTCACCCAAATCCCGGATTTGTTTGTAGAAGAAAGCTTTGCGATCACGGTCAGGCCGATCTGTCGCTTTTCTGCCTTGCGGCGACATTTTGCTGCGAGGCAGAATCAAGCATATTTCCGAGTAAAACTATCGGAATATTTTTTGTGATCACGCAGGGTTTGGCTGTGATCACAAAAGGTTGGATTTTTGAATTTTCTGTAAAGTTTAGCGCTCTAGCTGCACCCGTTCCGCGTGACATGAGCGAAAAAAACGGTAAGAAGGGGATTAAGCAAGGGAACCCTGAAAGGATCTGATATGGCTGATGTGAAAAAGGCCGAGCGCCCGCTTTCTCCGCACATCCAAATCTATCGCCCGCAGCTGACAGCGATTACTTCCATTCTGACGCGGATCACCGGCAATGCCTTGGCTATCAGCGCGCTTTTGGTTGTTTGGTGGTTGCTGGCCGCAGCGACGAGCGCAGAATATTATGCCACGGCCAATGCCGTGATGACCTCATGGTTTGGCGATCTGGTCATGACGCTGTCGGTGCTGGGCCTGTGGTATCATTACCTCGCAGGTCTGCGGCATCTCGCTTTCGACGCAGGTCGCGGGATGGATCTCCCCACCGCTGAAAAGCTGGGCTGGGCCTGCCTGATCGGCTCTGTCGTGCTGACCATCCTGACCCTTATTCTCGTGTAAACGGAGCCCACCCATGCGTTATCTGACCGCCCGTAAACGCGCCGAGGGCAAAGGCGCTTCCCATACCGGGACCGAACATCACTGGTACATGACTGTCAGCGCCGTGGGCCTGGCCTGCATGATCCCGGTTTTCATTCTCATCTTTGGCCGCGCCCTCGGCGCTTCGCACGAAGATGTTCTGGCCACCTTTTCACGCCCCTTCACGGCGGTTCTGACCGGATTGGTCCTGGTGGTCGGTCTGCGTCACTTTGCAAAAGGTGCGCAGATGATGATCGAAGACTATTCGCACGGCACCACGCGCAAGCTGCTGGTGATGTTCGTGATCGGCCTGTCCTACGTGCTGACCGCATTCGGTCTGTTCGCCCTGGCCAAGATCGCGCTCTGAAGGAATTAGAAAAATGGCTGCATACGAATTTGAGACGCACGAATATGACGTGGTTGTCGTCGGTGCCGGTGGCGCCGGTCTGCGCGCCACTTTGGGCATGGCTGAACAGGGTCTGCGCACCGCTTGTGTAACCAAGGTGTTCCCGACCCGGTCGCATACCGTGGCAGCACAGGGCGGTATTGCCGCATCGCTGTCCAACATGGGCCCCGACAACTGGCAATGGCATATGTACGATACCGTCAAGGGATCGGACTGGCTCGGTGATACCGACGCGATGGAATACCTTGCCCGCGAAGCGCCCAAGGCGGTCTACGAGCTGGAACATTACGGCGTGCCGTTTTCGCGCACCGAAGAGGGCAAGATCTATCAGCGGCCCTTTGGCGGTCATACCACCGAATTCGGTGACGGCCCGCCGGTACAGCGCACCTGTGCCGCCGCCGACCGGACCGGCCACGCGATCCTGCACACGCTCTATGGCCAGTCGCTGAAGAACAACGCCGAATTCTACATCGAGTATTTCGCCATCGACCTGATCATGTCCGATGACGGGCAATGTCAGGGTGTGGTGTGCTGGAAACTCGATGACGGCACCATGCATGTGTTCAACGCTAAGATGGTGGTGTTGGCAACTGGCGGCTACGGCCGGGCGTTTTTCAGCGCAACCTCGGCCCATACCTGCACCGGCGATGGTGGCGGCATGGTGGCGCGCGCTGGTCTGGCGCTGCAGGACATGGAATTCGTGCAGTTCCACCCGACTGGCATCTACGGCTCGGGCTGCCTGATCACCGAAGGCGCCCGTGGCGAAGGCGGTTACCTGACCAACTCCGAAGGCGAACGTTTCATGGAGCGTTACGCGCCCCAGTACAAAGACCTCGCACCGCGCGATTACGTATCGCGGTCGATGACGATGGAAATCCGCGAAGGCCGCGGTGTGGGCGAGCATGGCGACCACATCCACCTGAACCTGTCGCACCTGCCTGCCGAAGCGCTGGCCGAACGTCTGCCGGGCATTTCGGAAAGCGCCAAGATCTTTGCCGGTGTCGATGTGACCAAGGAACCGATCCCGGTTCTGCCGACCGTTCACTATAACATGGGCGGCATCCCGACCAATTATTGGGGCGAGGTTCTGAACCCGACCAAGAAAGACCCGACCGCGATTGTACCGGGCCTGATGGCTGCGGGCGAAGCTGGCTGCGCTTCTGTGCATGGGGCCAACCGTCTTGGGTCGAATTCGCTGATCGACCTTGTGGTGTTTGGCCGCGCGGCGTCGATCCGTGCCGGTCAGGTGGTCGATGCGGACGCGCCGAATCCGGAACTGAATCAGGCTTCGATCGATAAGGCGTTCGAACGCTTCGACAGCTTGCGCAACGCCAAGGGCACAATCCCGACCGCCGATCTGCGGTTGGAAATGCAGCGGACCATGCAGGCGGATGCGGCAGTGTTCCGTACCGACAAGACCCTGCAAGAGGGCGTCGAGAAAATGACCGCGATCGCCGCCAAGATGGACGATCTGAAAGTCACCGACACCTCGCTGATCTGGAATAGCGATCTGATGGAAACGCTGGAATTGGCCAACTTGATGCCGAATGCTCTGGCCACCATCGTTGGGGCCGAGGCGCGCAAGGAAAGCCGTGGCGCCCATGCCCACGAAGATTATCCGAACCGCGACGACAAAACCTGGCGGGTCCACACCGTCAGCCGTGTCGATGGCAACAAGGTTGATCTCAGCTATCGTCCGGTGATCGTCGATCCTCTGAGCACCGAGGAAGAAGGCGGCATTTCGCTGGCGAAGATCGCGCCCAAAGCGCGGACGTTCTAAGGAACCGCGATGGACCGCAATCAGCAAAAGCACCTGCGCAAGGCATTTCAGGTCGCCGGACCCAAGGTCCGGCGCCATCTGAGGCCGTTGCTGCCGCAAAGCGCGGTCAGCTTTGCAGGGGTGGAACTGCTGGTGAATCCACAGGACAACTACACTGAGCAATGCATCTGGCTGAACGGAGAACCGCCCGAGGCGCAATCGTTGAAAGCGCTGACGGATATGATTGCCGGCAAGCGGGCGCTGGTGCTGGATATTGGCGGCAATTGCGGTGCGTTTGCCGTGCCGCTGGCCCGTGCCGCCGGTGCAGGGTCACGGGTGATCGCCTTTGAACCCAACCCGGTGATGCTGGGGCGGCTGGGCGAAAACGTGCGCCGCAACGATCTTGGCCATGTTGTGCGCATCGAAGGTTGCGCATTGGGGGCCGAGGAGGGCGAAGCCAAGCTGATGCTGCGGGCCGGGAATTACGGTCAGGCATCGCTGCGCGGCGTCGCCGCTGGCAAGGTCGACGGCGCGGTCTGCGTACCGGTCCGACCCTTGGCCCCGTATCTGAAGGGCGCCGACGATTACGATGTCTGCGTCATGAAGATAGATGTCGAAGGGTTCGAGGATTCGGTTCTCAACCCTTGGCTCGATCAAGCAGGCGAGGCTGACATGCCCGACGCGATCCTGATGGAAACCGAACACGCCAAGGAATGGGATACCGACCTGATCGGCCGGATCACCGCCGCCGGGTACAGCGCCGCATTCGAAGGCGAAGGAAACACTTTGTTTGTCCGCGACGCGGGCCGACTGAACTGAATCAACGCGGCCTGGCCGCAGCAAGATTGAACAGGGCTCCGGGCCAATTCCGGCGCCGCATTACAGGAGAAGCGACAATGGTCCAGCTGACGCTCCCGAAGAATTCCCGGGTTCGTACCGGGAAAACCTGGCCCAAGCCCGAAGGTGCCACCAATCCGCGCAAGTTCCAGATTTATCGCTGGAACCCGGATGATGGCGAAAACCCCCGGGTGGATTCCTATTTCATCGACATGGATAAATGCGGTCCGATGATCCTTGACGCGCTGATCAAGATCAAGAACGAGATCGATCCGACCCTGACCTTCCGCCGGTCCTGCCGCGAAGGCATCTGCGGGTCCTGCGCGATGAACATCGACGGCATCAACACGCTGGCCTGTATCTACGGCATGGACGAGGTAAAGTCGGACACGGTCAAGATCTATCCGCTGCCGCATATGCCGGTGGTCAAGGACCTGATCCCCGATCTGACCCATTTCTATGCCCAGCATGCCAGCATCATGCCGTGGCTGGAAACCAAGACCAACCGCCCCGCGAAAGAGTGGAAACAGTCGATTGAAGACCGCAAGAAACTTGACGGCCTCTATGAATGCGTGATGTGCGCCAGCTGCTCGACATCCTGTCCCAGCTATTGGTGGAACAGCGATAAATACCTTGGTCCGGCCGCTTTGCTGCATGCTTATCGCTGGATCATCGACAGCCGGGATGAGGCCACCGGCGAACGGCTGGACGATCTGGAAGATCCGTTCAAACTGTATCGGTGCCACACGATCATGAACTGCACCAAGACTTGCCCCAAAGGTCTCAACCCGGCTGCGGCGATTGCCGAGATCAAGCGCATGATGGTCAACCGCACCGTGTAAGGTTTTGTACGATCCAAACCATTAAAAAGGTCCGCCATCTGGCGGACCTTTTTCTTTGCCTATGGTCAAATCTGCAAATGCTGCATAGCGGCAGGGCATGATTGGTGGATGTTATTTTCGGCCCGATCTCTATCTTCAAGGTCACAGGGAGGGATCATCAAAGAACCGAGGCTATGATGTCCGAAACCGCTAAAACCCAACAAGAGCAAGCCCAAGAAGCGCTGGCATGCCTGGAACAGGCATATGCCTATTACACAGCTGAAACCGCCTTAGCGCCCAGGGGTGAAGAGTTCGTGGAATATTACGAATACGCTGCAGCCGCCTGAATCGTGGCTCCCATCAGTTAGAGATAAAAGGCGTACCCGCAATCGGGCGCGCCTTTTCTTTACGCAAGGTCCGTGTTTGCGAATGCCTTTCCTCGGCCTAGCCTGACCGTCGGGAGGAATAATCATGGTCGATGTTATCGTTGTGGGCGCAGGCCTTGCCGGTCTTGTCGCAGCATCCGAAGCCGTGGCCCGCGGGCGCAGGGTTCTGTTGCTGGATCAGGAAGGGGAGCAAAGCCTTGGCGGACAGGCCTTTTGGTCGCTCGGCGGGCTGTTTATGGTTGATACGCCGGAGCAACGACGTATGGGCATACGGGACACCCTTGCGCTGGCAACCACGGACTGGATGGGCAGCGCCGGTTTTGACCGCGCCGAAGATGCCAATCCCCGCAGGGTGGCCGAGGCTTATCTGGATTTCGCGGCGGGCGAAATGCGCCCGTGGCTCAAAAGCCTCGGTATGCGCTGGTTCCCGGTAGTAGGCTGGGCCGAACGGGGCGGGGCGCTGGCCAACGGGCATGGTAATTCGGTGCCGCGGTTCCATGTGACATGGGGCACCGGGCCGGGGGTGGTTGCCCCGTTCGAACGGTTGGTGCGTGCGGCGGCGGCGGATGGTCGGCTCAATTTCGGGTTCCGCCACCGGGTTACGGATTTGATCTTGGAAAATGGTTCCGTGGCTGGTGTTGCGGGCGAGGTGCTGCGCCCTGACAAAGCCGACCGTGGGCGTTCCACCACACGCGACGCCGTCGCGCGGTTCGAACATCGCGCCGGGGCGGTGATCGTGACTTCGGGCGGGATTGGCGGCAATCACGACATGGTGCGGGCGCAATGGCCTGTTGACCGGTTGGGCCCGGCACCACGGCGGATGGTGGCGGGGGTGCCCGATTACGTCGATGGCGAGATGCAGCAGGTTGCCAAAGCGGCAGGCGCTGCGGCGATCAACGAAGACCGGATGTGGCATTACACAGAAGGGTTGGTAAATTGGAATCCGATCTGGCCCAATCACGGCATTCGTATTCTGCCCGGTCCCAGCTCGGTCTGGTTCGATGCTCTGGGGCAGCGGATGCAGGCCCCCTGCCTGCCGGGTTTCGACACGTTGGCGACCTTGCAGCGTATCTTGTCGACCGGGCACGAACATAGTTGGTTCATCCTGAGCCAGAAGATCATCGAAAAAGAATTCGCATTGTCAGGCAGCGAACAGAATCCCGACCTGACAGCGGGCAAGTGGTCGGCGGTGATCAAGGCGCGTTTGGCGGGCAAGGGGGCCCCGGCCCCGGTCGAAGCATTCAAAACGCATGGCGAGGATTTCATCGTCGCAAAGACCCTGCCTGACCTGATCGACGGCATGAACCGGCTGACCCCCGATGCGCCAATGGACCCGGCCCGGATCGCCGCGCAATTGCTGGCGCGCGATGCCCAGATCGACAATGAATTCGCCAAGGATGCGCAAGTGATCGCGATCCGGCAGGCCCGTGCCTATCGTGGCGACAGGCTGATCCGAACCGCGAAGCCACATAAAATCCTCGATCCTGCCAACGGGCCGCTGATTGCGGTGCGGCTGAATATCCTGACCCGGAAATCGTTGGGTGGGCTGCATACCGACCTTAACGGGCAGGTTTTGCGCCCGGACGGATCAGCCTTTGCGGGGCTTTATGCCGCGGGCGAAGTTGCCGGTTTTGGTGGCGGTGGCTATCACGGTTATAACGCGCTGGAAGGGACGTTTCTGGGCGGCTGTATCTTTTCCGGGCGGATGGCGGGGCGGGCGGTCTGACTTTCGCCTTTGGTTCGAACCCTGTAAACGGGCGGCATGATTTACCCTATCGGTCTGATTGTCGCCTTCATCCTGATCATGATCTTTTCGAACCGTCGGACGCGGCACTGCAAATGGCGCGCCGACCGGCGCGGTGACCGCGATGGGCAAAGCTGTTATCGCTGTGCGGTTTGCGGCGCCGAAAGCTTTACAACGGACCATTCCCCGCCCAAGGTTTGTTACGCAAAAACGCCGCCCCCCGTTTTCTGATGTCCCGAGGTCGACATGACTGACATTCCCGCCGATGCCGAGGCCCGCCGTGCGATTGCGCCGGTGATTGCCTATCCCAACGACACATTGCCGAAGTGCGATCTGGACCTTTACCGTGCCGCCCGCGCCGGGGCGCGGAAAGTTGACGAGGTGATGGTCGCGCCGCGCGATGCAGGCAGTTTCCGGGTCACGGCGGGGCAGTTTTTCCGCATCAGTTCGGTTGAGGGCGCGCAGGTCGGTGATTTGAACCTCTGGAACGCGAATGATCTGTCAGAACGGTTTTATTCCGGCAAGACAAGGGCGTTGCACGGAACGCATCTGACGGTGGGCGAACGGATGTGGTCGACCTTCCCCCATTTGCGCCCGCTGGCGACGATCGTTGACGATACGCTGGACTGGTACGGAATCGATCCTTTTGGCGGATCGGTGCATGACGTCATCGGCACCCGCTGCGATCCCTATACCCATAACCTGTTGACCGGCGGGCAATATCATCATTGCTGTCATTCCAATCTGACCCGGGCGTTGGCCGATGCGACCGGTATGAGCCTGACCGACGCGGAACCGCATGTGCATGACGTGCTGAATGTTTTCATGTGTACCGGGTTTACCCGCGACACGGGTCAGTATTTCATGAAAGCCAGCCCGGTCCGGCCTGGCGACTATCTGGAGTTTTTTGCCGAGATCGACCTGCTGGGGGCGCTGTCGGCCTGCCCGGGCGGGGATTGTTCAGCTGAACATTCCAGCGACGCGACCGCCTGTTATCCGCTGCTGATCGAGGTTTTCGCCCCCGACCCGGCGGCGCTTCGGGGCTGGGAGCCGCCGCAGGTGAATGGCTACGACCGCAGCCACGGGCGGTAAGGCCGGACCGGGGCGCTGCCCCGGACCCCGGAGTATTTTTGCCAAGATGAAAACCGACTAGCCCGCGTTGATAAAATGCAGCTTGTCGAAGCCTTGCCGCCAGGCGGCGACCTCGGCGGCCAGCGTTTCCGGCGCGTTCGAGCGCAGGGCGCTGGCGATCAGCCGGGCCAGTTCCGGCATATGGGCGGGGGTCATGCCCCAGCGGACCAGTTCCGGCGTCCCGATGCGCAGACCGTTCATGTCACCGTCCAGTTCTGGCAGGGGTAATCCGATTCCACAGGTCAGGAACCCCGCCTTGCGAAGGGTTTTCGAAGCTGCCTGACCGCCGCCGAAAGGGTCCGCTTCCAAAGCGAACTGATGCGATGTGGTGGCACCCTTTTCGGCGGCAAAAACTGGTAGCCCGAGGTCGCCAAGCGACTTGGCCAGCGCCTGTGCGGTGTCGATCATCATCCGGGCATAGCCGGCACCCTGATCGCGCCAATCCAGCATGGTCATCGCCAGAGCCGCGGATTTGGCCGCATCGAAATTCGCGGTCATGCCGGGAAAGGCAATCGCGTCGAGCCGTTCGGCAATGTCGGCATCATTGCTGACGATCAAACCCGAAGGAGGACCGCCGAGCGATTTGTAGGTGCTCATCGTCATCAGATGCGCGCCTTGATCCAGCGGATTGGGCCAGGCGCGCCCGGCGATGATCCCGCATTGATGGGCGGCATCGAACAGGACATAGGCGCCGACCGCATCGGCGATGGCGCGGATTTCGGCGACCGGATGCGGAAACAGGTTCAGGCTGCCGCCGATGGTGATGATCCGGGGTTTGACCCGTTCGGCCAGCTCCGCCAACCCGTCGAGATCGACGCTGTAGCCGTCGGCATCGACCGGGGCGGCATGGCTTTGCAGCCCGTAAAGCCCGGCGCAACCGGCCGCGTGATGGGTGACATGACCGCCAATAGTGGCGGGCGGGGTGATGATCGCATCGCCCGGTTTCGCCAGCGCCATGAAGCCGTAAAGATTGGCGATTGCGCCCGAGGGCACCCGGATTTCGGCATATTGGGCGCCAAAAATCTCGGCGCTGAGTTCGGCCGCGATCACCTCGATTTCCTCGATCGCTTCGAGCCCCATTTCGTATTTGTCGCCGGGATATCCAAGCGAGGGCCTTGTGCCGAGCCCGGAGGCCAGCAGCGCCTCGGCGCGCGGGTTCATCACATTAGTGGCGGGGTTCAGGTTGAAGCAATCGCGTTCATGAATCGCCCTGTTGCGGGTCGCCAAGGCATCGATCCGGTCCGCAAGATCGGCGCTGGTGCTGTTGGACACCTTGGCCGACAGGGTCTGGATAAAGGTTTCGCACAGGGGCGGAACCCAGTCGCGCGGGGCCAGATGCGGCATGACGGTCTCCTGTTTCCAATCAATGCCACAAAACCCGGTTCCGCAGTATCGCGCAAATCAGATTTCATCTATTCTATGCCCAGAAAAACTGAGTCTGCTAATGCCTGTTCATCCGCCACGCCCCACCGGTCCGCCATTGAATGCCCTGCGTGCTTTTGAAGCTGCCGCCCGTCTGGGCGGGTTTTCCAAAGCAGCGGAAGAGTTATGCGTGACCGCTGGGGCGGTGGCGCAGCAGATCAAGGGGCTGGAAGACTGGGCCGGTGCGGCGCTGTTCGACCGGCAACCGCAAGGGGTGGTTCTGAACGATCTGGGGCGGCAGGTTTTACCGCTGGCTGAACGTGCCTTCGATCAATTGGCGGCCACGGTGCAGGAAATCCGCGCCGTCGCCAGCCCCAACCGACTGCATATCGCGGCCCTGCCCGCCGTGGCGCAGCTGTGGCTGTCGCCGCGTTTGCCGGCCATCCGCCGGGCGCTGCCGGATCTGGTGATTTCGGTCACGGCGCTGGAACAGGTGCCGAACCTGGCGCGAGATCCTTTCGACCTGACCTTGTTTCTGGGTGATCCAGAAGAAGGCCAGATTATTGCAATGGACGAAATTTTACCGGTTTGTGCCCCTGCTGTGGCAGAAGGATTGGCGCAGATTGCGGATCTGGCACAAGTGCCCTGTCTGTCCGACAGCAGCTGGTCGCAGGATTGGGCGGTCTGGCTGAAAGTACGGGCCGGGGCGGAGGCACCGCAACTGCACGGACCGGTCTTTTCGCTTTATGCGCTGGCGGTGCAGGAGGCGGTGAACGGGGCCGGGGTGTTGATGGGACATCAAAGCTTGATCGAACAGGATCTGAAAGCGGGCCGTCTGGTCTGTCCTTTCCCGCAGGCTGTACCAACGGGAAAGGCGCTCGTTTTGACCGCGCGCAACCCGATGCGGCCCCCGCTGGCGCGTCTGATCGGCGAATTATGCGAAAGCGGCCTCTAGCGCGATTTCGACCATGTCGCCAAAGGATCGTTCGCGGTCCGCCGACGGCAGGGCTTCATGGCGGATCAGGTGATCGGACACGGTCAGAACGGCCAGGGCCCTTACGCCATAGCGCAGCGCCAGATTATAAAGCTCGGCCGCTTCCATTTCGACCCCCAGAATGCCGTGGCGGGTCATCTGGTCGTTCAGATCGGGGCGTTCGTCATAGAACACATCGGCGGAATAAATGCCGCCGACATGGGTTGAAACGCCCTTGGCTTCAGCCGCGTGCGCGGCGGCTTTCAGTAGCGACCAGTCGGCCGAAGGGGCAAAGTTGAAGACCCTGAAAATACCGGAGGAGGGGGTCGAGACCGACGAGGCGGTCATGGCCAGGATCAGGTCACGCAGCTTCACCTTGTCTTGCATGCCACCGCAGGATCCGATGCGGATCAGCGTTTTCGCGCCGTAATCGCGGATCAGTTCATTAGCATAGATCGACAGGGACGGCATTCCCATGCCGGACCCGTGGATGGTCACCGGATTGCCCTTGTAGTGGCCGGTGAAACCCAACATTCCGCGCACATCATTAACCAGTTTGGGGGCATCCAGAAAGGTTTCCGCCGCCCATTTGGCGCGATAGGGATCGCCCGGTAACAGGACAGTTTCCGCGATTTCTCCGGGCTTCGCCCCGATATGGATGGTCATGGCGGTTTCCTAACGTTGGTATTTGATGAACGGGGTCAGCGTTGCGATCCGGTCGTAGAGTTTCCGCGCGGTGTGGTTAAAGTCCTGCGTCATCCAGTAAACCGAAGGTGCGCCGTTTTCATCCGCAGCCTTGTACACCGCCTCGATCAGGGCGCGGCCAATGCCCTTGCCGCGTACCTCCGGATCTGCATAGAGATCCTGCAGGTAACACACATCCTCCAGTCGCCAGTTATGGGCGTGAAAGATGTAGTGCACCAGCCCGACGGGCCTGTCATCCACCAGCGCCAGCAAGGCGTTCTGATTGTCCCGTTCCGGATCAATCAGCCGGGCAAAGGTGGCCTGATAGACCTCTTCCGGAACCGAGCTTTGGTAAAATTCAAGGTAAGCGGTCCACAGACGCCGCCAGTCGGTTTCGTCAGCGGCGCAAAGCGGGCGGATGTCCAATGCCATTCAGTATCCTCATCCTCTTGGTTTTAGGGCACAATGCAGAAGCCGTCCGCATATGGCAACCTTAGGGTGATGCTGACGTAGCCAGAGGGCAGGACACCGCGCCAAACCGCCCGTCGCGGTGTTGGATCAGCGCCGGATGCGAAAGCCTTTCAGGGTTGTGTCATGATCGGCCATTTCGGTCTGCACATCACTGACCGAGGCCGCGCCGGGCCCTTCCCACAATTCATCAATCATTGTCTGAACCGCGTCTTTTTCACCATCGAACAGGGCGCTGACCGATCCGTTATCTTCGTTGCAGACCCATCCTGACAGTCCCAACCGGTCTGCGCGGGAACGGGTCCAGGCCCGAAAGGCGACTCCCTGAACATGGCCCGTGACGCGGGCTTTCATGGCGATCTGATCCATGACGTGCTCCGTTTTCGACAAGGACAAAGGTAAGCTGGAACAGGTGAGTCGGGCAAGCGGCGGCATGCATGTGGAGGCCACGGTCAGCCGCCATCGGAGACGTAACGCTTAAGGTCCGGTCTACACTTTGATGGTCGCATCCTTGATTGAGCTGATGGGAGTGGGTGGAAATCGAAAATCCCAGAAGTTTCGGTCGGTGATGCAATCACGATTGCCCCTCAGCCCATCCGGCGAACACGCCATCTTCGCGGCGTGGGGCTGGGTTTGAGTGCTGGTCCCTCTGCAACAAAGGAAGGTCTCCGACCTGCCTCGGTTGGATGGCAAAGTCCTTCCTGTCTGGTCGCGAAAAGACCCTGTTTGGCCGGTTTAGACCTGCAGTCGATGCTTGGACTGTGCCTAATTGCAAGGGATCGAGTACCGGCAGGGTCTGATCAGCATTCAATCAGGCGGGGTGCATTTTTCCGACCACATGCATCAAACAGCGCGTGGACGCTTTGAGACCAGCAAGGAAGCGAAATTATCCAGTGTTATCGGCCTGAAGTTTGTGACGATTTTCGCCTTGTTTTCCGGAAACACTGTCGTTAAACGGGTCGGCGGAGACGTGGCCGAGTGGTCGAAGGCGCTCCCCTGCTAAGGGAGTAGGCCCGGAAGGGTCTCGAGGGTTCGAATCCCTTCGTCTCCGCCACCAAACATCATTGCGGACATCGATAATGTGGTTGAAAATCAAAGAGATTTTCTTGATGATCGTCGATTCTCGTGTTTGCTGTTTTAAATTTTGCTATACAAATCGCTATACATTTTGCTCTACATTTGCTGCAAAGCGGTGAGGTGACTATGGCGATCAAGCGCAGAGGCAGAAAGCTGTCCCTCTATAAAAGAGTGCCCAAGAGATATGAATCGGTAGAGCAGCGCAAGTTCGTTTGGCTTTCACTTCACACTGATAGCGTGTCCGAAGCCGAGACCAAAGCAGGCCTGGCTTGGGAACAACTGATTGCAGGTTGGGAGGCTAAGCTGGCAGGTGATACATCGGATGCCGAACAGCGTTTCGAGTCCGCCCGTGAACTAGCGGAGGTCCGAGGATTTCGTTACATGCGCGCGGAAAAGGTCGCGAAGTTGCCCACGGAAGAGCTGCTGGCCAGGATCGATGCGGTGCCGGTCAGCAAGGGCAGGCCGGATCTGAAGGAAGCGGCTGCGCTACTCGGCGGGGCTAAGGAGCAGGAGATCACCGTCACGCGTGCCCTGATGCTTTACTGGGATTTGGCGCGCGAAAAGACGATCGGCAAGAGCGCTGATCAGCTCCGAAAATGGAAGAATCCGCGCAAGAAAGCTGTTCAGACTTTTGTGAAAGTCGTGGGCGACAGGGCTCTCTCCGAGATCACTGGGGACGACATGCTCGACTTCCGTGCCTGGTGGTTGGACAGGATCGAAAACGAAGGGCTGTCACCCGGCAGTGCGAACAAGGACCTCATTCATCTCGGCGACGTCCTGAAGACCGTGAACAAGATGAAACGGTTAAACCTGGTTCTCCCCCTGTCCGATCTCAGCTTCAAAGAAGGGGAAGCCGTGCAGCGGCCTCCATTTTCTGATGCCTGGATAAAAGACAAGATCTTGGCGCAAAGTGCCCTCGACGGTCTGAACAAGGATGCTCGCTGTATCCTGCTTGCCATGGTCAACACGGGTGCGCGGCCGAGCGAATTGGCTGCTCTGACTTCCACTCAAATCCGGTTGGACGGTAACGTGCCGCATATTTCGATTGAGCCGGTAGTGCGTCAGCTCAAGAGTGCTAACGCTCGCCGCATTATTCCACTTTGTGGGGTCAGTCTTGAGGCTATGAGTGCATGCCTGGACGGCTTCCCTCGATACAGTGACAGCTCTGCCAGCCTGTCGGCAACAGTGAACAAGTACTTGCGTGAAAATGGCTTGATGGAAACGCCAAGGCACACACTATACGGTTTGCGCCATAGCTTTGAGGACCGCATGCTGGCCGTAGGTGTCGACGAGCGTATCCGGCGAGATCTGATGGGGCATGCGCTTGATCGCGAAAGGTATGGCAAGGGGGCGAGCCTGGAGCACCTGCAAGTGCTTATTCAGGCGACGGCTTTGTAGCGCTCGGCGATGGCCTTGGCTCGCTGTATTGCGTCATCCTGCATTTCAAAGAGAGCGATCTGGCGTTCGATCCGTTCGAAGACCGGCAGGTAGACCGGGTCCTCGATGACCAATGCGGCCACTTTGCTGTATGCGGCCTTCAGCTTTTCCAGATCAACACTCATACTTTCGCTATAGCAACGAGCCGACCGGATGCAGAAAATTCTTGAAAGTTCCTAGTGGTGTTGCTGCTGCGTCACGCTCCTCGGGCAAAAGGGAGGAGGTGGCAGCGGGGAAGAGCAACTCTTAGCTTTGATAATTCCCGCGATTACAGAGCGTTCCTGCCGCTCATCCCCATACATGCCATCGCCAAAATGTAGATGTGCAGCATGTGCTGCGTCACATCTGAGAGAGCGAGAATGACCAAGAAACCGCATGCAGACACCAGGTTGGCGAAATACGTAGAACGCCGGGTGCTCGAATTGAAACACACCAAATCCCAGTTGCAGATCGCCGGCGAGGCCGGCTTCCCGAACCCCAACATGATCACGATGATCAAGACCGGCGCCACCAAGCTGGCATTGGACCGGGTGCCCTCTATGGCACGTGCGTTGGAATGCGATTCCGCATACCTGATGCGCCTGGCGCTGGAGCAGGCGATCGGCGATACCGCCGCCCAGGCCATCGTAGAGATCTTCGGTACGCCGGTAACCAACAACGAGCTCGGCTGGCTGCAGGCGATCCGAGAGGCATCGAACAACACTGATCCCCGGCTGACCAGCAGGTCGCAGGCGGCGATCAAGGCAATTTTCGGGAGGTAGACGCCATGTATGATCAAGAAGATGACCTTACCCCCAACGAGCGCACCTGGCTGGAATTCCTGCGACTGATCGGCGGCGGTAGCGACCCGCAGCCGACCTTGCGCCGCGTTCAGCTTCTGCGGCGTCTCTGTGCGCTCCGGCGGGCATAGGATGATTGTGGATTAGGTTGGCGGCGAGGAATGGCTCGACCACCGCGCCTCGCCGGATCCCACTAGGGGCAGTTGGCCCTACGTTTACATTGGGGTTGCCACGGGTTTACGTGACCAAAATAGTCGGAAATGTCCGTCGTCAGAGTTTTTCGGAATGCTGAGCTTGTTTCGTAACGGAGGCTCTGGTTCGGTTTGTATTTGAGTTTATGCGGCAGCGGATTGGTGCTGCAAGCGACGTTTTCGGATCGTCTGTTTCT
>NZ_JAXMOH010000014.1:0-64374 GCF_034670005.1 Thalassovita sp.
CCAAGGACCTGTGCCGCAAGCATGGGATCAGTGATGCGACCTTCTACAAGTGGCGTTCAAAATACGGCGGCATGGAAGTATCCGACGCCAAGCGCCTGAAGGCGCTGGAGGCCGAGAACGCCAAGCTCAATATTCCGAATGCCACCATGATAGACGTGCACAAGCTGGTGAATGTCGGGCTGAATGACAAAGCTCCAGACGATCCAGTCTTGGCCATGAAGATGCTATGTTAGGTTATCAACCACCGTTCCAGCAGCCTTGGTTGCCTACAGGCCGGTCGTAATGCGCAAAAAAAGCGGCGCCTCCCCCAAGGCGCCGCTTTTTGTTTCCTACCCCTAGGAAAATCAGGCGATTTCGACCCCGAAATAGCACAGTGCGCGCGACAGGTCGGAGGCGGCTTCGGCGAAATAACCGGTGGCCAGTTCGTCGATGGCTTCGTCAAACAGGCCTGCATTGATCAGCGTGGCGACCGCACCGGCGGCGTCGTGGAATTCGGCGTGCAGCATGTCGACTTCGCGCATCTTCGGGGTGTTGCGGCCCTGAGCGCACAGCGCCATCAGCAACTGCGCCAGCGGCGTCTTGCTGCGATCGCGAACATGGCGCACCGAAATGGCGCGGTTTTCGTCATATGCTGCTGCGCGCAGCTGCAGGCCCAGAGCGTAATGCGCGACATGCGCTTGCTTAAGAGTGTCGCGGGTGTTCGCTGTGATCGTTTGCTGAGCCATTTTGATGTCCTTTGTGTCTTAAGTAGGGGCAGTCACGCGCCGTTGATTACCTAAACGACACTACAGGCAATCATTTTAGTTCGATACTATCCAAAAGTTTTTCAGACACGCTATTAAGTATGTAAGCGGTGATAAACTAACGAGTTTATCACCTCGCCAGAGGGGTTTTTACCTCATCAGAAGCGCAGACCGACCAACAATTGAAAGTGAGACTGCAATTTCGGGGCCAACTCGGGCATGCGATTCCCCGGGGGGCAGACATAAAACCGCCCCCGGCTGGGCGGGGGCGGTTAATTGTACAGAGTTCTGTCATCAACAGGAGTTGCCGCCTAAGGCAACGCCGCCACGGCCGGGTTGACGACCCGTGTTGTGATGGAGGCAGTACCTGATACTATCTGATCTGCTTCGCTAGGATCTTTATTGCACAGCCAATTTCCAACGCATCATCGCCTTGGCCAGTTCCACCGATAGATCGTTGTATTCGTGTCCGCTGAGATTGGAAATCGCTATATCGAATTGGCCGAGATATATCTGTTCGGCAATCCCGCCAGCACAGGCGTGAAACATCTTGTGCAGCCTATCAACTTCGCGGACTTCTCCTGAATTGCGCAGGAAATGCGGCAGAGACTGCAGCCATTCGCCAAAATCGCAACAAACATCGCTTTTGATTTCTTCGACAGGAAGATCGGTGTCCCCGTAGACGGCAGCTTCGCGCAGGCGCAGTTTCCAATCAGAGTGTGCCCGCATGGCGTCGTCCAGTTCGTCCTGCAATAAGATGGCTGTTTGGGTTTGCATGATTTCTTCCTCTATCGTGATGTCTCAATAAACTTTGTCGCCGTTGTCAGACCTCAAAACGACAGTGGACCCATACTTTTTATTGTGAAATAGCAAAAAAGAGAGCAAAAATGACTGTGACAAAGTACTGAAAAATAAGACCTTTGTTCTGTCTTTGATAGGAAGGGCCTAGAGACATGGCGTCGACTGAACACCGTTTCCCCTGCGATGAATGTGGCGCGGATTTGCGGTTTGACCCCGAACAGGGCCAATTGGTCTGCGATCATTGCGGGTACAAGGCCGAGATGGCGCAACAGTCGCCACGTACCGGCGGTATTCAGGAACTGGATTTCAAACACGCGCTGGACAACCTCTTACCAAGCCAGGATTTCGAAGAAACCAGGGTCAGTAAATGCCCCAATTGCGGTGCCCAAATCGAATTGGACGACGCCACACATGCCGCTGAATGCCCGTTCTGTGCCACGCCCGTGGTGACAGATACCGGCGCACATCGCCATATCAAGCCGCGCGGCGTGCTGCCCTTTGCCCTGACCGAAAGTCAGGCTCGCAAGGCGATGACCGATTGGTTGGGCCGGTTGTGGTTCGCGCCGAACGGATTACAGGATTACGCCCGCAAGGGCCGCAAGATGGAAGGCATCTATGTTCCCTACTGGACCTACGATGCCGACACCAAAAGCCGCTATCGCGGTGAACGGGGCGTCGTGTATTACGAAACCCGTACGGTTATGCGCGATGGCAAGCAGGTGCAGGAGCAAGTTCAAAAGGTACGGTGGTATCCCGCTTCGGGTCGGGTGGCCCGGTTCTTCGACGATGTGCTGGTTCTTGCTTCACGGTCTTTGCCAAAAAGCTATACCGACGCTCTTGAACCGTGGGATTTGGCGGCGCTGGAACCCTATCGACCGGAATTTCTGGCTGGGTTCAGGGCCGAAGGATACACGGTAGACCTGGACGAAGGCTATGACGAGGCGCGCCGCCACATGGACCGGGTGATTGAACGTGATGTCCGTTTCGATATCGGCGGCGACCGGCAGCGTGTCCACGATATTCAAACCCAGATCAGCGATGTTACCTTTAAACACATCCTCCTTCCGGTCTGGCTCGCCGCTTATAAATACCGTGGCAAGACCTATCGCTTCGTGGTGAACGGGCGGACGGGTCAGGTCCGGGGTGAACGGCCATGGTCGGTTTGGAAAATTACCATCGCTGTCATATTGGGACTGATCGCGGCGGGTGGCATTGGATATCTAATAGCGATGAGCGAAGGTAATGTCTGATCAAGAACCAAACCAACCGAGCAGTGCCTTCGATACGCTTTTCAGCCTTCTGCATGATCGGCACAGTTGCCGGGGATTTTTGCCTGATCCGGTGCCGGCGGAACAAATCACGCGGATTGTTGCTGCGGCACAACGGGTGCCCAGTTGGTGCAATGCTCAGCCGTGGCAGGTGATTGTCACCAGTGGCATGGAAACCGACCGGTTTCGGGACATGTTGTATGATGCAGCACTGACGAAACAACCCGAACCGGATCTTGATTGGCCCAAGCGCTATACCGGGGTTTATCAGTCGCGCCGTCGCACCTGTGGTTTGCAGCTCTATGACGCGGTCGGGGTAGAGCGCGGCGACCGTGCGGCCTCGGGGCAGCAGATGCTGGAGAATTACCGGCTTTTCGGCGCACCGCATGTGGCGATCGTGACCAGCGAAAGCGATCTGGGGCCGTATGGTGCGATGGATTGCGGCGGTTTCATCGCCGCTTTCACTCTGGCGGCACAGGCGTTGGGTATCGCGACCATCCCACAAGCGGCGGTGGCGGCTTTCGCCCCCAGCCTGCGGGACCATTTCGACATCCCCCAAGACCGCCTGATCCTGTGTGCCATTTCCTTCGGCTTTGAAGATGCCGACCACCCCGCCAACCGTTTCCGAACGGAACGGGCACCGCTGGACGAGGTGATTGACTGGCGCAAATAGGACAGGGCCCTTAGCCCTTGTTGATCTTGACCTTGGTGCCCTGCTTGGCTTCGGGGCCTGCCTTGGGTACGACCACCTGCAAAACACCGTCTTTCAGATGCGCTTCGACTTTGTCGCCATCGGCATCTTCAGGCAGGCGGAAGGACCGGCTGAAGGACCCGTATTGCCGTTCGGAAAAGAACCAGGTCTCGCCTTTCTCTTCTTTCTGTGACGTTTTTTCACCCTTTACGACGACCACACCGTCATGCACCGATACGTCGATATCTTTTTCCTCGACCCCGGGCAGTTCCAACGAAATCTTGTAACTGTTCTCTGTGGTCGACGCCTCTGATGCCGGCGCCAGCCAATCCGCCATCTTCTGACCAAAGTTTCTCAGCGGCTCGTAAAAATTCGGCCAAGTTCCGGCGGTATGGGATTTCTCTACCATTTGTTTTCTCCTCCGCGTAAATGTCTGCGCTTAGTATTCCGACACGGATGGGAACGCGCTTTGATCCGCATCAAGTCTGCTTGCGGTCAGCTCTGGATTGTTCAACCTATAAGGCAGGTGAATCGAGGAGAGATAAATGCGTGCTGTGTTGCAACGGGTCGGTCGGGCCTCGGTATCTGTCGCGGGAGAAGTGATCGGGCGCAGCGGCCCGGGACTGTTGATTCTGATCTGCGCCATGCAGGGCGACGGCGAAGCGCAAGCCGATCAGTTGGCAGCCAAGATTTCCAAACTGCGCATCTTCAAGGATGATTCGGGCAAAATGAACCGATCGCTTCTGGATGTTGGCGGATCGGCCCTAGTGGTGTCGCAATTCACCCTGGCCGCCGATACGTCGCGCGGCAATCGCCCGGGATTTTCCACCGCCGCCGCGCCGGAAGAGGGCAAGAGGCTCTATGAGTATTTTGCGGTGAGGCTTGCCGCGCTTGGTGTACCGGTCGAAACCGGGGTATTTGGTGCCGACATGCAGGTGGATCTGCTCAATGACGGTCCGGTAACGATCTGGATGGAAGCCTGAGACTCAATATTGCCGACGGCGCCAACCGTTTCACACGCTTGAAACGTCTTCATTTTATGTGGCGTGAAAAAAATCCGGACCGAGAGTTGAAAAAAATGTGACATAGGGGGCAATCGGGTCTGAATCGGTCTTGTACTCCCCCCGCGGTTCCCATAAACCACCCCAACAAGTGTCGCGGGGTGGAGCAGCCCGGTAGCTCGTCAGGCTCATAACCTGAAGGTCGTAGGTTCAAATCCTACCCCCGCAACCACTTTTCAATGCATATCAATATGTTGCCTGCCGCCCTTGGGCGGATATTTGCGTTGCCCAATCCGCGCTGGAAGCATCGTGGAAGCAAGTGAAGCGAACTGACGGCGTAGTTATTATGCAACACGAGAATGCCGGACTGGGGCGGATACTACGGCCCAAAGCTGCTGTTTCGAACAACATGAGAGGTGGCCCGACAAATCTGTACAGTTGAGTTAGGTGGATTTTCCCTTCCCAAGGGGCGCATTTCGTCGAACCGTGCTGCCAGCGCAAGATCCCGATCCTGTTCTTACAAAACACCACCGGTTTCATGGTCGGTTCGAAATACGAGGCGGGCGGGATCGCCAAGGACGGGGCCAAGCTCGTTACTGCCGTTTCAACCGCCAACGTCCCGAAGATCACCGTCATTATCGGCAGGTCCTACGGCGCGGGCAATTACGGCATGTGCGGCCGGGCCTACGGGAGGCGGCGGCAAGCCGCATGGGGCGGACGATGCGATTGATAAAAGGGAACACTGAGCAATCGTGGTTTAGAATTTGTCGATGTGCGTTTGACCACAAACCCTACCCACAAGATGAACCCCTATGGTTAGCCGATAGGCAAAGGGGGGTCATGTAACACCCCCCTCCACGACTACGAAAGCGAAGAGCATCGCAGATGAACGCACAAATCCTTCATTCGGGCTTTGACGGGCTAAGGTTCACCCTACAGGCGCAAATTACGCCGGAGCTGCGCAAGGAATTCGCCCAGGCGAAAGTCCACGCCAAGGAGCACAATCAGAATATCGACCTGCACTTTGGCGCTCGTCCGCGCATAGTTGTAAAAAATGCGGCCGAAATGATCGCGATCCGGTCGTGACGTTGCTGTGTAATATGGTCATTGTTTTCTCCTGACGTGTCGACGCATTTTCCCCACCCTCTCGCGTCACGGGACGGATCGGGTAACAAGCGGTCTGTCGAGTGTCGGGTTATTGCTTCAGCGCACCATCAGGCTTGGCAGCCACAGCGTGATCTGCGGAAAACTGAGCAGCAGAATCAGGACCAGAATTTCCATCACGAGAAACGGTAGAATTCCGCGGAATATTGTTCTGAGCGGCACACCGGTTTGCCCCGCCGCCACATAGGCGTTCAATCCCAAAGGCGGGGTCAAAAGTCCGATTTCCACCGTTTTAGTCACAACAACACCGAACCAGACCGGATCATAGCCAAGCGCCATCGCGGTCGGGAAGGCCAATGGCATTGACAGCGACAGGATCGCAAGCTGGTCCATGAACATCCCCATGACCAACAGCGCTAGTACCATGATCAGCATGATAACTTCGCGGGGCAGATCGGTCGTGGATGCGAATTCCAGCAAAGCATGGGTAATCCGGGTGAAGGCCAGGTAGTTGGAAAAAATCGCCGAACAGCAGACAATCGTCACGATCATGACGGTCGCCCTGATCGAACCCGAAATTGACCTGTTCAGCGCCGTGAAACTGAGTGTGCGCTGCATCAGGACGATAACCAGAGCTCCCATCACACCCAAAGCAGCGGCTTCGGAGGGCGAAGCAAGCCCGCCATAGATGGCTCCGATCACCGCCAGCATTAACAGACCCATCGGGATCACATGACGGCTGTTGCGGATCGCCTTGCCCAGCACAAAGGGATCGCCCTTGGGCGCCTGATCGGTACGCACGGCAATAAGGGCGATGACGACGACCAGCCCCGTAGCCGTCAACAGGCCGGGCAGGATGCCCGCGATGAACAGTTTGCCGATCGAGGTTTCGGTCAGCACTCCATAAACCACCAATACGATGGACGGGGGAACGACCACCGCAAGGGTGCCACCCACGCTCACAACTGCCGCGGCAAGCCGTTCGGAATAATTGTGGTTGCGCATTTCGGGAAAGGCCGAGGCGGCCATCGCCGCAGTCGATGCGGTCGAACTGCCCACCAGGGCTGCAAGGATGACCGACGCCGCGACGGTGGCCATTGCAAGACCGCCTTTGACATGGCCGATCCAGCTTTGGCACGCGTAAATGGCACGGCGCGTAACATCGCCTGCGGTCAGCAGTTCCGCCATCAGGATGAACAGCGGGATCGCGACCAGAATGAACGACGACGAACTGTCAAAAAATACCCGTTCCAGAACGGCGAATGCAGGACGGAGACCAAGTTGTAATGCGAGGCCGAAGAAACCGACCAGTCCCATAGCGAAAGCGATCGGCATGCGAAAGGCCATGAATACGGCAAGCAGGATAAGCAGAGCGAAAAAAGTCAGCATCAGCGGGTCGCGAGCTCCATTTGCCGGACGGTCGTCGAAACGATCGTCCGGCTGGCTTCAGGGCAAAGATGTTACTGGGAGGTCAATGTGCGATACTGGTCCAGCACTTCGGCTGCACTATCGCTCTTGATCCGTTCCACCCAGTCCGAGCTGACCGCGATCAGGTTGTCGCGGATTTCTACAAGTTCGGCATCGGTGAAGCTGTAGGTATCGATACCATCGGCTTTCCACTGGGTCAGCAGGCCCTGCACCGACTCGTCCTGTGCCATTGCCACATGCAGCGCGGCTTCGCCGCCCAGTTCGATCATTTTCGCCTGCACATCGGCAGACAGACCGTCGAACAGATCGCTGCGGATGGCCATCACGAAGCTGTAACCGCCGAACGATCCGTTGCTGGAAATGTGGCTGACCACTTCGTTCAGCTTGTACCCTGGCACCGACGGCAGCGGGAACAGCACCGCGTCCAGACGCCCGCGTTCGACTGCGGTATAAACTTCTGGACCGGGGATCGAGATTCCGACAGCGCCCAACGCGCGGGCGGTCATCGCCTGTGTCGATCCCGAGGTGCGGATGTCCAGGCCATTCCAGTCGGCGGGCACACCCAGATGCTTCTTGGCCAAAACCTGATAGGGTGGCAGCACGAAGCCGAAAATCGGGGTCACCCCGGCGGCCAGAAATTCATCGCGCAATGGGCCGTCTTTCAGCATGGTCTGCAGCGCCTCGGTGCCTTGCTGCGCCGTGCTGTAGAAACCGGGCAGGCCAACCACCGAATTCAGCGGCAGCGCTTCGGCGTGATACAGCGCCCCCAACAGGGCCGCGTCGAGAATGCCGTTGTTAACCGCATCGAGTTGCGCCTTGGATTTGGCGGCCTGCTGCGATGGGAAATGTTCAAACTTCACCTCGCCGTTGGTCGCTTCTTGCACTGCCGCCATCCAGCGGGTTGTACCTTCGACCGAAATGATGTGACCGGTCGCCTGGAAATCGCCCAGTCGCAGCGTCGTTTCGGCGGATGCGCCGAAGCTGGTCAGGCCAAGCGCTGCCAAGCCGGTCAGCGTTGCACGAACAGTGTTCAATAGTTTCATCTTATTTCCTCCCAATTTCTTTCCTCCAACTTTCAGATTATCCGAGTGAATCCAGACCCTTACTCAAAAAAGCATCGTGGATAAGCCGCAAAGCCAGAACCCCGCATCCCACCGGGACAACGGAATAGGCCCACCCGAGCGGCCAATCGATCACGCCATATTCGACCTCGCCATGCGTGATGGCCTCCAGGGCGAATTGGCCGGACTTGTAAGTGACGGCGGCAAAGAATGCCGCCGGCAGCAGAAGCCGGATTTTTACGATCAGAGCACCGAAGAGCCCCGGAAAGTTTTCCGGCATGAAGTCGACCGCCAGATGCCCGCCCTCGCGGAACACCCGCGACAACGACAATGTGGCCAAGGCTGGCATCAGATACAGTTCAGTCAGTTCGAACTGGATCTGCACGGGCCGGTTAGCGAACAATCGCAGCAGGATGTCTGCATTGATCAACACCGCCACTCCAGCCAGTGCGAGGCACCCGGCACTATGCAGGGTGTCCTCGATTTTTTTCAGGATGTTACCTAAGACGTCCAACCCAACCTCCTCATGGTTGACGCGCCGGTTCCCATCAGCGCTTTGGCAATTCGACGATGGCCGATCCCATAGCGGAAAGTTCCCCGTCCTGTTGCTCGGCGCGTTGCTGGATTTCCAGCAGGTAGCGGCCGTTTTCTTCGTATTTGCGGATCACGGTCCCGTGGATCAGGATGATGTCGCCTTCGGGGTTATGCCGGCGGACCTGGCATTTGGCCTGACGCAGGAACCCGTCATCGCTCATCCAGTTGGTGACTTGATGAGTCAGCCACGAAGTTCTCTCGGGGCCGTAGTCATACGCACCGGGCGCACCAACCTCGAGAGCGAATTCCTCTTCCCAGTGTACCCGCTCGGGGCAATCGGGAATGCCGAAACGGTTCTTGATGCCGGCCGAGGGGTGTTTCTGCTGCAGTTGCCAAGCCAGCTTGTTGGCACGGATGTAAAGACCGCCCCAGCCCTGCGCATAGGCGATGAAACCCGTTGCGGTCATCGGACCTTTCACCATTGTCGGCAATTCGTCGCCTTCGTTGACGTCGTCCCAATAGCGGGTTTCAGCACCGCGAATGGTTTCCTGCTCGTAATACTTGTAATATTTATCAAGCTCTTCCTGGGTGTAGACACGGCGACCTTTTTCTTTGGCCTCGGTGTACTTGGTCCCGTTTTCGCGCGCCTGATCGCGGTCGGTGCGGAAACACCAGCTATCGGCATCCGCAAGCAGGTCGCCGGTATTGGCGTCATAGAAATCGACGTGATAGATCTGCTGTACCGCCTTGCCGGCGAAGCGGGTCTCGTGTTCGACCAGGTCCTTCAGATAGGCTTCGGTACGGAATTCGGTGTTGCGCGGAATGACCTTATGCCAGTTCCAGTTCGCGCCCGACCACATTGCGTGGACGCCCGGCAGACCGCCGACATAGCCCGAGATGATCCGGCTGGTGGCGAACAGGAAGCTCGGCAGCGCGATGACTTCGCCGTATTTGGTGGTCTTTGCGTAGTCCGGGTCGCACCACAGCGGGTTGTCGTCGCCGATCCCATGGGCGTAGTGACGGATATTGTCGCGGGTGGCCTCATAGCACCACGGCTCGACGGTTCTCTCGATTTTCACACCGACGCGCTTGCGCAGATCGTCGAGACCTTCCTCGGTGATCTTCGGAAATTTCCGTACCATTTCGTTCATCTTGTTTTTCTCCTTGGATAATGACGGGGGCGCAGGCTCAGCCGGCAGCCTCCAGTTTTTTGGCCTGCTGATCGCGCAGGATTTTCCGATTGACCTTGCCTGCCGGTGTTTTCGGCAGTTCGGTCACGAATTCGATCTGGCGGGGGTATTCATGGCGGCCCAGCTTGGCCCGGACATGGTCCTGGATGCTCTTCGCGACGCTTTCGCTTTCGTCCTGGCCCTTTAGAATGATGTAAGCCTTGACCACTTGGCCACGCAGGTCGTCGGGCGCGCCGATCACGCCGCATTCGGCAACCGCCGGATGGCCGAGGATCGCGTCCTCAACCTCGACCGCGCCGATGGTCCAGCCGGCCGAGATGATCACGTCATCGGCCCGGCCGCCGTGGTAGAAATAGCCGTCCTCATCGACCCGGCCCAAATCCTTGGTCGGGAACCATTTGCCGCCCTTTTTGACCATCAGTTCACCGGGTTCATTCGGCTTGCACGGATTGCCGTCGGCATCCTGCACTTCGACTTCAACCCCAGGAACCGCCTTGCCCATTGCGCCATCGCGCACCTCAAGATCGTCGGCACCGGGATAGTTGGCGATGATCACACCGATCTCGGTTGTGCCATACATCGACCGCACCTTGGGCCCAAAGACACGCTCGACATAAACTGCTGTTTCGCTGTCGATTGGTTCACCGGTAAAGGACAGTTTTTCGAAGTAAAAATTGAATTCCTCGGCCCGACCCGAATTGCGCATCATGCGATAATGGGTGGCTGCCGCCGTCAGGTTGGTGATTTTGAAATCCTGCAGCGCCTTAAGCAACCGCACCGGATCGAACTTGCCACTGAACGTGCCGGTCGACACGCCCATGGCCAGCGGCGCCAGCGTACCGTGCCACAATCCGTGCCCCCAGGCCGGGGACGAAGGGCAGAAAAACCGGTCGCCCGGACGAATGCCGGTAGCGTAAAGCGCGGCTACCATCAGAGTCACGATCGACTGGTGGCTGTGTTTTACCGCAGCCGGCAACGCCCTTGTCGTACCCGAAGTGTATTGCAGTACCGCCAGATCGCGCCCAGACGTTGACCACTCGAACGTTTCGGGCAGGTCTGCAAGGCTTTCAAGAAAGGCCCGATCGACAACGGTGACGTTCTTCGCGCCGCCCTCTTCGGCTTCCGGTGCCTTTTCCACATTGGTGAAGAAAACGTCAGGATCGCAATCACCAACGCGCAGCTTGATCCCATCAGGCCCGAAAAGCGTGAACATCGGCACCGCCACTGCACCCGCCTTGATCGCACCGAAGATCGCACAATAGAATGCCAGCGAGGGTTCGATCATCACGGCGACCCGGTCGCCTTTCTCGATACCCTTCGCCTTCAGGTAATGCGCGATCTGTGACGAACGGCGGGAAATTTCCGCGAAAGTGATAACTTCGTCCGACCCATCCGAATGGGCGATCCGCAATGCGATATTGTCCCCGTCGACATGACGGTCGATGCACTCATGGGCGATGTTGAACCGTTCCCGCGTACCATCGAACAGCTCCCAAAGCCCCTCTTTGGTGTAGTGCGCCTGTGCATCCGCATAGGACGTGTATTCCGTCAATCGGACCATATCCCGTTTTCCTCCCGTTTCAACTCACACCGAACCGCCAATCCGCGGTCCGTCGCTTCGTTGACAACGGTAGAGAGTTGGATAATCTATTGTCAATACGCTTATATTATTGTACATGTACAACAAATATCAGCAATATCAGAGAGTTCCAATGGCCGACAAAGACGAAAAACAGATCACGAAACGACAGGTGCCCGCAGTGACGCGAGCCGTTGCAATCCTTAGGTTTTTGGCCCGTTCGAACGATCCTGTCGGGGTCAATCCGATGGCACGGGAACTGGACCTGGTGCCCAGCACTTGCCTGCACATTCTGCGGGTGTTGCAGGACGAGGGGCTCGTCGAATTCGATTCGCAGACGAAACGCTATTCGATCGGAATCGGCATCTTGCCACTGGCGCGCTCGGCGCTTCAGAAGAACACTTTCTCGGTGATGATTCAGCCGCGTCTGTCCGAACTGTCCACGCGTTTCGGGGTGACTTCGATCGCCACCCAGCTGTCCGAACCGGGTCAGATGGTCGTCGTTGCGCTGTCGCAATCCTCGCTGCCGTTCCGGCTTCAGGTGGATCTCGGGTCGCGTTTTCCTCTCTTGATCTCTGCGACCGGACGTCTGTTCGCGGCCTTCAATGATCTGTCCCGGGAAGAGCTCAATCGCGAATTTGCAAAACTGGTATGGGACCATCCGCCTTCATTCGAAGAATGGCTCACCGAAGTCGGAGAGGCTCGCGAGCGTGGTTATGCTGTTGACCAAGGGAGCTATATTTCGGGGGTCACGGTCGTCGCGGTCCCGATTTTCAATGAAAAGAAGCAAATGATCCGCTCGCTCGTCGCCATCGGCATCACCGAACGGCTTGGAGAAGGGGAAATCCCGAAACTCGCGCGCGCCCTGATGGATGTGCGCAATGAAATCGAAACCATGCAAATCACGACAGGGAGTTAGAGAGTGACAGACGCAAGGGAGGAAAAAACCTGGAAGCCGCTGAACGCGGGGGCTTTCATGGCGAATGTCGGCCCGTTGATGGCCGCGCACGACGGTGAAGGGGGGTATGTCTACGCGATAGATACGGCGGAACAACATGCCAACGCGCTTGGATTGGTCCATGGGGGTGTCATTACGGCGCTTCTCGATCAGGCAATCGCCATGGTGGCCTGGCATGCGGCCGACCGTGCCCCGACCGTCACGGTACAGATGGACACCCGGTTCGTCGGCGCCGCCAAACCCGGCGCACGCCTAGAGGCGCGGGCGAAATTGCGGCAGGCAACTGGGTCTATGATGTTTCTGGATGCCGAAATCGTCGATGGCGCTAGAATCGTTGCGCTGGCGTCGGCGGTAATGAAAATTTCCCGAAAGGTGGCCTGATATGACCGACCAGAAAAACGCCGCGTATCAAGGGCCGCTTGCCGGGATCAAGGTTCTCGATTTCTCGCGCATTCTTTCCGGGCCCTATGCGAGCATGGTTCTTGCGGATCTCGGTGCCGAGATCATCAAGGTGGAACCGATCGAAAAAGGCGATGAAACACGAAACTTCCCCCCGTTTCATGGTCCGCTCAGCCATTATTACATCGCGCTCAACCGCTGCAAACAAAGCATCGCGCTGAATCTGAAATCACCGGAAGGCATCCAGATCGCCAAGGATCTGGCGCGTCAGAGCGATATCGTTCTGGAAAATTTCCGACCCGGCGTGATGGACCGGCTGGGCCTTGGCTATGACGTTCTCAGGGCGGAGAACGAACGTCTCATCTACTGTTCCATTACCGGCTTCGGAAGGAACAGCCCGCACGGTGACAAGCCGGCCTTCGACATTGTGGCGCAGGCGCTGTCGGGCGTGATGAGCGTCAATTGCGAACCCGGTCAGGCCCCGAACAAGCTCGGGATTCCCATGGGGGATATGGCGGGTAGCATCTTTTCTCTGTTCGGACTGCTGGCCGCGCTGCATGAACGCAACGTGACTGGCCGGGGGCGTCATGTGGAAATCGCGATGCTTGACAGCCTCATCGCCCTGCAAGGTTATCTGTCTCAGATCTATTTTGTTACAGGGGAAAGCCCGAAGCCCGTCGGTACGCAACATCCAAGCATCGTGCCCTACGGGTCTTTCCCAACGTCGGACGGCCATGTCATCGTTGCTTGCCTCACCGAACGGTTCTGGCACAATTTCGCCCGCTGCCTCGGGCGCGAAGACCTGATCGAAGACCCCCGCTTCGCGCTTTACGAAGCGCGGCTCGATAACCGCGATGAGCTGGAGCCGATCATCCATGACCGCATGACACAAGACAGCACCGCCTATTGGCTGGACCGACTGACCGAATTCGATGTTCCCAACGCCCCGATTCTGTCGATTGCCGACGCCCTGGAACAGGAACATGTCGCCGCGCACGGTCTCGTCGAGACGGTTTCACACCCTTCGGTCGGCGAGATGAAGGTGGTGCGCGGTCCGATACTGTTCGATGGACAGGGGCCGAAGCCTTCGTCGGCCCCGTCATTGCTGGGCGAAGATACTGCAAGGGTGCTGCGCGACCGGTTCGGCTATGACGACGTGAAGCTGGCGGCGTTGAGCGAGGACGAGGTTATCTTGATGGGGGAAAAGCCCTGACAGGCAGGGGCCTGAAATCATGGTCCGGAGGCTTGGCTATTGATCCGCCTTCTCTGAAAATGCCTGCCGGTCCTTTCAGGCAAACCGAAGGCCTGAATGGCTGTGCCGGGGCATATACTCCGCCGGATTGCTATGCCGTTGCGGCAAATTAGGGTTCTGGCTGGCCAGGGGGTGGCCCGGTCATGCGATCCAGGAGGGTCGCATGACCGAACGGACCGAAGGCCGCAGGCGTAAACGGTAAACGCTCTTCATTTTATTCAACAAACCGCTGAGCTTAACTTGGAAACTCGTAGCGCCCTTTCGAAGTCGTCCATGGCAATGGGGGCCAAACTGGGCGATGTCGTCAGCCGCGACAGACTATCTCGACCTACAAGTACTCCTGCCTGACCAAGCGCGTTCTGGCTCTTCGCATACATCGCAGTTTTGGAAATCTCGGTCGTGCACTTTGGGGCGGTGAAGTGATCCCTAATTTATCCTACAGGCTTCTGCAAAGCATGAAGCCAGACCAGGCCGCAAACCCGGTCAACACGCCGCCCCAGAGCGTGTCGACGATCACCTGTTCAAGGCTCCAGTCGCGCAGCGTAGCGTAGTTGGTGAACTCATAGGTGCCATAGGCCATCAGCCCCAGAAGCGCCCCGCCGATCAGTGCCGCAAGCGGGTCCCCTGCACGCAGTGCCGGGACGGAGACGAACCAGAGCACCCCAGCCACGTAACCCAGATAAAACAACCCCGCTGCCCCCAGTCGGAACGGATCTGCCAAGAGATGCCCGACATGGCGTTCGAACACCGGCTTTATCAGCAGGCGCAGCCCGATCAGGTCGATCAGCAGAAACACAAGCGCGGTCGCGAGGTAGAGGATCAGAATCTTCATCATTTCGGCTCTTTCATCAAGGTAAGCAAAATGCGCACGCTAAGAAGCGCGACACCCAGGCAGGACAGGAAGATCACGGGCAGGTTCGGGCCGCCCGCATTGGCAATGATGACGCCGATCAGCGCCCAGACCACCGCAGCCGGATAAGCCCATTCGCCGGGACGCCGGGTTTGGACGGCGAGCGCGACGACCAAAACCGCGCTCAGGCACAAAAAGGCAGCGGATTGCGCTGACAAGATGCCATACCCGCCCAGCACCACGCCGGTGCCTACGCCCGAAGCTGCTGTCAGCCATCCGGCATAGAGCGCGATGGGGCGGACCAGCAGCCAAGGTGTGTCGGACCCTGAGCGCAGCATTGCGCGGATGGCACTGGCGGCCATTACCAGGATCATCCCTGTGGCCAGCAGTGGGGAGGCATTGGCCGCCGCGATCCAGAACGTGCCCACCCCCAGGCTGACGGCGAGCGCCGGGCGCATCGCCGCCCAGTCCGGGTGATCCGGTGCGCGCAACAGCCCATACAGACCACCCGCGATCAGGCCCAGATAAATCACGCCCCAGATCGAAAATGCATAGCCCGCGGGCTGCACGGGCGGGTCGACTTGCGGTAGCGGGAACTGCTCCGCCGCGAAGCCGTTGAACCCGGCGCTGAACAGCGGTGACAGGGCGAATGTCACCGTCAGCACCGCCACCAGAAGGGGCAGGGGAGCGTGGGCACGGATCATGTGATCAACCTTTTCAGCAGGGGCAGGCTGGCCCAATAGGGTAGGGCGCGCAGCAGTTTCAGGGCGCGGGTGAAGCGGCGGGGGAAGTGGATTTCGAACCGACGTCCGTCGAGCCCCGCCATGATCGCCTTCGCGGCCTGTTCCGGCGTGCTCAGCGCGGGCATGGCAAAGCGGTTCTTGCGTGTCAGCCGGGTGTCCACAAAACCAGGCGAAATCAGGCGTACATCTGTCTGCCCCGCCCATTCCGTGCGCAGGCTTTCGGCAAGGTTGATCACGCCGGCTTTGCTGGCGGAATAAATCTGCCCGAGCGGCAGGCCGATATAGCCAGCGACCGAACCACACAGCGCCAGTTGACCGCCGGGGCGCAACAGGCGGGGCGCAACCTGCGCCACGTGGAAGCTGCCGGTCAGGTTCACCGCCACGATTTGCGCGGCCCTATCAGGGTCCAGGTCGGCTACCATGCCGGGATCATAAAGCGCGGCCAGATGCACGATCCGATCAAGCGGCCCGTCCGCTGTGATCTGTTCTGCGGCGGCCTCCAGCTGTGCCCGGTCGCTCACATCCAACGGCAGGACCATGTGGCCGGGGCCGAGGCGTTCGGCCAGCGCGGTCAGAGGTGCCTTTGACCGGGCCGAAAGGATCAGCTCTACCTTCGGGCCAGCCCAGGCGCGCGCCAGTGCTGCGCCGATGCCGTCGGAGGCGCCGATGATCCAGATACGCTCGCGTATGGCGTCTGAGTCAGGCATGGGACAGTTCGACCTGCACAACATCGGTCTGACCTACCGCGAAACTGGCTGCGCAAATGCCCAGATAAAAACGCCAGTTGCGCAGGAATCCCTCGTCATAGCCCAACTTGCGTATCTTGGCGGCCTGTCGGTCCAGTGCCGTGCCCCATTGCGCGCAAGTCTGGCCGTAATCCGCGCCAAAGGCATAGCTGTCACGCACTTGCAGCCCTGCGCGGGCGGCCTGATCGGCAATCACCCGGGCGCTTAACAACATGCCGCCCGGGAAAGTGTAGTGCCGGATGAAATCCGAGCTGCGCCGGTAGGTCGCGAAATAGCTGTCGGGAACGGTAATCGCCTGGATCACCGCGCGGCCCTGATCGGCCAACCTTGCCTTCAGCGCGGTGAAATAGGTGGGCCAGTACCGTTCGCCTACCGCCTCGATCATCTCGATCGAGACGATGCTGTCGAAGCGGCCTTGGGTTTCGCGATAATCCTGCAAGCGGATATCGGCCCGCCCGTCAAGGCGCGCATCGGCATAGCCCTTCTGGCTGGGCGAAATGGTCAACCCGGTCACGGCATGGCCGCGATCGGCGGCGCGTTCGGCAAAACCGCCCCAACCACAGCCGATTTCCAGCACCCGTTCGCGCCCTTCCAGCCGGTTCAGGATGCGGTCGTATTTGCGGTTTTGCCCGCGTCCCAGATCGGTGTCGGTGCCTTCAAACAGGGCCGAGGAATAGGTCATGCTCTCGTCCAGCCAGAGCTGATAGAACTCGTTGCCCACATCGTAGTGCGCGCGGATGTTGCGAGACGCCCCGCGTCGGGAATTGGCGCGCAACAGATGGTTGACGACGCGAAATTTCAGGCTGTTCCAGACCCCGGCATAGGCATAGCCCGCGAACTGGTCGAGATTGCGCAGCGCCAGTTCGGTCAGGTTCTGGATCGAGGGCGTGTCCCACAGGCCCGCCACATAGGTCTCGCCCAGGCCGATGTCGCCGCGCGCAGCAATGGCTGGGATGACGGACCAGTCGTGGATCTGCATCTCGGCCACCGGTGTGCCGTACCCGAAGTCGTGAAATTCGCCCTCGGGGGTGTGGATGCGCAGACTGCCATTGGTGATGCGGGCGCAGGTGTCCAGGAAGTCATGCTTCACGCGCTTGGTCAGGAACAGCATCAGGTCACCTCGTGGTTGGGGGGCTGTGGCCGGGTGCGGTAACGCGCGCCCTTGAGTTTCAGGCGCAGGGCCTGCCAGTGGATCAGGATGGTGGTGCGCAGCGCACCTAGCGGGCGGCGGGCGAAGGCGCGGATCAGGCCGCGATTTGTCAGCGGCGTGCGTGGGCCGGAGAGGGTCGCCACCATCCTTTCGGAACCGTTGCGGAAATGGATCTGAATGGTGATTTGATCGGCGCGGATGTCGAAACCGAACCGATAGCCGCCCGCAACGTCCTGAAAGGGCGATACATGCAGCGATTTGGGCCGGTCTATCCGGGTCTTGCTCGTGATGGGGGCAAAGCCAGTTTGGTGACACAGATAGGAATGGCGATCACCGAAAGGGGTCGAAACCTCGGCCACCACCGCCAGCAGATCCTCCGCACGCCAGACCAGCCAGAAGCTGACCGGGTTGAAGGAATACCCCAGAAAGCGCGGCTGGGTCAGGAGTTCGATGCGCAGCCCTTCGGGGGTGAGGCCGTTCTGCGTCAGTACGTCGTGCAGCCAAACCACCCCGCGCCCGTGCCCCATACGCCCGCCGTGGTCGCAGTCATGCACGGCGGCAAGGTTGAACCGGTTGCGGGAAAAAAGGCGAGGACCGGGTGCGGGTGCCTCCGGGTCGATCAACACGTAGTCAACGCCGTAGCGAAACGCATTGCTAACTGCGCCGCGCCGGGTATGGGTGGTCATACCCGCGATATGTTCAGGGGCGCGGGTCATGCGACCTGTCGCGCCCAAGCAGGCTGTGCATTCCGATCCAGCATGCGCGCAATGCGCACGGCGCTGGCAAAACCATCTTCGTGAAAACCGTGGCGGGTATAGGCACCGGCGAACCATGTGGCATTCTGCCCCTGGATTTCGCCCAGCTTGCGCTGCGCGGCCAGCGCCGGTCCGTCGAAGACAGGGTGGCGGAACGTCTTTTGGTCATAGATCAGATGCTCGGGCACCTCAGTCGCCGGGTTCAAGGATACGAACAGCGGGTCGTGTTCGGGGATGTTTTGCAATCGGTTCATCCAATAGGTTACGCCGATTGCCGGTTCCTGCCGCGTAGTGTCGGCGCGGTAGACCCAGCTGGACCAGACTTTGCGGTTCTTTGGCATCTGAGCGGTGTCGCGGTGCAGGATCATTCGGTTATCCTGAAACCGTATGGCGGACAGGGCCGACTGTTCCTGATCTGTGGGACGGGCGAGCAGCGCCAGCGCCTGATCGGCGTGGCAGGCAAAGATCACCTGATCGAAGACCTCTGCCCCGACCGGACAGCGAACAGTGACTTGCCCCATGCCCCGTTCGACCGACCGAACTGGTGTACCGGGGCGCAGGGCCACGCCGCGTCCGCGCAGGTGGTGTTCCATACGGCGCACATATTCAATGCTGCCGCCATCGACCGTCCACCACTGATGCTGTCCGGTCGTGCTGAGCAGCGCGTGGTTGCGAAAAAATTGCACAAGGGTACGGGCGGGGAAGGCGCGGACCTGGCCGGGCGCGGTCGACCAGATCGCCCCGCAGAGCGGCATCAGGTAAAAGCGTTGAAACCAAGTCCCAAGGCGCAGCGTATCCATCAGCTCGCCAATCGTAATGGTGTCGTCCTGCGCCATCGCCTCGGCATGTTTGTTGAAACGCAGGATGTCGCGCACCATTCGGGCAAAACCGGGTCGGGCCAGATTGCGTTTCTGCGCCGTCAGCGCGATCAGATCACGCAGCCCGTATTCGATGCGGCCATTGTCGATCGTGGCGCCGAAACTCATGTCGCTTTTTACGACCGGAACGTCCAGGTCCTGAAACATGCGGGTCAGATGCGGATAGTTTGCATAGTTGAAAACAATGAAGCCCGTATCCACCGGTTGATCGCCCCGGAGCCCCGCCATGACCGTACGCGCATGCCCGCCCATGCCCGGTGCGGCCTCATACAGGGTCACGGCGTGCTGTGGCGCCAGCATATAGGCGGCTGCAAGGCCCGAGATGCCGCCGCCGATCACGGCAATGCGTTGAGGGTGGCTTGTGGGAAAGTCCATGTAAATTGGGCCTCTTTGTTTCATTTGGTTCGGATACGTGCCCAAAAAGAATTCGGATCAAAAAATGATCCAGTTTCCCTACGCCACGTATCCGCTCTATGATGATCGAGAATTTGGAAATAACGACACGAATGCCTCGCCCTGCCCGAAGGCAGGCGTCGCAGCCGCGAAAGGAGATCAAAGCGGTGACCTGCCCGTCCCCCGAGATCTCGCGCGAGACAGAATGCATGCTCGCGGTGCGCGACCGGCGCGACCGGGCGGCCTTTGCCGAGCTTTTCGATCATTTTGCGCCGCGCTTGAAAGGGTTCATCATGCGTACGGGCACCGGGGCAGGGCAGGCCGAAGAGATCGTCCAGGAGGTCATGTTGACGCTCTGGCACAAGGCCGAACAGTTCGATCCGGCGCGCGCGCAGGTCTCTTCCTGGATCTATCAAATCGCGCGAAATCGTCAGATCGACGTGGCGCGCAAGGAAAACCGCCCCTTACCCGAGGAACTGGCCGAAGACCCGGACGCCGAGCCCGACGCGGCCCAAGTATTGGCCGTTGAACAAGAGACCCAGAAGCTGAAACAGGCGCTGGCCAAACTGAAACACGACCAGCGCGAAATCATCGAACAGGCCTATATGGGCGAGCTGACCCATCAGGAGATCAGCACCCGCACCGGCCTGCCGCTGGGAACCATCAAGTCCCGCATCCGTCTCGGACTGGAACGGCTGCGACACGACCTTAAGGACATGCGTTAAGATGACGACGATCCGACACCATACCCCCGACGCCCTGCTGGCCGCTTATGCGGCAGGCAGCCTGCCGCAGCCATTTGCTCTTGCGGTCGCGGCCCATGTCTCTATGTGCCTGGACTGCCGCGCTGGGCTTGAGGCGCATCAGGCCGCAGGCGGGCTCGTACTGGAAGATACAGCGCCCAAGGAGCTGTCCGACGGGATGAAATCCCGTGTGCTAGATTTGCTGGACGGGCCCGCGCCGGTGTCTGTACCGCGCGAGCCGCGCTCTGGCATCTATCCCGGCCCGGTGATGGAGGCGCTGAAGGGCAAGCTGCCGCGCTGGAAGGCTTTGGGCGGTGGCGTGCGCCAACAGATCCTGTCGGCAACGGACGATGGATCGGTTCGGTTGTTGTTCATCCCCGCCGGGCAGGCGGTGCCCGATCATGGTCATGGCGGGCTGGAACTGACCCTGGTTCTGCAGGGCAGTTTCAGCGACGAGACCGGCCAATTCGGTGTGGGTGACCTGGAGGTGGCCGACGAGGATCTGGAACATGTGCCTGTCGCGGGGGCCGGGGCGCCCTGCATCTGCCTTGCGGCGACGGACGCGCCATTACGTTTCAACTCGCTAATCCCGCGTTTACTGCAACCCTTGTTCCGCATCTGACGGGGTCATGATTCCGGACGATACCGGCGAGATGGCGAATATGGTGATCGCGGACATCATTGCCGAAAATGGCGTGATCCATGTGGTGGACAAGGTGCTGCTGCCGGGAACCCGTCCCGCCTGCCTCTGATCGACTGTGACGACTGGCCAACTGGGCGGGGCGTTTTAGCAGATCCCCTCGCGGGGTTGATGACCGATTAAGTTGTGCGCATGTCAGTGGCTGATTGTACGGGCATTAGCCCCGTGAGCAGCAAGCTGGGCAGTTCGTCCTGCAGTGCCGGCCAAGGGTCGGGGCCTCCGGCGAACCCGGTGCGGATCAACGCATCAGGCACCCGAATTTCTGCTCAGCCAATTGACGATGTCCGTCATCTGTTGGGTCATGGCCGTATCGAATGCAGAAACGATCAGACCCGCGGATGTATCGGCGACTGCTGCGGTATTGCTGAAACTCCGGGACGAAACCACAGATCCATCGGTGCCGCGCAACAAGGTCATGGTCGAGCGAATAACAACCGTCACTTGGTCGGCGTCAACCTCGGCCTGAAACGCTTGCAGATCCGTCAGCAGCACATAATCCGGTGTCGGGCCCGAACCTGCGCTGGTGACCAGCGAAAAGCGGCCCGAATTGGCCAGTGATCGCACCAACAGAAGTTGAACATGTTCGGTTGCCTCGTTGACCCATCGCGCCTCGGGAAGGGATTGAATTTCAAGCGGCGTCGGTTTGATCACGATCCGGTCGCTGTTCAGCGCCCCGGTCGCCGTCGGCAACGCGACCTCTAGCTGGCGCCTGCCGCGCGGCACGGATACCGAACCTGCCGGCAATGGCGTAAGCTCGAACGTGTTGAGGGGTTTCGAAGCCGATTGAAGGCTTGTCAGGCCCGAACATCCGGTCAAGGCCGCAAGACCAAATCCCAACACAGCGAAGCGAAAGACATTTCGAAATGACATCTTGGTCTATCTCCTGAATTCGGGAATGTTGTTGCCGAAGAAGAACCGCGCGGGATCCCGTTGCATTTTCTTCGTCAATTGCTCCATCTGATAAACCAACTGCTGGGCCTCGCGTGCAAATTTGGTGAACTCCGGCAGGCCGGTTTGTGCAAAGGACTGGATAGGTGGCGCGCTGGCGCTAACGGTGTCGTCGATCTGCTGAATCACTTCCACGGCGCGCGTCACGGCTTCGCGCAGATCGGTGGTGACCGCCGGGATATCTTCCGACAGTGTCGCCATCGTCTCTTCGAATTGGCCCGCTGCCTTGCGGACATCCGATATTGCCGGGCTCAGATCGGTCGAGATAACGGTTTCGGCCCCGGCAAATGTGCGTTCGGCGACATCCAGCGTTTTCTCGGTTGCGCTCAGCGCCCGGTCCAGGTTGGCGAGTGTGCGGTTGGCGTTCTGCAACGTTTCCGTCGCCGCCTTGAGGGTTTCGTTTCCACTTTCGGCCAGCGGATCGAGCCGGGTCGTGAACGCCGCGAGATCGGCTGCGACTTGATCTATTACAGTGGTCGCCGATGTGACAGCCGTGCGGATGTCGGCGACGGTGCCCGGAATGTCTTCCTGAAACACCGTGTCCATTCCCGCGATCGTGTCCTGAACGGTTTTCAGCGTCGCCCGGGCATCGGTGACCAGCGCGGATCCCTCGCCGTCTACCAGCCCCTGAAAGTTGATCGATGCGTTTTCGACTGCGGCCAATGACGTGCGCGCGTCGGCAAGGGTGAGGTCGAGCGTGGCGATCGTGGTCTCCAGCTCGGAAAACCGTTGTGTCGCGGCTTCGGCAGAGCCTCCGAACTGCGTCAGCACGGTATCGAGCTGGGTTCGTAAATCGTTGGTTGCGGTGTCGATCGACTGGATCGCGGCCGCCAGGTCATCCGCGATTTGCGGCACGCGGGTCTGAACGAAGCTGTCGACGCCGCTGATCGTGGTTTCTGCGGTGGTGAAGGCCGCAGTCGCCGAGCGCATCGTCGGTTCGATTTCGCCAAGCGCAAGCTTTGCCGCGTCCAGAGTTTCGTTGACCTTCTGAAGCGAGGTTTGAACCGTTTGCCCGATCTCGTCTAGGCGGCCGGTGAATTTCGATATCTCGGCAGTGCCCGCAGATACAGTCTGTGAGATGTCGGAGAAATCCGACAGCGCCTGATCAAGCTGGCCTGACGCGCGATCAAGGTTTTGCAGAAGGTTCGACACCGCTGCCTGATTTTCCGGGCCAAGGAAGTTTCTGACTTCCTTGATCGCCTCTACCGCTTCGTTCACCAGATCGGGGGCATCCTCGGTCAGGGCCTGAACGGCGGACCGCTCTGCCGTGATCAAAGGAACTGTGGTCGGGTCGGCTGCATCGCGCAATAGCGCGGCGCTCTGGCTGCCTCCCGTCAGCGCGACGAAGGAAACACCGGTGACTCCCTGTGAATTCAGCTGCGCGGTGGTGTCGGTTTTGACCGGGGTGCCGGCGGCGACTTCGATCCGAACCCGCACCTTGCCGGGATTATCGGCATCAAGTCCCAGACCGATGACCTTGCCGACGGACAACCCGTTATAGCGCACATCCGCCGCCATCCCGAGCCCCGAAACGCTGTCGAACAGTACTTCGTATTCGGCATATTGCCGGTCTATCTCGACCTTTGCAAACCAGACCAGCAGGCCCAGAACCCCAAGCATGCCCAGGATTGTCACCGCACCGATCAGCACGAAATTGGCTTTGGTTTCCATTCGGTAAAATCCTCAGTTCCCGACCCCGGCCGCGCGGGCTCTGGGACCGTGAAAGTATTCGTGAACCCACGGATGATCCACATCCAACATGTCCGTCATCGTGCCCGTCACAAAGACCCGTTTTTCAGCAAGCACCGCGATACGGTCGCAGATAGCATGCAGGCTGTCCAGATCATGGGTGACCATGAACACCGTCAGCCCCAGCGTGGTCTGCAACTTCTTTATCAGCGCATCAAACGCCGCGGCCCCGATCGGATCCAGCCCGGCCGTGGGTTCGTCCAGAAACACGATTTCGGGGTCAAGCGCCAGCGCACGCGCAAGCCCGGCGCGCTTGCGCATCCCACCTGACAGCTCCGAGGGGTATTTATCAAAGGCGTTCGGCGGCAAACCGACCATCGACAGTTTCAGTTCGGCCAGGGCCCGGCGCGTTTGCGGCGACAGGTCGGTCTGTTCGCGCATTGGAACTTCGACATTTTCGCGGACGGTCAGCGATGAAAACAGGGCCCCGTCCTGGAACATCACGCCCCAGCGTTGCTCGATCTTCTGACGCGCCTGATCAGATGCGTTCAGCATGTCGGTACCAAACACGGCGATGCTGCCCGCTTGGGGGCGCAACAGGCCGACGATGGCGCGCAGCAGAACGGATTTTCCGGTGCCCGACCCACCGACCACGCCCAGCACCTCGCCCCGGAAAACATCCAGATCCAGACCGTCATGCACGACATGATCGCCGAATTGATTACGCAATCCGCGGACTTGGATGATGATTTCACGCGCGTCCTGCATCACACCCCGACAACCGCAAAAAAGATCGAGAACAAGGCGTCCGCCACAATGACAAGGAAGATAGAAAGAACAACCGATGTCGATGTCAGCCGCCCAAGCGATTCAGCGTCGCCACCAACCTTCAACCCTTCGTAACTGCCAACGATTCCGATGATGACGGCAAAGAACGGTGCCTTGATCAGGCCGACGGCATAATGCCAGACATCGACAGAATCATAGAGCCGGGTCTGGAACATCCCCGGTGAAACGCCCAGTTCGATCCACGCCATCACGGCACCGCCGAACAGACCCATGACATCCGCCACGAACCCCAGCAGCGGCAGCATGATGACCAGCCCCAAAACGCGTGGCAGTACCAGAACCTCGATCGGGTCTAGGCCCAGTGTCTGCATTGCGTCGATCTCTTCGCGCATCTTCATGGACCCGATCGCAGCGGTGAACGCCGCACCGGACCTGCCAGCGACGATGATGGCGGTCAGCAGGATACCCAATTCGCGCAGAATCGAAATCGCGATCAGATCGACGACGAACACCTCGGCCCCGAACTGGCGCAGCTGGACGGCCCCCTGAAACGCCATGACCACCCCGATCAGGAACGCCATCAGCGACACGATGGGAACGGCATTCAGCCCGATTTCCTGCATGTGGTGCACAAGCGACGTGAACCGCAAACGTCCCGGATGGATCAGCAGCCCGGCAAATCGCGCCACCACGGTGCCGAGAAAACCCAGAATTTCGATCAGGCTCTGGCCCCCGAGCCACGTCGCCTCGCCGACTGATTCAAGCCAGTCGAAAAAACCATGGCGCGGTTTTTGGGCCTGCTCCTTCACCGGGATGTTGTTTCGAACCACATCAATCAGGTCTGTATGTACAGTCGAGGCGCCTTCGATGTCGCATCGCCCGCCACGGTCGTGGATCTTGTTCTGAACGTCGATGATCAGCCAGGCCCCGGCCGTATCCAAGGCCTGTATCGACGACAGGTCAAACGTGACATCAAGCGATGCCTCCGCCGTCACCAATTGCGCCCGGATCTCATCGACCTTTGCGACCACGATCCGATCTGGCAACGTTACTTTCATAGATTTACTTGATGGCCTTCCAGAAGGTCCGTGGAGGCAGAACCAACGACATGCTAGCAGAGTTCAGTCGGGTGATCTACGGTCTACCAATGGTTTGAAGGCAACAAGAAAAGCGTTCTGAACGGGGCAGTCGGATCAGTGAAACGATCCCGGGAATTCGGACGGCGCGCTAAGGCCCGTCCCATCGCTGATCAGGTCGGAAACCCATAACCTTACACGATTTTCCGGAATACGCGGTTGACGCCATGCAACATCTTGACCGCGTTCTCGATGTCGGTGGTTTACCTGTTTTTATGCGTAACCGTACAGTCGGCAATCCGCATCAGGATCGCCCAGGCTTTGCCGGCATCCTTGTCAAATGAATAAATGCTGTGCTTGTAGCGTTTTCGAAGTGCGGCGTCGGTGTCCCTGAATGATTTTCCGACACGACCCTGCGGAGCCCGCACGGGTCAGATAGAAAAACGGGCGCTGCATGAGATTGCAGCGCCCGGTCTGATTTGGTCGATACGGCGCGGATGCGCCCCTCGGATCAGGTCAGGTCGAACCGGTCAGCATTCATCACCTTGGTCCAAGCGGCAACGAAATCACTAACGAATTTTTCCTGGTTGTCGTCCTGGGCGTAAACCTCGGCATAAGCGCGCAGGATCGAGTTTGACCCGAAGACCAGATCGACACGGCTTGCTGTCCATTTGACCGCGCCGGATTTGCGGTCGACGATGTCATAAGCGTTGTCGCCTGTCGGATTCCACTTGTTGCCCATATCGGTCAGATTGACGAAAAAGTCGTTCGTCAGCGCGCCGACGCGGTCGGTGAACACGCCATGCGCGGTGCCGCCATGATTGGTGCCCAGCATGCGCATGCCGCCGATCAGAACCGCCATTTCATGTGCGGTCAGTCCCATTAGCTGGGCACGATCGAGCAGCATTTCTTCGGCGCTGACCACATAGTCCTTCTTCATCCAGTTTCGGAAACCATCTGCCAGCGGTTCCAGAACATCGAAGGAGTCTGCGTCGGTCATGTCGTCGGTGGCATCGCCACGGCCCGGTGCGAACGGAACCGAGATGTCGTGACCGGCAACCTTGGCCGCCTGTTCGATGCCGACGTTGCCGGCCAGAACGATCACGTCGGCAACGCTGGCGCCGTATTCCGCCGCAATCGGTTCCAGTACGTTCAGAACCTTGGCCAGACGGTTAGGTTCGTTACCCTCCCAGTCCTTCTGTGGCGCCAGCCGGATGCGGGCACCATTTGCACCGCCACGCATGTCCGACTGACGATAAGTGCGGGCGCTGTCCCATGCAGTCGAAACCAGCTCGGATACTGACAGACCGGAAGCGGCGATCTTGGACTTGATGGCACCGATGTCGTAATTGGTTGGACCGGCCGGGATCGGATCCATCCAGATCAGTTCTTCGGCCGGAACGTCGGGGCCGACATAGCGCGCCTTCGGACCCATGTCGCGATGGGTCAGCTTGAACCAGGCGCGGGCAAACGTATCCTTGAAGTAATCGGGATCGGCCATGAACTTTTCGCAGATGGCGCGATAGGCCGGGTCGACTTTCATCGCCATGTCGGCATCGGTCATCATCGGCATCCGGCGGACTGACGGATCGGTCGAGTCGACCGGCATGTGCTCTTCCTTGATATCGACGGGTTGCCATTGGTTTGCGCCGGCCGGACTTTTGGTCAGTTCCCAATCATAGCCGAACAGCAGCTCGAAATAGCCCATATCGAAGGTGGTCGGATTGGTGGTCCATGCGCCTTCGATGCCCGAGGTGACGGCGTTGGTGGCTTTGCCGTCCATGTTCGGGTTGATCCAGCCGAAGCCCTGGTTTTCGACGCCCGCAGCTTCCGGTTCAGCGCCAAGCGCGTCGGCATCGCCATTGCCGTGCGCCTTGCCCACGGTGTGGCCGCCGGCGGTCAGCGCAGCGGTTTCTTCATCGTCCATCGCCATCCGGGCGAACGTTTCACGAACCTGTTCAGCGGTCTTAAGCGGATCGGGAGCGCCGTTCACGCCTTCGGGGTTCACATAGATCAGGCCCATCTGCACGGCGGCCAACGGGTTTTCCATCGTGGCGGGGTTGCCGACGTCTTCGTAGCGTTCGTCGGATGGTGCCAGCCATTCCTTTTCCGCCCCCCAGTAGGTGTCGATTTCCGGGTGCCAGATATCTTTGCGTCCAAAGCCGAAGCCGAAGGTTTTCAGGCCCATAGATTCATAGGCGATGGTCCCGGCCAAGATAATCAGGTCGGCCCAGGAAACCTTGTTGCCGTATTTCTTCTTCAACGGCCACAGCAGGCGGCGCGCCTTGTCGAGGTTACCGTTATCGGGCCAGGAATTCAGCGGTGCGAAACGGATGTTGCCACAACCGGCACCACCGCGGCCATCGGCCAGACGGTAGGATCCCGCCGAGTGCCAGGCCATGCGGATCATCAAGCCGCCATAGTGACCGTAATCGGCAGGCCACCAGTCCTGACTGTCGGTCATCAGAGCGTGCATGTCTTTTTTCAAAGCTTCTACGTCGAGCTTCTTGAGCTCTTCGCGATAGTCGAAATCTTCGCCCATCGGATTTGTCTTGCTGTCGTGCTGGTGCAGAATGTCTAGGTTGAGCGCATTCGGCCACCAATCCATGACAGTCTTGTCGTTGGCAGTGATCGCGCCATGCATCACGGGGCATTTGCCGATATCGTTTCCGTCCATCTCAGGTCTCCCATTCTTATATTTCGGATCAATTCACGCTTAGAAAAAATGCAGCTTTTGCCCGGCCGCGCGGATGCGTCGGGCCTCCGCTTCGGTCTGTGTGCGATTCTTCCCCTTTTCTAGAATGACTCTAAAGCAGGAAGGGCATTGGGCGAAGTTTCATTTTCTGATGAAACCAATAATCTGCAGTTATGAATGTTCTTTTGGTTAGGCACAAAACAATGGCGAAACCTTGGCAGACGCTTTTGCTATTGTCGTTGCCGCGCACGGAACGGGCGTCAAATAGTTCCTGGCAACGGCTTGACCCACCGCCGTGCATTGCCGACATAAGGCATAATGCTGCTATGAAAGAACACCATGCCCGAAAAAAGTCCTGCTGCCCTTGAGTTTTTGCTGTCCCGCCGATCGCGCCCGGCCAAAACGCTGACCACGCCGGTTCCCAGCCGGGATGAGCTGTTGCCGATCCTGACTGCCGCTGCACGCACCCCCGATCATGGCAAGCTGGAACCCTGGCGTTTTATCGTGATGGAAAAGCCCGCTCTGGATCGTCTGGCAGGGATTGCACAGACCCGGGGCGAGGCGCTCGCGCTTGAACCGGACCGGATCGCCAAGGGGGTGGATCAATTCGCAAACGGCAATCTGGTCGTGGCGGTGATCGAAATCATCAAGCCCAATGAAAAGGTTCCCGCGTTGGAACTGACCTATTCCGCCGGGGCCGTCTGCCTGGCGATGCTGAACGCGGCGCTGGCATCGGGCTGGGGCGCGAACTGGTTGTCGGGCTGGCCCAGCCACGATCGCGGTTTCATGACCGATGCTCTGGATCTGGCCGATGATGAACGGGTTGCCGGTTTCATCCATATTGGTACCGAAAAATCCGCCCCGCCCGAGCGTCCCCGTCCGGACCTGGAGAAGATCACCCAATGGCTATCGGAATAATTTTTTCGTCCTTCTTTGCCGCGCTGGGCCAGATTGGCGATCGCCGGTTCCGCAGGGTGTTGTTGCTGGGCGTCGGGCTGACCTTTGCGCTGCTGGTTGCCGTGTTCGCGGGGTTCCTGTGGTTCCTGCAATCCACGATCGGAGACGAGGCAGTCATTCCGCTGATCGGTCCGGTGACTTGGCTCGACGATCTGCTGAGCTGGTCGAGCTTCTTTGTGATGATCCTGTTGTCAGTGTTCCTGATGGTGCCGGTCGCGTCTGCCATCACGTCGATGTTTCTGGATGAAGTCGCGCAGGCGGTCGAGGATCGGCATTATCCGCATCTGCCCCCGGCGCATAATGTCGGCTTTTTCGAGGCGGTGAAGGATACTGTCAATTTCCTGGGCGTCATCGTTGTTGCCAACCTGCTGGCGATTTTGCTTTACGTGATTTTTTCGCCCGCAGCGCTGTTCATCTTCTGGGGGTTGAACGGCTATCTGCTGGGTATGGAATATTTCACCCTCGCCGCGATCCGCCGGGTCGGGCGGGCCGAGGCAAAGGTTTTGAGAAAACGGCATCGCGTCACGATCTGGGCCGCTGGAACGTTGATGGCGGTGCCGTTGTCAGTGCCGCTTGTGAATTTGCTGATCCCGATCCTTGGCGCGGCCACGTTCACTCATATCTATCACCGGGTTACAGGTCGGGCTGCGCCATACGGTGGAACCAGTCAATATCGCGCACGGTAATCACACCCGACAGGATGATGCCGGCAATGATGCACCACAGAAGAATGGCGATAATCGTGGTGATGATCGCCTTCTTCTTGAGGTGATGTTCTTGCGGGGCACCGGCATGGGTGCCCGGCACGACCGTCCCGACATCGCCTTGGGTTTTCAGGCGCAGTGGCAGCACGATAAAAAAGGTCATGAACCAGATCACCGCGTACAGGACAATAGCAGAGGTGGGACCCATCAGACCTGCTCCAGTTCTACCAGGCAGCCGTTGAAATCCTTCGGGTGCAGGAACAGGACCGGCTTGCCATGGGCGCCGATCTTGGGGTCGCCGGTGCCCAGAACGCGGGCGCCGGTTGCTTTCAGATGATCGCGCGCGGCGATGATGTCGTCGACCTCATAGCAGACATGATGGATGCCGCCTGAAGGGTTCTTTTCCAGAAACCCGTTGATCGGGCTGTCATCGCCCAGCGGGTAAAGCAGTTCGATCTTGGTGTTGGGCAGTTCAATGAACACCACGGTCACGCCGTGGTCAGGTTCGTCCTGCGGTTCACCGACCTTGGCTCCCAAGGCAGTGCGGTATTGTTCCGAAGCGGCGTCCAAGTCAGGAACGGCGATGGCGACATGGTTCAGGCGGCCGATCATTTCTGGTCTCCTTAATCAGGCAAGGCGTTGCAGCCCTTATGCGGGTTGCCGTGTCGCGGCGCAAGAGACAGGGGGACGCAGAAGGGGCGCCGACCCGTTAACGCAGCCTTAGCCTGGGCGGCGCGATGCTAGGGCGCTTAGGCTTTGGAAGGATACCACGATGGACGATAGCGATCTTTTCGAAACGGCCCGTTTTCCGACCCCGATGCGGCCATTGCTGGGGGTGACGGTTCTGGTGGTTGAAGACAGTCGTTATGCCTGTGACGCGATGCGGCTTTTATGTCTGCGCAGCGGTGCGCGGATTCGGCGTGCCGATAGCCTTTCATCGGCGGACAGGCATTTGTCGGTTTATCAGCCCACCGTGATCAGTGTTGATTTGGGTTTGCCCGATGGCGATGGTTTGCAACTGATTGCGAAATTGCACATGGCGGTGCCGCGGATCGGCGTCATTCTGGGAACCAGCGGCGACGACACGGCGGACGAGGCTGTGCGCATGGCAGGGGCCGACGGTTTCCTGCTCAAACCGATCAGCAGTCTGGCAAGCTTTCAGGAACTGGTTCTTTCGCTGTTACCGGAAAATTGTCGCCCGATGGGGCCGCGCATCGTCAATGACGATGTGATCTGCGCAGATTCCGGGGCCTATGCCGAGGATTTGCTGTTTATCCTTGATTTGCTGAATGACAAATCGTCAGGCAAAACACTGGACTATGTTGCGCAATTCCTGACCGGCGTGGCCCGCAGTGCCGGGGATAAGACGCTGTTATTGGCTGGTGAAAAACTGGCCATAGCACGAATGCAACGCCGCGGCTGCAGCAAAACCGTCGCGCGGATCGCCGGGTTGATCCAGACCAGGCTGAGCGCCCGCGCCGGTTCAGAGAGCTGGGTCTGAACTGACCCGTACCAGCCCGGTCAGATCGACCAGGCGTTCCTTTTGCCGACCGTCTGCGCCGAAATTTCCGGGTGATAGCCAGAACGTGAAGGCCTCTTCCAGCGCGGGCCATTCCTGATCGGTCGCAGCAAACCAGGCGGTATCGCGGTTGCGCCCCTTCACGATCAGGTGCTGTCGAAAAACGCCTTCAAAACTTAGCCCCAGACGCTGTGCGGCGTGGCGCGACCCGATATTCTTGGCGTCGCATTTCCATTCGAACCGGCGATAACCGTGATCGAAGGCCCATTTCATCATCAGGAAAAACGACTCGGTCGCGGCCCGTGTTTTTTGCAGAGCGGGGGACAGGTTGATATGGCCAAGTTCGATCACCCCCATGCTGGGCGTGATCCGCAAAAAACTGGCAACACCTCCGAACCGGTCGGTTTCAATATCCTTGATCGCATAGAACAAGGGATCGTCACCCTGCGTTATATCTCGCATCCAGCGATGATAGGCTGCTGCTGAATGGAACGGTCCATAGGGCAGGTAATCCCAAACCGCGTCATGGCCTTCAAAACGACGGTACAGCAACGCCGCATGGCGATCCGCCGACAGTTTTTCCAGTCGCGCATATCGGCCTTCCAATACATCGCCAGAGGGGGCAGGGGGCGTTTGCCAATTTCCCAGTGGTGTGTCGGATACCTTCTGTCCGGGCATTGCGCTCTCCATTCTTAGCGGCCTCACGCTAACGATGCAGTGCAGGTGGTGGAAGCGGAAAACAAGGGACGCGGCGCAAAGGTTTGGGGGCACCGATGATGTGGGGCCGCGGCGCGGGGGGTGTCGCCACACATCGTGGCAACGGTTTGCTGCGGGGGTCTTCCATATTCTTGCAACACATGTCAATGAAGCCGTCCAGACAGAGTAACAAACCTTTGCAAAAATCCGCCGACACCATATCCTGTGGCAGATCGGCCGGAACAAGGCAGGTATAGGGGACGGTATCCAATGGCGCATATTATTGTCGTCGGGAATGAAAAAGGTGGCGCGGGCAAGTCGACCGTGTCGATGCATATCGCCACGGCTCTGGCGCGGATGGGGCACAAGGTGGGTGTTCTGGATTTGGACCTGCGCCAGAAAACCTTTGGCCGCTATGTCGAAAATCGCAAAAATTTCCTTGAAAAATCTGGTCTGGACCTGCCTAGCCCGGATTACTACGACCTGCCCAATGCCGATCAGGACAAACTGAAGCCGGGCGAGAATCCCTATGATCATCGCCTTTCAGCCGCCATAGCAGCCCTGGAGCCCGAGCATGATTTCATCATGATCGACTGCCCCGGATCGCATACAAGGCTGAGCCAGGTGGCGCATTCACTGGCTGACACGCTGGTCACGCCGCTGAATGACAGCTTTGTCGATTTCGATCTGCTGGCCAAGGTTGATCCGGATGGCAAGAAAATCCTTGGCCCTTCGGTTTATTCCGAAATGGTGTGGAATGCGCGGCAGCTTCGGGCGCAGGCCGGGCTGAAGCCGATCGACTGGATCGTGCTGCGCAACCGTTTGGGTGCACAGCACATGGTGAACAAGGAAAAGATGGGGAAGGCACTGGACAATCTGGCCAAACGGATCGGGTTTCGTGTCGCCCCCGGGTTCAATGAACGGGTTGTTTTCCGCGAATTGTTCCCACGCGGGCTGACTTTGCTTGATCTCAAGGATATCGGTGTGACCAGCCTGAACATTTCGAATGTCGCCGCGCGGCAAGAGCTGCGTGATCTGATCAAGGCTCTGAACCTACCGGGGGTAGAGCCGGATTTCTGAGGCCGGACATTTTTTCCGGCGAGGGGATTTAGGTTTCTTCGGTTCGCTGCGCTGTCAACAACTCAGCCCATTTTGGCCAGTTTGCGCAGTACCTGGCGCAACACCTCGTTTTCCTCTGTCGTCAGGCTGGCCGACAGCTTGTCATCGTAGGTTTGAGCCACGGTCAGCAGGTCACGGTAAGCGGTTCGGCCCAGATGGGTCAGTTCCAGATATTCCAGACGGCGGTCCTTGTCGTCTTGCTGCCGGTTCAAAAATCGCCGTTCAGCCAGCCGGGCCACGGCGCGGCTGATCTTGGTTTTGTGCATCTTGGACCTCTGGCCGATGTCCTTGGCCGTCATCCGACCGTAGATACCCAGATGAAACAGCACGCGCCATTCGGTTCTGAGCATCCCATATCGGTCTTTGTAAACCTGTTGAAAGGCAAGACTGCTTTCCTCGGCTGCCTGGTTTAAAAGATAGGGCAGGAAATTCTGCAAATCGAAATCATCTTTTTCCATCATTTTTACGGCTCCTTTGGTTGTTAGTTACAAAATCAACTATTAACAGGGCAAGCGAATAGGAGGACGCGCCATGAATCACCAGACAAAATCGCACGCTTTCGTGCAGGCTCCTACCCCTGCAGGGACCACCCCCGGCTATATGCCGGGATTCGGCAACGACTTCGAAACCGAAGCCTTGCCCGGTGCGCTGCCGCAGGGCATGAACAGCCCGCAGAAATGCAATTATGGACTTTATGGTGAACAGCTTTCGGGAACAGCTTTCACCGCGCCCAGCCATCAGAACGAACGCACCTGGTGTTATCGCATCCGCCCCTCGGTCAAACATTCGCACCGCTACGAAAAGATCGACCTGCCGTATTGGAAATCGGCCCCCAACGTCGATCCCGACGTGATTTCTTTGGGTCAGTACCGCTGGGACCCGGTGCCGGTGTCGGATGACAGTCTGACATGGCTGACCGGCATGCGCACAATGACGACGGCGGGGGATGTGAACACTCAGGTTGGTATGGCAACCCATATCTATCTGGTCACAGAATCGATGGTCGACAGCTATTTCTATTCTGCCGATTCCGAACTTCTGGTCGTGCCGCAGGAAGGCCGGCTGCGGTTTTGCACCGAGCTGGGGATCATTGATCTGGAGCCTAAGGAAATCGCCATCCTGCCGCGTGGATTGTTGTACCGCGTCGAGGTCCTCGAAGGCCCCTGCCGCGGCTTTGTATGTGAAAACTACGGCCAGAAATTCGAACTGCCGGGACGTGGCCCGATCGGCGCCAACTGCATGGCGAACCGGCGCGATTTCAAAACTCCGGTGGCGGCGTATGAAGATCGCGATGCACCCTCGACCGTGACGATCAAATGGTGTGGTCAGTTTCATGAAACACAGATCGGCCATTCGCCGCTCGACGTGGTCGCTTGGCATGGCAATTACGCACCGGTGAAATACGACTTGAGGACCTATTGCCCGGTCGGGTCGATTCTGTTCGACCATCCCGATCCGTCGATTTTCACTGTGCTGACCGCCGCGTCCGGTGTGCCGGGCACCGCCAATATCGACTTCGTGCTGTTCCGCGAACGCTGGATGGTGGCCGAAGACACGTTCCGCCCACCATGGTATCACAAGAACATCATGTCGGAACTGATGGGCAACATTTATGGCCAGTACGACGCCAAGCCGCAGGGCTTCGTTCCCGGCGGCATGTCGCTGCACAATATGATGCTGCCACACGGGCCGGACAAGAACGCCTTTGAAGGTGCGTCGAATGCCGAGCTTGGGGCTGAAAAGCTGGACAATACCATGTCCTTCATGTTCGAAACCCGCTTCCCGCAGCATCTGACGGCTTTCGCCGCGAAAGAAGCGCCGCTGCAGGATGATTACATCGACTGCTGGTCGGATATCGAAAAGAAATTCGACGGTACGCCGGGCAAGAAATAACCGTGGCCGGTGGGTGACGCCCCACCGTCCGCGCAAAAAGGAAACGCGAATGACCCTGATGAAAAGCTGGGTGGCAAGCGCCAACGACGCCAACCACCCGTTCCCGCTCAACAACCTGCCTTACGGCGTGTTTTCCGTAGGCGATGAAGACCCGCGCTGCGGCGTCGCCATTGGCGACATGATTTTCGACTGCGCCGCCGCCGAAGAATCCGATCTGATCGACCTTGGCGTCGGGTCCGTCTTCGACGTTCCGTTCTGGAACGAAGTGATGGAACTGGGGGCCGAGAAATGGGCTGAACTGCGCGCCCGCCTGATCGAAATCCTGTCCGAGGGCAGCGCCGATCAGGACACCGCACAGGACATGCTGGTGGCACAATCCGATGCGTCCATGCACATGCCGTTCCTGGTCAGCGAATACACCGATTTCTACGCTGGTAAGAACCACGCTTATAACGTCGGCTGCATGTTCCGCGGCCCGGAAAACGCGTTGCCGCCGAATTGGCTGCATATCCCGATCGGCTATAATGGCCGCGCGTCTTCGGTGGTGGTGTCGGGCACCGAAATCCGCCGCCCCTGGGGGCAGCTGAAATCGCCTGATCACGACAAACCCGCTTTCCTGCCGTCGCGCCGTTTCGACATCGAACTGGAAATGGGCGCCATCGTTGGCACCGCGTCCGACGGTCCGATCACCGTGCAGGAAGCTGATGACAACATCTTCGGCTATGTGCTGCTGAACGACTGGTCGGCGCGCGATATTCAGGCTTGGGAATACCAGCCGCTGGGGCCGTTTCAGGCCAAGGCGACGGCGACTACCATCAGCCCGTGGATTGTGACCAAGGCGGCGCTGTCCCCGTTCCGTTGCGACACCCCCGCGCGCGAGGTCGAACTGCTGGATCACCTCAAAGATTGCGGCCCGATGCTGTATGACATCGAGCTGGAAGTGACGATGCAGCCTCAGGGCGGCACCGAAAGCACCATCGCGCGCACGAATTACAAGGAAATGTATTATTCCGCCGCACAGCAGCTGGCGCATCACACCACCAGCGGCTGCCCGATGAATACCGGCGACCTGCTGGGATCGGGTACTATTTCCGGCGCTACCAAGGAAAGCCGCGGATCGCTTCTGGAACTTAGCTGGGGCGGTAAGGAACCGATGACGCTGCCCACCGGCGAGACCCGCAGCTTTATCGACGACAATGACACGCTGACGCTGAAAGGCGCGGCAAAGGGTGATGGATATACCATCGGTTTCGGCGATTGCGTGGGCAAGGTTCTGCCCGCCCTCGATGACCCTTACAAACGCTAAAGGAAGACCAAAATGGCAAAGGCATTCGCGTCCCAAGGGGACATGACCGAAAAAACCATCAGCTTCACCGAAGTCGGCGAGGGGCTCTACGCTTTCACCGCCGAGGGCGACCCGAATTCGGGTGTGATCATCGGCGATGACTCTGTGATGATCGTCGAAGCGCAGGCTACGCCCCGGTTGGCCAACAAAGTGATCGAATGCGTGCGGTCCGTGACCGACAAACCGATCACCCATGTTGCACTGACTCATTACCACGCGGTGCGCGTGCTGGGCGCATCCGCCTTTGGCGCGCAACAGATCATCATGTCGGATGCCGCGCGCGGCATGGTGGTGGAACGGGGTCAGGAAGACTGGGACAGCGAATTCCAACGCTTCCCGCGCCTGTTCGAGGGCCATGAAAGCATTCCCGGCCTGACCTTCCCCACGACGACGTTCAGCGACAGCATGACGGTCTACCTTGGCAATCGCCGGGTCGATATCATGCATCTGGGCCGCGCCCATACCGCCGGCGACGCGGTGATCCACGTGCCGGACCAGAACGTGATGTTCACCGGCGATATCGTCGAATACCACTCGGCCTGCTATTGCGGCGACGGACATTTCGCCGATTGGGGCGATACGCTGGACGCGATCAAGTGGTTCGATGTCGACGCCATCGCGCCGGGCCGGGGCGATGCTTTGGTCGGTCACGAAATGGTCAATGCGGCGATTGAAAATACCCGGGATTTCGTCGAAAGCACCTATCGCCCAGCGGCCAAGGTCGCGGCGCGCGGCGGGTCGCTGAAGGAAGCATGGGATGCGGTGCGTGCCGAATGCGATCCCAAATTCAGCGATTACGCGATCTACGAACATTGCCTGCCCTTCAACGTTGCTCGCGCCTATGACGAAGCGCGCGGCATCGAAACCCCTCGGATCTGGACTGCCCAGCGTGATCTGGAAATGTGGGAACAGTTGCAGGGCTGATATCTGAGCCAAAGGGAACGCCCTGTCATGGGGCGTTCCGGGCGGGACATCCCGCCCCCCCTTGGGCCATTGGTGCAGGGGAAAAGAGAGATTTGTCTTTTGCTGGGAGGAACCAGATGAACAAGATTTTCGAAATCCCCCTCTACCCCTATGCTCGCAGCGCCGATCAGGATGCGGCAAAACCGGTGCGGCACAAGGCCGTTGTGGTTGGTGCGGGTCCGATCGGACTGGGGGCTGCCATCGACCTGGCGCAACAGGGCATAGAAGTCCTTGTCGTAGATGAAAATGACAAGGTCAGCTGGGGCAGTCGTGCGATCTGTTTCGCCAAGCGGCCGCTGGAAATCCTCGACCGGCTTGGCTGTGGTCATCCGATGGTCGACAAGGGCGTGGTGTGGAACCAGGGTAAGGTGTTTTTTGATACCCGTCAGGTTTATGACTTCAACCTGTTGCCCGAGGATGGGCACGAATTCCCGGCCTTTATCAACCTGCAGCAATATTATTTCGAAGAATATCTGCTGAACCGGCTACGTGAACTGGAAACCGAAGGCGCACCGATCGAACTGCGCGGCAACAACAAGGTTCTGAAGGTTGAGGACAAGGGCGATCACACGGCGGTTCTGATCGATACGCCCGAAGGGCAATACACGGTCGAGGCCGATTGGCTGATCGCCTGCGACGGCGCTGCGTCGCCGATCCGGTCGATGCTGGGACTGGATTTCGTCGGTCGGATTTTCGAGGACAATTTCCTGATCGCCGATGTGATCATGGAGGCAGAGTTTCCCACTGAACGCTGGTTCTGGTTCGACCCGCCCTTCAACAAGGGCCAATCGGCGCTGTTGCACAAACAACCCGACGGGGTCTGGCGGATTGACCTGCAGCTTGGCTGGGACATCGACAAGGAAGAAGAAAAGAAACCCGAAAACGTCATTCCCCGGCTCAAGGCGATGCTGGGCGAGGATGTGAAATTCGATCTGGAATGGGTGTCGATCTATACCTTCCAGTGCCGCCGGATGGAAAACTTCCGTCACAACCGGGTGATCTTTGCCGGTGACGCGGCGCATCAGGTGTCGCCCTTCGGTGCGCGCGGGGCAAATTCCGGATTGCAGGATACCGATAACCTGATCTGGAAACTGAAGCTGGTGATGGACGGGCTTGCACCTGAAAGCCTGCTCGACAGCTATGACTTCGAACGTGTTCACGGGGCGGACGAGAATATTCTCAATTCCTCGCGGTCGACTGATTTCATCACGCCGAAATCGGAAATCAGCCGTGCATTCCGCGATGCGGTTCTGGACCTGTCAGGGCATTATGAATTTGCCCGTCCGCTGGTGAATTCGGGGCGTCTCTCGGTGCCCTGCACCTATGATGGTTCGACACTGAACACGCCCGATGCGCTGCCCGGTGGCCCTGCCCGGTCCCGCCCGGGATCGTCCTGTTCCGACGCTCCGTTGGATGAAGGTTATCTGCTGCAGCGGCTTGGCAACGAATTCACGCTGATGGCGATCAATACCGATGCCCCGGCAGAGATGGAAGAAAGCGGGATCAAGGTCGGCAGCCTGTCGCTTTATAGCGAAGCGCTCGATCCGGCCCTGGCCGAACGCTATCTGGGGGCTGCGCAAAGTGCCGTCTATCTGATCCGCCCGGACCAGCATGTCGCCGCCCGCTGGGAAAAATTCGACGAAGCCGCAACCCGCGCTGCGATCCGCCGCGCCATTGGCAAGGAGTAAGCAGATGTCCCTGACCCTGACGCCCAATATCGCAAGTGCCGACGATTTTTATGCTGAATTGTTGGCGACCCACGAGGGCCGCAGCAAAGCCGAAAGCGATGCGCTGAATGCGCGGCTGATCCTGATTCTGGCCAACCATATCGGCGATCGCGCGGTCCTGAGCGAAGCACTGGCCGCCGCGTCGAAAGCCGCGCATCAGGAGAAATGACAACCTTTGCGTTGTAGAACGAACCAAGCGGCCCTAATCGGGCCGCTTTTTTTTGATTCTTGACCTCGCCGGGCGCGGATGATCGATTTCCCTTGCCGACCGTCTGGTGTGCATGTTACTTAACATGTTAATTGAAAAGGGAGAGGCTGATGCGATGGAGCGAGTTCCCCAAATGGGGTAAATGGGCGGCGGACTGGGCTGCACAGTACCATGCCGGTTTGCGTGACCGGCCGGTGCGGGCACAGACCAAACCGGGCGAGGTGATGGCTCAGCTTCCTACAGCGCCCCCCGATGCACCGCAGCCGATCGAAGACATCGTCGCGGATTTCGAATCCATCGTGATGCCCGGGATCACCCACTGGCAGCATCCCCGCTTCTTCGCCTATTTCCCTTCCAACGCCTCGCCCGCTGCGGTTCTGGCTGACAACCTTGTCACCGCAATGGCACCGCAATGCATGTTGTGGCAGACCTCGCCAGCCGCAACCGAGATGGAAACCCGGATGATGGACTGGCTGCGCCAGTCTTTGGGCCTGCCGACCGGGTTTTCCGGCGTCATTCAGGACAGCGCGTCCTCGGCGACGCTGGCCGCTGTGCTGGTGATGCGCGAACGGGCGCTGAATTGGGACGGCAACGCCAACGGGCTGCCGGGTCAGAAAGTGCTGCGTGTCTATTGTTCGAACGAGGTTCACACCTCGGTCGACCGGGCGATCTGGATCGCCGGGATCGGGCAGGCCAACCTTGTCCGGATTCCCACCCAAGGACCGCTGCGGTCGATGGATACCCAAGCACTGGACGCCGCCATTCAGGCGGATATTGAAGCAGGTTACCTGCCCGCCGGGGTGATCGCCTGTACCGGCGGCACCGGTACCGGCGCCTGCGACGACATCTCGGCCACCATCGCGGTGGCGAAGAAATACGACCTTTACACCCATGTCGATGCGGCCTGGGCCGGGGCGGCAATGATCTGTCCCGAATACCGAGATCTGTGGACCGGGGTGGAAGAGGCAGATTCGATTGTCTTCAACCCGCATAAGTGGCTGGGGACACAGTTCGACCTGTCGGCCCATTTCGTCAAGTCGCCCGATGACCTGACCCGCACTCTGGCAATCCAGCCGGAATACCTGAAAACCCACGGCGCCGACGGGATCATCAATTATTCCGAATGGTCGGTGCCGCTGGGCCGCCGGTTCCGGGCGCTGAAACTGTGGTTCCTGATCCGCGCCTATGGCTTGGATGGGCTGCGCCAGATGATCCGCAACCACGTGACGTGGTCGCAGGCGCTGGCCGAAAAGCTGCGGGACGTGCCGGATATCGAAATCGTCACCGACCCGGTGCTGTCGTTGTTCACCTTCCGCTTCACCCCCGCAGGGCAGAACGCCGACGACACCACGCTGAACCTGCTCAACGCGATCAACGATGATGGCCGCATCTACCTGACCCAGACCCGTACCGACGGCAAGCTGGTGATCCGCTTTCAGGCCGGGCAATTTGATTGTACGCAGGAAGATATCGACACCGCATTCGACGTGATTGTGGAAACCGCCAACCGACTGAAGGACGCTTGACATGCCCGCACCTGAAAACACCTTCAAATCCGCGCTGAAGCGGGGCGAAATGCAATATGGCTGCTGGGCCGGGTTCGCCGACCCCTATGCGACCGAAATCCTTGCCACCGCCAATTTCGATTGGCTGGTGATCGACGGTGAACACGCGCCCAACGACCTGCGCAGCATCATGCACCAGTTGCAGGTGCTGGACGGCAAGCATTCCGAAGCCGTCGTGCGCCTGCCTATCGGCAACGAGTGGCTGATCAAGCAGGTGCTGGACGTCGGCGCGCAGACGTTGCTGATCCCGATGGTGGAAACGGCGGAACAGGCCCGCGATCTGGTCCGTGCCTGCCGCTACCCGCCCGAAGGCATCCGCGGATCGGGCGCGGCTTTGGCCCGCGCCTCGCGATTTTCTGACATCCCCGATTACATCCAGACCGCCAACGAACAGATCTGCCTGCTGCTGCAGGTCGAAACCCGCAAAGGGGTGGAAAACCTCGAAGCGATACTTGAGGTCGAAGGTGTCGACGGCGTCTTCATAGGCCCCTCGGACTTGGCGGCAGACCTTGGCCATCCGGGCCAGAGCGGCCACGATACGGTGCGTGAGGTGATCAGGACCGGCCTTGCCAAGATCGCCGCCTCGGACAAGGCCGCCGGCATTCTGGCGGTCGATCAGACAGTGGCCACGGAATACCGCGACTGGGGCGCGCAATTCCTGGCGGTGGGCATCGATGTGGTGATGCTGGCATCGGCGGCACGCGCCACAATGGCGAAGTGGAAGGGGTAGGGGTAGGTCTTTCTACCCCTTCATCGTTCTGAGAAATACTTCCGACGGAGGCATCCCGCCTGCGTCTTCGCTCACCAACGGTCGAGCGCGGCCTCGTCTTCGTCCTTGGCCGCGACCCATTCGGCGCCCGAGGTGGTGAATTCCTTTTTCCAGAACGGTGCGCGGGATTTCAGATAATCCATCAGGAATTCCGCTGCGGCAAAGGCATCGGCACGGTGGCGCGAAGACGTCGCCACCATCATGATCCGGTCATCTGCTTTCAGGTTGCCGTACCGGTGGATAATTAAAATATCGCCCAGATTCCAGCGTTCCATGGCTTGCGCCGCAATCTTTTCCAGCGCCTTTTCGGTCATGCCGGGGTAATGCTCGATCTCCATCCGGTCCAACCCTTCACCTGGCAGATCGCGCACGATACCAGTGAAGGTCACCACTGCGCCCATGCTCTTTTGCGCATCGGCAAAGGCATCGGTTTCCGATCCCAGATCGAACGGTTCAGGCTGCACCCGAATGATCATGCTAGCCCCCTGTCATCGGCGGGAAGAACGCCACTTCACGCACGCCCTCAAGCGAGGCGTCAAAATCGGTGAGTTCCTGATCGACAGCAACGCGCAGCGCCGACAGGTCGGCAAAGGCCGCCCGATAGCGGTCTTCGCGTGCGCGTAATTCGTCGACTAGATCGGTCACGGTCTTGGCGGAGGTTTCAAGCGTTTCGCGCGGAATGCCGATCCGTTCCCGGACCCAGGCAAAATAAAGCACATCCATATCAGCCATCCTTCAGATGCGGCAGCGCCTTGCGGAAATAGTCCCCGCCTGTAATCAGTGTCAGCAGCGCGGCAATCCAAAGCAGAAACAATCCAACATTGCCAGCCCAGATCATGCCCCGCAGTTTCCAGCCCAAGCCGTGAATGTCTTCTTCGCGGCCTTCCAGGATGTCGGCAATAATACCTTGGTCCATGCCCTGTATGCTCATTCCGAAATAGTGTTCGAACACGCCTTGGGAAAATAGGGTAGCGATGGCAACCATCTGAAAAGTGGTCTTCCACTTTGCCAGCTTGGTCACTTTCAGCGTGCCTGCTGTATCGCCCAGATATTCCCGCAGCCCGGACACGAACACCTCCCGGAAAAGTATAACCGTTGCCGGTAATACCAGCCAGGGCGACATCGACGAATAGCCGACAATCACCATCAGTGCGATGACCACCATCGCTTTGTCTGCGATCGGATCGAGCATGGTGCCAATCTTGGTTTCCTGCCCCCAAAGCCGGGCCAGATACCCGTCGAACCAATCGGTTACCGCCGCGCCGACGAACAACAAAAGCGCGAACCAATCGGCATAGGGTCTTGTGAAATAGAGAAACATCACCGCTACGCCCGGCGCGGCCAGAAGACGGATAACCGTCAGGATATTGGGGATTGTCCACTTCATAAGACGTTGAATAACCTGTCTGACCGGCGGGGGGAAGCGGGCGTTTCGCTGCAATCTGCGCCAGAATAAGCTTTTTCCTGCGGATTATATGGCTGCGGACTTTTCGCTTAGGACCAGGGAACGCGCTTGCGGGTGCGCGTGGCAGGCTCTTTGCGCATCTTAGGGGTGCTGACGTGCCGACTATGTGCTGCTTGGACCTTTGGTGAGGCTTTGATCGCCAACCCATTTTTGCAGCACTTCTTTCAGTTCTTTGGTTTGGATCGGCTTGGTCAGATAATCTGACATCCCGGCATCGTAGCAGCGATCAGCTTCTTCTTTTAGCGCGCCAGCTGTGATTGCGATGATCGTTGTCTTGGGGCGATCTGTTCGGGCCTCGGCTTCTCGAATTTTTCGCGTCATTTCCAGCCCGTCCATTACGGGCATCTGACAATCGGTCAGAATGGTTCCAAAATGTGTTTTTTGCCATTTCTCGAAACCCTCACTGCCATTCGTTGCAGTGTCATAGTCATGCCCGAGAAGTTCCAATTGCTGCTTGAGAACAGACATGTTTAATGGGTTGTCCTCGACAATCAGAATGGGTTGGGCGGGTTGCTTCTGATCGTCCGGTTGTTGCCCCGTAGCCGGTTCCGTATTGAGCAGACCAGCATCCTTTTCCCGACCGGTCATAAGGGCGATGCCCCGCAATGTATCTGACAGATGCCAGGGAAACCGGTAAGAGATATAAAGCTGTTTTCGCAACCATCCCTTGGGGTGTTCACGCGTGGGATCGAGTACAATGACGTTACAATTCGGATTGCGTTCGGCAATCTTGTCGATCATCAGCAGGTTTTCAGTCAGCGTTTCAAGAGCCAGATAGACCACCGTATCGTCATCGGCTGCGGCTGCGGCCTCCAGCAGGTCGTGTTCGGTTTGAGGTAGCATGACATTGGCGCCTCTGGTTGTGTAGAATTTCGAGATGCGCTCGTGATAGACGGAACTATCCAGCTTAATGATAAGTTTTGTCCCGGCGATGTCGGGTAACTGTTCAGTGCATTCGGCTATCTGCAAAGGCAGCTTCACCGTGAAGCTCGTCCCCTTGTCCGGCTCGCTTTCGACCTCGATTTGCCCATTCATCAGGTCGACAAGTTTGCGTGTGATGACCAATCCAAGCCCGGTCCCACCAAAGCGTCGTGTGGTCGAGTCTTCGGCCTGTTGGAACGGTCGGAAAAGCTGCGCTATCGTTTCTTGGGTCATGCCGATCCCATTGTCGCGTACCCGAAAGCGCATGAATTGGCCAAGGGCGTCGCAATCGACCCATAGTTCAACAAAGCTGATCCTTTCGGTCCCGGGATCAGGTTTGGTGAATTTGATTGCATTGCTGAGCAGGTTCAAAAGAATTTGCCGCAACCGCAAAGGGTCGCTTGCGACACAATCCGGGATCTCTGGATCGACATAAATGAGCAGGCGCACATTGTTTTTCTTCGCCTCGGTTGCCATCGATTCCGCTGTCTTCTCGATCGCTTCCAGCAATGGGAAGGTGGTTCTTTCGATTTCGAGCTTGCCCGCCTCGATCTTTGAGGCATCGAGGATGTCATTGATGATGCCCATCAGGAAAAAGGAGGAATCGCGGATTACATCGACCATACGTTGTTGGTCGTCGGTTAATCTGGTGGTCTTTTGCAGCAGTTCGATCATGCCGACGATGCCGTTCATCGGCGTTCTGATTTCATGGCTCATATTTGCCAGGAAGGCCGATTTCGCCTTGCTGGCATACTCGGCCTCGATCCGCTTGTTGTGCTGTACCCGTTCGGCCCGCATGAACAAAGCGATGACCCCGAAGACAACCAACGCCACGACCAAAGCGACGAGCAAGGTCTGTAGCCACACCGATTGTCGGTATTCATCGGTCTGCAGCTTGGAATATTCCTTGGTAAATGCCGAATAGACACGCTGTTCGTATTGGGCGGTGACTCGATCGATACTCGCAATGCTTTCCTGCAGCGCTGTGAGTTCATCCGCCGTCGGCGAAAGGTTTGCCTCCTGCATCAGACGCTGGATTTTCTCGATATGGCCGATCACGGTCCGGAGTTCGGTATATTCGTACAGGTAGGCGCTGTTTACGAACCCTATTGCGCCAAGCAGATAGTTGGAGGCCTGCTTCAGGTCGTCTTCATTCTGCGTCAGCACCGCGTTCTGATAGGCCACCAAAGCCCGGCGGCTGAGCTTGTCGATCTTGAAGGTCAGGCGCGCCGAGTTGATGATCTGATTGACGCGCCGCGAATTTTCCAGAACGAAATTTCCATTGCGATACTGATATGTCGCATAGCCGACGACTGCGGCAATCCCCAGAAGAATGACGACGATGTATCTGGCATTCCAGAATCTGGTTACTCTTTGAACTCGATCCGAGTGATCATCCAAATCCATTTTGGCAATGTTTCCTGGTATTCAGGTTTTGTAGCGTCATAATCGGGAAAGACGACGCGCATCGGTCCCTTCTTATCAAAACCGATATATTCGCCGTTCACGCGCGTCGACAGCACAATTTGCAGGTCGTTCCATTCTTCCCGGCTGAATTCGATTATGTAATCGTCGATTGCGGTGAGCGTTATCGACTGAACGTTTTCGGCGCCAAATTTCGCAACCAAGTCGGAAAATAAGACTCCTGTATATTTGTCTTCGCGCTGGTCATACGGGTTGAACAGGGTGAAATCGTGCAGTCCTGCCTCCTCGATTTCCCTGACCGTCACGCTGGTTCCCACACGTTCGGTCAAGGCCCCCGCGATGCTGATACGCTTGCTGCCGTCTTCCCCAGCGCTGGCGATGCCGGTGAACAACGCAGAAACCAACAGCGTAATCACCGGGATCGACAGCAGGATGGTTTTCCGCATTCCAAGACCTCTTCCGCGCCCGGGGCGCCCCCGCCCCGACCGTTAAACGCGACTGCATTCGGGATCGACTCGGAATTAAAGTATGTATTTCAGCTACGCTATTTTATAGGTCCCGCGAAATCAACGAGAAGCACACAAGAATGCCCTTCCCGGCGAAGCTCCGGGGTCATCAGCAATCCAAGAGGGAACGCCCAGATCAGCCCTTTTCGTGGAAGAAATCGTATATGGTTTCCGCCAGAGCACCGGAAATGCCATCGACTGCCTTCAGGTCCGCCAGCGCCGCGCGGCTGACCGCCTTGGCCGACCCGAAATGCGCCAACAATGCGCGCTTTCGCGTCGCGCCGACGCCCGGCACATCGTCCAGCGGCGTGGCGCCGATTGCCTTGGTCCGTTTGGCCCGGTGTGTGCCGATGGCAAACCGATGCGCCTCGTCGCGCAGTCGCTGAATAAAATACAGCACCGGGTCGTTCATTTTCAGCGCGAAAGGCCTGCCGCCGGGGCGGTGGAATTCCTCCTTGCCGTGATCGCGGTCGACCCCCTTGGCGACGCCCACCATCGGGATGTCCTCGACCCCGAACTCTTCCATGATCCCGTAGACGGCCGATACCTGCCCGGCGCCGCCGTCGATCAGCAACAGGTCGGGCCACAGACCCTTGTCGCGGTCCGGGTCGTCCTTCAGCAGGCGCTTGAAACGGCGGGTCAGCACCTCTTTCATCATGCCGAAATCGTCGCCGGGGGTCAGATCATCGCCCTTGATATTGAATTTGCGGTACTGGTTCTTCATGAACCCGTCCGGCCCGGCGACGATCATGCCGCCGACGGCATTGGTGCCTTGGATATGGCTGTTGTCATAAACTTCGATGCGCTGGGGGGGGGCATCCAGACCAAAGGCGTCGCTCAGCCCGGTCAAGAGTTTCGATTGGGTCGCGCTTTCCGACATTTTCCGGGCCAGGCTTTCGCGCGCATTGCGTGCCGCACCTGCGACCAGTTCAGCCTTTTCGCCCCGCTGCGGTACCAGCACTTCTACCTTGCGGCCCAGTTTCTGGCTCAGCGCCTCTTCCATCAGATCCGTGTTTTCAATCGGATGGGACAGGATGATCTGCCGCGGCGGTTCCTTGGTGTCATAGAACTGACCCAGAAAGGCTTCCAGCACTTCGGGGGCCTCGATCTCGGCCCCGACCCGGGGATAGAAATCGCGATTGCCCCAGTTTTGACCGGCGCGGATGAAAAATACCTGTACGCAGGCCTGACCCTTTTCGAGATGCAGCGCTACGATATCGGCTTCGGTCACGGTGCGCGGATTGATCCCCTGCGCCGTCTGGACCTGGGTCATGGCCTTGATCCGATCGCGCAAGGCGGCGGCGCGTTCGAATTCCAACGCTTCGGAGGCCATCGCCATTTCTGCCGCGAGGCTTTCCTGAATCTCGGTCGATTTGCCGGACAGGAAACGTTTGGCATCCGCCACCGACGTGGCATAGTCGGCTTCGGAAATCTTTCCGACGCAGGGTCCGGAGCAACGCCTGATCTGATACAGCAGGCAGGGCCGGGTGCGGCTGGTATACATCGCGTCGGAGCAATTCCTGAGCAAGAACGCTTTCTGAAGCTGGTTCAGCGTCCGGTTCACCGCACCGGCGCTGGCGAACGGGCCATAATAGCTGCCCTTTTGCTTTTTTGCGCCGCGATGTTTCTTGATTTGCGGGAAGGGGTGGTCATCGGTCACCAGAATATTGGGGAAGGATTTATCGTCGCGCAGCAACACGTTATAGTGTGGCTTCAACTGCTTGATCAGGTTTTGTTCCAGCAGCAGCGCCTCGGTTTCCGTCCGCGTGGTCAGAAACATCATAGAGGCGGTTTCGGAAATCATCCGCGCGATCCGACCGGAATGGCCGGTGGCCCGGGCATAGTTTGACACCCGCGCCCGCAGATTTCGCGCCTTGCCGACATATAGTACCCGCGCTTGGGCATCCAGCATCCGGTAAACGCCCGGAGAGGCGTCCAGCGTCTTCAGATAGGATTGAATCAGCGCGTGGCCGGTCAGCGAATCAGGGGTCGGGTTCGTCATGTTACAGAAATAGGATTCCCCGGCGGCCGCTGCAATCTTTGGGCGATCAGAGCAAGAGAAAACCTGTCCACCATTTCTGTGGATAAGTCTGCAGATAACTTCGGCCCATTTGGAATTTTTTGTTGTATTTGACCAATTTCGTCGATTTGCCTAAAAAATAGGCAGACTTATAACGCGTTGATTTTAAGTGATATTTTTTATTAATATTGGCAAGTGTTTGAAAGTATTAGACATTTGATGACAGAAACGTGACAAAGATCGGACCGGTGCAAAACTTACCTGAGGGCACCTCGCCTATTCCTCGACCCCCATGACATCAGGTGTCTGCCAACCAAGGTGCTGACCACCATCGGTACAGATCAACTGGCCGGTAACTGCTGGCGAATCGAGGAAAAATCCGAGAGCAGCATTGACGTCCGAGGGATTCGAACCCCGTCTCAAAACGGTGGCGGCCCGTTGGCCTTTGAAATGGGTTTCGGACTGTCTTCCGCCCCGTAAAGTGGGCCCCGGACCGATGGCATTGACCCGTACTCTGGGTGCCAGCCCCTGTGCGGCGGTCTGGGTGAAGGCCCAGAGCCCCATTTTGGCCAGCGTGTAGGACATGAACTCGGGTGTCAGCTTGCGCACCCTCTGGTCGATCATGTTGACCACCACGCCCTGCGCGACCGGTTCGCCCGCCTCGTCGTCGATCGGGGTGGGCACCTGTGCCGCCATGGCCTGTGTCAGGACAAAGGGCGCACGCAGATTGGATTCAAAATGCCGGTCCCAGCTTTCGCGGGTGGCTGTTTCCAAGCGGTCATGTTCAAAGATCGACGCATTATTGACCAGGCAGGTCACCGGAGCATCGAAGCTGGCGCTGACTTTCGGGAACAGAGCTTGGGTTTCCGCTTCGGACAGCAGGTCGGCCTGAAACGCGACGGACTTGCGTCCCAATGCCTGAATTTCATCAACCAGGCTCTGCGCATGGGCGTCCGAACTGGCATAGTGAATGGCGACATCGAAACCGCGCTGGGCCAGATAGGTTGCCATCGACCGTCCCAGACGTTTACCCGCCCCCGTGACCAATGCGACCGTCATCTTGCCCCCTTAGCTCAGTACCGCCACGATATAGCCGATATAAAGCAGCGACAACAGCGCGCCCCATGCCCGGCTGATATCGGTCTTGAAGAACACGAAGGGGATCAGCAGCAGCGATGCGCCCAGCATTACCCACAGATCGAAGCGCAAGAAAGCCGGATCGACCGGAATCGGGCTGACCAGAGACGCGATGCCGATAATGGCCAGCAAGTTGAACATGTTTGACCCGATCACATTGCCCAGCGCGACATCTGCCTGCCGACGCAACGCGGCCATAACGGTGGTCGCCAATTCCGGCAGCGACGTGCCGAGTGCGACCAAGGTCAACCCGATCACACTTTCGGAAATATCGAACATCCGCGCGATCGTGACCGCGCTTTCCAGCAACAGGTTGGCGCCCAGCGGCAGGCCGACAAGGCCCAGGACAAGAAACATGATGATTTTCCACCACGGCATGTCTGGATCGGCACCTTCGAGGTCTTCGTCGTCGTCTTCCCCCGCCGAGATATGGGCCCGCGCGTCGCGGAAGGCGTCGATCAGAACACCGGTCAGAACAGTCAGCAGGATAATGCCGCTGATCCAGGTGAATTCACCAAAGAAACACAAAGCGACAAACAGCAGGGACCCAGCGATCATCAGGACATAGCTTTTGCGGCTGTCGCATTCGCTGGTGTGCATCTTGGCCAGCAACGCGGGTAGCCCAAGTACCAGAAGGATGTTGGCGGTGTTCGACCCTACCACGTTGCCCAATGCGATCCCGGGGACGCCTTCCAATGCGGCGGTGATCGAAATCAACAGTTCGGGTGCCGATGTGCCGAAAGCCACAATGGTCAGGCTGACGATCAGCGCCGGAATGCCGACCCTCAAGCTAAGGTTCACCGCGCCTTTGACCAGCGCATCGCCAGCCAGCAATAGGATCACAAGCCCCAGAGTGCCGAAGAGCCATTCCGTCATGGTTTAGCGTGCTCCCTTTTTGCAGGGGCAGGGGCCCTTGCCGATCCTGTAACGCCCACAGCGCGGGCATTTGGCTGCCTTCAGGCGTTTTTGCCCGGGAAAGCTGAACTTACCGAACATCGCCAGAACGGCCATACCGGCAAGGAAAAGAACGATGACCTTTAATATCACGTCAGAGGCCCAGACGGGCATAGGCGGCCCGCTCCTCTATCGCGGTGACGGCATCATCGGCAAACGACAGTCCAAAGCGCTGTATCACGCTGCGGCGGCGGCCGTAGCGGATGAAACGGGTCTTGTCGCCATAGATCTGTTTCAATCTGGGTTCGGCATGGGCCAGCCCATCGATCAGGCCCAATTGCAGGGCCTTTTCGCCCATCCAGACCCGACCGCTGAACAGGTCCGGATCATCGGCTAGTTTTCCGGCGCGGCGGGATCGAACATAGGTTTCGAACACCTTGTGCATGTCGCCAAGGATATCTTTCAGCCGCTCCACGTCTTCGGGTTTTTCCGGCAGGAAAGGGTCCAGCATGGATTTCGATTTGACCGAGGTATAGACCCGGCGTTCGATCCCATGGCGGGAAATGAAATCATGCGCGCCAAAGCCTGCGGAAATGACCCCGATTGACCCAACAATAGATGCGGGATCGGCATGTATGTCATCCGCCGCAGCGGCCAGCCAATATCCGCCTGAGGCGGCCACATCTTCAACGAAGGCATGGACCGGAACCTCATGCTTTTCCGACAGCCGACGGATGCGCGCGGCGATCAGGGCCGATTGCACCGGCGACCCGCCGGGCGAATTGATAATCAGCGCCACCGCCGCTGGCTTGCCTTTGCGAAACGCCTTTTCGATTACCGGGGCCAGTGCGGCATCGTTCAATGGTGCGCGCGCGCTGGCCGCGATCATGCCGTGAAGGCGGAGCACGGCAACACGGGGCCGGGATGTCTGGAAGGGCAGTTTCAAACTCATAAAGCCCATGTAGAGGCCTGATGCGGGGCAGACAAGGCGCAGGCCGGTCTGGCCCTAAGTTTCGTGGCGAAAATAGCGCGAAACCACGCTTTGCCGGGCTCAGTCCGGAAACGCCGACCTAACGCCACAGAATCAAGTAAGGTCTCAGGCTGCAGGTGGAGGAGACGCCTGATTTCATCGGCGGCCAGTCCTGCCGGGAACAACGCCCCAAAAGCAATTAGGTCTGGGCGATGCTCTTGTTCAAAGTAAACATGTCAGTTTCACCCGGCCAGCATTTTTAAACCTTGGGTGACATCCGAGCGAACCGCCAGACGCAATCCCGGTTCATCCCCGGCCCGCAACGCGGCGATGATCAGGCGGTGAAAATGCGGCGGCTCCTTGCGCCGAAGTCGGCCGTAAAGCGCCCGCATGGTCGGGCCCAGTTGAAGCCAGACGGTTTCTGCCATCGCCAGCATGGCCGGTGCCTGTGCCCGCAAATAAAGCGTCCTATGAAATTCCAGATTGGACCGGATATAGCCGACTGCATCCTGACGGGTGATCATATCGGCAACGCTGGTATTGATTGTTTGCAGCCGCTCGATCAGCGCCATATGGGCGCGTGGCAGGGCGCGACTGGCCAGTTCGACTTCGATCAGAGATCGCAACGCGGCCAGTTCTTCGATCCTTTCGTTGCTCAGTTCCGGCGTCGACACCCGGCCCGAGGTCGACAGCGTTAGTGCCCCTTCGGCCACCAGACGGCGCACCGATTCTCGGGCCGGTGTCATCGAAACCCCGAATTCCTTGCCGATCCCGCGCAGGGTCAGCGCCTGACCGGGGGCGATTTCGCCATGCATGATGCGGCTACGCAGCCCGCGATAGACGCGGTCATGGGCGGAGCTGGGGGTGGATTCGGGGCGCGATGTAATGAGCATGTGTCTTTTGTGATCACATTTTTCGATGCGGTCAATTGCCAAACCGGTAGCGGTGCAGCTTTGCGCCATTTTCGCGCAACCAATTACGTGGAGAGGCGTAATCGCCATACAGGGTTTCGACCTCCGCCCAGAAGGCGGCGGAATGGTTCATGTGGCTCAGATGAGCGACCTCGTGAGCGGCGACGTAATTCAGCACCTCGGGCGGTGCCATGATCAGCCGCCAAGAATACATCAGGGCCCCGGCCGACGAACATGATCCCCAGCGCGAGCGGGTGTCACGCAAGGTCAGCCGGTGATAATCTTGCCCCAGCGCGGCGGCATAGCGATCCGATGCCAGCGACAGCCGAGTCCGTGCCAGCTGCTTGAGATGGCCCGCCAGCCGCGCTCCGGCGGTGTCGGGATTGCCGGGAACAAGGATTTGGCCCGCCTCGATGCGGACGCGTCGGCCCGGTCCGTGCACGACGCGCAGCAACGCGCCTTCACAGGGCAATTCGCTTCCCGGTCCGACGTTGTGGGCTTGGGGTGTCGCGCGCAGTTGCTGTCGCAACCAGTTGGCCTTTTCTTCGGCAAAGGCGACACCTTCGGATTTCGCAACCCCTCGGGGCAGGGTCAGCGTGACCTTGGCATCCAGCCCCGACACCCGCAGAGATATTCTGCGCGCCTGCGCCGAACGGCGCAGATAAACCTGAACCGGGGGATTGCCATCCAGAATATGTTGCCCCATATCGGCTTTGTCCGATCTCACGACCCATCTATCCTTTAAAGCCTTTGACACGCACGGCCTGTTATGGCAGGTGGCGCAGATCGTCGACAAGACCAATTGAAAAAAATGAAAGGGATCGCAGATGCCCAAGGAAGAATGGGGTGTGAAACGTGTTTGCCCGACTACGGGCAAGCGGTTTTACGACCTGAACAAAGATCCGATCGTCAGCCCGTATACCGGCGAAGTCGTTGAGATGCAAAACGGCAAAAGCCGGATGATCTCGGCTGATGCCGAAGACGCGGCCACCAAGAAGGCCGCAGCAGTCGAATCCGACGACGATACCGATCTGGTCGATGACGCAGATGTTGATGTCGATCTGGATGACGATCTGCTGGACGACGAAGAAGAAGATAACGTTTCCTTGGACGATCTGGCCGATGTTCCGGCGGACGACGACGAATAAGAGAATTTCATGTCTGCGGGCGGAATTTTCCGCTTGATCCCGCCCGCAGCATTGCCTAAGTAGCGGCGCACAGGTCAGATTGGCCTGAAAACGGGGCCTTAGCTCAGCTGGGAGAGCGCTTGCATGGCATGCAAGAGGTCAGGGGTTCGATCCCCCTAGGCTCCACCAAATCTCCCTCACAACTATTTGATTTTGCGCAAAAAATGCGAGAGAGAAGAACTCTTGCCAACAACAGTCCCAACATTCAGCGGGAATTAAGACGCATCGGATTAACTTCGTGTTTTTCATTTAGAAAAGCAAACAAAGCTTAGGGGGCTCAAAGTAGGGGCCTCACCCGTCAAGGGAGCGCGGCATGCGAACGCGGAGAAAGATTTTAGCCAGACTAAAAATTAAAGAGCGCGAGAGAGCGGCCAAGAGAAGATCATCGCAGTGACCAAAGCCATTTAAACAGGGTCGACACGCCCCAGATCAACGCCAAGCTTATGATAATCATGGCTAGGTCAACCTTAAAGCCTCCCCACCGGGTGAGGTGCCGCGCATTTCCAATGTATATCAGTTCCGGTTCAGGCTTTGTGGCTTCTGAAGCGGCTTGCATTGTGCGAACTGCCCATATCTGCTGGAATTCAGAATTAGGTCGCCCATTCCCCATCCAGAGATCGGGGAATGGGTGAGAAACCGCGACATACTCCGTCCCATCTTCGGCGGATTTGAACACCGTTCCTGGTTTATATTTCGCATACGACTTCAACATGTGGGCAATTCGCTACGTCGGCGCATGAACTCAAATATTGTTTAGCGTACCCCAATATACCTCTCGCAACAGTCTCAGCAATGGGCACGAACTAGTCCCTCTCTAAGGATGCCCATTTCTTTTAGTTTGGCGGTGGCACCCATTACCCCGAAAGTGGCCTTTGCTCTCCTCCGGCCCGAAGATAATCGGGGAATGAGTGGAAGAGATAAACACTTATCAGCGGTGCCAAGCGCATCTGTGAACCATGACGGCACGAGGCGGCCTATGTTATACGGGGGCAAGGCCCAACATTTTGGTCCTAGAAAATAGGGACGGGGTTCAAGTGGCATGAATGACGGAAGTGACAAGGCTTATCGGATGACGGTCTCCATAAATAACGAGATATATGGAAAAAACACACTTGCCGCAGAGATCGCCAACAACAATGCGCTGGGAAACAACATTCTAAAAGATGATCTCGGCACCTACGAGGAAACGAACATCCCTAGGCTCGCAAATGACCTTGACTGGCAAACACGGGATCAACTTATTTCGCATACCAGACAAGATGTAGCATCAACATTCGCGCATGCTCTGTCAGCATTTAAAGCTGCTCATGAAGCCCGAGAAATAGCCGGAAAGACAAGACGATTAGCCCGATGGATTTTGTTTTTAATGATTATCCTAGTTGTGCAAGGCTTTCTGATTTTGAGCGCCCTAGCATAAGCACCAACGGCCAGTTTGCCCCCCCTGTTTTCTGGACTAAACGACCCACCATCTCAGTGGTGGTGAAGGAACAGCTTTCTAACAGTCCTGCGCGGTCTCACCTAGCTTTCCAAATGTATCACACCTTGACACATGCATCACGTTGCGATACATATCCTCCATGATCCAGAGCACCAAAGGGAAGCCCGCCGCCAATGCATTGATAGGCAAATACGGCAAAGGCTTCCCGGCCAATTTGGTAAAGCGTACACGGGCGATGCTTACCGCTCTGGATGCTGCGGTTGCGCTGGAAGACTTAAGATTTCCACCGGGCAACCACTTGGAAGAACTAAAAGGTGATCGAGCAGGACAACACTCGGTACGGATAAATGGCCAATGGCGAATTTGCTTCGTCTGGACAGCAAACGGCCCCGCCGATGTTGAAATTGTAGATTACCACTGAGAGGAACCGTCATGAGCTTGCTTCAGAAGCCAATGCACCCCGGTGAAGTCCTAAAAGTACTTTACCTCGACCCCTTAGGAATGGGGGCGATAGAATTTGCCCGCCGTCTTGGCGTTCCACGCACCCGGATTGAGCGGCTTGTGAAGGGCACGACCCGCATGACACCTGATACCGCCATGCGCCTTGCCCGCGCGTTCAACACCACGCCGGAATACTGGATGAACATGCAAACCAACTTTGACATGGCGCTAGCCGCCGAAACGGTTGATGTGTCAAATATCGAGCCACTTATTGCGGCCTGAAAAATCACCCGCGTCAATGCTTCGGCAACTGCGGAAACGCCACATTCACAAACAGCCATAACCAGGGAAACCTCTAGCTTTCTTAGCGGCTGACCGCGCCACAACTCCCCTCCAATTCCCACCAAATTGACTCGCCTTCGTCGACAATATGGCGAGATAGCGCCTTTCTTCAAAATCTTCCTACTTATAAAGGCCAGGTAAACGCGCTAGGTGATCCATGACCCCTACCAAGGCTTGATCCAATAGGGTGTCATGCTCCTGGCAAAGACGCTCATAGGTGCGCCAATGCATTCCCTTGGGCTTGCCCCAATCACCGCCTTCCAGGATGCCGCTAGGCCAGCCCATCTTGTCGCGGATACGATCCGCCCGCCGTGCAGCTCGGTCCCCCGACTTTTCACGCTGAGAGGGATAGGCCAGCCGATAGCAATGGCGGCACGCAAAAATTGCCCCGCCGTAGAGGATGGCAACCCTGCGCCCGCATCCACGGGCAGGACAAATGAACCAATGCCGCTCGCCACCCATGTGGCACGGTGTGGCGTCGAGATAGACCGGATAGCGTTCGGGTTGCCATTCCCCGCCTCGATCCCGGTGGCGGTAATCCAGTATCAATCGCCCCGGCTCAGACTCAATATTGATCGAGCCTGTCATTTCGCCCCCGCGCGACCAGGAAATGCGGCGACTGATCCCTAACCTGAGAAGCCCTTGGCGTTTCAGCCAACGAACATCAATCGAACGGTAATCTTCCGTTGTATCAGACCCGTATTGCCAGCGCCGCCCGCTACCGATACCGCCCATGCCTCACCTCAGATTTTGACGAAATCATTTGGAAAATTTCTTCGCTACGTGACCACTTAATGCACTCTTCCACGTGTCAAAGCGCAAAGCTCTGCCCCTATCGGCTTTCTCAACTCCGGCGGTGGGATTGTGCCCTTACGTATGGTAACTAAGGATGTCTCAATTTCTGTGACGGAACCATTCGAATTTTCCCTAGAAACGTCACAGGTTTCATGACGGCTTGTCTCAGGAACTGCTACAGGCTCGCTAGAAACGTCACAGGGTTTAAGATGGGACCGTCCTGCATTTTGAGACGGGGAAGCTCGTCTTCCATTCATGCCTTTCGGGTTATTCACATTGTGCTTGAAAACCTCGAAATCACACCCTGAGCGCCATTGTTCATAAAGCTTGCGTCCTTGGTTCGATTCACTCATCGGCATCTTAATTTCGGTCAACTCGTAGGACGGTCCGCGTGCAAGTCCCTCAACCCCTAGAGCCCCAGGGTCGGATACGACGATAAAGCCCTTTGCCTGCAATTCGCGGAATGCCTTTGCCGCCGTGTTTACTGATACGCCCATTCGTCCTGCTGCCTGCCGAACGCTTAAACGAATTTTCCCGTTGTTGTTATACTGCGCGCCTTTCCACTCCATCCTGATCCATGGATAGAGCGCCTGCGCATTCGGGGATAGGGCGCGCCAAGCAGGCGCTTCCATCATGCGCCGGATCAGTTTGGTATATTGGTCCGCGGAGTTCCGGCCTGTCTTGTTTATCCGAACCACAATACTTACCCCTCGCGCTCTGATTTCACGCGCTCAATCACTTCCGTGATTTCAGACTGTGGCCAGCGACTCATACCACCAATCTTTACGGGCTTTGGAATTGTGCCATCTGCGACGCGCCTCCAAAAGGTTGCTTTTGAACAGCCCAGCATTCCGGCGGCATCACGGTCCCGGATAAGCGGATCGATATGGATTGCACTCATTTAACTCACCTCGCGCTTTGTTGCTTCGAGATGATTATCCCAGTCGCGGCAAGCCGCCGGAACTCAACCCAGTTTCAGATATGGTTTGGCCCCAATGGTAACGGTCACCCGGATGGCGCACCGCGGCCGATTATTGAATACCGGGTTCCGGCATGCCTCATCGCTTCCTCGATAACGTTGGGATGGGGCTTGGGTTGTCCTTTGCACAATTCATCCATCCGACCACGCCAATTGCGAACCGTCTGCTTGGTAACATTGAAACATTCGGCAACCGTTTTTACCGGGGCGTCGCACTGCAAATCACCGGCTTCGACAGCTTCCAGAAAAAACAACGCACGCGCAATGTCACTTCTCTCACCCCAGCGCATTGGTCTCCCTGGTGCCCGCGCCTTTTCTATCGAATCGGGCACAATCCCGTTGCTCAATTCTTCACAGTGCAGCGCCAACCGAGACAAAGGAACTAGAGGCATCGGCTCCAAATAGTGATTGTGCTGTGCACATGTGCGGACGTATTGGTTCAACATGTGCGCCGTAATTCCCCAAAACGAACGAACGGCCTCTTGGTGCGCTTTTGTGGGCTTTTCTCCCTGCTTTGGTTGCGTTCGCATCAGTTCATCAAAACATTTTTCATAATCGCGCGTATCAATTTCCCAAGCGGCTTTGACTTTTTCAAGATCCGTTGTCACCGCACCATCTCCACGACCTGACCCATCGCACCCGAGCAGTACCGGCACCAGCTTTCCATCAGATTCCTTCGCCGCTCAAACAGATCAGATCGGGCATAGGCTCTTTCGACTTCATTCCCTGTGGCATGAGAAAGCGCCGCCTCGGCCACTTCGCGATCCGCGTGAGCACTTTCGCTGCACCAATCGCGAAAAGTAGAGCGGAAGCCGTGAACGGTGAAACCCTCTTGCCCCATACGCTTAAACAGCGCCTTGAAAACCATGACTGACTGAGGCTTTCCACTGCCATCCTTTGCACGGTGCGCACTAGGGAAGACAAATTCAGGATCTAAGCCCTTAACTTCTTCCAAGATTTCCAAGGCGACAGAGCCCAGTGGCACCTTGTGCGGAAGCCCTCGTTTCATACGCTCCGCCGGAACGGTCCAAATCGCTTTCTCAAGGTCAATCTCTGACCAACGCGCGCCTCTCGCCTCACCCGATCTAGCTGCGGTCAGAATGATGAATTCCAGGGTCCGTGCTGACACTCCCTCCCGATTAGAAAGAGACTTCATAAATTCAGGCACATTTTGCCACGGCATTGCAGCCATGTGATCCGCACGTCGCTTCACAGTTGGCAGTGCCTTTTTCACACCGTTAACCGGGTTTTCATGTGGATAATGCCCAGCGCCTTTAGCCCAGTCGAATATCGTGGCGAGACGCTGCTTCACACGCTTGGCCGTTTCGTGCTGCTCCGTCCAAATTGGCGATAAAGCTTCAAGTATGTCTGCTGTGCCGATAGTGTGAATAGGACGCCTACCAAATTTAGAACCAGCATACCGCTCAACCGTGGAAATCCACGTCTCCGCGTGCTTTACGTTGCGCCAAGTAGGTTTAAGTTGAGCGTGAACCCGCTTGGCCGCTTGTTCAAAGGTTAGGCTTTCTCGCTTCCTCAAAGTGTCAGGGTCGCCGCCATCACGCGCAATTTTCCGATACTCACGCGCCTTGGTTCGGGCTTCCACCAAAGGAACCAGGCTAGCCGATCCCAAGCCAAGATCGCGCCTGCGACCGTGAACCATAGTCCGCAATATCCACGACTTCGCGCCTTTTCCGCTGACCTTCAGGTACAATCCTTCCCCGTCACCGTAAAATCCCGGCTCTGAAATTGCTGAAACTCGCTTCACACTGAGCTTTGGCATTAAATTTCCCAACATTCTTCCCAACACTATACTTGGGATGCAATGAGACGGGATGCAACCATACAGGAGGAGAAAGACCTTATTTAATGGCTTATTGTGACTTCATTTAGACGAATCGAAACGTAGAGAGACAGTAGTTTGCCAGACCTAGGCTCCACCAACCTACCTACTAAGTTACGGAGTGATCGAAACTTAGTAGTTCCCAAGCACTTACTTTTCTCCTGCTGGTCACACTTGTGGTATACAAACAGGATGAAAGACGTGGCCGAAACGCATCATTTGCAAAAACGTGGGACGACTTGGCATTATTATCGCCGTGTGCCCACAGCGCTTGTTCCCCTGATCGGGAAGACCTTCATCAAGCAGTCGCTCGGAACCAAAGACCTCAAAGCCGCAAAGGTGCTCCGCAATGCTTTGAATGTTAAGATTGATGCTGAGTTTGCCGCAGCCGAGAATTCTGGGGATCAAGTAGCCCATAAGACAAGGCCAGTTTCGCTTGCAGAACTGACAGAGTATCTTCGCAAGCATATCGAGGCATTGGATGGGCGCAGTGCTGTGCGCTTGCTGACCAACCCACCAGAAGATGAAGACCAAAAGTCGTCGATGGTGGCCGATGTAGAACTCGGGCTTCAAATTCTGAAGAACCGCGACGATCCGCGCGGTGAAGAGTGGATAGACGGAACTGGTGAGAAAGTGGTTGCCTCTTCCGACGCAGCACTGAACGACGATGGCGTGATCTCTAGTTTTGCCGAGATTGTTCGGCGTGGGTTGATCGAGTTGCAGAACCGGAAACTGGATCGTCTCGTAGATCACTATGATGTAGGACATCATGATCCGCTGTTTGACCCGAACCGTGCATCTACAGTGACCTTCGGTGAACTTGCCGACGTGTTCTGGGCAGAACGAATTGCCGAATATGCAGCAAACGGTGTCACCGAAAAGCGGTCTGACAAGGTGCGCGCCGAACTCGACTTTGTGATTGAGGCTCTGGGAGAAGACACCCCTCTACATTGTATCAACGATGACGCGATACAGGCCTTCCGTAAGATGCTGGACCGCACCCCGGCTAACCGGAAAAAGCTCTATCCCAAGTTGACCCTGGCCAAGGCCCAAGAACGGGCTGAGAAGGAAGGCAAGCCGGTGCTATCACCCACCACGCAAGCGCAGTACATTCGTACCTTGCGGGACGTGCTGGCCGTGGGGTTGCGTAAGGGGCTAATTCGGAACAACCCTGCGCTGGATGTGAAACCGCTAAAGAAGAACAAGACGGCAGCGGCTGAGAAGCGCTTGCCTTGGAATGACGCGCAGCTAATCGGCTTCTTCACAGGAGATTTCTATAAGTCCTGCGCTCCTGGCGCAGAAAATCCCTATGCCAAGAAAGATAGGGGTTGGCGGTTTTGGTTGCCGATGGTGATGCTCTTTTCAGGCGCACGGCCAAATGAAATCTGCCAACTTCACACCAGCGATTTGAAACAAACCCCAGCGGGCATCTGGTACTTGGACTTGGTTGAAACAGAAGGTGATGATGGCAAGACATTGAAAACCGGCGCCAGTCGCCGCCGAGTACCGGTGCATCCAGAGCTAGTGAAGATCGGCTTCCCTGCCTTCGTGAAAGCGCGGCGAAAGAAACATGGCACGAAGGAACCGCGTCTGTTTCCCGAGATCACGCCGGACATGTACGGCAATAAGGCGACATATCCTGCGCGCCGCTTCCGTGAGCATTTTATCCCGGCAGAGATCACGCTGGGTGAAAAACAAACCCTTTACAGCCTTCGCCACAATGTCAGGGACGCTTTAAGGCGCGCCAAAGCTCCGCCCGAAACTCTTCTAGCTGTGACGGGATGGTCACCTGCTGGAAAAGCCGCAAGTGATGCGTACGGAGACCCCGGCAACCCTGATCTGCATATCGAATTTGTCGCCGCAATCTCATATCCAGGGCTCGACCTGACCTTCCTGCACGGTGCGGGAGAAAGACTATGACACTTTCAGATCAAGGCCATTCAAGCAGTAATGCCGCGACTGAGAAAACTAAATTTTATCTCGACGCGCAACACCTCTCGAAAGGCGCAGGGGCGGCCCAAACCTCCACGTTTTCTGAGGCAGCAGGCATGGCGTGCGGCGATGCGGTTGCGGTCATAAGTAAAAGCGATGACGCATGTTGCTCAGAAAAGAAAACAGCCACCGACCAGTTCCGCTATGACCTCGAAGCTCTGACAGCCATGCAGTTGCGGTCCAAGTACCGAGGCGAGGCGAACAGCCATCGCAACATGCTCTCGCGTGAGAAGGTCAAGGGTGCCTTCGTCCACGAGAGCTTTCGGAGTTTCTCGGACTTCCTTCACCATGTCGGGCCGAAGCCCACGAAATCAGCCACGCTCGACCGCATTGACAACACCGATCCGGAATACGCACCGGGCAAGGTGCGATGGGCTGACAAACAGACACAGAACCGGAACAAGGGGGACAGCCTGGTATTCACTTGCCCAACCAGTGGTCGCAGCTATACGGCAGGCCAACTTGCGAAAAAACAGGGTGTCACAGCTGCCGCAATTCGTTCTCGCCGTTCTAGGGGCTGGACGGATGCTGAGATCTTCGCAGGGCAAAGGGGCCTGAAAGTCCCCCAGCAAACGTCAGAACCAACTACGATCACACCTCCGGCCCGCAGGGTGGAGAAGTCCACGCGACAGATACTGTTTGAGCGCAACAGGGCGCTAATTGAGCACAGTCGGCGTGAGCATGGGGTCGAGCCGTTCATCGCAACCCCCAAAGAGACACAGGAAAACTTCCAAGACGATTTCCCTTACATACGCGGCGAAGAGTGGCTGCAACGCATGGAGGAGGCATTCGAAAAGCGAAAGCTGCCCCAGTACTGGAAAGAGTACGGGCCGCACATCAATTTCGCCGCGTTGCGCCCAGATCAGCAGGCATGGGTTCTGCGCATCGACCCGGCACAGGGACAAAAAACGGAACTCGCAGATCACCTGTAACCTGCTGATCCTACGTGTTTTTGGCGGAGGTCTTGGTGGAAATGTAGGGGGACTTTTTGTCAGAGACATTTTCGCGTGTCTCTGTCGAACCCCTCCACCAGACCGGGGTCTGATCCGCAAAAACAGGTGGTCTGCGGCGTTATCTCCTTCCCTTAGGTGCCCCATCCCATACGCTATTACATGGGTTCCAAGTCATTGATCCCCCTTCCAAAATCGAAGGAGCGATTGGATGACAGAACTCGACCCACTTGACCGTTTCAGAACCGATCTCGTGTGCCGTCTTGCGGCCCGCGATCATGTCCCTGAGCGACACCCGATGACAGTTTCGCCCTGGGTGGCAATGTCAGCCCTTCAAAAAGCTGTTCGCAGAGGCCGCACGGACCTAGCGTTGCGTGCAGCCGCGACCCTCCTGCGCGATGCACCGGATCGGCTCTGGCGTAGGCTGGGCGGCATCGCGTTCGAGGATGTCGGGCTTGGCAGCCTTTCTATGCTTGGTCTGACCGTCGCGTCATTGCGGGGCAAAAGGTTCCGCCGCGCGGTTGGCGGTGACTGGCCTGTCGCGTCACTGATTGTCAGCGAACTCTGCGCCGCTCGGAAAAGCCGCGCTTCGGACGATCTGTTGATGTCGCTGGAAACGCTCCCGTACCTTGAGCCGCAGCGCCGCGAGTTTGCCGCGATGCCCAATTCTCGGCTTCGACTGCTCGCGCTGACAACCGACAACCTGCACCATCGCGCCTTGGCTCTGGTGTATCTCCTCGGCACTGACAGACCGGGACATGCCTTGCCCGCTCATCGCGGCGAACCGGGTCTAGCTTTCGACCTGCTGGACGAGTTGGGGGTGGCTCCAACCACACTGGCGATTTGCCGCGAGGGTCACAAGAAGACAGGCGAGGCGTTGCCGCCTCTTGTTGCACTGTTGGCGTTGGAGAACGGCCTTCGCGCTGAAACGACCGATGATCCAGTTCCACCCGAAGCCCTGATCGGAAATTGTCCGGGTTGGGCGCTGGACATGTTCACTCGCGAAGGTAAGGGCGCGCTGACCCGGTTGCTCTCAACGAATGCAGGCATTGCCGGGATGGCATCGGCGTTGATCCCCACTCCGCAACGGGTCCGCTTCCTTGGGCAGGTTCTGTTCCGGGTGGAAGGCGGCGTCCTTGCCAACCGGGTCGGGGGCGACCTTGCCGACCGCCTGCACGCTCAGCTCATGTTCGACACGCTGGGCGTTGAACCCCACCACGCGGTTCAGGCGCTTGATCTGATGCGGGGCGACCTGCCGCTTCTGAACCGTATCCGCAAGACCATCATGAAGGCAGCCGACCATGCGTAAGGCGTTTCTAACATCGGATAATTCCCAATTAACGCGGGTCAACAGGGGCAGCCTTGAACACTCCGAGAAAGAACAAATTGCAGTTAATTTCACGAACGAAACGGACAGCAGGGCGCTGATCGAAACTCTGACGGATGAAGCTGCCGATCTGCTCCGGCACAGCCTTTCCGAAAACACAGCGCGGGCCTATCAGGGCGATCTCGACCATTTTCGAGCCTGGGGCGGAGTAGTCCCGGCCACGCCAGCCATGATCTGCGCCTATGTCGGGGATCATGCGGGAAAGCTGGCCGTGGCAACGATCCTCCGCCGTATCTCGATGGTCTCAAAGGCGCACGAGGCCGCGAACTTGCCGAACCCTTGTCGCGCCGGGGTCGTGAAGGCCACCTTGCGCGGGTTGAAGCGGAAACACGGAAGCGCCCAGCGAAAAGCCAAGCCGCTTCTGCGCGACGATCTGTTTCTTGTGATCGACGGCCTCGGTGACACCATCCGAGACCACCGCGACCGGGCGTTGCTGCTGCTCGGCTTCGCCGGAGGCTTTCGTCGGTCGGAACTGGTCGGGCTGGAGCGCGACGACATCGAAGAGGTTCGGCAGGGTCTCGTTGTCACGCTTCGCCGAAGCAAAACCGACCCAGAAGGTGCAGGTCGCCATATCGGCATCCCGCACGGTCGCACCCGCCATTGTCCGGTTGCAGCCGTTGAGCGCTGGATTGAAGTGGCGGGCATCGAGACGGGAGCGCTCTTCCGCCCGATCAACCGCCACGGCCATGTCGGGAGCGCGCCCCTGACAGGTGACGCTGTTTCCGTCCTGATCCGCGAACGGCTCAAGGCTGCCGGGTTCGACCCTGAGGGCTACTCGGGCCACAGCCTCCGGGCGGGGTTTGCCACCAGCGCCGCACAGGCTGGGGTCTCGACGCTGAAAATCCGCGCTCAGACCGGCCACTCCAGCGACGAGATGCTGAGCCGGTATGTGCGCGAGGGAGAACTTTTTAACGGAAACGCTGCCGGGTGTCTTTTGTAGATGGCCCGTCGCAACTATGTATTGGCGAGACCGCGAAGCAGTGACTGCCCTCTGGGATGTGTTGGCGCTTTATCAAACTTGACGTGCTCCCCTGAAAAGTCCGCAGTTTGAGGTTAGTCTGTTCTCTGACGAAGGAGACAGACGATGAAGAGAAGCCGTTTCAGCGAAGATCAGATTATCGGCATCCTGAAGGAGCACCAGGCTG
>NZ_JAXMOH010000015.1:0-56077 GCF_034670005.1 Thalassovita sp.
CTTGTCAGCAGCGTCCTTCGATGTTCCGGATTTCTTGTTCATCTTCGCTCCATAATGGCTTCGATGAACCAGAAATCCTCCGTTGCTCAAACCCCTAAATTTGTCCGGTTGGTGCTGACGTCAGACAGTGGCGCAGGTATTGTGCTTTCTGCTCTTCTGTCATGCTTGAATCTAATATACTCCAAGCGTGATAGGATAGCATTTTTCCTATTTGTTTGGCGAATTTTTCCTCGTATATTGATTGCAAGCCTTCCTGCTTTAGGAAGTGGTCAAGAATCTCAAACGTCCTAAAGTAGTCAATAATGTGCTTCGGGCTCGATGATTGGGTTATGGAGCCATCTCGGATCACATATTGATAGAAGTCTCCGGCGATAACCCTGATATCCCTTGCATGGTGCAATATCCGTGGCGTTGTGGCTAGATCCTCATAATAACAGTGTTCGGGAAAACGTATTCCGGTATCCATAAACAAAGATGTGCGCCAGAGCTTATTAACGAAACCCGGGTTGAATTGATCTAAAATATCGACCTGGTTATTCGTGTTCACAAGGTGCCCCGGTTCAGGGGATGTGCTTGGCCCAACGGGACGACCGTTGTCGTCGACAAAATTGATACCGCAGACCACTACGTCGGCTATTTTTCCTCCTGTTCCGTTCCAAAGCTCTTCCATCATTTCAGGCACGATATGATCATCACTATCAACGCCTGCAACGTATGGCGCACGGGCCTCGGAAATGCCGGTATTTCTGGCTCCACCCAAGCCCAGATTTCGCTCATGGCGGATCAATCTGACGCGATCATCCGTCGCGGCGAGCTGCTCAACGATTGCTGCGCTGTTGTCCGGCGAACAATCATCTATGCAAAGGATTTCGATGTCTTTCAACGTTTGGTCCATCACCGACCGCACGCATGTTCTCAACATAACGTTCAGTGCCGTAGATCGGGATGATGACGGAAATTTTGGGCATTAGTGTGGTTCCGGTATTAAGGATTTGATGGGCTCTGAGAAAGGGTCTTCAGCGCGGAAGATCCAGCAAGTTGACATCATCCCAGCACGTCGAAGTTTTAAGCATGCGTTGTAATGTTGCAGTGTCTACTTCGTGAAATTGATTGCGGTATTCCAAGTAGCCAAGTTTCATTATCAGCATATTGCGCAGATATTTCTGTTTTTGTTCTTCTTCCATATTCGATGAGATTACGCCAGCGGCATGATAAGAAAGGCTATTCCCAACTTTTTTCACGAATTCTTTTTCATATCTTGATTGTAGGCCTTCCTGTTTCAGGAAATTATCAAGGATATCATAAACTCTGAAGTAGTCCATGATATGCCTTGGGCTGGACGTGTTTGTGATTGATTCTTCACGAATTAGGTATTGATAATAGTCACCAGAAATAACTCTGATGTCCGAGGCATAGTGCAGTACGCGTGGGGTCGTCGCCAAATCTTCATAGTAACATTGCTCGGGAAATCGGATATCATTGTCTACAAATAGTGAAGTACGCCAAAGCTTGTTCCAGAAAGACGGATTGAAAAGGTTAAAAATGTCGATCTGGTCTTCGGTATTCATATGACGTCCAGGCTGCGGAGAGATGCGAGGGCCTAGCGGTCTAGCATGACTATCAATAAAGATAACACCGCACACTACTACATCGGCAATTCCTCCTCCGGTTCCCTCCCAGAGTTTTTCCATCATTTCAGGTCGGATGTAATCGTCGCTATCCACGCTGGCCAGATAGGGAGCGCGGGCCTCGGAAATGCCGGTATTTCTGGCTCCACCCAAGCCAAGGTTTCGCTCATGGCGGATCAATCTGATGCGATCATCCGTCGCGGCGAGCTGTTCAACGATAGCTGCGCTGTTGTCCGGCGAGCAATCATCTATGCAAATGATCTCGATGTCTTTCAGCGTCTGGTCCATCACTGACCGAACGCATTTCTCAACGTAACGTTCAGTGCCGTGGATCGGGATTATAACGGAAATCTTAGGCATTGAGGTCCTTGTCAATTTTGCGCAGCGGAGTTGTGAATCGGGAGTTGAAGGTCACAGCGCTTACAGTAGGAAACGAGCCTCTCCCAAGTCGACTGCGGCAGGCTGTCCCAAGGTGGAGGAGTGTGTTCGTTAACTTGGATGGAGCTCGTACTGTTTCCGACGCCGATGGTACGTTAATGCCGGGGCGCGACAGAGAGGCAACGGGACCCGACGAACTATCTTCACTGCGTACAATAGGGTCAGGTTGCAAGCTGCCATTGAACCCGAACCTTAGCGTCAAAATTAGAACGCTCATCTCGCACTCCGTCTGACGCTGAGTGGTGTTGATTCCGAAACTTTCGACAATTTTATTTCTAATGAAGTCATCGCGCCCGTGGACCAGTAAAGCTCTGAAATTATGGGAGGGAAAAACGTTTCGACCTTGACGGCTTCAGGCAGATGTTTGTGGACAAATATATCCGAAATCATCTCGACCTTTTCAAATCGTTCAATCAAAACCAGAACATAGGTGCAAATCAAACCATTACACGGATTCGATATAGGTACAACGGTGTCGAGCCAGAAAGAGGCGTTCGAGCCCATCGAAATATTCTACAGCCCGGAACGCAAGCGCACGAACCGAGGCACGCTGTCAACTGTCGCGGTGGCTGCGTGAAATCGCCTGCCGACAATGGTTGATTTCGAAGAAAGACAGCTCAATCTGAACAAGGCAGGTGTCGCGGAAACTGGGGGGCCTCAGATTGCCGGGTCGTCCGAGCTGCGGCGCATAGGGGCTTGCATTTGTTCATGATATGTTCATGATCGAACCATGCGGATGCCCGAAACAAATTCCATTGAAACATTGCAACCCGGCCAATTGCTGGCGCGCGGGGTGGCGCGGGCGCTTGGGAGCTATGGATTTGTTTCCGTTGAAGAATTTGTGCCGACCCGGGGTTTGCGCGTCGATGTGATGGGGTTGGGGCCAAAGGGCGAAATCTGGGTGATCGAATGCAAATCCAGCCGCGCGGATTTTCAGGCGGATGGGAAATGGCAGGGCTATCTGGAGTGGTGCGATCGCTATTTCTGGGCCGTGGATGAGGATTTTCCAACCGACCTTCTGCCGTCCGAAACCGGGTTGTTGATCGCCGATGCCTATGGCGGCGAAATCATTCGCATGGGGCCTGAAGCCAAGTTGGCGGCGCCCCGGCGTAAGGTGTTGACGCATAAAATCGCAACGCATGCGGCACGGCGGCTTCGGGCGCTACGCGATCCCGGTTTCTAACCCGTAAGTCTAGCGCTTCACCGCGCGGGCGGCCTGGGCGGCGGCACGGATTTCCTCGGCGATTTCCTCGGCCTCTTCGGGTTCGAAATCCATTGGGATTTCAATCCCTTTCCCTTCGATGAACAGGCGTACCATTCCAAGATCGGTCGGCCCGATTTGCAGGTTGGCTTCGATGTCGCGTTCGGTGTTGATCCCCATGACCACATCCCCCTTTTCGCTGATCAGCTAGCGCTTTCGGGCTTGCAATGCAAGCAACACGGGACGCAAACTATGGTCATGAAAGAGGTGACTTTACGCGATTTGCAGATTGGCGATGCTGGCTGGCTGATCGAACAGCACGGCCTTCTTTATAACCGCGACGAAGGATTTGACGCCAGTTTCGAAGCCGTGGTTGCGCAGATTCTGGCGGACTATATTCTGAACCACGACCCGGAATGCGAGCGGGCCTGGATCGCCGTGCAAGACGGTCAAAGGCTGGGCAGCGTCTTTTGCGTGAGGCAGGATGCCGAAACCGCCAAACTGCGCCTGTTCCTGCTGCTGCCAGCGGCACGCGGCATGGGGTTAGGCCAGCGTCTGCTGACAACCTGCATGGGCTATGCCCGGGACAAGGGATACAAGCGTATGGCGCTGTGGACCCACGAAAGCCATCGCGCGGCCTGTGAACTTTATGCCCGTAACGGGTGGCAGTTGAAAAGGTCCGAACCGGTGCGCAGTTTTGGCGTGGATCTTGTCGAACAAAGCTGGGAAATTGTGCTTTAACGGGCTTGCAATCCCGTTTCAGGAAGGCTAAATCGCCCGGACAGTGCCGCCTTAGCTCAGTTGGTTAGAGCGCTGGATTGTGGATCCAGAGGTCTCCCGTTCAAACCGGGAAGGCGGTACCATTCCCCCCTTTATCAGTGTTGCGAAACGCGAGAGATCGCGCGTCAGGGTCCGGCGCAATCGAAGACCCTGACCTCGCGTTCCAGAAAAAGCGGTTTGGCGGCGGAAAAGCTGCGCTTGAGCGCGCAGTCGCGGGCCAGCGTCTGGAAGAAGGTGCGCCGGATTTCCGGGTTCGCACTGTATGCGTAGTAATCGAAATCCTGGATCGTGAAGACGCTAAAGCCGCGCGACAACCAATAGGGCAGCTCCCATTCTTCTTTCTGCAGCGGCCAGGCATGGGCCTTGACCCGATAGTCCTGTTTTTCTTCATCGACATTTTCCAAGCCAAACATCACCCCGGGCAAATTGACGAAATAGAGCGCGTCAGGGGCGGATTGGCGGATCAGCCGCTCTTGGGAAAATTCCGGAAGATCGGTGTCATATTTGCGGGCCAGCCGGTTCAGGCGGTCAATCTCGGACTGCTGCGCCTCTTTCATTTGCGGCAATTCCAGATGCATCGAGGTTATGATTTTCCGGTCGCGATAGGTTTCGGCCAGATAGGTTTCAACATCTTGATGGATCGGTTTGGCCAGCGCCTGATTCAATGTCTGTGTGGTGCCCATGGCCGACAGCCCGAGCGCTCCCAGCAACAGCAGGCCGCTGGCAATGCGCGTCGCGGGCCGGTCGGCGCGGGTCAAATCGGCCAGAACGAGACCACCCAGCAGAAGAAAGCCTGCGAAATTGCCGATCCATAAATGTTCAGGTTGGCGCGGCCCGGTGATCAGCGCGGTCGCGACCGTGCCTATAGCGAGCGACATCCAGATCACCAAAAGCGCCGATTTCTGCGGTAAATGGCATTCCCGCCGCAACAGAAAAACAGGCGTCAGCAGCGCAATTATAGCCATCACCGGGGACATCCCGAACGTGATCTCGATCGCGCGTCTGGCCAGCGTTGTCAGCCCGTCCAGTGGGTTCGTCTGATCCGAACTGATCGACATCACGGCCTGAATGCGTTGAAAATCAAGGAAGTTTCTGAAATCGAGGATCACGCCGATATTCAGGATTGGCCACAAGACCAGCACCAGTCCCATCGCGCGAAGGAAAGATTTCAGCGCGGATGCCTGCCCCTCGGACCGGATGAGCAGGACGATCAGTCCCAGCGCCAACGGGCCCAGCACAAAGACTGCGGATTGCTTGAAGCTCAGCGTCAGCAAGACGCAAAGCCCCAGCGCAATGTCCCATCGAACAGGCCGATTGGCCTGCAGCCTGATCAGCATCGCCAGGAAACATCCGATCAACCCGGTGGCCAGTCCGGTATCGCCTTTGGCGATATGGGCCATGAACACCGCAAGCGGAAACAGCATCGCGATCATCGCCACCAGTAGCGCGCGCAGGGGATCGAGTTTCAGGCGCCGCGCAGTCAGGAAAAACAGGGGCGCCATCAGGGCGCTGATCGAAGCGGTGACGATCCGCGCGGTGATGTAAAATTTGGTCGGGTCCGCGAAATATTGTGCCCTGAATCCGGCGGCCCCGTCCCACCAGTCGGCGGCGCGCCCGATCACGAACAGAACACCGAAGGCAACCGCGTTGAGATAGTTGAAAAAGGGTGGGTAAAAATGCTGACCTGGTACGATCTGCCCGGTCAGAACCTTGGCGGCTTCATTCACTCGTTCATCGCCGTGGAAATAGCCGTAGTCGACCCCGACAAGCCGCAACGCCAAAGCCGCAACAAACAGAAGAAGGCACATAAGCGCCGCAGTTTTGCCTAAACTTTCGATAGATTTCACGGTTATGACTTTCGCGACGCTGAAATTAATATCTAACTGGTAACCAATTCAGGGCCGTTCGGGCAAAGAAAACTGTTTGAATTGGATGATATCCCGATTTTGATGACGGAATTGGCAGTTTGGGTGGATATGCTGGAAACAATAGGCTGAGATGAGGGACATTGTAAAAAGCCATTCTGAACGTCAAAACGTGCCTTTGTTCGTCGATATGGACGGGACGTTGCTGCGGACCGATGTTGCGCAGGAATTGCTGGTGCGGTCGTTCAAGTCCCCCGCCGCAATCATGGCGGTTATGTCTGGTGCCGTGAAATCCGGGGTTACCGGGGTGAAACGGGCGTTGGCCGACCATGTCGAATTCCGTGCCGATCTGTTGCCTTACGACCCTGCGGTTCTGGCCTATGTAAAAGCGGCGCGCCGGGCCGGGCGGCGGGTGGTTCTGGCCACTGCGGCCGACAGTAAGGTGGCGCAGGATGTGGCCGAGTTCACCGGGCTGTTCGACGATATCATTGCCTCGGTTCCCGGACGCAACATGAAGGGGGCTGCCAAACTGGCCGCGATCCGTGACGCGGCGGGGCAGGGCGGGTTCGAATATCTGGGCGATTCCGCCGCCGACCTGCCGATCTGGCAAGATGCGGACTGGCGCGGTTTCGCGCATGTTCCGGTTCAGGCCCGCGCCTTGGCGTCTGGCGACGCGGTGACGCTGTTGCCGGTGGACAAGGCTGCGCCGCGTTCGGCGCTGTTGCGGGCGATGCGACCGCATCAATGGACGAAAAATCTATTGCTGTTCCTGCCGCTGCTTTTCGCACATCTTTACACCGACCCGGTCAGCCTGATGCGGGCTGTTCTGGGGTTTGCCGCGTTTTCGCTTTGCGCATCGGCGGTTTACCTGATCAACGACATGCTGGATGTCGATGCCGACCGGGCACATCCGACCAAGTGCAAACGCCCCTTTGCTGCCGGTCAGTTGCGGCCCAGGTCAGGGGTGTTTGCAGCGCTCGGGCTTTTGCTTGCCGGTCTGGTCATCGCTTTTGCTTTGGTCGGACCGCTGTTCGGGCTGGTACTGGTCCTTTATGTAGCATTGACCAAGGCCTACTCCTTCTGGCTGAAAGCCTATTCCACCATTGATGTCGTGGTTTTGTCAGTTCTCTACACCATCCGGATCGTTGCCGGTGCTGCCGCTATTCTGGTGGTGCCAAGCCCCTGGATACTGACCTTCTCGCTCTTCTTTTTTCTCAGCCTGGCCTATATGAAGCGCTATATCGAACTGGCGCGGGTTACGTCAGCGGGGCGCTTGCCGTCGCGCAATTATTATGCCGGTGATTTGAATATCGTGCAGACATTCGGAATTGCCAATGCTGCGCTGTCGCTGCTTACAATGGCCGAATATATCAGCAGCAATGACGTGCAAGACCGTTATCAGGCACCGGGATTGTTGTGGTTGATGCTGCCGGTGATGATGTTCTGGACCTATCGCAGCTGGATGTGGGCCAATCGTGACAAGATCGGAGACGATCCGGTGGCCTTTGCCCTCAAAGACCGGATCAGCCGTGTATCGGGGCTGATCGTTTTGGCGATTGTCCTGTTGGCCCGCAATATCAATCTGGATTGGATGCTGCCGTGAACCTACCCAATTTCGTCCTTATCATCGCCAGCGTGATCCTGTCGGCACTTGCGCAGACATCGTTTAAACACGGGGTTTCGCGGGTGGTGTTCGCTGAAACCGCCGGTCTGGTGATGAAGGCCATGGGGATGCTGTTTTCGCCCTTCGTCCTGCTGGGGCTGGCTCTGTACGGGGTGAGCGTGGTATTATGGTTATTCGCGCTGCGCCAGCTTGATCTGTCGCTGGTTTACCCGTTTGTATCGATCAGTTTCGTGCTGGTGGCAATGTCGGGGATTTTGGTGCTGGGTGAACCGTTCAATGCGACCCGGCTGACCGGGATTGGATTGATTGTGCTGGGGTTGTTGGTGATGGCGCGAGGAGCCTAGCCGGTTATCGGCTCAACCGGCGAAAAACAGGGGCGCACGATATGCAATTTTCGGCCAATCTGGGTTTTCTGTGGACCGATCGGACCTTGCCCGACGCCATTCGGGCCGCGAAACAAGCAGGATTCGATGCGGTCGAATGCCATTGGCCCTATGATGTTTCGAGCGGCGACGTGGCCGCAGCGCTTGCCGAGACCGGGTTGGAAATGGTCGCGTTGAACATCAGGCCGGGCGAGGTGACTGCGGGCGAGTTTGGACTTGCGGCGTTGCCGCACCGCGAAGTGCAGGCGCGCAGGGCGATTGACGAAGCCCTTGACTATGCCGCCGCGATCAATGCCCGGCATGTGCATGTGATGGCGGGGAACGCGACCGGGGCGGAGGCGGCCCGGATGTTCGAAAAAAACCTGCGCTATGCCTGTACGCGGGCTGCGCCGCAGCAGATCACCATTCTGATCGAACCGCTGAATCACTATGATGTCCCCGATTATTTTCTGACCGACACCGAACAGGCGGTGACGCTGATCCGCGCGATCGGGGTGGATAACCTGAAACTGATGTTCGATTGCTATCATGTGAAACGCACCGAGGGCGATGTCGGTCGCAGGTTGAAAGCGCTGATGCCCTGGATCGGCCATATCCAGTTTGCCGCCGTCCCGGATCGGGGCCCCCCCGATCATGGCGAGGTCGATTACCGGGACGTTTTCACGCGGCTTAAAGATCTAGGTTATGACCGTCCGCTGGGGGCGGAATACCGGCCCGAAGGCGAAACCGGGGCGTCGCTGTCCTGGCTTGACTGGGCCAAGGGGCTTTAGGCCCGCTGCGCCTTTTGTTCGGCCACGTTGCGGGCGATCAAATCTTTGTAAAGCGCTCGGATACGTAACGTTGTCGGCCCGGCCCCCTGGGCATCGCCAATCGTTTTGCCATCGATTTCGGCTACCGGGGTCTGTGCCCCGAAGGTGCCGGTCAGAAAGGCTTCGTCGGCACCATAGGCGTCATAAAGCGAATAGTTTCTCTCGAATACCGGAATGTCATTGGCGCGGCACAGGTCGATCACTTTCTGCCGGGTGATGCCGTTCATGCAGTAATCGCCGGTCGAGGTCCAAACCGCCCCTTTGCGCACGATGAAGAAATTGCAGGCATTGGTGGTGTTTACAAATCCATGCGGGTCCAGCATCAGCCCTTCATCGGCCCCGGCCTGTTCCGCCTGCAGGCAGGCGATGACGCAGTTGAGCTTGGAATGGCTGTTGAATTTCGGGTCCTGGCTGTGTGGCAGCCCGCGCACCTGTGGCACGGTGGCCAGCCGGATGCCCCGGCTTTGCAGGCTGTCAGCGGGGGTGGAATGTTCCACGATGGCGACGATGGTCGGACCCCATTGCGATAGCTGCGGGTGCTGGAACGGTTTCGCCTTGCGCCCGCGGGTGATCATCAACCGGCAATGGGCGTCGCCGATCATGCCATTGGCCGTCGCCGTCCGGTCGAGGATGTCGCGAATGCCGTCCCGGTCCAGTCCGATATCGAGCGATACCGCTTTGCAGGCGCTTAACAGCCGGTCCATGTGTTCGTCGAAGAACGCCCATTCGCCATCATATAGCCGCATCCCTTCCCACATGCCGTCGCCCAGCATGAACCCGGAATCGTAGACCGAGACCTTGGCCTGATCCTTGGGGACGATATCGCCATCGACATAGATCTTGATCGCATCGTTGCGCAGATCGGCCTGAGCGTCGTGGGTGGAATGGCTGTTCGCTGTGATCATGGTCTACCCCGGTCAAGATGGAAAATGTTGCGTTTAATGTTTACCCGTTTTGGGGCGGCTTCAAGCGCCGAGGCTACACAACATGCGCGTGGCGCGCGCTGCCTTGCACCAGAAACCAATCCATGTGATTTTCTGACTGTAACCGTCGAACCCGGTTACGGCTGTGAGTGTGTGCGAGGCATATGGATTATCAATCTGCGGTTTATCTTTTTTATGGAATCTGTTTGCTGTCTTTGGGTGTTGTCGCATTCGTACAGCCCAACGATGCCAAAGCCCTGCCTATCAGTCGTCATTTCACTTTGCTGGGTGGCTTCGGGCTTCTTCATGCTGCGCGGGCGTTTATTGAGGCGTGGCGGGGTTTTTTGGATTTCGCGGCGCCGTGGCTGGCGTGGTTTGCGGCGGCCTTTCTGGTGCTGTCCTTCCTGTCGCTTTTCGAGTTTGCCCGGCGGAGCCTGACCCGCGAGAGGGCTGGGGATGGCATGGCAGTGCCGGGTGTTTCGGCGTGGATTTACCCCCTCATCGGCCTGACCGGACTGGTATTGACGTTATCAGGCGGGCACCAACTGGAGGCCATCGAAGCATTTGCGCGCTACGCCCTTGGATTCCCTGCCATGGTCATGGCCGGGATGGCCTTGCGTCGGGCGTTTCCGCCCAAGGCCGCCGCGACCCAGGTTCTGGGCTTTTCCTTCATGCTTTCAGGGGTGTTTTCCGGTCTTTTCATCCAGCCAAGCCCCAGCTTGCCCGGCTGGTTGCCAACGTCGCAGGATTTCTTTCAGCTTACTGGTGTTTCCATAGCGCTTGTACTTGCCGTTTGCACCGGCACTGCGGTGATTTCGCTTTCTATGCTGTGCCGACGGCAAGCAGTGGACATGATCGCAGGTCTGCGCGCCGCAGCGGAACGGACCCGGGTGTTGAGCGCCGGCGTTGCAAATCTTTCCGTGCCCGGAGATTCGGAATTCCGTGAAAGCGAACGGCGGCTGCAACACGCAATGGAAATCGGCAAACTTGGGTACTACATCTGGAATTTCGAAGAGGGCCGAAACGTCTTTGTCACGAAGGAATTCGCAGCGCTGCATGGGATGACCATCGAGGAATATATGTCCGAGATCGTCACCGAAGAAAGCGACATAGCGCTTATTCACCCGGAAGACAGGGAAACGTATATCAAAGCCATGTCAGAGCGGCGTGACACGCGTGATCCGATTACTGTGGAATATCGTATCGTCGGCAAGGATCGCGTCACCCGGTATGTGCGCGAGGTGGAAGCGACCCCTGAATGGCGCGACGACGAACCGACCATGATGGAAGGCACGCTTCAGGACATCACCGATTTCAAGGTGTTGGAACAGGAGTTGCGCCAGAGTGAGGCGACCTATCGCGGAATTCTGGAAAGTCTGGACGAGACCTATTATCGCGCTGATCAGCAGGGGCGGATCCTGATGATATCGCCCTCCTGCCAAGAGATGTTTGGGTATTCGGCTGACGACCTCGTCGGTGAATCGGTCCAGAAGCTTTATTATAATCCCGACGGTCGTCCGCATTTCCTGCAGTCATTGCGTGAACAGGGCGGGCATATCAGGAACTACCCTGCGTGGCTGCGTCACAAGGACGGGCATGCGATTTTTGTCGAGACGAATGCGCGTTTCATTGTCGACGACAGCGGCGAGATTCTGGGGGTGGAAGGCACTGTGCGGGATGTGACCGAACGCAGGGAGGCCGAAGAGATCAACACACGGCTTGGCCGCATCATCGAGGATTCGATCAACGAAGTGTATGTTTTCGGAGGAGAGGATCTCAACTTCATATCGGTCAATCGCGGAGCCCGCAAAAATCTGGGCTACAGCATGCAAGACCTGAAAGGGACGTCTCCTTTCGATATTATGCCAACCTATTCAAGGCAGGATTTTTTAGACCTCATTCAACCGCTTCGCGATGGGCATGTGCGGGGTCTGGAATTCGAGGCTGAGCACCAGCGCAAGGATGGCTCAACCTATGATGTTCAGATCCATCTGCAAGTTTCGCGCACGGAAACATCGCCGATATTCTTTGCAATTGTCGAGGACACGACCGAACGCAAGGCAACGGAAATGCGACTCGCACGGGCTCAGAAACTGGAAGCCGTCGGTCAGTTAACCGGCGGTATAGCGCATGATTTCAACAACCTGCTGGCTGTCATTCAGGGCAATGCGGAGGTTCTTGAAGATGATGAGATATACGAACCTAAAATGGTTTCGGAAATTTTGCGCGCGACGGAGCGAGGCGCGGAGCTGACGCAGCGGCTGCTGGCCTTTTCGCGCCAGCAGCCGCTGGCGCCAGAAGCGACTGATATTTCCGAGCTGGTAGGCGGGATGCTGTCCCTGTTGCGGCGGACGCTGGGCGAAACCATCGAAATAAGCTTTCGGGCAGAACAGGGGCTGTGGCATGCGCTTGCGGATCCGGGTCAGATCGAGAACGCGCTGTTGAACCTTGTGATCAACGCGCGCCATGCGATGCCTGACGGTGGTCCGTTGACGATCACCTGTGAGAATATATCGCTGCGGGACGCGGACGGCGAACAGGACGGCGATCAACTGGTCGGTGATTTCGTCGTGCTGTCGGTCACCGATCGTGGTCATGGCATGTCGAAGGAGACGCTGGAGCGCGTTTTTGAGCCGTTTTTCACAACCAAGGGCGTGGGCGAAGGCAGTGGTCTGGGATTGTCGATGGTCTACGGGTTCGCGCGTCAGTCGGGCGGACAAGTGACCATCGACAGCGAGGTCGGCAAAGGCACCACCGTCAAATTGTTCCTGCCCAAGGCGGTGGCGGCCGGTGCATCGCGCACACCTGCCAAGGCGCAGGAGGTCCACAAAGGGCAGGGCGAAACCCTGTTGGTTCTTGAAGACGAGGACGAGGTTCGCGCGATCGCCGAAAGGATGTTGAAAAAGCTTGGCTACAATGTCGTGACGGCACAGGATGCCGACGAGGCGCAGCGCGTTCTCGAAGCGATGCCGGACATTCGCCTTATCCTGTCCGACATTGTCCTGCCCGGCGGCATCAGTGGGCCGGAATTTGCCGCCCGGATCAAGGCAAGCAGCCCTGACAAGAAATTCATTTTCATGTCGGGTTATCCTGCGGAATACCTGCAAAAGAACAGTTCGCTGCAGGCCGACAGTCAGCTACTGACAAAGCCGTTCCGCGTGGCACAATTGGCGCGGGCGGTGAATGACGCATTCTATGCCTGATACGGATCACAGGAAGGCGTGGTCGACCTGTGTGCGTCATGCCCTTCCATCCACAGCCGATTAGACGGGCTGTCACTGTCAGTACCGTGGGGGCACACCCCGACCGAGGCTGCAACGCAGACACGCCTTTGCCGCAGAGTCGTGGTCAGGCGAAACCATATCCCGTTGCTTTTTCCCGGCTTCTGGCTTTGCCTACTTGCAATGGGGGCGATGGGTGCCTAGTTAAAACAGGCAAGGCTTCTTCCTACGACCATCTGTTTCCTGACGGCCTCAGTTGATTTTATGACGACACTGAGCCGGGTCATCACATTATGTGGGTGGCGAAAAACTAGGAGATAACACGATGGCCAATGGCACCGTGAAATGGTTCAACACCCAAAAAGGTTTCGGCTTCATCGCCCCTGAGCAAGGATCGAAGGACGTTTTCGTTCATATTTCGGTTCTTGAACGGGCGGGGATTAATCAGCTGGACGATGGGCAAAACGTAACCTTCGATATCGAAAGCGGCCGGGATGGCCGTGAATCAGCGATCAATCTCGCACTGGCATAAGCCTGCGTAGAACTTGGTTGCGAGGCGGGAACGGCCTTTTGGCTGTTTTCGCCTTTTCATTTGAAATGGCCCCTGAGGTTCAGCGATGGCCATTGGAGAAATTAGGGAACTAACAAACTTGATAGAAGTTAACTGGGGAAATCCCATGATCGTTGTCGTTTCACCAGAGGGTGACACGCAAAATATCAATACGATTGAACAGGCTCATTACTGGCTGCGTAAGAAATGGCCGGTTGCTGACGGTAAACGCGATCTCGCGCTCAATCACATTGATGCCGCGATGAATTGCCTGGGGACGGTTGACGCTGCCCGCACAGCATTCCACTCAGCAGCGAAGACCGCTGGTTTCATTCCAGATCGCATGTGCGCCGAAGCGAACGCCGCTTTCTGATCCATGAACCCAAGAGCCAAGTTGCCGGCATGGTGATCGTTCCGGTGATCCGTGCGATCCAGACATCGGCACGAGTGCCCCTCCAAAGTCTGGAATACATTGGTGCAGCGCTGGCACACAATCCTTCAAGGAGACGGAAAGATGGCAAAACTAACAAAAGCCAATTTGTTCAAAGCTGAAAAGCCGCGTGCGGAAACGCTGATCGACAAGACCACGCGCGCAGCGTGGGAGATTCTCGACGACGAAAGCGAAAAGCGCGAAACCAAGACCGCCCGTCTTCGCAAGGCCCGTCTTGAGAGAGAAGCCAGCACGGTTTCCAAAGCCCCCAAGGCAACAGCCAAAGGGACAGCCAAGAAATCCGGGTGAGTGCGGTCGGAAAACGTTGACACGCGGCAAAAACTGAACACAACAAACTGAACGCAAAAGGTACCTCAAGAACGAAGGGTGCCTAAGTTAATCCAAACGAAAGATAGCCTGTTGAAGCCCTATGAATGGACCCGGATCCTCGCCCAGTATCGCGAACCGATTCTTTCCCGTAGTATTTTCGAACTGACCGTGACTTTGGTTCCTTTTGTAGTGATCTGGGCTTTGGCCTGGTGGGCGGTGTCGATCAGTCCCTGGCTGGCCCTGGCGCTGGCCTCGGTAAATGCGGCGTTTTTGATGCGCTTGTTCATGATTCAGCATGATTGCGGTCATGGGTCGTTTTTCAAGAACCGCCAGCTGAGCGATTGGGTCGGTCGGTTTTTGGGTGTGGTGACGCTGACTCCCTATGATGTTTGGCGCAAAAACCACTCTATTCACCATGCAACGACCGGTAATCTTGACCGGCGCGGCACTGGTGATCTTCCAACGCTCACAATCCGGGAATACCGGCAAAAGAGCTGGATTGGCCGGGCCATGTACCGTTTGCTCCGCAATCCGATTTTCCTGCTGGGCGTTGTGCCGTTCTACCTGTTTTTTCTGCAAAATAGATTGCCCGTCGGGCAAATGCGGTCGGGTCAGGTCTATTGGATCAGCGCATTGGCGACCGACGCCGCGATTGCCGCCGCGCTGGGAGTGATCGTTTGGCTGGGCGGTCTGGACGTTCTGCTGCTGGTATTCCTGCCGACGACGCTTTTGGCCGCGATGGCGGGGGTATGGTTCTTCTATGTCCAGCATCAGTTCGAAGACACTGTTTGGGACCATGATGATCAGTGGACCGTGCAAGAGGCTGCTCTCAACGGCAGTTCCTATTACGATCTGCCCGGTGTATTGCGGTGGGTCACCGCAAATATCGGCGTTCACCATGTGCATCATCTGGCCAGCCGCATTCCATTCTATCGTCTGAGTGAGGTGATCCGGGACCATGATATCCTCGCCCAGTCTCAGCGTATCACACTCTGGGAAAGCTTCCGCTGTGCGCGGCTGCATCTTTGGGATGAAAAGAGCCGAAAGCTGTTGTCGTTTTCCGATGCCCGGTCTGTTGCCGCGTAGCGCTCAATAAAGAATGTGGCCCCGAATGTCGGGGCCTACAGTTTTGGCTTTGTGAGACTATTCTGGTTTTGCGCGGCGATTCAGGCCGATGCGATCGGGCGATGGCCGGATGACCGCATCGGTCAGGTTTCGAAATCAGTCCGCGTCGCCAATCCGTTCCTGGCGCAAACCATCGCGGTTCGACTGTGCATGCGATGCGATCTGTTCCATCGGGGCGAACCAGACTTCGCCGGTGTCCAGCGCCCGTTCGATCAGCTTTTCCATTTCGCGCCACCGCGCCACGCGCCCGGTAAGGAATGGGTGCAAAACCGGCATCCAGAACCCGCCCGCATCGTGCATGGCGTCGAATTCTTCGGCAAAGGCACGTATTCCGTCCGACGGCGCCCGCACCGGCATCAGGTAGTCGATTTCGCCAAAATGGGCAAAGGGCGGCCAGTCGTCGGTGCCCCAATGCGGCGGTATTTCGATCAGACTGCCTTTGGGGGTTTCGACAAGATAGGGCAGATCGTCGGCCATCATTGAACTGTCATAGAGAAATTCATGTTCGATCAGCCGGTCGACCATCGCCGGGGTCATCGAATAGACCGGGGCGCGATACCCGCGTGGTTTGCGGCCGGTCATCGACACATGCACTTCGAGGGCGCGTTCGAACAGTTCGGCTTCGACGTCGTCCGAATGCATCATCGGGTCTTCGTGCATCCACGAATGATGCCCGATCTCGTGGCCATCTTTGAGAATCGCTTCGACGGTATCCGGGTAGGTCTGCATCACCCATGCCGGCATGAAAAAGGTCTGGGTCAGGCCGAAGCGGCGATAGGTGTCCAGAATGCGGGGCATGGCGACTGTCGGCCCGTAGCGCCCCATAGAGATCGGCTGCAACCTGAGTTCGGCATCATCGGGGCGGGCGGTGCGGATCAGTGAATCTGCATCAATGTCGAATGTGACGCAGGCAGCGCTGCGCTTACCTTCAGGCCAGGTGATCGGATTGAGAAACATGTGTGACTCCGGGATAAGGAACCGCGTCAGGCGGGTCGGGCCTGATCCACGCAAACGGAAAACAACGCAACAAGATCGTTGCGCAGACGTGTTTCAATTTCGTCCTGCGTGGTTTCGTCGGACGAAATGAATTCGATGAAGCGGGCGTTCTGAAGCTGGAACAGGGCGCGACCAAGATGCAGTGGGTTTACCGTGCCCGTAAGGGTGCCCGCAGCCTGCATTGCTTCGAAACGACGGACCAGAACAAAGGAGAGTTGCTCGTCGAGCTTGGCATAGGCCTTGTTGATCTGGGTGCCGGCCTCGGTCGTTACCGCTGCGATGACCTGGCGCCAGATGTCTTTTTCCAGCGTGGCGATCGCGTGGTCCATGATCTGATGGGCAAAAGCGATCACCAGCGTGATGATGTCGCTTTCTTCACGGGGCAGGGTTTCATCCAGTTGTTGGATAAGTTGCTTGTCGCTTTCGATCACCAGAGACAGCAGGATGCCTGCCTTGGTGCCATAATAATTATGTACGGTGACGCCAGACACTTCTGCTGCCATCGCGATGTTTTCGATCGTCGTCTTCTCGTAACCCTTTTTTTTGAAAAGGGTTTTGGCCGAAGACACGATGCGATTTCGCCGGTCTTCCTTCTGTCGCGCACGTAGAGAACTCACCGCCGCCTCCTTTGGTTGAGCCCTAAATTCCTCTAACGAAACTATTTGGTCAAGTTAAAAAATTTATTGCGAAAAAACTTTTACTAGATAAAGTTATTGGTGGAGATAAAGAATCACAACACTCTGCGAGGTATGACCATGCGTTCCATTCTGAATATCGCGGCCGCCACGGCCATTGCAGCGGGAGGCAGCGCCGGTGCGGCGGCTGCCGATACAATCGATGTCGGGGTCTGCGTTTCCTGGCCCGGCTATGCGATGCTTGAGGTTGCACGTCAGAACGACCTGATCCCGGATCATGATCTGAACATCACCATTTTCGAAGACCCGCTTGGTGGTCACGCCGCTCTCGCAGCGGGTCAGATCGACGTTTATGGGTGTACTGCGGATTACACGCCGCTGGTGGTCGATCGGGGCACCGACGTGGTCAATGTCGCGTTTCTCAACCCGTCTTACGGGGTGGATCATATCATTCTGTCGCCGGATATCGAACCAGCAGACCTGCCGGGTCTGAAAGTGGCGGCGCCGCAGGCTTATATTGGCCACTTGCTGATGGGGATCTGGCTCGATTCCGAAGGCATTTCTCCTGATCAGGTGGAATGGGTCAATCTGAACGCCGACGAAGCGGTTGGACCGATGATGTCGGGCGATCTTGCCGCTGCCTATATGTATGAACCCTGGATTTCGAAAGTGCTCGAAGCCAAGCCGGGGGCGCGGTCGATCGTCAATACGTCTGACCCGGAAGTGCTGAAAACCGGTATCTTCATGGACGCGCTTTACATGAACAAGAACTTCATCGCCGAAAACCGCGATGCCGCCGTTGCCGTGCTGAAGGCGCGTTGGGACGGGCTTGGTTACTGGAACGCTCATGTCGAGGAAACCAACAAGGCGATGGCCAAATTCCTGCAATGGCCGGAAGAAGACATCGGCTACGTGATCGGCACCAATGGCAAAAGCTTCGAAGGTGGCATTTATATGCTAGACTTTGATGAAAGCGCGCGGCTTTGCGGTGTGCTCGACGGCGAAGGTCCCTTCGGGATGGCAAACGGATCAATGGTGGATTCGATTGCGCTGACCAATGAGTGGTGGATCAAGCTTGGCCTGATGGCCAAGAAAATCGACGCCGCCGCTGGCATCGATTGCAGCCTGATGGGTGATCTTGTGGCTTCTGGTTATCGCCAGGAACTGATCGCGCAATAATCCAAAACCGGGGGCGCCGTGTGGCGCTCCCCCTTTTACCGGAGCAGAGCAGTGGCGGCCCAATCCCCCTCGAGACCGTTTTTCAGGCTGAGAAAACCAGTAAGCCGACGCCAAAGCGTCCTGTCGGCACTTTCAATCTGGATTGTATTTTTTGGCGTCTGGATTTTCGCTTCGGCGACCGGAATGGTAAATGAACTACTGGTGCCCGCGCCGCAGCAGGTCTTTGCCACAACATTCGATCTTTTCTTCAATCGCGGTTTCGGGTCTGACGTGATGATTTCGATTGCCCGGGTAATCGGGGCCTTTGGTATGGCCATCGCCGTCGCGGTGCCGCTGGGTGTGATGATGGGCAGTTTTCCTGCGATCGAAGCGGTATTCGCCCCGTTCGTTTCGGCCTGGCGTTACCTGCCTGCGCCATCTTTCATTCCGATCCTGCTGATGTGGTTCGGAACTGGCGAAGCCCCCAAGCTGGCACTGCTTTTCATCGGTGTAATCTTTTTCCTGATCACGCTGATCATGGACCACACCAAGAACGTTCGCGAAGAACTGGTCGAAACCGCGCTCACCCTCGGGGCCAGCCGTCGGACGGTTGTGGCCCGGGTCATTTTCCCGGCTGTGTTGCCTGACATCATGGTTGCGATGCGCCAGATGCTCGCCATGGCCTGGACCTATCTGGTGATCGCCGAGATCGTCGCCTCGACCACCGGCATCGGTGCCATGATGATGCGCGCCCGCCGCTTCCTGAAAACCGACGAGATCCTGTCGGGTATCATCGTGATCGGTGTGCTCGGCCTTGTCTTCGACCTTGGCTTTGCTGCCTTGCATCGTTGGGCCTTCCCTTATTTGCAGAAGAAATGACCATGACCCAAGTCACCGCATTGGAGATCAGGAACATCACAAAGGTGTTCGAACTGGGCGGCGAAAACCGCGTAACGGCTGTTCAGGATGTCAACTTTCAGGTCGAGCAGAATTCGATCTGCGTCTTGCTTGGACCTTCGGGCTGCGGCAAATCGACGATCCTGCGGATGATGGCAGGACTGGAAACTCCAAGTGCGGGGGAAATCGCCATTGGCGGGCGCACGGTCGACGGACCAGGGCGCGACCGCGGCATGGTGTTTCAGGCCTATACCTCGTTCGATTGGTTGTCTGTGCGCAAGAACGTCGAATTCGGGATGAAGATCAACGGCGTCGACCCGGACGAACGGCGCGAACGGGCCGAGCGGTTCATCAACCTTGTCGGGCTTGGAAAATTCGCCGATGTCTATCCTTCGCAGCTTTCTGGCGGGATGCGCCAGCGCGTCGCCATCGCCCGGACCCTGGCCAACGATCCCGAAGTCCTGCTGATGGACGAACCTTTCGGCGCGCTTGATGCCGAAACCCGGTGGCTGATGCAGGAATTGATGATCAATGTCGCCGAACAGACCAACACCACCATGGTGATCGTTACCCATGATCTGGAAGAAGCGATTTTCCTTGCCGACAAGATCGTGTTCCTGTCCAGCCACCCGGGCCGGGTGAAAGAGGAAATCGTGCCGGGCTTCAAGCAAGGTCAGCGCATCGCGGACAAGGAAAGAGCGGTCAAGCTTGATGGCTACGCCGAGCTGGAATCCAAGTTGATGAGGTTGATGCGAGAAGAAGGGCGCGGAGTGGAATGAGCGTAAGTTTCGATTTCTCCGGCAAGACGGTGCTGGTGACCGGTGCCAGCAGCGGGATCGGCTATGGCGTGGCCGAGGGGTTCGCGAACGCCGGGGCCAATCTGATTGTTTTGTCGGATACCGATGCGATCCATGACGCGGCCCGGCAATTGCCGGGTAAAGTGCGCGCAATCCAATGCGACATTGCAGACGCCGCGATGGTGACGGAACGGCTGAGCGATATCGAACGGGTCGACGTGCTGGTGAATAATGCCGGGCTTGAACGTCCGACCCCGCTTACCGGGGCGAACCCGGCTGGTAACACGACATTCGAGCGGATCATCGCGATCAATATCACCGGCACCCAGAATGTGACCGACACGTTGGTGACCCGCATTCCCGATGGCGGGCGGATCATCCTGACCGCTTCGATCTGGGCGCGCACCGCAGTGCCCGGATTTTCGGCCTATGTGTCCAGCAAACACGCGTTGATCGGCCTTGCCCGTACCTGGGCGCAGGAATTGGGCCCGCGCGGGATCTGCGTGAACGCGGTTTGCCCCGGCTGGGTGAAAACCGGACCGGCGATGAATTCGCTCAGGGAACTGGCTGAATCCAGCGGCCGCAGCGAAGCAGAGGTGCAGGCCGAAATCATGTCGGCGCAAGCGATTGACGGGCTGATGGAGCCGTGCGACATGGCCGAAGCTTACATGTTCCTCGCCTCTTCGGGGGGGGCGAACATCACCGGACAGGCCATCAACGTCGATCGCGGCGAGGTGATGTCATGACGTTGCAAGGCAAACTTGCCATTGTTACCGGCGGATCGCGCGGGATTGGCAGGGCGATATCGTTGGCGCTGGCGTCGCATGGGGCCAAGGTGGCTTTTTGTCATCCCGGCGATCCGGCCGCGCCGGAAACCCTGACAGCGATCAAGGCGCTTTCAGATGGGATTTCAGTGACCGCCGATGTTGCGGACGAAGCCCAGATCGAAGCTTTTTTTCAGGCGGCGACCGATGCCTTTGGGGCGCCTGACATTCTGGTCAACAATGCGGGCATTCTGCGCGAAAGCCCGCTTGCCGAAACCGATGTTGCCGACTTCGATCGTGTGATCGCGGTAAACCTGCGCGGCACATTCCTTGCCGCGCGTGCCTTTGTCCGGCGTAGCCAGACCGGGCGGATCATCAATATCGCCAGCGATCTGGGTATCCTTGGTCGTGAAGAAATGGCGGCCTATACCGCCTCGAAAGGTGGGATCATCGCTTTGACCCGCACCTTTGCGCGCGAATTGGCGCCGGGGATATTGGTGAACGCCATCGCCCCCGGGTCAATTAAAACCGACATGACAAGCCCCGACAGCATGAGCCCCGAACAGTTGGCCAAGGATATGGCAACACCGCTGGCGCGGTTCGGTCAACCGGGGGATATCGCCGCAATGGCCTGCTTCCTTGCAAGCCCCCATAGCAATTTCGTCACCGGCCAGTGTTTCGGCGTGAACGGTGGCAGTGTGATGACCTGACAGGAGCCATAAATGACAAGCGATCCTTTTTTCCATCCCGTTTCCGGGTTTGACCTGCCGCGCTATGCCGGTGTCCCGACCTTCATGCGTCTGCCGCATGTCGGGTTCGATCACCCGCGTCTGAAGGATGTGCAGATTGGCTTGATCGGTTCGCCCTGGGATTCCGGAACAACCAACCGTCCGGGGCCGCGCCACGGGCCGCGCCAGTTGCGCGATATGTCGACGATGATCCGGGCGCAGAACGGTGCCACCGGGGTGCGCCCGTTCGAGATGGCGAATTGCGCCGATCTGGGTGATGTCGCACCGAACCCGGCGGATATCCAAGACAGCATGTCGCGGATCACCACCTTCTTCGAACAGGTCCGCGCCAATGGCATTCGCCCGCTGACCGCTGGGGGCGATCACCTCAATTCCCTGCCTATCCTGCGAGCCTTGGGCAAAACCGACCCGCTGGGCATGATCCATTTCGACAGCCATACGGATCTGTTTCACAGCTATTTTGGCGGCACGATGTACACCCATGGCACCCCGTTCCGCCGCGCGGTCGAGGAGGGGCTTCTTGATCCCAAACGGGTCGTGCAAATCGGTATTCGTGGCACCACCTATGATAGTGAAGACCGCGATTTCGCTGACAGCGTCGGCATTCGCGTGATCCCGATCGAAGAATTCCACGCCCGCGGACCCGAAGACGTGATGGCCGAAGCCAAGGAAATCGTCGGCAAGGCGCCCACCTATGTGTCTTATGACATCGATTTCATTGATCCCGCCTTTGCCCCCGGCACCGGCACGCCCGAAGTGGGCGGACCGAATTCCTATCAGGCGTTGCAGGTCGTCCGCCTGCTTGATGGGGTTGATATTGTCGGGGCCGATCTGGTCGAGGTTTCACCACCCTTTGATGCGTCCGGGGGCACGGCGTTCCTTGGCGTTTCGGTGATGTTCGAAATCCTCTGCCACATGGCCGGGTTGGTATCCGAGTAACAGACCGACCGGCACCTTAATACAAAGCGCCCGGCCAAGGTCCGTTTCGATGTTGAAACGGGCGTTTACCGGGCGTTCTTTTCCTAGAACTGCTTTAGCAGGCGGGTCGTTTCCGGATCGAGGAAACCGGCAACGGTTGCTTCGGTTTCAAGGTCAAGCGCCCGGTGGAGCGCGCCAGCAGTTGCTTGGTTCAGTACCCGTTTCATTGCGCGCACCGACAGGGTAGGGAGCTTTGCAAGCTGCGCCGCCACCTTGGCAGCTTCGTCTTGAAGCTCTGTGTCGGCCACAACTTTCCATGCGACCCCGCAATCGTGCAATTCGGCGGCTGAATACCGTTGTCCGAGGAGCAGCATTTCACGCGCTTTCAACGGTCCCACGATGGCTGGCAGCAATGACGTCACCGCGCCGGTGACGAACAGGTTGAGCGACACTTCAGGGAAAAACCCCTTGGCGCTTTCGGCCCAGATCGGAAAGTCGCAGTTGATGGCCCATTCAAAGCCGCCGCCAACGGCCCAGCCATTGATCGCCCCCACAACCGGCTTGGCGCCGAAAACGATGGCCACCGTCGCCCGCTGGATCGCGTCGACCAGATCGCGCGCGTCTGTTTCGGTTTCGGGATGGACATGTTCATGCCTGTCATCGCCCGCGCAAAAGGCCCGGCCTTCGCCGGTAAAGATGATTGCGCGTGTCTGTGGGTCCCGGTTGGCGTCGTCGAAGGCAATTGCGACTTCGTCGATCAGCCGCCGGTTCATCGCATTGAGTGATTCCCGACGGTTCAGGGCGATTGTGCGCACACCGTCGCCGGTCATGGTGGACCGTATCGTGTCGTAGGTGAAATCCATTATGCGTAGCTCCTGATCACACGTTTGGTTTTGCCTTCGGTCACCGGAAAGGTGCCTGCGGGGACGATGGTCACCCGGGCGGTCGCCCCGAGCTTGGCCTTGAGCGCCGCTTCCAGCCGTTGGGAAAGGGTGCCGTCATCGGCCCTTCCCCTGGCAAGCTCGGCTTGAACTGGCAGAACGTCGTAGGGTGGGGGTGTGTCGAGCGTGATGCGGTAATCGCCTGACAGTTCTGCAAATTCCGTCACCACCGCAGCCACCATGGTCGGGAACATATTGAGCCCCCTGACCACGATCATATCGTCCGAGCGCCCCACCACGCGGAACCGGAATCCAGTGCAGCCACAGCGGCACGGATCGGTGGCTTCGACCGCGATGATGTCGCCGGTCCGAAACCGAACCAGCGGCTGACAATCGCGCGACAGATGGGTCAGGACCAGTTCGCCTTTTGCGCCGGGTTCCAACGTCTTTGTTTCTTCGCTGTCCGGGTCGATCAGTTCGACATGCAGCACATCGTGGGCAACAAAATGCAAAGCCGTGTCATAAGCGCATTCGGAGGCGAAATTGCAGAACACGTCCGACACGCCGTAATTGGCATTGCGGGGCTCCATCCCCCAGGTGTCGCGCAATCGTTGGCGCAAGGCGGGATCGTCCAGACCGGGTTCGCCCCCGAACAATCCCAGTTTGAGGCCCAGATCGGCAGGTTTCAGGCCGGGGAATTTTTCCGCGACCACCCGTTCCAATACGGTCGGATAGGATGGGGTGCAGGAAATGGCGGAGATCCCGACTTCGAGAATGCTGCGGACCAGTAGTTCGGTCGACCCGACGCCGAAGGGCACCACCGTCGCGCCGGTGCGTTCCAGCGTCCGATGATCGGTCAATCCTCCCATCCACATCTGGTAATTCAGGCAATGCACCACCGTATCGCCCGGCCCAAGACCCGCCAGCGCCTGTGCCCGGCCACCAATGATTTCGGTGATCTCGCAGTCGCGCGCGCTCATCGCCAGATTCATCGCCTGCCCGGTCGTGCCCGATGTGCGGTGCAGTCTGGATACCTGATCGCGCGGCGCTGCCAGATAGTCGCCGAAGGGCGGATGGGCGGGCTGTGACAGGCGCAGGTCCGCTTTGTCGGAAAAGGGCAGGGCGTCCAGATCCTCCAGCCGTTCGGGAGGTGCTTTCCCATTCCAGAGGCGCCGGTAGAAATCGGAATGGGCGGCGACATAGGCGCTTTGTCGTTCCCAGGCCGCCTGTCGGTGATCAGCAAGGTCATGCAGTGGAACCCGGTGGCCGTCTTCAATAAGGCTCATGGTGCCATGCCCCGTTTCCAAATGTCTGTGAACATTTCCAGTACTGCCTCCGGGTCTTGTGAGAGTGAATTGATCCATGGGTCGCGGGTGACGAACAGGGCCGTCAGGTATTGGTCCACCATGCCACCCAGAGCGTAGGCGCGGCGCATCAGGTCTGGTTCGGGTCTTGCCGCAGTCCCCTTGCGTTTTTGCTCCGCGCGAACCACGGTTTGCGACCAGTCGTGGTTGAGGCGCTGGAACGCCGCACGGGCTTCGGGAAAGGCGTCTCCGCCGACCACCATGCTTTTCATCAGGCCTGCGTTTTCTTCGAAAATACGCATGTAGGCCGCAGTGGTGTTGCGGGCCGCATCGCCAGCGCCGCGGGTGGCAGCCCGCATTCGAAGCTGCACATAATCTGCAAAGGCGCTGAGAACGGCACCGGCCAGAACATTTCTGTCAGAGAAATGGAGATAAAACGTGCCATGTGCCACGCCAGCCAGTTTGCAGGTCGCCGAAACAGTGAGCCGTTCCAATGGCTGCTGGGCAAGGAAGCGGGCACAAGCGACCATAAGATCGGTACGCGTCCGGTCCCTTTTGCGCATTTCCGCGCGGTCGCGCAGGAGCCAGTCCACAAAGCATGCGTCCTGTGGGTTTTCTGCCTGCGATGAATGCGCCGGGGTCACGATAGGTCTCCGCCAGAATCAAAATATGAAACTGACATCATCATCATATTTATATGTCGTCAAGACCTTACAATCCCGAACATGGCGCGGCTCTTGCATCAGGCACTGTCTGAGTATGACTTGATATACATCCTTTGGTGAATTTGTTTATCCATGATACTACCTTTACGTAAAGCGACCGTTTCGACTTCTTGCAACCACAAGAGTGGTATCCGATGAATATCCCAAAACCAGACAAAGGCACTGCAGTTACGCGGCGCGCGTTCCTCAAATCGACGGGCGCTGGTGTTGCTCTTACAGTGATTGCGCCCAGTTTTTTGCTCTCCGGGCAGGCCCGGGGCGCAGGCCTCAATACCGGGGCGCCCACCGACGTCCCCGGCGTCGCTACCCAACGGATTGATGGGCTGGCCAAGGTGACGGGGCAAAAGGTCTATGCCCGCGACTTTTCCGCCGCTGACATGGCAGGCTGGCCGGACAACCAGTGGCACGCGATGTATTTGCGGGCGCTTACCACCGATCAGGCATTTGAAGGTGTCGATCTCAGCAGCCTGCCGCCTCAGGCGCAACCGGCGCGGGTGGTTCTTGGCAACGAATTGAGTCAGGCTTTGCGCGCTCCCAAAGTGGCCTTTGCACGCGATCTGCATGTCGATGAACGCATCGCCGAAGAGATCGCCAAGACGAAACGCCGGGCCACGGGCGATGACGACGGCAGTTTCAATTTGCCGCCCGATGTGGTTTTTGACCTGATCGTTGTCCCTGGCAATATCCCCAATTTTCTGGGTCAGGCTGTCGCGCTATTGCTGTTTGACAGCCTTGCGGCCTACCGTTCGGCCAAATCCGCGATCGAGTTCAACGATAAGGCCTTCCAGATATACGGCAGCGGCCTTCAGGACGGTCCGCCATTGGGCGAGGCATTCTCACCGACGACCACATATGTGAAGTTCGGGGACGAGTTCAGCTATGCCACAGCCGACCCCAGTACTTATATGGATCAGGTGCCGGGCTATCAGAGCAAGATTCAGCAGACGCTGGACAGCGACCCCAATCTGATCCGGCAACCCTTTGCAACCGACATGCAGGCGATGGACCCGATGTTCATGGAACCTGAGGCGGGGTTGGTTTGGGTCGATGGCGCTTCGGGCACGATAAATGTCGTGCTGGGCACCCAATCCCCAGATGGCGATATCAGCAATATCATGTCGATGTATGACAGCGACGACGCGCCATTTCATCTGCAGGCGGTTAATCTGACAAGCTGTTATCCCGGCGGCGGGTTCGGGGGGCGCGACAGTTCGCCTTTTTCGCTTATGCTGGCGCTGGCCGGGGCCTATTCCGGCGGAAATCCGGTGCGGCTGTCCTATGACCGGTTCGAACAGTTTCGTGTGGGGCTGAAACGTCATGGGGCCGTGCTCAGCGGCGAGGTGGCCGTGGATAGCGATATGTCACTGCAGGCCATCCAGATGAACTTGACGTTCGACGGTGGCGGGCGGCGCAATCTGAGCCCCTACGTGGCCTCTTTGGGCGCCCTCTGTGCGGGCGGTTCCTATGCCGTGCCGATGGCCAATATCTTTGGCGAGGCGAAGCATACTCAGAATATTTCGGGCGGATCGCAGCGCGGGTTCGGTGGCCCGCAGGCCTTTTTTGCCATCGAGACGGCGCTTGACGACATCGCCGCCGCGCAAAACTGGGATCCAATGGATCTGCGCCGGGCCAACATTGTGGCCGAAGGCGGTGCGACCGTGGTTGGCGGACCGGTGGAGCAGAGCCTTCGCCTTGCAGAGATGCTCGATCTGGCGAAAGATCACCCGCTCTGGGCCAATCGCGCGGCGCTCAAGACCGAATATACCGTCGAGGGTCAGACCCAATATGGAACCGGGATTGCCATGTCTCTTCAGGCCTACGGGACGTCGGGCGACGGCATGGTTGCCTCTGTCCTGCTGAACCGCGATGGGACCATCACCGTTCAATCCGACGCGGTCGATATGGGCAACGGGTCAGCCACGACGCTTGGCGTGGCTGTCGGCCCGATCCTCGGGACCAACGCGGCGCAAGTCGATATGGGCGCCTATACGTTGTTCGGTATGACCGGCCTGAGCACGGATGACAGCACCGGCCAAGGCTGGGACAATCCGCATTGGACAGCGAAATCTGTCGGGTCCTCCTCAGCTTGCCTGACGGCGCTGCATCAGGTGCATACGGTCCGGCAAACGGCAGATGCGCTTTTTCAGGGGGCCATCCTGACGGCGGCAACAAATATCTGGGGTGTTTCCCCGCTGACTGCTGGCGATGTGGCCTGGCAGGATGGTGCACTCGTCCTGAACGCGGGGGGCGTGACCCCGCTGAGTCTGGCGCAACTGGCCGGGGAAATCTATGCCGCAGGCTTGCCCTATGGCGCGTTGGGGCATGCCTATTTTCAGAACACATGGGCCGAAGCAAGCTTTCCTACCCCTGCCGGGCTGTTGCCGCTTCAGTTGGATGGATTATCTTTCTACCTGCCCGGGGGCACCGATCCGGTATTCGCCGAGCGGCAGAACACCACTGGGCCCGATGACGCCAGCAAACGCTATGCGCGATATGTCTGGGCCCCCTGTGTCAATGTCGTGGGGCTGACCGTGGATGTCAGTTCGGGCAACGTTCAGATCGAAAACGTTCTGAGCGTGCTGAATGCAGGTCATATCCACGTGCCGCAACTTGTCTCGGGCCAGAGCCAGGGTGGGGTGGCGATGGCGATCAGTTACACGTTGCTGGAAGACATGCCGCCGGGCATGGATGGCCCGGCGAACGGAACCTGGAACCTCAACCAATACCATATTGCCCGTGCGGGGGACGTGCCGCTTGTCGATGGCTACACGCCCGGCCAGCGCGGTCAGCAGCTTGTGACGCTGGCCGATCTTCCCGGCAGCCCACCGATTGGCCGCGGCATTGCGGAGGCCGTGATGTGTTCGATCCCTCCGGCGATTTCCAACGCTTTACGAGATGCCACCGGGGTACGGTTCGCATCGCTTCCGATCACACCCGAAAAAATCCTGGGAGGTTTGGGTCAATGACGATTTCCCTGACAGTCAATGGCGTTGCGTACCAGATCGACGATAGCCGCGCAGACGACAAGCTGGTCGATTTCCTGCACGAAGACCTGAACCTTACGGGCACGAAATTTTGTTGCGGTATCGGTGTTTGCCGGGCCTGCACCGTGCAGGTCAGCAAACCGCCAAATCCGGCGACAACGCCGATGATCAGTTGCTCTACGGCGCTGGGCATTTTGGATGGCAGTGTCGTCTCGACCATCGAGTCCGTTGCGCAGGATGGCGTTCTTGACGAGGTGCAGCAGGCTTTTCTGGACAATTTTTCGTTCCAATGCGGCTATTGCACCCCCGGGTTCGTCATGGCGTCGCGGATGTTTCTGGATGACCTCAGGGCGCAACCTGTCCCTGCCGATCAGTTGGAGGATGCGATGATGGCGGCGATTGGCAGCCATATCTGCAGGTGCACCGGCTATGTCCGCTATTTCGAGGCGCTCAGGCCGCTGGCCGAGGCCGCCAACACCGGCCAGGAGGGACAACGATGATGGTCCTGCGTGCCTGTACCATTACGCTTGTTCTTGCCGCCGGGGCCGCCGCCGCGCAAAGTTCGAACCAAGTCTACGGTTCAGCCTGTGCCGCTGATATCGGCGCGATAGAAATGTTTGATTGCGCCGCCGGTGCGAGTGTTCCGGTCACTGTGAATGGCGTTCCGGTCACCGATCATGCCCCAGAGACATGTGACCGGCCGGCGCTATTGAACAACGGCGAAGGCTCCGACGGTCAATGCGTGCCATTTTCCCGTATTCTCAACCTCTCCACCGACAGTGCGCAGATCGCGGTGATGTGCCGGCAAAAGCTTTTTCGTGCGCAGGGGAGCACGGATTTCGACGAAATCGACGTGATCGCCCACAACCCCAATACCGGCGCCACATGCTGGTTTCAGGCCAAGGCGGATGCGGGTGGGGTTGTCAGCGGGCAAAATGTCCCATCGCCGACCGCCGCGACCGATAACAGTTTCTGGGAAACACCCGAAGCGGTCGTTGCCGACGGCTGTGGCGTCTGCCACGACAATGATCCATTCATGTATTCGCCCTTTGTCGGGCAGGTCTGGGCGCATGTCCCGGTCGACCCGTTTGGTCCATATGCGCATGTCGATCCCGGTTACGGATTTTCGGCGTGGCCGACCCATTCGATGGATATGCGCGACAACACCTGCGTCGGCTGTCACCGGATTGGGTCCGGTTTGCTTGCGCCGCCGGACCCGACGCAGGAAAAACCTGGGTCCTGCGGCGAGCTGGCGCAATGGATGACCGGGCAGGTGATCCCGTCCGGGGCGGATAACTGGGCCAGCAGCTATCCCGGAAGCCACGCAATGCCGCCCGGTTTTGGCGGTTCTGAAGAGGCGTGGAATGTGATCTATGCGCAATCTGCGGCAGTGGTCCAATCTTGCTGTACCGATCCCAGCCAGGAAATTTGCGCACTGACCGAAATACAATCCTATCTGGAGAGTACCGAAAACAGATGAACAGCATCCGGATCGCGGGCCGATCCAGACACGAGACTGCCGATGTCGGAAGCGGCTTCAACACCGCGCCCGCCGGGAAAGCATACCGGAATTCGCATTTTGCGCTGACCGTTCGCTGAGCCTGCTGCCCGAGACTGGACAAATCGCCCCATCGGGGAATGTGTGCTTGTTCCATGGGGCCGCGCTGCTTACTTAAAGGGTCATGCGGCTGACGAAATTTCCAATTCTGCTGGGGACGCTGATTTGCGCCCTGACGTTCGCTCTGGCGACGTCGGGTTTTGGGCATCGTTTTTCCTCCGAGGCCCAGGTCGAGGCCGATCTTTATGCCGCGGCCTTTGGGGTGAGTGCTGCCGATCTTTGCGGCGGTTCCGGGGATGATGGCACCGGGAATGACTGCCACGCCTGCCGCCTTCTAATGGCGTTTCATTTACCCAGCCTTGAAACCGGCTATGCCCGGCTTGTCCTCGCACAGGCGGCGGCGACACCTGATTTGTCGGGACCCCGCCTGCCATCGCAGACCAGAAACACCACACGCCCCGCGCGGGCGCCGCCATCGGTCTGACAGTCTTCCTCTACCCGAAAGATTGGTCCGGGCGTCGCGTGCCGGACGCCCCTCATGGATATCAGACATGACGCTTTTTCCCTTCTTCGCGGGGGTCTGCACCGCGATGACTGACCGCTTCGGCAGGATGCGCTGACCGTTATGCGTTTCGCGTTTCTCCTTGCCCGGACCTTGCTTGTGCTGGCGCTTGTGCTGCTTGGGACTGTTCCCGACGGCATGATGCGACAATCGGGGCCGGATGGAATCCGGCTGGTGCTTTGCACCAGCGACGGAACCAAGGAGGTCTGGCTAACCGATGATGGCGGCACGACCCCTGTTCGCGAAGAGGACGGGCAGGGCGGTGATGGTCATAAGCCCCACTGCGTTCAGGTCTCCCTCGCCGTGCAAAGCGCAGCACCGCCGCTTGCCGAGCCGAATGCCCAAGAACTGGTTTTCTGTGAGTTGGCGCTGCCGACCCACCAAGTCCTGCGTCGGCAGACCGCCGGTGGCGCGGCGCGCGCCCGCGCTCCGCCTGTTTCCGTCTGAACGCGCCGGACCCTGCGTCCGGCATCCCGAACAGACGTCGGAACAGGGACCGCACGACCGGCAGCCCGTCATCGCCTTGGGCAAGACGGATAGTGCCAATAGCGCAGTCTCTCTCTGGCCGCATCCCGCCGCCCTAAGCGGCATTGCACCTCATGAGACGGAGACGCGAAATGAACGCGATGACACTCCCGTGGCAGATCCCAGGCCACGTTGAACCGATCGATTTAAGCACGAAACGGCACAGCCTGTTTCGCGGCCTGACGACGCGGCAGAAAGCCATAGCCCTTGGGGCCTTCACCCAAGACGTCTATGGCGACGGCGACCCGATCCCGCGCAGCCGTGCCAGCGCCCCCCATCCTGAGATCGCCCTGCGCGGCGTGTTGCGCAAGGAGGTGGCCGAACCCGGCGGTGCCAGTCGTCTTTTCGGTCTGACCTTCGCGGGTGAAATACTGTCCCCCGCCGGCCCCCGTACAGCCGCGGTGCAGTACATTGCGATGGGTGAAACGGTACTGCTGAGCTGCGATGCGGATGCATTTGCAGAACTTGTGGAGGAAATTCCGCGCCTGCGGATGAACTACCTCGAGGAATTGCAGGATCGTCTTTGCGAGGCGCGCCGTGGGCAGATCATGCTTGGACGCAAGACGGCGATGCAGCGGGTGGCCACTTTGCTTTTGTCGTTCTGGGAACGGCAAGGGCGGCCCGTCGAGATGGATCTGCGCCTGAACCGCGCTGAGCTTGGGCAAATCCTGTGCCTCACGCTAGAGACTGTTTCGCGTCAGATCAAGGTACTGGAAAAGGCCGGAACGGTGGCGCTTCCACAGCCGTCCCGCGTGATTATCCGTGATCCGCAGAGCCTTTTGGCCGCGACGGGCGAGCCTGTTTCGCTTCGCCGTGCCGCGTGATTTCGGTTCTGGTCCGGTGGCTGATGCACCGGACCAGATTTCGAAATTTGCAAGGATCTGAAAGATCTTCAACGACAAGACGATCACAGAATGCGGTTCTTCTGATCGATGGCTGCGCAAGCCGAACAGCAGGCGATAAGCCGTGAGGTCTGCTCAGCTTATACCGGCGTTATTGAGCCAGCTCAGGATATATCGGTCGGGGAGGTATGATCGCAGCCATGTTTGGAACAGCCGGTCGAACTGGGTCAGTTGCGCGATCCGATCAGGACTGTCGCGGACCCATGTCACCACCTGTCCGTGCCCTCGTTTGCCCAAGTCGGGATAAAGGTATGCACAACCCAGATACCGCCCGCCCGGGTCGCGGATGATCCATGCAAAGGATCGTTTTGCGGTGAATTCCCGTTCATGCCAGCCCATGTCGGTCAGGTTGTCGTCGCGGGTCAGGCCAAGCGGCCAGTCATCGCCGAACAGTCCTTTCAGGACCTGTTTCGAGCCGATGACCGCTTCGAAATCTTCATCCACCTGAGCAGGCGACAGGGGCGTCAGTTGAAACGCCCCTATCTCTGCCCGGCGCGGCAGGTCTGTTTCAGCAAAGTCCGGATGCGGTTGCACGAAACTCAGACCTCCTTGGCTTCACGCTTGAACGGGTTTTCCGCGGGGACGTCGTAATCTGGGATCAGATCACCCTTTGCATAGGCGTCGGCCATGTAACGAAAGGCGTTGATCGACATCCGCATCAGATGATCGCCTGCTTTCATCGGCGGATATTTTTCCAGCGTTTCAGGGGTGCGGAATTTTTCCAAGGGTTCGACGACGGTGTGATAGTCCAGCCCAAAAAACAGCGGCATCGAATAGCGTTCCTTGCCGATATTTGCCACCCGGTGCTGGGTCGATTTGAACTGACCGCCTGACCAGGTTTCGAAAATGTCACCGATATTGACCACGAAACATCCCGGCAGGGGCGGCGCTTCGATCCAGATGTCTTCGGCATTCATCACTTGCAGGCCGGGCGCGCCGGTCAACAGGATGGTGAAGCATTCGAAATCGGAATGGGCACCGATGCCGACCATTTCCTTGGTCGCGGGCATGTCGTTTTCGATATAGCGCAGCAGCCGCAATTGCGAGGTGGGATAGCTGATATGGCGGGTCAGTTCCTCGGTTTCGACGCCCAGTTCCAGCGCCAGCGCATCCAGCAGGCGCAGGCCCAGATTGAAGGTGGCGTCATAATAGCCCGACACGGTGTCCTTCCAGCCCGGGATGTCGGGCCAGATATTCGGGCCGGTCATCCGCCATTTGGCAAGGTAATCGGGATGATTTTCGGGGGCCTCAAAGGACATGTCCCAGGCTTCGTTGAAATTGATCAATTTGGGGAAATCAGACCCGTTTTCCTCGAACGGCACATAGCCGCGGTGATGGGTGGTGAAGCCCGACCAGTATTTCATTTTGAAACTGCGGGTCTTTTCGTGGAATTCCTTGGAAGCGGCGAAAAGCGCGTCGACCTGGTCCTGTGGAATGCCGTGATTGGTGATGTAGAAAAATCCCGATGTGCGGGCGGCGCTGCCCAATTCGGCCGCGACGCGGGCCTTATCTTCGGGATCGCCTGTAAATAGACCGGCAAGGTCGATCACGGGTAGGTTGGCATCTTCGATGGTCAGGGCGCGCTGGTCTTGGGAAATATCTGAACGCATTTGTCAGTCCTCTTGCAGTCCTTGTGACTGATGTTCCCCACAAGGTTCCACCGGCGGGCGGGATGCGCTGCGATGGAACGGGGAGAGCCCACCGCAATGGTTCCCCGGATTCGCCGGGCGACATACCAATTCTGGTCAGAAATCCTTACCTGACCCGCTGTTTTGCCCAGAAATTGATCAAATTACGTCTGCCTTGACGAAAATCCGGCCTTTGGACTCACGCTTCGGCGGCGCTGCGGCACAGCGTGAAGGGGCTTTCACGGCACCAGTTTGCCCCTGCGTGCCCAAATACTGGAGACACCGATGACCTCTTTCAACCGACGCACCCTTCTCAAAACCGCTGGCAGTGTGGCCGGCCTGGCCGCCGCTTCGAGCGTGATCGGTAGCCCCCTGATCGCCCAAGCCCGTAGCCTCAAGGTCGGGTCTTATGGCGGCTATTTCGAAGACAGTTTCAAGCAATATGTCTATCCTGCCTTCACCGAAGCGACCGGGATCGCGGTGGAAAGCGTGACGCAGCCCAATTCGACCGACTGGCTGGTAACGATGCAGCAGGCGACGGCGGCAGGCAATGTCCCGGCCGATGTTTCGCTCTATGCCCGCGACACGATGATCAAGGCCTCGCGCATCGGTGGGCTCTTGGCGCCGCTCGACCTCAAGAAGATGCCGTCCACCGCGAACATGGACGGCTATTTCATTTTTGAAGACACCACCGGTTCGATCGGGGTCGGTGCCATGTCGTGGTTCACTGCAATGGTCATCAATCCCGACGAGGTCGAAGTGCCCGCAAGCTGGGCCGATTTTTGGGACGGTTCGAAATTCGAAGCAAGCCTCGGCCTGTCGAAGAACTTCAATTCGCAATTCCTCGACATCGTCGCCGCCACCTTCTTCGACGGCGCCGAGACGTTCTCGACCAAGGACGGGATCGTGGCGCTGGTCGAAAAGGCCGCGGAAATCAAGCCCAACGTCGCCCTGTGGTGGTCGGCCGAAAGCCAGATGGAACAGTCGATGAAGAATGGCGACGTGATCGGCGGGCAGTATTACCTCGACGTGGCCAACCTGATGGCGGCGGACGGGTTCCCGATCAAGCCGGTATTCCCAAAGGAAGGCAACCCGCAGGATTACGGGTCTTGGTGCCTGTCGGCAATTTCGGAAAAGGCGGACGAGGCGGCAGCTTTCATGGATTTCGCTTCTGAACCGTCGACCCAGGCGCTGATGTCGCGGATGATCGGGACCGCGCCGCTGGTCGATCAGTCCAAGACCGACTTGACCGACGATGAATTTGCGATGGTGTCGGGCACCCCGTCGATCAAGCCCGCCTATGAAGCCTATCTCGACAACGAGACCTTCATCAAAGAAACCTGGGAAAAAATGCTTGCCGGAGCGTAATTGATGAAGGGGCTGCATCTGGCAGGTATTTACAAGGATTTCGGCAGCGTACGCGCTGTCGAAAACATCAAGCTGGATTTCGCAGAAGGGGAACTGACCGCGCTTCTGGGGCCGTCGGGTTGTGGCAAGACCACGCTGTTGCGGATGATTGCCGGGCTGGAAATGCCCAGCGGCGGGTCGATCCTTCTGGGGGAGGACAACATCACCGCGCTGGCGGCGCACAAGCGCCGCTTTGGCATGGTGTTCCAGAACTTCGCGCTGTTCCCGCATCTGAGCGTGCGCGAAAACGTCGTTTATTCGCTGGTCATAGCGGGCACATCGAAATCGGACGCGATCGACACCGGCGAACGGTTGCTGGACCTGGTCCAGCTCAGTGGTTATGGCGACCGCCGCATTGGCGAACTGTCCGGTGGTCAGCGTCAGCGCGTCGCCATCGCCCGCGCCTTGGCCCAGGAACCCGAGGTGTTTTTGCTGGATGAACCGATGTCGGCGCTCGACGCAAAGCTGCGCGAAGACATGCAGGTCGAATTGCGGCTGTTGCAGCAACGGCTGGGCATCACCACCATCGTGGTGACTCATGACCAGCGCGAGGCGATGACCATGGCCGACAAGATCGTGGTGATGAGTCAGGGCCGGGTCGAACAGGTTGGCCCGCCGCAACAGATTTATCATCGCCCCGAAAACGCCTTCGTCGCCGATTTCATCGGCAAGGCGAATTTCTTCGACGGTGTGGTCGAGGCGGGCAAGGTCCGGGTGGGTCAGTCGCTGCTGGAACTGAAAACCCCGGCGGAATTCATTTCCGGGTCGCCGGTGCAAATCGCCTGCCGACCGGAAACGCCCTATCTGGATAGCGACGGCATTGCGGGCAGCAGGCTGAAGGCTTCGGTCACCTTCGTGCGCGATGTCGGGCCGGTGCGCGATATCCATCTGCAGACCGAGATCGGGCCGATGATCGTCGAATATGCCCGTGGCGAGACCGAGCGCAGCTTCACTGTCGGGCAGGAGACAATTGTCACTCTGCCGGTCGAAGGGCTGCACGTCTTCCCGCGCAACGAAAGGGCCGCAGCATGAGCGCGGCAAGCCAGGTTGTCGTCCCGATGACCGTTGCGGCGGCTGCGAAGCGCCCGCCACTGGCACGGATCGCGATCTGGGTGGTGACGCTGTTTTTGTGCCTGACGCCGTTCCTGCTGGTGATCGTCATTTCGTTCGGCCACAAGGTCGAAGGGGCGAGCTGGGAATGGGCGTTTTCGCTGGACAATTACCAGCGCGTTTTCGTCGGTGCCAACTGGCCGGACGAGGTTACCTTTCTCTATCTTCAGAAACTCTACTACTCGCTCTATTACGCTGTGATCGCCTCGGTTCTGGCCGTGCTCACGGCGTTTCCTTTCACCTACCTGATGACGGGTCTGTCGAAACGGGCGCAAAGCGTCTGGCTGGTCTTCATCCTGTCCAGCCTGTCGCTGTCGGAAGTCTTTATCGTGATGGGATGGGACGTGCTGTTGTCGAACCGGTCAGGCCTGCCGATGGTGTTCAAGGCAACCGGGCTGACCCAGTGGCTGAAGGATGTGGGATGGTTCGACACCCTGCGCGATTGGGGTCTGGCCAATCCGCGCAACGTGAAATTCAAAACGTCGGTTTTCGCCACGGTTCTGACCATGGCTTATCTGGTCTGGCCCTATGCGGTGATCCTGCTTTACCCGCCGTTATCGCGGCTTGACCGCAGCATGACCGAGGCCGCCCGCACGATGGGTGCGGGGCCCTGGACGGTGATACGCACGGTTGTCTTGCCTGCTGTACGGTTGCCTCTGATCGGATCTGTCCTGCTTTTGTTCGTGTTCCTGCTAGGGGTCTATGTCGCGGTCACGGTCTTTGCCGAACCGGCCAAGCAGACCATGGCGGTTTCGGTCTATGAAGCGGTGCGGGGTAACACGCTCAATGCGCCTTTCGGTTCGGCGCAGGCAGTGATCCTGCTGCTGACGGCGGGGCTGTTCCTGACGCTTGGCCAGTGGTTGACGCGGAGGAATGCATCATGATCCTGCGCACCCTTGGCAATCTGTTCATGGCGCTGTCGGCGGTGATGCTGTCACTGCCCATCGTCGTGGTCTGCGGCGCGGCGCTGAATTCGGGGCGGTCGATGTTTTTCCCCCCGCGCGACCCGACACTGGCGCGGTTCCACGAATTTTTCATCTCAGAACCAGTCTGGGTCGAGGCGCTGACCAATTCGATGATCATTGCCTTTGGCAGCGCCGCCCTGGCCGTGCTGATCGCCTGGCCGATGGCTTATGAGTTGTGGGCGCGTGGTGACAAGGCGTCGAAATTCCTGGCCGGTCTCGGGTCGATGCCCTTCGCCCTGCCGCCGATCGTCTTTGGCGTCGGACTGGGGTTCCTGTGGACCTTTCTTGGCGTGCTTGGGTCGGTCTGGGCCGGGGTGGTTAGCCATGCGGCGCTGTTTCTGGCACTGCCGATCGTGACGATTTCGATCGGGTTGCAATCCATCGACCGGTCGCATCTGGATGCCGCCGCGACCATGGGGGCCACCCGAGCCGTGACTTTTCGCACCGTGATCCTGCCGCAGACGATCCCCTATACCGTGTCAGGTTTCTTCTTTGCGCTGGTGCTCAGTTTCAACGAGTTCATCGTGATGTTCTTCGTGTCGGCGTCGTCCTATTCAACCGTCACGCTGCAGATCTTCAATTCGCTGCGCAACGGCTACACGCCGACGATGGCGGTGGCCGCGATCACCTTCATCTGCGTGTCCGTTATGGTGTTTTCCGCCGTCGCCCGCTGGGGCGATCTGCCCCGCCTGATGGGGGCTGAATCGACCAAATCCTGATGCCAATTTCCGAAAAGGAGACAGCTATGCCCCGTCAACCCACTCTCGTCGGCCAACCGGTCCTGATCGTGGTCGATATCCAGAAGGGCGCCTTTCTGGATCGCTCGAACGCCGGTATCCCGACCATGCCGGACTATTACGACAACATGGCCCGCGCCCGCCGGGTGGTCGACGCCGCCCACGATGCCGGCATCCCGGTGATCTTCTTCCAGGAAATCCACCGCCGCAACATGGTCGATTATGGCCGCCAACTGGACGGGTCCGAAGGCATCCACTGTCTTGAGGGCGAACCGGGAACGCCGGTTGCGGCCGAGGAAATGGATATGCGCTCGACCGATTACTTTATCCACAAACGGCGCTATTCCTGTTTCTTCGGGACCGAGCTGGAGATTCTGTTGAAAGGGCTGAAGGCCGAAACCCTGATCCTGGTGGGCGGTATGACCGATGTCTGTGTGCATTACACTTTCGCCGATGGGCATCAGAACGATTATTACTGCCGGGTGATTTCCGACAGCGTCGGCGGCACATCGCCAGAGGCGCATCAGGCGTCCCTCAACGCGATGGAATACCTGCAGGAAGGTGCGGTGCAGACCACCGATGAAATCAGCGCCAAGCTGGCCGCATTCAAACAGGCAGCCGCGTGATCGAGATAACCGACCTGCAGGCGCATTGGCGCCGCGACTGGATCAAGGCGCCGGGGTTCGAGGATGCGACGACGCGGGTGCATTGGATGCAACGCGGCGCGCTTTATGCCGATCTGCGCATCCCGACTGACCGGCCCGACCTGACAGGGGCCGCATCGCTGGCCGATCTCGACCCGGCGGCGTTTGCCGTGCTGATGCGGGCCGAAGGATTCGCCGGGACAATCACGGTTGATGACAGCATCTGCACATGGGAGCGCCGGATCAACTGGCACGGGGTGCCGGACGGGGTGGATGCGGGGCGGATGTCCTTCAACGACGCCGGCGGATTGATCGAGGCGGGCGTCGATGCCGACTATACAGAACTGTGGCGAAAGATGCCGGATGCCCCGTCAGAGGCCCAACGCGTCGCTTGCGATGGGATGGAGGGCGTTTTGGTGCAGTCCGAAACCGGGTTTTTGATCGGGCTGGGCCTGCCCGGCACACCGGCAACGTCCCCGCTGATCGCGGCGTTGGAGGCGGGCAGGCTGCCGGACGGATTGGCGGCGCATTTCAGAACGGTCTATGCTTGGGGGCATTGGCAGGACGATGATGGCATCGCCGACCTGTGCACCAATCCGTTCCTGGAAACCCGACCAGTGCTGCGGCGCACAGGGCAGGGGATCACCTTTGAGATTGTCGATTTCGACGGTCAGGAACGCAGCCTCGCGCTGACGCAATTCTGATCCGTCAGGACATCGCCCACAGTTCGAGATAGTGATCAATGATCTGGTGCAGCCGGTCCGGCCCAAAGGCCGGATCGTGACCCCCATGCACGATCTTTACCGGCAGATCGCGGATCCGTTTCAGGGTCGCCGCGTAATCCGGTACGCTCATCCCAGCCCCGGCGAAAATCAGCGGCCCGTCATAGATCGCATCGGCCCCGAACAGGGTGCCGGTTTCGGCGTGCCACAGCCCGACCTGTCCCGGCGAATGGCCGGGCAGGTGCAGCACCTCGGCCTGCCAGTCGCCCAGGTCGATCATATCGCCATCTTCGACCAATCCGGTGGCTGCGGCGGGTTGGATCGCGTAGGCGCTGAGGTCGTAATCGGCGGCCGGCACAGCATCGACCAGATAGTCCCACAGCGGATCATAGCCGGCTTCGGTGAACATCGCGGCCAGCGGTGCCGGGATGTCGGCGCTTTTGAGCGAATAGGGGGACGGGGCGGCAAGCTCGTCCGCTTCTGCCGGGTGCACCAGCCGGGTTTCGAATTCATGCGCCGCGCCGATATGGTCGACATGGGTGTGGGTCGACAGGCAGATCACCGGCTTGTCCGGATCGGGGCGCAGTGCGTCGACCACCGGGCGCAAAGGCGCGATACCCATTCCGCTGTCGATCAGCAGGTCGGCATCGCGGCCGAGCACCAGATGCATGTTCGCCGAAAAGATCGGGTGAACATGCGGTTCAGTGATCAGCCACAGGTTCGGGGCCAAGGATTCGGTGTGATACCACGGGTGTGCAACAGGATGTGTCATGCCGCGATCCTAGGACGGATGGCCGGTTTGCGGTGATTTATCGCCGTATTAATCGGCAAAACCCCTGCTTGAGATTAAAAAATAATCACAGTTGCTGGCAGCCACTGCCTTTTTCAGCAAATCCATATCGGTTCGCGCCCGGTTTTGCCAACCTGAATGTGCAGGGTGTCTAGGGTTCCGCCCGTTGATCGCAGCATCAACAAGGGGTCAGGTCCGAGAGATGCCGCCGGCGCGGCCAACTCCGCGCTGGTACACGGCGGGGGAAAATCCCGGGAGATTACTGCGTCGGCTTGTCCGCGCTTAATCTATGCGAACCTCCAGCGGACTGGTGGCCGACATTGCGCAACGCAAATACGGGAGACAGTCTATGTTCAAGAAAAGCGTTCTGGCGGCGTCGGTTCTGGCGACTATGGTTGGCGCGCCGCTGGCGGCAGAAGAAAAGACCGATTTCAAGGTCGCGTGGTCGATCTATGTCGGCTGGATGCCCTGGGGCTATCTGGAAGACAGCGGCATCATGGATAAATGGGCCGAAAAATATGGCATCGATGTCGAGATCGTTCAGATCAACGACTATATCGAGTCGATCAACCAATATACCGCAGGTGCGTTTGACGGTGTGTCGGCGACCAATATGGATACGCTGTCGATCCCGTCGGGCGGCGGCGTCGATACTACGGCGCTGATCGTGGGTGATTTTTCCAACGGCAACGACGCGGTGATCCTGAAGGGCGAGGGCGATCTGAAGTCGCTTGCAGGCAAGCCGGTGAACCTGGTCGAACTCAGCGTGTCGCATTACCTGCTGGCGCGCGGGCTCGAAAGCGCGGGGCTGAGCGAAGCGGACTTGGACGGTGTGATCAACACGTCTGACGCCGACATGATCGCCGCCTTCGCGACACCGGATGTCGAAGCGGTGGTGACCTGGAACCCTCTGGTGTCGTCGATCATGGAGGACCCGAAGGCGACCAAGATTTTCGATAGTTCGCAGATCCCGGGCGAAATCATCGACCTGATGGTGGTCAACACCGAAACGCTGAAAGACAACCCGGCCTTCGGCAAGGCGATGGCGGGGGCCTGGTACGAAGTCATGGCGCTGATGTCGTCGGATACGCCCGAGGGCAAGGCTGCGCGCGAAGCGATGGCCGAAGCGTCGGGCACCGATCTGGCGGGTTACGATGCGCAGCTGGATTCCACCGCGATGTTCTATGACCCGGCCGAAGCCGTCAGCTTCACCCAAGGGCCCGAGCTGAAGACCACCATGACCAACGTGGCGCAGTTCCTGTTCGACAAGGGTATTCTTGGCGAAGGCGCGCCATCGCCGGATTTCGTCGGCGTCGAATATCCCGACGGGTCGGTCACCGGCGACGCGGGCAACGTAACCTTCCGCTATGACACGACTTTCATGAAAATGGCCGCCGACGGCGCGCTTTGATGTGAAAGGGGGCCCGGCCATCGCGGTCGGGCCCAGATAGCCCAATGCGCCTGATCAACAGAAAACCCAACCGGCCGCTGGCGGTGTTCCTGCTTTTAGTGCCGTTTGTGCTTGCGCTTATCGCCTATGCGGTGGCGTCCGATATCCGGTTGGCTGAAAACCCTGCAGACAAGTTATTGCCGGCACCTTCCAAGATCGTCGCCACCGCCGAACGCCTGTTCACCGAACCGGACAAACGTTCGGGCCGCATCCTGCTGTGGCACGATACCGCGATCAGCCTGCGACGGCTGGGGCTGGGGGTGATGCTGTCGGCGCTGGCCGGGCTGGTTTTCGGGCTTTTGATCGGGTTGTTACCTCATCTCAGGGCAATGTTTTCCGGGTTTGTCGCGGTCATCTCGATGATCCCGCCGCTGGCGATCCTGCCGATCCTGTTCATCGTGTTCGGGCTGGGCGAGCTGTCGAAGGTGGTGCTGATCGTGATCGGCATCACACCCTTCCTGATCCGCGACATGTCACAACGCACGCTGGAAATCCCGCGCGAGATGATCGTGAAGGCGGAAACCCTTGGTGCCTCGACCGCCACCATCGCTCTGCGCGTGGCGCTGCAGCAGGTGTTGCCGCGGCTGATCCAGTCGATGCGCCTGTCGCTGGGGCCTGCCTGGTTGTTCCTGATCGCGGCCGAGGCGATCGCGTCGGACCTTGGCCTTGGCTACCGCATCTTCATCGTGCGCCGCTACCTCGCGATGGACGTGATCCTGACCTACGTCTTGTGGATCACCCTGCTGGCCTTTGCCCTCGACTGGTGCCTGAAGAAACTGTCGCAAAAACTTTTCCCCTGGGCGGAGGCATCGCTATGAGCTTCGTATCCGTCCGCGACGTGTTCCAATACTACGATAAGCGCCCGATCCTCGAACGGGTCAACCTGGAGGTCGAAGAGGGCGAATTCATCTCCATCGTCGGGGCCTCGGGCTGCGGCAAATCCACTTTCCTGCGGATGCTGCTGGCGCAGGAAACGCCGACCCGCGGTTCGATCACTGTCGATGGCAACCCGCCCGCCGTCGAACCGGGACTGGAACGCGGTGTGGTGTTCCAGCGCTATTCGACTTTCCCGCATCTGAGCGTGCGCGACAATATCGTCGCGGGCGAAAGTTTCCGCCGCCCCTTGGGGCGGTTCTGGGGGGCGGAGAAAAAGGCCGCCCGGGCGCGTGCCGACGAAACGCTGGCGCGGATCGGATTGGATCACGTCGCCGACAATTTCCCCGCCACCCTGTCGGGCGGGATGCAGCAGAGGTTGGCGATCGGTCAGGCGCTGGTGGCGCGGCCACGCATCCTGTTGCTCGACGAACCTTTCGGCGCGCTTGATCCCGGCACCCGGCTGTCGATGCACGATTTCCTGTCCGAGCTGCGCGATGAGACCGGCATGACCGTGTTCATGGTCACCCACGACCTTGAGGAAGGGTTCAAGCTGGGCGACCGGGTCGTCGTTTTCGACAAACCCCGATGGGACCCGCATGACCCCGGCGCCTATGGCGCCACCATCACCTACGATTTCGACGCCAGAAATGGCGGATTTCCCTACCAGACCATAAAGGAGAAGACTCATGTTCTTCGACCCAACTGAGCGGAGACGCTCGCACCACCCGGCCGATCAGCGCCGCGAGGAAAAGCGGTTTCACCACCCCGACCTCACCAAGCTGGCAGGTTGGCGGGCGATGCAGATAGAAGGCGACCTGCCCGAAGACCGTTTGAACGAGGAACGCCGTTGGGCGTTGCGCATGGGGCTGACCGGGGCAGACACGATCGAGGACAAGTCGATCCCGACCTTCGCGCGCGGTGAACTGCCGCATTTCGCTGGCATCAACACCTTCCTCAAAGCGCCCTATGCCGAGGATGTGCTGGAAGTCGCCAATTACGATGCCACCGTTCTGGGCATCCCGTTCGATGGCGGCACCACCTATCGTCCCGGCACCCGGTTCGGTCCGCAGGGTTTGCGGAAAATTTCTGCGCTCTACACGCCTTATAACTACGAACTCGGTGTCGACCTGCGCGAACAGATGACGCTGTGTGATGCGGGCGACGTGTTTACCATCCCTGCCAATATCGAAAAAAGTTTTGATCAGATCAGCCGGGCCGTAAGCCATGTGGCCAGTTCGGGATCGCTGCCGATCATGATTGGCGGCGACCATTCAATCGGGTTTCCCTGTGTGCGCGGCATCGCCGAATGCACCAGCAAGAAGATCGGCATCGTCCATTTCGACCGCCATGCCGATATTCAGGAAAAGGATCTCGACGAACGGATGCACACGACGCCGTGGTTCCATGCCACCAACATGCCAAATGTTCCGGCCAAGAACCTTGTCCAGATCGGCATCGGCGGCTGGCAGGTGCCGCGCGAGGCGGTGAAGGTTGCCCGCGAACGCCAGACCAACATTATCACCATGGGCGACATGGAAAAGATGGGCATCGACAAGACCCTTGAAATGGCTCTGGAAATGGCGTGGGACGGGGTCGACATGGTCTATATGTCCTTTGACATCGACAGCATCGACTGTGGTTTCGTTCCCGGCACCGGCTGGCCCGAACCGGGCGGTTTCCTGCCGCGTGAGGCGCTGGCGCTGGCGTCGGGCATCGCGGCCGAAGGCATCTGCGGCATGGAGCTGGTCGAAGTTTCGCCGCCCTATGACACCTCGGACATCACCGCGCTGATGGGCACCCGGGTCATCGTCGACGTGCTGGGCGCGTTGGTGTCGAACGGCAAGATGGGCGCGCATAAGAAGTTCATCGACAAGCCGGTTTCGATCCCGCATGGCGAATTCGAAGGCAAGAGGTGGTCAAATGCCACATGATCACGGGCCGCACGGCCACCACCATCACGATCACCATGATCATCACGACCACGACCATGCCCCGCATGGGGCAGGTCACAACCATTCTCATCCTGACCACCTGCATTCCCACATGCACGGCGAAGACGAGGCTGCGGACCTTCAGGTCCTCGCCACGCAATTCATCGACGGCTACTTGCAGGCCAAGGATAAGACCTCCTACCTCAAACTGGCCGGGGTAGCCTTTGAACGCCCCGGCGCGGGCGGGGACAAGGTTCTGAAACTTGTGGATGTGGAACTCAAGACCGACTGGCAGGTGGGCACCGCTTCGCCCTCCTTCGGGTCGCGCGAACTATCCTATTTGCCCTACCCGGGCGAAATGGTGCGCGAACGCACCAACATGTCGCTGATCTATGTCTCGATGGACGAAAAATCGACGCTCGACATCCGCGACTTTCTCCAGTCACGAAAGAAGGAAATTGACCAATGAAAAAACTGTTTCTTACCGTATTCGCACTTTCTCCTGTGGCTGCAACTGCGCATGAGATCCCACATCAGGTCGGGCATCTCCACCCGCATGGCGCATCCTACGCAATCGGTGTCGGTATTGCGGCGGCCATTGCCTGGCACGTGCGGCGGCGTCAGTAAGACGCGGCTCCTCGGTTCCGATGGTGTTGCGGTTCTTTCTGAACCGACAACGCCATCGGATCGACACCGGTCCGGTTTGCCGCCACAAATGTGGTTTGGAACTCGTGGCAATGATACGCGGCTTGGGGTGTCCGTGATTTCATTCACCCCGCAAAGTCGCCTGTGCTTCTTCTCCCAGCCAGGAAACCATAATGGGCACTCTCATCGAGAATGTCGATGAATTTGGCTGTCAGGGCAACTTTCCGGACCCTACTAGGCTGACAAAGCCCTTGAGCGATGCTCAATTTGCCAGCATCGCTTTCATTCCGTTCTCGGGAAAACAAGTCGCAGACCGTCCGGTTGATTCCTGCCAGCTTCCGATGGAACGGCGGGTTTTGTAACCGGGTAATCCGTCGGCACCGCCTACATCGTACCCTTTCATCTCCAGTACGCGCTGCATCGTCGCGATGTCAGAGCGAAAAAGCCCACCCATCTTTTTCCAAGGGGCGGCGAAATCGCCCACCCCGAACTGAATGCGATCGCCCACGTGACCAACGAAGAGCGCGTAGAGATCGCTCATATTGTAGTCCTTCAGCACATAGAAGTTCGGTGTGACGATAAAGGCCGGCCCAAGTCGCCCCGCCGGCATCAGCAGATACCCCTCACCGGATTGTTCGTGATCGGGAAAGGGGCGGCCCGATACGCGGGTGATCCCCATTGTGCTCCAATCGGCGATTGGCCGACCTTGATCCGGTCCCTCCAGCGTGCAGGACACCGAGGGTGGAACCTCGACTTCGAACCCCCAGTCACGCCCCGCCACCCAGCCGTGTTGCTGCAGGTAGGTGCCGATTGAGGCTATGGTATCGGCCTCGGATTCCCAAATGTCCGCACGTCCATCGCCATTCCCATCGACTGCGTAACTCAAGAAGTTCGACGGCATGAATTGTGGCTGGCCAAGGGCTCCGGCCCAGCTGCTCTTCATGCCGCGCGGCGGCACGTGGCCTGCTTCGGCAATCCGCAGGGCTGCAACCAGTTCCTTGGTAAAATAATCCGCCCTGGTGCTCATGAATCCTTTTGTGCCGAGCACTTCAAAGGCATCATAGCGGATCGGCGCCTGACCATAGCCGCTCTCGCGCCCCCAGATGGCAAGGATGATGCGCCCGGGCACGCCTGTAGACTTTTCCACGTTCGACAGAGTGCTGGAATGACGCGTGGCCATCCGCCGCCCAACCGAAGCGGCATTTTCCACCGCGCTCTGGCTGAAGTACTTCCCGGGGGCGCCGAATTCGGCCTGCCGTTGCCGCTTGGGCGTTTCCGGTTTGGTTCCGGGTGGCACTAGGTCGGGTAGGTCCCAGTTCAACCTCACGCCTGAAAAAGCAGCTTCGAATGTGCCGCGCGAAACCCCTTGGACTTTGGCTTGCACCCATACAGTCTGCTCTAGCCAATTGCGGAATTGAGCCTCCACTTCGGTGCGTTCCAGGGCCATGGCTGGAGAATAGACCAGGGTGAGAGAAAGCAGAAATAGTAGGGCGCGCTGGAACACCATCCTGCGTTTACCCGATTGGGTATGCCCGGCGCGGCAGAGACTTGATATCGGCATGTCGGCGTTCCTTTGCTCGCGGGTAACCTATGGAGTGTCTTCCAAATCGCGGTATTGCCGGTTGCGCGCTGTCGCACCAGCGGGGATCAAAACCGGACGAAGGCAGTCCCTTCGGTTCGTTTATCGCATATGCCGTTTCTATCCTGATCTTTTCTCCGGCTGAATACTGTTCGCGGGTGGTGCCGCGAATGTCTTTCACGACCTTCTCGCCATTGTTCGCGCGTGTTCTGGGTTTCTGGTTCATCGTCACTCCATGAAGATTATGATGAACCAGAAACCCTTCCTTATCAAACGACCTTAAACGGTCCCATGGGTGCTGATGGTAGACAGTGCCACCATCATTCACAAAAGCCCCTGCTAGCGGGGGTCTTTTCATTTGTGACCCAAGCACGGTTCTGGCGGCGGGTTAGACCAAGGCGACACCGGGGTTTTCCGGGTCCGCACATTTCAACAACCAGTCGCGCACGATCACCGCTTGGCGTGTCGCGCCCGGATGCAGTTTGATATAGAATTCCCGCGGTGACGGCAGGTCTTCGGGCCACAGCTTGACCAAAGCGCCAGAGCTCATCAACGATCCGGTCAATCCGCCCCAGCCCAGCACCGCGCCCATATCGCCCTGTGCCGCCTGCAAGGCGATGACATAATTATTGACCCGATACCCGCCGCCCAGCGGCCCGTCATAACCAAGCTCTTTGCACCAGTCGGACCAGTGGGTCCAGCCGGTGGCTGGCATATCCATGTGGATAAGGGGTGTCTGCGCAAAATCGGCAATCGTGTCGATCCGGTGCCGGGCGGCGAAACGCGGACTGCCAAGCGCCGCGATACGGTCACGAAACAACAACCTGACATCGCCCTTCGCATCGTCCATCAAACCGTATTCGATGCTCAAATCGCAGGACGGTGCCTGATCGGGGAAATCGGTGACATTCTGCGATACCGGGATATGCGGGTGACTTTGCCAGAATTCGGCCAGTTTCGGCGCCAGCCATTGCGAACTGACCGCGGTCGAGGCCCGGATTGTGACGCCCGCGCCAGAAGCATCGGACCGCAGTTGCGCCACCGCGTCGGAAATTTCTTCGAACCCGCGTTGCAGCGCGACCAGCAGATAGGCCCCGGTCTCGGTCAGTTCCACGCCACGGTGATTGCGGCGGAACAGCACCTGACGCAGTTCGGTTTCCAGCGCCTTGACCTGATGGCTGACCGCCGCCGGGGTGACATTCAATTCCTGCGCGGCGGCCTTGAAACTGACATGGCGCGCAGCGGCCTCGAAGCTGGCCAAGGCGCTGAGCGGAGGCAGGTTGTAGGGACGAATTGCCATAGCTGGATTGGCCCTGACTGAGATCAAATCATAGTATCAAAGCATAACGGCGCGTTTAAGGCTTAGTTCAGGTAAGCCTTGATGAGTCTTATTGTAGTTGTCAACCGGCCACCGGATTCGCAGGGTTTGTCATCGCAGGCAGCGCAACAAGGGGGATCGCAATGCTGATGGAAAACAATTCGGCCCGGGCCGGACGGCGCGGCCGCCGCAACAAGGACCGGGACACGCGGCGCAATATCTCCGGTCAGAACCTGCATTTACAGGTCCCCTACATCACCCGCCAGATCCCCAGCTATGATCTGTTGGGGCCCGAAAGCCTGAACCGGATCGAGGCGGCGATGGATCGCATCCTTGCCGAGATCGGGATTGAATTTCGCGACGATCCGGCCACGGTCGACCTGTTCCGCCAAGCGGGCGGGCAGGTTACCGCGATCGGGTCTGGTGTCTGGAACATCAAGTTCGAGCCGGGAATGATCCGTGAAATCGTGAAAACCGCGCCCGAACGGTTTACCCAACATGCGCGCAATCCGCTGAATTCTGTGGAAATCGGCGGCGATGCGATGGTTTTTGCCCCCGCCTATGGTTCGCCTTTTGTGATGGATCTGGATCAGGGGCGCCGCTATGGCACGATCCAGGATTTTGAAAATTTCGTGAAGCTGGGCCAGTCTTCGCCCTGGCTGCACCATTCCGGCGGTACGATTTGCGAACCGACCGACGTGGCGGTGAACAAACGGCATCTGGATATGGTCTATGCCCATATGCGCTATTCCGACCGTGGATTTCTGGGGTCGATCACGGCGCCCGAACGGGCCGAGGATTCGATCGAAATGTGCCGCATCCTGTTCGGGGCGGATTTCGTCGACGAAAACTGTGTGATCATGGGCAATTTCAACACCACCTCGCCGCTGGTGCTGGACGGGGTGACAACGCAGGGCATCACCGCCTATGCGCGCGCTGGGCAGGGGTCGATCCATGTGCCCTTCCTGCTGGGGGGCGCGGTGGCTCCGCTGACCATGGCGGGGACCGTTGCGCAATGTCTGGCTGAATCGATGACCGCCTGCGCGTTGACCCAACTGGTGCGCCCCGGCGTGCCGGTGGTTTTGGGCGGGTTTGTCAGCACCATGGCGCTTCGCACTGGCTCGCCCACCTTCGGCACCCCCGAAGCGGCGCTTGGATCGCTGGTCATGGGGCAGATGGCGCGGCGTTTCAAACTGCCACTGCGCTGCGCGGGCAATTTCGCCACCTCGAAACTGCCCGATGGGCAGGCGATGCAGCAGGCGATGATGTCGATGATGTCGGCGGTGCAGGGCGGGGCTAATTTCATTCTGCATTCGGCCGGGTTCCTCGATGGGCTGTTATCTATGTCTTATGAGAAATTCGTGATGGACTGCGACATGTGTGGCGCCCTGCACGCGTATATGAAGGGGATGGCGGTGGATGACGAAACGCTGGGGATCGACGCTTTGGCCGAACAGGGTCCGGGCGAACATCTTTTTGGCACCGCTCATACGCTGCGCCATTACAAGACCGCCTATTGGGACAGTGCGCTGAACGACGATCAGCCGTTCGAAACGTGGTCCGAACAGGGTGGTGTCGATATGGCCACCCGGGCCAATCGGCATTGGAAACAGGTACTAGAGACCTTTCAACCGCCCGCTATGGCGGATGATACCGATCTGGCGCTGAAAGACTTTATCGCACGTAAGAAAGCGTCGATGGAGGATGCGTGGTACTGAAATTCAGCCCTTTGACGGGCGCGCGGCCACAGGCATACGCAATCCCAACGGCTATACCCAATCGCCGAAACCGCCAGCCGCATGGCCGCCTGAGTCCCCAAGACGAGTGTGCTGAACCCGGCCGGTAACAGCTATCTTGCCTGTCCTGATCTTCGGGTGATCCGTGGCGGGCCTTGCTGGGATTGTGTCACGACTGTCCCTGATGGCGCGCAGGCCCGAGTTCTGGTCTTGTATCGAACCCGTTGGGGTTAAAAAAATATCAGAATTTGCCGACAAATGTCCCCGTTTGTCCGTCGTCAGAGTTTTTGGCGAACTGACCTGCCACTGAACTTTCATCCGTTCGGAGCCGGAGTTCTTTGGGTTGATGCGCTGATTGGCGCAGGCGGAGCACCCGACAGCCACGCTGCGCGATCTGAAAGCTCCGCGTGGCTGTCGGGTGCGGTGAGCAGGCGCTCAGCGAACGAGCACTCTAAGCCCGAAACGGACATAGCTGATCGGTGTACTGGGCGCAAAGCCGTTCGCTGGAAGGGGGTGGCTCGGCTCCGGATCAGCCAAGCGCCTTGAGCAGCGCCGCCACCAGCTTTTGCGGCCGGTAGTTCAGGTCTGACGGTGTCAGCCCCATCCGCACCACCACCAGATCGGCCGAAGGGATCACCGTAACGGTTTGCCCGTCATGCCCTTCAAGCCAATAGGTATCGGCAGGCAGCCCATAGGCCCGATCATCGCCGGCCTTTTGTTCGGGAGCGGGTCCGGCCAGCCATGTCATCCCCTGTCCGTAAACCGCATCGGCCGGCGAGGGTGCATGCATCATGGCCGCGAACCCTTCGGGCAGGATCTGACGCCCGTTCCATGTGCCATCCTGCAACAGGAATTGCCCGAACCGCGCCCAATCGCGTGCGGTCGCGTAAAGGTAAGAGCCGCCGACGAAAGTGCCTGCCGCATCGGTTTCAAAAACCGCGCTGCCCATCCCCAGGGGAGCGAACAGCGCCTTGCGCGGCCAGTCAAGCGCGGCCTGGCGATCGCCGATCGCGTTTTGCCAGATCCGCGACAGGATCACCGCCGTGCCGGTGGAATAATTAAAGGTCGTGCCCGGCTTGTGATCGAGCTGTTGCGAGGCTGCGAACCCTGCCATGTCGGATTGCAGATAGAGCATCCGCGTCACATCCGAGACATCGCCGTAATCTTCGTTGAAATGCAGCCCGCTCGACATCGACAACAGCTGCGCCACGGTGATCGCGGCGCGCCCGTCATCGCCCCATTGCGTCAGCAGCCGGTCTTGGTCCAGACGCAGCCTGCCCGCCTTGATCACGGTCCCCGCGAGGGCGGCTGTTACCGTCTTGCTCATCGACCAGCCCAGCAATGGCATCTGCGGGTCGAACCCCGCGCCATAGTTTTCCGCCACGATCCGGCCGTGATGGACGACGACGGTCGCGCGCATTCCCGGTCCGGCCAAACCCGGATCCGCGATGATCTGCGCCAGATCGCCATGTTGGCTCAGATCCACCCCCGTGCCCTCGGGCCAAAGTGTTTGTGAGGCCACCGGACCGGGCGCGGCAGGCGCCGCCTGATCGTCGGCCTGCGCCATATTGCCATCGGGCAGCGCCGCGCAGCCAAGCCCCGGCCTGTGTTCGGATGTCATCGGCGCAATCAACCTGAGAAAGGCCGACCGCACCCGTCCCGTCGCGCTGTCGTTGTTCACCTTGAACGCGCGCAGCACCGGATTGCCTGGCGCCTGCACATCGGTCTCGAGAACCTCATTCGGGTCGCGGCCCTGTAAATAGGTCGCGGAACAGACGATCTTGGAACTGTATCCGGCGCCCACGCGCAGCAAAGTGGGCGGCACCAGATAGAGATAGAGCACCGCCCCGAATATTCCTGCGATGACAAGGGCCAGCAGCCCAACCAGTAATTTACGCAAGCTCCACATGCGCGACCTCCCCAGATTTTGCGACAGTCTTGTCAAAGCGGGCAGGGCGAGCAAAGACATTCTTGCCCAATTAACGTGGGGTCATCGGCGCGGCGCGGCGTAACGGATCATGTCAGAGTGGTCGGCATGCGTCAGCTTTGAGCTTGTCTACTTCGGCCTATGTCTCCGTTCGGCAGCAACTTTGCAAATTTCGTTTCCTGCGCAAAGCCGCCATTAGTGGTTCCTAAGCGATCAGCATGATACTTTCCATTATCGACATGATCTGCGGCTGGGAAATAGGTCACGCTATTGGTGTGTTTACTCGCGCGATACTTACTTGATGCAGAGGAATTAGATTGGGGGACCGGCTGGGGGACTATTAGTGTCTCCCATTTTTTTTTGCCCTTTAAAACCAATGCTATGGTTGCTTGAAAGTGGTGCCCCCACACGGACTCGAACCGCGGACCTACTGATTACAAATCAGTTGCTCTACCAGCTGAGCTATAGGGGCATTGAGCGCGAGGTAGCATTGCCTTGAAAAAATCTCAAGCGAGCAATTGAAAAAAATGACGCCTTAAGGCCGGTGTCTTCGGATCGGGTCGTATGCGGTTGGCGGATCGTCAGAGTGCGTCGGGACGCGCTGCGAGGAAAATGAGAATTCGAACCAACAGGATAAGAGAGAAATTGGAGCGGGCGAGGCGATTCGAACGCCCGACCCTAACCTTGGCAAGGTTATGCTCTACCCCTGAGCTACGCCCGCTCGGCGTGTTGTCTGTAACGTCGACATCTTACGTTTCCCGTGGGGTGCCCGGTCTTGCGACCGGTGGGAAAATTGGAGCGGGCGAGGCGATTCGAACGCCCGACCCTAACCTTGGCAAGGTTATGCTCTACCCCTGAGCTACGCCCGCTTCCTTGGGTGAGGCGTCAGATATAAACTATGGCCGTAAGCTGCAAGAGGAAAATGACCTTCGGCGCTAAAAAATATGCTCTGCGCAGGGCCTGTCAGATCAGTGCGTGGCCCAGATTGCCAAGGGCCGCCAACACGATCATGGCCAAGGTCAGCACGATGCCCAATTGCCGCATTGATACGATCTGAGGCTGGTGGCCAAAGCCATAAGCATGTAACACGCGCCCAACAACCAATGCGGCGCCGAGAAGATGCACAGCCCAACCCGGCGCACCCTGAATTTCCGAAATGCCCAGCAGGATCAGACCGATCGGGGCGTATTCGGCGCAATTGGCCTGACAGCGGATCGCTTTGATCAATGCGTGATCGCCACCGTCACCGACCGAAACCCGCGCCTTGAGCCGCCGACGAATGACATTGGCGCTGAGCGTGATGAAGAGAAGCCCGAGCAGGCTGGCATAGATGGCGGTTATGGCAAGCATTTTGTTCTCCGTTGAAACCACTTGCTCTTAACTTGACCGACACTTGGATCATTGCAAGCGTCGACTGGCGTGACGTGGGATCATCTGGAGATCAGGCCAGTTCTATGGACCCGAGTGCCCTGCGGTTGGGGCAGGGTGGGCTACCGGTCCGACGGGTGGTTGATGCCGTCGGTCCAGGGCACGTTACCCAGATCGCGCGGGTTGACGCCTTCGATACAGCCGACGTTCACACCGTATTCATTAGGGTTCGACCGGCGCTGGTGATGGGTGTAGATGCCGCAGGTTTTGCAGAAATAATGTTTCGCCGTGCCGGTGCCCCAAGTGTAAAGCGTCAGGTTCTCCGCCCCTTTTACCACGTCGATCCCATCCAACGGCGCGGAAACCGCGATCGCGCCGCGCCGTCGGCAGAAGGAACAATCGCAGCGCCGGGCAGTGGCAAAGCCATCGACCAGGGTGACGGCCAGTTCGACCGCGCCGCAATGGCAGGTGAGCTTCAGCGGGGCGGTCGTCATTTGCGTCTCCTTACGCGGGGAATGTGGGTCGGGGACAGTTCATAGCGGGTTTCCGGATGTGGTGGGCGGCCATGATGCCGGTTCCAAAACTGGGTACCGCCCTGACGCAGCCAGATCGGCAGGGTCAGTACGAAACCGGCAATGAACCCACCCGCATGGGCCCAATAGGCCACACCCCCCGTCGTGGCATCGGCCCCGGTGCCGGACACGAGCTGGAGCAGAAACCAAACCCCCAACATCATCCACGCCGGTACCGAAAATATCCGGAAGAAGATGATGAAAATGAACAAGATGTCGATCCGGGCCTTGGGATAAAGCAGAAGGTAGCCCCCCATCACCCCGGCGATCGCGCCGGACGCGCCCACCGTGGGCACATCCGAATAGGGCGCGGCGATGACATGGGTCAGCGCCGCCGCGAGCCCCGACGCGAGATAGAACAGCAGATAGCCAGCATGCCCCATCTGGTCTTCCAGATTGTCGCCGAATATCCACAAAAACAGCATATTACCCGCCAGATGCATGAAGCCGCCATGCATGAACATGGTGGTGAACAGGGTGATCATGTCCTGTCCCTGCGCCACCCGGGCGGGGACCAGCGCCCAATGGTCGAAAAACGACGCCAGAGCGCGTTGATCGGCAAACAGGCCGACATAACTGAGAAACACCAGCACATTCACTACGATCAGGGCGTAGGTGACATAGGGGGTGCGCTCGGACGGGTTGTGATCTCGGATCGGTAACATGGACGGACGATTTCGGCTTTTGCAGGCGGCGTCAACCATGCAAAGAGCCAGGCTCGCGCTGTCGTGACTTGATCGGCGCGGAATTTGCGCCATCCTTGGGGTCATGAGACATCTGATCGCCCTTGTTTTTCTGTTCTTGGCGCCGATGGCCGCAGCCTGCCCGGATGCGCCGGATCATTCCGCAGCGCTCAACGACCTGTTGCAGCGCATTCAGCGGGCGCCGAACGAATATCAGGCACGGCGGATCAGCAATGAAATGTGGGCGCTGTGGGCCGATGCCCCGGACGAGGCGGCGCAGGCGGTGCTGGATCGCGGCATGGGCAAACGGCGCAGCTTTGACCTGATCGGTGCGCTGGAGGATTTTGACCGGCTGATCGCCTACTGCCCCGACTATGCCGAGGGGTATAACCAGCGCGCTTTCGTCCGCTTCCTGCAACAGGATTACGACAGCGCGCTGATTGATCTCGATCATGCGCTGAAACTGTCCCCGACCCATGTTGCGGCACTTGCCGGCAAGGCGCTGACGCTGATCGGGCTGGGCCGGGATGAGGAAGGGCAGGCGGTGCTGCGATTGGCGCTAAGCCTGAACCCGTGGCTGCCAGAACGCAATCTTCTGCAAGCCCCCAAGGGCGAAGAACTTTGAACGCCGATCCGCTTTACACCCCGCGTGATTTCGCTATTGTCCCGGCACCAAACCAGCGCGGGCGTGATGGAATGGTAGACATACCAGACTTAAAATCTGTTGGGGCCTAGCCCCGTGTGGGTTCGAGTCCCACCGCCCGCACCACTTATACACATTATCTCATTGTTTTTATTATCTTCTAGAAATGATATGTGCCCATAACCCCCCAGCCAACCCCCCAGGCAACATTCACTAGGGTATCAATCTGTTTCGGAAAACCAGACCGATACACTTTGACAAATCACGTCAGCATATGGCCGATGGCGTCGTTGATTGCTTTGAACTTGTCGAGGTCGAGGTGAAGCAAGGCCAAACGTTCGCCGAGAACCAACGTGGCTGGCACCCTGTCCAGGAATGCCGATAGGCCATGGCGATTAGCAAGGCCGGTCAGAGAGTCAGTGAGTGCGGTGCGCTCGAGTTCGAATTGCTTCTCCTTAAGCTCTGTGATGTCGATTCGGACTCCGACACGACCACCATCCGACGTCTCTCGCTCAAGAATTCTCAGCCACCGCCCCCCAGGCAGCTCCTGTTCCACCATGTTGTCCGCGCGGCGATGCGTTTCAAGCCTCTCACGTAGCCATTCTTCCTCGCGACCTATGGCCGTGGGGAACTGCCCCCGCGCAAGCCCGAAACGTAAGATACTTTCAAAGGAGGCGCCCTCCACAATTGCGGGAGCGTTCAGGGCGTACAGCTCTCGATACTTCGAATTGCATATGACGAGGCGGTCCTCGTCGTCATAGAGCGCAAACCCGTCTGGCAAAGCCTCAATCGCAGTATTCAGCTTCTTCGTCGCGGCAGATGCTTCGGCTTCCGCCTTAATTTGAGCCGACACGTCAAGAACGGCGCCGAGTTAATGCGGTCTGGGGCCCTCAATATAGCGCATTGTCACCTGAGCATCATATTTAGTTCCGTTCTTGCGAAGGTGCTTTGTTGTGAAATTGATATCGTCGGATTGGCGTCTCTCCATTTGTTGCAGGAGGCTGCGAAATGATGCCTCGTCCAATTCGGGCTTGATGTCGATTGGTGTCATCTCCAGCAGCTCGGATATCGTATATTGCAGGTTTTGCTGGGCACGTGTGTTGACATGACTGAATCTGAGATTGTCTGCAGCGAAGGCGTACAGTTCGACCGGCATGATGTGGAAAGCTTGCTCGAAAACCTTCGATTCCATGTCGATTGTTTCCCTCTCTTCACGTTCGATCGCCGGGCACGACGTCATAGATTGCATGCCACATTTTCCGCCTTGTCCAACGTTTCCCGGCGGATCCGCTGGTGGCAATGCCAGAAGCATTAGGTTCGAAAGTAGAGCGAAACAGCCTTAACGAAAGGTTAAAAGACCTGCCCCTGAGGGAGTAATCGACCGTGTTCAGCTTCAAGCTGATGATGACTTGGTTTACACGACGAGCCGAACTCGCGACGCCAGAGGGCCGCACACGTCCGCCAGCTCTTCGCTTGCGAGAGCCATGGCATTTCACAGGGTTTTGCTAGAACGCTTCTGTAGATCTCAATTTAAAGCCCGCTTATATTCTCGAATAGTGAAGTGGTCCCAGTTTTCCGGACAGGTTTGCAGCCTTTCTAAGGTGTATCCGATTTAAGTTTCATGCTGCCAATTTCTGTTCTCGACCGTGCCAATATGCCTCCCTCGGCGTTCGATGCTCAAGGG
>NZ_JAXMOH010000016.1:0-47191 GCF_034670005.1 Thalassovita sp.
TGGCGGAAAGCAGTCTTTCGCTGCGGCAGCCAAAATCGTGAATCGGACCGAGAAACCCGGACGTTCGCAGTAAGGTCTCGAACTGTTTTGTCGCACCTCCAACCCATCCTGGCATCGTGCCATTTCCGCCCAGCGTCCTTCACATCAAGCGTCAAAATCGGTGGCGCTCGTCGCAATACTTCGCTACAGTTTCACGAAAAACAGGTGGTTGCATGGCTCGTGGAGAACTGATGAAGAAGCTGTTGTCGAGCTACGGGCGCGACGACGACTTCCGTGCTGTGGTTGAACAGATTATCGCCGAAGAAGAAAACAAGAATAACCGCGTTTTGGCAAAGTCGCTGCGCAAAACACTGGATGGTCTAACAACGCGCCCGCAGGCCAAGGGCCTTTCTCCGTTGTTGCCGTTCCCGGACGAGGCTGGAGATTTCATCCAGCGGATTGAACCAGTTCATACGCCCAACGACATCATCCTGACACACGAAAACATCGAGTTGTTCACCGGGCTTCTGGACGAATTCCGAAAGTCTGAAACGATCAAGCGACACGGGCTGCCGGTGCGGTCCAAGCTGTTGTTCTGTGGGCCGCCGGGAACGGGAAAAACACTGTGTGCAGAGGTCTTTGCAGGACAGCTCGGATTGCCTTTTTTCTACGTCAAACTTGATAGCCTGATTTCATCCTTTCTTGGCGAGACAGCCACCAATATTCGCAAAACCTTCGAGTTTGCGCGCCGTCAGCCGTGTGTTTTGTTCTTTGATGAATTTGACGCGATCGCCCGGTCGCGGGAAGAAGGCAATGATCACAGCGAGCTTCGCCGCGTGGTCAACAGCCTTCTGATCTTCATAGACCAGATCCAGCCGGGCGGCTTTCTGATTGCAGCAACCAACTTGGACGCTCATCTTGATCCCGCTATCTGGCGGCGCTTTGATGAAGTTGTCTGGTTCGATCATCCCGATGAAGCAATGGTGCGCAGATACCTTGCCAATGCGCTGAAAAATACCGAGACGGAATTCGAAGCAGAGGATTTTGTTCAGAGCCTTGCGGATTATTCCTATGCCGAGCTCGAAAAAATCTGCAACCAAGCCAAGAAAATTTCTCTTCTTGATCGCCGAAAAAGCATTTCCAAGAAAGACTTTCGCGATGCCATCCGTTACGCTGAACGCCGCAGGATGCGACTAAGAAAATTTTCGAACAACCAGTGAGGCCCTAGTTGGCGCAATATGATCATCTGCAACTAATCAGAGCGAAGGAACCTTTTGCCCGCAGAAAAGACGGCAGGCCTCCTCCGGTACCGAAGCCGGGAAAAGGTCATGGCGGGCAGATACGGCGCGAAACCGATGATGCCGTCGCGCGACAACGCGCCATTCGTCCCCCTCAAATTGTCGATCCATCCCTGATCCTGAAGGTCCATATGCACGGACTTGCCATGGAAGGCGACTGGGAACAGCTTGGGCTGACCCTGTTAAATACAGATGATGACAACAATATCATTCTGTTTTCCTCCACTGATGAATTGACCGATTTTCGCAGTCGGCTCGATGCCTATGAAGGGCCAACACCTGCCGGTCAAAAACATCCGAGCTACTCCGGCTTCATCAACCGCATAGGCAGTGTAAGCACATTGGAGCCGTGCGATCGGCTCGGTGTCAGGATCAAAGAAGCCGGCTTTGCTGAGGTCTCTGATTTTCAAGACGGGCAAGAGTACGTGCTCGATATCGAACTTTGGGAATTTGGATCACAGGCGGCGCGGCGCAGGAAAGCAGAAGAAATCATCGCATTTGTCGAGGAGCGGGGCGGTGAGGTGTATGACCACTATTCCGGGCCCTCGATCACGATGATCCGCGTCAATGCTCCCGGGCAGGCAATCAGGCCGGTCCTCTCAGTGCCTGAAGTAGCGTTCATTGACCTCCCGCCCGAACCGGATATCGAGGCCAATCAGATCGTGCAGTTTGCACTGGATGATGTGCCGCCTGTCGCGCCGCTCGATCCCGATCTTCCACTCGTTGCGGTGCTGGATACGGGTGTCAACGATCATCCGTTTCTGGCGGATGCGATTGTCGCGCGGGAGGCATTTCCGAATGAGCTCGGGGAGTCAGATGTTGCCGGGCACGGTACGGCTGTTGCCGGTGTTGCAGCGCTTGGTGATGTAAGGGCTCAGCTCGCCGGAGCGTCTCTACAACGTGTGGCGAGGATAATTTCTGCGAAGGTGGTTACGGACGACCGCAAGTTTTTTGATCGCCGAACGCTCCCGACCCAGATGAGGCAAACGATCCAGAACCTGCATGCGAACTATGGCTGCCGGATTTTTGTTATTTCTCTGGGAGATACGAAGGCGAACTTTGAGCAGGGGCGTGTCGGCCCTTGGGCCATGACACTCGATGAGCTGGCGCGTGAGCTGAACATCCTGATCTTTGTATCAGCGGGAAATCGGTCTCCTCGTGGTGGCACGTCGGTTGAACAAGGCGTGACCCAATATCCGGACTATCTGCTCGAAGTCGCGAACCGGGTATGTGAACCCGCTGGGGGCGCGAACATCGTGACGGTTGGTGCATTGGCACATTCCAACGGCATTGGTCCACAGCATGAGTTTGATGCGCATATTCAGCCCATTGCCGAGCAAGACGAACCTGCGCCTTTCACACGCACCGGACCAGGTGCCGGAGGTCTGACCAAACCGGATTTCGTCGACTATGGCGGGACAATGGTTTTCGACGCCGTGGCGCGGCGTTTGCAGACAGCCCCGCATCTGCCAACGGCAGGTCTTATTACAACAAATCATGATTTCTTACGACAGTTACTTACCAGCAAAAGCGGCACCTCCTTCGCCGCGCCGATGTTAGCGAACAGAGCTGCGCAGTTGGTCAGGCGCTTTCCTGATGTTTCAGCCAATCTGATCAAGGCACTTTTGGCGAACTCGGCGACTGTTCCAGAGGCTTCCACTCAGCGGCTGGCGGGTTTTTATGCGCGCGACCAGTCCAGAGTCCACGGAAATGGCCTTGTGGATACCTCACGCGCAGCGTTCTCGGACGATCACAGGGTCGTCTACTTTGCCGAAGATAATCTGGAGATGGACCATTTCGCAGTCTATCGGGTACCGATACCGGCTGAGTTCCAGACGGGTGGGAAACGAACTATTCGAGTTTCTCTGGCATATGATCCACCGGTGAAAAGAACCCGCGCCGAGTATACCGGTACGCGCATGAATTTCCGCCTCATTCGGGGATGCCCGGTCGATCACGTTTTCGAACGCTTTCGCTCGCGTGTGGGGGAGGGGACCGTTCCACCGGAGATGGCAAAAAAATACGATTGTGAATTGGTGCCCAAGAAGAACGCTCGTGACAAAAATACAATCCAGAGTGCCGCAATCTCGTTTACCGCCGACACAACCCAATATGGCGAAGAGTATCATCTGGTAGTGCGTTGCGTAGGTGGCTGGGCTATGGACCAGGAGATCCGACAAAACTTCGCGCTGGTTGTCGAGCTGGAGCACCAAGCTCAGGTGCAGCTCTATGCAAGGCTAAGGCCAAGATTGCGGACCTAAAAACCCCAATTTTCCTCCGGATTGCTGCGCGTCAATCCCTAGTCTGCAGCCTAACGAACGTCAGCTTCGTGATAGCTGCGCTGCAGCGAAATTCGCGCTCACCGAACGACCGGTTTGGGCCGGAAACGACACCAGTGGAGTCGAGCGGACACGGAAGGCCGATCGTGCCGCCGCATGACTGCTTTGAGCCCAAGCTACCCTCTGCCGCGATAGGGGGGCACGCCTTGGTCTGGGATCCACACACCTTCTGGCATGGGCCCGGTTTGCCAAAAAACATCGATCGGGATTCCGCCGCGCGGATACCAGTAACCACCGATCCGCAGCCATTGCGGATTCAGAAGATCGACCAAACGCCGCGCAATCGAGATGGTACAATCTTCGTGGAATGCGCCGTGGTTGCGAAATGACCCCAGAAAAAGTTTGAGCGATTTGGACTCGACGAGAAACTCGCCCGGTACATAATCAATGACCAAATGTGCGAAATCGGGCTGGCTCGTCATGGGGCATAGCGATGTAAACTCGGGAGCGGTAAAGCGTACGCAATAGGCCACGTCGGCTTGCGGGTTTGACACCCGTTCCAGAACCGCCTCTTCGGGGGAGGACGGCAAATCGGTCTGGCCGCCCAGCTGTTTCAAGTCACTGTAAATCGTTTCCACTCTAGTCTCCTTGAACGGGTCAGACCCCGCGCTTGTTTCCCCAAAGCAGGACATGCAATTGCGGCAAGACCCGCGGTGCAAACCAGCTATCTTGAATTGTCTTTTCGACCAGCCACAGCAGTTTATCGGCCAGTATTTGCGGATCGACTGCGACGGCAGGATCGACCTTGAGGTTTCCGGGCTGAAGGTAGAGCGGCAAGTCAGGGTATTTCTCAGCTGCTGCGCGTGCCCAAGCATAGTCCGCATCGTCGAAGATCACGATTTTCATAACGATCTTGCCTGCACCTTTTGCGACCAGCAGGCAGGTATCAAAGGCCGCCCAATCGACGTTTTCTGTGCTGGAGGGCGGCTTGGGGCTTAGTACCAGAGTGTCGAGGTCGCCGAACCAAGACTTTGCAATCGACCCTTGGGTTTCGCATGCAAAGCGGTAGCCCTGCGCGTGGCCAAGCGCAATCAGTTGCGTGAAATCCTGGATGGCCGGGTTGCCGCCGGACAAAGACACCGTCAACGGATTGCCCTTGGACAGGCGCTGGACTTCTGTCCAAACGGCATCCGTGGACATTGCAACCCAAGTGTGGCGATGGGCCGTATCGACGGCATGCAGGCTATCGCACCATGCGCAGCGATAATCACAGCCACCGGTGCGCACAAAGACGGTGGGCTCTCCAATCAGCGCCCCTTCGCCTTGGATCGTCGGCCCGAATATTTCAGCAATACGCAATTGGCTCATGGCCGGTATTCCGCCCATGTCTTGGGCGTTTCGCTGACTTTAACGGCGCTGGTTTCAGGCCAGCGCGCGACACACCATTCATAGAAATGCCGCGCCATATTTTCGCCGGTCGAGGCCTCGCACATGACGTCATTGAGATGGCGATGGTCGAACGTGTCGTCGATATAAGTCTTAAGCAGTTTTAGCTCGCCGTAGTCGCGTACAAATCCGTCAGGATCTAATGAGGCCGATGCTAATTCAACAACGACGACATAGTTGTGACCGTGCAGCCTTGCGCATTGATGGTCGTCGGGCAGGTAAGAGAGTTGGTGCGAGGCCGAAAAGTGGAATTCTTTTGTAATCCGATACATCAGCCACGGTCCTTTCTTGCGATTGCAGCGATCCAATAATCCGGATCTGCGTATGTTGTGGGATCGGCAACATTTGCCAAATGAAAGGCTTCGCGCCGCTCGACACAGGTGCCGCAACACCCGCAATGAGTCTTGCCACCTTTGTAACAGGACCACGTTTCTGCGAAGGGCGTGTTATAGCGCGCGCCATCCGTGACGATGTCAGCTTTGGTCCGATGCACGAAAGGCGTGTAGAGCGACACATCTGCATAGCCATCCAGCGCCGCCTTTTGCATAGCTTCGAACGCCTGCGTAAAGGCGGGACGGCAGTCGGGATAGATAAAATGGTCGCCGCCATGGACTGCGGCTGCCACGGCCCGGTCGCCCTGTGCCGCCGCCACACCAAAGGCCACGGCCAGCATGATGGCGTTGCGGTTTGGCACGACGGTGATGCGCATGCTTTCTTCGGCATAATGCCCGTCGGGGACGTCGATATCATCGGTCAAAGCCGATCCTGTCAGTGCCGCACCGATACCGCGCAGATCGATAATGTCATGAGGTACATCCAGCCGCTTTGCACACAGGGTTGCGTAGTCCAGTTCCTTGCGGTGACGTTGTCCATAGTCGAAAGACACAAGGCGGGTCAGCTGTCGTTCTTGCGCAACCATGTGCGCGAGTGAAACAGAATCGAGCCCGCCGGAGCAGATGACGATAGTCTTCATTTTATGACCCTTGTTTTGTTATCCGGGTAGGCTGCGACCGGAAAATCGTCTGTACATCCTTTCTGATAGGAGGCCAAGGTGCAGACCGCGCAACAGTAATGTTTTCTCCCGTTTCAGGTTCAGTGCGGCAAGCCGATCTAAATTAAAATAGAAACCGAAAGACGCGCGCGGGCATGCAGCGATGATCGAAGCGCTGAAACTGAAGTTGATCTTTCTAACGGCAGCTTCGTCCCGCACACCGGCCCTTTGACCCAGCTTTGATCACGCACCTGCGGCGAAAGTCCGGTTCGGTGAAGCTGCATTGCAGTAAGGGATGACCCGATGAACGGCAGCAATGGGCCGGAAGCACCATTCAGCCCCGCTCGGTGACCTCGCCTTTTCAAAGGCGGTACCCAGCGCATTGCTGCCTTTGGCACATGCTGCAGCGAAGGGCGGCTTCAAGCCCTTTGTGGAAGATTCTGCAAGTTGTTTAAACGGCTGCTATGTCCGCGTCACCTTTGACCGCCTTTTGGATGCCGATGGCAAAGAATACGTGGCGCATAATGCTTCCGTCCCTGTCGGTGCTTCCGTTCAATAGTTCAAACGATCGCCAGTTCCCCCACGCGATGCTTATCGATAGCGGTGCCGGTGTTCACGCCTGTGGCAGGCGCCAGCAGAACCACCTCGCAGGTTTCTGTGAGCGCGACGGGGCAATGCTCGACGCCATGCGGGACGACGATAAACTCGCCTGCTTCGATCACCTCCTCACGGTCACGGAACCGCATCAGAAGTCGCCCGTCATGGACAAGAAAAAGCTCATCGTCATGTTCGTGGAAATGCCAGGTGGAGGCTCCTTCAAGTTTCGCGAGCTTGATTTGCATGTTGTTCACCTGACCGGCGACACGCGGCGACCAGGTTTCCGAAAGCGTAGTAAAGGCCGCATCGAGCCCTTTCTTTCCAAAGGGCGACAGATGCCCGTTGAGATTGGCAACATCCCGAAGAATAGCGGTGAGTTGGGCTTCCAGTCCTCTGCCGTCGGCCGGGTATTCCTCGTCCAGCGCAGCCGTGCCGATGGTGAATCCGGCCGCTCCGGCCCCGTGAACGGCGGCGATGCGATCCTTATCCGCGATGGAGCCCGCGACGATAACAGGCTTGCCTGCGGCGTCGCAGACTGCCTCGATCAACTCAGGCACGTTCTGATCCGGTGAACGATAGGCGAGTAGATCAAGGCCATGCACGCCATTCCGGGAGGCAAGATCCCGTGCGTTCGCTACGATCTCCTCGATGGTGCCTTCCAGCACACTCGGATGCCCGGTGATTTTTCCAGGGAAGGGGTAATATTCGAGCCCGCTGCCCGCCAGCACCGGCAGAACATCATCGACACGCGTGCCGCCGAGAAGGATATCCATACCTATCTCGACCGCCGCGCGTGCCGATGCAACTTCGCTATCCCGATCGAGCGAGACGACTTCGAGATAGGACGTAGCCCCCTTGGCCTGAATCGCCTTGTTCAGCGCTTTCAACTCCTCGACCGGCAGACCGACATCCTTGAATCCGATGTGGCGCACGCCCAGTGACAGCGCCGTTTCCAGGTGCGTCATGGCATCGGTGACAGTCTTGTCGTTGCGGGTGAGCATGAAAATGAAACGCAACCCCATCAGGCGGCCTCCTCTGAGTTGTTGCGTATCGTAGCAAGCTTGAGCGCGTTGTCGATGGCCACGGACAAGCTGATCGCATCAGCGATGCCCTGACTGGCAATGTCGAACTATTCGATGAGGTCGTCGTCACCATCAGCGTAAGTTTCTTTACAAATTGCCTTACGCTTCTTTGCTTTCTGACGCTCTCGGTGTTCATCCACTAAGTCCTCGCCCCGCTCATACTCCGCCGTCCCTGGCATGAAATCTCGCAGCAAGTAGCCCAGCATCAGTTCTTTATCGTCGATCCCGATCCCGATCTCGCTCTCATTTTCGCCCGCTTGATCAAACCGCTCAAAAATCTCGACCAAACGCTCCTCGAACAGATTTTTATAAGAGCGAAGGTTTTTCTTGTATTGGTCGGTCACTTCCTCACTTTCATGCCCCATGTTCATAGACCAGGCTTTGTGCTCATCGGGCGTCTTGCAGACCTCCAAGCTAAGGCAGCCAATACAGTGCTTCGCTGCATGCGGCGTGATCTGTTTCTCCAGCGGCTTCGAGGCGACCTCAAATGCTTGAGAGATTGCATGCGTTGATGCCATAACGGGGACGCTCCTGCCCTGAACAGAAGACCCACGCACTGCGAGGAAACGCTCCTCGGGGAACATCGCATCCTCGCCAGAGAACCCAAGGCCGAGCAACTCCCCCTTCCAATCACACACGACCTTGGCAAATATCTCGGGTAGCGGGAAGAATTTGACCCGCAGGCTTTTACCGTTTTTCGTGCGGGAGGATTTTGCGTCCTGCACGACAACCCGGGCCGACCGATCAAGATGTTTGACCCGCAAGGAAGTGACAGTATCGGCCCGCAAAGCCGCCAGGAACGCGATGGCCACCATAGCACGATCCCGACGCTCTTTCAGGGTCCAAGCAGGCATTCCTTCGATCATCTCAACAGCCTCCGATACAGACGGGATGTCGCGCTCCCGTTCGCTCAAAACCGCAGCATCGAACTTCTTGGGTAGGGCAAGATAACCAGGCAGAGACTTGTTGAGGCCCTGGTATCCCTTTTGCTCAATCAGCCACTCCAGAAACGACTTGAGATGAGACGCGCGATGGCGAACGGTTGAGATGCTGAGGGGCTTGTCATTGATCACCTCAACGCTCGCTTTGAGAGTGTCGCGGAAGCCGACGACATCCTCCTTGCTGAGCTTCGAAAAGGCCTTTCCACCGCAAAAATCCTCAAACAACCGGATAGTCGCCAGCTTGGCCGAGATGGTTTTCTGATCCCAGCAACCTGCGAACTGAAGCCACTCATGCAGGATGCGGTCATTCACTTTGTTCAGGACCTGAGAGTCAGTATGGCGCTCCTTCCCAATACCAACTAGGATTTGCTCGTTTCCTTCGTCTAACGAGGCCAAGCTCGTATTGGTATCGACGCAGTTCATTATCCTGTCGTGATCCGTCTCAGTCACTCGCTTCGAAAGCGCACCACCGCAGTCAGGACACAAGCCCCAGATGCTGAATTTTCCATCCTTCGAACAGACTTGGCTGAGGGATTGGGGATCCGGAAACACCCGCCCTTTGCAGGAGAAGCATTTGAACTGACCAAGACGCAATTTGACATTGCTCTCTGCACGCCGGTGCTCATGGAAACGCTTCACTTCAGCGCCATTGAACATGTAGGGAACGCCGTTGTCGGATCTCCGCAAGCCGTCCTTCACCCAGTTCGACACCGTGTTGGGGGATACTCTGTAGAGCTTGGAAAGGCCTTCCGTCGTGTATACCCAATCCTTCTTCGGACGGATGTTCTTGTAGGAGCGGCTCATTTGGCTGCTCCCTTGCCTACCCTAGCACCAGAGACGCCTGCTTGGCCCTTGGCTTTGCTCACGCTACGCTTGGCGGCATGGCGTTCAAACGTACGGAGTTGCTCCTCACTCCAGCGGCTCGTCCCGGCGGAAAGCTTGATCGGCTCAGGGAAGTTAGGATCGTTTTTCACCCAGCGCCACACCGTCGCCTTTCCAACACGATAGCGCTGTGCAACCTCATCCACGGTCAGGAACTTGGACGCCGCGTCAGTGACGTCAGGACGTTTCTTGCGCGCGGGCTTACGCTTCTGGAGCTTAGCGACTTGCGGCGGCGGATCCGCCTGCTGGGCTTCGCCAAACATGTCCCGAACAGCGCCCTGCGGATCAATTTTGGAGCGGCCCATCGTCGTTACCCCAGCTTCTCGGGATCAACGCGGTTGGCCGCCAACCAGGCGTTCAGATCAGAACCGCGATAGATGATCTTGCGACCCAGACGGTAGAAGGCCGGGCCTTTCATCTTATGGCGCCACTGCGCCAGTTTCTGACGATCACCGATGATGTCGAGTTCAGGATCGCCAAGCAGGTAGCTGCGATCATCTTCGAAGAGTTTGGGCATCTTTGAAGTTCTTTCCACTGCGTTGAATTTGCAGTGGTCAGATGCTCAGCCGCTCACGTAGAAAGGCAGTCCCCGATTTTGAAATCGGGGACCGTAAATACTTGATTCATATACAAAAGAAATTTGCTCTTCTGGCGACACATAGGGGGTGGAAGTACCCTTCGGGCACATTTGTGAAAGCCTGCGGCGAAAATGCTCAGCCATAAGAAGCACCTCGGCCGGAGACGCGGACAGATCCTCACAAAAGTCCATTGCCATCCCCAGATGAACCACGCCGCGATAACAGCCCCAGCTCTTTCGAACCGTATCCTTGTCTTTCGCACCCCTGATATTGTGCTCCTTGCTGACCTCGGTGAGCTGGTACAGGATCCCGCTATCCGTCTGAACGCCTTCAAATTTTCCATCTTCGATCGACAGACCGATCATCTTTCCGACATGCTCGGCAACGTTCAGCCTGCGTTCGGTCCTGTCTTCATATCGCCTCGAGACCCGCGAGAACTCGTAAATGCCGTCTTCACGCTCACCGGCTGTCTTCGCCACCCATTCCACGAGTTCCCGGTTTGCCGGGTCTTCTTGCCACCCCGAAGACCTGCCTTCCGACAAGCTCTTCAACCGTGCCGCAATCACCTCATGCTTAACGCTGCGGATCGCCGTCAGCCTATCCTCGAGGGTCTCAGCACTCAGGGCGATGCGAAAGAGTTCCAGAAAAAACAGCTCCTGTTCGTTGATCGACACCCTGTGCATTACTCGGTCTCCACCGCACGACCGGATGCAACGTATTGAGACCAATCGCTCATCAATGCACGGCGCTTTTCCAGAAGGTCGGAGCGGGCATAGGCCCGTTCCACGTCATTGCCCACTGCATGGGCCAGGCTTTTCTCGGCCACCTCGCGCGGCACGTTTGCGACCTCCGCCGCCCAATCCCGAAACGTCGATCTAAACCCATGCACGGTCAAACCTTCTGCATTCATGCGGCGCAACAACATCAGCATCGCCATGTTGGACAAAGGTCGATGCCGTTTCTGGCCTTCGAACACATATTCCGACCGCATCGCCTTCAGCGGCTCAATGATCGAAAGCATCTCCTCCGTAAGCGGTACCCGGTGCTCTTCCCCAGTCTTCATGCGGTTAGCGGGACAGACCCATAGCTGGTTATCGAAATCAATCTCCTCCCAGCGCATCCCCAGCACTTCGCCAGTGCGTGATCCGGACAGGCAGGTGAACATCAAAGCTTTCGCGGCCATCGCCTTACGCCCGCGAAGATCGGCATAGAAGGAAGGCACGTCCTGCCAACGCATCGCCTTGTGGTGCTTTGGCTTGGCCTTGACCCTGGGCAGGGCATGTGAGTCCTTGACCACGGTGACGGGGTTTTCCCCAGAACGAAACCCCTTGGAGCGCGCCACATCCAGAACGATCTTGATCCGCTGGGCCAATCGCCTGGCGGTTTCGTGTTTCTCAGTCCAGATCGGTGCAAGACACATCATGACCTCAGGCTGACCAATGCTGTCGATCGGCATGCGCCCGATCTTGGGGAAAGCGTAGTCGCGCAGAGTGTTGATCCACTGCCGCCCATGTTTGGCATTCTTCCAGGTGGGCATGCGGTCGATATGCACCTGCTGAGCGACCTCCTCGAAGGTCGGCACCTCCCGTTGCGCATTGAACCGTGGGTTCAGACCTTGTTTTGCCATGCGCCGGTATTCGAGCGCACGCTCACGTGCCTGATTAAGGGTCACAAGATCTGCGCTGCCCAAACCAAAATCTGTTCGCAGCGGACCACCCTTTTTATTCTTCTGGCCTTTGACCACCACACGCACAATCCAGCGCCGCGCCCCGGATGGATCGACAACAAGATACAAGCCGTTGCCGTCCCCATGGCGTCCAGCGCCGAGATTCTCCACCAGCTTCTTGGTCAGCTTGCCAGAAAGGGCCATCGCATTCACACCACATTTCATACCACTCAAGGAACGAAAATAGATCAAACCGAAAGAAACTCAACAAAAAGCTACACGCGGAATAATTACAATAAAAACAAAGAAAAAGGTCACTCAAAGCGGCCCATTCAAATTTAACAAAATTGGATTATGGCGGAGGAGGTGGGATTCGAACCCACGGTAGACTTTCACCTACGTCGGTTTTCAAGACCGGTGCATTCAACCACTCTGCCACTCCTCCGACCAGACCGATGTAAACAGGTCGTATTGATTCTTAAAGTCTTCTTGGAAGGGAAAATCCGCCGACCGGGTTCCATTTGCTTTCCTTGTGGCGCAGTTGCGGTTAAGCTTCGCTCGAGGTATGCGCCGCCGACCAGGAAGTCAGACCGGAAAACCGGCAAATGGTCGCCCGGCGCGGGAAAAAGGCGAGAGACGGATATGGTCTTGATGACTGATCGAGAATTGAATTTCACCCGTCTGAAACAGGGACTTGTCATTGCCGGTCTGGCCATTGGACTGAGCGGCTGTGAAGACGGTGCGAATTTCAACCTGTTTCAGAAAAAACCCCAGGCCGAAGCCGATGTGGCCCCTGCCCGGTCGGTCAAGCTGATCGAGCGCGATATCGAAGCGCCGGAGGTGTTTCAGAAATCCGAAGCCGGGCTCTGGGACGGGCGGCCGTCGCTGGGTGGCGTTTGGGTGGCGCATCCCGATGTGACAGATCCCGAACGGGTGATCATCCGCAACGACGCCAACGGCAAATTCGTCATCGGCGCGCTGTTCCGGCGCGAACGGGAAATTCCCGGGCCGCGATTCCAGGTGTCGTCGGATGCCGCTGCCGCCTTGAACATGCTGGCGGGCAAACCGGTGGAACTGAGCGTGACCGCACTGCGCCGCGAAGAAGTCGCCGAAGAACCGCCGGTTCCGGCCCCTGAAATCGCCCCCGAAGCCATGGCCGCGCCTGCCGAAATCGAATCCAAGCCGCTGGACCCGGTCAGCGCCGCCAGTGCTGCCATCGCAAAGGCCGAAGCCGCCGAGCCGGCAGCAACACCCGCAGCGGCGCCAAAACCGGCGCCCAAGCCGAAAGCGTCAACCCTGTCCAAGCCGTATTTGCAGATCGGTATCTTCTCGGTCGAAGCCAATGCCAAAAACGCCGCGGCGACAATGAAACGCGCTGGCATGATTCCGACGATCAAGGAATCCAGCCTGAAAGGCAAAACCTATTGGCGGGTATTGGTCGGACCGGCGACATCGGCATCCGAACGCGGTGCGCTGCTGGAACAGATCAAGAAGAGCGGTTTCACCGACGCTTACGCCGTCAGCAACTGATCCAACTGGAAAGAGGACCCGGATGTTTGGCCTGATCCGAACTGTTTTGATCGCATGTATGGCAGTGCTGATGCTGTCGCTGCCGGTGGCGGCGTTCAGTACCAATGCAAGATCTGCCTTTGTGGTGGATCTCAGTACCGGCACAGTTCTGTTGAACAAGGATGCCGATACCCCGCTGCCGCCGGCATCAATGTCCAAGCTGATGACGCTTTACGTTGCGTTCGAAGCCTTGGGCGATGGCCGGCTGACGCTGGATGAAAAGCTGCCGGTGTCGCAACATGCGATGAGCTATGGCGGATCGACCATGTTTCTGGACACCACCGACCGGGTGCGGGTCGAAGACCTGTTGCGCGGCATCATCGTGCTGTCGGGCAATGATGCCTGCGTGGTGATTGCAGAGGCGCTGTCGCCGGACGGGACCGAAGCCGGATTTGCCCGTTACCTGACCCAGCGGGCACAGAAACTGGGGATGACCAATTCGACCTTTGCCAATGCCAATGGCTGGCCCGCCGCCGGTCATCGCATGTCGACCCGCGATCTGGCGCTGCTGGCAACCCACTTGATTCAGGATTTCCCGCAGTATTATTCCCTGTTTTCCGAACGCGAATTCGCCTTTGACGGCCGAGCGCCGCAGAATGTGCACAATCGCAATCCGCTGCTGGGTCTGGGAATCGGGGCCGACGGAATGAAGACCGGCCATACCTCGGAAGCCGGATACGGTCTGGTCGGATCTGCGAAACAAGGCGACCGCCGCATTGTTTTCGTGATTTCAGGGCTCGACAGCGCCAAGGCGCGGGCCGAGGAATCCGAGTCTATCGTCAACTGGGCCTTTCGCCAATTTACTCTCCGCCCGATCGCCAAAGCCGGAACCGTGATCGCCGAAGCCGATGTCTGGATGGGGCGCGAATCCAGTGTCGGGCTGACCGCGTCCGAGGATCTGAACGCGCTGCTGCCGGTGCTGAGCGGCGACGCCATCGGGGCCGAAGTGGTTTACAATAGCCCGATTGAAGCCCCCATCGCCAAGGGTCAGGAAATCGCCAAGCTGATCCTGAAACCCGAAGGGTTGGATGAAACCGCATTTCCGTTGGTAGCCGACCGCAATATCGCTGCGGGCGGATTCCTCACCCGGATAAAAACGGCGGCGATCACGCTGCTGCACCGGTTGCAAGAAGGACCCGAGGGCACTTGAGCGGGACCGGAACCTTTATCAGTTTCGAAGGCATTGACGGGTCCGGGAAATCCACTCAGGCCCGCCTGCTGGCTGACGCATTGCGCGCCAAGGGCCGTGACGTGGTATTGACCCGCGAACCTGGCGGGTCCCCGGGGGCCGAGGAAATCCGCGCATTGGTGCTGCAGGGCGATCCCGACCGCTGGTCGGCGGAAACCGAGATTTTGCTGTTCACTGCGGCGCGGCGCGATCACCTCGAACGTACCATTCAACCCGCTCTCGATGCGGGCAAGATCGTCATCTGTGACCGCTTTGCCGACAGCACCCGGATGTATCAGGGGCTCAGTCGCGGCGATCTGCGCGCGGTGGTGGATCAGTTGCACGCGCTGATGATCGGGCGCGAACCCGACGTGACCGTGCTGATCGACATGGACCCGGCCACCGGGCTGGACCGGGCATTGTCGCGTCAGGGCAAGGATGTGCGGTTCGAAGCCTTCGGCGCCGATTTGCAGGAAAAGATGCGCGCCGGTTTCCTTGCCTTGGCACAGGAATTCCCCGATCGTTTCCTCACCATCGACGGCGCCCGCGCAATCGACGCCGTCGCGGCAGATGTACAGCAACAGGTCGAGGCGCGGCTTTGACATGGCCGATGAACAGCTTCCAGATCCCGACCGTATCGAAGGCGCGCCGCACCCGCGCGAAACCAGCGTGCTGTACGGTCAGAAACGGGCGGAAAATGCGTTTCTCGATGCCTATAATTCAGGCCGCTTGCATCACGGCTGGCTGATCACCGGCCCCAAGGGCGTCGGCAAGGCCACGCTGGCCTGGCATATCGCGCGGTTCCTGCTGACCACACCCCCCGATACCGGTGACAGCCTGTTTGGTGCCCCGCCCAAGCCCGTCAGCCTGGCGATCCCGGCCGATCATCCGATCGAGCACCGGATACAGGCGCGGTCCGAACCGGGGCTGTTCCTGCTGCGACGCGGACCGACCGACAAGGGCGACAGGCTGGCCAGTGAAATTCTGGTTGGCGAGGTGCGTAAACTGAAAAATTTCTTCGGCCTCAGTGCAGCCGATGGCGGCCGCCGGGTGGTGATCGTGGACGCCGCCGATGAAATGAACGTCTCGGCCGCCAATGCGCTGCTCAAGGTTCTGGAAGAACCGCCCGCAAACACCACGCTGCTGCTGGTCTGCCATCAGCCCTCAAGGCTGCTGCCGACAATCCGGTCGCGCTGCCGGGAATTGCGGCTGTCCCCGCTGCAGCCCGAAGATATGGCCTTGGCGCTGGAACAGGCCGGAGCGCAGGACATTGCCGACCCCAGGGCGCTGGCCGAACTGTCCGCCGGATCGGTGGGCGAAGCCGTGCGCCTGCTCAACCTCAAGGGATTGGACATCTACCGCGAACTCATCGGTCTTTATGACAGCCTGCCCCGGCTCGACCGGGGCCGCGCGTTGCAGCTTGCCCAGACAGCGACGGCGCGCGGGGCGGAAACGCGGCTGGACCTGCTGTTCAGCCTGAACGATCTAATAATGGCGCGGCTGGCCCGTACGGGTGCGATCGGTGCGCCCCCCGCCACCGAGGCGGTGCAAGGAGAAGCGGCGCTGCTGCAACGGCTGGCCCCCAATCCGCAAAAAGGCCGGGCATGGGCCGATCTGGCGCAGGAGATCGGGTCACGAACCCGGCATGGGCGGGCGGTCAACCTTGACCCTGCCGCGCTCATCCTAGATACGGTTTTCAAGATTCAAAAAACCGCTGCCGCGTGACCTTGCCCGAGAGCTTCATGACCAAATCCATTCAGATCACCGATAGCCACTGCCACCTCGATTTCCCCGATTTCGACGAGGAACGCGATGCCGTGGTCGCCCGCGCGATCGAGGCGGGCGTGACCCGCATGGTGACCATCTGCACCAAGCTTCGGCTGGAACCCCAGGTGCGCGCCATCGCCGAAAAATATCGGTCCGTCTTCTATGCCGCAGGCACCCACCCGATGAGCGCCGCCGACGAACCGATGGCCACGGTGGAAGAACTCGAAACCCTGGCACAGCACCCGAAATTCGTCGGGATCGGTGAAACCGGGCTGGATTATCATTACAGCGCCGACAGCGCCGAGATGCAGAAACAAAGCCTCGCCATCCATATCGAAGCCGCGCGCCGCACCGGCCTGCCGCTGATCATCCATTCGCGCGATGCCGATACCGACATGGCCGATATCCTGACCGCCGAACACCGCAACGGCGCGTTTTCCTGCGTGATGCATTGCTACACCTCCGGGCCTGATCTGGCCAAGACCGCGCTGGACCTGGGGTTCTACCTGTCGATGTCGGGTATCGCCACCTTCCCCAAAAGCCAGGACGTGCGCGATATTTTCGCCGCTGCCCCGGTGGATCGGGTGCTGGTGGAAACCGACAGCCCCTACCTGGCCCCCAAACCGTTCCGCGGCAAACGCAATGAACCGGGATATACCGTCCATACCGCGGTGATCGGTGCCGAAGTGTTCGGCCTCGACTATTCCAGCTTTGCCGCCCGGACACAGGCCAATTTCGACCGCCTGTTCAGCAAGGCGGCCGCTTACAAGGCGGTGGTGTAATGGCGGAGCTGCGTTTTACCATTCTGGGCTGCGGATCGTCGGGCGGGGTGCCGCGTTTGGGCGGCCATTGGGGCGATTGCGACCCGGAAAATCCGAAAAACCGGCGCCGCCGCTGTTCGATGCTGATCGAACGGATTACCGAAACGGGCAAAACCACCGTGCTGATCGACACCACGCCGGATATGCGCCAGCAGTTGCTCGATGCCGAAGTCGGCGAGATCGACGCGGTTTTGTGGACCCATTCCCATGCCGATCACGTGCACGGGATCGACGATCTGCGCATGATCGTGTTCAACACCCGCAAACGGTTGAATGTCTGGGCCGATGGCGACACCCAGAACGCGCTTTATTCGCGCTTTGGCTATGCCTTCATCCAGCCAGAAGACAGCCCCTACCCCCCGATTCTGGATATGCACACGATCGACGGCGATGTCACAATTACCGGCAAGGGTGGCGATATCACCCTGACCCCGTTCGAGGTCGGCCACGGCTCGATCGACGCGCTTGGGTTCAGGATTGGCGATCTCGCCTATCTACCGGACGTTGTCGAAATCGAAGGCGATGCCTGGGACGTGTTGCAGGATCTGGATTGCTGGGTGCTGGACGCGTTGCGCCGCACGCCGCATCCGACACATTCGCATCTGCAACAGTCGCTGGACTGGATCGCTCAGGTCGCGCCGCGCCGCGCTGTGCTGACCAACATGCATATCGATCTGGACTATCAGACCCTCGAAGACGAAACTCCCGACCATATCACACCGGCCTTTGACGGCATGACGATTTCCTATCAGGTCTAGGACCGGCACAGCCTTTCATCTTGCCCGAAATACTCCCGCCGGAGGCGTCCCGCCCTGTTCACCCGCGCAAAAGGCCCGTTCGATGCAAGACCTTCTCAACGTCGTCCTTCCGGTCTTCCTGGTGATCGGGTTCGGCTATTTCGCGACATGGCGCGGCTACCTGAGCGCGGCGCAGATCGACGGGCTGATGAAGTTTGCACAAAATTTCGCCATCCCCTGTCTGCTGTTTTCCGCCATTGCCACGCTGGATTTGAGCCGCAGCTATCATCCCGCCCTGATGCTGTCCTTCTATATTGGCGCGGCCTCCGGGTTCACTGCTGGCATGCTGGGGGCACGGTTCCTGTTCGGACGGCCCTGGGAAGACAGCGTTTCCATTGGCTTCGTGGGGCTGTTTTCCAACTCGGTCCTGTTGGGTCTGGCGATCACTGAACGCGCCTACGGGACAGAGGCGCTGGCGGGCAATTTCGCCATCGTGTCGATCCATGCGCCGTTCTGCTATATGGTCGGGATCACGGTGATGGAAATCGTCCGCGCCCGCGGCCAGTCACCGCTGCGGGTGGCACGCACCGTGGGCACCGCGATGTTCCGCAACGCGCTGGTGGTCGGCATCGCTTTGGGCTTCATCGTCAATCTGGGCGGCATCGCGCTGCCCGAACCGGTCAGCGCGGCAGTGGACCTGATGAAACGCGCCGCGCTGCCCGCCGCGCTGTTCGGGCTGGGCGGGCTGTTGGTGCGCTATAAACCCGAAGGCGACGGCAAGATGATTGCCTATATTGTCGCCGTCAGCCTGCTGCTGCATCCCAGCATTGTTTACGGGCTGGGCCGGGCGTTCGACCTGCCGGTCAGTGACCTGCGGTCCGCGGTGCTGACCGCGGCGATGGCCCCCGGCGTCAACACCTACCTTTTCGCCAATATCTATGGCGTCGGGCGCAGGATTGCGGCGTCGTCGGTGCTGATCGCAACCGGGCTTTGCATTCTGACGGTCTGGGTCTGGCTGCAAATCCTGCCCTGATCCCCGGCCGCCCCCCGGCAATTCGCCCCATTTTCTGCTTTTTCACTGGCCCCGCCCGGCTATTCGGCTAACCTGAGGTGAATTCAACCCAAGTAGTGTTTTGACAGATCAAGCCCCGATATCGCACCCCGCCTTCACAGCCAAAGGCCTGACCAAAGTCTACGGCGAAGGAACCGCCGCCGTGCATGCGCTGCGCGGGGTGGATCTGACGATTCCGACCGGCGAATTCGTGGTGCTGCTGGGTCCGTCGGGCAGTGGCAAATCCACCCTTCTCAATATCCTTGGCGGGCTTGACCGGGCCAGTGCGGGCACCGCGCATTTCCGTGACCGTGACCTGTCGGCGATGGACGATGCCGATCTGACCCGTTACCGGCGCGACCATGTCGGGTTCGTGTTTCAGTTCTATAACCTGATGCCCAGCCTGAATGCGCGCGAAAATGTCGAACTGGTCACCGAAATCGCCCGCGATCCGATGACCGCCTCCGAAGCGCTGGCGCTGGTCGGGCTGGACAAGCGCGAAACGCATTTCCCGTCGGAAATGTCGGGGGGCGAACAGCAGCGGGTTGCGATTGCCCGGGCGGTGGCGAAACGGCCAACGGTGCTGTTTTGTGACGAACCGACCGGGGCTTTGGACAGCACCACCGGCCGCGCCGTTTTGAAAGTGCTGACAGATGTGAACGAACAACTGGGCACCACCGTGATCATCGTCACCCACGCCGCCGCCACCGCGCAGCTGGCTGACCGGGTGATCCATTTCGCCGATGGGGCAATCCGAGACGTGGTGCTGAACGACACCAAGCTCAAGGCAGAAGACATCGAATGGTAAGCCCGCTGAATCGCAAACTGATCCGCGATCTGGGCCGAATCAAGGGACAGGCGGCGGCGATCGGGCTGGTGATCGCGCTTGGCGTGATGATGCTGGTGATGATGACCGGGCTGGTCAACACGCTGGATGAGACCCGGCGCACCTATTACGACCGGTATCGTCTGGCCGAGGTATTCGCCCCGGTGACCCGCGCACCGGAACGCATGGTGGCCCGGCTGGCCGCGCTGCCCGGTGTTGCCGCAGTAGAAAGCCGGGTGGCTGGGGCGGCGTTGATCGACATGGCCAAGGGCGAATTGCCGGTCCGTGCCCGCGCGCTGTCGCTGCCGGATTTCGGCACGCCACGTCTGAACGACATCTACCTGACCGCAGGACGCCTGCCAGATCAGGGCCATAGCGACGAAATCGTGCTGCTGGAAGGTTTCGCCTCTGCGCGCGGACTGGTGCAGGGCGACCGGATCGTCGCCACGATGAACGGGGCCAAGCGGCAGTTCCGCATCGTCGGTTTCGCGCAATCTCCCGAATTCCTTTACAGCACCGCGCCAGGGGAAATCGTGCCGGACGATACCCGTTTTGCCGTGTTCTGGATGCGCCGCGCCGCGCTTGGTGCCGCCTATGACATGCAAGGCGCCTTTTCCGAAGCGCTGATATCGCTGACACGAGGCACCAATCCGCAATCCGTGATCAACGCCGCCGATCAACTGTTGGACCCTTATGGCGCGGTCGGTGCCTATAGCCTGGTCGATCTGTTTTCAAACCGGTTCATCAGCGAAGAAATCCGCGGGCTTCGGGTGACTGCCAAAAGCATCCCGCCGATTTTCCTCGGGGTGGCGGCTTTCCTGCTTTATATCGTGATTTCGCGGATGGTGCAGGCCGAACGCGAACAGATCGGGTTGCTCAAGGCGTTTGGCTACTCGTCTTGGGAAGTCAGCTTTCATTATCTGAAACTGGTGCTGGTGATCGCGGTACTGGGGGCGATTGTCGGATCTGTTGCCGGGGTCGCGGCGGGCAATTCCCTGGCGGTGCTGTATCAGGAATATTACAAGTTTCCCTTTCTGGTCTTTTCGGTCGATCCGCGCAGTTTCGTGATCGGTTTTGCCACTTCGATCCTGACCGCCTCGGTCGGCAGCCTGTTCGTGCTGCGCAAGGTGTTCAGGCTGACCCCGGCAGTGGCGATGCGCCCGCCTGCCCCGCCGGATTATTCGCGCAGCTACGATCTGGCCGGGGCGATGAAACGCTGGCTGGATCAACCCAGCCGCATGGTGCTGCGACGGCTGAGCCGTTACCCGGGCCGGATGCTGGGCGGGGTGATCGGGATCGCCGCCGGGCTGGCGCTGTCGGTGGCGACGCTGACGATGATGGCGGGGTTTCGGGAAACCATCGACCTGAGTTTCACCGTGATGGACCAGTCGGACATGACGGTGTTTTTCGTTGCCAATCAGCCCCCGAAGGCTTTGCTGGAACTGGGCCGGATGCCCGGGATCGACCATGTCGAACCGATCCGCGTCGCCTCGGCGGTTTTGCGCAACGGGACATACAGTTATCGCGGCGCTTTGGAAGGGCGGCCCGAAACACCGGTTCTGAACCGGGTCATCGGGAAGGATTTCAACCAGATATCCATGCGGCGCGAAGGGCTGATCATCTCGGAATCGCTGGCCGGGGAGCTGCATGTCGGTCCCGGCGACTGGATCGAGGCCGAAATCCGCGAAGGCCGCCGTCCGGTTCTGCGGCTGCCGGTAATCGGCACCGCGCAAACCCTGACCGGCGCGCCCGCCTTCATGGAAATCGGGGCGCTGACCCGGGCGCTGAAAGAACCGCAACAGGTGTCCGGTGCCTATCTGACGATTGATGAAGACTACACCAAGCAGATTTTCGAACAGATCAAGCGGATGCCCTGGATCGCCGGGGCGTCGTTGAAACAAGACGTGCGCAATGCGTTGGTCGAGATCATGAATACCGGCCCCGGATCGGTCCGGTTCGTGATGCTGGCGGTGGCGGCGGTGATCACGTTCGGCATCGTTTACAATTCGGCCCGGATCGCCTTTGCCGAACGCGCCCGCGATCTGGCCAGCCTGCGGGTGATGGGGTTCACCCGCAGCGAAACCAGTTTCGTCCTGTTGGGCGAATTGGCGGTGGTGACTCTGGTGGCGATCCCGCTGGGATCCGTGGCGGGCTATGGTTTGACCTATCTCATGGTCAAAGGCTTCAGTACCGATATCTACCAGATACCGGCAATCTATAGCCCCCAAAGCTATGGCTGGGGGATGATCGCGGTGCTGGTGTCGGCTGCGGTCTCGGGATGGCTGGTGAAACGTGATCTGGACCGGATCGATCTGGTCCAAGCTTTGAAAACGCGGGAGTGAACCGATGGCAGGCAAGACATATGCGCGCCGATTTATCAGCCTGGCGGCGGCGGTGACGGTCACCGGGGCGCTGACCTATGCGTTCTGGCCGCGTCCTACATTGGTCGATCTGGGCAGCGTTACCGAAGCACCGATGCGGGTCACCATCGACGAGGAGGGCCGCACACAGGTGCATGACCCCTACACCGTTTCAACCCCGATCACCGGGCGGCTTTTGCGGCTGGAGGTCGAACCGGGCGACGAGGTCACCGCGCAAAAAACCGTGGTGGCGCGGATGTTGCCGACAACGCCAACCGCATTGGATGCCCGATCGCGCGAACAGGCCCGCGGCAACGTTACCGCCGCCGAGGCCGCGCTGCGGGTGGCCGAAGCGGCAGTCAACAAGGCCCTTGCCGACCGCGATCTGGCCGAGGCCAATCTGGCGCGGACGCAGAAACTGTATGACAGCGACATTGCCAGCCATGCCGCGCTGGACAATGACGCCCGCACGGCGCGGGCGGCCAATGCCGCGTTGGACACCGCGCGGGCGGCGATTTCCATGCGGGTGGCAGAACTGAACAACGCCCGGGCCGCGCTGCAGAATTTCGATGGTCTGGGCCCGGACGGGTCGTCCAACACGCGTCAGGATGAACTCTTTCCGCTTCTCGCGCCGATTTCGGGACGCATCCTTCAGGTTCTGCAAAGATCCGAAACCACCCTACCCGCCGGCACCCAGATTCTGGAAATCGGAGATATCCGGAACGATCTGGAAGTGGTGGCGGAAATGCTGTCCACCGATGCGGTGCAGATCGCACCGGGCGATGAGGTGATCATCGACCAATGGGGCGGCGACAGGCCGTTGAACGGCGTTGTGGCGCGGATCGAACCGCGCGGCTTTACCAAAGTCTCGGCCCTTGGCGTCGAAGAACAGCGGGTACGCGTCACCATCCGGTTTACCGATCCGCCAGAGGACCGCGCCGGTTTGGGTCATGGGTTCCGGGTCGAGGTGCAGGTGGTGACCTGGGCGTCGGATAACGCCGTGACCGTGCCTGCCGGGGCGCTGTTCCGTCAGGGAACGGACTGGGCGGTGTTCACCGTCGATGGCGGTACCGCTTGGGCCCGCAAGGTAAAGATCGCGGCCAATAACGGTTTGCAGGCCGCGATTGCCGAGGGCGTCGCGGCGGGCGACACCATCGTGCTTTACCCGCCCTCGGGATTGGAAGACGGCGACCGGGTGGCCCAGCGCACGGCGTATTGAGGCAGGACATCGGGAGTAATCAGTAACACCGATCCAAAGGCGACCTTCAGCGACTTGGCAGCGAATGGCAGCTTCGAGCCCATTTTGACGGATGCTGCGCGCTGCACGAATGTCCGCACTTCAAGTGCGCGGCCAAAAACGTGACAAAATCAAGGTGAGTTTTGCCAAGGGTTTGTGTCACATGAATTTTCAATGATCTTGGTGATTAGGCCGCTCGTGACAAAAACGACCGTTTTTGCCGAATGGGTATTGTCAGGGGGTTTTTGTCAAAAGTCCTGCTGAGCTGGTCGCGGGGTATCTTCCAACGAGTTTTCTGGTAGGATCATCGGCACAAGTCGCAAGTTTCCAATGGGGCAACCTATGCCAGATTATGTAACGATACCTATTTATGATCGCCCTGATGCTCCTGCTGGAGAACGCATCGTCATAGGTGCTGGCATTTTTGATCGTGACCTAGGCGCCGGTCCTTATGGTCAGTTCCTGGGTCTGATCAGTGACTACCACCCTAACGATTACAATTTCGATGGCGAAGTCTCTCTTTGGGAACGCTTTACATCGACAATCGTCCCAGGGAACTACGCTGAGACACGCTTCACATATCAAGCTTTTACCCAATTATTAGTTGAAACAGCTGATCCGATTTTTCAGAGCCTCAGAACCGGTGTTCTGGTTCCGTACATGCAGGATTTGGCAGAGTGGGGCATCGACCAAGCCTATGGTCTTCCCCCAGATTCCGTCGAAGACCTTGTAAGCGCCCTGGGAAACAACCTCATTGGCCAAATCGTGGATCGCTCAATTAGCGGCTTCATTCCGCAGCTATTTGTTACAGCTGGTTTTGAGTATGTATTTGATCAGATTTTTTTAAACAACGTTTTTCCGGACGATTCTACGAATCTTAACTTTGAGGTTAGGTATATTGGTGACGAAGTTTTCTCGGAATCAGGAACAGAAAATTACTACGTCGTCGCGGTATATGAAAATGCTTCCATTACTATCGGCGGTGGTGATGACACCGTACATGGTCGAATCCAGCTTTCAGACTTAAACGGTGGTGCCGGGATTGATCGCCTTGTTCTGGATTATTCCGGCACATTGCATGACGGGCGGACCGTTAATAGCATATCCTTCACGCGCCTGGATTCTTCTATCCAAGAGAGCGCTACTCTGAGCGATGGAACTGTAGTCTCGTTTCGTCTCAACGGGTTTGAAGCTTTCGACATAACTGCAACCGAGGGCGACGACTGGCTTGCGGGCTTACCTTTTGTTGTTGGCCGCCCGGTTCCTGAGGGCGTCTATTTTCGAGGGTTGGGCGGAAACGACATTCTAGATGGAGGGGCCGGTGCCGATACGCTTGAAGGAGGGGCAGGGGATGATCGTCTACGTTTCATTGGCCTTGGAGACGTTGTTCGTGGCGGTACTGGCACCGACACTCTGGAATTTGACCTGTCCGACACAACCAATCCGATTTTTATCGATTTGATTTCTGGCATCGGTGCCGGAAGTGAATGGTCTGGAGTGGAAGTCGTGTCAGGTGAACTGGGAGCCGGAGACGATACCTTCATCGGAGCTGCTCAACTTTCCGACCTGAGCGGTGGTGCCGGGATTGATCGCCTTGTTCTGGATTATTCCGGCACATTGCATGACGGGCGGACCGTTAATAGCATATCCTTCACGCGCCTGGATTCTTCTATCCAAGAGAGCGCTACTCTGAGCGATGGAACTGTAGTCTCGTTTCGTCTCAACGGGTTTGAAGCTTTCGACATAACTGCAACCGAGGGCGACGACTGGCTTGCGGGCTTACCTTTTGTTGTTGGCCGCCCGGTTCCTGAGGGCGTCTATTTTCGAGGGTTGGGCGGAAACGACATTCTAGATGGAGGGGCCGGTGCCGATACGCTTGAAGGAGGGGCAGGGGATGATCTGATTTCTGGAAATGACGGCGATGATATCCTAATCTATGACGCTGGTAGCGATGGCCTAAACGGGGGGATTGGAAATGATATTGTCCAACTCCATGGAACAACCTACCACACAGCTGGCTATGTCGCTTACAATGTAAGCTCTGACACGCAAGTCGGCACTCAGGCGCGTATCAACCTTGAAGGATTAGTGCGAATTGAGGCCGTAACCGATGGTGGCGCGGATGCCGACATCGCCCAGCTTAGCGCTGAAGGCGATGCATTTTTCTTGCATGATGCCTATTCCGGGTTCCACAGTTCTATCGCTCTGACAGAAGATTATGTCGGCAACGAAAGCACCGCACGTTTTGCCAACATCGAAGAAATCCGTGGTATGGGAGGTGATGACATCATCGACCTGACCAGCCCTGACTACAGCCTTTCAGGCGTTTCCATGATTATTGATGGCGGTGAAGGAAATGACGTGATCTGGGGATCGGATGCCAACGAACATATCTCTGGTGGCAATGGCGACGACACCATTTTCGGCGGTATCGGCACGGACGTTCTGAGTGGCAATCTTGGGGCGGATGTTTTCGAGTTCACCCGCACCTCGACCAATACATCAGTGACCGATTTTGATGTTGGCGAAGGCGATATGCTGCGCTTCTATAACACAGGCGGGGCGGAATTCGACGCCTCAAGTGTGGCACTAACCGCAACCGGAATCATAATTTCCTATACGGATACGGCAACTGGCATCGAGCACGATATTTCCATCGCCCTTGCGCCAAGTGCCGCTGATTTCACAGCCACGCTGAGCGAGATTCAGAGTGCGCTAGAGATCATTTGAAGATAAATTTGATCAGCCAAGGCACGAAGGTTTGGCCAAAACTCATACGTTTTTGGCACTGTCAATAACGACCGTTTTTGACCGGCTAGATTTCCCGAAAGCAGTCCTTGGCGCAACCGCAGCGAAATAGCGCTTTGTCCGCATAATAGACGTTGGGCAATGACACGGCGAAAGGCAGGTTGCCGCCCGCGAACCCGGGCCGGAAACCGCGTCAATTTTCCCCCGCCCCCGACAGCGCGTGGCGCAGATTGGCGCCAAGGCTGATGGCGAGAAACAGCAGCGCCGCAAGGCAGACGATGGTCGGCCCGGTCGGCGTGTCGAAGATCAACGCGCCCTGCAAACCGCCCAGCACCGACACCGCCCCGATCAGCCCCGCGATCACCGCCATCGCTTCGGGTGTGCGGGCAAAGGGACGGGCGGCGGCGGGCGGCACGATCAGCATCGCCGCGATCAGCAACACCCCGACCACCTTGATCGCCACCGCCACCACCAGCGCCAGCGCCAGCGTCAGCACCATCTGTTCGCGCTTTGGGTCAATGCCGCTGGCATAGGCCAAATCGGGGTTCAGCGTCGCGGTCAACAGCGCCGACCAGCGCCATGCGACCAGCCCGACAACCAGAACCGCACCGCCCCAGATCACCACCAGATCGGCCCGCCCCACGGCCAGGATATCGCCAAACAGATAGGCCATCAGGTCGATCCGCACCCCCTGCAGGAACGACACCGCCACCAACCCGAAGGCCAGCGCAGAATGCGCCATCACCCCCAACAGCGTATCCATCGCATAGCCGCGTCCGCTCAGCGTGCTGACGGTGGTCGCCATGATCAGCGCCACGGCCAGAACACCGGCAAAGATCGAAACATTGAAACTGAGCGCCAAAGCCACGCCGAGGATCGAGGCATGGGCAGTGGCATCGCCGAAATAGGCCATCCTGCGCCAGACCACGAAACACCCCAGCGGTGCGGCAGCCAGGGCGACACCCAGTCCAGCCAGCGTGGCGCGGGTCATGAAATTGTCCAGGAAGGTCATTGTGCAGCCTCGTTGCCGTGATCGTGGGGATGGCCGTGATCATGATCGCAGCCGCCTTCGTGGCTATGGTCATGATCATGGCGGTACAGCGCCAGAGCGCCACCGGTGCCAGAACCGAACAGCGCCCGGTATTCCGGGGCCGATGCGACGATATCCGGCGTGCCGTGACAACAGACATGCCCGTTCAGGCAAACCACCCGGTCGCTGGCCGCCATCACCACATGCAATTCGTGGCTGACCATCAGCACCGCACAGCCCAGTTCGGCCCGCACCTCTTCGATCTGGCGGTAAAACGCCGCCGATCCGGGTTGGTCCAGCCCCTGTGTGGCTTCGTCGAGGATCAGCAGGTCGGGGTTATCCAGCAATGCGCGCGCCAGCAATACGCGCTGAAACTGGCCGCCGGACAGCCGCGTCATCTGCCGGTCGGCCAAATCATGCGCTCCGGCCTTGTGCAGCGCCGCTTTGGCGGCAGCGTGCGACACCCGTTTTGGCAACCCCAGAAACCGCGCCACCGTCATCGGCAGCGTCGGATCTATATGCAGAACCTGCGGCACATAACCGATCCGCAGCCCAACCGCGCGGCTGATCCGGCCCGAAACCGGTTTCAAAGCGCCGATAATGGTTTTCATCAACGTCGATTTGCCCGATCCGTTGGGACCGACAACGGTGACGATTTCGCCTTTGTCGATGTGGAAATCGACATGAGACAGCGCCAGAACATTGCCCTGCCGGACGCACAGGTCAGAAATCTCGATCAGGTGGGTCATGCGTTCCGGGGCCCTTTGTTGCGGCAGGCCGGGCACAGACCTTCGGCTTCGACCACGGTCTGTTCGATTTCGAACCCGACCTGATCCGCCGCAGCGCCCAAAGCGCCCTTGGCCGGTTCTGCCGCCGCTTCGACCACTGCGCCGCATTGGCGGCAAATCAGGAAAGCAGGTGTGTGGCTTTCTCCGGGATGGTTGCAGGCGGTGAAGGCGTTGAGCCGCTCGACCTTATGGGCAAACCCGTGCTTGACCAGAAAATCCAGCGCCCGGTAGACCACCGGCGGCTGCGACCCCAACCCTTCGGCGCGAAGCGTGTCGAGAATTTCGTAAGCCCCCATCGCCCGGTGTTCGGACAACAGGATTTCCTGCACCCGCCGCCGCACCGGGGTCAGTTGCAACCCCCTGGCCTGACAGGCCGTTGCCACTGCTTCGACCCCGTCTGCGATGCAATGCGTATGGTCGTGTTTTTCGAATCCCCAAGCCGTCATGCGCTGTTTCCCAAATGATCCGCTTTTCAGCTTGTAATGTTATATTATACCACCTACAAGGCCCATCGTTATGTTATACAATAACACGCTTGGAGGTAAGATGCTGAAACCCCTGTCCGCGCTGCCGTTGATTTTGTTGGCCCAAACCGCCTTTGCCGAGGTGCCGAAAGTGGTCGCCGATATTGCGCCGGTCCAATCGCTTGTCGCGCAAGTGATGGGCGATCTGGGTGAACCCGAAGTGATTGTTGATCCGGGTGCGTCGCCACACAGCTATGCCCTGCGACCCTCGCAGGCGCGGGCGCTGGAACAGGCCGATCTGGTGTTTTGGGTCGGTCATTCGATGACGACCTGGCTGGAAGGGCCGCTTGAACAGCTGGCAGGCAACGCCAATATCGTGGCGCTGATCGACCTGGATGGCACGATCCGCCGCGATATCCGCGATACTGCGGTTTTCGCAGCGGTTGAGGCACATGACGGCATGGAGGAAGACGGGCACGAAGATCATGATGAACATGGACACGATCATTATGGCATCGATCCCCATGCCTGGCTCGACCCCGAAAACGGCAAAACCTGGCTGGCAGCGATGGCCGAGGCGTTGGCGGCGGCCGACCCGGAACATGCCGGCATCTACCGGCAGAATGCCAAATCCGCGCAGGACGACCTGGACCTCAGGATCGGCAGGATCGAAGCGAAACTAGCCCCCGTCTCAGGCCTGCCTTTCGTGGTTTTTCACGATGCTTACCAGTATTTCGAAACCCGCTTCGGCCTGTCGGCAAGCGGTGCGATTTCTCTGAGCGACGCCACCGCCCCCAGCCCAGCGCGGATCACCGCGATCCGGCAGGAAATCAGCGACCATGGCGTGGTCTGCGTATTTTCCGAACCGCAGTTCAACCCCGGACTGGTGAAAACGGTTTTCGAAGGCAGCGCGGCCCGGACTGCGGTGATAGACCCGCTGGGGACCGCCCTGCCCCCGGGCCCTGCGCATTACGGCGCGCTGCTGGACAGCCTGGCCGATGAGATGGCAGGCTGCCTGAACGAATAACAGAGGGATTGCCGGGTGGCACCAGTGGACAAAGCGCGCTTCGTTCCGCCCGGCAATTTGGCCAAACACCAACCGCGGTCAGAGCGGATTTTCGTCAGCCGGACAGTGCGCGCACGATCATGACGACGATGACAAACAGGAACACGATAACTGCGGCGATGATGCGGATTCGGGCATATGGCCCAACCATCGAGACCGAGTCCCGGCGCGAATCGGATTGTTTATCTGTCGTTTTGTCGTCCATTGGATCACCCGTTTCAGATCGTGATCCTAGCACAGATGGAAGATCGGTTCACTATGCCGGGCACACCAAGAGGTACCTGCCTTTTCGGTTTGGACCAAACGCATAGTCCGGCAGCAATTTTCCGCCTTCCGCAAGGACCCGGACGTTTTCCCACCGGCAATGGATGGTGGTCCCGGCGCAAACCTCCTATTCTGGCGTTGAACTGGCTGTCTTAAACAATTGCGAATCCGTTGCGAAATTTTGCTGCCCTTCTGTTCTGCGCCGTCCTGGCCGCGCCCGTCCCGGCGCTGGCTTTGGAAGATGTGACATTCACCCTTGATGGCGAGGTGGAAAACGAAACCTTGCTGAAACAGTTGCGCGGCGCTTCGTTGTTGCGCACCGCACAACGCGAAGAAGTTAGCGATCCGCAGGACCTGTTTTCCACCGCTCTGGCCGATTATCAGCGGCTGGTCGAAACGCTGTATGCCCAAGGGTATTATTCCGGCATCGTCAGCATTCGCATCGACGGGCGCGAAGCGGCCCTGATCCCGGCACTGAACCCACCGAAACAAATCACAGAAATCAAAATCCGCATCGACCCGGGCAAGCCGTTCCGTTTTGACACAACCGAAATCTCTCCGCTGGCAGCGGGTACGCAATTGCCCGAAGGGTTCCGGCGCGGCGAACCCGCCCGCGCCGAGGTGGTGATCAATGCCGCACGCAGCGCGGTGGATGGTTGGCGCGATGCTGGCCACGCCAAGGCAGAGATCGCAGCACAGCGACTGGTGGCAGATCATGCCGCCCAAACGCTTGCCGCCAATATCGCCATTGCGCCGGGGCCGCAGGTCCGGTTTGGCGACCTTGTTCTGTCGGGCGACAGCAAGGTGCGGGCCGAGCGGATCAGGCGTATTGCCGGGCTGCATACCGGCGCGATCTATTCCCCTGCCGAGTTGAAGAAAGTCGCCAACCGACTGCGTCGCACCGGCGCGTTCCGGTCCGTCGCTGTGACCGAGGGCGAGCAGCTTAAACCCGGCGACCGGATGGATATCGGGGTGGCTGTTGTCGATGAAAAGCCGCGCCGCTTCGGGGCCGGGGTCGAGGTATCGACTTACGACGGGCTGACATTGTCGGGATTTTGGATGCACCGCAATCTGCTAGGCGGGGCCGAACGGTTGCGGGTCGATGCTGAAATCGCCGGGATCGAAGGGCAAAACAGTGGCGTTGATTATACGCTCGGAGCGCGGCTCGAAAGGCCGGCGGTATATGGCGCGGATACCAAGGGCTATGTCCGTTTCGATCTGGAAAGCCTTGATGAGCCGGATTACCAGTCCGACGCCGTAAGCGCCGCAATCGGCGCAACGCGAATTTTTTCGGACCATCTGCAGGGTAGCGCTGAAATCGAACTGTCCTATAGCGAAACCGATGATGTGTTCGGGCCGCGCAATTTCACCTTGGCGGCGCTGCCAATATCCTTGGTTTGGGACCGGCGCGACGATACGCTCAACCCCAGTTCGGGCCATTACCTCGATGCCGGTTTGACACCTTTTTTCGGACTGAACGGCGAAGCCCCGGGGGCCCAGTTGACCTTGGACAGCCGGATTTATCGCCGTCTGGACCCGGCTGGCCGGATGGTCGTGGCGGGGCGGCTTCAGTTGGGATCTATCGCCGGTCCTGCCCTGTCCGAGGCGTCACCGACCTATCTGTTTTACTCCGGCGGCGGCGGCACCGTGCGGGGGCAGCCGTATCAATCGCTTGGTGTCGATGTCGGCAGCGGCAGTATCGGCGGGCGCAGTTTTGTCGGGTTGTCGGCCGAACTGCGGGCAAAACTGTCGGACAAAATCAGCGTGGTTGGTTTTGCCGATACAGGTTATATCGGCGCTGAAAGCTTTTATAACGGGTCCGGAAACTGGCATTCAGGGTCCGGGATCGGGTTGCGCTATGACACCACGGTCGGACCGCTGCGACTTGACGTGGCGACGCCTGTTGGTGGCAATACCGGTGACGGGGTGCAAATCTATATCGGGATTGGGCAGGCTTTCTGATGCGCGGCTATATCCTTTCATTGCTGCTGATCGCACCGCTGCCCGTATTTGCACAGGATACGGGTGACGATCGCGGGTATCTCGAAGCCTTGCTGGAAGACAACCTGTCGAGCCCGGGGGCCGAGGTGGATATCACCGGCTTTCGCGGCGCGCTGAGTTCGAATGCCACCATCGACCAGATCAGCATCTCGGATGCCGATGGTATCTGGATCACGCTTGACGATGTATCGTTGATCTGGAGCCGCACCGCGCTGCTGCGCGGGCATCTCGAAGTCGACGAACTGACGGCAGGTGAAATCCGCTTTGACCGGCTGCCTTTACCGGCTGAAACTCAGCTCCCCAGCGCCGAGGCACCGGGATTTGCCCTGCCCGATTTGCCGGTTTCGGTCAATCTGGGCAAACTGGCGATCGACAAAGCTGTCCTGGGCGAAGCGGTCATGGGTCAGGACTTGACACTGACGCTGAACGGATCGGCGCAATTGGCGGCGGGCGAAGGATCGGCTGAACTGTCGATTGAACGGCTGGACGTGGCCGGCAGCGCGCTGGAATTGCAGGCGGGTTTTGCGAATGCCACCCGGTTCCTGTCGATTGACCTGACGCTGAGCGAACCCAAGGATGGGATCGTCGCCAATCTGCTGACCCTGCCCGGTGCCCCCGCGGTCGATATGAAAGTCGCCGGTGCCGGACCGATCGAAGATTTCACCGCAGATCTGACGCTGGCCACCGATGGCCAGCCTCGGCTGACCGGCACCGCCAGCGTGAAATCCGTGGCACAGGAGCCGACGGGCGAGACCTCCGACGGCGCCGACGCGCCTGCCGACATGGCTTTTCATGCTGAAATCGGCGGCGATCTGGCACCGCTTTTCGCACCCGAATATCGCAGTTTCTTCGGGTCTGATATCCGCTTGAACACCGATGGTTTGCGGCGGGCAGATGGCGCATTGCAGTTGGACCAGCTATCGCTACAGGCCGATGCAATCGCGTTGCAGGGACAGGCGCGCTTGTCGCCTGCGGGCTGGCCTGAACTGTTACAGTTTGACGGCCAGATCGCAGCCCCTAAGGGCGGTCCTGTTCTGTTGCCGCTATCGGGTCCGGAAACACGCATAGAGGACGTGCGTTTCACGCTGAATTTCGACGCCGACCGCGACGACAGCTGGCGCCTGACCGGCCGGGTTGCCGGGCTGAACCGCGAAGACATGCAGCTGGACAGCGCCCGGATGACCGGCAATGGCCGATTGCTGCGCGGCGATGGTGCCAGTCTCGGACAGGTAACCGGTCAGCTTGATTTCACCGCCGAAGGATTGCAGCTGGCCGATGCGGCATTGGCACAGGCCATCGGATCGGATCTGCGCGGCGGGTTCGGGTTCGACTGGTCGGAAGACGCGCCATTGCAACTGAGCGGCATCGAGCTGAGCGGCACAGAGTATCGCGCCACGGGCGATCTGCGCCTGTCGGGCCTGACACAAGGGCTGAACATCGTGCTGAGCCCTGATCTGCGGCTTGAAACCGGCGACCTGTCACGGTTTGCCGCGTTGGCGGGCCGCGACCTCGGCGGCAGCGCACTGGTCGCGATCAAAGGTGAAATTCAGCCACTGGCAGGCAGTGTCGACATCGAGATCTCGGGCGAAACCCAGGATCTTGCCCTGGCGGAAGACCGGCTTGATCCGCTTCTGGACGGCAAGGGAGCGTTGTCTCTCCGCGCCCGGCGCGACGAGAATGGCAGCGCGATTGAGGCGCTGCGGATTGCCACGGATCATGCCGAAATCACCGGATCGGCAAAGCTTCAGAGCGATGCCGGGGACGTGGCAATCAACGCCCGGATCACGGATCTTGCACGGGTGATCGACGGGATCGGTGGCGAAGGTCGCGCCAGTATTCAGGCGACCCGGCAAAGCGGCGACTGGCAGGTCGAAGCCGACGCCAGCGGACCGGGCGGCACGCAGCTGTCGGCCCGGGGCAGCATCGCACAGGACGCCGCCCGCATGACCGTGGATGTGACCGGTAGCGCGCCGCTGGCGCTGGCCAACCGGCAAATCCGCCCGCGCCAGTTGGCCGGGCTGGCCCGGATCGATCTGCGCATTGACGGCCCGCCGTCCCTGTCAGCGCTTTCCGGGGCGATCAGGATCAGCGATGCACGGCTCGCCCTGCCCGATCAACGGCTGGCACTGGAGGCAATTCAGGGCACCCTCCAATTGAACGGGACGCGCGCCTCTGTCGATTTCGCGGCCAACCTGTCGTCAGGCGGGTCGCTGACCCTGACCGGGCCGATTGCGCTGACCCCCGGCTATTCCGCCGATCTGAGCGCCCGGCTGATGGGCCTGCGGATCACCGATCCGACATTGTACAACACCAGCGTGGACGGCTCTGTCGCGCTGAGCGGCCCATTGAGCGGCGGCGCCCAGGTCACCGGCACGCTAACGCTGGGGGAAACAGAATTGCGGGTGCCCAGCACATCCGGCCCGCGCTATGCCAACCTGCCCGGTCTGGTTCACCGCAACGAACCGACAGAGGTCCGCCGGGTGCGCCGCTGGGCCGGGTTGATCGAAACCGCCAGCGATAGCAGCTCCGGTCCGGCCTATGGTCTGGACCTGTCGATCCTCGCCCCGGCGCGGATATTTGTCCGCGGCCGCGGGCTGGATGCCGAACTGGGCGGCCAATTGCGCCTGACCGGCAGCACCGCCAATGTCATTCCGCAGGGCCGTTTCGACCTGATCCGCGGGCGGCTGGATATTCTGGGCAAGCGGTTGTCGTTGAGCGAAGGTCTGATCCAGCTTCAGGGGGCCTTCGATCCCTATATCCGCTTTGTCGCCGAGACGGACGCGGACGGCACCAAGGTCGCTATCACCTTAGACGGCCCCGCCAGCAGTCCCGATCTGAGCTTCAGCTCCAGCCCGAACCTGCCGCAGGACGAGATTTTGGCGCTACTGTTATTCGGCCATGGCGTGACCTCGATTTCACCGCTGCAGGCGGTGCGCCTTGCCGCCGCCATCAACACCCTCAGCGGCCATGGCGGTGACGGGTTGGCCGGCAATCTGCGCCGGGGGCTGGTGCTGGACGATCTGGATGTGAGCACCAGCGATGACGGCACCACCCAGGCGCGGGCGGGCAAGTATATCAGTGACAATATCTATTCCGAGGTCACCGCCGATAGCGCAGGCAATAGCGAGATCAACCTGAACCTTCAGATCAACCCGGCCCTGACCGCACGCGGCACACTCAGCTCCGACGGCAATAGCGGCATCGGTATCTTTTTCGAAAAAGATTACTGACCGGGCGAAGGCTCCGGGAGACCGGGTTTGCCTGTGAGGTGTCAAGGTTTCGCGCACAGCCGAACCGGCCGGTCAGTGGCTGATCGAAACAGGCGCCACAAGCCGACGGTCGGAATTTTGTTCAGCACCGTCAAATCAGGCTGTACGGCCCGTTGCGCGGCTATGCCACCAACGCTCCCCATCCCCGGAGACACATCCACGGGTTCCTGACCCCCGACAGGCGGTCTTCGTTACCCGTCTACCAGCGCGCCGCCCAGATCGAACAGAGGGCCTGCGAAAGACCCTGACCGCATAGTCCCAAGGCGGGGCATGTCCACGCTATCGCGGCCTGCCGAAGGCCGGGCCACGATTGTTGCGGGCGGCCAGCAACAGAGCAACACCGCCACGACCGCGCCTAAAGGCGGTTTCCCGGCCTCGAATACCACCAACAGACCCGGTTTCGGCATGGGGCACACAAAACTGTCCACGGCTGCCGGTTTTTTGCAAAATCCCTCTGGACACCCCCCCGCGCCTCGCCTAGAACGCCTCCACCCGAACGCAAGACGTTCACCCGTGCCCGGGTAGCTCAGGGGTAGAGCAGTGGATTGAAAATCCTCGTGTCGGTGGTTCGATTCCGCCCCCGGGCACCACTTTTCCTAAATAAAACAATATCTTGCGTCTGGCTGGAATGCGCCTATCCTACATAGAATCGGTCTTGGGTATCAAACGGGTAGCGTTTTCGCGATCCCAGCACTCGATGAGATTGAAGCGCATATGAAGCTCAGCGCCAACAACCTTTGACCAGAGCACTTTTTCCGGGAAGCCGCTTCTCTGACCTTTAGTAAGGCTACGGGCCGCTAGGCAGGTCACGAAGAAAGATTTCATGCGATGCTGCAGCCACGCGAACTTCAGGGTCAAGCGCCTCATCGCTCATGTAATTTTGTGTAGCGACGCTCGGGTGGATTAGATTTCGCCAGTCCCGGAGTGCGTCAGGTACTTGCGCATTCGAGCCTAGAAGACGGTTTGCAATTTTTACAAGGTTAACTAACCGAAGGCTAGCCGCGTCGCCATAGTTCTCCCACTGATTAAGGTTACAGCCGGTGTGTTGTCCTGCGGTCCTTCGCTCTTGTTCCGTTTTCCCAGATAGGTAATCAATCAAGATAGCCTCAATCGAACAACCGTATCCTGCTAGAGCAAGCCGGTTGCTGCCACCGTTGTACGATGCGACGGCTCCTTGCTGCGCACTAACTGCAATCTCCCTGAGTTGGACATCGTTGACTTTGCTAAAGCTCGTCGGCGGAAGTGGGAAAACTGGCGCTCGTCCAACTGCCGCGTTGTTGTTGCCAAATTGCGGACTAGTTCGCGCAACCTCTTCGTAGATCGAGTTTCGAAACACGATCTGCGTACCGTTTCTTTTTGCGATGCCGCCAGTACACAAAAACGAATAATCCGGGTCGGCAGGTGAATTTGCCAACTGTCCGTCAGCAGCCAGCCTCGAAACCAGTTCAGCGAGTTTGCTTTCCGCTAGGTATCGGGAAAACAGGTTAGCGATATGATCTGTTTGACCAGATTTGAGTTCGTCAAGTGCCTGAGAAATGGCCGTCAGCATGTTCTCGGAGCCAATTGCCTTTCCCAAAAGTCTCTGAACAAGATAGGGTTGGCCCCCGACTGCAGCAAAAATAGCATCGGCGGCGTCTTGAACACCCTGCACTTCGCCAAGTGTGGTCGCGGCGAGGCCGCGCACCTCATCAATGGTTAAATCGATTGTTTCGATTTTTTCGCATACATTGAAAGGGGAGTTTGCTGCATCAATTAGGGTCTCTGGGCGAAAGGTGCCAGCAAACAGAAAAGTCAGCCGTTTAGAGGCATCAGTATCAGCAGCAAAAGCTCTTGCGCTAGACAGACCCCGCAACTGCCCAAAAAAAGAATTCCGCCAATCATCGCGCGAGATATTTGAAGCTTCATCAACGAGAACAACGATTCGTGATGTGCCAGTTGGCAGAATTTGGTTTACCGCAGTTTGCAGGTCGTCCAGACCTTCACTGTGTTCGAATGTTGTACCAAGTTGCTCAGCAATCCTTCTTGAAAACCAATTCACAAAGCCAGAATAGCTATCGACGGGTGGTTGCTGCTGTAGATCAATGTAGACGCAAGATACTCCTGCGTCTGAGATGGCTCTTTTAATTCGGATCAGAGCCGTCGTCTTCCCGTGTTGCCGCGGGCCAAGAAGCAAAACCCAACGTTGACTGAGCAACTCACTAGAAACGTTTCCGACTGCTTCGCGTTCGACGTAGCTCTCGTCGCCGATGGGAATAGGACCTTGGTAAAAGACCATTGAAACTTCTTTCTATTTACTGCCAGGCAGAGCAGTCATTCCATAGTACTCTAGAGCTCTAGGCATCCACTCTGCTCTTAACCTAAACAAGCTATCGTCGACCTCAAGAATTCCATAAAGCTGGAGCATTCGAAGCGCGGTCTCAAAATCCGGCTCCGAGGAATGGTCTAGGTCCGTTTTCACCATTGCTCTGATATCAGATTTTTCTAGAGGGCCTTCGCCAAACCGATAGGCGATAGCACGTTCCAATTGATTTGCTTGGCCCAGATACGTAGTAACATAATGCTCGGCATATTCGAATGTAGAGCACACCCTCTCGACGTCACTTGGCTCCACAGTAAAGGCGGCATTATACCGGCCAATATCGAGAGTACGAATTAATCTATCTCCAAGAAATTGAATAAGTTGGGGGTGCCCGCTCGTGTATTGCCAAGCTAAGTCTGCCGTGTCACTACGCTGTGGAAGATCAATTCCAAGTCCGCCAAGGGGCGAGAGCAGTAGTTCCAGCGCATCTTTTCTTGGAAGTTGAGTTAATTGGATCGGGCGGCAAAAATTCCAATGTGGAGATTGTGGATCCCAAATCTTCTTCGAGATTTCCCGCTCGCCGGTGAAAATGAACTGCGCATCTCCCGACTGTGAGAGTGATCGGCACGCTCTGAAGAATGCTTCTGGCACCGAGTTCTCGTCGTGCTGCATATCCCAAAGCAATAGTTGATCGATCTCGTCTAGCAATATGACAACGCGGTCTTGAGACCCCTTTTGAAGTTGCAGAGCTAAATCGGCTAAATGGCTAGGAGAAAAATCGTTTGGAATGGAAACGTTCCACTCTCTCTTTGCAAGTTTTGCGAAATCGCCCCATGTACGGACAGTTTGGCAATCTCCGAAGAAAGGGGAAAAGTTCGCATCGTTCAAATCATCACGCAGTCGCCGAAGTAACGATGTCTTGCCAATCCGCCTACTTCCAAGAAGTGCGACACTGTTTGTAGCAACCGTGGCAATCGTTGCGGCGGCTTCCTGATCTCGACCAAAGAACATTTGGCTAGGCGTAGCATTAGACAAGACATAGGGGCTGACCTTTGATAGGTCTGCTTGCCGCAGCAACTCATCAACAAAAAATGCGCGTGGAGCGGACGACTTGCTCGCCCGCGCAAGTTGCGACGGTGACAATACTACAATGCTAACAGCTCTAAGCGTTTGTAGGCGTCGATGTTCGCTGAGTTCGGTGCTCTCTAGTCCTTGAGGCGTGATAAGAATAGAAAACCGCGCATCTTGAGCTAATTCCATAGATTTCGAGGTCACTTGGAGAGACAGTTCACTATCATATGCCTGGTTTGCAGCCTTGATATAAAGCCAGTTAGGGAACGGTGCGGACCTTTCTAGCGAAAGAACGGCTTCACAATCGCCATCCACGAGTTGAATTGATGTGATATCTGCGTCAACCGCTTTGGAGAAAATCTTGATCGCCTTTTCAGGATCGAATGACGCATCTAACTCTTTTGATTGCAATACAAGATCGGAATCCTGCCATACGAGTTTCGATGCATCCGAAGACATTTGAATGCTCAAATTCCGGTTGGTTTCCACGAAACGTGCCAGCGACAGGCTTGCCTCCCTTGAGCCGAGGGGCAGGTCCGAAGCGTGAACTTCTCCACGGTCTTCCATCGTGGACATTATGATTCTATCTACTGCGGCGCTTTCCAAAGGAGCTGTTTCTGGTTCGATTTGTGTCTCCAAGAGGGCTTCGGCTAGGTCTCCCTGCTCGGCTTGTTGGATTGTCATTGGGAAGCGAACGCCCTCAAAAAGAGCCTCAAGGGCGCGTTTTGAGGTGTCCTGTATGCCCGGACCGTCAGCAATGAGTACCAGTGAGATTCCGAGTTCCCGCAAATTGCTCTGCAGGTTGGGATAAGTGACAGACAACTCCCGCTGCTGACGCCCGCCTGATTGTTGTTGAAAGACCGTAGCCACACCTGCGATTGGTCGTTCGCCTTGTAGGATGACATAATCCAAAAACCTCGACACCGACGTGTGCCTCAGGATGCTCGGTCCGGCGCTTCTCAGCTCTTGATCGGTCTGCTCGTTGACAGCACTGAGCGCGCGTTTGACAAGCCCCGCAATGCTTCTTTCGAACTGATTTCCGGAACGAAAGCGGCGCTTGAAACTGTCTTTATAAACTTCCGCAATTCTCAATTGGTCGAAAACATTGGAATTTTCCTCAAAGAGGTTTGAGAATCCGATAGTGACAAGGTTTTGCGCGAGTCTTTCGCGCTGTTTGCTTGTCGCTGGAACGGTGTCCGGTAACCCCCACTTCTCAATCTGGGTGCCGGATGCATTGAAGGCTAATAGCGATAGCAGCAAAGGGTATGACGAAGGGACCTCGGAAAGAAATGCAGAAAGGTGTTCTTGGCTGAAATCACCTCCATCGACAAAGTGTTGAAGGGCATCAATGACCTCTTTTTGCCTTGAGATTTCACTCCTTATGGCGGTCCAGTCTACAAAGTCACCGGGAGAAAGAAGGCTAGAAACAGTCGAGTTTCTTAAGTTTTCGATCCGCTTTTCCATATCGACCACTTTCAAGAACGAGCCCCGCATTATTGATCTTAGTTGCCCTCAAAGCTTCTTAACCGATCTTCCTCCGGCACACCATCATCTATGGACGATGCGTAATACTGCCGTGTTGCGGCTTGTGGTGTACGGAACGGTCTCAAAGACTGCCCTCTACCCGCGCAAATCGCTGATGCCTGCCGCCCCGTTCCACCCAAACCTTGAGGGCCGCGCGAGGCGGCCCCTTCACACTGCAACTTTTTCCGGTTCATTTAGCGAGAATCTTTCGAGCCTCCTTCTCGGCGGCGGACCCCTTTACCCACTGCCACGGGGTGCGCGGTTTCCTCGCCTTCGCCAGTTCGGGGTTGGCCTTGGCGTCGCTGGCCGCGGCGCGCAGGCGTTCACGGGCCTCGCGCGGGTCGATCTTGAGTTCGTCACAGATGGCCTTGAGCGTCACGATGTCGGTCATTTCGATCTCCTAAGTTGCTGATGCAGATCGATAAGACGCAAGGCCATAGCGTGTCAGGGATATCCCTAGTTCGGCTTGAAGATTTCCGAGACGTCTACGCCGAGGGCCTTGGCGATGCGCTCGACCACCAAGATCGACGGGTTGCGCTTCCCGGTTTCGACCCCGCTCAGGTAGGTCTGGTGAATGTCCGCACGATGGGCGACCTCTTCTTGCGAAAGGTCCTTCTCCCTCCTGATCCTCTGGATATTTCTCGAAACGCGCGATTGAATTGACATGCGCGGCATGGCGCATGGCGGTCACGCCTTCGGCCATAGACTATAAGTCATATTCGACTTAAGCTCACGGAAGGTCCGAAGTCACTGGCGACATTCAAGAATGCAGGAAGAGGCAGGGGGACGTGCGCCCTCGTGGTTGACTCATAGTCTATATGACAAGGCGAGGTCCGTTCTGTCGCCCGAAGCCCTCCTGCTGCCCGATCATGTCTTGGAGTTCATCGACCAGCACGCGGTCACGCACGGCGTCTATGGGTGGTGGTTCGACCACCGCCTGCCTCTGGTGCCAAGGGAAGAGTGCATTCAGCGCGACGGCAAGCATCTGCTCTACATCGGTATCGCGCCCCCGAAAGAGCGGCCATTGCGGCGAGGTGCGCCGACGCCCGTGAAAAGCCGCCTTTGGCGCAACCACCTGCGGGGCACCGTGCGCAGCTCGACCTTGCGCCTATCGCTCGCGGCCCTTCTCGAACAGGAGCTTGAACTGGCTTTCTGGCGCGACAAGCGAAACCGCGTGAGGATGGATCGCCACCACGAGGACAAACTGACGGACTGGATCGCCGAGCACGCGGCAATCTCGGTCGTGCAGCATGACGAACCGTGGTCCCTTGAGGAAACGCTGATCAGGAACGGGCCACCCTTGCCAATGAACCTGAGCATGTCCCGGCATCCGTTCAGATCGACGCTGAGCGACCTACGCCGCGCGCTGGGGCGAAACTGACATGACCTGCAAGTAACTCCGAGTATCGAGAGCGAAACGCGCGCGCGGCGGCGTTGTATTGAGCCAGGAGTGCCGGGTCGTGCCTCGCGCATGGTGATCCCTCCGCGAACCCGGCTGGCGCGCTGTGCGCCGCGCTGAGGCGTGCTTGACCCGCGCGAGATGGTCGCGGGGATGCGTGTGTCGGCTTGGACGCCAGCGCCTCGGAGGCGAAACGCTTTAGGGCGTGATCCACGCAAAAAAGCCCGCTCGCCCCTAAGAACACGGCCCACCCATCCCGCGCCCGCTACAGGGCGTCTGGCGCACGCTTGCCGCCGCGCAGGGTGACCACAGGGGGGAACCCGATGGGAATACGCCCGTAGAGTAGCGGAGCAGGCCGCAGAGGGTCGACCCGGTATCTTCCGCCGAATGGAGAGGGCGCAAGCACATATCGCCGCTCCAGCGCCTGCTCAAGGGCGTTGCGAGGCCAGCGCGCCTGAACCGTCTCGAAAGTTGTGCAATTGCGGTGCGTCGGCAGGGCTACCCCTGTGGTCTCCCTCGACGGTACGGGAATTACCCTGACGGGCGATGGTCCGCGATCTTATTGCGCTTGCGTCGAATCTGAAAGCAAGGAGACAAAAATGACGATACGCGCGACTTGGGCCTTCAACGGCGAGAGCAAGGTCATACTCGGGACTTGGCACCGGCTATGGTGCTTCATCTTTGGTCCACTATACTATGTATTCAAGGGCATGTGGCTGTGGGCGCTGCTGTCCCTGCTGACGGCCAACGGACTCTGGATTGGGTTCCCGCTCTATAACCGGTCCATCGTATTGCGCCACTTTCACCGCAAGGGGTGGGTGAAAGAATGACCGCCAGCACCTCCACCCAAGCAGTTTGCCACCCGAGTGGAACCCGGCGCGCGATACCGAAACCCAGCGCGAATGCGGACCGCATGAAAAGGCACGACTATTTGGCTCCGGCTCGCATCCGACAGACTGATAGATAGTCAACGGGTCGGCCCGAGGCGCTCCGCGCGGTGCCCGATGCGGCGCTGTCACAAGGCGACCACAGGGGGATGGGGGGAAGGTGTTTTTTTTTAACGCCGCGCACCCTGCGGGCAGACGAGGGGTCATATCGACTGCCGAGATTTTCGGCCCTGAGCCGTTTTCCGTTTCATTCGATGAACAGCGATAACCTCGATAACGCGGTAACCTTGGGCTTGGCCGTTGGTTATCAGGTTACCGAGGTTACTGCGTTCGTCACGTTTCGTCAGCGGCGCAGTATCGACCGCGCCCGCGCTTTTGGATTTCGCCATCTTTGTGCATCTTGAACAGCAGCTGCTTCACGTTGTCCGTCTTCCAGCCCAAGGCATTGGCGATTTCCTTTGGACCCATCGGCTCATCTGCCCCGTCGAGGACTTCAAGGATCGCGCTACGTTCATCCGAACGGCGCACCTCGTCGGCATCGCCCAACACCTTCCACATGCCGCCGACAAACTCGACCGCCTGTTCCATTTCCTCGATTTCACGCCCCCGACCGTAGAGCGTGACGCCTTGCTTGCCGCGATGCAGGACGAAGGCGGCGTCAACCGCCCCCGTCAGCCCGGTGGTGCCAGAAATCATGTCGAACGGGTCGTCCCCTTGCATTTTACGCAGGTGGTGGATGACGAGGATCGCCACACCCATCTGACCGGCCATTTCCTGCAACGGCGACAGGGCCGCATAATCGGCGTCATAGCCCTCGCGCCGCGACTGTGGCCGCACACCGGCGAATGTGTCGATAATGACGAGTTTCGGGCGGTGTGCCTCAATCCAGTCGCGCAAATCGTCAACAAGCCCGTCGCCAAGACGCCTGACCTGCGTGGCGAAGTGCAAACCCGGTGGCCAATGCTCGACATCGCCGTAGAGCTGGCTCATGCGCCGTTTTAGGCGGCGATGGTTGTCCTCCAGCGCGCAATACAGGACGGGGCCTTGGCGGCATCTGACGCTTCCCAGCGCCAAATCTCCGGTGGCGACCGCCATAGCGAAGTCCAGCGCCATCCACGACTTCCCGATTTTCGGCTTGCCCGCCAGTAGTGTGACCCCCTCGGCGAGATAGCCCTCCACTGCATATCGAAGGGGTGGGAACACTCTGGATTGAAGCGCCTCAGCCGAAATTGTCGAAATAGTTGCACCTGACGTGGACTGAGGGTTGAATTTCGCGGTGCGACTGTTCCGCTTCCGGGGGCGCGGTGTGGTCTTGGGGTGAGACTGACGGTGGTTTTGAGGGCGATGCCGTTTCGTCATTGCGCTGCCTCCACTCGTGCGATGATGCGTGAGATTTCGGTTTCCAGCGCGCTCAGGTCTTCGCCATACTTTTCCCGGAAATAGGGGCTGATCCAAAGGACACTGGCGATTTCGTCCAGCGTTGCCCCAGCTTCGTAGAGGCCAGCCACAATCGCAAACCGCCGTGCTGAACGGTCCGATGCCAAAACCTCGTCGTGCCGGATTAGGTGGCGAGTGGACGTGTCCAGTTTCGAGCGGTATTTCTTCAGAACCGCAAGACGATCATGTGCGTGGGGGTTCATGTCCAACGGCTCAATGTCCCCGACCGAAACACCATCTTTTCCGGTCAATGGACGTGGCCGGGCAGTGATCGGTTTCGGGTCGAAATGCAAAAGCGGGATGAACGGCGCGTCATACTCTGGCTTGTGGTTGAATGATCCCGGCAGTCGCAGCAGTTTGTTGGGCGCGTTGCCGCATTTGTCGCCTCCATGTCGATACGCCAGCGCCTTTGAGAACGCTTGAGCTTCTGATGGCGGATGCAGGCGGTCCCAAAACCACAGAGCTTGCGTGTTCCCCGGTGAGGTTTGCCAGACGACAGTTGGCTTTGGTTCGAAGGCGAAAGGATCGGCCCTGTCCACGTCGCACCAACCCAACCGCGTCATCAGGACCCCGCCGACTTTTCGGCTCGGACGCGCATAGACATTGGGACCGAAGTACTGGTCAAAACTGTGGCGGTCGTAGCGCAAGAGGATCGCCTGAATTGCGGTGGAGTTGCCGAGTTCGAAGAACCTGTCACGCATTTTGCTCGTCCCTTTCTTTCGAAAGCAAACATTGACGAACAGAGGCTGGTTCGAATGCCTGGGTCGGTCCCATATTTTTTCAAGAAGCCGCGATTGAGCACGCGCGACTTGGTGCTCAGTTGCGCCTTCGGACATCAGGGCCGAGTATCTGTCTGTAATTCTATTGTTTCTCATTTCCGTAGCTTTCATGCAGGCACACCACGAAGCGCACGCGAAAGCGCGTGGCTGGGCCGTGGATGCTGTTGGGTGAGTTCGCCGATCAGTATTCGGCGTAATGCGTGCGAGCGCGCTCGGCATCGCGTTCAGCGAGCCAGCCCTCAAGGTCTGACACGAACCATGCAACGCTGGTCCCGGCCATCCTTATGCGCCTTGGAAAGCGCCCACGCGCCTCCCACCGGAGCAGGGTCGTGTTGCTCACGTTGATGCCGAGGCGCTTCAAGTCGTCGCGCGTGGCCAAGGTCTTCCGACCGTCTTCGATTTTCATGATGGTCCTCCATCGGTTGATGAAGGGGCGCCCCATTGTTTTACATGCCGTCACAGATTAGCAGCGGAGGCAGGGCGAAGCGCGGGATACAAATTATGGGTTTTCGTCCCAGATCGTTTCAGATTGAACGCCGAGGCTTTCGAGCAATTCAAGAACTGCGATGATCGTGCGGGTATGTGGCGCGTCTGGATCGAACAGGGCCTCAAGCTCGGCCATATCCCGTGTGGTCAAAGACGCGCGGGCCTTGCGCCGTAGTCGATCTTCTAGGCCATCATCGCTGGCTGCGGACCCGGCAAGACTGCGAAAATCCCTAGCAGCTGCCCGAAGCGGCTTTGGATCACGCGCGATTTCCGCCTCCCACTCAGGCGTCTGCAACTCTTTGTTCACCTTGGCAATAGCTTGGCGAAGACCATCAAGTTCGCGCTTTCGATGCGCGTCCAAAATCTTGAAAAGTGCTAGGTCATCGAAGGCAGCGACGCGGCCACGGCCTCGCTTTTCACCGAAAAGAGCTTCGCGCGCTTCGGCAAGCCGCTCCTCCTCGCTTTTACGGTCGGGATGATCGTAGGCGCGAATGATGCTGAGAAGCAGGAGATCAACTTGACGCTTTCGCAATTTGGGCTTCGGTTGCGTCATTTCTCGACCTGACCAATTTCATGACTTGTTCCGACCATGTAGCGAGAGCTTCGCGCTTTTCGTCGGCATATGAATAGACATTGTAGATAGCGGCCACGCCTGAGACCACACCCGTTTTGTGGTTAAGCAGCGCCTCGGTCACGGGCTGTGGAACGCCCAGCATCGCCATGTTCGTGGACATCGTGCGGCGCAAGTCGTGAATGATCCACGGCTCCGTGCCTTCGGGCAGCGCCTTGTCGAGCCGATCCTTCAGGCGACCGAAGCCCGATACAGGCGACTTGCCGGTGGTCGTGAACACATAGTCAGAATTGAAGAACCTCGGCGTCTTGCGCAACACCTCAAGCATCGCGTCGGTGATCGGCACCGTATGTTGCCTGCCGTTCTTAGCCCGCGATGAAGGCAGCATCCAAAGTCGTTTTTCGAGGTCCAATTCTGGCCAGCGCATTTCAGCGACCTCGGCACGTCTCTGGCCGCTGAGCATCAAGAGCTTCATGCAATCCCCGAAAGGATAGCCTTCGTCGCCACAGACCGCCCACAGCGCGCCCAGCTCATCGTCGGTCAGCACGCGCTCGCGCGACCGTTCTTTGGAAAGTGGTTTCATCCCGGCGATGGGGGAGGCATCGATCATGCCGCGCTCGACGCACCAGCCCATCAAGTGCTTGAGGTGGGCCAGCGCCCGGTTCGCGCTGACCGGCGCGGATTTGTGGATCACGTCACAGGCTTTCACGACATCGGCGCGCTTGATCTCATCGATCCGCTTGCCGTGAAGGGTCGTGAACTTCGCCAGCAAGGCTTCCTTGCGTTTCCAGTCGCGGTTGTGAACCTTTGCGTGCTTCTCGATGTAATCGGGGATCACGTCGCCCAGCGTGGGCTTCGTTTCGAACGCAATGCCGGTGCGTTCCTCAAAGTGCCCAGTCTCGATTTCATAGAGAACCTGTTGCACCCGCTTCCGCGCATCAGCCAGTGATATGATGGGGAACCGCCCGATAGTCAGTCGCCGCATTTTTCCGTTGATGCGTTTGTGTAGGCAGAACGACTTGGTGCCGGACGCGCTTATGCGCAGGACAAGACCCGGCATCATCTCGTCCCGAAAATCGAGACGTTTCGACGGATCGGGCTTCTGGCCCTCGATGAATTTGGTGGTGAGTTTGCGTTTCATAAGCCCATCATAAGATGGACGGACAAGCCGCGTCAGGGACAACTCTAGACGGCTTGCAGGGTTTCGCTTCGACTTGTGCCGGAACGAGATACCCGAGTGGTCTTTGGCGTCTGTGGGTATCACTGGGGTAGCAGGAGCGGTGAGCTTGAATGCTCCGGCGTGAGACAGGGCGAGACGATCTGCCAATCGCAAAGGTCAAGTTTTTCAATCGGCTACGTTACGGGTTGAGCGATCCTGAAGCAGTGCGTGCGGATCACAAGGCTAATTGAAAATCCTCGTGTCGGTGGTTCGATTCCGCCCCCGGGCACCATTTAAATCAATAAAAACAATGATTTGATGAGTTTTGAAATCTGGCTCGCAGTTACATCAGCGCGCTGGGTGTCGCAAGGGTGCCAACGTAGACTTACGGATCGTTTTCTTGGGAATTGCCTCCAACCAACGGAACGCGATGCGACGTGTGGGAGGTTTCTTCTCGTTGGAAACCAAGCTTTGATGATTTTCGTGTCGAGTGACGTGCTCCCCTGAGAGTCCTCGATTATAAGTTAGCTCTGTTCAGGTTTTGGTTCTCTTTCGACCGTTGATGATATTCCCACGGGGTGAGCCCGTCGAGGCTCGTATGGGGGCGGTGATAGTTATAGTCTTCGCGCCAGGCGTGGATCAGATGGCGGGCATGGCGCAGATTAGAGAACAGG